>NZ_CAXHZD010000001.1:0-1280266 GCF_964021855.1 uncultured Sulfitobacter sp.
CCGGTAAGGGGGGTTCTAAGGTTTGTTCCAAATACCCGCAACCCCTTTTTTCGGAATATTGCACTTTTTCTTCATTTCCTGAATTTTGACTTAAAATCAGCATGTTGATTGGCAAATGATGCGTTGTCTTTGGGTGTTTGGGTACGATTATTGCTCTTACCAAAGGTAAGGGTCGGGATCTTTCTGGGAACCTTTTGAGTTATCCACAGATCGCGCCGCGACTCGACCCTTCTGGGCGACCGTTTGCGCCAACATTCCGGCCTCGATTCCGGTGAATCGGCTTGGAATCGCCCCGGCCCGCCAGAATCAAATCAGATTGCCTGCCGTTTTCGGCGTTTTGGCAGCCGCAGCGCCAGCAAACCCAGAATCACAGCCATGTAGAGCAACGGTTCAACCTGAAACCCTTTGACCAGCCAGATGAAGTGCACCCCGCCTAGGATCACAGCCAGATAGGTTAGCTTGTGAAGGCTGCGCCACGTCGGCCCCAGCTTGCGGATCGAATAGCTGTTCGATGTCACAGCCAATGGTACCAGACACAGAAAGCCGGCCATTCCGATGGTGATATAAGGACGCTTGATAATGTCCGCCCAGATCTGGCTGAGGATGCCGATATCGAGAACCAGCCAGACCAGCAAATGCAGCGATACATATAGAAAGGTCATCAAGCCGATGCAGCGGCGAAACTTGATCAGGTTCAAACCTGCATATCTGCGCAAAGGTGTGATCGTCAGCCCGACAATAAGAAGTTGAAGGGCAATCTCCCCCAGCTCATGTTCCAGCGCCTTGATGGGCTCAACGCCCAAACCGCCGGTCTGCGCCTGGTACAGCAGCCACGGCACCGGCAGAACACATAGTATATAGACAGGCCATGTCGGGACCTTGCGGACAAATCCGTTTACCTGATCCACGATATGCGCCACGCCGCCTGCCTTGCCTTAAGTGTCTTTGGTCAGGTCCATGCCAGCATAGAGCGCTGCCACGTCTTCTTCGTACCCGTTGAACATCTCGGTCGGGATGCGTTTGGAGAACAGCCCGCTGCCAATTGCCCGTTCGGTCGCCTGCGACCAGCGCGGGTGATCGACCGTGGGGTTCACATTACTATAGAACCCGTATTCGCGGGCATTGGCCTTGTTCCAGCTTGTCGGGGGCTGGGTATCGGTCAAGGTGATCCGCACCACAGATTTGATCGATTTATAGCCGTACTTCCACGGCACGACCAAACGCAGCGGTGCGCCGTTCTGTTTCAGGATGTCTTTGCCATAGACGCCTGTCGCCATAATCGTCAGCGGGTGCATTGCCTCGTCCAGCCGCAGGCCTTCGACATAGGGCCAATCCAGAACCGGATAGGCGACGCCGGGCATCTCATCCGGGCGCAATGCGGTTTCAAAGGCCACATATTTCGCGCCAGACTGGACGCCCGCCATATTCAACAGATCGGCCAGTTCGAAGCCGCTCCACGGGATCACCATCGACCACGCCTCGACACAGCGGAATTTATAAAGCCGCTCTTCGATGGTCATCGCCTTCATAATGTCTTCGAACGCGTAGGCACCGGGTTTGTCGACCATGCCGTCAATTTCGACCGTCCACGGATCAATGGTCAGCGCATCTGCGTATTTTGCCGGATCATCCTTGCCGGTGCCGAACTCGTAATAGTTATTGTAGGATGTGATCTCCTCGTAGGTGTTCGGTTCCAACCCTTCGGGGGCTGCGCTGGCGCTGCTGCTGATCCCGGCCAAACCGATCCCTGCCAATGCGCCGCCCATGATCTGCCGTCGGTTCATGAACAGCCCCTCGGGGGTCACGTCTTTTTCTTTCAGCGTATTGATCCAGCGGTTGGCCATTCGGGCGCTCCTTACATCTATATATATAGTAGATAGTCCGCAGATCAGGATCGACCAAACGGTAAGCGGCGACATTTCAGCAATCACACCTTATTGTCACCAAAACGCAAAAGGGCCGCAGCAAATGCCACGGCCCTTTTATACTGTATATTATATAGTGTCGCTTAGTGAACGGTCGCGTCATCCGGTTTTGGCCGGTTGCTGGCCGCCACCCGATCACCGATGATCAGACCGTCGGCACCTGCCGACACGGGGATCAGATCACCGTCCATCACATCCCCGGCGAGGATCATCTCGGCCAGCGGATCCTGAAGCGCGCGTTGGATCACCCGCTTCAACGGCCGCGCACCGAACACCGGATCATAGCCTTCATCCGCGAGCCATTGCCGCGCACCGTCGTCCAGCTGAAGCTCGATCTTGCGACCTGCAAGACGTTTCAGCAAACGGCTGATCTGGATATCGACGATCCCGTTCATGTCAGCACGCGCCAACCGGTCAAAGATAATCGTTTCATCCAGACGGTTCAGGAACTCGGGCCGGAAGTGCCCGCGCACTGCGTCCATCACATCGCGTTTGGCCTGATCCATATCCCCGCCTTCGGGCAATTGGCTTAGCGCTTGGGCACCAAGGTTGCTGGTCAACACGATCAGCGTTTGCTTGAAATCGACCTTGCGACCCTGACCATCCGTCAGCACACCATCGTCGAGAACCTGCAACAGCACGTTGAACACATCAGGGTGCGCCTTTTCGACCTCGTCGAACAGCACAACCTGATAGGGTCTGCGCCGCACGGCTTCGGTCAGAACGCCGCCTTCGTCATAGCCGACATAGCCGGGAGGGGCACCGATCAGGCGAGACACGGCGTGTTTCTCCATGAATTCGGACATGTCGATCCGCACCATCGCGTTTTCATCGTCGAACAGGAACTCGGCCACGGCTTTGGTCAGCTCGGTTTTACCCACGCCGGTTGGCCCAAGGAACAAGAAGCTGCCCAAAGGCCGCGCCTCGTCGTTCAGACCGGCCCGCGCACGGCGCACCGCATTTGCGACGGCTTTGACCGCTTGGTTTTGGCCAATCACACGATTGTGCAACTGATCTTCCATGCGCAACAGCTTATCACGTTCGCCTTCCAGCATCCGGCCCGCAGGAATACCTGTCCAGCGTTCAACCACGCTTGCGATCTGGTCGGGGCGCACGGCCTCTTCCACCATCACGTCGGTTTCGCTTTCCTCGGCCTCGCCCAGCTTACGCTCCAGATCAGGGATCACGCCATAAGAAAGCTCCCCGGCCTTGGCCAGATTGCCTTCGCGCTTGGCGATGTCCAGCTCGGCCCGCGCACGGTCCAGCTTTTCCTTCAGCTCGCGCGCGCCCTCAAGACGGTCACGTTCGCCCTGCCATTGCGCGGTCATCGCATCGGCTTTTTCCTGAAGATCGCTCAGCTCTTTTTCCAGCTTTTCCAGACGGTCTTTGCTCGCGGCGTCATCTTCTTTCTTCAACGCCTCGGCTTCGATCTGCAGCTGCATGATCTGACGGTCCAGCGCGTCCAGTTCTTCGGGTTTGCTGTCGACCTGCATCCGCAAACGGCTGGCCGCTTCGTCCATCAGGTCAATTGCCTTGTCCGGCAGGAAGCGGTCGGTGATATAGCGATGCGACAGCGTTGCCGCCGCCACCAGCGCAGAGTCGCTGATCCGCACACCGTGGTGCAGTTCGTACTTCTCTTTAATACCGCGCAGGATCGAAATGGTATCTTCGACCGTAGGTTCCTCGACCATGACAGGCTGGAACCGGCGGGCAAGTGCCGCATCTTTTTCGACATATTTGCGATATTCATCAAGCGTGGTGGCACCGATACAATGCAGCTCCCCGCGTGCAAGCGCTGGCTTGATCAGGTTGGCCGCGTCCATCGCGCCCTCGCCTTTGCCCGCGCCAACAAGGGTGTGCATTTCATCGATGAACAAGATCACTTCGCCAGCCGCCTCGGTCACTTCGGTCAGAACGGCCTTTAGGCGTTCCTCGAACTCACCGCGGTATTTTGCGCCGGCGATCAAAGCCCCCATGTCCAGCGCCAACAAACGTTTGTTGCGCAGGCTTTCAGGCACATCGCCATCGACGATCCGCAAGGCCAAGCCTTCGGCGATCGCTGTTTTACCAACGCCGGGCTCACCGATCAGAACCGGGTTGTTCTTTGTGCGACGGCTCAGCACCTGCATGGCGCGGCGAATTTCTTCGTCCCGGCCAATAATAGGGTCGATTTTGCCTTCGCGGGCACGTTCGGTCAGATCAAGGCTGTATTTCTTCAGCGCTTCATAGCCTTCTTCGGCACTGGCTGTGTCTGCCGTCCGACCCTTGCGCACATCATTAATGGCAGCGTTCAGCGCTTGCGCCGTCACCTTACCACTGTCCAATGCATCTTTTGCACCGGATTTCACCATGCACAGCGCCATCAAAACGCGCTCAACGGGCACAAAGCTGTCACCGGCCTTCTTGGCCAGCTCTTCTGCCTCGGCCAAAACCTTGGCTGTTGTATTGTCCAGATATACTTGGGCCGCGTCGCCCGACACTTTGGGCATCTTGCCCATCGACAGGGTTAAAGCTTGGACAACTGCAGGTGCATTACCGCCAGATGCGGTAATCAGATTGGTTGCCAGTCCCTGATCGTCATCCATCAACGCTTTGAGAAGATGCTCTGGCATCAGCCGTTGGTGGCTCTCTCTGGTCGCGATGGTCTGCGCTGCCTGAATAAAGCCACGCGATCTCTCCGTGAACTTGCTCAAGTCCATGGTTCTCTCCTTTTCAGTTAAGCGCCCTATGATTTTGACGCCTGAATATCAGCACGTCAGTGTGTGGGCCTTGACCTAAATCAAGTATCGCAAGCCGATGGTTTCAAGAGGCTCGTTGTATAATACGAAGTTTTTAGTCGCAGATTCGAATTCGCGGCTTTCCGCCGGTGTGGATTGGGCGATTGGAACCCTTTGGGCCGAAGTACCGTTTTTATCGCAGAAGACAACGGACCATCCCATCGCACTGATGACAGGTGCTGGAACCAAAAAGGTACGAGACATGCAGACCCGACCAGTTCAAATGACCGATGTAATCTATAACGCAGCCGAGCAAAGCTTTGAGGCGTTGGTAACTGTCCACGACACCGACGGCTCTCGCAAATACGCCTGTTCGATCAACGCGCCGATTTCGACATCCTTCGCGGATGCCGCAGCGGGCTTGCGCAAACAGGCCGAGCGGCGTCACGCGACCCGCAGCGGAATGTTCAGCGAATTGCAGTTTCAATCCACCCCGCCGCGTGGTGGACGGCAGCGATTTGACCCAAAAACATGGCTTGCGCATATTGCCAGCCTGTCAGGCCTGCGCGCTGCCTGAAACACTTGATGGGCGGCGTGATACCTGCACCGCCAAAACTGTACCTGCCTTTTCCGGCTTGCATTATAATGGACATGAGCAGCCTGACACCGTAAAGCACAACCGTTTGCCCCTGCCCAACAACCGGAGTGTCCCCCATGTCAGATGATCGCCTTATCGTTGCCCTTGATGTTCCTCACGCTGTCGCGGGGTTGGAGCTGGCGCAAAAGCTGGGCGATAGCGTCGGGTTTTATAAGATCGGTCTGGGGATGTTGACCACGGGCGGTCTTGGCCTTGCCAACGAGTTGATCCAAGAGCACGGCAAACGCGTCTTTCTGGATATGAAGCTGTTCGATATTGGCGCAACCGTCGAAGCGGCGGTACGCGGGCTGGCCCAGTTCGATCTGGATTTCCTGACCGTCCATGGTGACCCCCACGTCGTGCGCGCCGCGATGGAAGGGGCCGCAGGATCGCGGACCAAAATCCTTGCCGTGACTGTTCTGACATCGCTGGACCGCGCAGACCTTGATGCGGCATTGATCCAGCAAGGCGACATTCCCGATCTGGTCGCGACCCGCGCCGGTCGCGCGTTCGAGGCCGGTGCCGATGGTATCATCGCTTCGCCGCAAGAAGCGGCGCTGATCCGGGCGCTGCCTCAATCGCAGGGCAAGCTGATTGTCACCCCCGGTGTGCGCCCCCAAGGTGCGGCCTTGGGCGACCAAAAACGTGTCGCCACCCCGCATCAGGCGATCAAAGACGGCGCGGACCATATCGTAGTGGGCAGACCGATCTGGCAAGCAAGCGATCCAAGCGCCGCAGCCCGCGCTGTACTGGCCGAATTGCCTTAATCCCGCCACCTTTAATCGTTGACTGTGCTTAATGGGTAACAGACCCGGCTTTACTGTCGTAATACGGGAATTCTACCTTTGTGTCCCGGCAATGGTATGGCAACCTTACTTTGGTGATACTCCCCGACGAACTGGTTCTTCCTGATGTTCGTCACCTCCCCCCGCTGGTTGCGGGGGGCTCTTTTCCTCCCCCCTCCCCGCGCGTCTTTAAACGGCCCCCTCAGATCATCTGAGGCATGCCGACGAAAGCGCCGTCGCACGTCGCAAGAACCTGCGGCCGAAGTATACCTCAGCGCACATGGGGACCCTTCCGCCCGTGTCGCATTACACTATATACTTAAGTATAAGGCCAACGCGCATGTCCCGACGCGCCATGTTCAATCCCGACGGCCTGCGGTATGTTGCCAGCACCGTCCCTAAGCCCATATATCCCTTATGCCCGCAGTTTGCCGCGATTGCCTGACCCAGATATCACCCGCGCGCCGATGTTCGGCTTGCGGCAGCCCCCGTGTGATGTCTCATCCGGAACTGTTTGACCTGTCCATCGCGCATATGGATTGCGATGCCTTCTATGCGTCCGTCGAAAAGCGCGACAACCCTGCGTTGAACGGGAAACCTGTTATTATTGGCGGTGGACGGCGCGGCGTCGTCTCGACCGCGTGTTATATTGCGCGGATCAAAGGCGTTAAGTCCGCCATGCCGATGTTTCAGGCGCTCAAGCTTTGCCCCGAGGCCGTAATCATCAAGCCGCGTATGGAAGCCTATGTCGAAGCATCCCGCGCCATCCGCGCGATGATGGAGGAACTGACCCCCGCCATCCAACCGCTGTCGCTGGACGAGGCATTTCTTGATATGACCGGCACGACTAAGCTGCACGGCGCACCGCCTGCCGTGATGCTGGCCAAGCTGGTCCGGCGCATGAAGACCGAGTTGGGGCTGACGGGATCAATCGGGCTGTCCCATAACAAGTTCCTGGCCAAGGTCGCGTCTGATCTGGATAAACCGCATGGTTTTTCAATCATCGGCCAAGACGAAACGATGGCATTTTTGCACGACAAACCGGTGAGCATGATCTGGGGTGTCGGCGCCGCCACGCTGGCATCGTTGAACAAGGCGGGCATTCAAACATTTTCCGACCTGTTGCGGTGGGAACAAACCGATCTGATCGCGCGGTTTGGCGGCATGGGCGACCGCCTGTGGCATCTTGCGCGCGGCCAAGACAAACGCCGCGTTTCATCCCATGAGCCGATGAAATCAATCAGTAATGAGACCACCTTTCACGACGACACAGCGGACCCAGAGCTGCTGGATGGCCATCTGTGGCGCATGGCGCAGAAGGTGGCGGATCGGGCCAAGGCCAAAAATCTGGCGGGGCGTGTTGTGGTCCTCAAGCTTAAACGCGCGGATTTTTCGCTGATCACACGGCGCGTATCGCTGTATGATCCGACGCAATTGGCCGACCGCATTTACCGCACCGCACGTGGACTATTTGACCAGTTGAATGATCCCGGCCCCTATCGCCTGCTGGGTTGCGGGATTTCGGACCTTAGCGATGCGGATGGCGCGGATCTGTCTGGTGACCTGCTGGACCCCGACGCCAGCCGTCGCGGCAAGGCGGAACGGGCGACGGATGCGATTCGCAACCGCTTCGGCGACAAGGCCATCGTCAAAGGCCGCGCGCTGCGCTGATTACTCCGCTGCCAAGGGAATACGGCCCTGCCCGATCAACGCAATTTCGGCCACAACCGTTTGCAGCGCCTTTTGCACATCCTCGAAATTGTCATTCGGCTGCACGAGGGCCTCGTTCATGTACAGTGACCGATCCAATTCGATCTGAACCGCATGCTGCCCGCGCAACGGCCGACCGTAAGCTTGGGTGATATAGGCCCCTGCGAAGGGCGTGTTGCGCGTGACATTGAACCCCGCGCTGGTAAATGCGGCCTCGATCCGGTCCACCACGTCACTGCCTGCCGCCGCCCCGAAACGATCGCCCAGCACGACATCTGGCCGCTTCATCCCTTGTCGTGCCACACTATCTACCGCCTCGTGGGGCATGGAATGACAATCAACCAACACGGCCTGCCCATGATGCTGATGTGCATCATTCAGCAGCCGCTGCAACATCGCATGGTAGGGCCGCCAATAGGTATCGATACGTTTTTCCGCCTCTTCCAGCGTGATCTTGCCACGGTAAATCGCACGACCATTCGCAACGACACGCGGAATCACCCCAAGGCCGGATGCCACGCGCGGGTTATGCCCCTGCCGGCGCACCCCCTCGATCAGCGCGGGGTCCAGCTCCTCGCTCGCGCGGTTCAGATCAATATAGGCGCGCGGTGCACCGGCCATCAAAAACGGCGCACCATAATGCGGGGCTGCGTTGAACAGTACATCGACGAAAGCATCCTCGGACGAGCGGATCGTATGATCGTCTAAAACGGTGGATTTCAGGAAAGAAGCACTGTAATTGCGCCCCGAATGCGGGGATGCAAACACCACACAAGACAGGTTCTGCTCGGGGTGAATGACGTCGTATGAGGGGTGTGGCATGAAGGGACCTTTCAAAAACCATACTAGCGCATGTTTTTACAAAGCCAAAACCCCTTGATCATACCTGCGACTCTATTTATAGCCCCCCTATCGGCGCGGAAATTTCGCGCCCCGTTTTTGTTTGGGGCGTCGGTTTTCGTGTTACATAGGGGGTGATTAGCTCAGCGGTAGAGCACTTCGTTGACATCGAAGGGGTCACTGGTTCGATCCCAGTATCGCCCACCACCTAATTCATTGGCCTCGCAATCGCGGGGCTGCCCGCAACCCGGCGCTGGCCCGCGCCACGACACAGGAGAACGACCATGAAGGTTCGCAATTCGCTCCGCTCGCTCAAGAACCGGCACCGTGACTGCCGCGTTGTGCGTCGCAAAGGCCGCGTTTACGTGATCAACAAAACGCAGCGCCGGTTCAAAGCCCGTCAGGGTTAAGAACTGCTTGCAGACAATTAGAAAAGGCCGCTCCTTCTGGGGCGGCTTTTTTTGTTTGGGGGGGGTGGCTTTCAGGCTGCCCTGTCCTTCAGTCAGCCCCCCACACCAAAGTCAGGCGCATGTGACCGAACCGAAGCGGGCAAACATACCGTTTCGCCTTATTTGTGGTAAAATGTTTCTGTCAAATTTATGGAGCATTCCAGATGAACGACGTGAGCGTGCGAAGAATTGATATCTTGGTATTGCTGCTTATCGGGGCGGTTCTTGCCTACTCAGCCTGGATTTTCATGTCCGCCTATCTGTCCGGATCGGACATGGGCGCATGGGTGTGGAACCGTCACCAAAACCTATTTTCGTGGTATTCCCGCCCTGTATTCATCGTTCCCGCCGCCTATTATGCGTATCGGCGAAAACTCTGGCATATCCTTGGGTTCATGGCACTTCTTCTGACCAGCTTATTCTGGTTCGATGCGCCAACCACGGTATCCCCAGCGGTGAGCGAATACCTGAAATGGGAAGAGCAGCTGTTTTTCACCAACGACAACAAATTGCCTTTGATCGCGCTGACCGTGGGTGCCACGCTCTTTCTGTTCTTGCTGTTCTACGCGTTTTGGCAACGGAACGTTTGGTATGGTCTTGCGCTCATCAATGCCGGAACGCTTCTTAAAATCGTGGTCAGTATCAGCTTGGGGCAAGAGGCGGGTTCGGCGGCCATCGCACCATCACTCAGCAGTTTACTGGTAATCAATCTGATCGCGTGGGGCGTTTATCGACGTACACGCGGCAGTGAACGCCCCTTGCGCTCCCCCCCACACAGCCTAGGTTCTGCACCAGACATAAATGACTGAACCGAGAGGGACCTCCATGACTGATCTGCCCGACTATACACCCCCTGCCGTCTGGGAATGGGAACAAGGCAACGGCGGAAAATTCGCCAATATCAACCGCCCCGTTGCTGGCCCAACCTCCGAGAAAGAGCTGCCCGTGGGCAAGCATCCGATCCAGCTGTATTCGCTGGCCACGCCCAACGGCGTCAAGGTCACTGTCCTGCTGGAAGAGCTGCTGGCCGCAGGTCACAAGGGTGCGGAATATGACGCATGGTTGATCAACATCGGCGAAGGTGACCAGTTCGGGTCGGGTTTCGTTGACGTGAACCCGAACTCCAAAATCCCTGCGATGATGGACCATTCCGGCGACAAACCGCAGCGCATTTTCGAATCCGCATCGATGATGTTGCATCTGGCTGAGAAGTTTGGTGCGTTCCTGCCCAAAGACCCAAGCCAGCGCACCGAATGTATGTCCTGGCTGTTCTGGCAGATGGGCAGCGCGCCTTATCTGGGCGGTGGTTTCGGGCATTTCTATGCCTATGCACCGGTCAAAATCAAATATTGCATCGACCGTTTTGCGATGGAAACCAAGCGCCAGTTGGACGTTCTTGACCGCCACTTGGCCGACAATGAATATATGGCGGGCGAATACTCAATCGCTGATATGGCGATCTGGGCATGGTATGGCCAGCTGGTGCTGGGGCGTCTTTACGAAGCCGCCGAGTTCCTTGACGTCGCGTCGTATAAGAACGTCATGAAATGGGCCGAAAAGATCGATGCGCGCCCCGCCGTCACACGTGGCCGCATGGTGAACCGACCCTTTGGGGAGCCTGAAATGCAGTTGCATGAGCGTCATGACGCCAGCGATTTCGACACCAAAACCCAAGACAAAATCGGGTCTGATTCCTAAGAATACTGCGTTTTGCCGCCCCTGCGGCGGCAAAACGCGCCCTACTGTTTTACTCAAGAATGCTTGATTGTAGAGGCCAAATCTGTTTCTTACTTAAATTGTAAATTTACTAAAACAGATGGATATACTCATGACCCTGACAAAAACCGCTTTTACAGCCGTGCTTTTGGCCTCAGTCGCCATGCCCGCTTTTGCCGAGGGACAGTTGAACCTGTATTCCTCGCGTCACTACGACACAGATGAAAAACTGTATTCCGACTTTACCGACCAAACCGGTATCACCATCAACCGGATCGAAGGCAAAGCCGACGAACTGCTTGCCCGTATGGAAGCCGAGGGCGCGAATTCCCCCGCAGATGTTATGATCACGGTGGATACAAGCCGTCTGGCCCGCGCCAAAAACATGGGTCTGCTGCAATCCGTCGATAGCGACATTCTTGAGGATCGCATTCCTGCCAACCTGCAAGACACCGACAACAACTGGTTCGGCTTTTCGCAGCGTTCGCGGATCATCTTCTATGCCAAAGACACGGTAGATACGCCGCCAATGAACTACCTCGATCTGGCCGATCCTGCGTATAAGGGCAAAATCTGCATCCGGTCGTCCACCAACTCGTACAACCAGACGCTGCTGGCGGCGCTTGTCACCCACCACGGTGAAGAAAAAGCAACCGAATGGGCGCAGGGCGTTGTCGACAACATGGCGCGTGCACCTCAGGGCGGTGATACCGACCAGCTGCGCGGCATTGTGTCGGGCGAATGCGAAATCGCTGTGTCCAACTCCTATTACTTTGCCCGCGCGATCCGCACCGACGTTTCAGGCGTCAGCGCCGATATCGCTAAAATCGGCTGGGTCTTTCCTGACCAAGACGGCACAGGCGCACACATGAACCTGTCCGGTGCAGGTGTTGCGGCCAACGCGCCAAACCGTGACAACGCGGTGAAGTTCCTTGAATACCTGTCCTCCGACAGCGCGCAGTCCTATTTCTCGGCCGGGAATGACGAATTCCCAGCGGTCGAAGGTGTGGAACTGGCTGACTCAGTCGCCAAGCTGGGCGAGTTCAAAGCAGATGAGGTGAACCTGTCGGAAGTGGCAGAGAACATTCCGACCGCACAGAAAATCTTTAACGCGGTTGGCTGGGAATAACCCACGCCGCCTACGGATAAAGAACAAAAGACCGCGTCGAAGCATTTTCGGCGCGGTCTTTTATTTATCAGCCCCGAAATGGCGTAACCCGTCCGTTGTTTACGAAGTTTAACGCTGCCGTCCGACCTGCCGGCAGATCAGGATCACCGGCAGCAAGCCCATCGCCACGATCACCAACGACGGCACCGCAGCACCCTCTAGGCGTTCGTCACTGGCCAGACGATATGCCTGCACCGCAAGCGTGTCATAGTTGAACGGCCGCATGATCAGCGTCGCAGGCAATTCTTTCATCACATCGACAAAGACGATCAACAGCGCGGTCAGCAGGCTGGGCGTCAGGATCGGCAAATGCACCCTGCGCAAGGTGCCAATCGGCGTTTCGCCCAGCGACCGTGCCGCCGAATCCATGTTGGCATGCACCATCGCCTGCCCGCCCTCATACGCGCCCAAGGCTGCCGCCAAAAAGCGCACCATATAGGCCGCGACCAGCAGCCAGATCGACCCTGTCACCAATAGCCCCGTCGAGATGTCAAAGGTGCTGCGCATCCACGCGTCCAACATGTTGTCAAACGCCGCAAACGGCACCAACAGCCCCACAGCGATCACCCCGCCCGGCACGGCATAGCCCAACCGCGCCACATAGGCCGCGCCGTTGGAAAGCGTGCCGGGGCGCAGCCGCTGAAAGAACCCCACGCAAACCGCCGCCGCCACAGTGACCACCGCCGCAACCCCTGCCAATGTGGCCGAGTTGCGGATAAAGCCAAGGTAACGCGGGCTAAGCAGATCCTGTTCTGACCCCAGCCCCATGAACACCAAGATCACAACCGGCAGCACCGCGCCAAGCAGCACCGGCACACCGCAGGCCACAAATGCCACCGCCGCCCGCCATCCGGTCAATTGCACCGGCGGCATTGCCACGGCGCGGCGCGAAGGATCGTGATATTTGGCCTTGCCGCGCTGAATGCGTTCAAGCATCGCCAACAGCAGTGCAAAGCTGAGCAAACAAAGCGCAAGCTGCGCCGCGCCCGCCCTGTCAAACAGGGAAAACCAACTGGTGTAGATGCCGGTGGCAAAAGTCTGGACGCCAAAATAGGCGACCGTGCCAAAATCGGCGATCGTCTCCATCACCGTCAGCAGCACGCCGCCCGCAATGGCCGGGCGCGCCAATGGCAGGCTGACCTTATAGAACGCGGCCCATGCACTGCTACCCAAGGCACGTGCCGCCAGAAATGTCGTGGCCGACTGCTGCAAAAACGCCGCGCGGGCCAGAAGATATACGTAAGGATACAGCACCAAGATCAGCATCAGGGCGGCACCGCCCAGTGATCTGATTTCGGGGAACCAATAGTCGCGCGGGCCCCAGCCCGTCACATCGCGCAACACCGTTTGCACAATGCCCGGATGATCCAAGACATGGGTATAGGCATAGGCCAACACATAGGCCGGAAAGGCCAACGGCAGCACCAGCGCGATCTCGAGGATTTTCACGCCGGTAAAGCGGGTCATCGTGACCAGCCACGCGGCCCCCACCCCCACAGAGAACGTGCCCAAAGCGACAAAAATCACAAGAAGCAGCGTGGTCCCGACATAGCCCAGCAAAACCGTATCGACCAAGTGCCGCACAGTGTCCGTGCCCCCGACCAATGCGGCCAAGACCACGGCAAGCATCGGCAAGGCGCAGGCGGCTGCAATCATGACCGCCACCGTCGCAAGCCCCCGCAACCCGTCACGTGGGGCTTTGACGACAAATTCAGCAGGGGGTTTCTGGTGCATAGTCATGAATTCGGTTTCGACTATTCTAGTCGAGAATACCAGCGGGATGGGCAAAATTATCGTCGTGCGTGGTGCGGCGTGGTGCCGCCTTCGGCGAGGATATTTAAGAGCCAGAGAAGAAGCTGGACAGCAAGGCAAGCTGCCTGAGGTGGTGCTATCCGTGATTTGCGACGCTTTAGATCACACTTCTGGGCGCATGAGATTTCCCGTTGGAAGATCACCCTCCGAACAATAGAAGAACATCAATTATTGTGCTAAAAAATAACCGCACATCGCCAGATGTCGAAGTTTATGTATATACCTACCGTAAATACAAGATGCCCGTTATTTCGGGCACACAGCGGCCCTCAGGGCTGGTTCGGTCATTCACCGTTGCCAAATCAATATCTTGCGTGTAGAATACGAAAAGCCACAAAACCCGACCAGGGGTTTCGTGGCTTAAATCAAACGCCGCATCAGGGCGAAAGACTGCTTTAACAGGGGGGTTATACCCTCAATGTGATCTTTTTGTCAACCCTGTGCCGGCTCCATTTTGGAGAACCACATGACTAAAAGTAACCGCGAACCGAGCAAACGCCTTACGGCAAATGATGCCATGATTATTAAAAAACGCTTGAAAGATGGGGAAATGCAAAGTCGCATAGCCGCAGATTTTGACGTTAATATCGGTCGTATTAGCGAAATAAACACAGGCAAAAAATTTGCAGATGTTTAAATAAATTGGGGGGCTTCGGCTCCCCTTTTTCTTGCTATCCACTGCCAAGCCCCATTCGCAGTAATGCTGACATAGACCTTTCCATCGCTCTTTCACCAACAAAAACTGTTGCAGCCCGATAGGGTTAGTCGTAGCTGCGTTGGTCTTCGATCACGAGGCCGTCTTTGGGCAGGGTGTCGGGGGCCACGATGACGATCTTGCCTTTGAGCTTCAGCACGTTGACCACGGTTTGTGCGTAGGCATCGGCATCGCCGCCGTCGGATTCGATGTGGACGGTCATCACGTCTTGTTCACCGGCACGGCTCGCGACGACGCGGGCTTTGGTGATCTCGGGGTGGTGATCGACAAGGGCGGCGACCTGTTCGGGGCGCACGAACATGCCTTTGATCTTGGTGGTTTGATCGGCGCGGCCCATCCAGCCTTTGATACGCATATTGGTGCGGCCGCAGGGCGATGTGCCGGGCAGAATGGCGCTTAGGTCACCGGTGGCAAAGCGGATCAACGGGTAGTCGGGGTTAAGCGTGGTCACGATCACTTCGCCGACTTCGCCAGCGGGCACGGGATTTCCGGTGCCGGGGGTGACGATTTCAACGATGACATTCTCGTCGACGATCATCCCCTCCATCGCGGGGCTTTCATAGGCGATGTTACCCAGATCGGCGGTGGCATAGCTTTGCAGACAAGTGATGCCGCGGCCCGTGTAATAGTCGCGCAAGGACGGGAACAGCGCACCGCCACCCACGGCAGCCTTGGTGATGCCAAGGGTCACGCCCATTTCGTCGGCTTTCTCGAGGATGATCTTGAGGTAGTCTGGCGTGCCTGCATAGGCGGTGGTGCCCACATCGCGCGCGGCGATCACCTGTAGCTCGGTCTGGCCGGTTCCGGCGGGCAGAACAGCAGCGCCAACCGCCTGCGCACCGGATTCAAAGATCATGCCGGCGGGGGTCAGGTGATAGCCAAAGCAATTGTGCACGATATCGCCAGCCCCAATTCCAACCGCATGCAGGAACCGGCCCATGCGCCACCAGTCAGGCGCGTTGGACGACGGCTCGTAAATCGGGCCGGGGGATTGGAACACATGGGTAAAGGCATGCGCAGGCTTGGTCGTGAAGCCGCCAAAGGGGGCCGAAGCCGCCTGTGCCTTGCCAATCTCGGATTTGCGCAGCACCGGCAATGCGGCCAGCGCATCGGCGCTTGTGATGGTCGCGGGGTCAACGCCGTCCAATGATCCGGCATACCCGGTCAACGCTTTGGCGCGGGCGATTTGGGCGGGCAAAGCCTGCGCCAGATCGGCGGCGCGCGCCTCGGGGCTACGGGTTTCGAGCTGATCAAAGTGGGACGTCTGTGCCATGTTGCTTACTCGCAATTCATATGAAGTTCAGGTTGGCGGCAAAGGTCGGATCAGCTGAGCCAGCGCTTGCGGCGGCGGTAGCTGCGCACGTCGCGGAACGATTTGCGGCCTTCGTCGGACATGCCCAGATAGAATTCCTTAACGTCCTGATTTTCACGCAGATCGGCGGCAGGGCCGTCCATCACCACACGACCGGATTCAAGGATGTATCCGTAATGCGCAAACCGCAGGGCCACGTTGGTGTTCTGTTCCGCCAGCAGGAAGGTCACGCCTTCGTTTTCGTTCACCGATTTCACGATCTCGAAAATCTGCTCAACCAACTGCGGGGCAAGGCCCATTGACGGCTCGTCCAGCAGGATCGTTTCGGGGCGGGACATCAACGCGCGGCCAATCGCGCACATTTGTTGTTCGCCGCCCGAGGTATAGCCCGCTTGCGATTTACGCCGTTCGCGCAGACGTGGGAAATAATCATACACCATCTCAAGATCACGGGCGATTGCCGCCTTGCCGTCGTTGCGGGTATAGGCCCCGGTCAGCAGGTTCTCTTCGATGGTGAGGTGTTCAAAACAATGCCGGCCTTCCATGACCTGTACGACACCGCGCTTTACCATCTCGGCTGGGTCCGAGCTGTGCACTGGTTCGTTGCGGTATTTGATCGACCCTTTGGTGACCTCGCCGCGTTCGGAATGTAGCAGGTTCGAAATCGCCTTGAGCGTCGTCGTTTTGCCCGCGCCATTACCGCCAAGCAAGGCCGTGATGCCACCCTTGGGGACTTTCAGGCTCACGCCTTTGAGCACCAGAATGACCGAGTTATAGATCACTTCGATATTGTTGACCTCAAGAAGGGTCTCGACCTGCGCGTCGGGCGTTGGGGTGGCGTCCAGCATGGGTGTCTCTTTCATAGATGGCGGTTGTCGGGATGCGGCGACTGTGCCGCCGCATCCCAAGTCAAAGGCTTAACTTAGCAGCCCGGCGTGATACCGGATTCAGCTGCGAATGCAGCCGCGTCTTCTGCGATCAGCGGTGTCAGCACGTCTTGGTCGGACTGCTCGTAGCCTGTGATCAAGCTCCAGCTGTCGGCAGCGGCATCCCACTGGGATACAGCAACAAGGCCGTTACCGCCGTGGTTTTCACAAGAGACCGAGAACTCGGGACCAAAGTTCGGCAGGCCCAATCCGGCCATCTTCGCTTCGGTGATCTCCAATGCTTCCATACCGTCACGCATTTGTGCAGGTGTCAGCGCCTTGGTGTTGTGGATACCTTGGGCTGTTTTTGCAGCTTCGGCGGCCAGCATCGCAGCGTAAAGACCACGGTTGTACAAAGCTGTACCGATTTGGTCGCCTGCACCGGCCGCTTTGCCGGAATCGACAACATATTTCTGGATGTCGTCAAATACCGGGAAGTCATCGCCCACGTTGTGGAACGTCAACGCTTTGTAGCCGTTGGCCTTTTCGCCAGCAGGACGCACGTCGTTTTCAGAACCGGACCACCAGATGCCCATGAACTGGTCCATTGGGTAGCGGATGTTTGCGGCTTCCTGAACGGCAACCTGGTTCATAACGCCCCAACCGTACATGATCACATTGTCCGGCTTTTCACGACGGATCTGCAGCCACTGCGATTTCTGCTCCTGACCGGGGTGGTCAACGGGTAGCAAGGACAATTCAAAACCGTGCTTTTTGCTCAGTTCTTCCAGCGTGCGGATTGGTTCCTTGCCATAGGCAGAGTTGTGGTAAACCAATGCGATCTTTTTGCCGTCAAGGCTGCCACCGTTCACGTCCAGCAGGTGCTTGATCGCGACAGATGCGCCATCCCAATAGTTCGCAGGATAGTTAAAGACGTTCTTGAACACGGAACCGTCTTTGGCAGAGGTCCGGCCATAGCCCATCGAGTGGACAGGAATGCCATCCGCCGTCGCTTTGGGGATCAGCTGATAAGTGATGCCTGTGGACAGCGGTTGATAGACCAACGCGCCTTCGCCCTTGGTGCTTTCATAGCATTCCACACCTTTTTCGGTGTTATAGCCGGTTTCGCATTCGATCATGCGGATCGGCTCGCCGCCAATGCCGCCATCGCGCTCATTCAGCAGGGTGAAATAATCCGCGTAGCCATCCGCAAACGGAATGCCGTTAGCGGCGTAAGGACCGGTGCGATAGCTCAGCGATGGAAAGACAAGCTCTGCCATTGCGGGGCCTGCGGCCAGCGTGACGCCAAGCGCCAGTGTGGTCAGTTTCAGTTTCATGTTCATCGGTGTTTCCTCCCTTGGATATGTCCGATCGTGCCGGGTTTTCCCGGTCGTCTGCTTCGGCAAGGTTTCTCCTCCCTCGCCATGTGCCACCCCCTAGTGCGGGAAGGGCCACAATCTCAGTTTTTCCTTGGCCACGCGCCACAGTTGGGCAAGGCCGTGCGGTTCTGCGATCAGGAACACGATAATCAGGCCCCCGACGATCACAAGCTGCAAATGCGCCACGATATCTGTGGGCCAGCCCAGCCAATCCACACCAACGATTTTCAGCACCACAGGCAGCAGCACCAGAAACGCGGCACCGGCAAAACTGCCAAAGATCGATCCCAGCCCGCCGATGATGATCATGAACAGCACGAGGAATGATTTCTGAATGCCGAACACTTCGCCGACCTCGACCGCGCCCAGATAGATGGCAAAGAACAACGCGCCTGAAATACCGATAAAGAACGACGATACAGCAAAAGCGGTCAGCTTGGCGCGCAGCGGGTTCACCCCGATGATCTCGGCCGCGATGTCCATATCGCGGATCGCCATCCATTTGCGCCCCACCGACCCGCGGGTCAGGTTACGGGCCACATAGGCGCTGAAAATCACAAACATCAGACAGAACAGATATGTCGCCCAAGCTTGGGTATTCGCACCGGTGATGTTGATGCCCAAGAATGTGCGCTCAGGTGCGCTGATCTGACCCGACGCCGAATAGTTGTAAAACCACGGCACCCGGTTAAACAGCCACACAAGAAAGAACTGCGCCGCCAATGTTGCAACCGCAAGGTAAAACCCCTTGATCCGTAGTGACGGCAAACCGAACAGCACGCCAACCGCCGCTGTGATAAGGCCGGACAGCAATACATGCACCAGCATGCTAACATCCGGGAAACTGGTCATCAGCTTGTAGCAGGCATAAGCCCCCACAGCCATGAAACCACCAGTACCCAAGCTGACCTGACCGCAATATCCCACCAGAATATTCAACCCGATCGCCGCAATGGCATAGATCAGGAACGGCAGGAAAAGCGAATTTACCCAATAGTCGTTGATCATAAACGGGATCACGGCAATGGCGATGAACAGCACAAAGTAATAGCGATACCGGTCAAACTTGATCGGAAACGTCTGGCTGTCTTCTGCATAGGTGGAGCTGAAATCCCCTGATTCACGATAAAGCATCAGATGCGCCCCTCATTCCAAATGGTTTTATATCCTGGGGTCCGGGGCAACGCCCCGGTCCGACGATTGCCGTGACTACACCCGTTCAATGATCTTCTCCCCAAACAAGCCCTGCGGACGGAACACTAGGAAAATCAGCGCCAACATATAGGCAAACCAGTTCTCAGTCGCACCGCCAAGGAAAGGCGCACCGATCAGGAATTCGAACAGTTTCTCACCCACGCCGATGATCAAGCCGCCCACGATGGCACCGGGGATCGAGGTGAACCCGCCCAGCATCAACACTGGCAGCGCCTTAAGCGCGATTAGCGACAGCGAAAACTGCACACCTGATTTCGTGCCCCACATGATACCCGCCACAAGGGCAACAAACCCCGCCAGCGACCACACAAGGATCCAGATAAAGTTCAGCGACACACCGACCGACAACGCCGCCTGATGGTCATCCGCCACAGCCCGCATTGCGCGACCCTGCTTGGTGTATTGCGCAAACATCACCAAACCGACGACCAGCAACGCCGCGATGATGCTCGCTACGATATCAAGGTTATCGATAAAGAACCCGTAGCCGAGGAACTCGAACGTGGTCTCATCGATCCATGTG
This sequence comes from uncultured Sulfitobacter sp., assembly GCF_964021855.1. Lineage (NCBI taxonomy): Bacteria > Pseudomonadati > Pseudomonadota > Alphaproteobacteria > Rhodobacterales > Roseobacteraceae > Sulfitobacter > uncultured Sulfitobacter sp. The sequence continues at coordinate 19,770 of NZ_CAXHZD010000001.1, forward strand.
TTAATGCCCTGCGGCAGCCCCACATCCATCGATTTGATGTCAGACCCCCACATCAGATCGCCGACGCCTTCAAGGAAATAGGCCAAGCCGATGGTCGCCATGAACAGGATGATCGGCTCTTGCCCGACCAGATGGCGAAACACAAACCGCTGCACGGCATAGGCCAGCGCGATCATCACCACCATTGTTAGCAAAATCGCCAGAAACGCCGGAACGTTCCAACCAAAGTGATGCACATCGGTGCCAAATATGGCGTTGATCAAGTGGCTAAACGGCACCTGACCGTCAATGATACCGGCCAAGGTCAAGGCCGCAAAAAGCGCCATAACCCCTTGGGCATAGTTGAAAATGCCGGATGCTTTATAAATCAGAACAAAGCCCAACGCGACAAGCGCATAAAGCACCCCCGCCATCAAACCGTTCGCGGTTACCTCTAGGGCAAATGCCAGTTGCTCAGGCATATCAGACCCTCCAATTCGCAAAATTTAGGTCAAAATCAGTCATCATGTGCGACCCCCAAATAGGCGTCGATGACGTCTTGGTTGTTGCGCACGTCATGCGGTGTGCCGTCGCCGATCTTTTTGCCGTAATCCATCACGACCACACGGTCGCTTAGGTCCATGACCACGCCCATGTCGTGTTCGATCAGGACAATCGTTGTTCCGAATTCGTCATTCACATCCAGAATAAAGCGGCTCATGTCCTCTTTTTCCTCGACGTTCATGCCTGCCATCGGTTCATCCAACAGCAAGATCGACGGCTCGGCGGCCAAGGCGCGGGCCAGTTCGACCCGTTTCTTCAAACCATAGGACAGACGTGAAACCGGCGTTTTGCGGATCGCCTGAATCTCAAGGAAATCGATAATCTTCTCGGCGACTTCGCGGTTCGCGGTCTCTTCGCGCTCCGCCTTGCCCTTCCAAAGGGACTGCCAGAACAGGCCGGTTTCCATATGGGTCAAACGGCCGGTCATGACGTTATCAAGAACGCTCATCCCCTCGAACAGGGCGATGTTTTGAAACGTGCGGGCAATGCCCTGCTGGGCGACCTGAAACGGTTTCATCGGTGCGCGACGCGCGCCCTTGTACCAAACTTCGCCATCCTGCGGGACGTAGAACCCGCTGATCACGTTCAGCATCGAGGATTTCCCCGCGCCGTTCGGCCCGATGATTGCGCGAATTTCGCCTTCGCGAATATCCAGCGAAATATCCTTGATCGCCTCCACACCGCCGAACCGCAGGGTGATGTTTTTCATCTCCATCACCACCGGGCCGATCTGGCGACCATCCGCTGTGACGTAGCCGTCAGCCTGATCCTTCATGCTACACCCTCTTTCCAAATGGTCTTAAAATCCACTGCGCAACCATTGCGCCCGAACGCGCCGCTCATGATGTTCATGCCGCGGCCTTCTTGCGATTGTCTGCGAATACTTTGGCATCGCGCACTTCCAATGTGGCCGCAATCGACCCTTTGCGCCCGTCCTCATAGGTCACTTCCGTGACCGTACTGACCGACGGTGATCCATCATAAAGTGCGTTGATGATGTCTTCGAACTTTTCTCCGATCACCTTGCGGCGCACTTTGCGTGTGCGTGTCAGTTCGCCGTCATCAGCGTCCAGTTCCTTGTGCAGCACAACAAAGCGGTGCACCTGACAGCCCGACAGCATCTCGTCTTCGGCGATGGATGCGTTGACCTCTTCCACATGGCTTTGGATCTGGTCCATCACCTGCGGATGCCGCGCCAGTTCTTGGTAGGACGCATAGCCGATATTGTTACGCTCAGCCCAGTTCCCCACCGCCGTCAGGTCGATATTGATGAACGCCGTGCATTCGTTGCGGCCATTGCCAAAGACAACCGCCTCAAGAATATTCGGAAAGAATTTCAGCTTATTTTCAACGTATTTCGGCGCAAACAAGCTGCCGTCGGCCATCTTGCCCACATCCTTGGCACGGTCGATGATGCGCAGATGGCCTGTGCTTTCCTCGATAAAGCCCGCGTCGCCCGTGGCGACCCAGCCTTCGGCATCTTTGGTATCTGCCGTGCTTTCGGGGTTCTTGTAATACTCAACGAAAACGCCGGGGCTGCGATAAAACACCTCGCCATTATCGGCGATCTTCAGCTCGACACCTGGGCAGGTCACACCAACCGTGTCACTGCGCACTTCACCATCGGGCTGCGCCGTGATGAACACAGTCGCTTCGGTTTGACCATAAAGCTGCTTCAGGTTGATCCCAAGCGAGCGGTAGAAGTCGAAGATTTCAGGCCCGATCGCCTCACCCGCCGTATAGCCCACCCGCACGCGGCTTAGGCCAAGCGTGTTTTTCAGCGGGCCATAGATCATCAACTCGCCCAGACCGTATTTCAAACGGTCCATCAAACCGACGGGTTTGCCATCCAGAATGTCCGGGCCAACTTTGCGGGCGACCTTCATAAAGCGGTCGAACAGCCATTTCTTGAAACGGCTCGCGTCCTCCATCCGGATCATCACGCTGGTCAGCTGCGTTTCAAACACCCGCGGTGGGGCAAAGTAATAAGTCGGTCCGATTTCGCGCAGATCGACATGCATCGTGTCAGCGGATTCGGGGCAGTTGGTACAAAACCCTGTCCACATCGCCTGACCCACCGAAAAGATGAAATCGCCAACCCAAGCCATCGGCAGATAGGCGAGGATGTCGTCAGTCTGGCGCAGCTTATCGAATTCAGAGGACGACTTGGCCGTCTCGATGATATTGCGGTTGCTCAGCACAACGCCCTTGGGCTTGCCCGTGGTGCCTGACGTATACAGCATCACGCCAGTGCTGTCGTAATTCAGCTTGGCCTGACGGGCCTCAAGCTCTTTGATATGCTTGTCACGTGCCTTGCGGCCCATGTCTTGCACGGCAACGTATTGGTTCAATGCGCCGTGGTCATATTTGCGCAAACCGCGTGGATCTAGATAGATGATGCGTTCGAATTGGGTCAGCTTGTCTTGGACCTCAAGCACCTTATCGACCTGCTCTTGATCCCCTGCCACGACAAACCGCGCGCCACAATGATCCAGCACATAGGCCATTTCTTCGGCGTTGGCGTCTTGGTACAGCGGCACCGGCACCGCCCCGACCATCTCGGCGGCCATCATCGCCCAATATAGATAGGGGCGGTTGCGGCCGATGATGGCGATGAAATCACCTTCCTTGGCGCCCAGCTCAAGCAAGCCAAGGGCAAGCGCTTCGACCTCGTCGCGCGTTTGCGACCAGGTCCAGCTTTGCCAAATACCAAATTCCTTTTCGCGATACGCAGGCGCGTTCGCGAATTGCTCTGCATTGCGATGCAGCAGCGCCGGCACGGACTGTGGTCCGTCGGCGCTTACAAGCTTGTAAGCCAAATATCTTCCTCCCAAGTCCTGCTCTTTATCGGCAGGTCGATCGCTGGTGCGATTCTGATGTCGTACCATGATGTTGATCGCAGTCTGTGCGTCAACTTATTCTTAATGATTGCTCAATCCTTACGAATTGTTACAGGGTTCGTTTTGCCTGCGCGGGCTTTGCGCAGCCCCAAGGATGGTGATAGCCATTGACCGACGAAAGGGGGATCAGATGCAGTTCAACGACACGCAAACAAGCGCGATGACCGCTGCCGGGCTGAACCTGATCGCCCAAGCGTTAACCATTTACGACGCGGATTTACGGCTGGTCCTGTGCAATGCGCCGTTCCAGCAAATGTTCAATCTGCCGTCCGCGTTTGTGACACCCGGCGCGACGTTTCAGGAAACAATCACCCATCTGGCAAAGGCCGGTGAATATGGTGATGTGCCCGACGTCGACGCATTTGTGGCGGAACGTGTTGTTCAGGCCCGCGCGTTCGAGGCGCATTATATGGAACGCACCCGCGCCAATGGCCGCACGATTTCGGTCGAAGGATCACCCCTGCCCCAAGGCGGTTGGGTCACCGTCTATACCGATATTTCACGCACCAAGCAGCAAGAGGCGCTGTTGCGCGCCCGCTCGGACGCGCTGTCTGGTCAGGTCATCGCCCATGCCGAAGAGCTGGCCGCGACCAACCGCGAACTGGCCGCGATGAACAGCGCGCTGGAAGAGGCCAAGCGCCAGTTAACCCTGTCAGAGGCGCGCACCCGTCTGACCACCGAAATGATGCCCGCGCATATTGCGCATGTGGATGCCCAAGGCCGCTATACCTATTCCAACCGCCGCTTGTCTGCGGTGATGCCCGGGCGGCCCACCGAACTGGTCGGACACACAATTCGCGAGATTTTGGGCCCCCAAGCCCACGATAGCATCACCCCGTCCTTGACGCAGGCCTATGCGGGCAAGCAATCAATTGTCGAGTTTACGGATGAGGCCAGCGCCCGCCGCATCCGTGGTGCCTTTACCCCCGATCACAACGGCGGTGTTTATATTCTGTCGATGGATGTGACCGAAGAAACACAAAACCGGACCGCCCTGCAACAAACCCGGCGGCGCGAATCCGCAGCGCAGGTTATTTCCGGCCTCGCGCATGATTTCTCGAACCTGCTGACCATTATTCTGGGGCTGCAATCCCGACTGGGCCGTATAGATGCCTTGCCCGCCGCTGCCGCCCCCCTGATCGAAGGCACCTTGGCTGCCGCACGGCGCGGCGGTGCCCTGCTCAGCACGATTGCGGATATGACTGGTGCCCGCCCGCTGCGCCCTACGGCCACAATGATCGACAGCATGCTGTCTGACCTTAGCCTGTTGGCCAAACCAACGCTGCCGAAAGCCGTCGAATTGCACATCAACAATCAAATGCCCGATCACCCTGTGTTGCTGGACAGCGGATTGGTGCAAGACGGGTTGCTGAATTTGATTCTGAACGCCCGCGACGCCTGCGGTATGGCGGGTGTGATCACGCTTGAGGTGCGGCTGGTCCATGACACATGGATCGAATTCATCCTTCGGGATGACGGCCCGGGGTTTTCCGCCTCCGCGCTGGAACACGGTTTCGCGCCCTTTTTCACCACCAAAGGGGCCGAAGGGTCGGGCCTTGGGCTACCCATGGTCTATGACATGACGAAATCAGCCGGGGGTGATTTGCGGCTGTCAAACACCCCCACCGGTGCACAGGTTACCATGCGGCTGCCTTACCGCATTGCCGTGCCTGCGACGACAGGTTTGGTGCTGCTTGTCGAAGACGCCGACGATTTGCGCGCCTTGGTGCGCGATATGCTGATGGGCATGGGCCACTCCGTGATCGAGGCATCCAGCGCGGACGAAGCCACCGCCTTGCTTGCCGATTTGCCCGATATATCGCTGGTGCTGTCCGACATCCAACTGATGGGGGAAGCAACCGGCCTTGATCTGGCACAACGTTTGGGACCAGATGCACCGCCCATGGTATTGATGACATCGCTTCCCGCAGATGACCCGTTGTTTCTCAAGGCGCAAACCCTTGCCCCCGTCTTGCGCAAACCGTTTGATTTGAAAGATTTGACCGCGCTGATCACGCCCGAAGGAATGGCCGCCCAATGACCCGCCCCCTTGTCACCATTCTGGACGACGAACCAGAAATCCGCAGCCTGCTGGCAGATGTCTTGGAAGAGGCCGGGTTTGATACCCTCAGCTTTGGCCGCGCTCGCGCGTTCGAGGCCGCACTGGCGACCCATACGCCCGATGTCTGCCTTGTCGATCTGTCCTTGCCCGATACCGATGGGCTGACGCTGGTGCACCGCTTGGCGTTAGAGCGCGGTGCGATCGTCATCATTATCTCGGGCCGCGCGCAGGTACAGGATCGGGTGACCGGGCTTGAGCTTGGGGCCGATGACTATATCATAAAACCTTTCGACCCGGCCGAGGTTGTCGCGCGCATCCGCGCCCGTATGCGCAGCGTCAAACCCGCAACCAAGACAGGCAATGTCGCGACATTCAACGGCTGGACCGCCCATTTCGAGCGCTACACGCTGGAAGACGAAGCAGGCACCGAAACCACATTCTCTCACGCCGAAGGCGAGGTTTTGCGCCTGTTTCTGGACGCGCCCAAGCGCCTGATCAGCCGTGCACAGATGCAATCCAGCCTTGGCGGCGTGGCGTCAGAAAGCTTTGATCGCGCCATGGATGTCCGCATTTCCCGCCTGCGCACCAAGCTGCGCGAAGACCCCAAAAACCCGCAGCTGATCAAAACAATTTACGGTGCCGGGTATATCTTTTTAGGTGACGTGACATGGACATGACCCCCTATCAAATGGGTCCTGATGATCCGGCCTTGGCCGACCTGCTGACCCTCATGCGCGACTGCTTTGCCTATATGGAAGGGCGGATCGACCCACCCAGTTCCCTTGGAACAGTCACTCAAAGCACCTTGCAAAGAACCGCATCCGAGGCCGAGATTTGGTGCATCGGTGCCCCGCCTGTTGCCTGCATGATCCTGACCCCCAAACGCAGCAGCCTGTATCTGGGCAAAGTTTGTGTCGCACCGACCCAGCAACGCCTTGGCCTCGCGCGCCACATGATTGACCTCGCAACAGACCGCGCCCGTGATATGCGGCTCACCACGCTAGAGCTTCAGACTCGGGTCGAATTGATGGACAATCACGCGACCTTCAAGGCGCTAGGGTTCAGCGAACACGCCCGCACGGCGCATCCCGGTTATGATCACCCGACCAGCATCACCATGCGTAAACCTGTCGCCTAACCGACCAAGACATTACAATTTTTCGTTGCTTTACACGCGACATGACAGCTAGATTCACAAGATGATCGAATGCCTTCTTTACCGGAACAGTACCGCACAACGACGGTTGTTCTACCGCGTTGAAATCGCGATGAATCTGTTCAGCGAAGTATCCGTGATGCGTGAATGGGGGTTGGCCGGCGGGCGGCCCAAAGCCGTGGTGCAATGCTTTAGCAACCTACGCGAAGCATCCCGCGCCGCAGACCGTCACCGCAACCGCGCCGAACGACGCGGCTACCTCCGGGCCTGATCACTGCAGCTTTCGCAAACCCAAAAATCCCCACATCTTCTCTGGCTCAAAAATATCCTAGGGAGTTTGAGGGACAACGTCCCTCATCCCCAAAATAGATCGCATGTGCCCGAAGGGCACTCAATCAGACGACGCGCTACTCGGCCGCGACGGCCCCCGCGATCCGCTCGACCTTCACAGCCGAGTATTTGAACTCAGGGATTTTCCCGTAAGGATCCACAGCCGGATTCGTCAGGATATTTGCCGCCGCTTCGACATAGGCAAAGGGCAGGAACACCATGTCAGGCGACACCGCGCGGTCCTCGCGGGCCATAATCTCAATCGCCCCGCGCTTTGTCGACAAACGCACATATTCGCCGGGGGCCACCCCAAGCTTGCGCAAGGTGGATGGATGCAGAGAACAATTCGCCTCAGGTTCCAACCCGTCCAACACACGCGACCGACGTGTCATTGATCCGGTGTGCCAATGCTCCAACTGACGCCCAGTTGTCAGGATCATCGGATAATCTTCATCCGGCACATCATCGGGTGCAATGATGCTTGCCGGTGTGAAACGTGCCCGCCCGTCTTGGCGCGGGAAACCATCGCCAAAGACAATGTCCTGCCCCGGGTCAACCGGGCTCAGCGACGGATAGGTCACCGCGCCCTCTGTCTCCAACCGGTCCCATGTGATGTTGTTCAGCGATGTCATGTTCAGCTTCATTTCGGCAAACACCTCGCTGGGGTGCGTATAGGTCCAGTCCAGACCCAGCCGTTTGGCCAGCTCAACCTCGATCCACCAGTCTTCTTTGGCCTCACCGGGCGGTGCCACGGCGGTGCGTCCCATCTGAACCTGACGGTTGGTGTTCGTCACCGTTCCCGTCTTCTCGGCAAAGGCCGATGCCGGTAAAATCACATCCGCGAAATTGGCCGTTTCCGTCAGGAAAATATCCTGCACCACCAGATGATCCAGTTGGGCCAAGGCATCGCGGGCGTGGTCCACATCCGGGTCCGACATCGCGGGGTTTTCGCCCAGCACATACAGGCTGCGGATGTCGCCATCATGGATCGCATCCATGATCTCGATCACCGTCAGACCCTTCTTACTGCTGAAATCGTCGCTTTTCCAAACCTCGGTAAAGGCCGACCGCACACCATCATCCGAAACCGGCTGATAATCCGGCAAGAACATCGGGATCAAACCCGCGTCCGACGCCCCTTGCACGTTGTTTTGCCCGCGCAGCGGATGCAAACCCGCACCCGGCCGTCCAATTTGCCCTGTCATCAACGCAAGGCTGATCAAGCAACGCGAATTGTCTGTGCCATGAATATGCTGCGACACACCCATACCCCAGAAAATCATCGCGGCGTTGGCCCCGGCAAAGGTGCGTGCCACATCGCGCAAGACCTCGGCCTCGATCCCGCAAATCTTGGCCATCTTTTCGGGGGTAAAGGTCTTAAGATGCGCCTTCTCGATTTCCCAATTCTCGGTGTAGGCTTCGATATATTGCTGATCGAACAGCTTCTCTTCGACGATCACATGCATGATCGCATTCAGCATCGACACATCGGTGCCGGGACGGAATTGCAGCATATGCGACGCATGACGCTTCAACGCTTGGCCCCGCGGGTCCATCACAATCAGCTTGCCACCGCGCTTTGCGAATTGCTTGAAAAACGTGGCCGCCACCGGGTGGTTTTCGGTCGGGTTTGCCCCGATCACAATCGCCACATCGGCGTTTTCGATCTGGTTAAACGTGGCCGTAACGGCCCCCGATCCGACATTCTCCATCAACGCCGCAACCGATGACGCATGGCACAGCCGCGTACAGTGATCGACGTTGTTGTGACCGAACCCTTGGCGGATGATCTTTTGGAACAGATAGGCTTCCTCGTTGGTGCATTTGGCCGACCCGAACCCGGCAACACCGCGCCCGCCGATCTTCCTCATGCCATTGGCGGCAAAATCCAACGCCTCGTCCCATGACGCCTCGCGAAAATGCGTGTGCCAATTGCCGGGGTCCACATTCAAACCCTTGGCTGGCGCATCTTCCCGGCGGATCAATGGCTTGGTCAGCCGGTGCGGGTGGTGGATATAGTCAAACCCAAACCGCCCCTTTACGCACAAGCGGCCCTCGTTCGCCGGGCCGTTGATGCCTTCGACATATTTGATCTTGCCGTCTTTGACCTTCAGCGACACCTGACAGCCCACGCCACAGAACGGGCAAATGCTGTCGACTTCACTGTCGAAATCCGCGCGATCCCCGACCTGATCGGCATCGACCACCGTCGCCTCCATCAAGGCCCCGGTCGGGCAAGCCTGCACACATTCGCCGCAAGCCACACAAGACGACGCCCCCATCGGGTCTGCCATATCAAAGGTGGGATAGCTGTCATGCCCCCGCCCCGACATACCGATCACGTCGTTCACCTGAACCTCGCGACAGGCGCGGACACATAGGTTGCACTGAATGCAGGCATCCAGATTGACCCGCATCGCCACATGGCTGTCATCCAGCAGCGGAATGCGCCCCTCTTCCAACTTGGGAAAGCGGCTGACCTCAACCCCCTCAAGCGCTGCCATATCCCACAAATGGCTCGACTTATCATGGGCGACATCTTGCGGCGGCTGATCCGTCACCAGCAGCTCCATCACCATCTTGCGCGCATTCTCGGCGCGCGCGTTGTTGGTGGTCACAACCATCCCCTCGGCGGGCTCGCGCAGGCATGATGCAGCCAAAACCCGCTCGCCCTCGATCTCAACCATACAAGCGCGGCAATTGCCGTCGGGGCGATACCCCGGCTCTGGCGTATAACACAGATGCGGTATTTTCAGACCGCGCCCGTTGGCAACTTCCCAAATGGTCATCCCGGCCTCGGCCTCAACCTTTTCGCCGTCCAGCGTAAATGAAATTGTTTCAGCCATTTGGGGTTCCTCCTGCAACGCGCTTGCTTAGCATAGACCGCATCGAAAATCGACGGCAGTCACAATCCCGACGCCCCACCCCGATTTTGCGCCACGGTTGTTTCCGATACGCGTCCCCCCGCTTCTCTGGCTAAAAAATATCCTCGCCGAAGGCTCCGGCCCTTTCAACCGGTGCCAGCCTTCCCTATCAAAGCTGCAACAGCAAAAGGCGCGCCAATGTCCCACATCACCCTTATCCGCCACGGCCAAGCCAATTCAGGTGCCACAGACGAGGCAGGCTATGACAAGCTTAGCCCGCTGGGTCATCAGCAAGCCGCATGGCTGGGCGACCATCTGCGCCATTCTCAGACACATCACACCCGGCTCTATACCGGCACGTTGCGCCGCCATATTGAGACAGCCGAGGGGATGAACACAGCGCTTGAGCCCGTCCGCGACGCACGCCTGAACGAGCTTGAATACTTCACCCTAGCCACGATTATGGAACAGCAACACGGCATACCGATCCCTGAAGATCAACACGGGTTCAGCACCCACCTGCCGCTGATATTCGAGACGTGGAAGAACGACGATCTCGACAACCCTCCCGAAAGCTACGCCAACTTTGAAAGCCGCATTCAATCCGTCCTTGAGGAAATCGCCCAAGGCGACGGGCCCGCGCTTGTGGTCACCTCCGGGGGGCTAATCTCGATGGCGATGGCGCAGGCGATGGGGCTGGGGCTGCCGGCGATGTCACGCATGGCCTTGGCCATCATGAACACCTCGATGCACCGGCTTTTCCCGATTGGGGGGCACTGGTCGCCGGTGCTTTTCAACGCGGTGCCGCATCTTGACACGCCAGACCGGCGCACCGCGCAAACCCATATTTGAAAGGCCAGGCAATGCTAAAACTTTATTACGCGCCGGGCACGATTTCGATTGCCGTTGCCCTTACGCTTGAGGAAGCAGGGCTGCCTTATGAGGCGGTAAAGGTAGATTTCAAATCAGCCGAGCAAACCCAGCCCGATTATCTGGCGATCAATGCCAAGGGGCGCGTGCCCGCATTGGTGTTGTCAGATAGCACGGTCCTGACCGAAACTGGGGCGTTGCTGGAATATATCGCGGATGTGGCCCCGTCAGCAGGGCTGATCCCAACGGACCCCGCGCTTGCCGCGCATATGCGCAGTGCGATGTATTATCTGGCTTCGACCATGCATGTCGCCCATGCTCATAAAATGCGCGGGTCCAGATGGGCCAGCCAGCAATCCAGCTTTGACGACATGACAGCGATGGTGCCCCAGACCATGGCCGCCTGCGCAACATATGTGGAAACTCACCTGCTGCGCGGGGACAGCGTATTGGGGCAAAGCTTTAGCATCGCCGATCCCTATCTGTTCGTTGTCTGCACCTGGCTGGAAGGCGACGGTGTTAGCATCGCAGACTACCCGAAAATTCAACACTTCATGACAAATATGGAGGCGCGGCAGAGCGTCAAAACCATCCGTGAAAAGGCCATGCTATGACACAAACGCATCTGTGGGTCCGCGCCGAACAGCGCGACAATGAAACCCGTGTCGGTATCACCCCCGCAGGCGCGGCGAGCCTGCTAGAACGCGGCTTTGAGGTCACGGTTGAGGCATCAGATACCCGCGTGATCCCCACCGACGCCTATGCGCAGGTCGGATGCACAATTGCACCGCAGTTCAGCTGGCCTGATGCGCCATCCGACGCGATCATCTTTGGCCTAAAAGAGCTGCCCGCCGACGGCCATCCGCTGACACATCGGCACATCATGTTCGGCCATGCCTACAAAGGGCAATCTGCGGGCCGTATCCTGCTCGAACGTTTCAAAGCCGGCGGTGGCACCTTGTATGACCTTGAATACCTGACCAATGATGACGGCCGCCGCGTCGCCGCCTTTGGGTATTGGGCGGGTTTCGCAGGGGCTGCTGTTGCTGTCAAATGCTGGGCCGCTCAGGCACGTGGCGAAGTCGCCGCACCCATCACGCCATCAGCCAATGCCGATGAGCTGACCCATGAATTACGCACAGCACTTGCACCGTTAGATACGGACCATCTGGACGCGTTGGTGATCGGCGCGCTTGGCCGGGTCGGCACGGGTGCCTCGGATCTATGCAAGCGCTTGGGCATTCCTGTGACTGGTTGGGATATGGCGGAAACCGCCAGTGGCGGGCCATTTCCGGAAATCCTGAACCATACGCTGTTCTTTAACTGTATCCTTGCCGGACCGAACACGCCGGTCTTTGTCCCGAAATCAGCGCTCACCGCAGAACGCCAGCTTCGCGTGGTCGGAGATATCGCCTGTGATCCCGACAGCACGTTCAATCCCGTACCGATCTATAGCGAAGCGACAAGTTGGGAAGCCCCTGCCCTGCGGGTTCATGAAAACCCGCCATTGGACGTCACCGCGATTGATAACCTCCCGTCAATGCTGCCACTGGAAAGCTCTGAAGATTACGCTGCGCAACTGCTTCCGACGTTGCAGGGGCTTGGGGAGAACACAGCGGTTTGGCAGCGGGCGAAGCGGCTTTTCAATGAGCATCTTTTGGATATTTAAGAGCCAGAGAAGCAAGGGGCCTGCAAAAGATATAGCGTCGTCGCAAGACGACAGCTTTGGATTGGTCTAGCTGAACAGGCGGAAGTACAGCGCGTCCGGCAGCAGCCTTGAAAAGCGGAACAGCAGCGAGAATGTGAAGGGGAAGCTTTTCTTGAACCGGTCGCTGTTCATGTGATCAAAGGTCTGTTGTGCGGCGTCTTCTGGCGTCATCAGGAACGGCATCTTGAAGTCGTTTTTATCTGTTAGTTGCGTTTTTATGAAGCCGGGGTTGATCACCTGAACCTGAACGCCGGTCTTGCGCAGATCTGCGTACATGCATTCTGCCAGTGACATCGTCCCCGCTTTGGATGCCGTATATCCGATTGATTTTGGCAGCCCGCGAAAGGCGGTCAGGCTAGATGTGATGACGATGTGACCGGCATTTTTCTGCACCATACCGGGGACGACTTCGCCCATCACCCGGACGAGGCCGGTCAAATTGACATCAATCACTGTCGTGGCGTGGTCTGCTTCCCATTCTTGCGCGCCGAACGGCCAATAGGCCCCGGCCAGATACACGATGCCATCGACGTCGCCCACGTTTTGGGCCGCCGCGCGCACGCTGTCGATATCTTGCACATCGATGGTCTCAAAACTGGCTTTTCCCGGCAGCGCTTTGACCAGCTCGGCAAGCTTATCCTCTGACCGTGCAGATACAATCACCTCGGCACCGGCGCGGCTAAGCTTGTGGGCCAACGCCTCTCCCAGGCCCGCGCTTGCGCCGACCAGCCAGTACCGCTTGCCCTGCCACGATTTCATTGCGTTTCCCTTTTGCGGATTGTCGCGACCAGTTCTGCGACCTTGAACCCAAACTTGCGGAACTGGCTGCGGTTGATCAGCGTCCCTTCGGGCGTCAGGTATATCCAATCGACTGTCTGCAACGTATGCCCACCCACGTCTTCGGGCAGTGTGATCGGATAGCGGATTTGTATCGTCGCCCCTGAGTTACAGCCCTTGCCGACACCGGGCACATCGGGTGCAGTTGCGGTAAAGTTTCCGCTCTCGCCCATTTGAATAGTCCAGACGCGATCCTGGGTCGATTTATCATCATAGGTGAAATGTTCGTTGATCGTCGCGATATCGCCGTCCCAGTGCACATTGAAATCCGCGACAAAGGTGCTGGTGACCCGCCCCATCGGGCCAAAGATGACACCTTCGCAAACCATCTCTCCGTCCAGATCTTTGCGCATGTCCAGCACGTTAAGATCGTCTGCGTAATCCTCGGGCCCCTGTGCGGGAAAACCCGCAATGAAGTGGCGGGCCAGCATGACGCACATGACGCATCCGGCACCGATCAAGAAGAATACCAAATCCATTACCTCTTGCCCTTTTCAAGTTCGGTTCCGGCCAACAGCCCAATTGCAAGCAGCTTGAGGATGCAGGGAAGCCCCGCATAAAGCCAGATTAATGTCCTAATGGCGGATTGTGAATGAACTGTGGCGTCGCTGCTAAATCCGGACATCTGCAGTATTGGAAGTAGCGTCACAGCAGCAAAGGCAAGTGTGAATTTCGACACAAGCGACCAAAGTCCGAAACCTTCGGCCGCAGAGGGCGAAATTGCGGCCATGCGCGCGGCAAACATCGCGGGCAGCAGCGTCAGATCAGCACCAAGCGCCGCACCAGAGCCGATACACACCAGCGCGAACAGCGCGATATCGCCCGTGCTGAGGAACAATGCGCCGCCGAATGCCACGATCGCAAGGACCATTGCGGACAACAAAACCGGTTTTGGCCCATGCTGTTCGGCCAAAAAGCCCCACAGCGGGGCCGCGGCGGCGGCGGCCAAAAAGAACAGCAGCAACAACGGCCCTTCCCAGCCCGGTGCCTGCAATGCGCTTTCCACGTAGAACAGGAATAAAGTCGAGGATACCGCCACAGGTGCGGCGTTCAAAAGCGCGATCAGCAATAGCATTCGCGCGACAGGATCCCGCAGGACAATGGCAAAACCCGGCGCTGCTGGCGCATCAACCTGTTGCCATTCGTTGCGCATCATCACGACCGACGCCAGTGCCAGCACAGCAAACCCAACGGCAAAGCCCGCAAAGGGGGCACCCATAAATGCGCCCAACCCCACGGGCGCGACAGAGGCCGCGCAGACACCCAGCAAGCCACCGGTTTCACGCCACCGCGCCAATGACAGATGACCGGCACCCGGCAAGGATGCGGCTTTGGCCACACCTTGGGCATAAAAACAGATCATCAGAAAGCTGAAGGACGAAAACACACCTGTCAGGGTTACCGCGAACCAAACCAACGGTGGCAGCGGCGGAGACACCGCGAACAAGGCGTACATCGACACGGCCATCAGGCCGCTCGCAATGGCGACCGCCACCCCGCGATGGTTCCTAAGCCGCTCAGACAACCGCCCCAGCAACGGGTCCTGGACCACGTCCAACAGCCGCAAACCAAATAAAACAGAGCCTAATGCCGCGAGAGAAACGCCGTATTCGTCAACAAAAAACTTCGGCGCATGAATATAGATCGGCAGCCCCGCTGAGGCCAAAAGCGCCGCGAACAGCGCATAGGCTGGCAAGTTATGCGGGGCGGCTTGCGTCACCTTGATACATCCTGCCGTGGCGGCTCGGGGCGTGGTCTGTATCCGCCGCCTTTCCACCACAGCTTGACCGCTTGCCAGTGGATCAACGCCAACACACGCCGTGCACCAAAAGGTCTGCGCAACATGGCCCACATGATGCCGGCATTGGTCAGCGGCTTACGCTTACCTGTCAGCGTCGCGATCAGCCCTCCCTCGGACTGCGTGTAATCAATCCAGATGCCGACGCGATCCTCGCGGATATCAAAGCGAAAGACATAACGCCCCTCGACCGGTTGAAACGGGGACACGTGAAAGACTTTGGTCGCGTGCAGATGATCATCAGGTTTAATTTCAGACAGGTCGTCGTGATGGCAAAGATAGCTGTGCCGGTCGCCAAATGTATTCGACACCTCGGCAATCACTGTGATCAGCGCGCCATCTTGCCTGCCGCACAGCCAAAAGCTGACGGGGTTAAATACGTGCCCCAGAACCCGCGGTTGGGCCAATAGTTCGATCTTGGTGACACCCGCGATTTGATGTTGCGCCAGAACATCGCGCACCCACGCGGCACCGCGCCCTGCGCCCTTGTCCCCGCCATGGTCGATGTCTTGCAACGACGTTACCCCGCGACCATTTCGGGAAAACAACAGCGGCGTTTCTAGCTGCGCATCGGCATCGACCAAAACATAGTCCACCGAATAGCGAAATGCGTTTTCAACGCTGCCTTTGCGCCCGTGATAGGTGACCCCTGCTATATGATCGACGGCAGCCGTCACTCTGCCGCCAGCGGCACCTGGATATCACCCCGGATCGCGCGCACCACGTCGACCGCGCTAGAGAGACCATCCTCGTGGAAGCCGTTTTTCATCCATGCCCCGCAGAACCAAGTGTTGTTGGTCCCGTTAAATTCGCGCACCTGTTCTTGGGCGTTCAGGGCTGCCATATCATAAACAGGGTGGCGCAGGGTGACCTGATCATAGATCAGTTCCTCACGGATCGGACGTTTGGTATTCAGGGTCACAAAATGCAAATCATCCATGGGAATGGGTTGCAGTGAATTCATCCAATAGGTCAGGTCAATCCGGTCGGACTGCTGGCCCTTATCCTCGCAATAGACCCACGACGCCCATGTTTTGCGGCGCTTGGGCATGATGCTGGTATCTGCATGCAGCACGATATCATTCGGTTGGTATTTGACCGCCCCCAATGCCGCTTGTTCCTGCGCGCTTGGGTCAGACAGAAGGGCCAATGTGTCATCGGAATGGGTCGCAAACACCACCTCGTCAAAGGCTTCCCAATCGCCACCGTTTGATTTCACCTCGACCCCGGCGGGCGTGCGGCGCACCGACTGCACGGCGGCGCTTAGACGGATATCAACGCCCTTCGCGCCCAGTGACGTGCCCAAGCGGCTAACATATTCCTGCGACCCGCCCTTGACCGTGTACCATTGGTGCTGGCCCGTATGGCTTAGCAGAGCGTGGTTTTCGAAAAAGTCGATCATCGAATAGGCGGGAAAATCCATGATCTTTTCAACCGGCGTTGACCAGATCGCGCCGGACAAGGGCGACAGATAATATTTGCGAAAATACTCGCCCGCGCCCAGCGAGTTTAGAAAACCTGCGATGGTCAGCGACCGGTCTTGGGCGATTGTGGTGGCGGTATTATTGAACCGCAAAATATCGCTAAGCATGCGCAGGAATTTCGGGTTCGCCAGATTGCGCCGCTGCGCAAAGATCGAATCCATGGTCATCAACGCATA
Source organism: uncultured Sulfitobacter sp. (assembly GCF_964021855.1). Classification (NCBI taxonomy): domain Bacteria; kingdom Pseudomonadati; phylum Pseudomonadota; class Alphaproteobacteria; order Rhodobacterales; family Roseobacteraceae; genus Sulfitobacter; species uncultured Sulfitobacter sp. The sequence continues at coordinate 36,498 of NZ_CAXHZD010000001.1, forward strand.
TTCCAATCGCCCGCCGTCAATCGACGCGCCAAAGCTCATGTTGGATTTCACGACCGGCACATCCAGTTCGTCGAACAGCGCGGCCAGATGCGGATAATTGGCATAGTTGAAAACGATAAAACCGGTATCGACGGGTTGATCGCCATTTTTGCCAGCCATCTTGGTGCGGGCATGACCGCCCAGCCGTGGTTCCCCTTCGAAAATCGTGACGTGATGATCGTCTGCCAACATATGCGCCGCCCCCATTCCGGAAATCCCGGCACCGATAACAGCGATTTTACGTGGGCCTGTCAGCATGCCGTGGCGTGGCGGGTCGATGGCTTCAAACGGCATGATGGGGCAAAATCCAATATATTAGGTAACGTGCATGTAGTTCGAAAAAGACCAAGGCCAACACATAAATGAATTGCTGGTCAATTATATTGACGGGTGTCCTTATGAAGGGGCCAGCACAAAGCTAGGGCGTGCCATCGTGGCCGGGCTTGGCCAATGGCACAATCGTGCTGTCTTGGTCGGAAACTTCTTCAAAATCAAAGTTGTCCAAGCGGGCAGCACGCTTTCCAGCACGTTCTGCCGCCGTTCCCAACCCTTCTAGATCGGCCCGCGCCTGCCCGAAATGGGTGTTCAGCTTGCCCACACGTTCCACGACAATCTCAACATCGCGGTGCAGCATTTTCAGCGTTTTGCGAATGGCCCCTGCCTGTTCACGCATACGCGCGTCTTTCAAAATCGCCCGCATGGTGTTCAGCGTGGCCATGCAGGTGGTCGGTGACACGATCCAGACCCGCGCGGCAAAGCCCTCGCGCACCAGTTCTGGGAAATTCGCGTGCAGCTCGGCATAAACAGCCTCGGACGGCAGGAACATCAGCGCGCCATCTGCCGTTTCGCCTTCGATGATATACTTGCTGCTGATCGCGTTGATGTGCGCTTTGACAGCGACCCGCATGGCACGGGCCGCGTCTTTGACCTCGTAGTCGGACTTGGCCTTGCGCAGCGCCTCATAGGCTTCCAACGGGAATTTGCTATCGATCACGATGGGGCCGGGCGGGTTTGGCAGATGGATCAGACAATCGGCGCGCTTGCCCGAGGAAAGCGTCGCTTGCATCGTATAGCTGTCGCTGGGCAGCGCCTTGGACACGATGTCGTTCAGCTGGATTTCCCCAAACGCGCCGCGCGTCTGTTTGTTGCTCAGGATGTCTTGGAGCGACAGCACATCGCCCGAAAGCTTGGTGATGTTGTCCTGCGCCTTGTCGATCGCGGCCAACCGTTCTTGAAGCTGGGTAAGACTGGTCGTGGTTTGTTTTGACGACCCGTGCAGGGTTTCGGTCATGCGTTCCTGCATTTCCGCCAGACTACGGGCGGACCGCGCGGCGTTCTCGGCCAGCCGGTCCTGCATCTGCTGTTGCACATGGGCCATCCGCGCCTCGATGCTTTGCACCATTTGGGTTTGCGCATTGGCCTGCGTGTCAGACACCGTTTGCAGGCCACCGCGCAATTGTTCCTGCCCCATGCCAAGCTGCTGCACATGGCCCCCCATGACCTGCATCTGCCGCGCCAACGGCTCGACCATCCGCGCTGATCTGCCAGCCGCCCGTACCGCCATGATCAGCAAGATCACGACCAAGAGTGCGAGCACCGCCGCCCCAACCCCGATCAAAACGCGCGGATCATCCAACGCATAGCTTTGCCCGCCAATCTGGATCATGTGCGCCCGAACAGCCGTTCAATATCGCTGAGTTTCAGCTCAACATAGGTCGGGCGCCCGTGGTTGCATTGGCCGGAATGCGGGGTTGCTTCCATCTCGCGCAGCAGGGCGTTCATTTCCTCGCCGCGCATCCAGCGGCCTGATCGGATCGACCCGTGACAGGCAACACGGCTTAGGATCGCCTCGATCCGGGCCTGAACGGTGTTGCTTTCGTTTTGATCAGCGAGTTCGTCAAGGATGTCCAAGATCATCGCCTTGGCATCCACCGTGCCCAAGATCGCTGGCGTTTCGCGCACGGCGATGGCGCTGCCGCCAAAGGCCTCAATGCTCAGACCCAGTTTGGCCAGTTCCTCCGCGACATCCAGCAGTCGCGCGCAATCGGATGCCGACAGATCGACAATCTCGGGGATCAGCAACGCCTGTGCGGCGACGCCGTTTTCAGCCATCTGCCGTTTCAGTTTTTCATAGACCAAACGTTCATGCGCGGCGTGCTGATCGACGATGACCATGCCCGTCGCGGTTTGGGCGATAATGTAATTCTCGTGTACCTGACCCCGTGCCGTACCCAGTGGGTAATCAGGGGCCTCTTGCGGTTCTTCGGTCACTGGATCAGCTGGGGTTTCCACCCGGCCCCACGTGCCAGCCGTCTCGGCAAATCCGGGGGATTGCGCCTGATAGGCGGCAGTGCGCGCACCTAGCGAAGGGCGGTCCATCTGATAGACGCGCGCGCCTGTTTGCTCGGGGCGCATCGCGCTCAATGTCGCGTCCGCCACCGTGGTCGAGGCGCGGTGCCCCGCATCCGCCAAGGCGTGACGCAGGCCCGATACAATCAACCCGCGCGCAAGACCGGGGTCACGAAAACGCACCTCAGACTTGGCCGGGTGCACGTTCACGTCCACCAACGTCGGGTCGCAATCGATAAACAGTGCAGCCGCCGGATGGCGGTCACGGCTAAGTAGGTCAAAGTAAGCGCCCCGCAGCGCGCCCACCAGCAGCTTGTCCCGTACAGGGCGCCCGTTCACGAACAAATACTGCGCCACCGCCGTACCCCGCGAATAGGTCGGCAGGGCAGCAAAACCTGTCAGGTGCAGCCCCTCGCGTTCGGCATCGATGGGTAGGGAGTTATCTGCAAATTCGCGCCCCAAGACCTGCGCCAAACGCCCGTGCAGTGCGGCAAACATATCGCCTTGTTCAGCCTCGGCGCGGAACACTTCGCGGCCCGGCCCGTCGCCGGACACATCGCGCAGAGTGAAGCGCACGAAAGGTTCGGCCATGGCCAGACGTTTGATGATATCGGCGATGGCCTGCGCCTCGGCCCGGTCGGTGCGCAGGAATTTCAGACGTGCGGGCGTGGCGAAAAACAAATCGCGCAGGGTGACGACCGTGCCCCCGTTCAATGCGGCGGGGCGCACAGGGCCGGTTTGACCACCATTCACGGTAATCTCGGCCCCGTCTTGGCCCGCAACGCGGCTGGTGATGGTCAGCCGGCCAACGGCACCTAGCGACGGCAATGCCTCGCCACGGAACCCGAAGGTGTGGATGTTCAGCAGATCCGAGCCGTCAATTTTGGAGGTCGCATGGCGGGACAGCGCAAGGGTCAAATCCCCCGCTGCGATGCCGCAGCCGTCATCTGTCACGCGGATCAGCGTCTTGCCACCGTCGGCATATTCCACGGTGATCTGACGCGCGCCAGCATCAATGGCGTTCTCGACCAGCTCCTTAACGGCCGAGGCGGGGCGTTCAACCACCTCGCCCGCTGCGATGCGGTTGATTGCCGATTCATCAAGCTGCCGGATAACCGGTGCTACATCGCGTATATTGGGGTTTGGATGTGCCATAGCGCTAGAACTAGCATAGTTGCACGCGATTCTGAAAGTGGCAAAGGAGCGGCGCGTGGGTTGGCACCCACCCTACGGGCGCATTGCCGCTTGGTACCATGCAACGATCTGCGCACGTTCTTCGGCGCGCATATAGCTTAGGTTTGCAGGGGGCATCGCATGGGTCACACCCGCTTGCAGATAGATTTGTTTTGCCGCTTTGGCGATCTGGTGTTCCGTCTCGAGCCGCACGCCCTTGGGGGCCCAAAGCAGGCCATCCCAAGACGGCTCTGCCGCGTGGCACATGCTGCACCGGCCCATCACAATATCATGAACCTCATCAAACCCGTCAGCAGCGGCAAAGCGCAGCGCGGGGCCTGATGCTTCCTCGGGTTCAGCGATGCGGAACATGGGGGCTGTGGACAGCCAGATGATCGTGATGAACAACAGCGCCGTGGCCAACCATGTCCATGTGGGATTGCCCGCCCGCGAATGCAGGCTGTTGAAATAATGGCGGATCGTCACGCCCATCAAAAACACCAGTGCCGCGATTAACCAATTCATTTCAGACGCGAAGGCCAATGGGTAGTGGTTGGACAGCATCAAGAAAATCACCGGCAGCGTGAGGTAATTGTTATGCGTGCTGCGTTGTTTGGCGATCTTGCCGTATTTCGCATCCGGCGTGCGCCCGGCCTTGAGGTCGGCCACCACGATACGCTGGTTCGGCATGATGATGAAAAACACATTGGCCGACATGATCGTCGCGGTGAACGCGCCCAGATGCAGCAGGGCTGCACGGCCGGAAAACACCGAGGTGTAGAAATACGCCATGCCGACAAGGATCACATAGAGGCCGATCATCAACCGGGTGTTGTTATCGCCAAACCTGCTTTTGCAGATCAGATCATAAACGATCCAGCCGAATGCGAGCGACAGCATCGAAATGCCCACCGCTTGCCAAATGGCCAGATCGGCCACGGCAGGATCGACAAGGTAAAATTCAGCGCTCAGATAATAGACAAGGATCAACAGCGCAAAGCCCGAGAGCCATGTGGAATAGCTTTCCCATTTGAACCAGACCAGATCATCGGGCATCTGCGCCGGCGCAACGAGGTATTTCTGCACGTGGTAGAACCCGCCGCCGTGGACCTGCCATTCTTCGCCATCCGCGCCGGATTTCAAATTCCGATCCCGGTGCAGCCCCAGATCAAGGGCGATGAAATAAAACGATGAGCCAATCCAGGCGATGCCCGTGATGACATGCACCCAGCGGACAGCGAATTCGATCCAAGCGCCCATGGCGGCCATATCGTACATTTTGGAATCCTTGGTTTGGCGGTTGGAATAGGGCCGCCGGTGGCGCGCTTGGTCGAAAGCGCGGATGCCTCCGGCAGGGATATTTAAGAGCCAGAGAAGACAAGACCCCCTCTGGCAGGTTTTTTAGTGTGGCAAGCTGCCTTTGGAACTGCCTGACATCCCGCCCGAAACTTCTTCGGTCGATTCCTCGGCCAGCTCGTTGGGGAGCAGAAGGTTTAGGACGATGGCGATCAGGGCTGCGGGGAGCAGGCCGCTGGTCATCAGGATTTTGAGCGTTGCTGGCAGGTGTTGAACAGCACCCGGTTCCAATTGCAAGCCCAGACCGATGGAGATGGAGATTGCAAAGATCACCATGTTGCGCCGGTTCCAGTTCACATCAGACAGCATCGACATACCCGCCGCGACGACCATGCCGAACATGACGATCACGCCGCCGCCCAGAACCTCGATCGGGATTGTGCGGATAATCGCGCCAACCTTGGGCACAAGGCCGCAGATGATCAGGAAGATGGCACCGATTGTCACGACGTGGCGGCTCATGACGCCTGTCATCGCGATCAGGCCGACGTTCTGGCTGAACGAGGTATTTGGCAGACCGCCAAAGATGCCGGCAACGGCCGTACCCACACCATCAGCATAGGTCGCCCCCTGGATTTCTTTATCCGTCGCCTCGCGGCCCGCGCCACCTTTGGTGACGCCCGATACGTCGCCCACGGTTTCAATGGCCGAGATAAAGGCCATCAAGCAAAAGCCGATGACTGCTGCTGCCGAGAATTCAAACCCATATTTAAAGGGGTTCGGTAGGGCAAAGGCTGCGGAGCGGCCCCAGGAACCTGTAATGGCATCAACGGTCAGCATGCCCACGCCAAGCGCATAGAGATAGCCGACGATCAGGCCGATCAGTACCGCCGAGATGGACAGCATGCCCTTGGTGAAGAACTTGATCCCCAAGGTAACGACAATCACCACGAGCGCCGCAGACCAGTTCAGCAGACTGCCATATTCCGGTGTGCCAATCGCAGGAACACCGCCTGCGGCGTATTGGATACCGACCTTGACCAAGGCAAGACCGATCATTGTAACCACAAGGCCCGTGACCAGCGGCGGCAGGGCAAAACGGATTTTACCGATGAACAAACCAAGGAAGGCGTGGAAGATACCGCCGATGATAACACCACCAAACAACGCGGCAAGGCCGTCAACGCCCTTGCCCGCAACCAGCGGAATCATGATCGGAATAAAGGCGAACGATGTGCCCTGAACGATGGGCAGACCTGCGCCGATGGGTCCAAGTGTAAACGTCTGCAACAACGTCGCGACGCCCGCAAACAGCATCGACATCTGGATCAGATACAGCAGCTCCGGAAAGTCAGGTGAGTTTGACCCAAAGCCGAAACCAGCGGCCCCCGCAACGATGATCGCAGGTGTCACATTCGACACAAACATCGCCAGAACATGCTGGATACCCAGCGGAATGGCACGGCTTAGGGGTGGGGTGTAATTTGGATCGCGCAGCTGTTCTGGCGTCCCGATGGCGTTACTAGTCATATGTATTTCCCTCGTTGAAAAGTGGCCGCAATTTTGCGCGGTCCGTGTTTTTTACCTTAGGTCGTGATCGTATAGGGCGGGTCCAGCGCGAATTCGTCAAGGTTTGCGGTATTTCCAATACGGTCAATCACAGCAAATATGCCGGGCGTTGCCAGCGGAGTAAGCACACCATGCCAAGTGCCGCGGGCGAAATTTATGCCCTGATGGGGGGCCGTCATAAAGGCCCGTGGGGTGCCGGGAATACCATCTTTGTCGGGGGCCGCGATGACCAGAAACGGGGCTGCCGTCATGGGAATAAAGGCTTGTGACCCCTCGGGATGCCGTTCGAGAAGGTCCAGCGTATAGGGCAGGCTGCGGGCTTGAGCGTTAAACACGCTGATCCCCGCGCGCCCGTCTGTCCCGAAATCAAGCGTCGCCAGATCGTGGTGCCGGCCACATAGCCCGCCGTTGATCATTTTGTCTGGGCTGCCAGACGCATCCACAATGTCCCCGAACGGCGCAAAGGCGTCCGCGGTCAACGGCTCAACTTTGATAACGCGGCTCATAAGGTCAGTGGCATGTGGCGGTTCACATCCTTGTACAGCAAGTAGCGGAACGGTTCGGTTCCTGTCGCAACGCAAGCTTGGGGGCAGAACGCGCGCAGCCACATGAAATCGCCCGGCACCACGGGCACCCAGTCGCGGTTCAGCAAATAGTCAGCGGTCCCTTGCAGCACGTATAGCCCGTGCTCCATCACATGGGTTTCTGCAAAGGGGATCAGCCCGCCCGGCTGGAACGTGACAATGTTCACGTGCATGTCGTGGCGCAAATCCGACGGATCAACAAAGCGCTGCGTGGCCCATGCGCCATCCGTATCCGGCATGGCGGTTTGGGGCACGTCATTGTCGTGGGTCACGAAGGCTTGCGGTGATTGCAGCCCCTCGGCCGGGACATAGCGTTTGCGTACCCAGTGAATGCCGCAAGGCACATCGGCGCTGTTCCAAAGGGTCCAGTCCGCAGCCGGTGGCAGATAGACATAGGAACCGGGGATTAGATCAAAGGCGTCGTCGCCAATGGTCAGACGTGCCGTGCCATGGGCCACAAGAAGCACCGTTTGGGCATCGGGGTCAGGTTCGGGCGTGTCGCTGCCGCCGCCCGCGGCAAGCTCTAGCGCGTATTGCGCGAATGTTTCGGCAAAACCGCTTAGCGGGCGTGCCAAGACCCAGACGCGTGTATTGGTCCAGCCAGGCAGAAAGCTAGTGACGATATCGCGCTGCACCGACGCGGGGATCACCGCATAGGCATCCGTAAACACCGCCGTGCTTTCGGGAGATTGCGATTGGTCCGGTAATCCGCCGGGGGGGAAGGCATAGGTCATAGCATAGTTTCCAATCGCAGACGTGCGATGCGTTCGACCTGCAGGCAGGCGGTTTCAAATTCGGTTTGGCTGTCATTGGATATCCGCGCCTCAAAGTGACGCAGGATCCCGTCCTTGTCGTGGTCTTTCACGGCGATGATGAACGGAAAACCGTGCTTGGCGACATAGGCCTCGTTCAGTTCAGTGAACTTTGCGCGTTGCGCATCGGTGAGCGCATCCAGCCCAGCGCTGCCCTGCTCCGCCGTGCTTTCTGCGGTAAGGCGCTTGGCTGCGGCCAGTTTGCCCGCCAGATCAGGGTGCGCGGTCAGCACGCCCAAGCGTTCATCGTGGCTGGCCGACCGGAACATACGGGCCAACGCGTTATGAATACCCGCAACGCTGTTATGGGCCGGGCCAAGCTCCAGATCATACGCACGTTCGGCGATCCACGCGGAATGCTCAAACACGCCGCCGAATTTCGCGACAAACTCAGCGCGGTTCAATTGGTCAATCCGCAGGGGATGTTTAGGCGGATGGGTGGCGCGCCAATGGTCTGCGATATCAATGCGGCGCGGGGTCCAGACCCCCTCAAAACCTTTGATATAATCGATAAACCGTTTCAGCGCCTGAATGCGGCCCGGGCGGCCAACAAGGCGACAATGCAGGCCGACCGACATCATCTTGGCCGCGCCATCGGTGCCTTCGGCATACAGCGCGTCAAAGGTATCGCGTAGATATGTGTAAAACTGATCGCCGGAATTAAACCCCTGAGGCGTGGCGAACCGCATGTCGTTGCAGTCCAGCGTGTAGGGGATAATCAACTGGTCCCCACCGGCCACCTGCATCCAATAGGGCAGATCATCGTCATAGGTGTCCGAAATATAATCGAAGCTGCCTGTTTCGGCGGCCAAGGCGACAGTGTTGACCGAGCTGCGCCCCGTGTACCAACCGCGCGGGGCAGTACCCACAACTTCGCGATGCAGGCGAATTGCTTCGGCGATATCTGCGCTTTCGGTTTCAGCGTTGTGATCCTTGTAGTCGATCCATTTCAGACCGTGACTGGCAATTTCCCAACCCGCCTCTTTCATCGCCTCGACCTGCGCGGGGGACCGCGCCAATGCGCTGGCGACGCCGTAAACGGTTACGGGGATATCGGCACCGGTAAACAAGCGGTGCAAGCGCCAGAACCCTGCCCGCGCGCCGTAATCATAGATTGATTCCATGTTCCAATGACGTTGACCCGGCCAAGGTGCCGCACCGACGATTTCAGACAAAAACGCCTCTGATGCGGCGTCGCCGTGCAGGATGTTATTCTCGCCGCCCTCTTCGTAATTCACCACGAACTGAACTGCGATGCGGGCACCGCCGGGCCATTGCGCATCGGGCGGTGTGGGGCCATAGCCCTGAAAATCACGAGGGTAGCGGTTCATTGTCCTGTCCTTTGTTCAACGCCGTTCACAGTGCATTGCCAAGCGGACCAATTGCAAGAATCCAACCTGCAAAAAATACAAAAGGCTGACCTGTTCAAAAGGTCAGCCCGTTGCCAGATCCGCGCGTATTGGCCCTGCTCGCTTGTTCTTCGGGAATTCTCGGGCGCTGGCCGATCTGATACTCTTCAAACTGGGCGGGGCTGTGGCGCTTAATGTGGACAGGGGCCGCTGATATACACGTGGTACGATCAGTCCTGCCGGTCCCCGTCCTAAAGTCACCATTTTATCATGGCGTGCTCGAATGTCGTTATTCTGTTCCCCGGCGCACAAGCCTCGGACTTATTTGGCCCCGCTGGCATGCGGCGCATCCGATCACTTGTGACATCCATATAAGCCAAGGATGATTCGCGGGTCAAAACAAAAACGAATCAGTTTGGCATTTTCCTTGCTCAACGCGTGTAACTTGGGCGTATGACAGCCATTGACGCTGTTGGTGCGGCCCCTATCCTGCACTGCAAATAACTTAACGAAAGACCGACCTCATGGCAGACGGCTACCTAACGACCCATGTCCTTGATACTGCGCGGGGGATGCCCGCCAGCGGGCTTACCATTACGCTGTACCGTATCGACGGCGACAAACGTGCCCACCTTGCCCAGATGGTGACCAACGCCGATGGCCGAACAGACACGCCGATCCTGCCAAAAGATCAATTTGCCCCCGGCACATACGAGCTGGTGTTCGAAGCAGGTGATTATCTGGATGCCATCGGAACCCCGCCAGAAACACCACGGTTTCTGGATGTAATCCCGCTGCGTTTTGGCATCTCGGACCCCGACGCGCATTACCACGTGCCGCTTTTGCTTTCCCCGTTCGGCTATTCAACCTATCGCGGCAGCTAACAGCGGCGTGACGTTGGGGGCGTTGTGGTTGCAAAGCAAGCATCACCCATGTCATTTTGCACGTCTGATTAAACAGGAAGACGCCCATGTCCACACATGTGACAACCCCGACCGACATCGCGCAAAGCCATCTGCCCCAAGTGACAGAGCCGCGCAATCCGGGCATGCCCCTAGACATGGATTGGGTCCGGTCCGTTCAAGTCAACACATCCGCCGTGGAGCGCCGTGCCACCAGCATCGCCGCACGCAGGTCTGTGAAGAAAGATCACCAAGCCGCATGGCTGCTGCGCGCCATCACTTGTATCGATCTGACGACATTGTCCGGCGATGACACCGCACGCAGGGTGCAACGACTGTGCGCCAAAGCCCGGCAACCTGTATCCCCGCAATTGATGAAAGCCTTGGGCATGGAGCCGATCACCGTCGGTGCCGTTTGCGTCTATCATGAAATGATTGCCCCGGCGAAGGCGGCCCTTTCCGGCACCAATATCCCCATCGCCGCCGTATCAACCGGATTTCCCGCCGGCCTGTCCCCGTTCGAGCTGCGCATCAAAGAGATTGAGATGAGCGTGGCCGAAGGCGCGACAGAAATCGACATCGTCATTTCGCGCCGCCATGTTCTGTCGGGCGATTGGCAAGCACTCTATGACGAGATGCGCGCCTTTCGGGCTGCCTGCGGCGACGCACATGTAAAAGCAATTCTGGCAACAGGCGAGTTGGGCAGCCTGCGCAATGTCGCGCGCGCATCACTGGTGTGCATGATGGCAGGGGCGGATTTTATCAAAACCTCGACCGGCAAGGAAAGCGTGAACGCCACCTTGCCCGTCACGCTGGTGATGATCCGCGCCATTCGCGACTATTTTGACCGGACCGGTATCCGCGTCGGCTATAAACCTGCGGGCGGCATATCAAAGGCGAAAGACGCGATCACATATCTGGCCTTGATCAAGGAAGAGCTGGGCGATCGCTGGCTGCGGCCCGATCTGTTCCGCTTTGGCGCGTCGTCCCTGCTGGGCGATATTGAACGGCAGCTAGAGCATCACGTGACCGGCAGCTATTCCGCAAGCTATCGCCACGCCATCAGCTAAGCCGCCTGTAGCGGGTGTTGAATTTGAGTATTTGAAAAAGGGTGAAGCCATGAGCGTTTCCGAAATCTATGAGACCATGGACTATGGGGTTGCCCCGGAATCCGCTGCTGATGCCCTGGCGTGGTTGGTTGATCAGGGCAGCCGATTTGGCCATTTTATTGATGGTGAGTTCACGAAGGCCAGAGACGACTTTGAAAGCCGCAATCCGGCGAATGGCAACGTATTGGCCAACCTGGCGCAAGCGACCCAGGGCGAGGTTGATACAGCCGTGGCCGCCGCCCGCAAAGCACAGCCCAAATGGGCAAAGCTTACAGGTCATGAGCGCGCGAAATACCTGTATGCGATTGCGCGACTGCTGCAAAAACACAGCCGTCTGTTTGCAGTGCTTGAGACATTGGACAACGGCAAACCGATCCGCGAAGCCCGCGATGTGGATATCCCCTTGGCACAGCGTCATTTCTATTATCACGCCGGGATGGCGCAACTGATGGAAAGCGAATTGCCCGATGCGCAGGCGCTAGGCGTGTGCGGCCAGATTATTCCATGGAATTTCCCGCTGCTGATGTTGGCATGGAAAGTCGCACCTGCGTTGGCCATGGGTAATACCGTGGTCTTGAAACCCGCCGAATATACGTCGCTTACGGCGATGATGTTTGCCGATCTCTGCCAACAGGCAGGATTGCCCAAAGGTGTCGTGAATATCGTGACCGGTGATGGGGCCGTGGGCGAAATGATCGTGAGCGCCGAGGTAGATAAAATCGCCTTTACTGGCTCAACAGCCGTGGGCCGCCGTATCCGCGAAGCAACAGCGGGCAGCGGCAAGGCACTGACCCTCGAGTTGGGGGGCAAATCGCCCTATATCGTGTTTGACGACGCTGATCTGGATTCAGCGGTCGAGGGGCTGGTGGATGCGATCTGGTTCAATCAGGGGCAGGTCTGCTGCGCCGGTTCGCGGTTGCTCGTTCACGAACCCATTGCCGATCGTTTCTATGCCAAACTGCGCACCCGGATGACGAAACTGCGCGTTGGCAATCCCTTGGACAAATCCATCGACGTCGGCGCATTGGTCGACCCCGTGCAGGTGCAACGGGTCACTGACTTGGTCGCATCGAACGACGCTGGCGACGTCTTTACCACAAGTAATATTCCCAGCAGCGGCTGCTTTTACCCACCCACGCTTATCACGGGCCTCAACCCCGCCGACACCTTGATGCAAGAGGAAATCTTTGGCCCCGTTCTGGTGTCGACAACTTTCCGCACCCCAGAAGAGGCCATCGCGGTCGCAAATAACACCCGCTACGGCCTTGCCGCGACGATCTGGTCCGAGAACATCAACCTTGCCCTCGATATCGCGCCCAAGCTGGTTGCAGGCGTGGTCTGGATCAACGGTACCAATATGCTTGATGCCGCAGCCGGGTTCGGCGGCGTGCGCGAAAGCGGCTTTGGCCGCGAAGGCGGATGGGAAGGTCTGGCCGCCTATACCAAGCCGAAAGGCGATCCGAAGCCCCTGAAAACGCCCTCCCCGATGCAAGGGAAGGGTAGCCCAGAGGGTGGTATAGACCGCACGGCCAAGCTGTATATCGGCGGGAAACAAGCGCGCCCGGACGGCGGGCAATCCGCGCCGGTCTGGGGCAAATCCGGCGGGCCGCTGGGCCATGTATCCTTGGCAGGGCGCAAAGACGTGCGCAACGCAGTCGAAGCCGCCCATGCTGCAAAAGGCTGGAGCAAAACAACCGGACATCTGCGGGCGCAAATCCTGTATTACATCGCGGAAAACCTGGCCGCCCGAAGCGACGAATTCGCAGGCAGGATTGATGCCATGCAAGGTGGCAAGTCCGGCGCAAAGGAAGTCGCGGCATCAATCAGCCGCCTGTTTACCTATGCCGCATGGGCCGACAAGTATGATGGCCAAGTGCACGGTGTCCCCATGCGCGGCGCAGCCCTCGCCATGAAAGAACCGGTGGGCGTCATCGGCACCATCTGCCCGGATGAGGCCCCCTTACTTGGCCTAATCTCCTGCATGGCCCCCGCCATCGCCATGGGCAACCGCGTCATTCTGGCCGCCAGCACGCCATTCCCGCTATCAGCAACCGATTTCGTGCAAGTGCTGGAAACCTCTGACGTCCCGGCAGGCGTGGTCAATATCCTGACCGGCCCGCACCCGGATCTTGCCGAAACAATGGCACGCCACATGGATGTCGATGCGGTCTGGAGCTTTGGTGCAGAACCGCTCAGCCAGTTGATCGAACAGGCCTCGGCGCAAAACCTCAAACGGACATGGGTCAACAATGGCCAAGCCCGCGACTGGTCCAGCGCGTCCGGCGAAGGGCATGCATTCCTGCAGGCATCCACCGAAGTGAAAAACATCTGGATCCCCTACGGCGAATAAGTCCGGATCTCTTCTCTGGCTTTTAAATATCCTCGCCGAAGGCACGCCGGACCCCTAGGGTCCGGCCAAACATCATGCGGCGCGTCAGCGCCTCAATTGGGTCCCGTCCTAGTTGGCGGCTGTTGTCTCAAGCCCCTCGGGCTGGCCGACAACGACAAACGCCAAACCCTCGGGGTCCAGCAGCTCCCCCGCGACCCGGCGCACATCTTCTAGGGTGACTGCGTCAACTTTGTCGTTGCGGGTTGCGATGTAATCAATGGGCAGGCCCAGCATCTGCATCCCAACCAGAATCCCCGCAATCTGCTGGTTTCCGTCAAAGCGCAGCGGATATGATCCGGTGATATAGGTTTTGGCATCCTCCAACTCTTGCTGGGTCGCACCATTTTCAGCCATTTTCCTCCACTCATCCCGGATCACGCTGATCGCTTCTGCAATGCGGTCATTGGCCGAACTGACCGACCCTTGGTAGGTCTCGGCCAAATCCATCGGCACCAGATAGGAATAGACACCATAGGTCAGGCCGCGTTTTTCGCGCACTTCGGCCATCAGACGGCTTTCAAATGATCCTCCGCCTAAAATGTGGTTCATCACCGTAGCCGCGAACCAATCGTCGTCTTTCTGCGCAATCCCTTTTTGCGCAAACAGCGCTACGGATTGCGGCGTGGCGAAATCAACAACAGTGACGCCGGACGGAACATTTACTTCTGCACGCGCGGGGAGTGGTGCCCCTGTTTCAGGCAGCCCGCCCAGCAGATCATCCAGCAAAATGCCCAATGCCTGAGGGGTGATATCACCCGCTGCGCCAATAAAAATGCGATCACGGGCCAGCACATCGCGATGGGCCGCAACCAGATCATCGCGCGTCAAATTGGTCACTGTCTCAACCGTGCCATTTAACGACGAGCCATAGGGATGATCCCCATAAAGCAATTCATCCATGGTTTTACGTGCAATATCACCGGGGTCTTTCGCGCTGGACCGGATGCTCGACAAGACTTGGCCACGTACCCGTTCAATCGCGTCTGCATCAAAGCTGGGGTTTTGCAGGGCTGCTTTTAACAGCGCCACCGATGCGTCCTGATTTTCGGTCAGAAACCGCGCCGATACATTCAGCTCATCATCATCGACGCTGAACCTGAAGCTCGATGCGAGACCCTCCGCCGCCCGTGCGAATTCCCGCGCGTCCATGCTACCTGCGCCCTCCTCCAGCAAGGCTGTCATCAAATTTATCGCACCGCGTTTGTCTGCGACCTCAAGGGACGCGCCGCCGCGAAACGATATATCCAGCGCCACAAAGGGGATCGACGGTTCTTCGACCAGCCAGGCCTTCAGCCCGCCGGGGGATGTGACCTGTTGAATATTAACCTCGGCCCGGGCGGGCATGGCCACCAGCACGGTCAGGATAAATGCGTATATCAGTCTCATTGGGTCACCTCTTCGCGCATCAGCCATCCTGTAACGGATGCCGCTGGGTTAAAAACGTCGCGGGCGGCTTGCATGATGTCTTCGGCGGTGACCGCCTCAAGGACATCTGGCCAGTCGTGCACGTCCTGCACGCTCAACCCGATTGCCAAGGCGCGGCCATAGCGGTTGGCCACGCGTTCTGCACTGTCGCGTGAATATATCTGTTCGGCACGCATCTGCGCTTTGATACGCTTAAGCTGTTCAGGGTCGACGCCCTCTTTCAAAAAGGTGGAGATGGCGACATCCATCGCGTCTTCGGCGGCTTTCAACGTCACATCGGGGCGCGGCACCACGACCAAATCAAAGGTTGTGTCATCCAAAGCCTGGCCTTGGTAATAGGCCGAAGAATACGTGGCGACCTGCGTATCAAACTGCAGTTTTTCCGCCAGATAGGACGTTGTCCCACCCCCCAGTATTTCGGCCAATATCGTCAAAGCGGCTGCGGTCGTTTGGTCCCCCGGATCGCGTTCGGGTGCCAGATAGGACCGGCTGACATATTCCTGCGCGACCCGCGGATCGCGAAAGATTACGCGCCGTTCAGCAGTCTGCGGCGGCTCTTGGGTGCGCAACCGCTCTGGCAGGTCGGGGTTGGCCGGGATTACGCCGTAATATTTATCGGCCAGACGGTGAACCTCTGCTGGTTCTACGTCACCGGACACCACCAAAATTGCGTTGTTGGGTGAATAATACAGCCCGTAAAAGCCAAGCGCGTCTTCCAGATCAAGCGTGCGCATTTCATGCATCCAGCCAATCACGGGTGTGCCATATCGGTGGTTCAGATATTGCGCCGCGCTCATTTGCTCTTGGAACAATGCGCCGGGGTCGTTTTCGGTACGTTGGTTGCGTTCTTCGATGATGACATCGCGTTCGGTTTCGATGTCTTCATGGGTCAGGCGAATGTTTTTCATCCGGTCCGATTCCATTTGCATCATCAGTTCCAAACGGTCGGCGGCAACACGTTGGAAATACGCAGTGTAATCGTAGCTGGTGAATGCATTATCACGGCCGCCATTCTTAGCCACCGTTGCCGAAAACTCACCGGATTCCATTTTATCTGTCGCTTTGAACAACAGATGCTCAAGGAAATGCGCGACGCCGGATGATCCCTTGGGTTCGTCCGCAGACCCTGCCCTGTACCAGACCATTTGCTGAACCGACGGGGACCGGTGATCTTCGATGACCACCACCTCCATCCCGTTGTCCAAGGTAAAATGGGTTACGGCCTCATTCTGTGCCGCAAGCGCGAACGAGGCAGGCAGTAGAAATGAAACGAACGCGGCAAAAGCCGGAAATCTGATCATGGTTGGTCCTTTAAGCAGGGTCCTGCACGACCTTACTTACGCCACCGTGCGGGGCGATCAAGAGACCTAACAGATTTGTAATTACGCCGCAGACATAAGGCGGCAGCAGGACGCGCGTATTAGATCAATCTGCCGGAGGGGCAGAAGGCGTGCGTGCACCCGCATTGCGCCAGCGTTCAGCCTCGGCCGCGGCATCAAGGGATTGCCCGCGATAGACCTGATTGTAGCGATCCGTCGAGACGATTTTGAACTGTGTGAACCGGCCCCTGCGCTTGCGGAATTCGGCGTCTGTTTCAGCCAGCTCCTGGCGGATGGCAGGTGCCACGCCAAAGCGGCTGGCCTGTTGGACCAAGGCACCATCGCTGGCCGGAATACCGCCCGCTGCCGCCTCGGGGCGGCCACCAAAGGCAACGATACCTTCGGCTATGGCGTTGCGATCTGTCAGATTGGCCTGACCGGGCGTCGGCGGTGGCAAATCGGTATAATTGGTAGGTTCAGCCAAGGGTTTCACAGGCTGGACCATGAATTCGTCAGGGCCCATGGCCGATCCACGAATGTCACGCAAACCATCGTTGGCACAGCCAGCAAGCGCTAGCGATATCAAAACAAGAGCGGCGACAATGCGCATGACGGATCTCCTTGAGGTCTGCACATACCTAACGCAGGCAGGCGGCCAATGTCACTGGCCTTTTTTAACGGGTTTGCTGGGCGCAGTCTTGGGATCAGAGGTAAAGAATATCAACCCGATCGCGCCCGCAAAGATAAACACATCCGCGATGTTGAAGACGAACGGGTTGTTGATCCCGCAGCAGGACATATTCAGAAAATCAAGGACATAGCCATATAGCAGCCGGTCCACGACATTCGCCAAAGCACCGCCAATCAGCAAGCCTGCGCTGACTTTGGCCCAATAACCCATGGCGTGCCGGTAGGCCCAAACCAGAATACCCACACATATCGCGCAGGCCAGCGCGATCAATATCCACCGGCTGGCATCGGACCCATCACCAAACAAGCCGAAATTGATACCCCGGTTTTCGCCATAGCGAAAATTGATCAGGGGCGGCAGCACATCAATCGTGCGGATACGGCTTAGCTCCATCATGTGGATCACGATGTATTTGCTAAGCTGATCCAGAATAAAGGCAGTGAAACCCGCCCAGAAAATGATACGCATGCCGACCCTTTTAGTTGTGCTTTGACCGTTAGTGCCGGAAATGACGCATGCCGGTAAAGACCATGGCCAACCCTGCCTCGTCAGCGGCGGCAATCACTTCGTCATCGCGCATCGACCCGCCCGGCTGGATCAACGCTGTGGCACCAGCCTCGGCTGCAGTGATCAGACCGTCCGCAAAGGGGAAGAACGCATCGGATGCAACAACCGACCCTTGGGTCAATGGTGCGGGCAGGCCCATGACTTCTGCCATGTCTTGGGCCTTGCGGGCCGCGATGCGCGTGCTGTCAACGCGGCTCATCTGGCCGGCACCGACACCAACGGTTGCGCCGTCTTTGACATAGATGATCGCGTTGGATTTCACGTGTTTGGCAACGGTCCAGGCAAACATCATATCGGCAAGTTCCTGATCCGACGGCTGGCGCTTGGTCACGATTTTCAGGTCGTCCATAGTGATCCGGCCCACGTCTTTGTCCTGCACCAGATAGCCACCCGACACTTGGCGGAACGCCAGCGCCGCGACTGTCGGGTCCGCCAGACCGTTGGTGGTCAGCAAACGCAGGTTCTTTTTCTTGGCAAAGATCGCTTTGGCATCATCCGTCGCACCGGGGGCGATCACAACTTCGGTAAAAATCTCGCTGATCGCCTCGGCTGTTTCACCATCAAGCGTTTGGTTCAACGCGATAATTCCGCCAAAGGCCGATGTCCGGTCGCAGTCAAACGCACGGGAATATGCGTCCACCATCGACGTGCCACGCGCCACACCGCAAGGGTTCGCATGCTTGATAATCGCGCAGGCTGGCCCTTGGGCCGGGTCAAATTCGCTGACCAGCTCGTAAGCGGCATCTGTGTCGTTAATGTTGTTATAGGACAGTTCCTTGCCCTGATGCTGGGTCGCGGTGGCGACGCCGGGGCGTTTCGATCCATCTGTATAGAACGCCGCCGACTGATGCGGGTTTTCGCCATAACGCAGGGTCTGCGCCAAGGTGCCACCAACAGTGCGACGCCGTGGCGTGCCACCAACCTGTGCTGCCATCCAAGTGCTAACGGCCGTGTCATAGGCCGCGGTGCGGGCATAGGCCGTTTGGGCCAACCGCTGACGCAAGGCATAAGATGTCTGGCCGTTGTTTTCGCCAAGTTCCTTAATCACCACATCGTAATCTTCAACATCAACGATCACATTGACAAAGCCGTGGTTCTTCGCGGCAGAGCGGATCATCGCAGGGCCACCGATATCGATATTCTCGATCACTTCGTCGTATTCGGCACCTTTGGCGACCGTTTCTTCGAACGGGTACAGATTGACCACCACCAGATCGATTGCGCCGATGCCGTGCTGATCCATCGCGGCGACATGTTCGTCATTGTCACGCAGCGCCAGCAAACCGCCATGCACGACCGGGTGCAGCGTCTTAACGCGGCCATCCATCATTTCGGGAAAGCCCGTAACCTCGGATACGTCCTTCACCGTCAACCCTGCATCGCGCAACGCCTTGGCGGTCCCGCCGGTGCTAAGCAATTCGACCCCGTGGGACACCAGCGCCCGCCCTAGTTCGACCAATCCGGTCTTGTCAGAAACAGAAAGAAGCGCGCGGGATACGGGGTGCAGGTCGGGCATAATGGGGTTCCTTGGGTCAGTCTTGGTCATCATACGGATCGTCTAGTGACAAATCTCGCACGCCAATCGCAGTTTCCTGCGCTTTGGACAAGGACCACCTGACCCGCGTTGCATATGCTGTGGCCCGCCCGGCAAGCAAAATTTGCAAAGATGCACGGGGGCGTAAACGATTGCGTTCAAGGTAAACACTTGGTTCCAAAGACAGTTTATGGGTGCCGTCATGACGGAACACCCAAATCTCTCCGCTTTTTTGTGCCATCGAAATTGCAGCACCGCCCAGATCAAGGGTCGCGTCGACATCCGGATGCAGGTGAAAACGAATCTCGAACGGGATGCCTTTCAGTTTTACCGCGTCCATTTCACGGTCAAATTGGCGCTTTTCGGAATCTTTCATGGCCAGCAGCATGTCTTCGCCAGCGACGGCGCGACCATCATAGGTCAATTCGATCGTGCGCGCATGGGTCAGACCAAAGCCCGGGACATATCCATTGTGCCCGCCCTGAAATTTCGTGCCATCACCGACGGCCTCAATCTCGACCGGGACATATGTAGGCGCTTCAATCAGCGCCTCTTGGCCCGTGTGACGATCCGGGTCCGCCAATCGTGCACTGGAATAGCCCCCCAGTGACAATGTGGAATGCGACGGCGTCGCGCGCCCCGCCCTGCGCCATTCTGCGCCAAAGGATGCGCCCGACCCACAGTTTACGATCAAGGGCCTGCGCCCCGACGTCAGCTCAAACGCGAGGGCAGAGGCATGGGCATTCATCGATTCCGCCCCGCTGGGCGGTGTGCTTGCGTCAATGATGACGCTGGTACGTCCCGCAGACAGCCGCGCATAGCCCATCGACAATCCGTCAGGCTGCCGCGTTTTGATCTTGGCCGTCGATAGCGCGTGATCCAGCCACCCTTCGGCACCGCGCCCGCCGCCATGAAAACGGGCCAGACTGCCATCGGAGTGGCGCAGGGTCCGCAGGGTTGGGGCGATGCGCTCAATCGCGGCCATATGCGCCTTGGGCGTGCCGCGCCCTGCGTCGCTTAGCGCGGCTGCGGCCCAACTGAGCAACATAAACACCTGAAGCAGTTCTTCGGGGTTTCGCGTTGGCAGCCCGCCCTGTTCGTCGATCCGGGCATCACATTCACGCGCCAATGCTTTGATCGCCGGATCAGCCAGATGTTCCAGCCCTTCCAGCGAAAGCGCCGCGTAAATCAAACCAGTCAGCGCCTCAAACCGGGGCAAACCGGGGGCCGCTGCCTGCCAACGACGGGATAGGAAATATGTCTGCCCGGCCAAAGACCGATAGAATGCATCGCTTTCATCCTGTTCGACACCGCGCAACATAAACAGGGCATGGTTGATCCAGCGGATCAGACGCCGCCCGGTCAGATCAGGTGTCCAGCCGATACCGCGCCCTTTGCCGAATTGATCGATCCAGCCCCAAAGCCACCTTTGTGCCGTTTCGCGCGCTTTGAGATCACCAACCGCAGCCAGATCATCAAGCCATGCGAACCCGTGCAATTCCTCGGCAAATTCCTGGTCCGTGATGGCGACATCCCATAGCGATACGGCATCAGGTGCTTGGATTAATGTACCAGAAAACAGCAGATTACCGGCAATAAGTTGCCTGCCACGGGCAAAGGACCCAATCGTGCGCGGCTCGGGCGACGACACGAATCCTTTGGCTTGAACGTTCATTTTGGCCGTTGCGCGCGCGTGCCATCGATTTAAAAACTGCGTCTTTCGCGCGTGAAAACTGGTACTCATCATACTGCTGTCCCTGTACGCTCTGGTGGCGTTTGGAAAACCATACGCGCAGATTTCCCCCAAGTCACCGCATTTTGACGGACAGTTTTTACAGCCTTGCCTTTTCAGGCAAAACCATCAGCCCGCTTTGCGCAAACACGCAATATAAAAGCCGTCCATGCCGCCAAGGTCCGCCCAGTAATCAGGCCGCAACCGTAGCCCCCCTTCGGAGCTGACCCACGCTGGATCAATGCCGTCGATCTCTAAGGCCGTACGGTCGACCGACATATCGGGATGACGCTCCAGCGCTTCGTCCACCTGAACTTCGCCCTCGTCCGGCAGCAGCGAACAGGTGCAAAAGACCAAGCGCCCGCCGGGGTTCAGCAAGGACCACGCGTGGTCGATCATCTCGGATTGCAGCTCGATCAGCTCTCCGAATTCGGAGCCGTCTTTGGCGTGTGGCAAGTCGGGGTGGCGGCGGATCGTGCCGGTTGCGGAACAGGGTGCATCCAGCAGAATCGCATCAAACTGTCCCTCAAACCGGCGCGCATCCACCACGACAACCTTGGCCGGCAAATGCACACGGGCAAGGTTTTCACGCACCCGCTGCATCCGCGGTTTTGAGCTGTCAACGGCAGTGACCTGCGCCCCTGCAGCCGCCAATTGCATCGTTTTGCCGCCCGGTGCGGCGCAAAGGTCCAGCACGGCCTCGCCTTTTTGCGGGGCGAGTATTTTGACGGGCAAGGCAGCGGCGGCGTCTTGGACCCACCAGTCGCCCTCGGCAAAGCCGGGCATCGCGGTCACTTGGCCCGCATCTTTCACGCGCACCGATCCGGTGGGCAAGACCACGCCGCCAACAGCCTCGGCCAAGGCGGCTGGGTCTTTCTTGGCCGTCAGATCAAGCGGCGCACCTGCAAAATGGGCAGCTTCGATGCCTGCCATCGCCTCAGGCCCCCATGCTTCGGTCAGCGGGCCGCGCAGCCACTTGGGCAAACGGGGGGATCGCAATGCCTCCCACGCCTCGGGCCCTTCGGTGGCGATCTTGCGCAACACGGCGTTGGTCAGCCCCTTGAGGTGGCCCAGCTTTCCGTGGCTCGCGACCAGTTCAACCATCGCATTCACGACACCATGTGGCGCACCGCCTTGGCATAATTCAACCGTTCCCACGCGCAGCGCGTTGCGCACCGTCAGCGGCGGGTATTTCGACAGATGTTTTTGCAACAAGCGATCCGCACGCTCCATCCCGCGTAGGGTATCCAGCGCAAGCCGCTGTGCACGGGCGCGATCATCCGGGGGCAGCTTATCCAAGACCCCCGAGGCCAACAGCTCGGACATCAGGCTTTCTTCTCCTAAAATCATATCCAGAAGATAAACCGCACTTCTGCGGGCCTGAACGCCGGTATCTGACATGCGAAACGCCTTTTTGCTTTGACCGCCCGGGTTGTCTGAGCGCATGTACGGCGTATATCAAGGGGGCCGTAGCCTCAAGAGGATGAGATGATGACCAAAGCTGGCCAAAAACCGATGCCAAGCCCGCCCCATGATCCCCAACCCATGCCGGAACCCGGCCCGGATTTGCCGCCTCAGCCAATGCCGGGGCCAAATCCGATGGTTACCCAAGACCTGCCCCCCGCAGCGCAGCGTGCTTTGGCCGAGGCCGCAGAGCGCCGCAAAAAAGCACAAGAAATGGAACTGCCGCCCGAACTAGGCGGCAGAGACGGACCAGAGCCGGTGCGCTATGGCGATTGGGAGAAAAAGGGAATCGCTGTCGATTTCTGATCAACAGCGATTCTAGCAAAGCAAAGGTTCAAAGCGTTTAGGGTTGCTTTGAACCTAAGAGATATTTCAGTCGTTCAGACCCAAAACATCCAGCATATCATATTGACCGGGTGTCTTACCCTGCCCCCAAAGCGCCGCTTTGATTGCGCCACGCGCAAATACCGCCCGATCAGACGCGACATGCCGCAATATGATCCGCTCGCCCGCCGCTGCGAACAACACGTCATGTTCACCGACGATGTCGCCGCCGCGAATCGCTGTAAATCCGATATCGCCCCGTTTGCGCGCGCCTGTAATGCCATCGCGACCGCGGTCAGAGACATCGGCCAATGCCACGCCGCGCCCCTCGGCAGCGGCTTCGCCCAACATCAGGGCCGTGCCAGAAGGGGCATCAACTTTCTGATTGTGGTGCGCCTCGATGATTTCGATATCGAAATCTTCGTCCAGCGCGGCGGCGACACGTTTTGTAAGCTGCGTCAGCAGATTGACGCCAAGGCTCATATTGCCCGCCCGCACAATGACTGCCTGACGTGATGCCGGCTCAAGCTGGGCGATCTGGGCGTCGGTCATGCCCGTCGTGCCGATCACATGAACGGTACCCGCTTGTGCAGCAATCGCGGCAAATGCCAGCGTCGCCTCGGGCGCGGTAAAGTCGATGACAGCCTGTGCAGGGCCAACTGCGGCTTGCGCATCATCGGTCACAATCACACCCAAGGCGGCACCGCCCATGGCCACGCCCACGTCCTGGCCCACCCAAGGATGCCCCGTACGTTCCACCGCGCCCACCAAATGCACACGGTCATTGGCAGAAACCTGCCCAATCAACATCTGGCCCATGCGGCCCGAAGCGCCTGTAATCGCGATGCCTGGTGTATTGCTCATGCTGTGCTCCCTTTTCATGCTTGGTTTAGCGCGTGGCGACCTGCTTGGCAAAACCTCAGCGACCCCTTAGATGAAGCATATGGCAAAGAACAGAACACATGAGGGCTCCGGCCCCACTCAACGGCAACTCCGCGTCGGCGAAACCATTCGCCGCGCCTTGTCTGATGTATTGGCGCGCGGCGATGTCCACGACCCAGAACTCAACCGGCTGTCAATCACAGTGGGCGAGGTCCGCGCCTCGTCCGACCTAAAGGTTGCGACGGCATTCGTTTTGCCATTGGGCGGTGAAGGACGTGAGGATGTCCTCAAGCTGCTGGCCCGTAACAAAGGCGAGCTGCGGCGGCTGCTGTCAAAGAAACTGGTCCTGAAATTCGCGCCCGATCTGCGCTTTCAACTGGACGAGACCTTTGACCGGATGGACGACACCCGGCGCATGTTGGCGCAAGACGTGGTCCGCCGCGATGCAGAGGCACCCGATTCAGACCCAGACGATACGAGCCAAGACGCGTCATGACACGCCTGCTGGCCATTGCTGTACTGCTGGGGTGGACAGCATGCCAAGCTGGCGCGGAAACGTGCCGGAACGAGATCTACGAGAACAACAGGTATAGTGTCTGCGAGGTCGATATGACCCGCGATAAGCTGGGCCTGTTTCTATATGCCGCCGATGGCAGCCCCTACGGGTATTTCAGCACCTTGGATAAGGCGCTGAAAGAACAGGGCAAACGGCTGGGCTTTGCGATGAATGCAGGCATGTATCACGACAATCGCGCGCCGGTTGGCTATTATCTTGAGAACGGCGAACAGGTCCAACGGGTGATCAGCAGCGCAGGGCCGGGCAACTTTGGCTTGGTCCCCAACGGCGTTCTATGCCTGCGTGCGGGCCGGGCTGACGTGTTTGAGACCAAACGGTTCATGCGCCAAGCCCCCAAATGCACAAGCGCCACCCAATCCGGGCCCATGCTGGTGATTGACGGGAAACTGCACCCAAAGTTTCTGAAAGACGGCACCTCGCGCTATGTGCGCAATGGGGTCGGGACCAGCGCGGATGGGATGAAAGCATATTTCGTAATCTCGAACGGGGTGGTGAACTTTTATGATTTCGGCGTGTTCTTCCGCGATCGGCTAAAGCTGCCCAACGCGCTGTATTTTGATGGTAATATCTCGCGGATGCGCGCACCTGAATTGGGGCGCAACGATATCGGGTTCAGCCCGCTGGGGCCGATTATCGGCGTTGTGGTCGACCAATAGCCTCGAAAAATAAGAACTATTATGCCTTCGGCGAGGATTATTTTCCATTTGGAATGAAGTCGGGCTGGGCAAAGACGACTGCGCTTTGATAGGACGCAGCCAAATCAGATAGGGTTGAAAACATGGCGCGCAGACGCAAGGGACGGGATATTTCAGGTTGGCTGGTGGTGGATAAACCTGCCGGGCCGACATCGACCACTGTTGTGAACAAGGTGCGGTGGGCTCTGAATGCCAACAAGGCCGGGCATGCGGGAACCTTGGACCCTGATGCCACAGGGGTGTTGGCGATTGCATTGGGTGAAGCGACGAAAACCGTTCCCTACATCACGGACGCGTTGAAAGCATACGAGTTTACCGTGCGTCTCGGTGTGTCGACCAATACCGATGATGCAGAGGGCGAAGTGTTGGAAACCAGCGATCTGCGCCCCGATGACGATGCGATCAAGGCGGCATTGGCGGCTTTCGTCGGCGATATTGAACAGGTCCCGCCGCAGTTTTCAGCCGTAAAGGTCGACGGGCAACGCGCCTATAAGCTTGCCCGCGAGGGCGAAGCCATGGAGTTGGCAGCGCGGCCCCTATGGGTGGAAAGTCTGTTGCTGACGGACCGGCCTGACGCCGATCATGTGACCTTGGAAATGGTTTGTGGCAAAGGCGGCTATGTCCGGTCCATCGCACGTGATTTGGGGCAGGCCTTGGGATGTCTGGGCCATGTCCGTGAACTGCGCCGCATTTGGTCGGGGCCATTCGAGGCGAGTGACGGGCTGACGATGGAGCAAATCGAAGAGATGGCCCGCACGGATGCATTGGACGCGCATCTGCTGCCGCTAGAAAAAGGGTTGCAGGATTTGCCCGAGGTAAAAGCCACGCCGGAAGGAGCCGTGCGGATGCGCAACGGCAACCCCGGCATGGTGATTGCCCATAACGTGGAATATGGTGACGAGGTTTGGGCATCCTTTGAGGGGCGCGCCGTGGCCGTTGGTCGTTTCAAAGCCGGCGAATTGCATCCCTCCCGCGTGTTTAACCACCCCCAAGACACGTGATCACCCGCCGCCATATCAAAGGCGACGCACCATCGGTCGCTGTTTACTCGGACTGTGAAAGATACCGCTACAGCCTAAGCCGGGTATGGGATCCCGCAAGACCCAAAGTCTTGTTCGTGATGCTGAACCCGTCAAAGGCGACAGAGGTGGCAAATGACCCCACCGTGGAAAGATGCGAACGCCGCGCGCGTGCGTTGGGCTACGGTGCGTTTCAGGTCTCGAATATTTTTGCATGGCGTGAAACCAGCCCACAGCTGATGCGCAAAGCAAAAGACCCTGTGGGTGCGGATAATGATGCGATATTGCTGAAAGCGGCGGCTTGGGCGGATACAGTGATTGCAGCGTGGGGCACCCACGGCGCACATCTGGGCCGCGGCCCTGCGGTTAAGGGTTTGCTAAGAAATCAACGCATACCGATGTACCATCTGGGTCTGTCCAAAGACGGCCACCCGAAACACCCCCTATATATTTCCTATGCGCAACAACCGGTTGCCTGGCTGGATTAGGACCGGGTTAACCGTAAAGTAGTTTCGGTTTTGACCTGAGGCCAGGAATCTGGGCATTTCTTGTTGGGGTGATGCGTCTTGCGCGGGTCAATGAAATTGGAATTCTGCAATGTTGTTCTTGGCCGGTTTAATGGGTTTGGTGGCAGTTGGGGCGGCGGCCTTTGTCGACATCAGCCCCGAGGGAGATGAAGACGATGATTCCTTCTCCGACGATGCGAACGGGACAAACGGCCTGATACTCTCCGGCGGTACAGGGGCCGACCTATTGAGCGGCGGTGACGGCTATGATCAAATCGGTGGAAACGAGGGTGATGATCTGATCGCGGGCCATGGTGGCGACGATTATGCACGGGGCGACGCAGGCGATGATACCGTCAATGGCGGCGCAGGGAATGACGATTTGCATGGCAACGATGGCGGCGACCTGATCGAAGGCGGCGGTGACGATGACAACCTGACCGGCCACAATGGCAACGATACGCTGCACGGCGGTATTGGAAATGATTCGCTGATGGGGTCCGAAGGGGAGGACGTGCTGTTTGGCGATGATGGCGACGACACGCTGCTTGGTGGTTTGGACGACGACACGCTAACCGGTGGGCAAGGGGCAGACGCCTTGTTTGGCGGATGGGGTGACGATCTGATCATCGGGGTCGAGGATGACGCTGATGTGGATGGCATTACAGACGAGGATACCGGCGATTTTCTGAATGGCGGCGGGGGTGATGATACGATTGTCGCGGGCCTGAATGATGTTGTCACAGCCGGGGATGGCGCAGACAATATTATCATTGGCGATTGGATCACCGACGGAAATGCCCCCATGATTGAGGATTTCGAACCAGAGGATGATAGCCTGTTGCTGGTTTGGGATGACCGCGGCGTAGGTGATGAGGAGCCCGAGGTTTCAGTCGATCCGGACCCGGAGCAGCTGGATCAAACACTGGTTCGCATGAACGGGGTGATTGTGGCCTCTGTAAAAAGCGCGGATGTGCTGACCGCCGCTGATGTTTCGATTATCCCGCTTAGTTCGGCCATCGCAGCCGGGCTTGCCCTGAGCTGATCAGCCGCGACCAAATGGGGCAAATAGGGATTCAGCAATCTGCGAATGGCACATCGAAATAAAGTCTTTGCCAAGCATCAAAAACTTTCCTATACGCGCCCATCGCCCGCTGATTCAAAACAGTGGGGGATGCTCCATGGGCCTGTGCTGGACGACATCCCGGCCTGCGCCATTAATTTAACCTTTTGAAAAGGAGACCCCGATGTCGATTACGCTAGAAGAAAAAGCACGCGTCATGAAAGAATTCGGCACCAAAGAAGGCGACACAGGTTCGCCCGAAGTACAGGTTGCCATTCTGTCCTCGCGCATTGCAACGCTGACCGAGCACTTCAAAACCCACAAGAAAGACAACCACGGTCGCCGTGGTCTGTTGAAAATGGTTGCGACACGCCGGAAGCTTTTGGATTACGTTAAAGGTAAAGATGACGCACGTTATCAAGACCTGATCAAACGTCTGGGTCTGCGCCGCTAATTCAGCGCTGCATTCCTATTGCGAATGAAGCCGCACCTTGGTGACAAGGGGCGGTTTTTTCGTTTCAAACGCACCTGCCCGACCATTTATGCGCCCCCAAACGCCAGCACATGTATTAACCCGCCGATGATCCAGAACACCGTCCGCATCCGGCCATTGAGGCCAACCGACAGCGCCCAAGCCGCGCAGGTGTTTTTCGACGCCATTCACCGTGGCACGGCGGACGTATATTCAGCGGCGCAGCGGCAGGCCTGGGCAGGTGCCCGCCCCGACACAGACGGTTGGCGCAATAGGCTTGCCGGCGTGCAGGGATTTGCCGCCGAAACCGTCGGGCAATTGGTGGGGTTCATGACAATCGACGAAACAGGCTACATCGATTTGGCCTTTGTCATTCCCGATGCCATGGGTCAGGGCATCGGCCGTAAACTTTATGATGCGGTGGAAGACCGCGCCCGAGAGCTTGGCGTGACGACCCTAAGCACCCATGCCAGCAAAAAAGCGCGACCGTTTTTTGAACGTATGGGGTGGTCGGTTGACCATGTGCAAACGGTTGAAAAGCGCGACGTCTTGCTGGAAAATTACAGAATGCCCAAGGCGCTGGCATAAGCATCGCTCCCCTCGCGCGTGACGTTAAAACCTGCGCGCCCGCCCCTTTCGCCGATCAGGAGGGCGGTAAAAGCGGCATTTCGGCACATATACCCCCCAAATCAACGCTTCTCTTCCCATCGCATGCAAACTCCTGTATGGCCGCACAATCTGAAAGCCGGCGCCCGGACTCCAGCGCCCGACAAAGAAGATACCGGAGTCAGGGGGAATATGCCCCCTACGCAAATGGCCCAACGCGGGCCGAAACAGGAAACGTAGATGTTTAATGTAACGACAAAATCCATGCAGTGGGGCGAAGAAACGCTGACACTGGAAACAGGCAAAGTGGCACGTCAGGCAGACGGCTCGGTTATCGCGACACTGGGCGAAACCAGCGTTATGGCCAACGTCACTTTTGCACGTCAGCAAAAGCCCGGACAGGACTTTTTCCCGCTGACCGTCCACTACCAAGAGAAATACTATGCCGCCGGTAAAGTACCGGGTGGCTTTTTCAAACGTGAGGCCCGCCCCACCGAGAAAGAAACACTGACTGCCCGTCTGATCGACCGTCCGATCCGCCCGCTGTTCGTCCCCGGCTTCAAAAACGAAGTTCTGGTGATGTGTACCGTTCTGTCGCACGATCTGGTGAACGACCCCGATATGGTCGCAATGATCGCCGCATCCGCTGCGCTGACCATTTCCGGCGCACCGTTCCGTGGCCCAATTGCCGCGTGCCGCGTTGGTTTTGAAGATGGCGATTACATCCTGAACCCAACCGTTGACGACATGCAGGACCTGCGCCTGAAGCCTGAACAGCGTCTTGATCTGGTTGTTGCCGGTACCAAAGAAGCTGTGATGATGGTTGAATCCGAAGCGTATGAGCTGTCGGAAGAAGAGATGCTGGGTGCGGTTAAATTCGCCCACGAACAAATCCAACCTGTTATCGACCTGATCATCGATCTGGCCGAAGACACCGCGAAAGAGCCGTTTGATTTCCAGCCTGTTGACTATTCGGACCTGTCCGCTGCCGTCAAAGCCGCTGGCGAAAAAGAAATGCGCGCTGCCTTCGCAATTGCTGACAAGCAAGAGCGTACAACCGCTGTTGCCGCAGCCCGCGAAACAATCAAAGCAGCCCTGACAGACGAGCAAAAAGAAGATGCGAACCTCGGTTCCGCTTTGAAAAAGCTTGAAGCGTCTATCCTGCGCGGTGACGTTGTTAAGACAGGCACACGCATCGACGGTCGCAAGACTGACGAAATCCGTGAAATCGTGTCCGAGACAGGTATCCTGTCGCGGACCCACGGTTCGGCCCTGTTCACACGTGGCGAAACCCAAGGTCTGGTTGTGACCACATTGGGCACCGGCGACGACGAACAGTTCATTGATGCGCTCCACGGCAACTTCAAATCCAACTTCCTGCTGCACTATAACTTCCCTCCCTATTCGGTTGGTGAAGTTGGCCGCGTATCCGGCCCTGGCCGTCGCGAAATAGGTCACGGCAAGCTGGCTTGGCGTGCGTTGCAGGCGGTTCTGCCGGCCTCCACTGACTTCCCTTACACCATCCGCGTTGTGTCCGAGATCACTGAATCGAACGGCTCTTCCTCGATGGCGTCGGTTTGTGGTGGCTCCTTGTCCATGATGGACGCGGGCGTACCGTTGAAAGCACCAGTCGCTGGTGTTGCGATGGGTCTGATCCTCGAAGAAGATGGCTCCTACGCGATCCTGTCCGACATCTTGGGTGACGAAGACCACCTTGGCGACATGGACTTTAAAGTGGCCGGTACCGAAGCAGGTATCACGTCGCTGCAAATGGACATCAAGATCGCAGGCATCACGCCCGAGATCATGGAAAAAGCCTTGGCTCAAGCCAAAGCTGGCCGCGTTCACATCCTTGGTGAGATGAACAAAGCACTGTCCGGCGCGGGTGAATTCTCGGTCCACGCACCACGCATTGAAACGATGCAGATCCCGACCGACAAGATCCGTGAAGTAATCGGTTCCGGTGGTAAAGTGATCCGTGAAATCGTTGAAGTGTCCGGCGCCAAGGTCGACATCAACGACGAAGGCATCATCAAGATCGCATCGCCAAACGGCGACTCGATCAAGAAAGCCTATGACATGATCTGGTCCATCGTGGCCGAGCCTGAAGAGGGTG
Organism: uncultured Sulfitobacter sp.; assembly: GCF_964021855.1. Classification (NCBI taxonomy): domain Bacteria; kingdom Pseudomonadati; phylum Pseudomonadota; class Alphaproteobacteria; order Rhodobacterales; family Roseobacteraceae; genus Sulfitobacter; species uncultured Sulfitobacter sp. Next base: position 67,061 of record NZ_CAXHZD010000001.1, read on the forward strand.
CGGTTTACACCGGTACCGTCGTCAAGATCGTTGATTTCGGTGCATTCGTGAACTTCTTTGGCAAGCGCGACGGTCTGGTCCACGTATCCCAGATCGAAAACCGCCGCCTGAACCACCCTTCGGACGTTCTGAAGGAAGGTCAGGAAGTGAAAGTAAAACTTCTGGGCTTTGACGACCGCGGCAAGGTCCGTTTGTCGATGAAAGTCGTCGATCAGGAAACTGGCGAAGAAGTTAAGAAAGAGGAAGCCGCCGAAGGTTAATCCTAGGCAGCTTTTGAATAACAAAGCCCCGGTGGAAACGCCGGGGCTTTTTGTTGTGAATGGCCAAAGATATCTGGGCTTTGAAAGCCGGCGCAAACGGTCTATTTCAACGCCATGAACAGCCTCATCATCCATATGCCCGGCAGCACAGAACGCCGCCCGAACGCTGACAGACTGCTGCAGGATTTGCCGAACGCGCAGCTTGTTGATGCCGTCGATGGCCGCGACCCTGCCCAAGTGGCCGATCTTCCTGTGTTTCCCGGCAACCTGCACAAGCCGTTCTATCCCTTTGCGCTGAAGGGCGGCGAAATGGGGTGCTTTGCCAGCCACCGGAAATGCTGGCAGCTGATCGTAGATCAGGGCTGGGACTATGCGATTGTGGCCGAGGATGACGTGGCGATTTCCCTGCCTGAAATGGCGCGCAGCCTGACGATGATCACCGCCTATATGACCCCTGAAATGTTCATCCGCCTACCGTTTAAAAACCGCGAGCAAAAGGGCGCTGTCATCGCAACCGATGGCGATAGTCGACTGTTGCTGCCACGCAGGATTGGCCTACAAACCGGTTGTCAGGTTGTCGGCCGCGCGGCCGCGAAACGACTGCTAGCCACATCCGAACAGATCGACAGGCCCGTTGATACATTTTTGCAAATGCATTGGGTGACGGGCCAGCCGGTCCATACATTGCTGCCCAACGGGCTAAGCGAAATTGCGGGGCAAATCGGCGGATCCACCATTCAACAAAAAACCCGCACCAGCCAGAAACTGATGCGGGAGATCAAACGTGCGTGGTACCGCACACAGGTCAAGCTTCGGCCGCAACGGCCCTAGGCTGCGCTTAGCTAGGCGCTTTGGTCGTGCGCAGATATGGCAGCACCGTTGTGAATTCACCAAACTTGGCCTTGGCGTCGGCGTCAGACACGGATGTCGGGATGATCACATCATCGCCCACATTCCAGTTCGCAGGCGTGGCAACGCCCTTGCCGGTCGACATCTGCAAACCATCCAAAGCGCGCAGGACTTCGGCAAAGTTCCGGCCCACAGTCATTGGGTATGTCATCGACAGCTTTAGCTTTTTGTCCGGCCCGACAATGAACACCGCGCGTACGGTCGCGCTATCGTTGGGCGTGCGGCCATCGGGCATATAGGCCTCGGCTGGCAGCATGTCGAACGCCTTGGCAACTTTCAAATCTTCGTCAGCGATGATTGGAAAACCGGCCTTGGCTTTGGCAAAGCCTTCGATGTCGTTTTTCCATTTCTTGTGCTCTTCGGCACTGTCCACGGAAATGCCCATCACCTTGGTGTCGCGCTTGGCCCATTCATCCGCCAGTTGCGCCACGGCACCGAATTCGGTTGTGCACACGGGTGTAAAGTCTTTGGGGTGCGAGAAAAGGATCGCCCAACTGTCGCCGACCCATTCATGCAGATTGATCGTTCCCTGATCGGTTTCAACAGTCATATCCGGGATAGTATCATTGATACGCAAAGCCATTTTGAAGTCTCCTGTCGTTGTTAAATTTCATATTCCATATTGTATATATGTCTTTTTCAGACCTGTGAAAGGCCTCACTTGCAGGTGCGACACTGTGGTGACATGGTGTGCGCAAATGGCAAGGGCAACCCCAAGCCAAAAGATCATAAAAGGAGCTCTCGAATGTTAGAGAAACGCGAATTCTACATCAATGGTGAATGGGTTTCCCCTGCAAAGCCAAATGATTATCATGTGATTGATCCCTCAACAGAAGAGCCCTGCGCGATTATTTCCTTGGGGGATCAAGCAGATACAGACGCAGCAGTTGCTGCGGCCAAGGCCGCCCTGCCCGGCTGGATGGCGACCCCCCCCGCAGATCGCATCGCGTTGTTGGAAAAGCTGCTAGAGGTGTATCAAGCCCGCTCCGAAGAAATGGCAACCGCGATCAGCACCGAAATGGGCGCGCCCATGGAACTGGCCCGCACATCGCAAATCGGTGCCGGCACATGGCACCTCAGCAACTTCATCAAGGCCGCGAAAGAGTTCAAATTCGAACAGCCCCTTGGCGATCACGCCCCGAACGACCGCATCATCCGCGAGGCTGTCGGAGTTGCCGGTCTGATCACCCCTTGGAACTGGCCAATGAACCAGGTCACCCTCAAGGTCGGTGCCGCCGTCGTTGCAGGTTGCACCATGGTCCTGAAGCCGTCCGAGGAAAGCCCACTGGACGCGATGATCTTTGCCGAAATGATGGACGAAGCCGGTTTCCCCAAAGGTGTATTTAACCTTGTGAACGGCGACGGCGTTGGCGTTGGCAGCCAGCTGTCCTGCCACAAAGATGTCGACATGATCAGCTTTACCGGCTCCACCCGAGCGGGCACGCTGATTTCGAAAGCCGCTGCAGATACACTGAAGAAAGTGCATCTTGAGCTGGGCGGCAAAGGCGCGAACCTGATCTTTAACGATGCAGATGACAAGGCCGTCAAACGCGGCGTTCTGCACATGATGAACAACACCGGCCAGTCGTGCAACGCGCCTAGCCGTATGTTGGTGCAGTCCGATGTCTATGACAAGGCCGTCGAAGAAGCGGGCAAAGTGGCCGCACAGGTCACCGTAGGCCCCGCATCCCAAGAAGGCCGCCACATCGGCCCCGTCGTCAACGAGACCCAGTTCAACAAGATTCAGGACCTGATCCAAAAAGGTATCGACGAAGGTGCACGCTTGGTCGCCGGTGGTACCGGTCGCCCTGATGGTCTGAACCGTGGCTTCTTTGTTAAACCCACAGTCTTTGCCGATGTTACGCCTGACATGACCATCGCGCGCGAAGAAATCTTTGGCCCGGTTCTGTCGATCATGAAGTTCGACACCGAAGAGCAAGCCGTTCAGATCGCGAATGACACGGTCTATGGCCTGACCAACTATGTCCAAAGCCAGGATGGCGCACGTCGCAACCGTTTGGCCCGCCAGTTGCGGTCCGGCATGGTCGAAATGAACGGCCAAAGCCGCGCAGCAGGGTCGCCATTCGGTGGGATGAAACAATCCGGCAACGGCCGCGAAGGCGGCCTCTATGGGATCGAGGATTTCACCGAAATCAAAGCAGTCTCCGGCTGGGCTGCCGAGTAACACGCGCATCGTTTTAGGGGGCCACCCGTAGCGGGTGGCCCTTTTTCTATTGGTCGCGCGCTATGCGGCCAGAGATTTCCTATCCAGACGTCTTTTGTTAGAAACCATCTACATCACATCAGGGGTTCGCGATGATCTACGCACGACTGCACGGCCGGTTGGGAAATCAAATGTTTCAATATGCCGCTGCCCGTGGATTAGCGGCGCGTCTGGACGTGCCATTCGCCCTTGATACTCGCCGCGCCATCCACAAGGGCGAAGGCGTCTTAACCCGTGTGTTCGATCTGGATCTGACCACACCTGAAAACCTGCCCCCCGCGCAGCATGAACGTCCGCTGGCCTATTACATCTGGCGCGGCTTTGGCCTCGCGCCCAAAATCTATCGCGAGAAAGGCTTGGGCTATAACCCCGCTTTCAACTCCCTCCCTGACGGCACCTATCTGCACGGGTATTGGCAATGTGAGCGGTATTTCGAAAACATCGCCGACGATATTCGCGCGACCTTTGTTCCGCGCCACCCGATGTCGCCACAGAATGCCGAGATGGCCCAGCGGATCGCCTCTGGCCCGTCTGTATCACTGCATGTGCGGCGTGGTGATTATCTGGCCTTGGGCGCGCATGGCGTCTGCGATCAAGCCTATTACGAGGCGGCCCTTGCTGCCGTCACTGATGGCCTGAAATCACCAACGGTTTATGTTTTCTCGGATGATCCGCAATGGGCCAAAGACAACCTGCCCCTGCCGTTTGAAAAAGTCGTGGTCGATTTCAACGGCCCCGATACCGACTATGAAGACCTGCGGTTGATGTCGCGGTGCCAGCACAATGTCATCGCAAATTCGTCGTTCAGCTGGTGGGGCGCGTGGCTCAATACCAACCCCGACAAACGCGTCGCGGGACCGGCAAAATGGTTCAACGATCCCAAACTGAACAACCCCGATATTCTGCCCAGCCGTTGGATCACGGTCTGATCGTCTCGCAGTTAGAACGGTGCCTTTGATCTGATCTTGGTCGAATGACCGCCTTGCGGATGATTAAACCGCAGCTCTTCTGAATGCAGCATCAAACGTGGGAAATCCAACGCGGCACCTGTCGCATAGAACGGGTCGCCCAGTATCGGATGCCCCATGCTTAGCATATGCACGCGCAACTGATGGCTGCGGCCCGTTTTGGGCGATAGGCGAACGCGCGCCGTCGTGCCTTCGTTTTTCAACAGCCGCCAGTCCGTTTGTGCGGATTTGCCCGTTTCATGACACACCATTTGGCGGGGCCGGTTCGGCCAATCCACGATCAACGGCAGATCGATGGTGCCGGTCTTTTCCTCGGGCACGCCCCAAACCCGCGCAACATAGGTTTTGCGGGTCATGCGTTTTTCAAACTGCAACCCCAGATGCCGCTGGGCATAGGGTGTCAGCGCAAAGATCATCACGCCAGATGTGTCGCGGTCCAATCGGTGCACCAACAATGCATCCGGAAATACCGCCTGCACCCGCGCGATCAGGCAATCGGCAAGATGCGGGCCTTTGCCCGGAACCGACAGCAAACCTGCGGGTTTGTCGACCAACAACACTTCAGCGTCTTCGTGCAAAACCACCAAAGGATCTTGCGGCGGGGAATAATCTGTTTCCATCCCTGTCCGTCTCAGATGTAGAGTGGATTTTCAACCCATCTGTCACAAAGGACCCGCAATGCATCCCACAATTACCAACATGATCGACGTGGTCGCCAAGGGAGAGGCCGATAAAATCGCGCCCTTGCTGGCCGAGGATGTCACATTCATGCCGCCCACCTATTATAAAACATGGACAGGCCGCGCGCCTGTGGCAGCCGTGCTTGGGCATGTGGGTCAAGTGTTCAGCGATTTCAAATACCGCCGCATTATGGGCGGGGGCAACGATTGGGCGCTGGAATTTCAGTGCAAGATCGGCGATCTGGATGCCGTGGGTGTCGATCTGATCACGCTGGGCGACGATGGACTGATCGCGAAATTCGAGGTCGCCATGCGCCCGCATAAATCCATCGGCGCGCTGCGCGATGCGATGAATGCACGTGTGATGAAAGACCCCAGTTTCCTCGCCTTTAAAGACGCGTTGTCATAACCGCGATGGGGGCAGTGATCTGCCCCCTTAGGCCCGCCGCATCTGGCGAAACAACGAGATCGAATAGATCACCAGCGCCGCCCAGATCATCGGAAAGGCAATCATCCGCGCGCGGCCAAAGGGTTCATCGAACACCAGCACAGCGCAGAGAAAGATCATCGTCGGCGCAATGTACTGCAGGATGCCGATTGTGGACAAACGCAATCGCTTGGCCCCGTTGGCATACAGGATCAACGGCACCGCCGTGACCAGACCGCAACCAAACAGCATCCATGTGTCAAAAGGCGTCCCTTGGAAGAAATGCGTTTGGCCCGTGGCGCTAAGATAGCCCAGATAGATCAGCGCCGGGATCAGTAGGATCAACACCTCAAGCAGGAACCCTTGGTTCGGGCCAATCGGCAGACGTTTCTTGGCCAAGGCATATAGCCCGAAAGTCAGCGTCAGGCTAAGTGCTACCCAAGGGAATTTCCCTGACTCGATTGTCAAAATCGCAACCGCAACGGCAGCCAATGCGATGGCCGCCATCTGAAGCTTTGACAGACGTTCGCCCAACAGCAGCGACGCCAGCAAGATGCTGAACAACGGGTTGATATAATACCCCAGCGACGCATCCAGCGCGTGCCCCGAATTGACCGCCCAAATGTAGATGCCCCAGTTCAGCGAAATCAGCCCCGCCGTGACGCAGGCCATCAACAAAGTACGCGGCGACCGAAACGCCTCGCGCAGGGTTTGCGTGCGGCCCAGCAGGATCAGCACCAAGGCCCCCACCGGCACCGACCAGATGATCCGGTGCACCACAATTTCAGCCGCGGGAATATGCGCAATCGCCTTCATATACAGCGGCAGAAACCCCCACAGCACATAGGCCCCAATCGCAAAGCCCAGCCCTTGTGGCGTGTCTTCTGACGTTGGTTTGTGATCGGCGGAAAGCGTATCTGGATTGCGCATTTGTGTCTCCTACGCGCCTTGCTTACGCGTCAGGGGAACAGACCGCCACCCTCAAACTTTGACGCGTTCCGACGATGGATCATACATCGGTTTTAGCGACACCTCGGCCTTGACCCGCGTCCCTGCGATGTCGATCTCATAGCTTGATGCCAACACCTGTGCCGGTGTCTCGCCTGCGCAAGGCACATAGCCCATGCCGACCGCGGCACCCAGATGATGGCCATAGGCACCCGACGACAGATAGCCGACAATCTGACCATCCCGCAAAACCGGCTCGTTATGGTAAAGCAGCGGTTCGGGGTCGGTCAGCTTGAACTGCAACAGTCGCCGTTCCAGCCCGCTCTCCCTTTTGCGCAAAACCGCATCACGCCCGATAAACGCGGGCTTGTCCGTTTTCACCGCAAAGCCAAGCCCGGCCTCTAACACGTGATCCTCGCTGGTGATGTCATGGCCGAAATGGCGGAAGCCTTTTTCGATCCGCGCGCTGTCCATCATATGCATCCCGCACAGCTTGGCCCCGATGTCCTGCCCCGCTGCCATCATCGTCTCGAACGCATGGGCGGCCATGTCGGCGCTGACGTACACCTCCCAGCCCAATTCGCCCACATAGGTCACGCGGTGCACGCGTGCGGTGCCCATCCCCAGCTCGATCTCTTGGGCGGTGCCAAAGGGGTTCACCGCGTTAGAGAAATCATTCGGGCTAACCGCCTGCATCAGCTTGCGCGCGTTTGGCCCCATCACGGCCAGCACGGCCTCGCCCGCCGTCACATCTGTGATGACTACATTAAAATCACCCTGATGGCGACGCATCCACGTCTCATCTGCCAACCGCGTCGCGGCAGGGGTCACCACCAGATAAGCCGTGTCCGACAGGCGCGTGATTGTGACATCCGCCTCGATCCCGGCGCGGTCGTTCAGGAACTGCGTATAAACGATCTTGCCCACTGGTACGTCATATTGACCGCCGCCAATATGGTTCAGAAAGGCCGTAGCATCGCGCCCTTCGACACGAATTTTACCAAAGGACGACATGTCGTAAAGGCCAACATTGCTGCGCACGGCGGCCACTTCATCCGCGACATTGCCAAAGAAGTTTTGCCGCTTCCAGCTGTACTCATACTCTGGCGTCTGTCCGGGGTTTGCGAACCAGTTGGCACGTTCCCAGCCGGCCAGTTCACCCATGACGGCACCATGCTCCAACAGCTGCGCATGAAACGGCGTGCGCCTGATCCCGCGCGCCGTCGCTTTTTGCCGGTAGGGATAGTGGTCGGCATATAGCAGGCCCAGTGTTTCTTTCGCACGTTCCACCAGATAGGTTTTATTGCCCTGAAACGGTTGCATCCGCGCGATATCCACATCGCCCAAATCAAAGGGTTTTGCGCCCTCGTCCATCCATTGGGCCAGTGCCATGCCCGCACCACCAGCCGACTGAATGCCGATTGAATTGAACCCTGCGGCGACCCAGACATTGTCCATCTCGGGGGCCAGCCCCAGATGATAGGCATCGTCGGGCGTAAAGCTTTCTGGCCCGTTAAAGAAGGTATGTATCCCCGCCTCTGCCAGCATCGGCATACGGTTCACGGCGGCTTCTAGTATCGGCTCAAAATGATCGAAATCTTCGGGCAGTTGGTCGAATTCAAAACTGTCGGGAATGCCCTGCATCCCCCATGGTTTCGACACCGGTTCAAACGCACCCAGCATGATCTTGCCTGCATCGTATTTGTAATACGCGCATTCGTCCGGCACTCGCAGCACCGGCAGTTGCTCAAGCCCTTTGATAGGCTCGGACACAATATAGAAATGCTCGCAGGCTTGTAGCGGAATGCTGGTGCCCAACATGCGGCCAACCTCGTGGCCCCACATGCCCGCGCAATTAACCACGTGATCGCAGGTGATCTCGCCTTGGGTGCCATCATCCGTTGTATAGGCGACACCCGTCACACGCCGCCCGTCGCGGAGCGCTTTGGTCACCTTGACCCGTTCGAATATCTGCGCACCGCGTTGCCGTGCGCCCTTGGCCAGCGCCAGCGCTATGTTGCCCGGATCGCCCTGCCCGTCCTTGTCCAGATACACGCCGCCCGTCACACTATCGGTGTTCAGATGTGGATAGCGGGCTTTGACGTCATCGGGGCCGATCTCCTCGACATCTACGCCAAAGGCACGCGCCATCGCGGCCGAGCGAAAGATTTCCTCGCGACGCTCCTCTGTCAGCGCCACGGTGATGGATCCGCAGCGTTTAAACCCTGTGGCGACGCCCGTTTCAGCTTCTAAATCGCCGTAAAGCTCTTGGCTGTACTTGGCCAATCGCGTCATATTCGCGCTGGCCCTGAGCTGCGCAATCAGCCCCGCCGCATGCCATGTCGTGCCCGATGTCAGCTGTTTACGTTCCAGCAGCACCACATCTTTCCACCCGAGTTTTGTCAGGTGATAGGCGACAGAGCATCCAATGATTCCTCCCCCGATGATAACAACGCGCGCATGAGAGGGAGGTGTCATAAAATAATCTCCTTAGACGATTGTGTGACCGGCGGCGCGCAGCCGGTCGGCGATTTCTTTGATGTGGGCGGGGCCGACTTCGCAGCAGCCCCCGACGATGGTGGCCCCTTGATCGATCCAGCCCATGACATGATCCGCATAAATTTCCGGCGTCAGATCGCGCCGGGCGCTTAGGGTATCGACGGTGGGTTTGTCGGCCAAAAATTCTTGGGTGATTTTTTCGAACCCGTTGGCATAGGCCCCGAAAGGCAGACCAGCGGTTTTCAGGATATCCAAAGCGGGCTTGATCGCTTCGGGCGCGGAACAGTTGATCAGCAGCGCGGCGGCTTTGCCCATATGTGGCAGAACGTCAGCCAACGGTTCACCTGACCGCAGGCGCGTGCCGTCTTGATCATCGACCGACAATGCTACCCAAACTGGCAGACCTGTTTCCAGCGACGCATCCAGAACGCTGCGCGCATGCGCGACAGACACGACCGTTTCGCACAAGATCAAGTCCGACATCGGTGCCGTCATCAATGCTTTTTCGCGGTAAATCCTAAACGCTTCATCATAGTCGGGGTGTAGGTCAGGGCGGTAGCTGGCCTTGATCGGGCCAATCGCACCGGCAACACGCGCGCCTTTAAAATCAGCCGCAGCCGCCTTGGCTTCGGCCATCGCTGCATCATTCAATTCTGCAAAGCGGCTTTCATACGGGGTGCCGTCCAACCGGTCGCGAAAAATGGCGTAGGTGTTGGTGGTCGCAATGGTGGCACCCGCGGCAAAATATTCTCGGTGCACGGCCTCGACCATACCGGGGTGGTCGATCATGACCTGCGTGCCCCAAAGCGGTGTTGCCTTGTCGCCAGCACGGTGGACCAATTCCTGCCCCATGCCACCATCAAGAAGGGTGATTTCTGTCATAACGTCTCCATGCAGCGCGGAATTTTTCAAAAATTCCGGCCCGTTTTCTTGGTAAGAAAATGTTCACGCCCGCAGGCGTTCGTTTTCTGGATCCCACAGCGGTTGATCCGCCTGAACAATTGCACGGCACTTGGTGCCGAAGATGTCCACGTAGACTTCCGTTTCGGGCACGGCAAGGTCGGCGCGCAGCATCCCGAAAGCGATCGATTTATTCACGCGGTATCCCCAATCACCTGATGTGGTTTCACCAACAACCTCCCCGTTGTGCCAAAGGGTCGACATATAGGGCGCGTCCTGATCACCTGCTTCAACCACCAGCGTGACAAAGCGTTTTGACACGCCCTGTTGCTGTTCACTTTGCAATGCCGCTTTGCCCGGAAAACCCTGTGATTTGTCCAATTTCAAGAACCGATCCAGCCCACATTCCAGCACGGTGTAATCGGTGGAAAGATCCCCCTTCCACGCGCGATAGCCTTTTTCCATCCGCAGTGAATTCAGCGCCCACATTCCAAACGGCTTTGCCCCCGCAACAATCACGGCCTCGTAAATCGCTGGCATGTCAGCGTTGGCGGCGTGGATTTCCCAACCCAGTTCCCCCGCAAAGCTGACGCGCACCAAGGTGCAGTTCACCCCTGCAACGCTCGCGGCTTGATGGGAGAGCCACGGCGCAGACAGATCAGCCTGCGTCTTTAACCCTTCAAATAAGCCACGCGATTGTGGGCCCGTAACGATCAAGGTCGAATAGTCCCGCGTGTGATCGGCCAACGTCAAACCGGCATCCAAAGCCGGGCGCAAGACGTCGAAATCGTGCCACTGCGCCGAGGCTGCTGTGATCAGCGTAAAGTCGTCGTCCCCATGGCGCAGGCAAGACATTTCAGTCACGACGCGCCCGCGATCATCGGCGAAATACGCAAGGTTCATCCGCCCCACCTTGGGCAGGCCAGCGGTGATGCGCCCTCGCAGCCATTCAGCGGCCCCCGCCCCTGACAAACTGAACCGCGAGAACCCCGGCAGGTCTAACACCCCGACATGGTCGCGCACCGCCTCGCATTCCTCGCGGATGCGCGGCACCCATGGCCCGTTGCGGTCCCATGTCTGGGTTGCCTCTTCGGATACATCATCGCCGGGGTGCGCGAACCAGTTGGCGCGCTCCCACCCGTTATAGGGACCCATCTGCCCGCCAAGGGCGACAATACGGTCATGCACGGGGGACAGCTTTTTATCGCGGCCCACAGGCCAAGCGTGGTGCGGGAAATGCATGGCGTATTCGTGGCCATAAACCTCCATCGCTTTTTGGTTGGCATAGTCCTGATCGGTGTAATCGGTATAGCGGCGCGGATCGGTCGCCCACATATCCCATTCGGTCTGACCTTGGGTGATCCATTCCGCCAGCACCTTGCCCGCGCCACCACCTTGGGTGATGCCAAAGGTGAACACGCAAGCCTCGAATGCATTGGGTACGCCGGGCATAGGCCCAATCAGCGGCAACCCATCTGGCGCATAAGGGATCGGCCCGTTGATTACGCGCGACACGCCGGCAGTTCCCAACATCGGCACGCGGGCCATCGCGTCTTCGATATACCATTCCAGCCGTTCCAGATCGTCGGGGTACAGCTGGAATGAGAAATCATCGGGCATCGGATCATCGGGCTGCATCCAATGCCCTTTGCAGTTCCGCTCATACGGGCCAAGGTTCAGGCCGTATTTGTCCTGCCGCAGATAGTAGGAGCTATCCACGTCGCGCAGCAGCGGCACCTTATGGCCGTGCGCTTGGCTCCATTCCTTAAGCTCGGGAATGTCATCTGTCAGGAAATACTGGTGGCTCATCGTGGCCATCGGGACGGTCCGTCCGCCGTAGGGTTTGAACCATTCACCAACGCGCTGCGCGTAATATCCGGCGGCGTTCACCACCTTTTCGCAGCGTATATCCCCCTTGGCCGTGTGCACGATCCATTCGCCGTTCTCGCGGCTGACGCCTGTGGCGAGGCAGAACCGTTCAATCCGCGCGCCCATATCGCGGGCACCTTTGGCCAACGCTTGGGTTAATTGAGCGGGGTCAATATCGCCGTCATCCGGGTCATAGAGGCCGCCGGCCAGATCATGGGTTTCGATGAAGGGGTATTTTTCCTTGATGGCGGCAAGGTCCATCATCTCTAGGTTTAGACCCTGATAATTGCCCATGGAACAAGCGCGCTCAAACTCCATCATCCGGTTTTTACCATGGGCCAGCCGGACCGATCCGGTGACGTGGTAATTCATCGGATAATCGACTTCTTCCGCCAAGCCTTTGTAAAGCTCCAGCGAATAGCGCTGCATGTTCATCACCGCCCATGAGGTGCTGAAACTGGGGCAGTTCCCCGCCGCGTGCCACGTCGAGCCTGCGGTTAATTCGTTCTTTTCCAGCAAGACGCAATCCGTCCAGCCCATCTTGGCCAGATGGTACAGCGATGAAACGCCGACGACGCCGCCCCCGATGATGACAACCCGTGCTGTGGTTGGAAACTCAGCCATCTGTCTTCTCCTCTTGATTGGTTCCGCGCGGGATGTCGTAGTAATCCCCCTTATCCGCGACAAAGATGTGCCGCGTCAGGTGCATGCCTGTAGGACCATCAATCGCACCAAGGGAAACGCCAGTGTCAGGATCCTTGTCCGATTTCCAAAATAGAAAGCTGCCACAGGTCGGACAGAACCCGCGCCGCACGCCAGGGGATGATGTGTACCACTTTGGCGACCCTGATACGTTCAATCCGTCATCCATCACCTGCACCGATGCCCAGTGATGGCCTGATTGCTTGCGACACTGGCTGCAATGACATGCTGCGGGATCACGCGCAGCCGCGTCCGCTTTGAAAGAGATTGCGCCGCAGAGGCAGCTTCCTTTTATCATGGTCAGCCCCTTCCCGCAGGTGTTGAGGCGGCCCCAAGCAGGACGCCGTAAATGACAAAGCTCGCGGCCATAACGCGCCGCACCCAGACGTTGAACACGGCCCCCATCGCCGCCCGGCCCAGCCCCGCGCCAAGCGCGGTAAATCCGGTATAGCTCAGCGCGGTAAGCGTCAGTGCCGTCGGCACAATCACCACCATCTGTTCCCAGATCGGCACATCTGGTTGAACAAACTGACTGAACGCGGCCAGATATCCGGCCACCGACTTGGGGTTGATTGTGGCAATGGCAAATGCGCGCAAATAGATCGACCGTGTGGGGCGGTCCGCCACCGTGACCGGCGTATTCGCGTTCATCCATCCGCGTATCCCCAGATAGATCAAAAACCCCGCGCCAATGAACTTGGCCACGGTAAAAGCAGTCTCGGATGTGGCGATCAGGGCCGTGATGCCAAAGGCCGACAGAACCAGAAACAAGCTGGCTTGGGTCAGAATGCCCAGCACGCCGATCAAGGCGCGCCTGAACCCCAAATTCATGCCGTTGTTAATGCAATTGACCGCGTTTGGCCCCGGCGTGGTCACAAACACCACCCAGAACAACGCGAATATGATCCATGCCTCAAAGCTCATTAGTACACCGGCGGGGCAATGACCCAGATCGCAACAGCGGGGTCGGGGTTGGGGTTTGACCAGCGAAACGGCTCTCCGCGAACGCGGAAACTGTCGCCGGGGTTAAGGGTGTGGGTTGTGCCGTCAATCTCGAACTCAAGGCTGCCAGAGATCAGGTATCCGACTTCTTGGGTGGGGCGTGTGACCAGATCTTTGATCCGGCTAAAGGGCTGAAATGTTGAATGGACCATTTCAAAATCATCGGTCAGATCAGGGGAAAGCAATTCTTCGACCAGACCTGCCACAGAGGATCCGATGGGTCTGCGCGCGCCTTGGCGTACGATAAACCCAGCCTCATGCGCGGGGGCCGCCGCATGGCGAAACAGCATCGACACGGACACCCCCAACGCCTGTGCAATGTGGCGCAGGTCGGTGATGGAAGGCTCGGACAGGTCACGCTCGACCTGGCTCATCCAGCCGACAGAACGGTTCAGCGCATCCGCAAGATCATGCAGCGTTAAGCCGCGCGCCTTGCGCAAGGCACGCAGGTCGGCACCGAGCGTTTGAGACGTGGAAAGAGGCGCGTGTTGCACTGGGTTGCATCCGTGAAATTGCCGTTCATTTTTTCACGCTGCCCCAGCTTCGTGAAAAAATCCAGAACTATTTCACGGCTGCAAAGCAGTTTTTCAAAATCGCTTGGAATTGATCTGCGTCTTCTTGGGTAAAGGCATCAGGTTGATTGCTGTCGATATCGAACACGCCGATCAAGTCACTGGCACCATTCCAAACCGGTAAAACCAGCTCTGACCGGGTGGAGCTCGCACAGGCGATATGCCCGGGAAATGCATCGACGTCAGCGACCAACTGGGTCTGCCCGCTACGCGCCGCGGCACCGCAGACACCACGGGAAAACGGAATGACCAAGCAGCCGTGCCCCCCTTGATAGGGCCCGATCTTAAGCAATTCGGGTTCAGTCACGCGGTAAAACCCCGTCCAGTCAAACCTGTCATCGGCGTGATGAACCTCGCACGCGACGGTGGCCATCAGGGCAACTGCATCAGTTTCACCATGGGTCAGCGATTGCAGGGTTTCAGCAAGGGTAGCGTAGTCGATTGTCATGTGACACCTTTTGAAACAACGGTTGAAGGGGGGCTGTCTGCCCCCCAATCCCCCCGAGGATTTTGATCCATTTGGAATTTAGGGACGTTCGATCGCGATAGCCGTCCCTTCGCCACCCCCGATACAAATTGCAGCGATGCCGCGTTTCAAGCCGCGTTTTTCCAGCGCGTTTAGAAGCGTCACGATAATGCGAGCACCTGACGCGCCGATGGGATGGCCCAGCGCGCAGGCCCCACCGTTCACGTTCACGATGTCATGGGACAGGCCCATCTCGTGCATGAAGGCGAGCGGGACAACGGCGAAGGCTTCGTTGACCTCCCACAGGTCAACGTCTTCCTTTTGCCAGCCCAGCCGGTCGAGCAGTTTTTGGGCGGCAGGCACAGGTGCCGTGGTGAAGAGGCCGGGGGCCTGGGCGTGGCTGGCGTGGCCCATGATATGGGCGCGCACGGTCAGACCTTGGTCTGCTGCCGCTTGTTCGGAGGCAAGTACCAAAGCCGCAGCGCCATCGGAGATCGACGAAGAGTTGGCCGCCGTGACTGTGCCCCCATCGCGGAAGGCTGGTTTGAGGTTTGGTATTTTCTCAGGCCGTGCATTTGCGGGCTGTTCGTCTGCGCTGACGGTAGACGTGCCCTTGCGGGTGGTCAGTTCCATCTGCGCGATCTCGTCATCGAATGCTCCGGAGGACTGCGCCTCAAGCGCGCGCGACAGGGACGCCAGCGCGTAGTCATCCTGAATGGCGCGGGTGAATTGGAACGTCTCGGCGCAGTCTTCGGCGAAGGTGCCCATGAGGCGGCCCTTGTCATAGGCGTCTTCGAGACCGTCGAGGAACATATGGTCAATGACCTGAGCATGCCCCAAGCGGGCCCCGCTGCGCATCTTGGGCAAGACGTAGGGCGCATTTGTCATGCTTTCCATGCCGCCCGCGACCATTACATTCGTATGGCCCAATGCAATCTGGTCAAAGGCGATCATCGCGGCCTTCATCCCAGAGCCGCACATCTTGTTCAGAGTCGTTGCAGGGACCTCTTCGCCGAGGCCCGCCTTGAAACCGGCCTGACGCGCGGGTGCCTGGCCTTGACCGGCCGGCAGAACGCAGCCCATCAACACCTCATCCACGGTTTTAGCCCCGGCACCGTCCAATGCGGCCTTGATCGCGTGGCCGCCCAGATCAGCCGCGGTCATATCTGCGAAAACGCCCTGAAACCCACCCATTGGTGTGCGCGATGCACCTGCAATGACAACTTTTTGCACTTTGAACTCCCCCCAAAGACTTAAAAACCGAATCGTAAGACATCTGCCTTATCCCGTTGGGATACTGCATTATCTTTGGGACCAGAATATGAGACTTTCAGCCAGAACAGAAGAGCTACTGCAAGTTGTGACAGTCCTTGATGATCGCATCGATGCGGCGGTCGCGTTGGAATTCAAGGAAAACGTGCGGCAAATTACGGAAACTGCACCCGCGACTGTAATATTAGACCTAAGCGCAGTGGTATTTATCGATTCCAGCGGGTTGGGTGCCATCGTGGCCACGATGAAATACCTCGCCCCCGAACGTACCCTTGTGCTTGCCGGGCTGACAGCGCCTGTGGACCGTGTCTTTCGGTTGACGCGCATGGATAGTGTGTTTTCGCTTTACCCTACCTTGAGCCACGCCTTGCACGATCAATCGTAACGATGACCGCGGACAACCAAGGCGGCAAATTGGATCGTGGCACCGCCCATGCAGATATATTCGAGCTGTCCCTTGCCGGCACTACCCGGGACGTCAGGAATGCCCTGTCGACATGCCGGGCGCTGCTTTCCCCCATATGCGAAAACCCGCAAAAATTAGATGACATCGAATTGGTGATGGCAGAGACGTTCAACAACATTGTTGAACATGCCTTGGCCGGGCAACAGGGCGGTGCACCGATCCAAGTTTCCTGCACCCAAGATGGCGATCATATCTCGATCGTTTTTAAGGATTCTGGCCTCCCCTTTACCAACAACGTTCCGCCGCAGCCGAAACAAGTCGGCACAACCGCACATGCGAAATCGCTGCCAGAAGGGGGATTCGGCTGGGGCCTGATCCACCATTTGACGCAGGAAATTTCCTATGCGAGGGTCAAACAGCACAACGTATTGACTATTGTTATCAATGTGGCGGCCCCGACAACTGCACCGCACCAAAACCCATCATAATAAGGCTGCGGAACCGGCCTGCGCTGGCTGCCCTGCCACAAATGGATACGTGGCTTCATGCTTTCACCGCAAAAGTGCCGCTGCGTCATCACAGTTTTGCCCATCTTTGACATCATACGGTAGGTCGTAGCTGCAACAAAGCTTCCCTCAGCATCGTGTTTTTAGCCCCCACCCAGTACGCGATGCTGAGGACTTACCCCCCAGAAAAAATTGGTTTTCCATTCTGCAGCGCGCTAGGTTCCGTGAAAAGAACAACCGCAACAGGAACAGTTTTATCATGCGCGACTTCCAACTTCCCGGACGGTCCCCCGTTCTGGCGACAAACGGCATGTGTGCCACGTCCCACCCACTGGCCGCCAAAACCGCAATCAACATTCTTGAACAGGGCGGCAACGCGATGGATGCCGCCATTGCCGGTGCTGTTTTACTGGGGATATGCGAACCGCAAATGACCGGGATCGGCGGCGATTGCTTTGTGCTTTATTCCCCCGCTGGCAGTGACGAAGTGCATGCATTGAACGGGTCGGGCCGTGCGCCACGGGCACTGAACGCTGCGGTATTGCGCGACGCAGGTGAAACCACCGTGCCCTTGACCAGCCCGCATGCTGTATCAATCCCCGGCGCGATGGATGCGTTTTGTACGCTGTCAAACGACATGGGCAAGTTGGGCCTTGATACGTTGCTGGCACCGGCAATCCACTATGCCGAGAACGGGGTGCCCGTGGCGGCACGTGTGGCGTTTGACTGGGCCAATGACGCGGGCACATTGCAGGGCACGGCCCGCGACGTTTACCTAATGAACGGCAAGGCCCCGCAATCAGGGGCGATCTTCCGCGCGCCCGGCCAGGCCGAGGTGCTGCGCCGTGTGGCCAAAGACGGCCGCGACGCATTCTATACCGGCGAGATCGCAGAGGACATGGTGGCAGCCCTTGGTAAGCTGGGCGGTCTGCACACGGCAGAGGATTTCGCCAACACCGCTTGCACTTACGGCGACCCTATCGCGGCCACCTACAAAGACGTCGAGGTGTTGGAACACGCCCCAAATGGCCAAGGCGCGACCGCGCTTTTGATGATGAACATGCTGAGCCATTTCGACATCGCGTCGATGGATCCGCTTGGGGCGGAACGTGTGCACATCGAAGCAGAGGCCGCCAAGCTGGCCTATGACGCACGTAACCGGTTCCTTGCTGATCCCGACCACACGTCGCGTCTGGAACACATGCTTGACCCTGCCACCGCACAGAAACTGGCCGCGCTGATTAATCCGGCCAAGGCGATGGCCGACCCCACGCCGCTGTCCGAAGCGGTGCACAAAGACACGATCTATATCACCGTGGTCGACAAGGATGGCATGGCGGTTTCGCTGATCTATTCGATTTTCCACGGCTTTGGGTCCGGCATCGCGTCCGATAAATTCGGGATCTTGCTGCAAAACCGCGGCGCGGGCTTTACCCTTGAGGAAGGGCACGTGAACGAGCTGCAGGGCGGTAAGCGCCCCATGCACACGATCATTCCCGGCATGATCCGCCAGAATGGCAAGGTGCTGATGCCGTTCGGCGTCATGGGCGGGGCGTATCAACCCAACGGTCACGCGCGTCTGGTCTCGAACCTGATCGACTTTGGCATGGACCCACAGACGGCCATCGATGCACCCCGCGCCTTTACGGACAAAGGTGTCTTGAGCGTCGAGAGCGGATATAGCGACGAAGTGCGCGCCAAGCTGTCGGACATGGGCCATAAGGTCGAGATTCCACGAACAGCTATCGGCGGGGCGCAGGCGATCAAACTGCGCAGCGATGGTGTTCTAGAAGGGGCCAGCGACCCACGCAAAGACGGCTGCGCCTTGGGCTATTAACACAAGCGGGGGGCGCGGAAACGCGCCTTCCGGCTTAGTTCAGCTGGAAATGCAGGGGGTATGCGCCATCGGTCAACGGGCCGAACAAATCAGGGATGTCGGGATGTTCAACAGGTTCGCCAGAATAATCCGCGACCAGGTTCTGCTCGGACACATACGCCACGTAATAGCTTTGGTCGTTTTCGGCCAACAGATGATAGTAGGGCTGGTCTTTCAGCGGGCGACTGTCTTCCGGAATCGCTTCGTACCATTCATCGGTATTGGCGAATTCGGGATCGACATCAAAAATCACGCCGCGAAACGGGTGCTTTTTGTGGCGAACGATCTGGCCAAGATGATATTTTGCGCGTGTTCTAATCATAACATTGATGCACCTACCTTTCGTTAGTAGTCCCTTCAAGGGGCATTTGTCCAATGTCCGAGCCCAAAGATAAGGAAACAGTGCGTGAACCTGACGCTGACAGTGCTTGAGATCGTCGCCCCGGTGTTCCTGCTTGCAGGGATTGGATTTGCTTGGGTGAAGCTGGGATTTGAATATCGCATCCAATTTGTCACCCAACTGGCGATGACCCTATCGGTGCCCTGCCTGATTTTTGTGTCCCTCATAAATACGCAAATTGACCCCGCCGCGCTGACAGCTTTGTCGCTCGCGACGGTGGTTGCTTATGGGGGTGTCACATTGGTTGCGGCGGCAATTGTCTGGGCCATGGGACTGAACCGCCGGACCTATCTGGCACCGCTGATTTTTGGCAATACGGGCAATCTGGGCCTGCCCTTGGCGCTGTTTGCCTTTGGCGATGCGGGACTTAGCTATGCTGTGGTTGTGTTCGCCGTGATGGCGATATGGTCGTTTACCTTTGGCATTTGGCTGGTGGCGGGCGCGGGTTCATTCGGCAAAGTCATGCGCGAACCATTGGTCTGGGGCACATTGCTGGGCGCGCTGTTTCTGGTGCAGGGCTGGCAAACGCCCAAGTTTATGACAAACACGCTCACCCTTTTGGGGCAGATGGCGATCCCGATGATGCTGATCACATTGGGCGTTGCCGTGGCGCGATTGACTCCCGGCGGCGTTGGCCGTGCTGTTGTGCTGTCGGCGATCAAGCTGGTTATTTGTGTCGCCATCGCGTGGGCAGCCGGGGCTTATTTTGAGCTCGACCGCACGGCCCTTGGCGTTTTGGTGCTGCAAGTCGCCACCCCCGTCGCTGTCACGTCCTACTTGCTGGCCGAAAAATACGGGGCCGACGCGCAATCGGTGGCGGGGCTGGTGGTCGTATCAACATTGATGTCGGTGGCCGCTTTGCCAATTCTTCTGGCGTTTTTGTTATAAATTTTCGGTGGGCGCACCTGCGGAAATCTGGTAAACTGACAAAAATAATAAAACGACAAAAAGCGAGAGGCCAATGAGCAGAACCTTTTGCGCCCTAATAATTGCTGTGTTTTTAGCATCTTGTGGTGGAGGCGGCCCCTCCAATGCCCCAAGGCAGCTGGATAACGCCTGTGCGATTCTTAAGGAGCGCCCGAAATACTACAAAGCTTTCCGGAAAACCGAACGCCGTTGGGGCGTTCCGATGCACGTCCAGATGGCGACGATCCATCAGGAAAGCAAATTCATCGCCGATGCGCGCACGCCGTACCGCTATGTCATTGGTGTGATTCCCATGGGCCGTCAGTCCAGCGCATATGGCTATAGTCAGGCGCTAGATGCCACGTGGGATGAATACTTGCGCGAGGCCGGACGGCGCTTTGCCAAGCGTGACAAGATCGATGACGCTGCCGATTTTATGGGCTGGTACATGACCAAAAGCCGGACCAAGAACGGCATCCCCTTGCATGATGCCCAGAACCAGTACCTTGCCTACCACGAGGGCAACACCGGTTTTGCGCGCCGCACCTATAACTCAAAGCCATGGCTGATCGAGGTCGCGCGCAAGGTGCAGTTGCGTGCGGATATGTACGAACGCCAAATCGAAGGCTGCCGCCTGCGCCGCTGGTAAATAATATGGCCCGAGGAACAAATCCTCGGGCCTGTTCGCTTAGCGGTTAACGGCAGGGGCCTTGCCGCTGACATCAAATATACTGTTCGCCAGCGGGACGCCTTTTTCCAGCTCGCCCAACACAACAGTCGTCTGACTGCCGTTCCCGTTATTGATAACCCACTGACGCAGCTCGACCGGGTTACCGGTGAACTTCAGTTCGATATTGCCATATTCAGGATGTTCCGGATCTTGGGCGCGCACAGTCGTCGACGTGCCATCATAGCTGTGGCCCGTGACCATTCGGGCCTGCCCCAAGTTCACATTCGCAGCCAGAATGATCGAAAGCGGTGTCTTCGACAGCGGGTATGTTTCCGCCGGTTGGTTCGACTTTTTGTCGTAGATGACAACCGTATTGCTGCCCGCGATCACGATGCCTGTATCGGGCGCATTATATTCAAAACGCACCTTGCCGGGGCGTTTGATGTAAATCGTGCCTGTGCTGATCGATCCATCATCATTGATCTGGGTGAAATCGCCCTGCGCGGTCTTCATCGCGTTCAGATAGCTCGAAATCGCGTTCAAGGGCAGCTTTTCGGCAGCGGCGGGCAGTGCTGCCGCCAGACCAAGGCCGAACGCCAAAACAGTGGTGATCACAAAACGCATCTAAGTATTCCTATTGTTATTCAGGTGCCTCACCCCAGACATAGGGTTTCGTGCGATGATATGCGATATCACGCGGCATGATATCGCCTAACACCCCTTGAAACGAAACAGGGCTGGCGTGTTCCCAAGCCAACCCCGCATCCAAGTTATTCGTTCCGGTCAGCCTTGCTCGGGCACCAGAATTTCGCGTTTACCAACATGGTTGGCGGGGGAGACGAGGCCCTGCTCTTCCATCTGTTCGACCAAACGCGCCGCTTTGTTATACCCGATGGCCAGTTTGCGCTGGATATACGAGGTCGAACATTTGCGATCTTTGATCACGATGGCAACGGCGGTGTCATACAACGCGTCTTCGCCATCGGTGTTGCCACCCAGACCCAACACGGCATCAATGCTGCCCTCTTGATCGTCAGCCGGGCCTTCAACGACACCCGAAACATAGTCCGGTTCACCGTAAGCCTTAAGGTGGTTCACGATTTCTTCGACTTCTTCATCGGATACAAACGGCCCGTGACAACGGACAATTTTCGATCCGCCCGCCATATACAGCATGTCGCCCATACCCAGCAGTTGTTCCGCGCCCATTTCACCCAGAATGGTCCGCGAGTCGATTTTCGACGTTACCTGAAACGAAATACGCGTCGGGAAGTTCGCTTTGATCGTGCCGGTAATAACATCGACCGACGGGCGCTGCGTGGCCATGATCAGGTGGATACCCGATGCACGCGCCATCTGCGCAAGCCGCTGGATACAGGCTTCGATCTCTTTGCCCGCAACCATCATCAGGTCGGCCATTTCGTCGACGATGACGACGATATAGGGCAATGTCTCTGGCTTGAATTCATCCGTCTCAAAAATCGGCTCGCCGGTGTCTTCGTCAAAACCGGTTTGCACGGTACGGCTGAACAATTCGCCCTTGGACAGCGCTTCGCGCACGCGGCCATTATACCCTTCGATGTTGCGCACGCCCATCTTGGACATCTTGCGATAGCGTTCTTCCATCTCGCCCACTGTCCATTTCAGCGCGACAACAGCCTTTTTCGGGTCGGTCACAACAGGGGACAGCAAATGCGGGATACCGTCATAGACCGACAGTTCCAGCATCTTGGGGTCGATCATGATCATCCGGCATTCTTCGGGCGTCAGCTTGTACAGCAGTGACAAGATCATCGTGTTAATCGCCACCGATTTACCGGACCCCGTAGTACCCGCAATCAACAGGTGGGGCATCTTGGCAAGGTTGGCGACAACAGGATCACCGCCGATATCCTTGCCCAAGGCAAGCGGCAGGCGCATGGTGCTGTCGCCAAAATCACGGGCCGACAGGATCTCGCGCAGGACGACTTTCTCGCGGTTTTCATTTGGCAGTTCGATACCAATAACGCTGCGGCCGGGCACGGTGGACACACGCGCCGACAGCGCCGCCATCGACCGCGCGATGTCGTCGGCCAAACCAATCACGCGGCTGGCTTTCAAACCCGGCGCGGGTTCAAGTTCGTACATCGTGACAACGGGGCCCGGGCGCACGGCGACGATTTCGCCTTTCACGCCATAGTCATCCAGCACGCTTTCCAACATGCGCGCATTTTCTTCCAGCGCGTCATCGCTTAGGTGCAGTCTTTCGACGACATCCGGGCTTTCAAGCAGGTTGAGCGGCGGCAGTTCAAACCCGGGATGCGTATCCTCAAAGGTCAGGCCCGGCTGCGCCTCGGCTTGGGCCTTTTTGCTGGGTTGAATCACTTTGCGAACCGGTTGCTGGACAACTTTCCGCGGGGTCGCCACGGGGATCGTCATCGCGTCATCGGCGGCGGCATCTTGCAAAGGCAGGGCTTCGGCTTCGGCAAAGGCCGCGTCGGCGGCAACGTCGATTTCATGCTGTGAGACGCCCGAAGCCGTCAATGGCGGCTCGGTACGCGCGGCACCTGTCAATGGTGGTTCTTCGCGCAAATGGCTGCGCGGGGTCGCGTCAAGAACCAGCGGATCAGGGCCGCGACCGCGACCACGGGTCAGCGGTGCCGTAGTGGGCGTGTGCACGGCGTTAGCCGTACGAACACGGCTTTTGATCACGTCAGCGATCTTTGATTTGATCCGGTCATCACTAGGCGCTTGGTCAATCTCAACATCCGACCAATCCTCAACCAGTTCTGGTTCCGGCATGGGCGCGGTGCGTTTCACCAGCGCGGGCATCTTGGCCAACAGCCCCGTTTTTGGGGCCGCCACAGGGGTATCATCCGCTGAGCTGTACGACATCTGCGAGGCTGCAAATTCCGCGTTCTCCTCCGCTTCAATCCGGCTGCGTTCGCGGCGCTCGGATTGGCGCGCTTGCACCTTTTGCGCGGCCACAACCGCGCCCGACGCACCACGGCCCAACAAGTTCATCAGGCCCGCATAGACCATGATCACACCCACCAGCATAAATCGGAAAATGCGGCTCAGCTCGGCCTTGGTGAACCCCATAACGAAAGCACCAAGCGCAAGGATCGCCGTCGCCATCAACACCGACATCATTTTAATCGTAAAGATGGACCCGATCGGCAAGATCGTCAGGATCGCACCCATCACCGTATCGCCAAACAACCCGCCCAGACCAAAGCTATGGGTCTGAAGCCACTGCGCATCGGGGGTCAACGTCGCCCCATAAATCGAACACAGTGCGACCGCGATAGGCGCAAATATCAAACGGCCCATCGCGCGTTCAGCGCCACGGTGCAGCGCAAACCGCACGCCCCAGGCCAGCAGAATTGCCGCAACAGCCCAAGCGCCCCAGCCCACAATCATGAACAACGGGGCCGCCAGCGATGCGCCCATCCGGCCCAGCCAGTTTTGCGCAGGCGCGTCGGTGGATACCATCCAGTTGGGATCATCGGGGGTGTAGCTGCCGATCATCATGGCCGCCATCAGACCCAGCACAATAAGACCGACGCCCAGCAATTCCTTGCCGCGTTTTTCAATCGCCTCGGCCATTTTGCTGTCTAGTAGGGGATCACGTCCGCGTGTCTGATATGCCATTGCTCTGTTCCCTCGTCTTATTTCGGATAGAGACAGTCGCGGATCGCTTCGATCCCGCGCGTTGTCTCTTTTATTGGGGCGACCATGGCCACCCGTATATATGTCTTGCCGGGGTTTTCCCCGTTCACGGTTTGCGCCAGATAACTGCCGGGCAATACCCGCACACCGGTTTCACGCCACAGCTTCAGGGCCGCAGTCTCGTCATCTTGAACCGGTAGCCACAAAAAGAACCCCGCCTCGGGGCTGGCATATCCCGGCACATTGCCCAAGATGCGGTCGGCGACCTCGTATTTCTCAACGTATAGCGCACGGTTTTGCGCCACGTGTTCCTCGTCTGCCCAGACGGCAGCGGCGGCGGCTTGCAACGGCAGGGGCAAAGGCGCGCCTGCATAATTGCGCAGTTGCTTGATCTCGCGCATCGTATTCGGCCCGCTCGCGACAAAGCCTGAGCGCAGGCCCGGCAGGTTCGACCGTTTTGACAGCGAATGGAAAATCACAACGCGATCGGGGTCAGCACCGATTTCTTGGGCAACCTGCAAGGCCCCAACGGGCGGCGTATCGCGGTAAATCTCGGAATAGCATTCATCGGCGAAAATCTTGAAATCGTATTTTTCGGCCAGCGCCAGCAGTTCGGTCCAATACTCACGGCTCGCCACCGCGCCCTGAGGGTTCGCAGGTGAACAGATATAGGCGGCAGTGGTCCGGTTCAGCACATCCACGGGCAGGCTGGCAAAATCCGGCAGATGGCCGGTTTCCAACGTGGCCGGCACCATAATCGGATCAGCCGCAGCGGAAATCGCCGCGATCATATAGACCTGATAAAACGGGTTCGGCATCAAAATTGCGGGCTTTTGGCCGTTCTTGGTTTCGGGGCAAACCGCCATCACGGCGTTATAAAGGCCTTCGCGCGTACCGTTCAGGGCCATGACCTGCGTGTCGGCGTCCACAGCCACATCATAGCGGCGCTTGATCCAGTCGGCGATGGCACCGCGCAATTCGGGCGAACCGTCATTTGGCGGATAGCTGTTAAACCCAGCTGCGTTTTGCGCAATCACATCCGTTACCCACACCGGAAACGCATGTTTCGGCTCTCCGATGGTCATATGAATAGGCACACCGCCGCCGTCATGCGTATCAAGCAATGCACGTAGACGCGGCCACGCATGGGCCGGAAGGTTCGAAAACCGCTCGGGGTATAACATCAAAACTGCCTCGGGTTCGGGATCATAAGCGCCCCGTTTCTTCCAAACTACCCAAGGGCTTGCCTCACGTCCAGAGAATCTCGGACATCAGGCGGCTTTTGTGTCTTTTAGGCCAATGCCTCTTGCGCGGCGGCCGCAAGGCGTAACAGGCGTTCTTCGCCCCCCGGCGCGCCCATCAGCGTAATCCCGCAAGACGGCGTGCCCGTTGGCAACGTCATTGCGCAGCCCCCCATCAGATTGCCAATGCGCGTATTGCGCAATGTCATCAGATTGGACGACACATAATACTCGTGATCGCTTTCCAACCGCTCTAGTTTAGGTGGCAAAATTGGTGCCGTGGGCAGTATCACGGCGTCAAAACCGGCAGTCGCGCGGGCATACGCCTGGCGTATCCCCTCAAGCTTGGTCCAAGCGGCGATATAGTCCGGGCCGGAATGGCTTTTGCCCAAGCGGAACCGTTCAAGGATCTCTGCATACATTGCGTCTGGGTTATCTTCGATGACATCGCGCCACAGGCCATAAGCTTCGGCGGTGTACAAACAGCCGCTCAGTGGCATCGCGTCTTCCAACTCTGGAAACTCAAGGGTTTCGACGGTGGCACCGGCGTCTTTTAGCCGCTCAACAGCCGCGTCGAATGCAGCGGCTGGCGCGTCCTCGACGCCGTCCATCGCGACGGTGCGCAACACAGCCAAACGCCGCCCTTCAAGGTCGGCACTGGATAAATCAGCGGGTTTTCCGCCCTCAAGTGCTGCCAGCAGCAGGCCCGCATCCTCGACCGAGCGACACAAGGGCCCCACGGTATCAAACTGCTTTGCGAGCGGTACAACGCCATCCAATGACACACGGCCCGCCGTCGTTTTCAGCCCCACCAGATCGTTCCACGCTGCGGGGATACGCACAGAACCACCTGTATCTGACCCAATCGCAGCAGCAGCCAAACCAAACGCTACAGATGCCGCCGCGCCTGACGACGACCCGCCTGAAACGGCCCCATGATCGTTCACACATGGGGGCGTTGCCGTTGACGGATTATACCCCAACCCCGAGAATGCCAGTTCGCTCATGTGGGTTTTGCCAAGGCAAACCAGCCCCTTCGCCGTGGCATTTTTCAACACCTCTGCATCATGCTCCGGCACGCGCCCCTTCAGCAATAATGACCCTGCTTCGGTGCCGACCCCGGCGGTATCGAACAAGTCTTTCCAACTGATCGGAACGCCGTCCAAGGGGGAAATACGTTGCCCTGCTTTTGCGCGGTCCGATGCCGCACGGGCCTCGGACATGGCGCGATCGGCGGTGACGCGGGCATAGATGCGATCGCGCAACGGGTGCGCGTCGATGGCATCCAGATATGTTTTGCACAAGGCAACCGGATCAATTTGCCCCACTTCAATGCCCCGTCCCAAATCTGCCGCAGTCATTGTCAGCCAGTCTTGCATATCGTTCCCTCGTTTATCCGGTGAAACGGACGGTAGCGACGGTTGCACGCATGGACAATCCCTGACGCAAGACCATATTGAAGCACATGAAATTTGATACAGATATCGCAATCGTCGGCGGTGGGCTGAACGGCCCCGCCTTGGGTTTGGCACTGGCGCAGATCGGGCTGCGGGTGACCATTATTGACCGGCTGGAAGGCGACGTGCGCAAAGACGCCGGTTTCGACGGGCGATCCTATGCGATGGCGCTGACATCGACACGGTTGCTGGACGGTATCGGCGTGTGGGGCGACGTGGCAGAAAATGCCCAGCCTATGCTTGAGATCAAAGTGACCGACGGGCGCGCAGGCGAAGGGCCGTCGCCGTTTTTCATGCATTTTGACCACGCCGAGATTGAGGAAGGCCCGATGGGCCACATGGTCGAAGACCGCCACCTGCGCCGCGCACTGACCGACGCGACCCAAACGACCGAGAATATTACGCTGCTGAATGGCGAAACCGTCATCGCGCAGAATGTGGATGCATCAGGCGTTACGTTGACATTGGCCAGCGGCAAGACCGTGCGGGCAAAGCTGCTGGTTGGCGCGGATGGGCGTGGTTCAGGAACGGCAATGCGCGCGGGGATCAAACGGATTGGCTGGGGTTACGGCCAAACGGCGCTGGTCTGCGCAATTTCCCACGAAAAACCCCATGGCGGGGTGGCGCATCAATTCTTTATGCCCCCCGGCCCGCTTGCGATTTTACCGCTGACCGATAATCGGTCGTCAATCGTTTGGAGCGAAACCACAGAAAACGCGGCGCGGATCAATGCCTTGCCTGATGATGCTTATCTGGATGTGCTGCGGCCAAGGTTCGGTGATTTTCTGGGTGAAATCTCGCTCGCCGGGGCGCGCTATACCTATCCGCTGAGCCTGTCACTGGCGCATTCTATGGTCGCTGATCGCGTGGCGTTGCTGGGGGATGCGGCGCATGGGGTCCACCCTATCGCGGGCCAAGGGTTGAATGCGGGGATGCGCGATGTTGCGGCCTTGGCCGAGGTCATCGCTGATGCACTGCGCCGTGGTCAGGACGTTGGAAGTGCGACGGTTTTGGATCAATACCAAATCTGGCGACGCTTTGATAACACCGCATTGGCATTGGCGACCGATAGCTTCAACCGTTTGTTTTCGAACGATAATTCACTCCTGCGGATTGCCCGAGATGTGGGAATGGCAGCGATCAATGCGCTGCCCGGGGCCCGGCGCGGATTTATCCGCGAAGCGGCGGGGCTAACAGGGGAACTGCCCCGCTTGATGCGCGGCAAACCACTGTAATCGGTCAGTCTATCACCCGCGCTTCATCGACCAGCATGACCGGAATGCCGTTGCGGATCGGATAGGCCAGACCTGCCGCCTTGGACACCAACTCCTGCTTTTCGGCGTCATAGCTCAGCGTGGTTTGCGTGCGTGGGCAAATCAGCGCCTCTAGCATACGGCGGTCGAATTGTACTTCTTCACTGCTCAATTCATCATCTCCCCTTCATGGCCACCACGCAGGGTGTATTCAATCAATGTCAGCAGCGTTTCGCGGCGCGTCGAAAGCGACGGTGCTTCAAGCAGTGCCTGCTTATCCTCGGATTCAAGGTCTAGCATCATCGACAGAGAATTGATCAGCAATTCATCATCTGCTTCTTTTAACGTATCCCAATCCGCCGACAGGTTGCGCGCATCGAAATAACGGCCCAGCGTATCAAGAAAATGATCGCGGTCGAAATCAACGTCTTCTTCATCTTTGCCCAGATCGCGTTCAAAGCCGTCCCAGCTTACATCGCAGCGGCGATAGGGCGTGAACCCTTCAACCTCTTGCACCACGCGGAAGCGCGACACGCCGCCGAGCGTAATCATATAACGGCCATCTTCCGTTTCGGAAAACTGGGTAATCCGGCCCGCGCAGCCAATGGTTTGCAAGCCCGGGCCATCACGCCCCGGCACCACATTAGGCTGAACCATCCCGATCAAGCGGCCAGACGTCTTAAGGCTGTCCTCGATCATCTGAAGATACCGCGGCTCAAAAATATGCAGCGGCAACCGCGAACGGGGCAACAACAATGCCCCGCCCAGCGGAAAAATCGCGATCGTATCTGGTAGCTCTGATTGCTTTATCATGAGGCTCTATCTAGTGCGTGAAACACCTTAAGCAAATATCATTGAGCTAAGCTTGCGACGGCCATTCAGCGCAATCGGGTCATTCGCCTTGAGCGCGTCGAATATGGTGAAAAGCTGTGCCTTGGCGGCACCGTCATTCCACTCACGGTCCTTGCCAAACAAAGTCAGCAAGTGGTCAACGGCCGCCTGAACCTCTCCACGCGCATAAAGCGCCGTGGCCAGATCAAGCCGCGCTTGTAGATCATCGGGGTTGGCATCCACAGCCGCCTGCAATTCGGCAACCGGGCCAGCACCGGCAGCCTGCTTGGCCAGTTCCAGCTGCGCGTGCGCCGCTTCAAGCTCGGGGGATTTTGAGATTTCAATCGGCGCGCCGTTTAGATGCGCCTCGGCTTCGTCCAGCTTGTCCAGCGCGATATAGGCGCGCACCATGCCGCCGTAGGCACCGGCATGGTTCGGGTCTTCGCCCAGAATGGCCCCAAAGGTGTCAGCGGCATCCTGTGCTGCACCCTCGGCCAGCATGTCTTCTGCCGCCGCTACGGCCTCGTCCAGCGCGGCACCGGGGGCCTCACCGCCGCTGGCCTTGATCACACGTTCGATAAAGGCTGTGATCTCGGACTGGGGCTGTGCGCCTTGGAAACCGTCAACCGGTTGGCCTTTGTAGAAGGCATAGACTGTCGGCAGCGATTGAATTTGCATTTGCCCGACGATTTGCTGTGCCTCGTCCGCATTGATCTTGACCATCTTGACCGCGCCCTTGGCCGCCAGCACGGCATCTTCCAGCATCGGGCCAAGAGTTTTGCAGGGGCCGCACCACGGCGCCCAGAAATCAACGATCACCGGAACGTCCTGCGACGCCTCGACCACATCGGCCATGAATGTCGCCTCGGTCGTGTCTTTAATCAGGTTCGCGTCTTGCGCAGGCGAAAGGTTCAAATCCATCATATCAATATCCTCACTTGGGGTTGCTCTCTATATGTGAGCACGCCCCGCTAATTCAAAGGTCGAATGTCGCAAAGACCGGCACGTGGTCGCTGGGTTTTTCCCAACCGCGCACATCGCGCAAGATTTTGCTGGAATGCGCCGCGTTGGAAATATCCGGCGTCGCCCACACGTGGTCAAGGCGCCGGCCCTTGTCAGCCGCATCCCAATCTTTGGCACGGTACGACCACCAGCTGTACAAATTGCCCTCGGGGATGTCCTGGCGCGTGATGTCAACAAAACCACCCGCGTCTTGGGTTTCCGCCAGCTTTTCCACCTCGATCGGGGTGTGGCTGACGACCTTAAGAAGCTGTTTATGCCCCCATACGTCATCCTCGCGCGGGGCAATGTTCAGATCACCGACAAGGATGGATTTTTGCGGCTTGTCGCTGTGGAACCAGTCCCGCATATCCGCCAGATAATCCAGCTTTTGGCCGAATTTTTCGTTTACTTCGCGGTCAGGCACATCGCCGCCAGCGGGAACATAAAAATTGTGGATCGTGACACCACTTTCCAGCTTGGCCGCCACATGACGCGCATGGCCTAATGTCGCAAAATCCTGATCGCCTGCATCTTCAAGCGGTAGACGCGATAGAATGGCGACGCCGTTATACCCCTTTTGACCGCGGGCAACCATTTGGGTGTAACCCGCTGCATGGAACGCTTCGGTCGGGATTTTATCAACCGGGCTTTTGCATTCTTGCAAGCACAGCACGTCCGGTCCGTGTTCTTGAAGCAGCTTCAAAACCAAAGGTTCGCGCAGTCGAACCGAGTTAATATTCCATGTCGCTAGCGTAAATGGCAAAGAACCGTCCCCCAAATCAGATCGCGCGCACCCTAACGCGAAACGGTCCGTGGCCACCATGGCGAATTCATCTGGACGCCGGACAAAAAAGACCGGGCACAAAGGCCCGGCCTAGTCCAACAGGGAGGTATGTATCATATCCCGGATACATTAGTCGGGTTCAAACCGATTGGCGGGTCATGAAAACCCCGCCGCTCGGGGATATAACGGCGCGCGGGCCGCTTTGGTTCCAAGCTCAGGAAATTAATCTATAACCACCTGATTCAGTTACTAAAATTCGTGCGTTCGAGGGGTCAGGCTCGATCTTTTGACGCAAGCGATAGATATGGGTTTCAAGCGTGTGCGTGGTGACGCCCGCGTTGTAGCCCCATACCTCGTGCAACAAGGTATCGCGCGGCACGACGCCAGCAGCAGACCGGTACAGAAACTTCAGGATGTTGGTTTCTTTCTCGGTCAGGCGAATCTTTTTATCGTCCTCGGTCACCAACAGTTTAGCAGAGGGTTTAAACGTATACGGGCCAAGCTGAAAAATCGCTTCTTCGGATTGTTCGTGTTGGCGCAGTTGCGCGCGAATGCGGGCCAGCAGAACCGGAAACTTAAACGGCTTGGTGACATAATCATTGGCACCCGCGTCCAGACCCATGATCGTATCGGCGTCGCTGTCATGGCCGGTCAGCATCAAAATCGGGCTTTTCACCCCTTGGGTTCGCAGATCACGGCAAAGATCACGCCCGTCGATATCAGGCAGACCAACATCAAGGATGACCAGATCATACAGCGCCTCAGCCGCCCGAGATTTCGCATCGGCCCCATTTGCAGCCTCAAAGACGTCAAAGTCTTCGGTCAGCAATAATTGCTCGCTCAGCGCGTCGCGCAGATCGTCGTCGTCATCCACAAGCAGGATTTTCTTCAACTGGGCCATATTCACTCATCCTCTTTGACTGTCCTAAAGGTGTGTTCACAAACCTGTGTGACAAGGGGCACAGCCAATTATTCACAGGACCGTGCACAAAACACGGCAAATGTTTCAATTCGGGGGCAACTCACTTAAGTATCTTAAAATAACCGATGTGAAAGATTACAAGAAGATGGCATTTAGCCCTGACATCACCGAACAGCTGGCCCGCGCGCGGGCGGATTTGCGTATGGGCGTGCCCGTTGTTTTTCTGGGGGCCGCCCCCGTTCTGGTAATCGCCGCCGAAACATTGACCCCACAACGCCTTTCCAGCCTTCTGGCGCTGGGTGGGGAACCAGTTCTGGCAATCACAGCGCGTCGCGCCGAAACGCTTAAGGCACGCGCCTATGACGGCACGCTGGCCCGTGTGCTGCTGCCGCCCGATGCAACACCTAGGTGGGTGCAAGCGATAGCCGACCCTGCCGACGATCTGCGCAGCCCGATGAAGGGGCCACTGAAATGTGCGCGCGGCGGGGATGCCACGGCCCATGGTGCCGCGCTACAGCTTGTTAAATCGGCGCGCTTGTTACCCGCAGCAATTGTGCTCGACCTTCCCAATGCAGCCGCATTCGCAGCCACCCACGGGCTGACAACACTGTTGTTGCAAGCCGCCCTGCCAGTGCTTGCCATCCGCAGCCCCTTGCACCCTGTGGTTAACGCGCGTCTCCCGATAGAGGCGTCCGAGGCAGGCAGGCTGCATATTTTCCGGCCCGATGATGGTGGCGAAGAACATTACGCCATCGAAGTCGGCCGCCCTGATCGTGCCAAACCAGTGCTTGCACGGTTGCATTCTGCCTGTTTCACCGGCGATGTGATGGGCAGTTTGAAATGCGATTGCGGGCCGCAATTACACGCCGCACTCGCCCAGATGGGGGCCGAGGGGCACGGCGTTTTACTATACCTCAACCAAGAGGGCCGCGGCATCGGGCTGGCGAACAAAATGCGCGCCTATTCCTTGCAAGATCAAGGGTTTGACACCGTAGAGGCAAACCACCGCTTGGGCTTTGAAGATGATGAACGTGATTTTCGCCTTGGGTCCGACATACTTAAATCATTGGGCTTTTCCGCCGTTCGGCTGTTGACGAACAACCCCCGCAAGGTCGAGATGATGGAGGCGAGCGGCGTCAAAGTTGCCGAACGCGTTGCGCTAAAAGTTGGTGAGAACCGCCATAACACCGCATATCTTGCGACCAAGGCGGCCAAGTCCGGGCATCTTCTGTGACACCCGACGATATGGTTTTGACCCCTATGGGGTTGCGGTTTCAGGGCACGGTCTATCCCTGCACCATAGGCAAAACCGGCATCACCTCGCATAAAAAGGAAGGGGACGGGGCGACCCCGCGCGGCATCCACCGGATCGTCGGTATGCTCTATCGCCCTGACCGGATGGCCCAACCCACCGATTGGGCAAAGCCGATTGGACCGCTCGATTTATGGTCGGATGATGTAAATGATCGCTACTATAACAAGATGGTGCGCGCGCCATACTCGCACCGCCACGAACAGTTGCGCCGCGCTGATCAGTTATACGACCTGATCATCCTGACCGATTGGAACTGGCCCTACGCCGTAAAAGGACGCGGTTCGGCGATCTTTATTCACCAATACCGCAGACCCGGATTCCCGACCGAAGGATGTATTGCCCTATCACGCACGCATCTGCACCGGATCGCCCCAATGATCAAACATCACACCCGGTTGATTATTGCGTAGGGTGGGTGCCAACCCACCACCGCCTTAATCCACCACACGCTGTTAACCAGCCACCCGTTCACCAAATATCGCCGACCCGACGCGCACATGCGTCGCACCCAATGCAATCGCTTTCTCGAAATCACTGCTCATCCCCATCGAGAGACCATCCAGCCCGTTGCGTGCAGCAATCTTGGCCAGCAGCGCGAAATGAAGCGCCGCTTCCTCATCTACCGGGGGAATGCACATCAAACCGCGAACCGGTAGATCAAGCCCCTGACATTCCTTGATAAACGCATCCGCTTGGGCTGGCATGACGCCCGCCTTGTGATCTTCTTCACCGGTGTTCACTTGGATAAACATATCGGGACAACGGCCAAGCTCTTGCGCCAAGCGGGCAAGGGTTGTGGCCAGTTTCGGGCGATCCACTGTGTGAATGGCATCAAAAAGCGCCATCGCCGCGCGCGCTTTGTTAGATTGCAACGGCCCGATCAAATGCAGATCAATCCCGCCAAAATGCTGCTTGAACTCAGGCCATTTACCTTCGGCTTCCTGCACGCGGTTCTCGCCAAAACAGCGATGCCCCTGTTCCAGCACGTCCTGAACCCGCGCATTGGGCTGTACTTTGCTAACCGCGATCAACGTGACGCTGCCCGGCGCGCGGCCTGCATCTTTTTCAGCTTTTTCAATTCGTGTGGTGATGTCGTGCAAGCTCATTTTTCGCCCTCTGTTTCTGGACGCACAGAACAACAGCTTTGCACAAAAGAAAAGGGGCAGACCAAAGGCCTGCCCCAAAACTATAAGTATTCAGATCAACTTAGAAGTTGAAGCGAACACCCAAGTCTGCGCGTGTAGCACCGGACAAACGCTTAGCAACACCACCACGCAGCGATGTACCACCGCCCAGATCGTGGTTAAAGTCGATGCCGTAGCCTGTGTCTGGTTGGCTTTCCGCGTCAGCAACATATGCTTCTACGTTTGTAGCTGCGCCAACGTCAAAGCTAGCTGCCAGAACGATGTGGTCACCGTCTGTGCCGTTGTCAGCATAGGCCAGTGTGAGGTCTGCTGGACCTACTGTACCACCGATTGTGGCTGCCATTTCGGTGTCTGTCGCCAGTGTGGAGTCTTGTGCCGCCAGAGCGATAGTGAAGCCACCAACAGCGTAGGAAACGTGACCAGCAACGCGATCGTTGACGTCAGAAGCGGACAGGTGCAAGCCCAAGTCGCCCATGGAGTACATCAGTTCGAAACCGTTGGAACCGGCTGCGCCAGCACCACCGGACGAGTAAGCATCGCCGCGGAAGTTGTATGCTGTGTAGTCATAGCCAAGACCGGTCAGACCAAGGTCGATTGGGTACATGCCAGGCATGAATTCCAGAGCGCCGAAGATGTTACCAACACCAACTTCCAGACCACCGGTGCGCGCGAAGAAGCGAACGCCGTTGATACCTGTGTTAGCTGTTGTGGAAGCGTTTTGCTGAATGCGAGCGCGTGCACCGAATGTGACGCCTGCGTCAGATTCTGCTGTCGCGTCAATTTGCAAACGGAAACGGCTTGTTACGTTTGTGGTGCTTGCGCCCGTTGTTGGGTCGTCATACTGCACACCAAAGCGTGCATAGCCACCAAATGTTACGTCTGCTGCTGCTACGCCGGCGGTCGCGACCAGGGCTGTTGTAGCGAAGAGAACTTTTTTCATGAGTTATCCCTCGGTTTGAATTCATATGCCCAGACCGGGGAATCCGGAAAGGGTATGGAGGGTGTTTTCTGCCTTTGACCCTGTTTTGGCAAGGATCGTGCTTGGCTTTGAGGCAATGTTGGAGACTCTGATGCAGCTTTGCCACAGTGCTGGGCTCGCCTCGTACCCTCCAACCGCGCGGCCGCCCTGCGCCATACCGCGCTTAACACCTTATACTATTGGCATGATTACATTGCGCTTGCCGATACTACCTTGCTTGTTTAGACCAGTGTCCAAATAGGCAAAGGACGGCTGGAATGGCGCACGCTTCGGTATTTAAATGCACAATCGCCTTTATGGCGCTAGCAACGTTAGGTGCCTGTGGCGGCTTCGGCTTTGGCCCGCCAACAGGTCAGTCGGCTGAAGAAAGAGCGGGTGCCAACGTTCCGGGCAGTATCGAGACAAACACCGAGAATACGATTTGGTCGATTTTCAACCGCAAGAATACCGACACCAGCGTATCTGTTAACAAATACCTGTGGTCCGCCTCTCTCGAAGTGCTGAACTTTTTGCCGATCCAGTCGATTGATCCCTACACCGGTGTGATTGTCACTGGATACGGCACGCCCCCCGGCGGCAGCCAGTCCTACCGCGCGACCGTGCTGATTGATGATCC
Source organism: uncultured Sulfitobacter sp. (assembly GCF_964021855.1). NCBI lineage: Bacteria > Pseudomonadati > Pseudomonadota > Alphaproteobacteria > Rhodobacterales > Roseobacteraceae > Sulfitobacter > uncultured Sulfitobacter sp. Next base: position 102,719 of record NZ_CAXHZD010000001.1, read on the forward strand.
TGCACTTGATGGGCGGTCTCTGAACATTGCGCTGCAAACACGCGGCGGTCGCATGGTAAACAAGGCGACATCCCGCGCCGTTGAAGATGCCATTCTAAGCCGCGCGCGCGAGATGCGGATTGCCGATAACAAGTACTAAGCCCGCACTTAACACACTCTCCATTCCAACGCCGGGCCACGCGCTAGTCGCTCGCTCGGCGTTTTTCGTTTGATAAGGTCTGCCAAGATGTCCCGCTATTCCCCCGCCGAAATCGAATCCCGCTGGCAAGCAGCCTGGGAAAAAGACGATATATTCAAAGCTGTCCGTTCTGCTGACAAGCCAAAGTATTACGTGCTTGAGATGTTCCCCTATCCGTCGGGGCGCATACACATGGGCCACGTGCGCAACTATACGATGGGCGACGTGATTGCGCGCTACAAGATCGCGACGGGGCACAACGTGCTGCATCCAATGGGTTGGGACGCCTTTGGCATGCCTGCCGAAAATGCGGCCATGGCCATCGGTGGCCACCCCAAAGACTGGACATACGGCAACATCGCGGACATGCGCGGCCAAATGAAACCGCTGGGCCTGTCTATTGACTGGTCACGAGAATTCGCCACCTGTGATCCGGAATACTACGGCCAGCAGCAGGCGTTGTTCCTTGATTTCCTCGACGAAGGTCTGGTCTACCGCAAGAACGCCATCGTGAACTGGGATCCGGTCGATATGACCGTGCTGGCCAACGAACAGGTCGAGTCAGGTCGCGGCTGGCGGTCTGGCGCATTGGTGGAACGGCGCGAGCTGACGCAGTGGTTCTTTAAAATCTCTGATCACTCCGAAGAATTGCTGAACGCCCTGGATACCCTTGATAACTGGCCCGCCAAGGTCAAACTGATGCAAGCCAACTGGATCGGCAAATCGCGCGGTCTGCAATTTGCGTTCTCGACCATCGATGCGCCGGACGGTTTTGACCGGATCGAAGTGTACACAACCCGACCCGATACGTTGCTGGGTGCCAGCTTTGTCGGCATTTCGCCCGACCATCCGCTGGCCAAAACGCTTGAGAAAGACAACCCAGACGTCGCCGCGTTCTGCGCGGAATGCCGCAAGGGGGGCACAACCGAGGAAGCCATCGAGACAGCTGAGAAGCTGGGGATGGATACCGGCCTGCGCGTGCGTCACCCGTTTGATACCTCGTGGGAACTGCCGATCTATATCGCCAACTTTATCCTCATGGACTATGGCACGGGTGCGATTTTCGGTTGCCCCGCCCATGACCAGCGCGATTTTGAATTTGCGACGAAATACGGCCTGCCGATCATATCCACTTTCCTGCCAACCGAGGATTCCGATCCAAAGGTCGCCGAGGCCTTCGTTCCAGCGAAATCCGAGCGTGTCTATTACAATGGCGGATTTGCCGGCGAGAAATGGCAAACCGGCGACGAGGCCATCGCCACAGCGATTGAGGCATGCGAAGCGCAAGGCGTCGGCCAAGGCGTAACGAAATACCGGCTGCGAGACTGGGGTCTGTCCCGGCAGCGGTATTGGGGTTGCCCTATCCCCGTTGTGCATTGCGACACCTGCGGTGTGGTCCCCGAAAAGAAAGAGAACCTGCCGATCGAGCTGCCCTATGACGTCAGCTTTGATGTGCCGGGCAATCCGCTGGACCGTCACCCGACATGGCGCGACTGTGCCTGCCCGTCTTGCGGTGCGCCCGCACAGCGTGAAACCGACACGATGGACACCTTCGTTGATTCATCATGGTATTTCGCCCGCTTTACCGCGCCCCATGCCGATACACCGACTGCCATGGAAGACGCGGAATACTGGATGAACGTCGATCAATATATCGGCGGCATCGAACACGCGATCCTTCACCTTCTCTATTCGCGCTTCTTTGCCCGTGCGATGCAGATCACCGGCCATCTGCCTGAAAAAGCCATCGAGCCTTTCGATGCCTTGTTCACCCAAGGGATGGTGACCCACGAAATTTACCAGACCAAAGGCGAAAACGGCCGCCCCGTCTATCACCTGCCCGAAGACGTGACCGACGGCAAACTTGCCGATGGCACAGCGGTCGAGATCATCCCCTCCGCCAAAATGTCGAAGTCGAAAAAGAACGTCGTCGATCCGTTGGGCATTATTGCCAGCTATGGCGCGGATACGGCGCGTTGGTTTGTTTTGTCTGATTCCCCCCCCGAACGTGACGTGGAGTGGACAGCCTCGGGTGCCGAAGCGGCGTATAAACACCTTGGTCGCGTCTGGAACATCTCGAACCGGATCACCGAAATGGCGAAAAATGCCAGCGGCGACGGTGACGACGACCTGCTGCGCGCGATGCACAAAACCATTCACGATGTGACAATGGGCGTCGAATCCTTTGGCTTTAACGCGGCCATTGCCAAGCTTTATGCCTTTACCGCGACGCTGCATAAATCCAAGGCCGGGCACGCAGCGCAGCGCGAGGCCATCATGACCCTTGCACAGCTTATGGCCCCGATGACCCCGCACCTGTCCGAAGAAATCTGGGCAGCGCAAGGCGGCACGGGTCTGGTCACCACAGCGCCATGGCCCAAGGCATCGGAAAAGATGTTGGTCGATGACACCGTGACGCTGCCGATCCAGATCAACGGCAAACGGCGCGCCGAAATTCAGGTGCCCGCCGATATGTCGAAAGAAGAGGTTGAAAAGATCGCGCTCAGCCACGAAGCTGTTATTCGTACCCTTGATGGTGCCACGCCGAAAAAGGTGATCGTAGTGCCCGGACGGATCGTAAATGTCGTTGCCTAACCGCCGCCTCTTGCTGGGGCTGCCCTTGTTGGCGCTGGCCGCTTGCGGGTTTCAACCCGTCTATGGCCCCGGCGGGACCGGTACAGCCTTGCAAAATAGCGTTGCGGTGGACGCGCCCGATGATGCGTTCACCTATACGCTGGTCCGCGAGATCGAGACGCGGTTGGGCCGCCCTGCTGCGCCAAACTATGGCTTGGCCCTGACCGTCACCACCAGCGAGGAAGGTCTGGCGATTGATACGGCTGACAACACCAGACGCTATAACCTGATTGGCAAAGCCGACTTTGCCCTGCGCGACCTTGGGACCGGGCAAATCGTTTCATCTGGTAATGTTGAAAACTTTACCGGCTATTCCGCGACCGGGTCCACCGTCGCGACCCTTGCCGCTGAGCGTGATGCGCAAATACGCCTGATGACGATGCTGGCCGATCAAATCGTGACGCGGCTTTATGCGGCTGACCTGACCCAATGAAACTGCCACCCCGCGACGCCACCGCCTATTTCAAGAAACCTGATCCCAACAAGACAGGTTTGCTGATCTATGGCGGCGACGCGATGCGCGTGGCCCTGAAACGGCAAGAGTTCCTTAAGGCGCTGCTGGGCCCCAATGCCGAAGAAGAAATGCGGCTGACCCGTATCCAAGCCGCCGACCTGCGCCGCGACCCGCCGATGCTGCTGGATGCGTTAAAGGCAGTTGGTTTCTTTCCCGGCCCCCGCGCCGCTTTCGTCGAAGATGCGAACGACAATATCGCCAAAATTCTGATCGACGCGCTGGCAGACTGGCAGCCGGGCGATGCGCAGATCGTGGTGACCGCTGGCGATCTCAAGAAAACCTCCAAGGTGCTTAAGGCGTTCGAGGCCCATAAAACCGCCTTTGCCACCCCGATCTATGACAACCCGCCTGATCGCGCCGAGATCGAACGTATCTTGTCCGAGGCAAAGCTAAACCCCGAACCCGACGCTATGGGATCGCTGAGCGAGCTTGCCCGCGTGCTGGACCCCGGTGATTTCCGGCAGATGGTCGAAAAAATCACCCTGTATAAAATCGGCGACAATGGCCCCCTGACTGCCGAAGACGTTGGCAATTGCGCGCCCACCTCAACCGAGGCCGAAGTTGACGATATCCTGCATGTCGTGGCCGAAGCCCGCGCAGGTGATATCGGGCCGGTAATGGCCAAGCTGCAAGCGCAAGGTGTGAACGCCGTGACGCTGATCATTATGGCCACCCGTCATTTTCGCACGCTTTATCGCATCGCCAGCAACCCCGGTGGTCAAATCTGGGGTGTGCGCGACCGTGACCGCGCCATGCGGCAGGCCAAAAGCTGGGGCGCGGTCAAGCTGGAAACTGCGTTGACCGTGCTGACCGATACCGACCTGACGCTGCGATCAGCCGGGCAACATGCCCCCACGATGGCACTGGTCGAACGCGCCTTTATCCGGCTGGCAATGTTGGGCGCGCAACGCTAACTATGCCCCAAAGTCTTGGGAGGGACACGTAAATGTACAAAGTCATCGGAGCCACCAAATCGCGCGCGCTGCGCGTCATGTGGATGCTGGAAGAACTGGGCCAACCTTACGAACACGTCGTCTGTGGACCACGGTCGGACGAGGCAAAGAAATACAACCCGTCTGGCAAAATCCCTGCATTGGTTGATGGCGATGATGTTCTGACAGATTCCGTGGCGATCATGCAGTATCTGGCCGACAAACACGGCAAGCTGACCGCCCCCGCCGGCACACCTGCCCGCGCGCGTCAGGATGCCATGACCTTGTGGCTGATTGACGAGATGGACGCGATCCTGTGGGCCGCGGCCAAGCACAGCTTTGTCTTTCCAGAAGAACAACGTGTTCCCGAGATCAAGCCCAGCCTGAAAGCCGAATTCGCACGTTCTGCCAAGGTATTGTCAGAGCGGCTGGAAGGCCCGTTTTTGATGGGTGATGAGATCAGCGTGCCCGATCTGCTGGCCACGCATTGCATCAACTGGTCCATCGGCGCGGGGTTCGACCGCGTGGATGACAAACTGGGTGCTTGGGCGAAATCCATGCGCGACCGCCCCGCGTTCAAGGCTGCGGCAACGAAAGAAGGCTAGCCCTTTTGCGCCCAGGCGGCGGCATGTTGCCCCGCCCAACGGCCTGTCGCAAGGCAGGCCGAAATAAGATATCCGCCTGTCGGTGCTTCCCAATCAAGCATTTCGCCCGCGACGAAAACGCCGGGACGATTGCGCAGCATCAGCGCATCATCTACGGCGTCGAATTTCACCCCACCCGCCGTCGAAATCGCCTGATCCATCGGGCGCAATCCGTCATGTTTGACCGGCAGCGCCTTAAGAAGTTTGGCCAGCGTCTTGTTATCTTGTGGCAAGGGCCGTGCCATTTCCTGCAATACGGCAATTTTTACCGGATCAAGCTTGAGTGCTTTGCGCATGAAATTTGCCGTGCTCATCTTGCCGCGCGGTTGGTCCAGCTTTGCGGTCAACGCCTCGACCGATTGATCGGGCAGCAGGTCCAGCATCAGCGGATGCCCCTCGCGCACACCGCGCGACACAGTATAGACGCCGCCGCCCTCGAACCCGTCACGCGAAATCATCGCCTCGCCCCGCGAACGGTGCGTGCCAGACTTAAGCGCGATGCCCTTGAGCGCGGTGCCAAAATGCGGCTCCATATGCGACGACCATTCCATCGCGATGCCAGCGTTAGCAGGCGCAAAGGGGGTAAAGGGGGTATCGCTGGCCAGAACCTTGGCCCATTCACCGGTTGACCCAAGCCGCGCCCAGCTGGCACCGCCCATGGCTAAAACAGTGACATCGGGCTGCAGCATCTGGATGCCCTCGGGTGTATCGAACACCAGCTTGCTGTCGTCCCACCCGGTCCAGCGCCAGCGCGTGTTGAGCTGAACACCGGCCTCGGACAGGCGCACAAGCCACGCCCGCAACAGCGGTGACGCCTTCATCACCGTTGGGAAAACGCGGCCCGTTGATCCTGTGAATACCTCTTGCCCCAGCCCCGTGGCCCATGCCTGAACGGCGTCGCCGTCAAACGCTGATATGATCGGCATCAGCGGGTCTTTGGCATTGGTGAAAGCGTTCATAAAAGTACCACTGGGTTCGACCTTGGTCAGGTTCAGCCCGGATTTTCCCGCCATCAGAAATTTGCGCCCGACCGACGGTTTGTGATCGCACACCGTGACCGACATACCTGCGTCTGACAGCATTTCAGCTGCCATCAGCCCGGCAGGCCCCGCGCCAATCACGACAGCCTGCTTTTGTGTCTGTGCTACAGTGGTCATAGGGATACCTTTGCGGAAAATACGGAACTAAAGACTTGCCTTAACCCGAGTGAAGGCCGATTGCACGATGATGTGGTTAAATGAACCCAAGCAGGAGCACCCGAATGCGACTTTTCATTATTCTGACGACCCTGACCGCGCTAAGTGCATGTGGCGTGCCCTTCGTCCCGTTCATCTGACGGGCAATACCCCTAGCTGTCTGACGATCCGGGCTGCGGTGCGCACATTGCTTTGATGCCCGCCGCGATCTCGGGCGCTGCGGCAACCGTGTCAGCCGCGATCTGTTGGGCCGTCTCTAACAGGTCTTCTGGCTCAACAATCCGGTCGATCAGCCCAAACGTCAAAGCATCCTCTGCGGTGATCTTTTGGCCACCCATCAAAATCAGCTTGGTCCGCGCCGGCCCGATGAGCGCCGCCATGCGCCCGGGGTCACTGGGCTGCGGCAAAAACCCCAGTTTCATCACCGGATAGAAAAACTTGGCCTTGGGCACTGCAATGCGCAGATCACTCGCCAGCGCCATCCCCATCGCACCGCCAGCCAACGTGCCGTTCATCGCGCAGATGCTCAGCCCCGGCAGCGCTGCAATGGCCCCCGACAGCCGTTCCCAGATATCGGATGTTGCAAGACCCGCCCGGGCTTCGTCCAGATCGGCACCGGCGCTAAAAACCTTGCCTTGGCCGGTCAGGATCACGGCCCGTGCAGCCTGTGCGTCCTCCATAAACTCGGCCAGTGACACAAGCATGTCATGGGTCAGGGAATTGGCCTTTTCGGGTCGGATCAGTGTTGCCGTCCAGATTTCACCCTCGCGGGAAAAATCGATCATATCAGCCCGATCTCTTTGCGCAGGTTCTCGTCACGCAGGGATATTTCCTCGCCACAGAAACGATCTGCGGCGGGGCTGCACATCCAAAGCAGCGCACGCGCAGGCCAATCGGCAGGAATGTGATCTTCCCACGCCAGTTCGCTCACGGGGTTGATGCCGCTTGCCTTGATCTCGCGTTGCATTTGGGTGGCGACGGTGCCGGGCGACAAACCGATGACACGAATGCCATTGGCGCTTTCCTCAAGATGGGCGGATCGGCCCAGCATATTCACCGCAGCTTTCGACGCGCAATAGGCGCTCCATGCCTCGATCGCGCTATGTGCAGCACCTGAACTTACGGTCAAAATCGTACCGCCACCGGCGTCTTTCATCACAGGCAACGCCGCGCGCATCCCATTATAAACGCCCTTGAGGTTGATATCGATGGCTTGCCCCCATTGGTCGGGGTCAGAACTGGCCAGATGCGCAATCGGATCAATCACACCGGCATTGTTGATCAGCACATCAAGACGGCCGAACGCCTGCACCGTTTTATCAACGGCCGATGCCATTTCGCCAAAGCGGGCAACGTTGCAAGGGATCGCAATGGCCTGATGGCCAATCTCGCCCGCGAGATCCGCGATGGCGTCTTGAGACCGGGCCAGCAGAACAACATTCGCCCCCGCTTTGGCGAAACTACGTGCAGCTTCTGCACCAATGCCACGGCTTGCGCCCGTGATCATCACTGTCTTGCCTGTCATTTCCATGTCGATACTCCCATATCTCAGCGTTTTACGGCTCGTAAATTTACCAATCAAATGTATTTAGTCGATACTTAGCACCTGCATAAACCGATACCAGCCCAAAGCCCAACCTTGGCCAAAAGCTGCTTTGCCTTGTATGGTGGCCAATGCCAATTATCTATGAGGCGCAGGTTAACCGGTGCCGGTACGCATTCGACAAAGGAATTTTCACGATGATCCGATTTAACACCATTCTGGGCGGCTCCGCCTTTGCCCTTTTGTCGACCGTACAAATCGCATCGGCAGATATCACCCCCAATGACGTATGGCAGGACTGGCGCAGCCACGTGCAAGGTATGGGATACCTGCTGACCGCCAAGGAAAGCACGAGCGGCGACACGCTGACCGTCAGCGACATGCGAATGGAACCGGTCAATCAGGATGAACAAGGGCAGGTATCGGTGTCCCTAGGGAGCATCACCTTTGAACAGAAAAATGACGGTAGTGTCGCCGTGTTGCTGCCCGCCACGATGCCGCTATCCTTTGCAGTCACACCCAAAAATGCAGGCGCTGAGCGCGTCAACATGATGCTCACCCTCAACCTGTCGAACCACGAAATGACGGTCAGTGGCACGCCAGCCAATATGACAAGCGCCTTTTCCGCTGGCACTGTGGAGCTGGAGCTGGGTCAACTGACGGTGGGGGATGACACGCTGGACGCGGATACTCTCCAACTGAGCATGGCGATGCAGAATGTTAACAGCAGGACAGACAGCACATTGGGCGCGATGCGCGATTACGCGCAGACTGCGACGGTCGGTTCTGTGACCTATGACCTGAAGTTCAAGAACCCTGACGAACCCGCGACCGCCATGGCGCAAGGCACGTCCGCGGACGTAACCCTTAGAACCAACGGCGTTTTACCGCTGGCACTGGCGCAGGTCAGCGATATGGCAGGGCTGTTGCGGGCGGGTATGGATGTTGTGGGCACGATAACGGCGGGCAACAGCAACACGACCCTGAACATCACGGACCCGAATAGCGGGGACATGGCCGTGGCGGCCGCCGCCGAAAACGGGACGCTAACCTTTGAAACCAGCGCCGAGGGGATCAGCTATGCCGGCACCCGCGAAGGCATGACGGTATCGGTTCAGTCGACTGAATTTCCGTTTCCATTGTCCTTTGCGATGGAAAATGCCGCCTTTAACCTAAGCGCGCCTGTGATGAAGTCAGAGACACCGCAGCAGTTTGCATTGGGCCTGAACCTGACCGATTTCACGATGTCGGACATGGTCTGGGGGATGTTGAACCCCCAAGGCACCTTGCCACGTGATCCCGCCTCTGTCGCGCTGGATTTGACGGGAACCGCGACCATGTTGGCCGATTATCTGGATATGCAAAACGCCGGACAACTGGCTGGTAGCATGGAGATGCCCGCCCAACCGGAAAGCGTTAAGCTGAATTCGCTGATCATCGAGGCCCTTGGCGCGCGATTGACAGGCTTTGGCGCGGCGACCTTTGAAAACGCGGGCCCCACGGCGCAGGACAGCAGCCCAAAGCCCTCGGGGGCGGTCGATTTCAAGCTGGTTGGCGGGAACACCCTTTTGAACACACTGGTGGAGTCAGGGCTGCTGCCCGCGCAAACCGCAATGGGCGCGCGTATGGTCATGGCGATGTTTGCTGTACCCGGCGATGGGGATGACACGCTTGAAACGAAAATCGAATTCACCCGGTCCGGCGCAATTCTGGCGAATGGCCAACGCATCAAATAGACCGCTCTGCCCCTGCTGCGCGCCCCGCTCCCTTGCAGATGGGGACCGGGGCCGCTAGCTACGCTTTGAAAGCTCAAGGAACATCCACATGTCGCAATCCATTGATGCGCTGACCAAAGCGCTCTTGCACGCCGCTAAAAACGCTGGCGCTGACAGCGCTGACGCCATGGCCGTGCGCGGCACATCAGTCAGTGTCGACGTGCGCGGCGGCGCGCTGGAGCAGGCAGAACGGTCCGAAGGCGTCGATATCGGCCTGCGTGTTTTCGTGGGCAAGCGGTCGGCGAATGTGTCCGCCTCCGACACATCCGCCCGCACGATCGACGAAATGGCCACCCGCGCCGTCGCAATGGCGAAAGAGGCCCCCGAAGACCCCTATTCCGGTCTGGCTGACCCTGATCAATTGTCCACAAATTGGGACATTGACGTGTTAGAACTGTCCGACCCGACCCCCGAACCATCGCCGCAGACATTGCAAGATGACGCCGCACGGGCCGAAGCGGCTGGTTTGGCCGTCAAAGGTATCTCGCAAATACAATCGGCAAGCGCGGCCTATGGTGAACAACAGGTCTATCTGGCTGCCAGCAATGGTTTTGAGGGCGGGTATACCCGCACGGATCGGGGCCTGTCCTGCGTCGCGATTGCAGGCAGCGGCACCGCGATGGAGCGCGATTATGATGGTGACAGCCGGATTTTTCAGGCCGATCTGCGCAGCCCCGAAGATATCGGCACCTTGGCAGCGCAGCGTACCCTCGAACGGATGGACGCACGCAAACCGCCGACAGGTGCCTATCCGGTTTTGTTTGACGAACGCATTTCCTCGACCCTGATCGGGCATCTATTGGCCGCGATCAACGGGTCCGCCATCGCGCGCGGTGCGTCGTGGTTGCGGGATGCGATGGGCGAACAGGTGTTGCCTGACGGTCTTTCGATTATCGAAAACCCGCACCGCCCCCGCACATCAGGATCGCGCCCCTTTGATGGTGAAGGGTTGCCCACAAATCGGCGCGTCATCGTTGAAAACGGCACCTTGAAAGGCTGGACCCTTGATCTGGCGACGGCCCGCAAGCTGGGCATGGCCCCGACCGGGAATGCCGCACGCGGCCCCGGATCAAACCCCAGCCCCGCTGTATGGAACATTGAACTGACCCAAGGCGATGCGACACGCGACGACCTGATCAAACAGATGGGAACCGGGCTGCTCGTTACCTCGATGATCGGATCGACGATCAACCCCAATACCGGTGATTATTCGCGCGGCGCGTCCGGTCTGTGGGTCGAGAATGGCGAAATTACCCATGCGATCAACGAATGCACCATCGCGGGCAATTTGCGTGACATGCTAGGCAGCATTATCCCCGCGAATGACGCGCGCACGCATCTTAGCCGCGTTGTGCCATCGCTTCTGGTTCCGGGAATGACCCTTGCCGGTGCGTGATCTTGACCTTTTGATCGATTGCGCCCGCAAGGCCGGGCAGATCGCCACATCCTTTGCCGGGAAAACGGCGCAACGCTGGGACAAGCCCGACGACGCAGGCCCCGTGACCGAGGCCGATCTGGCGGTGAATGCAATGATGCATGAAACGCTGACGGCGGCCCGCCCCGACTATGGGTGGCTGTCCGAGGAAAGCGAAGATGGCGCAGGGCGGCTGGATCAATCCCATGTGTTTATTGTCGATCCGATTGACGGCACACGCAGCTTTATCGAGGGGGCCGATACTTGGTCGCATTCCCTTGCCATCGCGCGGAACGGCAAAATCACTGCCGCTGTGGTGTTCCTGCCCAAGCTCGACCGGCTTTATGCAGCGTCACTGGGCGGCGGTGCCACGCTGAACACTCAACCAATTGTCGCCTCCCAGACCCAAGGCCTTGAGAACGCGACGATACTTGCCACAAAACCCGTCATGGCCGAACAACACTGGATAGCAGGCGATCCCGGTTTTAAACGCGCGCATCGTCCGTCACTGGCCTACCGCCTTGGTCTTGTGGGGCAAGGGCGGTTCGATGGTATGGTCACATTGCGCAAAAGCTGGGAATGGGACATTGCCGCCGGCGCGTTGATCGTGACCGAGGCAGGCGGGCAGTGCACCGACAAATCCGGGGCATCTTTACGGTTTAACAACCCTGATCCACGACTAAATGGCGTATTGGCGGCCGGTACATCGATCCATGCGGATTTGCTTGCCAGCCTTGCCCAGACGTGACCCATTGCCTTAGATAACGGCATCGGCATTCATCCGAGAACAAAGGACTGCACTATGACCCAACGCCTACACCTCGTCTTTGGCGGAGAACTGGTATCACCCACCGGAACAGCGTTTAAAAATGTAGATGACATTCACGTGGTCGGCATTTTCCCGAACTATGCCAGCGCCTATGACGCTTGGAAAAACGAGGCGCAGCGCACAGTCGACAACGCGCATATGCGTTATTTCATCGCGCATCTGCACCGCCTGCGCGACGAAGAAGCCGCAGCATCCTCGACCGAAGAACTGGGCTAACCCCTTATGGCGCGGTCGCTTGGGCTGGCAGCGTATCGCGCCTATTCCGGGCGGGGTTCCCCGTCGCCGTTCACCCCTGTGGCGGATCGTCCGGATGATGAACTGGTGTGGTGCCACGCGCCCGAACCCGGCAGCTTGCTTGCCATTCAAGACCTAGCCACACGCTTGTGCCGCAGCCGGTCTGGCCTGCGTGTCTTGATCACCCTGCCCAAAGGTATTGCCGGGGCCGAACGTTCGGCATCCCCACATGCGGACGTGATCATTGATGTTTTGCCAGATGACCACCCTGCGTCCGTCGCGGCGTTTATGGACCACTGGCAACCCAATGCATGTATCTGGGCTTGGGGCGAACTGCGCCCAAACCTTGTTCTGGCGGCGGCCCAAAGAAACTGCCCGTTATTTCTGATTGATGCCGACAGCGGCGGCTTCGACGGGCGGCGTGACAGGTGGATGGGCGATCTCACCTTCGATCTGCTCTCGCATTTCTCGGCAATCTTCGCGCGGTCCGAGGCTGGGTTCACCCGCCTGATCCGCCTTGGCCTTTCGCGCGATCATATCGAAATGACCTCTGCGCTTCAGCCGGGGGGGCAGGCGCTTCCTTGTATCGATTCCGACATGGCGGATCTGTCCGCCGCATTGGTCGGGCGACCCGTTTGGTTTGCCAATCAGATATTAGAAGACGAGCTTGCCACCGTCCTACGGGCACACCGGCAGGCGTTGCGCTTGTCCCACAGATTGCTGCTGATTGTGATGCCCGCTGATCCTGCTCAGGCCGACAATTTTGCCAAGACCATGACCGAACAAGGGTTCCGGGTGTTCAGATGGGGGGATGCGGGGTATCCGGACAGCTCCACCCAAATCATGCTTGCAGATGATCCGTCTGAAATCGGGCTGTTCTATCGTTTGGCACCGGTGTCTTTTCTGGGCAGTTCCCTGCACAGCGGTCCCGGCGGCTGTGATCCGTTCGAGGCTGCAGCGCTTGGATCAGCGGTGCTTTACGGCCCGAAAGTACGGCGTTTCTTGCCGTCTTACACCCGCCTTGCAGCAGAAGGCGCAGCGCGGATCGTAAATGATGCAACGGCCCTTGCGACCGCCGTCAGCCGTTTGATCGCACCTGACCAGGCGGCGGTTATGGCGCATGCCGGGTGGGACGTGATCAGCCGGGGCGCGGCCCTGACCGACAAGGTGATCGACCTGGTCCAAGAAACCCTAGACCAGCAAGAGGCCCATAGATGAAACGCGCGCCGTCCTTTTGGCATCAGCCCAAACCCGACTGGCGTGCCCGCCTGTTGCAGCCCCTTGGTGCCTTATATGCCAAGGCCACTGCGCGACGTCTGGCGAACGGGTCGCCTGTGCAGCTGGATATTCCCGTGGTTTGCGTTGGTAACATCAACGCAGGTGGCACGGGCAAGACCCCGACCGTGATGGCCGTGGTCGAACATCTGCGCAATATCTACCACACCCCGCATGTTGTATCGCGCGGCTTTGGCGGCACTGAAAAAGGGCCGCTTTTGGTGGATCCGTCAAAACATACTGCGGCCCAAGTCGGGGATGAACCGCTGCTGCTGGCCGCCTTTGCCGATGTCTGGGTCGCCCGTGACCGCGCGGCGGGTGCACGTGCTGCCGCGGCGGCAGGGGCAAGCGTTATTGTGCTGGATGATGGGTTTCAGAACCCGGCGTTGAAACAAGACCTGAGCATCGTCGTGGTCGATGCCGCAAAGGGGTTTGGCAACGGTTTGTGCCTGCCAGCCGGCCCCCTGCGCGAACCTGTGCAAACGGGATTGGCACGGGCCGATGTGCTGCTTTCCATTGGCACGCCAGCGGATCAGGCATCGTTTGAAAACACGCCGCTGCCCGCTGATCTGCCGCATGTGCAGGCGGAACTGGCACCGTTGCAAACCGGCATGGATTGGTCGGATACCCGCGCGTTAGCCTTCGCCGGAATTGGCCACCCGGAAAAGTTCTTTGCCACCTTGCGCGCACTTGGTGCCGACATTGTCCACGCCGAGGCGCTGGATGATCATCAGCCATTAACGCGCGCGCTGATGACCCGGCTGGAAGCAGATGCCGCGGCAAGGGGCGCGCAATTGGTGACCACGGAAAAAGATGCCGTGCGCCTGCCTGCGGCCTTTAGGATGAAGGTGATCACCCTGCCGGTGCGTTTAAAAATGGACGACGACAACGCGATCATTCAGGCCTTAAACGCACTCCCCAAACCCGCGTAGGGAGTCGGAATTTTTCAAAAATTCCGACCCGTTTTCTTTTAAAGAAAACGCCGGCGCGGCCTAGCCAATATCATCTTCGCCTAGCTTGGGCGCCGCGCAATGCAGCGCCAGTTCGGCCCCTGAAAACACGAAGGGCGACCTGATACCGGGCACGCCGTCCAACTCGACCTTCATACCACGTGCGATGACCTGAGGATCGTTGAACATATCCTCCATGTCGTTGATCGGCCCCGCAGGCACGCCCTGATCCTCGCAGGCGGCCAGCAGATCGTCGCGGGTGCGCTGGCGGGTAGCGTCGTTCAAACGGCGGATCATCTCGGGCCGGTTGGCGACCCGGTCGGCATTCTTGGCGTAAGCCACAGAAACGGCCATGTCATCCAGCCCAAGCATCCGGCACAGACGTTGGAACTGACCATCATTCCCCGTCGCGATAATCAGATGACCATCGGAGGATTCGAACACTTCATACGGCGTCAGATTTGGGTGCGCGTTGCCCATGCGATGCGGGGCCTTACCCGTCGTCAGATAGTTCATCGCCTGATTGCCAGTGACGGCCACGGCGCAATCCAGCAATGCCATATCGATATGCTGCCCAACGCCGGTTTGACTGCGCTGATGCACCGCCGCAAGGATCGCGGTGGTCGCGTAGATACCCGTGAAGATATCGGTGATCGCCATGCCGTGTTTCTGGGGCTGGCGGTCTGCTTCGCCGGTGATCGACATCAGGCCGGACATCCCTTGGATGATAAAGTCATAGCCCGCACGATGCGCATAGGGGCCGTCTTGGCCAAAGCCTGTGATCGAACAATAAATAAGTTTGGGAAATTGTTCGGACAGACTGGCATAGTCCATGCCGTATTTTGCCAAGCCGCCGGTTTTGAAATTCTCGATCAGAATATCGGCATCAGCCAACAGCTCTTTCATCTTGGCCTGACCCGCGTCCGTGGTCAGATCAACGACGACCGAGGCCTTGCCCCGGTTCGCCGAATGGAAATAGGACGCCGATTTATCGTCGCCCCGTTCGATAAAGGGGGGACCCCACTGCCGGGTGTCATCACCCGCAGGGCTTTCTACCTTGATGACTTCGCAGCCCAGATCAGACAGGGTCTGACCGGCCCAAGGGCCCGCCAGAATCCGCGCCAGCTCAATCACCTTGAGCCCTTCGAGTGGGGCCGCCATCAGTCAGCCAAAGCCGCGTCGATGATGTCTTTCATCTCGGCGTAAGGCATATTCGAATATTTCTTACCGTTGATGATAAAGCTTGGCGTGCTGGAAATATCGTCGGCCTTTTGGTTTTCTTCCCACCAAGCGACCAGCGTTTGTGCTTTTTCGCCGTCCTGCAAGCAGGCCTCAAGCGTATCGTTTTCGATCCCTGCAAGGCGGCCAATTTTGCGCAGTTCTTCTACGATGGCAGCGGGTTCACCCGCGCGCACCCATTCGGACTGACCTTTGTAGATCAGGTCGGCAATGCCGTGGAATTTTTCCTCGCCACCGCAACGCGCGACCATGGATGCCCACAAGCCGTAGCGGTCAAAATAGACTTCGCGGTAGGTAAAGCCGATTTTATTGGTGTCGATGTAATCCGCCTTCAGCTGCTTGTACGGTCCTTGATCGAACGCGGCGCAGTGCGGACATGTGAACGACGCATATTCGATGATCTGCACGGCAGAGTCCGGGTTGCCCAGGCTCATTTCTTGAATTGTTGAGGTATCGACATCGGCTGCGTCTGCTGACTGTGCATTTGCGGCCCCTGCAATGGGATTAAGCTGGGTGCTGTTCGTTGCGTCTGTACCGCTAAATACAAACCAGCCGCCTACGGCAACAGCAGCCACAGCCGCAATAATTGGGAAAGTGCGTTTCATCTGATTTCCTTTGTCAGCGTTTTGTCTTGTTCAATATGTTCTCGCCCAGACGTGCAAGGGCATCGCGCAGGCTTTCGTCGCCCAATGCGCCAACCGCTTCGGTCGCGCGTTGGCGAATGACGGGGTCATCCATTTGGCCTGCGGTTCTTTTGGGTTTTGTCTCGAATGCGACTTGCCCCTCGGCAAAACCTGTCGCCGCCGTTTGCGTGACCCGCACACGGGCGATTGCATTATAGCCATACACCGCGTTGACCTTGGCGCGCAGTTGTTCCTTTTGCATTTCCAGCATCGGAGCGTTCGAGCCTGTCGTCAGCAAGGTCAACGTCGCGCCCATACCCCCACGCCCATAGCTGACCTCGACCGGCCTCGAGATAGACGAGACATCTTCGCCCACGATCTCGGCCCATTGGGTCAATAGCCGCGATTGCGCGAATCCACGGGTTTCGCTGGCCTGACGGATCTTGGCCGAAAGCAGACTATCTGTGCGTTTAAACCCTTTTGTACTGGAACGCCGCGGCGGCATGACTATCTTTCTTTCGTGAATAACGGCTAACACTATAGCGATGTGCCACAACATAACGATACTGCGCCACATCGCCAGCCCATCCCCACCGCAAAGGCCATAAAGATTGCGTGACACGAACGAAACAAGCGACCTGCCGCGCATCCTGCTGGAATGGTACGATGTTCATGCTCGCACAATGCCGTGGCGCGTCGCGCCGGCGGACCGAAAAGCAGGCCAGCGCCCCGATCCCTATCGCATATGGCTAAGCGAGGTGATGCTGCAGCAAACCACGGTGGCCACGGTACGGGATTATTTCCAGCGGTTTATCGCGCGGTGGCCTACTGTTGCTGATCTGGCTGCAGCACAAGACGCCGATGTGATGGGGGAATGGGCCGGGCTGGGCTATTATGCCCGCGCGCGAAACCTGCTGAAATGTGCACGCGCGGTAGTGGCTGATCATGGCGGACAGTTTCCTGCCGATCACGCTCAGCTTCTTAAGCTGCCGGGCATTGGCCCCTATACTGCCGCCGCCATTTCATCCATTGCGTTTGATCTGCCCCACGCCGTGCTTGATGGCAACGTAGAGCGTGTGTTGGCACGCATCTACGACGTTCACACGCCGCTGCCTGCGGCAAAGCCCGAGCTGATGGATCGCGCCATTGCGCTGACCCCAACAGACCGCCCCGGCGATTATGCCCAAGCGGTGATGGATTTGGGGGCCACCATATGCACCCCGAAATCCCCCGCCTGCGGCATATGCCCATGGCGCGCGCCTTGTATTGCGCGGCAACGTGGCACAGCGCCTGAGCTGCCTAAAAAGACGCCGAAAAAGCCCAAGCCCATCCGCCACGGCACCGTGTATCTAACCCAGCGTAATGATGGCGCGTGGTTGCTAGAAACCCGTCCCGATAAGGGGTTGCTTGGCGGGATGCTAGGGTGGCCGGGCTCTGACTGGATCGACGCAAGCGAGGCCCGTCCGCAAGGCACCCCGCCCGCCGCCGCAGATTGGCAGATCGTGCCCGGCGAGGTGCGCCACACCTTTACGCATTTCCATCTGATGCTGACCGTCATGTATGCCGCCAACCCGAACGACATCTTGCATCCCAATGCACAATTCATCGCCCCCGATCAATTCCGCCCCTCCGACCTGCCAACGGTTATGCGTAAGGCGTTTGATTTGGTCCGGTAGCGGCAGCAAGCCACAGTGACAGGGCGTGATCAAATACGTTAGGATAAGAGAGCGATTTTAAAGGCCCAGTAGCATGACCCCGACAATCCCCGACATCAGCCCCGCCCAGTTGGCCCAGATCAAACGCGCACTGCCCTTTGCGTTATCCTTTTTGCTGATACCTTTGGTATGGATCACTGCCTTTGTCGGCGGGTGGACTGTAATCCTGTTGCCGCTTGTCACGTGGTATCTGTTTTCGATCATCGACAGCCTCCTGGGGTTGAACCTGGATAACGCCGATCCTGACGCGACGGATGACGACCTTTTTTGGTACCGCATGATCACCCTGCTTTGGATGCCCGCGCAATTTCTGACGCTGTTCGGGCTGCTTTGGTACGTGCCGCAGGCTGACCATTTGGGCGGTTGGGAAAAGTTCTTTGTGTTCTTTGGCGTCGGTGTCATGACCGGAACCGTTGGCATAAACTATGCCCATGAATTGATGCATCAAAAGAACAAGATTGAACGTTTCTGGGCCGATGCGCTTTTGGCGATGGTTCTATATTCGCATTTCCGTTCCGAACATCTGCTGGTGCATCACCGCTATGTGGCCACGCCCCGCGATCCTGTAACGGCCCTTTATAACGAAGGGTTCCACCGTTTTTTCCCGCGCGTGCTACGGCAAAGCTTGCGGTCTTCATTCCGCGCCGAAAAGGCGTTGCTGGCGCGCAAAGACAGACCTTGGACAGATCGGCGTAACCCGTTTTTCAGATACTGGGCGTTGCAGGCCGCTTTCCTGTTCTTGGCAGTCATATTGGGCGGCTGGGTCGGTCTATTGCTGTTCTCGGTACAGGCTGGCACCGCCGTCTGGCAGCTTGAGCTGGTGAATTACGTTGAACATTACGGCCTGACCCGCAAACATCTGGGCGACGGGAAATATGAACACGTACACCCCCGTCATTCGTGGAATGCCGCCTATCGCGCATCTAACTGGCTGCTGATCAATTTGCAGCGCCATTCGGATCACCATTACAAACCCGACCGCCGCTTTCCCGTGCTGCAAAATTACGGTCAAGAGGCCGCACCGCAATTGCCCTATGGCTATCCGGTGATGACGGTCATGGCGATGATGCCACGGGTCTGGCGACGCGTGATGAACCCGCGCGTGCGAAGGTGGCGCGAGATGTATTACCCCGAAATAACCGACTGGACGGCCTATAACCAGGGCACGAACCCCTACCCGCGTTGACGTCATTTTAATCTGCCTCTGCCATAGCTGATGCCATTCCAGCCATGGTGAGGGGTCTCATGCCACGTCAGCAAAATGCGAATATTGCCGAAGCGAACAATACATCGCCTGCCTGCTTGATCGTCGAAGATAGTACATTTGATCAGGTCAAAATGACCCGCATCATCCATCGAAACATGTCGGACACACAGATTTATGTGGCCACAACGCTGCGCGAGGCCCGGCAAACTTTGGCCAAATATCCGGTGTCTGTGATCCTGCTCGACAATCACCTGCCCGATGGCTTGGGCGCGGATTTTGCCGTCGAATTGGCAGAGCTCAAGATTTTTTCACATATCGCGGTGGTCATGGTCAGCGATTGGCCGACCCCCTTTATGTGGGCCAAGGCGGCAACCGCAGGCGTGTTGCATGTGGTCAACAAGTCAGAGTTCGGCCAGCAATATGTGCTGGATGCCTTTAAACACGCGCGAAAAATGGGAAACCCGCGACTGCACTAAGGTGCCGCACCACGAAAAAGACCCCGCCAAACAGGCGGGGCCAAGGTGAGTGCTCCCTGAGGCGTGCATTCATGTAGAAAGACGCGGGGCACCGGCGGTGTTCATAAAACTTGTGTGAAAAGGCGTGGCCTAGTTGGCCATTTCCGCCCTGATTTGCTGGCGCAAAATATCGATCGGCACACGTTTGCCGTCTTTTTTGTAGCACCAGTATGTCCATCCATTACAGCTGGGTGCCTTCTCATAGGCGGCACCTACTTGGTGAATGGACCCTTTAACCTCGTTGCCGATCAGCGTGCCATCAGCACGCACCTTGGCCGAATAGCGACCATTCAACGAATAAAGCTCTTCTCCCGGGCGCAGCATACCGCGTTCGACCAATTGGCCAAACGGCACGCGCGGCTCAGACCGCTTGGATGTCGTGGTCTGCAACGCTTCTTTGTCGAACTTGCGCACAGATTTGATGCGTTTTTCGGCAACCTTGCGGTACGCTTCTTCACGTTCGATCCCGATGAAATCACGGCCCAGCATTTTGGCGACAGCACCGGTGGTACCCGTGCCAAAAAACGGATCGAGCACCACGTCACCCGGATTGGTCGAACCCACCAAAATACGGTGCAGCAGGCTTTCGGGTTTTTGTGTTGGATGCGCTTTATCGCCCGCGTCGTCTTTTAGACGCTCGTGGCCATTACAGATTGGCAAAACCCAATCGCTGCGCATCTGGATACCTTCGTTCAGCGCTTTCAACGCCTCATAGTTAAACGTGTATTTCGCGTTCTCGTCTTTGCCAGCCCAGATCATCGTTTCATGTGCATTGGTAAAGCGTTTGCCGCGAAAGTTCGGCATCGGGTTGGACTTGCGCCAAACCACGTCGTTCAAAATCCAGTAGCCTTGGTCTTGCAAGGCAGAACCAACGCGAAAAATATTATGGTAGCTGCCAATAACCCAGATCGCACCATTCGGCTTTAGCAACCGACGCGCGGCCTTAAGCCAGGCGCGGGTGAATTCGTCGTATACAGCAAAGCTCGAAAACTGGTCCCAAGCGTCATCGACGGCATCAACCTTCGAGTTATCCGGACGATGCAAATCACCCCGCAATTGCAGGTTATACGGCGGGTCTGCAAAGATCAGATCAACTGACCCTTCGGGCAGCGCATTCATCGCATCAATGCAGTCGCCCGCAATAATTGTATTCAAGGGAAGTGCGTCTGCACCCTTTGTCATCGTCTTCATAATATCTGCCTCTGCCCCGGCACATTGTGTGCTCTTGGTTGAGACTAAGATGCCCCGACAGATGATTCGCGGTCAATTTCTTTTTTGAATCAACTAGTTAGTTATTTTTCTTGATACAACATATTGTGTACGGGCTTGAACAAACGTCTATGGTGTGGGGTTACCCCAAGATTTCGAAGCGCCTCTATGTGTCTTTTTGACCCGTATCCCATGTTGGTTTCCCATCCATAGCCCGGGTGCTGTTGCGCCAATGACAACATGACATAATCTCGACATATTTTAGCCATGATTGATGCCGCCGAAATCGACTGAGACCGCGCATCCCCTTTGATGATCGTCTGCGCTTTGATGGTCAGGTCACGCGGCAACATATTGCCATCGACCAGCGCAAAATCGGCAGGCTCTTTCAACCCATCCAACGCACGCACCATCGCAAGATGGCTGGCCCGCAAAATATTCAGCTCTTCGATTTCCGCGACCGATGCGTGGGCAATGCTCACATCTGCGACTTGCATGATCTCCTCATACAATCGCTCCCGCGCCTTCTTGCTCAGCTTCTTTGAATCGTTCAAGCCATCGGGAATACGGGACGGGTCCAACACGACAGCTGCCGCCGTCACCGGCCCGGCCAATGGCCCGCGACCCACTTCGTCTACCCCTGCAACGCGCATATATCCGCGCGCATAGGCGTCATTCTCAAATTCAAAATCTGGTCCCATCCCGCCCTGAAACCCCAGACGTCACCGATTCACAACCCCTAGGGCTTCTCTGGCTCAACAATATCCTCGCCGAAGGCGCACATCCGCGCCACGCGGTAACATTAAAAAGGGAGAAGTGCCCGAACACCCCTCCCTTCAATCCGGATGAACGCAATGTCCCCCGGCTTTAGCGCGCGGATTTACCCCCGCGCCAAACTGTACCCTGCGCCGCGCAGGCAGCGGGCATCATAACCACTGCGGGTTCCTTGGAACGTCCGGATCGTCTGCGCACAATGCTGCGGCAAACGGTTTGCGTGGCGGAAATTCTTTTGCAGACAACGGCTGCCAAACATCACGACTTGTCCGCGGCGCGTGTCATAGCTGCGAAAACAATTCTGCGGCAAAAGCTTGCTATCTTGGCGGGGGCGATGCTTTTGCGTCCGGTATTTCTGGGGCAACGGTCGCGGCTGAACCCTCTCGCGCGTCACAACATGACCGCGATTTCCGTGGCCTTGGGTCACGTGGCGTTGCTCCAGGCGGTCCTTGTTATTGTCGTGAATAATCTTGCCGACAATCGCCACGCCCAACACACCAGCCGCAATCCGCGCCAGATCGCGGTTTCGATCCCCAGCGGCGGCAGAGGTCGCACTTAAACCGGTAATCGCGATTGAGAGCACGGCGATGGTTGCAATGAATTTCTGATACATGGTCTGATCCTTTCAAAACGGGCACGGGTCCAGACCCATGCAAAGCCAAAACTGTTTTCGGCCTCTGGGATCAAACTGGGCTTTCCCGCATCAGACAGGCAATAACGGCTCAGTGTTATCGGATATCAACGCGGCCAGCCCCAATCGATATTGAATACCCAACTATAAAAGCGCAGAGTTTCAGGCATGAAACACACGCTATATATGTTGGTGACAACCGCCGCGCTCAGTCTCGCCGCTTTGCCGGTACAGGCTGCCGGCTGCTATGCGGATTATAAGGCAAAACAGGAAAACCCGCTGCGCCTCCACTACGGCGTTGCGCAAATCTCGGGGGAATGCAGCATAAACTCTGCCCAAGCCCAACTGTCGCAACGCCTCGCGGCCAAGGGCTGGACATTGCTGAACATCGTCTCGGTTTTTGGTGATGATGGACTTACCCAAAGGAAAGACAGTGCCGGACCAAACTTCCTCCGCTTCTGAGATACGCCGCGCCGGTGGCCGGCTTGTCGGCGGTGGAATTGCCGCCGTTGCCCTGATTTTGCTAATCGGTGCGGGGTTGCTGCTCTGGGCGCTGCCCGATGCCAACGCGTTTAATGCCCAGGTCGAACGCATCTTTGTCGAAAACGACGACCTCACCACCCAGGCCGAAATCAAACTGCTCGAAATCCTCGCGCAATCCGGCACTGCCTTTTCGGAAACGCTGGCCAGCTACCGCATTGTCATCATCGTCTTGCTTGTGTTTGCCACAGCAATGCTGATCGCAGCACTTGTTTTTCTCATCATGCTTATCAGCTTCAACCGCCGCATGGCCCAGATTGAACGCGTCGGTATTCAGGTAAACTCCCTGCTTATCAGCCGCGAGGAAAACACCGTCTATCTCAATAACCTTGGCTTCAAACTGACGGCCGCCGCGATGGAGACCATGTCTGTGCTGGCCGAGGCGCGGATGGACGATGACGTTCTGTCAGGGTCGGAAATCGAAGGCGTCATATCGGGCCGCAACGCATCGGACTGCGACGAAGCGGCAGGTGCCACCCGGATAAAGCGGCTGCGCGACACACTCGGCAATCAGATCGTGTCCGAATTGCTCGTTAAAAACATCGCCCGCCGCGGCTATATGCTTGCGATCGACAAGGACGTGATCAAGGTTCTCTGACCTTTTCATTTTGCCAAATAAACTCCGGGGGAGCCGCCAAAAGGCGGCGGGGGCAGCGCCCCCACTGGACAGTGGTCAAGTCATCCCCCTAGGGTGCGTGTGAATAATTTGCCAAGGAACACGCCCATGCCCGCCCCCCACAATCCGTTCAAGCAAGCGCTCAAAGATGGCAAAACGGTTTTCGGCTGTTGGCTTGGCCTTGCCAATCCTTACAGTGCCGAAGTGATGGGGACGGCCGGCTTTGATTGGCTGGTGATCGACAGCGAACACTCGCCCAACGATCTGCGGACCATCCTCGCCCAGCTTCAGGTGCTCGAAGCGTCCCCCAGCAACCCTGTTGTGCGCGTGCCTATTGGCGAAACATACCTGATCAAGCAAATTCTGGATGCGGGGGCCCAGACAATCCTGGTCCCCATGGTTGATAACGCCGACCAAGCCCGACAGCTCGTGCGCGACACAACCTATCCGCCCCATGGTGACCGTGGTGTGGGCTATGCCCTGTCCCGCGCGTCGCGGTTTTCGCAAATCGCCGATTACGGGCTAACAGCGGACGACCAGATTTGCCTGTTGGTACAGGTCGAAAGCCGCAAAGGCCTTGAGAACCTTGACGATATCCTTGCGGTGGACGGCATTGACGGTGTGTTCGTCGGCCCTGCCGATCTGGCCGCTGATATGGGGCATATGGGCAATCCGGCGCATCCTGACGTGATGGCGGCGATCATGGGGGCCATTGCCAAGATTGACGCCTCTGGCAAAGCCGCTGGTATCCTGTCGATGAAAGATGACATGACAAACGCTGCGATCAAGGCAGGCGCGCGCTTTGTCGCTGTTGGGGCGGATGTCCTGATCCTTAGCCAAACGGCGCAAGCCTTGGCCGCCAAATGGAAAAACACCCTCAAATGACACGCGGCATCGTCGTGCTCGGCATCGGCTATATACTTAGCCAGTTTTTTCGCGCCTTTCTGGCCGTCCTGACCCCTGCGCTTAGATCCGACATCGGTGCCGGGCCAGAGGATCTCGCCTTTGCATCTGGGCTATGGTTCTTTGCTTTTGCGGCAATGCAACTACCCGTTGGTTGGGCGCTTGATACCGTCGGGCCACGCCGGACGGCGGCTGCCCTTTTGCTGGTGGGCGGCGGTGGCGGTGCTGCGGTATTTGCGCTGGCGACGGTGCCCCTGCATATCCATATTGCGATGGCGTTGATCGGCATCGGTTGTGCGCCGGTTCTTATGGCGTCTTACTATATCTTTGCGCGTGAATACCCACCCGCGCGTTTCGTGGTTCTCGCGTCTGTCATGGTCGGCATCGGGACCTTTGGTAATCTTGTCGCCTCATATCCGATGGCCATTGCAGCTGAAACAATCGGCTGGCGCGCGTCGCTTTGGGGGCTGTGCGCGATCACCAGCCTGACCGCGATTGGCATTTGGGCCGTGGTACGCGACCCCGCCACCCCCGAGGGCGAGGCGCGTGGCAGCCTTTTGGCGGTTTTCAAGATCAAAGCCTTGTGGTTCATTTTCCCGATCATGGCCGTCAGCTATGCCCAAGTCGGCGCGCTGCGCGGGCTTTGGATCGGCCCCTATTTCGAAGACGTCTTTGCCGCTGACGCACATCAAATTGGGTTGGCGACATTGCTTATGGGGGCAGCCATGGTTGCGGGCACCTTTGCCTATGGCCCGCTTGACCGGCTGATGGGCAGTACCAAATGGGTCGTGATCGGGGGGACCAGCCTGAACCTTTTGGCGCTCTGTGGTCTGATCTTTTACCCGGCCAGCGGGCTGGTTCTGGCGACATGTCTGATGGCCGCCATTGGCTTTTTCGGCGCGACATATGCTGTGATCATCGCACACGGGCGCAGCTTTCTGCCGCCCCAGTTGATCGGGCGTGGCATGACCCTGTTGAACCTGTGCAGCATTGGCGGCGTCGGTGTCGCGCAATTCCTGTCAGGGCGTGCCTTTGGTGCCAGCCAGCCAGCGGTCACGGCCCAAGCACCCTATGTCGTGATTTTCACCTTATTCGCGGGGATGATGGCCGCAGGATTGTTTGTCTATCTGTTTTCACGCGATACGGCCCATTAACGCGCACCCCCTTTCCCCGCAGCCCCAAGCGGTATAAGAGGCGCGCACCATCACATTTTAGTATTGGAGTTTTAAGATGGGTTATCGCGTCGTCATCGCGGGTGCCACTGGTAATGTGGGCCGTGAAATGCTGAACATTCTGGCCGAGCGCCACTTCCCTGTGGATGAGATCGTGGCACTTGCCTCGCGCAAATCTATGGGATCCGAAGTCAGCTTTGGCGATAAGACACTCAAGACGAAAGACTTGGATACGTTCGACTTTACGGGCTGGGATATGGCGTTGTTCGCCGTCGGCTCCGAAGCGACCAAGAAATACGCCCCCAAGGCCGCCAAGGCCGGATGCGTGGTTATCGATAACTCGTCGCTGTATCGCTACGACCCCGATATCCCGTTGATCGTGCCTGAGGTAAACCCACAGGCAATCCACGATTATTCCAAGAAAAACATCATCGCGAACCCGAACTGCTCGACCGCGCAGATGGTTGTGGCGCTTAAGCCGCTGCATGACCGCGCCACGATCAAACGCGTTGTCGTGTCGACCTATCAGTCGGTGTCAGGCGCGGGCAAAGACGGCATGGACGAGCTGTGGGATCAGACCAAATCGATCTACAACCCGACCGATGACAAGCCTGCGCGCAAGTTCACCAAGCAGATTGCATTCAACGTGATCCCGCATATCGACGTCTTTATGGACAGCGGCGACACGAAAGAAGAATGGAAGATGATGGTCGAGACCAAGAAAATCGTCGATCCGAAAATCAAGGTCACCGCCACATGCGTGCGCGTTCCTGTCTTTGTCGGCCACGCCGAATCGATCAACATCGAATTCGAAGACCATCTGGACGAAAACGAGGCCCGCGACATCTTGCGCGAATCCCCCGGCGTCATGGTGATCGACAAGCGTGAAGACGGTGGATACGTCACACCCGTTGAATGCGCTGGCGATTTCGCCACCTTCATCAGCCGCATCCGCCAAGACAGCACAATCGATAACGGCATCAACCTGTGGTGCGTTAGCGACAACCTGCGCAAGGGCGCTGCCCTGAACGCCGTGCAGATCGCTGAACTGCTGGGCCGCGAAGTGCTGAAAAAAGGCTAAACGCTTTGACTAACTAACGACCAAGGGCTCGCGTGATTCGCGGGCCCTTTTTGATATCAAAGGTGTCTAGACCTAAGCCGCCTGCAGTGTGGCGTCGTCCGCCGTGAAATCAAACCACAGCTGGCCCTTGCGGTATTCACCTTTAATCAGGTGACCCGGTTCGCGCACTTCTGGGAAATCCTTGGCCCAATCCCGAAACCGGTCATTCGTGATGATATAGGCCCCCAGATCTCGGGCGGCCGAAAGAATATAGGGGTCCGCAGGGTTGCCCTTGGGTACGACCATGACGTCTTCAACCGGCAGTCTCAGCAGTTCGCTTATCGTTCTGTCGTCGCAGTATTTACCCGAAAACAAATAGCCCGCGTTTGCGTCAAACATCACACCGGGTTTGAAACCCAGACCTGTCAAATGACCGACAACCTCTTTCACGCATTCGATACGCGGCGTGCCGTCTTGCCAATACATCACGTTGGACCCGTCAATCACGATTGATCTAGCCCGCGATGCTGCCCGCCGCGCGATCCATTTGCGCGTTTCGCTGCACAATATGACGACACTGGCCACCGCACAGGGCGCGGCAACCAGAATGGCATCCGACCAAACCGGGACGGACATCGACATCCAGATGCCACCCAAAGAGAAGAAAAGCAGAATTACAGATACAATCATAACGCGAGGAAATCACCCCGCGTGTATTTTGACAAGTGTAAAAAAATGTACCGTCAGTTTCTTGCCGACTGCCCTTATACGGGAAGGAAAATTTCCTTGTCAGCGCTATAACACTCCAGCCCACCTTCGCCGATATCTGTCCACAAACCATGCAAAGTCAGCTTACCGTCTTTGACCTTCTCCGCGATCCACGGAAAGGTCATCAGATTCTCAAGCGACGTCATAACGGCGTGTTTCTCAAGCTGGCGAACCTGTTCTTCGCGATCCTCAATGTCAGCGACGATCTCGTATTTCGGGCGCAGAATATCCATCCACCGGCCGACGAAACTGCTTTTCTCGTCCAGTTGCGGGGCTTTGCCCTGACACATATCGATGCAGCCCTGCACACCACCGCAGTTGGAATGCCCAAGCACAATCAAATGCGCGACCTTGAGCGACTGCACCGCATATTCAACGGCTGCAGACGTACCATGCTGCTGACCATCGGGGCTGAACGCTGGTACCAGATTCGCGATATTACGGTGGATAAAGAATTCGCCCTGATCCGCACCGAAAATGGACGTCACGTGAACGCGGCTGTCACAGCAGGAAATCACCATCGCACGCGGGTGTTGTCCGTCGCTGGCAAGACGCCGGTACCAAGCCTGATTTTCAGAATAAGTCGTTGCTTTCCAACCATGATATCGTTGCACAAGGTAAGATGGCAGTGGTTTCGCGTTATCCATAATACAGCTCAATCCTTTTTCGTTCCGCCGTAACTACACTGAATTTGCCTCGTATTCGAGCAAAAAGGTGCTTCGACCTCAACCATTTGAACACGACTTATCACATACAAAATGCCCGTCGTGGGGACATATTTACGGGGTGATGAAATGCAAGTTCTGCAAATGCGGCCAACCGAACGGGTCTGCGTCGATCAAGAACGGTTAGGTTCGCTTTACCAGCAATTGGGCGAATCGGATGCGGAGGACGTGGTTTGCCGCGCTATGGAAGAATTGGCGCTGCGTATCTCGCATTGTGACCGGCTGTATCGCACATCCGATTGGTTGGAGCTGCGCAAAAACAGCCGATCCTTGATCGCGATTGCAGAACAAGTGGGTTTGCAAAAACTCGCAGCCGTTGCCACTGATGTCATGCAATCGGTCGACCAGAATGACGAAGTGGCGATTGCCGCGACGCTAACCCGACTTGTCCGCGTGGGTGAACGTTCGCTGACTGCCATTTGGGATACGCAGGACATGTCAATCTGACGGCTTGCGGATGGCGCGGATACGACTAGGCTGCTGCGCAAGCCGCATGTCTCAGAAAGTACCCCAATGCCCGCAAGATTCGCCGACCCGAAATCTCATGCCATTCCACTGCACCTGATGCCCGAGGACCAGCTTGATACCTGGCTAGACGGCCAAGCTGAACCGGTGTCCAATTGGGTCGCGACAAACGGTTTCACCGCTGCGGTGGGCCAAGCATTGGTTATCCCCGCGGCGGATGGTTCCCCACAGATGGCCATTGCCGGATACGGCACTGAAACATCGCGCAAGCGGGGGCGCTTTCACCTTGCCGCTGCAGCCGCGAAACTGCCAAAAGCGGTGTACCGGCTGGAAGCTGATTTACCCCCCGAAACACTCGCAAACGAAACCTTGGGCTGGCTGCTGTCCTCCTATCGTTTTGACCGCTATACTAAATCTGCGCCCATGCAGGGCGAACTGATCGCGCCAGATGGCGTAAATGCTGACCTGTTGATTGCGATCGCTGACGGCGAAATGCTGACCCGCGATCTGATCAACACCCCCGCATCCGACATGGGCCCACCTGATCTGGAGAACGCTGCGCGTGATCTGGCAAAGACACATGGTGCCGATATCAGCGTCATCACCGGCGACGATTTGTTGACGCAAAACCTGCCCATGATCCACGCTGTTGGCCGTGCCGCCGACCGCGCGCCGCGTCTGATTGACATGCGTTGGGGGAAATCCGGTAAAAAAATCACCTTGGTTGGCAAGGGTGTTTGCTTTGACACTGGTGGCTTGAGCTTAAAACCGGCTGCCTCTATGGGGTTGATGAAGAAAGATATGGGCGGTGCCGCCGCCGTGCTGGGGCTGGCCCATATGATCATGACCACCGGCATGAACATCCAGCTGCGCGTGTTGATCCCTGCCGTCGAAAATTCGGTATCCTCCAATTCATTCCGTCCTCAGGATATCCTGACATCACGCAAAGGGCTGACGGTCGAGATTAACAATACAGATGCCGAAGGCCGCGTGGTTCTGGCGGATGCCCTTGCCCTCGCGGACGAGGATAAGCCCGATCAAATCATTTCGATGGCGACCCTGACGGGAGCTGCGCGTGTTGCTGTTGGCCCCGATCTTGCGCCCTATTTCAGCGACAGCGAAACCTTTGTTTCAGCCGTGGAAAACGCCGCAGAAACCCATGCGGACCCAGTTTGGCGGATGCCTTTTCACACCCCCTATGAGGCAATGATTGAACCGGGTGTCGCGGACCTAGACAATGCGCCAACGGGTGGTTTTGCTGGCTGTATCACTGCGGCCCTATTCCTGCGCCGCTTTGTGACCGACAGCCCCTATGCGCATTTTGACATCTATGGCTGGCAACCCACCGCAGCCCCGGCCCGCCCCAAAGGCGGGGTAGGCCAAGCCAACCGCGCATTATTCTCAGCCATTGAAACGCTTTTCGAAAAATGACCGACTTTCGCTTAACGCCTGATCCTGCCCTTGTCCGTCAAAACGAACCCGGCCAGATCATCGTACCGGTGACAGATCTATGCCGCAGGCCCGCCGGGCCGCGGGACCGGCAGGCGATTTTCGGGGATCACCTCACCATTTTGGCCAAGGTGGACGGGTGGTGTTATGTGCAACTTAGCAAAGACGGCTACTGCGGCTTCGTTGCCGAAACCGCCATCGGGGCGCAGACGCGGCCCACCCATACCGTAAGCGCCCCTGCCACCCATGCGTATCTTAAGCCTGATTTCAAATCGCCTGATCAAACATCCCTGACCTTTGGCAGCCAGATTACTGTTCTGGGGCAGGACAATGACTTTGCGCACACGACGTTGGGGTACATCCCGATGCAGCATCTCAGCCCAATCGGTACCGTTGCATCAGACCTAGGCGATATTGCCGAACTGTTTCTGGGCACGCCATATCTGTGGGGTGGCAACAGCCGCTGGGGGATTGATTGTTCTGGCCTCGTTCAGTCCGCTTGCCTTGCTTGCGGCATCCCCTGCCCCGGTGATAGCGACCAACAATTACAGATGCTCGGCGCACACCTTCCCGCTGATTCCGACTTCAAACGGGGTGATTTTCTCTTTTGGAAGGGACATATCGCGCTCGTGCTAAAGCCTAATCTGCTGATTCACGCGAACGCGCATAAGATGGCCGTAACGCTGGAACCAATCTCAGAAGCGGTTGACCGTATCGCCAAAACCGACGGTGCGATGACGGGCCACAAGCGCATCATGTCTTCCAAATGGTCTTAAATCCATAGTCGGTCTCGACCCGACGCAGCGCTAGCTGTCGATGGCGCGGATCAGCTTGCGCTCTAACACGCGCAAAACGGCGCTCAGGTCCTGACCGCGGCGCAGCACCTGCCCGTTCGGGCCCAGCACCGAATACATCCCCTGCTTCAGCCGCATCTTGGGCCGTTTTTCGATACGGTACAGCGGCATTTCAGCGGTCCTGCGAAATACCGAAAATATCGCGACATCCTGCAAGCAGGAAATGCCATAGTCACGCCATTCACCCGCCGCAACCATACGGCCATATAGGGATAATATCGGGGATAATTCGGTCCGGTGAAACGCGACCTGCTCGGGCGTGCGGTCGTTTTTGGTGTTTGAGTGGTGTAAGTGCAACGTCATACTTTGACAGTTGCGTCGATCACGGCTCAAATCAAGCTTTATGTCAGATGAATTATCTTGAAAGCGTTACAATATTAATGCAACGAATACTTTTGTGAAACACAAAGGCGACACACCATGACCCCGCAAACCCGTGCCGAAAAATCTGCTGCTGCCATGTGGGCAACCGATAAGGCCAGCCAAAACCTTGGTATGCGGATCGATCATATCGCGCCCGGCACGGCACATCTTTCGATGACGGTGGCGGATAACATGTTGAACGGTCATGGTATTTGTCATGGCGGCTATATCTTTACCCTTGCCGACAGTGCCTTTGCATTTGCCTGTAACAGCTACAACCAGCTAGTCGTCGCGCAGCAAAACCAGATCACATATCTTGCCCCGGGCAAATCGGGCGAACGTCTGATGGCAAAGGCAATCGAACAATCAAAGACCGGGCGATCCGGTGTCTATGACGTGACCGTCACGGGGGAGGATGGCCGCGTAATCGCGCTATTCCGTGGGTTGTCGCGCAGCATAAAAGGCCAGCATTTCGAGGAGGAAATGACCCCATGAAAGACCTCACCCCCGCCCGTGAAAGCCTTGATCCCATCGAGATCGCCAGCCGGGATGAGATCAGCGCCTTGCAGTTGGAGCGTCTGAAATGGTCCTTGCGGCATGCCTATGACAACGTAGCATTCTACCGCAAAAGCTTTGATGATGCGGGGGTGCATCCCGACGATTTGCACGACCTCAGCGATCTGGCCAAATTCCCCTTCACGGTCAAAACCGACCTGCGCGACAATTACCCCTTTGGCATGTTTGCCGTCCCGCGCGAACAGCTTGCCCGCATCCACGCGTCCTCTGGCACCACGGGTCAGCCGACGGTGGTTGGGTACACGAAAACCGACCTTGAAAACTGGGGCAGCGTGGTTGCACGATCCTTGCGCGCCGCCGGTTTGAAACCCGGCGACATGCTGCATAATGCGTACGGATATGGGCTTTTCACCGGCGGCTTGGGCATTCATCTGGGTGCGGATAAACTTGGCATCAGCACGGTGCCAATCTCGGGCGGAATGACCCCGCGCCAAGTCCGCCTGATCGAGGATTTCAAACCCAATGGCATCACGGTCACGCCGTCCTATGCCCTGTCGATTTTAGACGAATACGCCCGCCAGGGCATCGATCCGCGTCAATCCTCGCTGGACGTAGGGATATTCGGGGCCGAACCGTGGACCAACGCCATGCGGGTCGAGATCGAGCAAGCCTTTGATATGCATGCCGTTGATATATATGGGTTATCCGAAATTATGGGCCCCGGCGTTTCCTGCGAATGTGTCGAAGCCAAAGACGGCCTGCACATTTGGGAGGATCATTTTTACCCCGAGGTCATCAACCCTGAAACCGGCCAGCCCGTTGCAGACGGGGAAAAAGGCGAGCTGGTTTTCACGTCCCTCACCAAAGAGGCGTTTCCGATCATCCGCTACCGTACCCGCGATCTGACCCGCCTTTTGGCTGGCACCGCCCGCAGCATGCGCCGGATGGAAAAGGTCACGGGGCGCAGCGACGATATGATCATTCTGCGCGGGGTGAACGTTTTCCCCACTCAGATCGAAGAAGCATTAATGACCATCCCCAACCTTGCCCCGCATTTCCAAATCGAACTGTCCAAACCGGATCGGATGGACCAGATGCGCGTGCTATGTGAATGCGCCAATCTGGATATCAACGACGCCACCCGCAGCGCTGCCGCCGCCGCGCTCGCAGCGCAGATCAAGGAAACGATCGGCATCAGTGTCAAAATTGACGTCAGCGATGTGGGCGGCGTCCCCCGTTCCGAGGGGAAAGCCGTGAGGATTATCGACAAGCGGGAAAAACCTTAACGAACGGCGCTACCCGCAGACTGTTCCACGACGGAAGAGGCTCTTGAAATATACCGTTATCAAGTTTAGAATCATTCTAAACAAATTCATAGGTTCCACATGCTGTTCTCTCTCAATCGGAAACGTTTCAAAGATTTATCCGAACAGGAAATCATCGCCCTTGCGATCTCGTCCGAGGAAGACGACGCGCGGATCTATCGCGGTTACGCCGAAAACCTGCGTGAAGAATTCCCCGACAGCGCTGCAATTTTCGAAGGCATGGCAACCGAGGAAGACGGCCATCGGCAACGCCTGATCGATCTGCACACCAAACGTTTCGGCCCCACGATCCCGCTGATCCGTCGCGAACATGTGTCCGGGTATTATGCGCGCACGCCCGTCTGGCTGATCCAGAACCTTGGCCTCGACCGTATCCGCGCCGAAGCGGCTGCAATGGAAAAATCAGCCGAGAATTTCTATCTCCAGGCCGCGGCCCGCACCACCGACGCCTCCACCCGCAAACTGCTGGGCGATCTGGCCGCCGCCGAAGCAGGCCACCAGCAAACGGCGGATGACTTGGCCGCAGCCCACCTGGACGAGGATACCATCAGCAAGGAAGACAGCGAAGCACACCGCCAGTTTGTCCTGACCTGGGTGCAACCGGGGTTGGCCGGTTTGATGGATGGCTCCGTCTCAACCCTCGCGCCGATCTTTGCCACAGCATTCGCGACGCAAGACACATGGACGACTTTCCTCGTGGGATTTGCCGCATCGTTGGGGGCAGGCATCTCGATGGGCTTCACCGAAGCGGCCTCAGACGATGGTCAGATTTCCGGCCGCGGCTCGCCGCTTAAACGCGGGTTGTCTGCTGGCATCATGACAACGCTTGGCGGGCTAGGCCACGCGCTACCCTATCTGATCACTGATTTCTGGACGGCAACAATCATCGCCTTCGCCGTTGTTTTTGTAGAGCTGTGGGCCATTGCTTGGATCCAGAACCGCTATATGAACACGCCGTTTTTCCGGGCGGCCTTTCAGGTGGTTCTGGGTGGTGCATTGGTGTTCGCAGTCGGCGTCATCATCGGATCAGGTTAACCGCAACACATAGTTGCACCCACTCCCGTTGCCCGCTACGAATTTCATATGCTGGCGATCTTCCTCAAAACACTGCCGTTTTTCGCACTGATCGGCCTGGGCTACTGGGCCGGGCGCACCCGTTTCTTCACAGCCGAAGCAACGGCATATCTAACCAAGTTCGTGTTCTACTTCGCCCTCTCGGCAATGCTCTTTCATTTCTCGGCAAACCTGTCCTTGGCCGAGGTCTGGGACAGCCGCCTTGTCGCGGCTTATTTATGGGGCACGGCGTTTGTCTATGGCATCGCAACCATCGTCGGGTTTCTGCGCAATCTCGACGTCGCCAACACCGCGATGGAGGCCCAATGCGCCGTCATCGGCAACACCGGATTTCTGGGCGTGCCCATGCTCACCCTGCTTCTGGGCCCGCAGGCCATTGGCCCCGTCGTACTGGCCCTCGCCGTCGACCTGATCGTCTTTTCCAGCCTAATCGTCATTCTCATTACAGGCAGCCGCGATGGCCAGATGAGCCTGCGCATTCTACGCACCATCGGGATCGGCCTTTTAAAAAACCCGATGATTGTTGCGATATCCTTGGGCTTCATCTGGTCCGGCCTGCGCATCCCGATCCCCGCCCCCATGAACGACTTCCTTGTCATCCTGGGCGCTGCCGCAACCCCGGGCGCACTCTTCGCCATCGGTGCTTCGCTTGCCTCGAAATCAGCGGAAAAGCTGCAAGTGGCCGGATGGCTCAGTTTTTGCAAACTCGTGCTGCACCCCGCCTTTGTTGCCATGGCCGCCCTATGGTTCTTTAACGTCGATCCTTACAAAGCGGGCGTGATCATCGCGGCCGCGGCCCTACCGGTGGCAGGCAATGTCTATATGCTGGCCCAGCATTATAATGTCGCCCCGGCCCGCGTATCCGCCGCGATCTTGGTGTCGACCACCCTCAGCATCGCCACGGTCAGCGCGGTCATCGCTTGGGTGACGACCCTCTAACCTTCACCCTTTTTCAAATACTCATAGCGCAGCACCCGCCCCTTGCCGCAAAGGTCAATGCAAGTTAGCCATAAACCAACAGCGCAACTCAGGAGACGCCCGATGAAATCCATTTCAGAGAATGCCAGCTTCCACGGCACACAAGGCGTCTATTCCCACGCCTCCACCTCCTGCAACTGTGAGATGACCTTTGCGCTCTTCCTGCCAGAAGAAGCCAAGCAAGGGCCGGTGCCCCTGCTTTGGTTCCTTTCCGGGCTGACCTGCACCCATGAAAACGCAATGACCAAGGCCGGTGCACAGGCTTGGGCGGCAGAGCACGGCATCGCCGTTGTTTTCCCCGACACGTCCCCACGGGGCGATGACGTGGCAGATGACGAAGCCTATGATCTGGGCAAGGGTGCCGGGTTCTATGTGAATGCGACCGAAGATCCTTGGCAGCCCAATTTCCAGATGTGGAGCTATATCGCCGATGAATTGCCCGCCTTTCTGGCCGAAAATTTCTCGCTCGATATGGATCGGCAAGCCATTTGCGGACACTCCATGGGCGGGCATGGCGCGCTGACGCTCGCGATGAACTTAGACGGGCGTTTCAAATCCGTGTCGGCCTTTGCGCCCATTGCCAACCCTTCTGACAGCGACTGGGGCCGCAAACAGCTCACCGCGTATCTCGGCTCAGATACGGCAGCGTGGGCCAAACATGACGCAACGCTTTTGATGGTGGAGAAGGGCTTTGACGGGCCGGTTTTGATTGACCAAGGCACGGATGATCAATTCCTTGACCTGCTCAAACCCGAAGCCTTGGCCGCCGCGATTGCCAAGCGCCGTCAAAACGCGATCTTCCGGATGCAACCGGGCTATGATCACAGCTATTTCTTCATCTCCACCTTCATGGAAGACCACATCGCCTTTCATGCTGACGCGCTCTACGCGGATTGAATGCTTTCATGACCGCCATCTACATTGATGCAGACGCCTGCCCGGTAAAAGCCGAGGCCGAACGCGTGGCGACCCGCCACAAAATCCAGATGTTTATCGTCTCGAATGGCGGGTTACGCCCCTCGCAAAACCCCTTGGTGGAAAACGTCATTGTCCCCGATGGCCCTGACGTTGCTGATATCTGGATTGCGGATCGCTGCGGGGCGGGCGATGTGGTCGTTACAGGCGATATCCCCCTTGCCGCGCGCTGCGTCGAAGCGGGGGCACGCGTGTTGAAACATAACGGCGAGGCGCTGACGGCGGCGAATATCGGAAACGTCCTAGCAACCCGCGATTTGATGGCGGATTTGCGCGCCGCTGATCCGTTTCGCCAAGGCGGGGGTAAGGGCTTTACAAAAGCCGACCGCTCCCGTTTTCTGGAAGCCTTGGAACGTGAAATTCGAGCGGCTCAGCGGTAGCGCGGGCCGTTTTCTTTAAAAGAAAACGCACCGGAATTTTTGAAAAATTCCGCCTTCAACCCAAAGGGAAAGCGCATGCAGCCAACCGCAGTCGTGTTTGATATCGGAAATGTATTGATCGAGTGGCAACCAGAACGGTTTTTTGATTCCGTCATTGGCGAAACCCGCCGCAAAGAAATGTTTGCCGCCGTTGACCTGCACGCGATGAATGACCGCGTCGACAGTGGCGAACATTTCACCGAAACGATCTATGCCACCGCCGATGCGACCCCTGCTTGGCGCGATGAAATCCGGCTCTGGCATGACCGTTGGATCGAAATGGCCGCCCCCGTCATTCCCCATTCTCTGCGGCTGATGAAGGCCCTTCAAGCCAAGGATATTCCGGTATTCTCGCTGACCAATTTCGGCATCCAATCCTATGATCTGGCCGCCAATCACTATCCATTTCTACGCGAATTCGACCGCGACTTCATTTCGGGTCACATGGGCATCATCAAACCTGAACCGAACATCTATGCCATGCTGGAAGAACAAAGCGGACTGGCCCCTGAGAACCTGATCTTTACCGACGACCGGCCAGACAACATCACCGCGGCGGCGGCGCGTGGATGGCACACACATCTGTTCACCGATCCCGCAGGATGGGCCGAACGTCTGGTGTCCGAAGGGCTGCTAACCCAAGAAGAGGCCGCATGACACAAATCGACATCATCCCCTTTGCCGAAGGCGAGGCCACCCTAGACTGGATCGGGCTGACCGACGCGTTGGCAGCTGGTCACACCCTGCCCAAGGCAGAAATCGCCGATACTTTTCTGTATCGCGGGGATGATACACTTTTGAACCGTGCCGCCTGGATTGACGGCCTGGGCCTCGCCGTTAAATCCGCCACCATTTTTCCCGGCAACCCGGCAAAGGGTGATCCGATGGTGAATGGCGGCGTATCGCTCTACTCAGACAGCAACGGCATGCTCGAAGCCTTGGTTGATTTCCACCTTGTCACCAAATGGAAAACCGCTGGCGACAGCCTGCTTGCCGCGCGCAGGCTGGCCCGCCCTGACAGCCGCAACATCCTGATCCTGGGCGCTGGCACCCAAGGGCGTGGCCTGCATTCGGCATATTCCGCAGCCTTTCCAGATGCGGAATTTACCGTCTGGAACCGCACAGCTGACAACGCCAAAGCGATGGCCGCCGAGATACCAAACCTAAAGGTTGCCGATGATCTTGAACAGGCAGTACGCCGCGCTGACATCATCACCTCTGCCACGATGGCCACCAGCCCGTTCATCAAAGGGGAATGGCTGCAACCCGGCCAACATGTCGATTTGATCGGCGCATACCGGCCCGACATGCGCGAAGCGGACGATACCACACTGACCCGCACACGCATTTTTGTGGATAGCCTCGACACCACAGTCGATCATATCGGCGAGCTGAAAATCCCCATCGCCGAGGGCGTACTTTCCCGCGAAAGTATTGTCGCTGACTATTACGATCTGGATAACTTCACACGACGTTCCGACGACGAAATCACCCTGTTCAAGAACGGTGGCGGGGCGCATCTGGATTTGATGACCAGTCGCTATATTCTGGATCGTTGGCGCGCCAGTCGTTGATTTGGCGACTGCGCACCTGATGCAGGGCTAGGCCGTCACCAGCCCTTCAAGCCGTTTTTCCCGGATCGGCAAATGCACCAATGCGCTGAACGCGCCCACGGCGACGCCGATCCACCAAACCGTCGTGTACCCGCCATACGCGTCATAAAGCCGCCCGCCCAACCAAACGCCCATAAAGCTGCCCAATTGGTGGCTGAAAAACACGATACCATAGAGCGTCCCCATATAACGCAGGCCGTAAATATGGGCCACCAAACCGCTGGTCAGCGGCACCGTCGCCAGCCAAAGCGACCCCATCCCGATGGAGAACAAGATCACCGTCATTGGCGTTATCGGCATCAAGATAAAGGCGGCTGAAATCACGGTACGCGCGGTATAAATACCTGCCAAAAGGTATTTTTTCGAATACCGTTTGCCCGCCCAACCCGCCAACAACACCCCGACGATATTCGCCAACCCGATCAGCGAAATCGCGATGGCCCCAAGCGCCGACGTCGTCGTGATGCCAATGTTGTGCAAAATGCCGCCCACCATTATCGGGCCGCAAAGCTCCGTCACGAAGGCGGGAAAATGCGCGGTGATGAAAGCCAACTGATATCCGCAAGAAAAGAACCCGACGAAGATCAACGTGAAAGACGGGTCTTTAAGCGCCTTAACCAAAATCTGACCCAAGCTTTCCTCAAGCTCGGCCTTGCTGGCCATCGCCGGCGCACGCATCAGCGGTAGCGTCAGGATCAGCGCCAAAATAGCACCGGCAAACACCATAAACGTGGTTTGCCACGTCAAAAATCCAAGCATCCATTCAGCGACAGGGGCACCGAACACCTGCCCCGCACTGCCCGCAGCAGTTACAATTGCCAATGACATCGACCGGTTTTCAGCCGTGGACGCGCGCCCCACAACCGCGAGGATCACCCCAAAGCCTGTGCCCGCGATGCCGAACCCGACCAGCCATGCATAGGCCTGATGTTCGATCGGGGAGACGGAGTTGGCCGACAGCACCAAGCCAACCGCGTAAACAACCGCGCCAATAACAATCGCCCGGCGATCACCGATCTTTTCCGCCAAAGCGCCAAAAATGGGCTGCCCAAAGCCCCAAGCGAGATTCTGAATCGCAATCGCCAGTGAAAATTCACTGCGAAGCCAGCCGAACTCAGCCGCAATTGGAATTTGGAACACTCCAAAGGACGCCCGCACGGCAAAGCTGACCATGATGATCACGCACCCAACAATCAAAACCGGGGTAAATATCGATGGGTTCTTTGCCACGGGCTTGGTCCTTCTATCGCCAATGGTACCCTACCTTTGCGCGGGCGGGGGTCAATTCAAATTGGATGCAGGCCAGATTACATCCGCGTTCTTTTCAAACGCCTGGACAGCATGTAAGCCTCTGCCATGACAGATTTACGTGCTCTTTATGATCAACGTGTCGCCGATGGCACCCTGACCCCGGACCCCGCCCAAGAAGCGGTGTTGCCCGAGTTTGACCGCATCCGAAATGCCCTCCTGAACCCCGAGAAAAAGGGGCTCTTCAAGCGCGCGCCTGCACCACCAAAGGGCTTGTATCTGTGGGGCGGCGTTGGGCGCGGCAAATCGATGCTGATGGATATGTTTGCCAACAACATGGGCGATATACCTGCCCGGCGCGTCCATTTTCATGCGTTCATGCAGGAAATTCACAGCGCAATGCACGAGGCGCGAAAAACCGGCGTGGATGACGCGATTGCCCCCGTCGCTGCGGATGTGGCCGCATCGGTCAAAGTACTGGCTTTTGACGAGATGCAGATCACCGACATTACCGACGCCATGATCGTTGGGCGGCTGTTTCAGGCGCTGTTTGCGGCAGGTGTTGTTGTCGTGACCACGTCGAACCGCATTCCTGACGATCTGTACAAAGATGGGCTGAACCGCGATCTTTTCCTGCCGTTTATCGAGCTTATTAAGGAACAGATGGTGGTTTGGGAACTGACCAGCCCACGCGATTACCGCCAAGACAGGCTTGCTGGGTCTCAATCCTATTTCACGCCAGTTAACGCTGAAAGCCGTGCGGCGATGGATGCTGTTTGGGATGATCTGACAGGCGGCGACGGCGAAGAGCTAACGCTGCGCGTCAAAGGCCGCGATGTCGTTATCCCCCAGTTTCGCAATGGTATTGCGCGTGCAGGTTTCCATGCCCTATGCGGTCAACCGCTGGGGGCCGCCGATTATCTGGCGCTTGCCGAAGTATGCCGCGTTTTGCTGTTGGACAACATCCCGTCCCTGGGCCGTGCCAACTTTAACGAGGCCAAGCGTTTCGTCACCCTGATCGACGCCCTGTACGAAGCCAAAGTACGTTTGATCTGCTCTGCCGCCGCCAGCCCAGAAATGTTGTATCTCGAAGGTGAAGGCACGTTTGAATTTGAACGGACAGCATCGCGGCTGAGGGAAATGCAGGCCGAAGGCTGGGGAAGCTAAAAGCCCGGTATTTCAAGCATCTGACCGACCTGTGCTTCGGCTAGTCGGCTAAATGTTCCGCCTGCACCCTCGTGCCTTGCGGCAACCAAAACAGACCGAAGCAAGCTTGGCGTGTCCAGTCGTCCGGACAAGGTGGCGAGCGGTGCCGGAACTACGAAATGTCCCTTGGACGCGGCGCTGTTTAGCAGGGAATCGATATACTTATCGGACTTTCCCGTTTTAATGGCCCAAACCAAGTAGGATTCCAGCGCATAGCCTGATCGCGTATCATCAAATGACTGCGCAACCGTGCTGATTAGACCACCCACATCAATTTCTGTTTCAGCGTGTATTTTATGCAAAACGGCCGCGGGCTGTGAAACCGGCGCTGCATGTAGCGATGGAACGGTATCAGACAGCCCCGTTTCAATGACAGCTGCCGGCAGGGGGATTACGGCCAAGTTAACGAATGATCGACCACGATCCAACATCAAGACACCCCCGGCGATGATGACCATCAGACAGAAGGCCGCAGACAAAACCAGCCGGACACCATTTTGCGTATTATGAGAAATCACCATTGCATCGACCCCAAGGACAAAGAACACCGTCTTTGAACCCTAGGCCCTCAAGCGCAATAAACTGTAAACATCGTCAATTTTAGAAATGAAAATTCTAGCCGTTTTCACGCAATATATTGCCAGCTAGGTAAAGCGACCCGCAGATCAAAACCCGTGCAAAAGGGTCATCGGCAAGAATATCAACAAGGGCCTGATGTACCGAAGCAGCCTCCGCCGCGTGCATCCCGACGGCGCGGGCGGCTTGCGCAGTCTCACCGGCGGGCAACGTGGCAGCCTCCCCCGGGATCGACACAGCGACCAGTTTTTCGGCTTGCGTGGCAAGGGGGCGCAAATAGCCTGCGATATCCTTGGTATTCAGCATCCCGCAGATCAGATAGGTCGGACGTTTCGGCATTGATCGCAGCAGATCCGCAATCGCCTCACCAGCCGCAGGGTTGTGGCCGCCGTCCAGCCAAAGCTCTGCTTTTCCAGCGGCTTCGACCAAGGGACCAGTCTTAAGACGTTGCATCCGCGCGGGCCATTGCGCGCGGGTCACAGCCGCCTCGCAGTGGTCATCAGCGATGCCAAGCTGGCGCAAGGCGGCAAGGGCGGCACCGGCATTTTGCACCTGATGCGCACCCAGCAAGTTTGGCCTTGGCAGATCAAGCAGACCTTTTTCGTCCTGATAGACCATACGCCCTGCCTCGGGCCCGACATGCCACTGCTGGCCATAGGCCAATAACGGCGCGTGGTGGCGCGTTGCCTCGGCTTCGATCACATCCATCGCGTCGTCTTGTTGAGGGCCAACAATGCAAGGCACAAGACGTTTGATAATGCCCGCCTTTTCACCTGCAATTTGGCCCAAGGTATCACCAAGGTATTGCTGATGATCGATTGAAACTGGCGTGATCACCGTCAGGGCGGGCTTTTCTACAACGTTGGTGGCATCCAAACGGCCGCCCAGCCCGACCTCAAGCAAGGTGTAATCCGCAGGGGTGCGAGAAAACGCCAGCAGTGCCGCGCAAGTCGTGATCTCGAAATAGGTGATATTGCCGCCGCCATTCGCAGCATAGCATTCGTCAAGCACGTCGGTCAGGTCGGCCTCGGTAATCAGATCGCCCGCGACCCTGATACGTTCGTGAAACCGCGCCAGGTGCGGCGAGGTATAGGCATGCACCCGATGACCTGCGGCTTCGAGCCCGGCGCGGATCATCGCTTGGGTCGATCCCTTGCCATTGGTGCCAGCGATGTGAATCACCGGCGGCAAATTGTTTTGCGGATTGCCCAAGGCATCCAACAGTCGCCACATCCGATCAAGGGTCAAATCGATGATCTTGGGGTGCAGCGCCATCATGCGCGCCAGCACATCATCAGATGTCTGTTGCGTCATTTTTTAGACGTTTCTGCCTTGTCTTCCGACGTCAAAGCATGGGGCACATCGCCACCCTCGGCAGGCGCAGGCAGATCACCACGCACGGCAGGCGGCAAGCCCAGCAACATACGGGTGATATTGATCAGCTCGTCCCGCATCTGAGGGCGCGGCGTCACGCGATCCAACATGCCATGATCCAGCAGATATTCGGCGCGCTGGAACCCTTCGGGCAGCTTTTCACCAATGGTCTGTTCAATCACGCGCGCACCGGCAAAGCCGATCAATGCATTGGGTTCAGCGATCTGAACGTCGCCCAACATCGCATAGCTCGCCGTTACACCGCCCGTGGTCGGATGGGTCAGCACCACGATATAGGGCAAACCCGCCTCTTTCAGCATTTGTACAGCAATAGTGGTGCGCGGCATCTGCATCAGACCAAGAATGCCCTCTTGCATGCGCGCGCCGCCAGCGGCTGAAAACAAGATCAACGGGCGCTTGAGCTTCACCGCTTCTTCGGCAGCAGCGATGATCGCGTTGCCCACGTACATGCCCATGGATCCCGCCATAAAGGAAAAGTCCTGACCGGCGGCAACGATTGGCGTGCGGCCGATTTCACCTGTCACAACCAGCATGGCTTCGGCTTCGCCGGTCTGCTTTTGCGCGGCTTTCAAACGATCCGGGTATTTCTTTTGATCGCGGAAATGCAGCGGGTCGGTGACCGGTGCGGGTACTTTGACTTCGGTGAAAATGCCACCATCGAAAAGCGCCAGAAACCGTGCGCGCGGGGTAATCCCCATGTGGTGCCCGCAATTGGTGCAAACGTTCAGA
The DNA here is from genome assembly GCF_964021855.1 of uncultured Sulfitobacter sp. Lineage (NCBI taxonomy): Bacteria > Pseudomonadati > Pseudomonadota > Alphaproteobacteria > Rhodobacterales > Roseobacteraceae > Sulfitobacter > uncultured Sulfitobacter sp. The sequence continues at coordinate 145,719 of NZ_CAXHZD010000001.1, forward strand.
TTGTTCGACACCTCGCGGTGGAACAACATTGTCCCGCATTCATCGCATTTCGTCCAAAGATTATCCGGCGTCTCGCGGCGCGAGAAAATCGAATTGATGCGTGGGCGAACGTAGTTATTGATCCAGTTCATGGCGAACCTCTGCTCCAGTTTCGTCCCTGAGATATGCTGCTCAGGAGTAAATTGCAATCAACGGCGGATCGCCAGCCTTGCCGCCAGCCACGTGATGAACATCAGCGCAAAATCGACCGGAAGCCATGCGCGCACGGCTTCGGTATCTGCCATGCTGAAGGGGGTCAGATATAGCGCAAGCCCAGACAGATCATCAGGCATCGACATGATCACGATGGCGGCCACGTTATTGCAAAAATGCACGGCAATCGCGGGGCCAAGGCTCCCTGCACGCGCTGTGAGATCAGCCATCAGCATCCCAAAAACCCCGGCCCAAAGCGCAATAATCAAAGCATTTTCGCCAAGTTCGTTTGGCATATAGTGACCAAGCGCGAAAAGGAATGACGGCAGCACCATCCAGACAAGCGGCATCTTGAAGCGCGCGGCCAGTTGTTGCTGAACATACCCGCGAAATACGATTTCCTCGGCGCTCACCTGTACAAACACAGCCAGAAGCGAAAACGGCAACAGCAGCACCCATGTTCCAACCTCCAGATTGGGCACCAGCGGGTCCCCCAAATCCCACGGCGGCAGCAGAAAGATGACGACACTTACAACCACCAGCAGGCGGACAACCGCGGAGAATTGCGCAACTGCAAGGCCAAGCGGACCAATCAAACTGGCAAAAGACCGCTGATGAAGCACCCGCGCCACGATTGTGACGCCCAATGTCATTAAGGCAAAACTACCCAACAGCAGGAACATCGCGGCGGGCGTTTTCCCGGACAGCAAGTCGTCAAAGAAACTGCTATCTTGCGGGCCGGTCACGTTGAAAACCAACGTAAACAGCAAGTTGTTTAGCAGCAGGTATATGGCGGAGGCGGCCAAAAACCCAACGATCACGCGCCAAAGGGCAGCTGTCGGAACTGCAGGCGCAATGAAACTTTGGTGCGCTGAGTAGGGCGGCATTATTCGTTTTTCCATTTCGACGGTTCTGGCCCCTTATACTCTCGTGGGATATCGACAGCAGCCGCACGCAACAGATCAGCCGCGTTCGACAAATGTGAAGAAACCGTCCGCAGCAAGCTGAGCAGGATCACTTTGTCATTCTCGATAACCGACCTGAACTGATCACCCCCGATCCGCAGGAATTTGCTATTCTCAAGTGCGATAAAATCAAGCTGGCGCGGCTCGTTCATGATGACAGCAAGGTCACCGATCAGGCGGCCCTCTTCCACCGTTGATACATGGTGCCTTTCGCCTTTTTCATCCTTCCAGAACAGCTCGCTTTTGCCTGACAGACACAAGTAAACCGCGTCAGGCCGTTCCCCTTGGCTAAAGATTGTCTGCCCTTCTGCCACGGGAAACCATTGCGCCGCAAAAGCCAAAAGCCGTTGGTTGCGGGGCGTGAGATTTCTGAACAATTCATTATGCGAAACGATATCCAGCTTGCGACGCAGGTCACCCGATATGCTGTCGCCATGGTGCGGTGCATCGCTTTTCGCCACGCCGTCGATGCGCCCGCCCTTGATTTCGATGAACATGTCGAAATCTTCGGGCCGCTCAAAGGTCGCATCAAGGTAAATCTGGGTGGTATCGGGCAACAAGGTGCTTAGCTTGTCGCGCACGATGGCAAGGCGTTTCCAATCTTGTTCGGCGAGCGATTGATCCAGAACCAATATGTCTGGCCGCTTCATCGCTGCCCGACTAAACGCCGCGCGTTCCTGAAATTCGGTCGAGATATTCGAGCCAGCAATTTGGGTCGGAATATTGAATGCGTTGACTGTCACATCCTGTTTCAGATCGTGTTCCTTGAACACATCCGACACCACATCCATCACCAGATCGGCCCGCAGCCCGGCAACTTGCGATATCCGCCCGTAAAGCGCGTTTTCCAGAATCGTCAAACGAGGCAGATACGTTTCAGGCGCGATGGGTACGAACATATCTTTGGTCCGCTCGCGCATCTTCCATCCCTGCTGCTTGCGAATTTCAAGGATTTCACGCTTGAACGGTTCGGGGAACGCAGGGCCGATCTGTTCGGCGGTAAAGGCAAACGGTACAGTCAAAAGCAGTGCAAACTCGTCTTCGTTCAGCGCCTCATCCCCGTGGTTGCGGCGGCGCAACGCAATGTCGACCAATTTCTCATACAGCTCTTCGTCGATGCCAAGCGCTGTGAAAAGCGGGTGATCCGTACCATCGCGTCCAAAGGTTTGGTGCAGCGCCTCGACCACCGTTTGCGAGATTGCGATACCCTGTTCAGCAAGACCCAGATCAAAAATCATCGCCAGAAAACTGCGTTCAGATGCAAGCGCGGTCTGCGAAATACTGCGCATGGGGGCCGCGAACATCAGGTTACCACCCAAGGCCATCGACGGGTTGAACTCATCAGGATCGAACCGGTAAATGGCCGTATCAAGCCCTTGCTCTTTTAGTCTTTTGTAAACCTCTTCGCGGACGCCAACGATTCTCTCGGCCAGCTCCGGGCGGTCATCCGGGTCCATATAGTCCGTGACCATACGCCTGAACATGATCTCTTCTGTGCCGATGGCGTTGACCAGTTTGTACCACCAGTGATTGATATCCTCGCGGGAGTTCAGTTCAGCCAATCCAGGGTCCAGCCAATCTGCACGGGTGCTGTCGGTGCTGTTGCCAGCGCGCCTGGCTTCGATCTCGTCCCAGTCCTTTTTGTTGGGTTCCCAAGGCACGGTTTTCGGGCTGGTCCGCAAAGACATCAACAAATTGTCGCCGATTGTCCCTTGGAAAATATAGGGGTGCGCGTGGGCATACCCGATGCGCGCCGCCAGAACCGCCTGATGCAAATCACCCAGATCATGGCCTGCCATTTTGATCGATCCGCGGGTCGGGGTGATCTCTCGGGTTAGTAATTCAGCCAATGCCCTGCGTTCAGATTGATTGGGGATCTGGATGGCCACGCGCGCGCCCATGGGAATGTCGATGTTAATATCGTCCAGCAGCACATTCCCGTCTGTGTTGCGCACGGACACGTGATTTAGATTGATCGGCCCTTTTAAATGGGGGATTTCTTGGGGTTCGCCTTCGAACAAATGCTCAGGGATCATATTACTCGGGGCAAAGCGTTCGGTGACGATTTCCCAGCGAATGGCCATATCCTGCGTCTGGTTGTAGTAGGTCAGCAGCTCTTTCCACGGGCTTGATAGGTCTTTGTAGGCAGCAAGTGCTGCCACAAGCGCACCAACCGTAATATTCCCGGCAATGACCAAATAGCCGCCGACGGCATAGAAAAAGAACGGCGTCAGTTGGGTGATGAAGTTATTAAGAAACTTCATGAAAAACTTTTTCTGATAGATTTGGAAACGGATCTTGAACAGCGCCCCAAGCCGGTCAGTGAACTTGGCCAATCGGAACCGCCAGCCGCCATTGGTCCGCAGGTCAGTGATCCCTGCCGCCGTTTCCCCGATCTCGGATGACAGCGCGCGTACCTCTTTGATCCGCGCCTTGTTCAGCAGGTTGATCTGCCGTTGCAGCATCGGGATTAGATAGGCTTGCAAGGGGATCAGCGCGACGCCCGCCAAACCGAACCACGGCGATTGTATGAACAAAAACAGCAAGATGATCAGCATTTGCCCGGCTTGGAACACCGGTTGAGCAACCGCGTCGCCCATCAACCCGCCCATCGGTTCGGCCTCTGATGTGACCATCGATACCAATTCGCCCTGGCTGGTGTTGCTGTAATAGCTGCGCGGGAAACGCATCATGCGCGCGATCAGTTGATAGCGAAACCGCCGCAAAAGCCGTTCGGACAAAACACCCTTCATGGTGTTCAGCCGCATTTTCATCAGACCGTGCACAAGAACCGACGCCAGATAGGCAAAGCACAAGGCGAACAGGAACTGCACCTGCGACAACTCTACGCCAAAGACGTCGATCGCATTCGATTCAGCCCCGATGGCATCGTTGATAATGCGCTTGGGCAATTCAAGCGTGATGTAGAGAAAGGGAAAAGTGACAAGCGTCAGGATCAATAGAAGGATCTGATCTCGGCTGGAATATTTCCATATAAAGGAAAAAATCGATCGCTCCATCCGGGTCCACTTTCGCTGGGCAGGCGTCACGCCTGAGGGTCCAAATGAACCTAAGGCCACACAGCCCTCTATTCAACCGACCGCTTGAGCCTTGCAGCGAAACCGCTGGATGGCTATTCCGGAGTAAATATCCATTCAGGAAGGCGTGCAGATGTCCACCAACAACCGTTTTGATAAATCCAAATTGCCAAGCCGGCACGTAACCGAAGGGCCAGAGCGCGCACCGCACCGGTCCTATTACTATGCCATGGGTATGACGGAAGAGGAAATTCATCAGCCGCTTGTTGGCGTAGCCACCTGCTGGAACGAGGCTGCACCTTGTAACATTTCGCTGAACCGTCAGGCCCAAGCTGTCAAAATCGGCGTACGCGCCCAGCAAGGCACACCGCGGGAATTTACCACGATCACCGTAACCGACGGCATTGCGATGGGTCACGAAGGCATGCGGTCCTCGCTCGCCTCGCGCGAGGCGATTGCCGACACGGTCGAATTGACAATGCGCGGCCACTGCTATGATGCGATCGTGGGCCTTGCGGGCTGTGACAAATCCCTGCCCGGCATGATGATGGCAATGATCCGTCTGAACGTGCCGTCTGTCTTTCTTTATGGCGGATCGATCCTGCCGGGCAAAGCGCCTGCAGGTGCCGATGTGCCTGCTGACTTTGCAAGCCGTGACTTGACCGTACAAGACATGTTCGAGGCCGTTGGTAACTTCCAAAACGGCACCATGTCAGAAGCCGCGCTTGAGATTCTTGAACGCGTTGCCTGCCCAAGCGCGGGTGCCTGTGGTGGCCAGTTCACCGCCAACACAATGGCCTGCGTGTCCGAGGCCATCGGCCTTGCGTTGATGAACTCATCCGGCATGCCAGCCCCCTATGTTTCCCGCGATGCCTATGCCGAAGCATCCGGCGAAGCCGTGATGAACCTGATCGAAAAGAACATCCGCGCCCGTGATATCTGCACCCGCGAAGCGTTTGAAAACGCGGCGCGCATCGTGGCCTGTACTGGCGGTTCGACCAACGCCGGTCTGCACCTGCCAGCCATGGCGCACGAAGCGGGGATTGATTTCTTCTTGGATGACGTTTGCGAAATCTTCCGCGACACGCCGTACTTTGTCGATATGAAACCCGGCGGTGCCTATGTTGCGAAAGATCTGTATGACGCAGGCGGCGTGCCTGTCGTGATGAAAGAACTGCGCAAAGCGGGTCTGATCCACACCGATTGTATCACCGCGTCAGGCCGTTCCGTCGGCGAAGAGCTGGACCGGATTGACCGCGAGGCGGACGGCAAAGTCATCCACGCAATTTCCGATCCTATCAGCAAAACCGGTGGTGTTGTCGGCCTTAAGGGCAACCTTGCCCCCGAGGGTGCCATCGTGAAAATCGCCGGCATGTCCGAGGAAGACATCGTTTTCACCGGTCCCGCGCTGATCTTTGAATGTGAACAAGACGCCTTTGAAGCTGTCCAGAACCGCGCCTACAAAGAAGGCGACGTATTCGTGATCCGCAACGAAGGCCCCGCAGGCGGCCCGGGTATGCGCGAAATGCTGGCCACGACGGCTGCCCTGTCGGGCCAAGGCATGGGCAAAAAGGTCGCCCTGATCACCGACGGTCGTTTCTCGGGCGCGACACGCGGCTTTTGCGTGGGCCATGTCGGACCCGAAGCAGCACACGGCGGCCCAATTGCCCTGCTGCAAGAAGGCGACATGATCACCCTGAACGCCATCGAAGGGACAATCACCGTTGATATCAGCGACGAGGAAATGGCCAAGCGTAAGGCCGCATGGCCCGGTGCGCGCAAAACCAACTACCAAAGCGGTGCATTGTGGAAATATGCGCAGCTTGTGGGCCCAACCTATCTGGGTGCCGTGACGCATCCCGGTGCGAAGGCGGAAACCCATGACTACATGGACCTTTAAAGGTTCGTTAGCCGCGATTGGATTTATGACCCTGACAGCTTGCGAAGCTGGTCAGGGTCAATTCAGCCTAAATCCCTCCGGCACATCCACTATCCCTGTGACACGCGGCATGATGGCCGGAGGCGCGGTTTTGGTCGCGCCATCGGGCTTTTGTATCGATCAGGCCAGTCTGACCCCCGATTTTCTGGTGATGATGCGGTGCGACATCTTGGGCGCGCAAGACGCAGCCGGGTCCGCACCACGCGGGTTAATCACCATTAGCCTAGCAAGCAGCGAAACTGGTACGCTACCTTCTGCCGCACAAATCGCCACCGCCAGCGGGCTGCGAAACGTCACCGCTGTCCAAACGACCAAGGGCATCGTGACCTTTCGTGCGCTCGGCAAAATTCCTGTTGGCGGGCTTTCCCCGGTTCATTGGCGCGGTGCAGTCGTTATCGGCAACCAGATTGCTGGCGTCGCGGTTTACGGGCCAGAGAACGGCCTAATCACCACCAGTGTCGGGCGGGATATCCTGCTGACGCTGGCAGAGGAAAGTATCAAAGCGACACCCGAACCAGTGACAACCGCGCCCCTCAAAAACTGACCAAGCAAACACGCGGCAATTCATTTGAACCAATGTGCTTGAGACGATAGAGTTCCGCGACATAGACGACCGAAAAACGGGGCAGCAGGCACATATGGCCAAATTTGGCACTCAGCTTTTGAACGCCGCAGTATCTAGGTGGACCTCGCGCAGATGGGCTCGTAATGCCCGAAAAGCGAACGATGTTCCTTTGGAAACGCTGCGGTGGCAATCTCAGGAAGCTTGGGCGCTCAAGACCCGTTTGGACGGCTTCATTCAAGCTGCGCAAGAACGCATGGCCCTGCCAGTCGTGGGGTCCACAAAGTTCAGCAAACCACATAATGCAGACTGGTCGTGGCGCCCTGCCCTGTGGCGTGCCCCGCTGCCTGTGCCCGGTCTGTCCTCGGCCAAGACAAAGGCAAAGCTGGGCACCGAAGTCACCCTTTTCCACGATTGCGCACTGTCAGAGCTGGGCGTCCGGCAATTGCGCAACCTGCGCGAGGCTGATCTGGCCCCGTATGGTTTGCGCCTTGATGTGTTCCGATTTGACGGGTCGTTTCTGTCCCTTGTTCTGGACCTGCCAGAGGGCTTTGTAGACGGGCTGAAACGCACGCATCTTTTGCAGTTGCGCACCATCGTCGAGATGGAAAAACCAATCGAGATATTTGCGCGATTGAACATCCGCCACGGGCCGAACACCGAACAAATCGTGCGCGAGCTTCCGGTCGATCAACCCGACGTCATGGTCGAATTTGATCTCGCTTATTCCACCATAAACGAAAAACGTGTCGAAAAGGCGTGGATCGATTTAATTTTCGAGGGTCCGGAAATGAACGAGATCATTTTGCGTGACATGACATTCTCGCGCCGGCCGCGCGCACCGCTTTAGGAGTTTTTGGATGAGCACGTTAAAACTGACAAAAACCCGAATGCTTGAAGGGATGTGGCAGGGTATCATTACCGGGTCGGGCGATACCAAGCCAGACATCGCCGTCACCCACGGGAACACAGATGTACCCGATTTCAAATTGGCCAAAAGCGATACCGCCGATCATTGGTCTTTGACCATTCCAGTGCCTGCCAGCGCGATTGCGGATGGCATTCAAGTGATTGTGGTAACCGATAATGATGCGGGTCAGAAAATTGGCGACGTCGTTATTATTGGCGACGAGGTGACAAACATCGATCAGCGAGCCGAGCTGGAATTGCTGCGCGCGGAGCTTGATATGCTGAAGCGCGCGTTCAGACGGCATTGCGTCGAGACAAGCTAACGGCCACCCGGCCAAAGGCTCTTTTCAACCATTCCCCCCAGCCTATCAAAATGCCTTGTAAGGGTATGATTTGACTGCGCGAACCGCCGCTCAATCACTCAAAATGCTGCGCAGCATTTTTTCTACGCTGCGCAGCGAAAAGGCCGCCCTATTACGGGGCGGCCTTTCGTTTCAGTCAATCTGCGAGGGCTATACTGCCTATGCGGATCAGTCCTTTGGACCCAAGGCGGACAGACCTTTGAGAATATCAATCGCATAGGCCAACTGGTAATCTTCTTCACGAAGGGCCGCTGCCTCTTCGGCCTTTTCGCGGTCTGCCATGATCTGTTCGATCTCGTCTTCGGTCAGGCTGTCGTTGTTCAGGCTGCCGCGCAGATCAGCCTCGGATCGCAAGGGCCGGCTGTTTGCATCATCCTCTTCGCCAGCAGGCTTAAGCGGCGGCTGTGCAACCACGATGTCGGGCGATACGCCGACCGCCTGAATGGACCGACCCGACGGTGTATAATACCGCGCTGTGGTCAGGCGCATGGCGCTGTCGCCGCGCAGCGGCATGATGGTCTGGACCGACCCTTTGCCAAAGCTTTTCGTGCCCACAACGATCGCGCGACGGTGATCTTGCAAGGCACCGGCGACAATCTCGGACGCCGATGCAGACCCGCCGTTGATCAAGACAACGATAGGTTTGCCTTGCGCCAGATCGCCCGGTGTGGCGTTGGTGCGGTCACTGTCGGCTGAATCGCGGCCACGTGTGCTGACGATCTCGCCTTCTTCAAGGAACGCATCTGAAACTGCGATGGCTTGGTTCAGCAAGCCGCCGGGATTGTTACGCAGATCGATGACGATGCCGCTGACCTTGTCGATGCCACCGGCTGCTTCGATCTGTTCTTCCAGACCTTCCTTTAGCTTGGGATAGGTCTGTTCGTTAAAGGTGGTCACGCGCATCACCACAGCATTGCCAACAGTCCGGCTGCGTACCGCCGTCAGCTGGATCGTGTCGCGTACAAGGGATACATCGAACGGCTCGCTCTCGCCTTCGCGCACGACGGTGATGATGATTTCAGACCCAACCGGCCCGCGCATCAATTCAACCGCGTCATCCAGTGTCAGACCCAGCAGGCTTTCGCCATCGACATGGGTGATAAAATCACCGGCTTCGATCCCGGCCTCGGATGCTGGCGTTTCATCAATCGGCGAGACGACTTTGACAAAGCCTTCCTCTTGCGTGACCTCGATGCCCAAGCCGCCAAACTCACCACGGGTTTGGTCGCGCATCTTTAGCGCGTCTTTGGGCGACAGATAGCTTGAATGCGGATCAAGGGACGTCAGCATGCCGTTGATCGCCGCCTCGATCAGTTCTTCCGTATCGACTTCCTCGACATACTGGGCGCGGATGCGTTCGAATATATCACCAAACAAATCAAGCTGCTCATAGACATTGCTGGTCTTGGCCGCTTCTTGGGCCAGCAAAGGGCCCGCAATTTGCGTCGTTGCGATCACGCCTGCCAGCGTGCCACCAACGGCGGCCATCACAAATTTCTTCATATGCTCATCCATCCTTGTCGGTTAGGAACCATTCTGCCGGGTCCTGTGGGATATTATTCTCTCTTACTTCTATGTAGAGCGTTTCTGAACGCTCGACACCAGCCCCCTCACTATTAGGTGACAAGGCATTATCAGTGCTTAACGACGGGGCACCCATCAATCCAATCGGCGTGCCCGCTGCAATCACCTGACCCGCAGCACCATAAACCGTATCCAAGCCCGCCAATACAAATAAGGTATCCGCCCGGGGCTCAAGGATGATCACGTTGCCAAGATCCAAAAGCTGGCCGGTATAGCGGATTGTCGCCGCTGTCGGCGTGGTCACAATCGCCCGAGGCCGCGTTGCAAGGATCATACCTGGCCGAACCACACCGGCCGCGTCGGCCTCATTCGCACCGCGTAAAACCAGCCCCTGCACTGGCAAGGGCAGTTCCCCCACTTGACCGTCAATATGCAACGGGGCGGGTTCGATCTGTTCGGTCGTCATTTGCGACAGGCCACTGGCGAAACCCGAAAGCGTCTCCGACGTCGAGATCAAGATCGCTGTGCGCACGGGGTCTTCGGTGAACCGTTTGGGCAGTTCGGTGCGGTTCGCCATGGCTTTGTTCAGCTCGGTGCGGGCCCGCTGTATTTCGGTCAGCCCGTCCTGAAGGCGCTGCGCCGCATCGGTTTGCAAGGTCCGCAGGGTTTGCACGTCTTTCAAATCCTGCCGCAACTTGTCGGCGCGGGCATTCAATGTAGGCGTCAGTTCGGCCAGCAACATGCCTGCGCGGGCAGTCCCGATAGGGCCAGCGGGATGCAGAAAGAGCGTTGGCGATGGATTGCCACCGATGCTTTGCAAAACCCCCAGCAACTGCGCCACCTCGCCATCGCGGGCTTCTAGTTTTTTGCTGAGCTGTGCCTCGTTTATCGCCGCTTGCCGCAGCCCGTCACGCATCGCCCCCAATCCGACCTCAAACGCTTGGATCGTTTGGGTCAACGCCTGAACCCGGTCGCGGGCACCTTCAGCGGCGTCCAGTTTCGCCGATGCCCGTTCAAGATCGCCCATCGCGCGACGTGCCTGATCAGCGGCCTCGGTCTGTGCCAAAGCACCCAAGGGCCAGATCAGCAGAAGGAGGGCGAAAATCCGCATCATTCCAACAACGACTTTCCGGTCATCTCGGCGGGCTGTTCAAGCCCCATCAATTGCAAAACCGTCGGGGCCAGATCGGCCAACCGGCCCGTGCGCAGTTTGGCACCATCAGGGCCGCCAACAACGGCGACCGGCACGGGGTTCAATGTATGTGCCGTATGTGCGCCCCCGGTTTCGGGATCAATCATCGTTTCGCAATTGCCATGATCCGCGGTGATGATCATCGCACCGCCGACGGCATCCAGCGCCTTCAACACGCGGCCAAGCCCCTGATCCACAGCCTCGCAGGCGGTGATGGCAGCAGCCAGATCGCCGGTATGTCCGACCATGTCTGGGTTCGCGTAATTGACCACAATCAGATCGTAGCCGTCGTGGATCGCCCCAACAAAACTGTCGGTCACCTGCGCCGATGACATCTCGGGTTGCAGATCATAGGTCGCGACATCCGGCGACTTGGGCATAAAGCGGTCTTCACCGGCGGCGGGGGTTTCCTCCCCTCCGTTCAAAAAGAATGTCACGTGCGGGTATTTTTCCGTCTCGGCGAGCCGGAACTGACGCAACCCATGCTGCGCCACCCAAGACCCCAGCGTGTTCACGATCTGCGGCTTGGGGTACATCGTTGACGTATAAATGCTGTGCGCTTCTGAATATTCGGCCATCCCCATCAAGGCCGCCCAATTTGGTCTGACGCCTGTATCAAACGCATCAAAGTCAGGGGCACCGATGGCGGCCATAATCTCGCGGGCGCGGTCGGCACGGAAATTCAGACAGAACAAGCCGTCGCCATCTTTGGCACCCTCATAGCCCGCGATGACTGTTGGCTGAATGAATTCATCGTTTTCGCCGCGCTCGTAAGCGGCATTAACTGCCTCAAGCGCTGTTTCTGCAGTCGTTTCGCCCTGCGCTTGAACAATCGCACGATACGCTTTGGCAACGCGGTCCCAGCGGTTATCGCGGTCCATCGCGAAATAACGGCCCGTGACAGTCGCGATTTGCACGCCACTGGGTAGATTATCATTCAACGTCTCAAAGAACCCGAGCGCCGATCTTGGGGCCACATCGCGGCCATCGGTCAAGGCATGGATCACCACGGGAATACCTTGGTCGTGCAACGCGTTCACAGCGGCAATCATGTGGGACAGATGACCATGCACCCCGCCATCCGACACCAAACCCATCAAATGCGCCGTGCCGCCGGTCTTTTTCAGTTTGGCGATAAAATCCAGCAGCGGTGGGTTCTTGGCAAAGCTGCCCTGCTCAATCGCGAGGTCGATCTGGCCCAAATCCATCGCAACGACACGCCCTGCCCCAATGTTGGTGTGTCCGACCTCGGAATTGCCCATTTGCCCCTTGGGCAAGCCGACATCAGGCCCGAAAGTGGTCAGCGTGGCACTGGGGCAATTTTGCATGATCCAATCGAAATTCGGTGTTTTCGCCAGCAAAGGCGCATTGCCCTCAGCCTCGGCGCGCTGCCCCCATCCATCCAAGATGCACAATACGACGGGTTTGGGGTGTGCCATGGGATGATTGCTCCGAAAATTTAGATATTTTGCACCTTTTAACTGTAGATTGCCCTATGGTGAACCCAATTCATTCTAGATTACAAACTTGTACAGTTCCGCCACCCAAAACATGGCCCGCCCCTTGCCCTGACGGCTTGGTTTGGTCATAACGATAGCGCATCCAAAGCCAAGGACGACCACATGACATTGCAAGCCCCAGAAACCCGCATCGTGAACACATGGCGCGTCGCGTGCGACGGCGGCGAAGGCGCTTTGGGCCACCCCCGCGTCTGGCTGCAAATCCCGCACGACAAGGGCTGGGTTGAATGCGGCTATTGCGACTGCAAGTTCATCCATTCAGATTTTGAGGGTAAGGTCTGACGAAACCCGCAAGATGGCTGGGTGTTGCGGCACTGGTGCCCACCCTCTATCTGATGGCCGCCATTTATGGCGCGATTATCCCCGGAAGCGCGGTGCCTGACACCGCTGAAAAGACACGCAGTATTTTGCTGGTCAGTGGCTCGATCCATTATGATCTGGTGCTGCCGCTTGACGACATGACCCTTGAACGTTTCGCCCCGCTGGCCGCCAAGGGCATTTGGCTGGATCATCCTTCTGCGGAGTGGCTGGTAGTTGGCTGGGGAGCACAGCATTTTTACACGCAGACCCGCGCCTCGACCGATCTGGGCCTATATGCGCTGTGGCGCGGGGTTGTCGGGGACAGCTCTGTTTTGCGCTTTGATATCGCGGGCGCGCTACCTGATGATCTGGATGCAAGACGCCTTGCCCTCACCGACCGAGAATACGCAACCTTGCTGGATGAGGTTTGGGGCAGTTTGACGACCGGTGCCGATGGCTTGCCGATTGGTACCGACGTGGATGGTTTCAATCAAACCGATGGCTTTTTTGCGGCCAAGGGGCGGTTCAACATTCTGCGCACCTGCAATGTTTGGATCGGTGACAAGCTGCGTGCCGCAGGGCTGCGGTTCGGCATTTGGACGCCAATGCCCCTGTCGGTCAGCCTGTCCTTTGATCTGTACCAAGCGGAATGAGGCACGGGCTGGACGCTCCGCGGGGAGTTTATTTGGCAAAATGAAATAGGGGCCGGAGCAGAATGGCGGCTGGCAGCCGCGGATGCTTCGTGGCAAAAGGGGGCAATCACCAAGGGGAGCACTGATATGTCCGGCACATTTGGCAAGGGTCACCATCTGCATCTGATCGACGGATCGGCGTTTATTTTTCGCGCCTATCACGCGCTGCCCCCGCTGACCCGCAAATCGGACGGATTGCCCATTGGCGCGGTCGCCGGATTTTGCAACATGTTGCACCGCTATGTGGAAGGGAATACCGGACCGGATGCCCCGACCCATGCCGCCGTGATCTTTGACAAGGGCAGTCATACGTTTCGCAATGATATGTATGATCTGTACAAGGCCAACCGCGAGGCCATGCCCGAGGATTTGCGCCCCCAGATCCCCCTGACCCGCACCGCGACAGAGGCCTTTAATATCGCCTGCAAGGAAAAGGAAGGCTTTGAGGCCGATGATATCATCGCGACCTTGGCGGTGCAGGCGCGCGCTGCTGGCGGGCGCTGTACCATTATCAGTTCGGACAAGGATTTGATGCAACTGGTCGGCGATGGCGTGGAAATGCTGGACGCCATGAAAAACAGAACCATCGACCGCGAGGGTGTGTTTGAGAAGTTCGGCGTTTATCCTGAACGGGTCGTCGATGTGCAGGCATTGGCGGGCGATTCCGTCGATAACGTGCCCGGCGCGCCGGGTATCGGCATCAAAACGGCTGCATTGCTGATCAACGAATATGGCGATCTGGATGCTTTGCTCAAGCGCGCCGAAGAGATTAAACAGCCCAAGCGGCGCCAGACCTTGATTGACCACGCCGACCAAATCCGCCTGTCGCGTAAGCTGGTGTTGCTAGACGAGAACACGCCGTTGGACTTTACGTTGGATGATCTTGAGGTGCGGGAACCCGACGCAGACAAGCTGCTGGGCTTTTTGGCCGACATGGAATTCCGCACCCTGTCCAAGCGCGTGGCGGAGGTGTTGGGTAAAGAGGCCCCGGTAATTGAGGAACCGAAGGTCGTTGAAAACGGTGTCGAAGTGGCGGAAGTCCCCTTTGACAAGGCAAATTACGAACAGGTGAGCGACGCCAAGGCATTGCAAACCTGGATCGACCGGATTTACGAGTTCGGCTATGTCGCGGTGGATACCGAGACGACCGGCCTTGATGAAATGGTCGCGGATTTGGTGGGCATTTCGCTGTGCGTTGAACCGGGCAAAGCCTGTTATATCCCGCTGATCCACAAAACCCATTCCGCAGATGATTTGTTCGGCTCGGACGATCTGGCCGAGGGGCAGATGCAGACCGAGGAAGCCCTGCGGATGCTGACGCCGATGCTGACCGACCCGTCGATCATCAAAATCGGCCAGAATATGAAGTATGACAGCAAAATTTTCGCCCAAGTCGGCATTGCGGTCGCGCCGATTGATGACACGATGTTGATGTCCTATGCGATGCATGCCGGGCTTCATGGTCACGGGATGGATACGCTATCGGAACGCTATTTGGGCCACACGCCGATCCCGATTAAACCGCTGCTGGGGTCTGGCAAATCCGCGATCACCTTTGACAAGGTGCCGCTTGCCGATGCGGTGCCCTATGCCGCTGAAGACGCCGATATCACATTGCGACTGTGGCAGCTTTTCAAACCGCAATTGCACCGCGTGCAGGTGACCAAAGTTTATGAAACGCTTGAACGGCCCCTGGTGCCAGTTTTGGCCGCGATGGAACGGTCGGGCATCAAGGTGGACCGCGACACCCTAAGCCGGATGTCCAATGCCTTTGCCCAAAAGATGGCTGGCTTGGAAGACGAGATTTACGAGATGGTCGGGCGCAAGTTTAATGTCGGATCGCCAGCTCAGGTGGGCGAGGTTCTGTTTGACGACATGGGCCTTGAGGGCGGCAAAAAGGGTGCCAACGGGAAATATTCGACCGGTGCGGACATTTTGGAAGACCTTGCCACCGAACATGATTTCCCACGTCGCATTCTGGATTGGCGGCAACTGTCCAAGCTGAAATCGACCTATACCGACGCGCTGCAAGAGCATATCAACAAAGACACCGGCCGGGTTCATACATCCTATTCAATCGCCGGCGCATCGACTGGCCGATTGGCATCGACAGATCCCAACCTGCAAAACATCCCGATCCGGTCCGAGGAAGGCCGCCGCATCCGCGAGGCGTTCGTTGCCGAAGAAGGCAAGGTTTTGGTCGCACTCGATTATTCCCAGATCGAACTGCGCATTCTGGCCCATATTGCCAATATCCCTGCGCTAAAGCAGGCTTTCAAAGACGGTCTAGACATCCACGCCATGACCGCATCCGAGATGTTCGATGTACCGTTGGATGAAATGACGCCGGATGTGCGCCGTCAGGCCAAGGCGATCAACTTTGGTGTGATTTACGGCATTTCCGGCTTTGGTCTGGCGCGTAACCTGCGCATTCCACGCGCCGAAGCGCAGGGATTTATTGACCGCTATTTCGAACGTTTCCCCGGCATTCGGACCTATATGGACGACACCAAAGCATTCGCCAAAGAGCACGGGTATGTTCAGACCCTCTTTGGCCGCAAGATCAACACGCCCGAGATCGCTGCCAAAGGGCCGCGCGCTGGTTTTGCCCAGCGCGCCGCGATCAACGCCCCGATCCAAGGGACTGCCGCCGATGTCATTCGCCGCGCCATGATCCGCATGCCTGACGCGATCAAGGACATCCCCGCAACCATGCTGCTGCAGGTTCACGATGAACTGCTGTTCGAGGTGGAAAAGGGTGCCGAGGACGATTTGATCAAGGCGGCCCGCGATGTGATGGAGAATGCAGCCGACCCCGTGGTCAAGCTGGATGTGAAGCTGACCGTCGATGCCGGTGTGGGCGCGAATTGGGCCGAGGCGCATTAAATTGCGCCCGGTCATACGGAACTGAACCCGCCTTAGAACGTTCCTTTCAGAAGTTTTTTGGAACCTATGGGCGGGTTCGTTCATTTTTCCCGTAATTAGTGCGCCTTCCCTGTGAAGCGCCGCCAATAATAATACGAGGGAACAATGGACACAAAAAATCTACCATCACTGCCTTTGGCGCTGTTACCGGTTGTCTTAACCTTGGGCCTTTTGGCGCTTCAGCTTTTTTATTACGGTGACTTCACCCCCCACATCCCATTGATCATCGGCCTTGCCATTACGTCACTGCTGGGGGTCATGCGCGGGCAAAAATGGATGGACATACGCGAGGGCGTGTTTCACGTGATCCATGTTTCCTTGCCATCCTTGGCCGTCTTGATCGTTGTCGGCATGATCATCGGCGTTTGGATCGCATCAGGCACTGTTCCCACGCTTATCTACTATGGCCTTACATTGCTGAGCCCGTCGATATTTCTGGCAGCGGCGATGATCCTTTGCGCCGTTGTCTCGCTCTCATTGGGGACAAGCTGGGGCACGGTCGGGACCATCGGCTTGGCGCTGATGGGCATTGGCGCGGGTTTTGGTATTCCGGCCTATTGGACAGCCGGTGCCGTCGTCTCGGGCGCGTTCTTCGGCGATAAAATCTCGCCGCTGTCTGACACCACAAACTTGGCACCTGCGGTCACCGGCACGAATGTGTTCGACCACATTAAGAACATGTTACCCACCACGATCCCAGCCATGGTCATCGCGCTGGTGATCTATATCTCAGTCGGTTTTATGTTGATCGATGGCTCGGCTGGCGACGTTACCAGCATTCAGCAAATTACATCGGGGTTGGATGCACGGTTTAATCTGGGTGTCGTTCCCCTGATCCCCGCTTTGATTGTCATTGTCTTGGCCTTAATGAAACAGCCGCCCCTTCCGTCGTTGTTCGCCGGTGTTCTTGCCGGCGCTTTGATCGCGATTTTCTGGCAAGGCGCGGGCGTCCACGACGTATTTGCCTTTGCCCAATCAGGGTATTCGATTGATACCGGCATCGCTGACATCGATAGCCTGCTAAACGCGGGCGGCATTCAGTCGATGATGTGGACAATTTCACTGATGCTGATCGCGCTTGGTTTTGGCGGGGCGCTTGAACGCACCGGCTGCCTTGAGGCGATTATCATGGCAATTGTCAGCCGCGTGAAGACTTTCGGCGCGGTCCAAAGCTCTGCCATTGGGACGGCATTTGCGACCAATATGGTTGCGGGCGATCCCTATATCTCGATCGCGCTGCCCGGCCGCATGTATGCGCCGCTATACCGTGGGATGGGGTATTCGACCCTGAACCTTAGCCGCGCCGTAGAAGAAGGCGGCACGCTGATGAGCCCGCTTATCCCATGGAACGCTGGGGGTGCATTTGTGATCTCGGCACTTGGGCTTGGGGTGATGGATGGCAATCTGACCAACCTTCTGTACATCCCGCTTGCTTTTGCATGCTGGACTGCCCCGTTGATCGGCGTGTTTTACGCGCTGACGGGCCTGTTCTCGCCCCGTGCGACAGATGCAGACCGGGCAGAGTGGGACAGATCGGGCGAAGATGTCATGGACCTTGGCGATCACGAACTGGCCTATGAGGAAGAACCAGCACAAGCCTGATCCATCTGGGCACTTGTAGTAAGGGGCCGCAGCATTCTGGGAGCTGTGGCCTCTCGCATCTTAGGCAGGCCCGTCCTTGATCAATTTCGCGACGATGCGCCGCGTTATGGGGGCCACGACCAAAACAGTGGGGAAAGCCACCAGCCAGCTGGTGATCCACGCACCGATCCACAAGCCAAATGATCCCTCTGCCAGCCCCGCCGTGCGCATGATCGCGATCCCCGAGACGATAAGGGACATGAGCCCCGAAAGGATAAATCCGAAAACGACGGGTGCAAATCTTGCCGGTATCATAGCATTTTCATCCAGTTCAGGCTGTCTTCGGTCTTGGGGCCTGGGGTGTACTCCCCACTGATCCAGCCATCATAGCCCACGCCCGCCATCGCCGTAAACAGACCCGCAAAATCGATATCACCGCTTCCGGGCGTGCCCCGATCCGGGCTGTCACCGATCTGGACATGCACAATATCAGAGCGATAGGTTTCAAAGGTTTCAATCGCATCACCATGGATCATCTGCGCATGGTAGCTGTCATATTGCAGGCCGACATTCTTAGCCGAGACTTCATCAAGCACCCGTTTGGCCAACCCATAGTCGTTCAAAAAATAACCCGGCATCGCCACAGGATTTAACGGCTCGATTGTCAGCGTCAGGCCGTCGGGCGCGGATTTCGCTGCCCAGACCAGATTTCGGCAAAATGTTTCAAACGCCGCGTCCCCTTGGGCATTGCCAGCCATCACATGCACAAACCGCGCATCAAGCGCCTCGGCATAGCGAAAAGCGCGTACCATATCCTTGCGAAACGTCTGGACATACTCAGGCACTGCTGCGAACCCACGCGGCTGCCCGGCGGGGGCCAACGGCGGCGCATTGATCAAGATCAGCTCCAATCCATTGGCTGCACAGGCAGCTTTGGTATCGGCCACTGGCACGTCATAAGGAAAGAGCACCTCGACCGCCTTAAACCCCGCCTGCGCCGCAGCGTAGAACCGATCCAGATAAGGCAACTCTTGCCACAAAAGGCTTAAATTCGCGGCAGGTTTCATGCGTCTAAGGCTCGCTTTATGTTGCATCCGCCTTTGTTAGCAAAACCCCACGGAAAGGCAAACGCGACGTGCGGCTATTCAGGTAATTCGCTTGAGGGGATAAGCCCGAAAAACTGCCCGCTCGACCAAACGCCAAACCAGCCGTCGTGATGTTCACCCAGATCCACAAGCCGGTAAAAGCTTTTGCGATCTATCAGCGCCTCTAGATTGCGGCGCACACGGACATAGGGCGATGGCTCTCCGGTCTCGGAATCGCGCACAACACGGATCGGCAGAGCCTCACCAGCGGTCGCGATGTCATCAAGGTTGGTCTGAAAGGTAATCTTCTGTTCGCGTCCTTCGCCTTCAACCTCGAAATCAATGGCAACGAATGGCGCATCTTCGACGCGAATCCCAACCTTTTCCACGGGCGTAACCAGAAAGTATTTATCGCCCTCACGTATCAAAATTGACGCAAACAGCTTGACCAAACCGCGCCGTCCAATGGGCGTGCCCTCGTGAAACCACGTACCGTCGCGCTTGATCTCCATGTCGATGTCACCGCAAAACGGCGGGTTCCAGCTTTCTACCGGCGGCAATCCGCGTGTTTTTGCGGCAGAAACAGACGCAGCAAGGTCCGTCGCTGTTGGAGTCACGGTTTTTTGTCCACTCATTGCTTTTGCCATTTCCAGTTCACAAGATACACTTACATCTAACCTATATAAATCAGAGGACGCAAAAGTCATGACCGAAGCCAGCGATATGGTAGCAGATATTGAAGCACTCGGCGACAAGCTGGCACAGGCCAAAGCGTCGATTACTAATCGTTTTATCGGACAGGAACGCGTTGTCGACCTGACATTGGCAGCACTGCTGTGCGGCGGCCACGGTTTGCTGATCGGGTTGCCGGGTCTCGGCAAAACGCGTCTGGTCGAAACCCTAAGCACTGTGATGGGTCTGGATGGCAATCGCGTGCAGTTCACACCCGATCTGATGCCCGCAGATATTCTGGGGTCCGAGGTGTTGGATACCGCCGCCGACGGCAGCCGCGCGTTCCGTTTCATCGAGGGGCCGATATTCTGCCAATTGCTGATGGCCGACGA
Organism: uncultured Sulfitobacter sp.; assembly: GCF_964021855.1. NCBI lineage: Bacteria > Pseudomonadati > Pseudomonadota > Alphaproteobacteria > Rhodobacterales > Roseobacteraceae > Sulfitobacter > uncultured Sulfitobacter sp. The sequence goes on from NZ_CAXHZD010000001.1 coordinate 165,569, forward strand.
AATCAACCGCGCCTCGCCACGCACGCAATCGGCTTTGCTGCAAGCGATGCAGGAAAAAACCGTGACCGTCGCAGGCCAAGACCGCCCGCTTGGCGCGCCTTTTCATGTTTTGGCCACGCAAAACCCAATCGAGCAAGAAGGCACCTATCCCCTGCCCGAGGCACAGCTTGACCGTTTCCTTGTGCAGATCGACGTCGCCTATCCCGATCGCAAGACCGAGCGTGAAATTTTGCTGGCCACAACCGGCGAGGGCGATGCACAGGCGACTCAAGTGTTTACCGCAGAGGAGCTTTTGGCCGCGCAAGCGTTGCTACGCCGCATGCCTGTCGGTGACAGCGTGGTGGAATTGATCCTTGATCTGGTCCGCGCCTTCCGCCCGGACGAGGCCGACGCAAGCCCCCGTGTGCGCGAGACCGTCGCTTGGGGCCCCGGTCCCCGCGCGGCACAAGCGTTGATGCTGACGGTACGTGCCCGCGCCTTGTTGCAAGGGCGTTTGGCCCCCTCCGCCGAAGACGTAATTGATATGGCCCGCCCGGTCCTGAGCCACCGTATGGCGTTGAACTTTGCCGCGCGCGCACGTGGCGACAGCCTGAACGATCTGATCGACAGCACCGCGGCCAGCCTGACCGGTAAAAAGGCCGCAGCGTGATCACCCCTGTATCCCTTCGCGCAAAGGCCGAAGAACAGGCCGCGCGGTTTCCTGATCTCTTGGCGCGGGCGGAACACTTGGCCGGTGCTGTCTTGCTGGGGTCGCACGGACGACGGCGCGCGGGCGGTGGAGATGATTTTTGGCAATACCGTCCTGCGCAGACAGGCGACAGTCGCCGCCGCATTGATCACCGTCGTTCCGCACGGGGCGATCAGGAATTCGTGCGCGAACACGAATGGCAAATCGCGCAATCGGTCATGTTGTGGGTCGATCAAGGGGCATCGATGCGCTTTTCGTCGAACCCGAACCTGCCCCAAAAAGCGGACCGCGCACGGTTGCTGGGCCTCGCTATCGCGATCCTGTTGCAGCGCGGCGGTGAACGCGTCGGACTGACAGGAACCGCCTTGCCGCCACGCTCCGGCAGGCCGCAGTTGTTGCGGTTGGCCGAGATGCTGTCGCAAGACGATGCCGACGATTATGCCCCGCCCGAACACCGCGCAATGATCCCCCATGCGCGTGCCGTGTTTATCTCAGATTTCATGGGCGATCTTGACGGGATCACCCTTGCGCTAACCAAGGCCGCTGACCGGGGTGTTCGGGGGGTGTTATGCCACCTACTGGACCCGTCCGAGGAAGCATTCCCGTTTTCCGGCAGAACCATATTTGAAAGCGTTGGCGGCACGCTGCGTCACGAGACATTAAAAGCCAGCGATCTGAAATCCCGCTATCTTGAACGCCTTGCCGAACGCAAAGCCGAACTTCAGCGCCTGTGCGCGTTGACGGGTTGGCACTATGGCCTGCACCATACAAACGCCTCTGCCCAATCGGCCCTGTTATGGCTGTATTCGGCGCTGGATACGCGCGCGGGGGCGGCAGCATGACGGTTTTAGGCGGCATCGGGTTTTCGGCACCATGGCTTTTGCTGGGGCTCATTACGCTGCCCATTCTTTGGCTGATCCTGCGCGCTGTTCCCCCCGCACCGATCCGCCAACGTTTTCCCGGTGTTGCGTTGCTGTTGGGCCTGACCGACGACGAAAGCGTTTCTGACCGGACCCCGTGGTGGTTGCTGCTGTTACGCATGCTGGCCGTTGCCGCGATTATCATCGGGCTGGCTGGCCCCGTTTTGAACCCACAAGACCAACAGGCAGACGGCTCTGGCCCATTGCTGATTGTGCTGGATGGGTCATGGGCCGGGGCAACCCGTTGGCAGCAACAGTCGCAAGTCATCGACGCGCAACTGACCCGCGCCGCCCGCGCCAACCGGACAGTGGGTTTTCTGACCCTCACCCGCCCCGAGGAACCCGCATTCCAATCCGCAGATGTGTGGCGCACGCGACTTGCGGGTTTGCAGCCCGCCCCCTGGCAGCCATCAGACACTGATGTGATCCGCGCGATTGAGATTACCGAGACATTGGACGGCTTTGACACGCTTTGGTTCAGTGACGGTCTGGATTACACAAGCCGCCGCCCCATGCTGGACGCGCTTCAAAATCAAGGGTCGGTCGACGTCTATCAAACCGGTGCAAACGTGCTGGCGATGGCCCCCGCCAGCTATAAGGACGGTGCCATCACCCTGACCGTCAAACGTGCCATCGTGGGTCCCGCCCGCGAAGTTACGCTGAACGCCCAAGGCCGCGATCCGGCGGGGAACGCCCGCATCCTTGCCACTGTGCCCGCCCAGTTCGATGATGGTGCAACCGAAGCCTCTGCCGCGTTGTCCTTACCAGCCGAACTGCGCGCCCGGATCACGCGCTTTGATATCGCAGGGCAGCGGTCAGCCGGGGCGACGACGCTGGTAGACGACGGATTGCGCCGCCGCGAGGTCGCCCTGATTGCCGGCCGTGAAAACCGCGAGGGGCTAGAGCTGCTATCGCCCCTACACTACATCGAACGCGCCCTTGCTCCGACCGCAGATATTATTGACGGGTCCCTTGCCGATGTTCTGCCCGCCAACCCCGATGTGATCGTACTGGCCGACATCGCGACCCTGTCCGAGGCTGAACAAGCGCCCCTGCAAGAATGGATCGAGGCCGGGGGCATGTTGGTGCGTTTTGCGGGACCGCGCATTGCCGCCAGCGATATTTCCCGCGACACCGAAGACCCGCTAATGCCCGTGCGCCTGCGCGCCGGAGGCCGCAGCGTCGGCGGTGCCATGAGCTGGGGAGAGCCGAAATCGCTGGATAGCTTCCGCGAAACCTCGCCCTTCTTTGGGTTAGATATCCCCGACGATGTGGTCGTTTCTGCCCAAGTCGTCGCCCAGCCCGACCCGACCCTTGCCGACCGGGTCATTGCATCGCTTAGCGATGGGACACCGCTGGTGACACGCAAGGCACTGGGTCAGGGTCAAGTCGTCTTGTTCCACGTCACTGCAACCGCAGAATGGTCAACCTTGCCCCTGTCCGGCGTGTTCGTTCAGATGATGGAACGGCTGGCGATCTCCTCCTCTGCCGCGTCGGTTGAGGCACAGGATTTGCAGGGCACGACATGGACGCCGCTGCGCATCATGGATGGGTTTGGCCAGCTCAAAGACGCCGGCAACCTGCCCGGTGTTGATGGCGCTGATCTGGCATCAGCCGCCGCTGGCCCCGCGCTGCGGCCGGGCATCTATGCGTCAGGCGACCGCCGGATCGCCCGCAATGTGGTCACTGACGATATGCAGCTGACAGCGACCACTTGGCCCGCCGATGTGCCCGTGCATGGCCTGTACGTCGCGCCCGAAATGCCGCTGGCAGGTTGGCTGCTCAGCCTATCAATTTTGCTACTGCTGGCCGATGTGATCGCATCCTTGGCCCTGTCGGGACGCTTGTTGAAACGCAGCCATCTTGCGGCGATCCTCTTGGTTCCCATGATGCAATTCCCGGCCCCGGTTGATGCACAATCAGCAGATGACTTTGCCCTGAACGCCACGGCGGAAATGACGCTGGCCTATGTCATCACCGGAAACACGCCTGTTGATGAGCTGTCGGAGGCAGGATTGCGGGGGCTTTCCGATACCTTGTTTTTCCGCACATCGGTTGAACCCGCGAACCCCATCGGCGTGAACCTTGAGACTGACGAGCTGGCGTTTTTCCCGATGTTGTATTGGCCGATCACACCCGATCAACCCCGACCGTCAGGCGAGGCCTATGCGAAACTAAATGCCTATCTGCGGTCTGGCGGGCTGATCCTGTTCGATACCCGTGACGCTGATATTTCGGGCTACGGTGGGGCCAGCGCGAACGGTCGCAAGCTGCAAGACCTTGCGGCACCGCTGGATATTCCCCCGCTTGAACCGATGCCCACTGACCATGTGCTGACCCGCACCTTTTATCTGCTACAGGATTTTCCGGGCCGCTACGCAGGGCGCGATATCTGGGTCGAAGCGTCGCCACCCGATGCCGAACAGGTCGAAGGTATGCCCTTTCGCAACTTGAATGACGGCGTCACACCGGTTGTGATCGGCGGCAATGATTGGGCCGCAGCTTGGGCGGTTTCGTCCAACGGCGCGCCGATGGTGCCTGTGGGCCGTGGTTTTGGCGGCGAACGGCAGCGCGAACTGGCCTATCGCTTTGGCGTCAATCTGGTCATGCATGTGCTGACCGGCAATTATAAATCGGATCAGGTTCACGTGCCTGCGCTGTTGGATCGGCTGGGCCAATGACCTCAACCATCGTTTTTCACCCAATGATTTCGATGGCGTTGCTGGCCGTGGTTGGTGTGATCGCCCTTGCTGCGGTGATCTTGGCCGTGATGCGCGGGTTGCAGGGCTGGGTCTTGCGCGGGCTGGCCATGTTGGTCGTGCTTGCAGCGCTGTCTGGCCCGTCCTTCCAACAAGAAGACCGTGCGCCGCTGAGCGACATCGTGATCATGTTGGAAGACAACAGCGCCAGCCAAAAGCTAGGCGGGCGCGAAGAGCAAAGCACGCAGGCCGCCGACGCCTTGGCCGCGACGATCACAGCGCGTGACAACACCGAATTACGCCGCGTTCAGATCCCCGACGGCCCCAGCGATACTGGCACGCAGCTGATGACCGCGCTTGCGGACGCTTTGGCCGAAGAACCCCGCGCCCGGATCGCCGGCATTCTGGCGGTCAGCGATGGCCGCATTCACGATGCCGACCTGCCCGTTGATCTGCCGGCCCCGTTGCATCTGCTGATGACTGGCAAGGAAACCGACTGGGATCGCCGCCTGACCGTGCGCAACGCGCCTGCCTTTGCGATCATTGGCGAACCGGTCACCCTGACCTTGCGGATTGATGATCTGGGCGCGGCCCCCGATTTGGGCGGCCTTGCACAGCTGGACATATCCGTTGACGCCCAAGAGCCGCAGTCGTTTCGCGTACCCATTGGTCAAGACCTCGACCTGCCCGTCACGCTGCCCCATGGCGGGCGGAACGTGATCCGGTTTTCCCTGCCCGAAGCGGACGGGGAACTGACCGACCGCAATAACGCGGCGCTTATCCAGATGAACGGTGTCCGTGACCGCCTGCGTGTTCTGCTCGTCAGTGGCGAACCCCATCCCGGCGGGCGGACATGGCGCAACCTGTTGAAATCCGACAGCTCTGTCGATCTGGTGCATTTCACCATCCTGCGCCCCCCGGAAAAGCAAGACGGCGTGCCGGTTGATGAGCTGTCTTTGATCGCGTTCCCGACCCGCGAATTGTTCATGGAAAAGATCGATGATTTTGATCTGATCATCTTTGATCGCTACAAGCGGCGCGGCATCTTACCGGGGCTGTATCTGGAAAACGTAGCCAATTATGTGCGCCAAGGCGGTGCCGTTCTGGTGGCCGCAGGGCGTGACTTTGCAAGCGCCGACAGCCTGTTCCGGTCGCCCCTTGGCGCAGTTCTGCCCGCGACCCCGTCGGCCCGTGTGATCGAAGAACCGTTTCTGCCCCTCGTGTCCGATCTGGGTGATCGGCATCCCGTGACGGCCAACCTGCCTGGAAACGGCGATTGGGGCCGCTGGCTGCGCCAGATTGACGTCACCAACCCGAAAGGGTCGGTTGTAATGACCGGTCAAGATGACCGCCCCTTGCTGATTTTGGACCGGGTAGAAAAAGGCCGTGTGGCGCTGCTTGCCTCTGATCACGCGTGGCTTTGGAACCGTGGGTATGAGGGGGGCGGGCCGCAGCTAGAACTGCTGCGCCGTCTTGCCCATTGGATGATGAAAGAACCCGAACTTGAGGAAGAAGCGCTGACCGCCACTGCCGAGGGTCAAACCATGCGGATCATCCGCAGAACATTGGGCGACACCGTGCCCCCCGTGACAATCACTGCCCCTGATGGATCCACTGTCGAAATCCGGCTAACTGAAACTGCCCCCGGTGTATTCGAAGGGATGTTCGAGGGGCCAGAGATTGGGCTGTACCGCCTTGAGAACGGCGATCAGGTCAGCGTGATCGGCCTTGGCCCCGCCGCGCCACGTGAATTCGTTGATACGATTGCAAGCGGTGAAACCATGGCACCGGTACTGGCCGCAATGCGCGGCGGGGTGGCCCGCATCGAAGACGGCCTGCCCCGTATTCGCGAGGTAAGGGCCGGACGCCCCGCCGCGGGGCGCGGATGGATCGGCCTGACCCCGCGCGACGCGTATGAGACTCGTGATGTGCGGCAAACCCCGATCCTGCCCGCTTGGCTTGTCCTGTTGCTTAGCGCGGCACTGATCATCGCGGCGTGGCTGCGCGAAGGGCGGCGATCCTAACGCAAAACCGCACGCATCCGCGCAGGTCTTAAACAGTTGTTCACCTCGTTCGCTGAATGTCTGTCAGCAACCAGAACATCACGGATTCGGAGCGGGGCATGAACCTGGCAGACAAGCTGACGCAGGAACGGCGCGGACGTCTTGCAGCGGAGCGGATGCTTGAGCTGAAACAGGCCGAGCTATTTGCCGCCAATCGCAAGCTGGGTCTGCACGCGCAGAAACTGTCCGATGAAATTGTGGAAACCCGTGCCGAAGTTGAGAATATTCGCGGTGAAAACCAGCGGGTGAAATCCGATCTGAATGCTGCACGCGAAAAGATCGAACTGACGGAACGCAGGCTGTGGCAATCAATTGAAACGATCAAAGACGGTTTTGCATTATTTAGCGTAAACAACGAACTGATCATGGCCAACCGGTCTTATCTTGCGATCTTTGACGGGCTTGAACTGATCAGCCCTGGTGTCAATTACGTGACCATCCTGCAAGTGCTGACCGAAGAAGGGATCGTGAATACCGGCGATCTGTCGACCAAGAACTGGCGACGTCTGATGACAGAGCGGCTGCACGATTCCGACCCGGAACCCACGGTGATACAATTGTGGAATGGTCGGCACATCAAGCTTGTTGATCAGCGCGGGCCGAGCGGCGACATGGTTTCCCTCGGGCTCGATATTACCGCGACGGTGGAATACGAGCGACAACTGCAAGAGGCACGTGCGATTGCAGAAAGCGCCAGCCGCGCAAAATCGGCGTTCTTGGCCAATATGAGCCACGAAATCAGAACGCCCATGAACGGTGTGGTGGGCATGGCCGATGTTTTGCGCGACACCGAACTGACCGAAGACCAGCAATTGTACGTCGATACGATCAAAAACTCGGGCGAGGCGCTGCTCGTCATTATCAATGATGTTCTCGATTATTCGAAAATCGAGGCTAAAAAACTGGACCTTCATGTTGAGCCCTTTGATCTAGAGCGTGCGATCCAAGAAGTGATCATGCTTTTGCAACCGCTTGCCCGTGAAAAGGGGCTTGGGCTGGCGTTGGACTATGATCTGTTTATGCCCACGCATCTGATCGGCGACCCAGGACGTATCCGGCAGGTTTTGACCAATCTTATGGGGAACGCGGTAAAGTTCACCAGCGAAGGCCACGTTCTGGTGCGTGTCACGGGCGTACCGGACGCGGAAACCGGCAAGGTGATGGTCAAGATCGCGATTGAAGACACAGGCATTGGCATCGCACCCGCCATGATTGACCACATCTTTGGCGAATTTAATCAGGTCGAAAATGAACGCAATCGCAAGTTTGACGGCACCGGTTTGGGTCTGGCGATCTGTCAACGGCTGATCCAGATGATGGAAGGCGACATATGGGTCACCTCGCAAGAACAGGTTGGGTCCTGCTTCGGCTTTGAACTGCCGCTAAAGGCCGACGGCCAGATCAACACGGCGCACCCGCCCCTGCCGAGACATTTGCGCCATATCATGGTGGTCGAGCCTGAAACAATAAACCGCTCAATCCTGCTGAAACAGCTTGAGCAGCTGGGCCTCAAGGTCACGTGCTGCGACACGGCGGCAGCTGCACTGGAACAGGTCGGGCCCGACGTCGATCTTATCCTCGCCGATCACATCATGGCCGATATGGATGGTTTCGAACTTGCCGCCCAGCTGCGTGCGCGGAACCAGCAGTGCGATATTATCATCGTCAGTTCGAACTCCGCACTGGCAGATAATGATCCGGCCCGTAAACTGGTCACATCCGTTCTGAAAAAACCGATCCCGCGCAGTGACTTGCTGGCGCAATTGGCAACGGTCTGCACCCCGTTCAGCGCAACCGGCCAGAATGAACCACGAAGAATGCGTATCTTGGCCGCCGAAGATAACAAAACCAACCAGCTTGTTTTCTGCAAAATGATCCAACATCTGGATGTGGATCTAAAGCTGGCCAACAACGGCGAAGAAGCCGTTGCGCTGTTCGAGAGTTTTGAACCCGATATGATTTTTATGGATATCTCGATGCCAAAAATGGATGGCAAAGAGGCAACCAGCGCCATTCGCAAGCTTGAAGAGAAGACGAACCGCCGCTGCCCTATCGTAGCACTTACGGCACATGCCATGACCGGCGATGATACAGGCATCTTGGCCGCTGGACTAGATCACTACCTAACAAAGCCGCTGCGCAAACCTGACATTACCGCAAAAATTCAGGCGCATCAGCCGGAAAACACGGTGCCGCTACTTCTCGAAGACAGCCATCAGGAAGCGGGATAATCCCGCAAGAATACCGGCTTCTCAGCTGTCGACAGGTCTTTTTGCCATTCATACCCGCCGATATCGAAATCGCGCAGCGCTTCTGGATCTTTCAAGCGGTTCTGAATAACGAACCGCGCCATCGCTCCGCGGGCTTTCTTGGCGTAAAAGCTCACGATCTTGGGGCCTTTTCCGTCGCCTTTATCCTCCATGAACTGGGGGGTAATGACGTCCAGCTTTAACGCCTTCAGGTCGACCGCGCCGAAATACTCCTGGCTGGCACAGTTGATCAACGCGCGGCTGCCCGTCGTCTCAGCCTGCTCATTCAACGCCTGAGAAAGCTGTGCCCCCCAATATTCATACAGGTTTTTGCCCCGCTCTGTTTTCAGCCTGCTGCCCATTTCAAGGCGATAAGGCTGAATGCCATCCAAGGGGCGTAGAACACCGTAAAGCCCTGAAAGAATGCGCAAATGCTCTTGGGCATATGTTAGCTCGTCTGCTTCAAGGCTCGTCGCCTCAAGGCCTTGATAGGTGTCGCCTGCAAATGCAAATGCTGCCGGGCGCAGGGCATCCGCATCGGGGGCGTCTTGATAGCTTGCAAAACGATCACGGTTCAGCTTGGCCAGATTATCACTCAGATGCATCAGCGATTTCAGATCACCCACGCTTAGATCACGCGCAGAGCGCACCAAATTTGCCGCGTCATCCAGCATATCCGGCGTCGTCATGGGCACATCACGTGCGTCCCAGTTCATCTTTTTGGCAGGCGAAATTACAACGAGCATGGTGATCCTCTTTTTGGCACACCCCGTGACTTAGCCCGCCTCCCTCAGAACGTCCAGAAATGCGGTGCCAAACCTTTCGGCGCGCTTGTCACCCAGCAGACGCTCAAGGGCAGTATCGTCGGCATTTCGCAGCTGCGCGACCTTGGCCAACAGCGACGCAGAACAGCTTAGCGGTTTTTCCGTGCCAGCCGCGCCGCGTGTCAATTCGGCTTGCACCTCTAGCAAGCGGTCATAGACAGTGCCTGCCTCACGCCCGGCCAGTTTGCGGCGGGTCGGGTGCATCTCTTCGGACGTCCCGTTGATCACATCCAGAAAAGCGCGCCCGTAGCTTTCCAGTTTTTTGGCACCAACACCGCCCACACGGGCCATAGCATCCAAACTGTCGGGCCGCTTTTCCGCCATTTCGATCAAGGTGCGGTCGTTAAAGATAATATAGGCGGGCACCTTCGCAGCCTCAGCCAAGCCGCGCCTTTTGGCTTTTAGCGCTGACAGCAACGGCGCGTCTTCTTCGCTGACCAGCATTTTTACAGCAGGGCGGCGCGTGGCACCGGCCGCGCGTATACTATCGCGGCGCAAGGAAATCTGCGCTTCGCCCCGCAAGATCGGCAATGCCGCATCCGTCATGCGCAGCGCGCCATGGCGTTCGGCATCAGGGCGCACCAGATCATGCCCCATCATTTGCCGGAACACGGCCTGCCACTCTCGCTTGTCATATTCAGTGCCCACGCCATAGGTCGGCAGGCTGGTATGGCCCCGTTCGCGGATTTTGTCCGTCTCGTTGCCCAGCAGAATATCGATCAGATGACCGGACCCAAACCATTCATCCGTGCGCAGCATGGCGGATAGCGCTTTGCGCACCGCGGTGGTCCCATCAAAAACATCCGCAGGCGTATCGCATAGATCGCACCGCCCGCAGGTGATCTCGGTCTCGTCAAAATACCCCAGCAAGGTTTTACGCCGACATTCCAACGCCTCCGCCAATCCTAACAGCGCATTCAGACGTCCATGATCGGCCGCGCGCCGTTCCGGTGGCGCGATCCCTTCGTCAATCTGGCTGCGGCGCAATCGAATATCATCCGACCCGAACAGCGTCAGCGTCTCGGCGGGCGACCCGTCCCGGCCTGCGCGGCCGATTTCCTGATAATATGCCTCGATCGATTTCGGCAGGTCTGCATGCGCGACCCATCTGATATCAGGCTTGTCGATCCCCATGCCAAATGCAACCGTGGCAACGACAATCAGCCCGTCTTCTTGCTGGAAACGCCGCTCGGCAATCCGGCGGTCTTCGGCCTCCATACCGCCGTGATAATGCAAGGCGACATGCCCCTCATCGCGCAAGGCCTTGGCAAGCCCTTCGGTCTTGGCGCGCGTCCCGCAATAGACAATGCCCGATTGCCCCTTGCGCGCTGCCGCGAAGTTCAGAATTTGCGCACGGGGGGAGTTTTTAGCCGCAAAGGCCAGATGGATGTTAGGCCGGTCAAAGCCGCGCAAAAATGCACGCGGTGCCGCGCCGTCAAACAGCTTTTGAACAATCTCGACCTGGGTTTCAGCATCTGCCGTCGCCGTAAAGGCCGCCAATGGCACGTTCAGGGCCCTGCGCAATTCCCCGATGCGCAGATAGTCCGGGCGGAAATCATGGCCCCACTGGCTGACGCAATGGGCCTCATCCACGGCGATCAGCGACACACCAACCCGCTTGAGCATGCCAATCACAGATCCCGCCGCCAGCCGTTCAGGGGCCATATAAAGCAGCTTTAGCGTGCCCGCCTCCAGCCCCTCCCAAACCGCATCGGTTTCCTCTGGCGTATTGCCTGACGTCAGCGCCCCTGCGCCAACGCCCAACTCCTGCAAGGCCCTGACCTGATCGCGCATCAACGCAATCAGCGGCGAGATCACGACCGTCACGCCATCGCGCAGCAGCGCAGGCATCTGAAAGCAAAGAGATTTGCCGCCACCCGTGGGCATGATGGCCAGCACGTTTTCGCCTGCAGTTACCGCCTCGACGATCTCTTGCTGGCCGGGGCGGAACCCGTCGAAACCAAATACGTCACGTAAAAGCGTGGCAGCGCCTGACATGGAAAACCTAACTATAATCTGCTCGTTAGGGGCAGACTCCCACACTCAGAAACAAGGGACAATACCCATGCTTCTCTGGCTTTCCAAATATCCTCCCCGAAGGGCCGTTTAGTAAAACAATGCGGCGTTGTTTATCAAAAGGATACGCAAAATCGCGACCGAGATCAGAACGACCAACGGCGCAAGGTCAAGCCCGCCCATTGGCGGCAAAAAGCTGCGGACCCGGCTATAAACAGGCTCTAGGAGGCGGTTTAACCCCTCCCAAATCTGCGCGACCAGGGGCTGGCGCAGGTTTAATACCTGAAAGTTAATCAGCCAGCTCATAATCACGTGGGCGATGATGACAAACCACACGATATTCAAAAGCAGCATTAGGATTTGGAACAACGATGTCATGGCTCGACCTTTTTATGAACTGTAACGCAGTTAAGCAGCCCCCCGTGAAAGAGCAAGGGCAGCAACAGTTCTATCATTACATAGAGTTAATCACGACTGAAAAATCCAGCTCACTCACCAGCTCCATTGTCCAGTCCGGAAAATGACGTTCGGTGATTTGCTTTTCATCAAGAATTTTAAAGCCGCTATGGCGTTCGTCCGCGCAAATTTCTTCGATAAGGCCCCGCACTTCGGCTTCTCCGCCCTCTAGCGCCTGACAAAAATTGCGCCCGTTATAGGCCAACGCACCGGTGATCCCCAGTTGATGGTTTTTCACTTTGGCTTGTTCTGCAATCTGCTTGACTGTGTCTTTTGAAACGGACGGGCGGGCTGTGCTAAAGTATAAAATACGGATCATATGGTGCTCAAAATATTAAAGGTATGCTAACCAAAATATAGCCCCACCCCTAAAAAGAAAACCGCTTTTGCCGGGGTTTCTCTGCCCGCGCAGGTATTCAGTCACCTGCCGTTTTCCGCCGCGCAGAAAACGCGCCTTGCGTGGTGCCACCCCACTGCACTACCGTCCCCCAAAACCGGAGAGCACAAATGGCAACGATTTCATCGCGCAAGAAAATCTGGGGCTGGTATTTCTTTGATTGGGCGAGCCAGCCTTATAATACGTTGCTTTTGACCTTTATTTTCGGTCCCTATTTTGCACAGACGGCCACCGCTTCGCTGGTCGACGGCGGGATGCCCGTAGAGTTGGCCAAGGCGCAAGCGCAGGCATATTGGGGCTATGGGCTGGCCATTGCCGGTGTTTCCATTGCCATCCTTGCGCCCATTCTGGGGGCCGTGGCGGATTCAACTGGCAAGCGTATGCCGTGGATTTGGCTGTTCTCTGCCCTCTACGTTATCGGGTCTGCGGCCCTTTGGTGGACCGCGCCGCAGGATTTCTCGGTCACTTGGGCCCTCATCTTCTTTGGGATCGGCCTGATCGGGATGGAATTCGCGACAATTTTCACGAACTCCTATTTGCCTGAACTGTCCCCCGATCCAGCCGAGAGAGGGCGCGTTTCAGGATCAGGTTGGGGGTTCGGCTATGTCGGCGGCGTTGTCGCGTTGATCGTGATGATTTTCTTGTTTCAGGCCGGCGACACAGGAAAGACGATGCTGGGTCTCGACCCCGCATTTGGGCTTGATCCCGCCACCAGCGCCGACACAAGGATCGTTGGGCCGCTCACCGCGATCTGGTATGCTGTTTTCATGATCCCGTTCTTTTTATACGTCCGGGATACGCCAAAGCCGAATGCCAAGAAATACGTTGTAGGCAAGGCTTTGTCTGACTTGGGTCGCACCCTGAAAAAGCTGCCACAGCATCCGTCGCTGCTCGCCTATCTGGGATCGTCGATGTTTTACCGCGACGCGTTGAACGGTATGTACACATTTGGCGGCATTTACGCGCTTGGCGTGTTGAACTGGTCGATCATTGATATCGGTATTTTTGGCATCCTTGCAGCTGTGTCAGGGGCCATCTTTTGCTGGATCGGCGGGCGCGTTGACCGTGCCATTGGGCCGATGCCGGTCATCGTGGCCTGCTGTAGCGTTCTGATCGCGACCGCTTGTTTGATTATCTCGCTTACGCCGACCTCGGTGATGGGTTTCGTCCTTGCCGATGGGTCCGCGCTGCCCGACATTCTGTTCTATATTGCAGGTGCCTTGATCGGTGCCGCAGGCGGCGCGTTGCAGGCATCGTCCCGCAATATGCTGACCCGTCAGGGCAATCCGGAGCGTATGACCGAGGCCTTTGGTCTTTATGCGCTATCCGGCAAGGCAACCGCCTTTTTGGCTCCGGCCTTGATCGCGATTGCAAGCGATTTAACCGGAAGTCAAAGATTGGGCATTACACCTGTTGTTGGGCTCTTCATCCTTGGGCTGGTTCTGCTACTATGGGTTAAACCGAATGGAGATTTCGCAAAATGCCCTTTTCGCGCCTTTTGACCGGTATAACCCTCTTACTGGCGATGACCGCATGTAGCGGACCACCATCCAAACCGAACCCGCAAGCGTCACAAATTTTGCCCACAATCGGTTCGTCCGGCGGCGCGCTAAGCAACGTTCAGGCAAAGAAACTGTTCGGGGCGAAAAGTGGGGGATCACGGCAAAGCCCAGCTGCCTTTGGCAGCTATGCAAAGGGCTGCGTCGCAGGTGCGCAGCAATTGCCGGAAACGGGCCCGACTTGGCAGGCAATGCGATTGTCGCGAAACCGGAACTGGGCCCATCCAGAGATGATCGATTTTGTCAAAAACCTAAGCGTGAAAGCAGCACGGCAGCCCGGGTGGAACGGGATTTACGTCGGCGACATGAGCCAGCCGCGCGGTGGCCCAATGCTGTCCGGTCATGCCAGCCACCAGATGGGTCTGGACGCCGACATTTGGATGCTGCCCGCCCAATCGCTAACCCTAAGCCGCGCCGAGCGCGAGAAAATCTCTTCTATTTCCATGCGCCGGGCAAAGGGTGCTTACGTCAACAGCAGCTGGACACGTCAACATCATGAAGTGTTGAAAGCTGCAGCATCCGACCCCCGCGTCGCCCGTATTTTCGTCTTTCCCGGTGCTAAGGTGCAAATGTGTGCAGACGAAAAAGGAGACCGCAGCTGGCTGCGTAAAATTCGCCCGTGGTATGGGCATCATTATCATTTCCACGTGCGTCTAAGCTGCCCTCAAGGTGCACGTGGCTGTGTCGATCAAGCTCAGCCCCCTGCAGGCGATGGATGCGCTGACGCGCGGCAATGGCAGGCGAATATCCTGAACCCGCCACCGCCAAATCCGAACCCGCCAAAACGCAAACCGAAACGCGCGCTGATCTTGGCGGATCTGCCTGCGCAATGCCAATCGGTACTGGAAGCGAACTGAACCTCATCAGCTTCATACTTACGCTATTTTTAACTTCGGTCGCTTCGGCGGCCGTGGATAAACCTGTGTTGCATCTGGAAACTGAGTTCACGTGGCACAACAGCGCGTCTTGGTTCGGCGGTCTGTCGGGGATCGAGCTTTCGGCTGATGGCAAGCATATGACCGTCATAACGGATCGAGGCCGCGTTCTGCAGGCCACCTTACAGCGGGACGGACGTGTTGTCACCGCCGCCAAGATCACCCATTCCGTCGCCATGCGGGATGCTGCGGGAAAGATATTGCGCAAACCTTTCATCGATGCAGAAGGCTTGGCCATCGCACCCGATGGCCAACACTATGTCAGCTTTGAAGGGCAGCACCGGATCGTAACCGTAGACCTGCAAAATGGCGTCACCACGCCCTTCATCAACTTTTCCCCGTCAGATTTTCTGGGTGAAAACAGCGGTTTCGAAGCGCTTTCCATCGGTCCTGATGGTACGTTATTCGCGATCCCCGAACAGGCGAAAGGCGATTACTTCCCCCTGCTTGCCTTCAAAGACGGGCAACAAACCATTGCAGCGCAAATACCCCGAAACGGCCCCTTTCTGCCCGTTGGCGCGGATTTTGACGACAGTGGTCGGCTGTATTTGCTAGAGCGTACGGTGACCCCGCTGGGGTTTAGAACGCGGATCAGGCGGATCGATCTTGATGCAGCTACGCCCCACAGCGTTACCCTCATCCAGACCCTGCCGGCGCGGTTTGACAACCTCGAAGCTATCTCTGTGTGGGAGGATGCATCGGGCCGAACCCGGCTAACGCTTGTGTCTGACGACAATTTTATGCCGTTCCAAAACACCCAGATCATCGAATTTTCGGTAATCGATTAGCTTGCAAGACGCAGATCAACCGCTTAAGGCCAATTTGTCTGCGATTCCCGCAGGCCAAGTCGCCGCACCCTTGCAAAAAACGGTTAACACATGACACGCACATATCTTCCCGGCATTATTGCCATGGCCGCCATTGTTGTGGCCTCGAATATTCTCGTTCAATTCCTCTATGGGCAATGGCTCACTTGGGGCGCATTCACCTATCCTTTCGCTTTTCTGGTGACAGACATCATGAACCGCGTTTACGGCCAAACCGCCGCACGGCGCGTGGTTTTGGTGGGTTTTGTCGTTGGTTTGGTCTGCTCTTTGATCGGCACACAGATCATGGGCGAATTTGGTCCGCTGGTGACAATTCGCATCGCCATCGGGTCAGGCGCTGCCTTTTTGGTGGCTCAACTTCTTGATGTTGCGATCTTTTCGGCCCTTCGGGACGGCAAATGGTGGCGCGCGCCGCTTGCCAGCACATTGATCGGCAGCACTGTTGATACGGTATTGTTCTTCTCAATCGCGTTCTCTGGCGCGCTGTCGTTTATCAGCCCCCTGACAGACGTATCTTGGGCGACCGAAGCGCTGCCATTGCTTGGCAGCGGGCCTGTTGCACCGCTTTGGGTATCGCTTGCCGTAGCTGATTGGGCTGTAAAGCTTAGCCTTGCCTTGATCGCGCTGATCCCTTTCCGCATGATTACTGCGCGGCTACTGCCCGCACGTTAAGCAACGTTAAAATCTCCCCTGCGGGCGCAAAGCTATTGCCACGATTGGCAGCAGCTTCGCGCCCGCAGTCATTTGTGACGGCAAAAAAACGTTTTGCCTTTTGCTGATCCTGTGCAAAGCTTTGGGTGAGTTCAACAAATGTAAAGGAGGTGATCCAGTGTCAAGAACGGTATTGGAGAGAGGTGTCGGAACAGCTTGGGAGGACAACCGCTAGGGCAGCCCTTAGTGGTCAGAACCTTGGGTGGATCGCTGATCTAACCGATCCCACCTCCGTAAACCATTCGATTGGGCCGCTCTTTTCAGGGCGGCCCTTTTCGCATTTTCGGGGGTCTTTTACTTGGGCAGTTGCGATGCGATACTGCACTTAAGGAGACCACCCGTGCTGCACATCACCGACGACATTGCCATTCAAGACTGGGAGCTGACCGAAAGCTTTATGCGGGCGTCCGGCCCCGGTGGGCAAAACGTCAACAAGGTCTCAAGCGCGGTTGAATTGCGGTTCGAAGCCGCGACTTCTCCATCACTAACCACCCCCGTGAAAAACCGTCTGCGCAGGCTGGCAGGGCGCCGGTGGACCAACGAAGGGGCGTTGGTGATCCAATGCGACGAAACGCGCAGCCAAGCCCGCAACCGCGAAATCGCGCGTGACCGGTTGAAAGAACTGATCAAATCAGCGCTGACCCCACCCAAACGCCGCATCCCGACGCGACCAACGCTCGGGTCTAAAAAGCGACGCCTGAAGGAAAAGAAAGTCCGCGGAGAGGTAAAGGCCCTGCGTGGCAAGGTTGATCCGGCCAAGTGAGGCAAAGATCATCACCTAGACGATGACCTTTTGCGTGTCCTGTTCCCCAACCTGAAAAACCCGTTTGTAGCGGTCGATCTCGCTTTGCGGGCCCATCGCTTTATTGGGGTTGTCTGACAGTTTGACCGTCGGTTTGCCGTTGGCCGAAACCGCTTTGCAAACGAGGCTAAAGGGGGCCAGCGCATCGTCAGGCACCAGATTGCGGAAATCATTGGTTAGCAAGGTGCCCCAACCGAACGAAACCGTCGCCTTATCCGCAAATTGGGTGTGCAGCTCTTTGATTTTGGCCACGTCCAGACCGTCGCTGAATATGATCCGTTTGCGGCTTGGGTCCTCGCCCCGCGATTTCCACCAATCAATGGCGATTTGCGCAGCCGTGGCCGGATCGCCGCTGTCAACACGGATGCCCGTCCAACCCGCCAACCAATCAGGCGCGTTGTCCAAGAACCCCTTGGTCCCGTAGGTGTCCGGCAGGATAATCCGCAGATTGCCTTCGTGTTCTTCGTGCCAGTCTTGCAAAACATCATAGGGGGCCTGCGCGAGGGCGGCATCATCCTTGGCCAAGGCGGCATAAACCATCGGCAGCTCATGGGCGTTGGTGCCGATCGCCTCGACTTCGCGCGACATCGCGATTTTGCAGTTTGACGTCCCGGTAAAGGCATTTCCCAGCCCTTCTTGCATGGCTTGAACACACCAGTCCTGCCACAAGAAAGAATGACGGCGACGTGTGCCGAAATCCGCGATGGACAGGCCCGGAATTTTGCGAAGCTCTTCGATCTTTTCCCAAACGCGGGTCATGCCGCGCGCGTAAAGAATCTGCAGTTCGAATTTGCCCATTTTGCCCAGAACAGCCCGGCCGCGCAGTTCCATCAGAACCGCAAGGGCAGGGATTTCCCACAGCATCACCTCGGGCCATGTTCCCTCGAACGTCAGCTCGTATTGGTCGCCTTTGCGTTCCAGATGATAGGGCGGCAGGCGCAGCCCCTCGAACCACTCCATGAAATCGGGCCTGAACATCTGGCGTTTGCCGTAAAACGTGTTGCCCCGCAGCCAAGTGCTCTCGCCGCGGCTAAGCGATAAAGATCGGATATGATCCAACTGCTCGCGCAGTTCGCCTTCGTCGATCAGATCGGCAAGGGGAATATGCTTTGACCGGTTGATCAGGCTGAAGGTCACCTGGGTTTCAGGCTTGTTGCGAAACACCGATTGGCACATCAGCAATTTATAGAAATCCGTATCGATCAGCGACCGAACGATCGGGTCGATCTTCCACTTGTGATTCCAGACGCGGCTGGCGATATCGACCATGATCTTAGGCTCCGTTAGGCGGTGTGTTTGTGACGCATCCCGTTTAAGGGGGCAAGGGAATAGCCGCTGACATAGGCATAAACCTATGATATCGCAGAAAGCATCCCCCAAATAGGTCCGCGTTATGTTGGAATGGCCCAATCTTCTAAGAGAACTGATCACCTTGTTCGTTGTGATCGATCCAATCGGCAGTTTGCCGGTTTTTCTATACGCGACGGCTAATGTGCCCAAGAAACTGCACCGCAGTTTTGCGCTGCGTGCTGTGTTGGTGGCCGGGGCCGTGTTGCTGGCCTTCCTCATCGGGGGGCAGTTCTTGTTGGAATCTCTGGGCTTGCGGCTTGGGTCGTTTCAGGTGGCGGGTGGCATCGTGCTGTTTCTATTCGCGCTGAGCATGATCTTTGGCGAACCCAAACCATCACAAGAGATCGAAGCCGCCGAGCGCGATCATCTGGCGGGTGCGGTGTTCCCACTGGCAATGCCATCTATCGCGTCACCGGGTGCAATGCTGGCCATCGTCATTTTGACGGATAATCACAGCAACCCCGTGTCAGATCAGATCGTCACCGCGGCCCTGTTGGTGCTGATACTGGCAGTAACCTTGGTCCTGTTGCTGATGGCTGGAAAAATGGGGCGCTTGATGGGAACGACAGGTGCCAGCGTGATCAGCCGCGTTATGGGCATCATTCTCGCAACCGTTGCGGTCGACGCCACCTTGGGCGGCCTCGACGCGCTTGGCATTTTGAACCTATCGCCGGTTCAGCAACCTACGCTTGGGTCAGGGTAACACTGGCTGCCACCATCCCCTCAAGGGCGGCGGCAAGCGACCCGTCCAGATCAATGGCACGGCAAAGATCTTGCCTGACCTCGACATTGTAGCCCAATTTCGCAGCATCTACTGCTGAGAAGTTAACGCAGAAGTCCAAGGCCAAGCCGACCATAACCAAATCCGTAATGCCACGGCTGCGCAGATAGCCGTCAAGCCCGGTTGGCGTGATGTGGTCGTTTTCAAAAAACGCGGAATAGCTGTCGATATCAGAGTTGTACCCTTTTCGGATTATCAGATCGGCGGCTGTATCATTCAAATCAGCGTGAAATTGGCCACCCTTGGTGCCCTGAACGCAATGTTCCGGCCACAGAACCTGCGGGCCATAGGGCATCTCGATCACCTCATACGGCCCCTTATCCGCATGCGAAGAGGCAAAAGAAGAATGCCCCGCCGGATGCCAGTCTTGGGTTAGAATGACGGCGTCCACATCCGCCATAAGATCATTGATCTGTTCGATAATTTCATCCCCTTGGGGAACTTCCAGCGCCCCGCCGGGGCAAAAGTCGTTTTGGACGTCGATCACGATCAATGCTTTGGTCATCTTGTTTTCTCCTTATCACGACTCGCGATACCATATCTTCACGGTCAGGTCAGGGCGGAAAGCACCCTCTTGCCTGACGCGCGCAGGGGGCGTATCTGAGCGCCCATGTATATCATTGCCGCTCTTTATCACTTTACCCGTTTCAGCGATCCTGATGGCCTGCGCGCGCCGCTTAAGGCGCTGTGCGATGCGCAGGACGTTAAAGGCACGTTGCTGGTCGCTGGCGAAGGGATCAACGGCACCATCGCAGGCCCGCGTACCGGTATTGATGCGGTGCTTGCCCGTATCAAATCCTTGCCGGGCTGCGATGGGTTGGAGTGGAAGGAAAGCACCGCGAAAACCCCGCCTTTCGGCAAAATGAAGGTCCGCCTGAAGCGTGAAATCGTCACGATGGGGCAGCCTGATGTCGATCCTACCGACCGCGTCGGCCACTATGTCGAAGCCGCCGATTGGAACGATCTGATCGGCCGCGATGATGTCGCCGTGATCGATACCCGCAATGACTACGAGGTTTCGATCGGCACGTTCGATGGTGCCATTGACCCGCAAACTAAAAGCTTTGGTGAGTTCCCCGCATGGTGGCAGGAGAACAAGCACCGTTTTCACAACAAAAAGATCGCGATGTTCTGCACGGGTGGGATTCGCTGTGAAAAATCAACGAATTACCTTGTCGGTCAGGGTGTCGAAGATGTGTTTCACCTCAAGGGTGGCATTTTGAAATATCTCGAAAATGTCCCTCAGGAAGACAGCAGCTGGCAGGGCGAATGTTTCGTTTTTGACAACCGGGTCAGCGTTGGCCACGGGCTGAAAGAAGGCCCCCATATGCTGTGCCACGGCTGCCGCCGGCCGATCCTGCCGCAGGATACCGCCCGCGACGGCTACGAGGCCGGCGTAAGCTGCCATCAATGCGTTAATGAGACATCTGACGCCGACAAAGCCCGCTTTCGCGAACGCCAGCACCAGATCATGCTGGCCCGTAGCCGGGGTGAGGACCACCTGAGCTAATAGCCTGGTTAGAATACTGACAATTAAAGATGTTAAGCTGGCTGTAACTCCTCCTCGTTACACCTTCCCTTGGGTGAAAAAAGGGTAGTGAGAATGGCGGCGCAGGCAAATGCGGCACCAGTTATCATTAAACGTAAAAAAGTGATCAAAGGCGGCGGGCACCATGGTGGTGCTTGGAAAGTCGCTTACGCGGACTTTGTGACCGCGATGATGGCATTTTTTATGTTGATGTGGCTGCTGAACGCGACAACAGAACAACAACGTCAGGGGCTGGCTGATTACTTCTCCCCTTCGATCCCGATTATGCGGGTTTCGGGCGGTGGTGACGGTGCGCTGTCGGGCGACAGTATTTTTACAGAAATGACATTGCCCAATAGCGGGACAGGTGCATCAGCGCCCGATCAGTCAGGTCAAGGCCAAGACGCCAGCAGTGGCCCCGACGTCGAGGGCGAGAATGAACGCTTCAAAGCGGTGGATGAACTGCTCAGGGGGCGTGGCGGCGAATCCATGGTCATGGATGAATTGAAACGCCACGTGATCACTAAGGTCACCGACGAGGGAATGGTTATCGAACTATTCGATGTCGAAGGTACACCGCTGTTCAAAGAGGGTACTGATAAGGCATCGCCACTTCTTGAACAGCTGCTGTATGTGATTGCTGATGCAACCAAAGTTGTCGTGAATGACATTTCGGTGGCTGGGTACGTCCGTTCCAATCCAATTGTAGCTATTGAGAACCCTGTTTGGGATCTATCAGCGCAGCGCGCAACCGTGACCCGGCTGCTGCTTGAAAAATATCTGGATGACCCGAAAAGAATACAGAAAGTAACAGGTTACGCAGATCGGAAGCCTGAAACAGAAAACAAGATGGATGTCCGTAACAATCGGCTTCAGGTGATTTTGCTAAGGCAATGACGGCCCAGAACTATGGCGTATTTTATCTGTTAGTCAGGCGTTAAGTCACAAGCGCCTATGTGTTGGAACCAACGTCGATTGGAACAACAGAAAGGCTAGCGCATGACAATTTCATCTTCGCTCAACGCAGGGGTTGCAGGACTACAGGCCAACGCAACGCGTTTGGCCGCTGTTTCGGACAACATCGCGAACTCCTCCACCTATGGCTACAAACGCGTCGTCACTGATTTTAACTCATTGGTACTCAGCGACGGGATCAGCGGCTATACTGCGGGGGGGGTCCGCGCCTCTTCCAACCGGTTGGTCAGCGAAAGCGGGGCTGTCATCAGCACCTCGAACTCGACCGACCTTGCGGTGCGCGGTCGCGGCTTTTTGCCGGTCACCACAAAAAACGCATTTGAGGCGGACCCAAACGGCGATAGCAGCAGCGAAATGATGCTTGCCACGACCGGCTCCTTTCGGCTGGATTCAGATGGGCTGCTGACGACAGAAACCGGGTTGCTCTTGCTCGGATGGCCCGCGAACCAGGATGGCACTGTCGCGAACTATCCTCGGGATACGAATGACGGGCTAAGCCCGGTTCAGTTCGCCCTCAGCCTCAGCGGTGATCCCACCACCAAAGTTAATATGAGCCTGAACCTGCCGGCCACCTCGACAGAGGCGAGCGGGTCTGGTGAATCACAAGTGCTGTCGATCGAATATTTTGACAACCTTGGCACGTCGAAAAGTATCTCGATGGAGTTTACGCCGACCGTTCCAGCCACGGGCGCATCCAACGAATGGACGGCTGTCTTGACAGATTCGGCCCAAGGCGGCGCGGTGGTCGGCGAATACGTAATCACATTTGACGACAGCCGCACAGCGGGCGGCACAATCGGCTCTGTCACGACAGTGTCCGGTGGCGGTTATGACCCTGTTACGGGCGCGATGGTGATCAACGCCGCCAGCGGCCCGATCGAGTTCAATATCGGCGCGATCAACAGCGGAACGGGCCTTTCGCAACTGTCCGACAGTTTTGCCCCGATTGCGCTTACCAAAGACGGGTCGCCCGTCGGTAACATGGCATCTGTCGAGGTCGACGCGAATGGTTTTGTAAACGTGCTTTATGACAATGGATTGCGCAAAACGATCTATCAAATTCCATTGGTTGACCTGCCAAACGCCGAAGGGCTCGTTTCTCTCGACGCGCAAACCTACATGATTTCACCTGAAAGCGGTGCCTACTTCCTTTGGGACGCAGGTGACGGACCTACGGGCGATATCAAAAGCTATGCCCGCGAGGAATCCACAACCGATGTGGCGACCGAGCTGACCACAATGATCCGCACACAGCGCGCTTATTCATCGAACGCCAAAGTCATCCAGACAGTTGAGTTGTCTTTCGCTGTGTTGATGTCTTTACCTGTCGAAATAGCGCTTTGTGTCGCAGACAGGTCCTTGTTGATGGAACGAAGAGTTTGAAGCGCAACCATTGCGCCGTTGTTTGTGTTAATGCTCGACATGAACATGTTCCTTTAGTCAATGACGCTTTGCGTCCGTTTGCGGCCCTCCCCCCTGGGGCTGGACCAAAATGCCATTCTGACCTGTGCACACATTCAACTACAAAATGGTGCGCCATCCGACCTCGGATGCACGGCCACCATGTTCTTGTTTCGCTTAACAGCTCCCTAATATAGCCCGCCCCAATGACCGGCATTTGATTCAAAATCAGGCGCGACGCTCGACCGAGGATTTGGGCGCGACCTCTACAACACATTTGTCGCCATTTTTATCGTAGGTCTCGAGGGATGCCTGTACCCGCCGAAAGGCCGCCATCCGGCGCGTAACCTTGCGAATACCATCAAGCGCGTTATTCAAAAGCGCTTGGTTCCGTTTCACCTTTACATCCAACAGCTTAAGCGGCGCATCATCATCCACCTTTGCGCTGTTCAGGGCCTCAATCAACGCCTCTTTCTGGTCCGCCATGTTCGTGAGCAGCTCTAGCTTTCCCTTGATCAACGCAGACCGCTCGGCCTCTAAAACATCGTCAAGTGACTCAATTAATGTATCAATTTGTTTGGTCATCGGTTCTGTCTTTCAATGCTTGAAATAGGGTTTCCGTAAGGCCGATGCCGCCGGCCTTAACAATTTGCATCGCCTGCTGTTGCAGCAGAAATGACCCAAACTGCTCTTCTCCTGCACCCCCTCCAAAACTGTCTCGGGCTTCTCCGAGCCCTGCTGATTTTAGCATTTCAGCCAAAAACGTGGCTTCGAGTTCTTGCGCAGTTTCATAAAGACGCTTCTGCTGGCCACCCACGTGGCCCGAGCCTCCCCGTATCGCCGGGATATCCATGTCATTATTCCTTAAATTGCACGTACTTTGCTGATCATGCTCAGAAAGCGGTAAACAACCGGTAACTATCTCTCGTCATAGTCATCACGAACCGAAATACCCTTTTGGAGTAGATAGATGCAGTTGTCAGATACGCTCGGTCCAGTGATCGGAAATGGCGCAAAAGCAAATCACCGATCGACCGAATTGGGCAGCGACTCTCAGAATCAGTCGCAGGCGACAGGCACAAACAACACGACATTTTCGGCGATATTCTCGGGGCTATCTCAAACCGGCGAACCGCGCGAAAGTGACGATATCTCGGGCAGGCATCCAAGCGCAGCCGACAACGAAGCCGATGAAACGCATCCTCAAGCGGTTGCCGAATCCGATATCGATGCAGACCCTGACCAGCTGGAAAAGCCGGCTCGGGGCGCGCTTGAAAACGAAGAAATCACGATGGCTGAGGAGGCCCCTATCGAAGTGGCTCCTCAGCGCTTGAAGAAAGAGCAGGTCGGCGGAAAAGGCATAGCCGGGGACCGTTCGTTTCAAAGCCTTGCAGAGGTATCACTTTGGCCTAAAACTGGCCAAACTCAGAGGAATGTTGCCGCTGGGGCCAGCTCCAGCCACCGCTTGAGCGGAACAACTGCTGCGCAAATGCGCCCCGTGGTTTCCGCAACATCCACAACCGAAACCAGACCGCTACCCGCGCCGGAAATGACTGCTGTGCGGACGGGTTCGCCCATTGCGGCTTTGCGCCCGCAAGGGTCGCAAGAGCCGTCACAGGCTGACGGTCCTCAAACGGCTCCGGCACTCACATCAAAACGCCCTGAAAGCGTCCCAGCAATCAAACCAGCGGGCAGTAGTGAAGTGCTTCATCCCTCAGTTGCAGCACACACTCATAGCTCTGGATCCCCGCACCGGCCCTTAGGGGGACAACCTGCAGTGCCCACTGGGGGGCATCCCTTGAACCTCGCCAACGCCGGATCTGCCAAAGAAGTAGAGCTTTTCAGTAGCGACGCCTTAAGGCAGGAGTCAAAAACCTCTGGTGCCGCCGAGGGCCAAAAACTGGGGGCCTCACTGGACCCGTCTGGTGCAAGGAAACCGTCATCCACGGATTCTGTCCCCCCTCCTAGGGCCACGCTCACTCCGCCGAAAGAGCCGCCAAGCACAGCTAATCCGTCGCAGAATCGCAACCAAACGGCAGTTCAGCCTGAGCTTTCTCAATCTTCGCAGACCGGGCTTGCCGCAACACCGGCCGGTGCGGTCTATGGTTCACCGGCAGCACCACTCGGTACGTTAGTGCCGAACCAGTCAGCAGAGATGCCGAAACCAAGAACCGAACGCGAAGCACGAGATAACACACAAGCTACGAATGGCGCGGGTGCTGAAAACATCACTACGGATAAACCTCGAAACACATTGGCTGCGCTAACGCGTGCCGCGAATACGCAAAAATTAGCTGCGCAGCCGCCCCAACCAAGTGGTGCAGCAGATGATTTTCGCCTTGCCTTGGGCGTATCCGGTGAAGAACCAGAAGGTGAATTGATACAAACCCAACTGACCGAGCAGTCCCGCAGCGTATCTCAGGTACCGACGCAATTTTCGGCAAAGGCGGGCATCCCGCAACATATCCCCCGGCAATTGGCAGAGATCATCCACACAAGTGGCGGCAAATCTGTCGATGTCGCGCTCAGCCCAGAAGAGCTTGGCCGCGTCCGGCTGTCGATCAGCCAAGCCGAAGGGGGGCTGGTTGTGAGTGTTCAGGCCGAACGCCCCGAAACCCTCGATATGTTGCGGCGGAACATTGATCAGCTTGACCAAGAATTAAGGCTGCTCGGATATACGGACCCAGGTTTTTCTTTCAGTCATGAGGGCGGCGATACGGGCCAGCAGCCCGATACCCTAAGCCGCGAAAACGCGATTGCAGAGGATCAACCTGCCGTACCCGTCGCGGGCGCGGTGCCTGAAAGCCAGCCCACGTCGCTCGGCAACGCCGGTCTTGATATCCGTTTATAGGAAGAAATTTACATGACAGTCACCGAACCGAATTTTACCGCTGCGACAACACAGCCCCCCGCAACTGCCGTAAAACCCAAAAGCGTCATTTCATCTGATTTTGAAACATTTCTACAAATGCTGACCACGCAGGCGCGCTATCAAGATCCGCTAGAACCTATTGATAGCTCCGAATACTCTGCGCAGCTGGCGCAGTTTTCGATGGTTGAACAGCAAGTACTCTCCAATGACCTGCTTACCGCCTTGTCAGCGCAGCTTAGCGGCGGAGGCATCAGCCAAATCGCAAGTTGGGTCGGGATGGAGGCACGCACAACTGCGCCCGCCGATTTCAACGGCACCCCCATCACCGTGCTGCCTACCCCGGCAGCGGGGGCAGATCGTGCTGAACTGGTAACCTTCAACGCGCAAGGCGCAGAGGTGCAACGGGGCCTTATTCCCGTATCTGACGAGCCTGTACAATGGGCCGGCGTTTCGTCAACCGGCGCGGCCTTTCCAAGCGGGAATTACAGTTTCAAGGTAGAAAGCTTTAAGGCCGGGGAATTGATCAATGAGACAGAAGCCGCAACATATTCACGCATCACCGAAGCGAGGATCGAAGAAGGTGCCACACATCTGATCCTTGCGGGCGGGAGCAAGATTTCAACGACCGATGTCACCGCATTGCGAGAGGCCGATTAAATACCAAAACCTTGGCGACCGATGGAAACATAGGCACTAAACCCTGCATTTTCGGCATCTTTCGGGGTATAGATATTGCGTAAATCTGCCATGACGGGCGTCGACATGCGGTCTGCCATCCGCTTTAAATCCAGCGCCCTGAATTCGTTCCACTCGGTCAAAATCACCAGTGCATCTGCGTCTTGAGCAGCAAGATACGCATCGTCGATCCAGGAAACACCCGGCAATAGGGCCTCGCCCTCGTGCTTGCCTTGGGGGTCCACCACACGCACCTTTGCCCCGTTTCCGACAAGCGCGGGCACGATTGTAAGGCTGGGCGCATCACGCATATCGTCCGTATTGGGTTTAAAGGTAACGCCAAGAACGGCGATTGTTTTGCCATTCACCGATCCACCGCAGATATCGACCACCTTATCGACCATCCTGCGCTTCACCTCGTCGTTCACCTTGATAACCGTTTCAGTCAACTGCATCGGGACAGAGTGATCTTGGCCCATACGTGCAAGTGCCTGCGTATCTTTGGGAAAACAGCTGCCGCCATAACCGGGACCCGCATGCAAAAACTTTGAGCCGATCCGGTTATCAAGGCCCATCCCCTTGGACACCATTTTAACATCTGCGCCGGTACGCTCGCAAAGCGACGCGATCTCGTTGATGAATGTGATCTTCATCGCAAGAAATGCGTTGGCGGCATATTTGATGACTTCGGCGCTTTCCAAATCGGTAAACATGATTGGAAATTCACGCAGCGATAAGGGACGGTAAATCGAGCCCATCACTTCAGCGGCGCGCGCGTCTTCAACGCCAACAACAACGCGGTCCGGGCGCATGAAATCATCGATCGCGGCCCCTTCGCGCAGAAACTCCGGGTTTGACGCAATATCAAATTCGGCTTTGGGGTTCGCCTTGGAAATGACCTCTTGTACCTGCCGGTTCGTGCCGACGGGGACGGTCGATTTCGTTACAATCACCGCATAACCGGTCAAGGCATCCGCAATCTCGGTCGCGGCGGCCATGACATAGGTCAGATCAGCATGCCCGTCGCCACGACGGGTCGGCGTGCCAACCGCGATGAAAATGGCATCAGCCCCGTCCACCGCAGCTTGCAAATCTACGGAAAATGACAGACGGCCAGCGTTAACATTTTTCGCCATCAGATCATCAAGACCGGGCTCGTAAATCGGCACGATCCCTTTCTCAAGCTGGGCAATCTTGTTCGGGTCTTTGTCGACGCAAACAACGTCATGACCGAAATCAGAAAAACAGACACCGGAAACCAAACCGACGTAACCTGTGCCAATCATCGCAATCTTCATCGGTCCAGCCCCTCAAATTCTATTGATATCAGTTGATACGACGCATGTTTGGAAACATGCGCTATCGATCAGCGAGCCCATACCACAGATAGGCAAACGGCAACAACGCCCGCCGGAACCCGCCTAACTCAAATTGGGATAGGGGCGTTTTGACCGCCACCGGGAAGGGGAGCGTATCGGTTTCTTCCAATATGGCGCTGGCCGCGAGCGCGCCACAATAGGTCCCCATCGCGACGCCGTTTCCATGATAACAAAGGCTTGCATACATACCTTTGTTATCAGGGACTTCCCCCACGAATGGCATGTGGTCACGGGCCAGACAGACCATGCCGGACCAGCCATAGGGCGTCTCGACATGTCTCCAGGCTGGAAAGAACTGTTCGAACTCCCGCCGGACGTTAGCAATTGCGCGTGCTTCGGCCGCCGGGCCCGTTATTAACGCGCCACGCATCCCAAAAAGCATCCGGCGGTCAGGCATCAACCTGAAATAATGCAAAAGGTATCGGCTGTCATAGACCATTTGATTGCTAAACCAGCCGGCGGCCTTGATCTCTTCGTCGATCAGCGGACGGGTGACAATCACGCTGGATTGCGCAGGCATATATCGGCCCGCCAGCCAATCTGGCATATCTTCCGAGGAATATCCGTTCGTCGCAACAAGCAGGTTCTTCGCTTTGACAGATCCGATTTTTGTCTGAACTTGGTACCCACTGGATGTCTTGACGATGTTTTGCGCCGTTGTGTTGTGGTAAATGACTGCGCCTGCCTGTTCGGCCGCAGCGGCAAGACCCGTCACATACTTCCGGGGATTCAAAGCAAAACCGGCAGGGATGGTCAGCGCGCCATGGAAATCGCCGCTCAACCCGTGCGCTGCAAGCTCCCGCTTTTCTATCAGCGTCGCATCAAGGCCGTAGTTTTCCTTGATTTCCGGAACACGCGCACGCAAAGCCGCCATTTCCTTGGGGCGATGTGCCAGCTCGGTCTCGCCTTCGGAATGGCGATCAATCTCGATATTATGTTCCGTCGCTAGGGTTTCGACCATTTTGACCGCAGCCAATTCTGCTCGTCGAAAGGCAATCCGGCTGTCGCGGCCGAACTTACGATCAAGCGCCTGGTCGCTTAGGCGACCGCCACCCAGACAGCAAAACCCGCCGTTGCGGCCCGAAGCACCCCAGCCGACATAACGGTTTTCTAGGACGATGACCTTTACGCCCGCCTGCGCCAGACGCAGGGCCGCTGACAGCCCCGTGAAGCCGCCACCGATGATTACAACATCACAGGTTTCATCCCGGTCCAAAGACGGCCGGGCTACATCCTCGCAGGTTTCATCCCACCAGCAATAAGCCCGCGGTGTATCGCTGTAAGCGAAGTCATCAAAAATACGCTTCAAGTTGCCCCACGTTCCGCTGCTTGCATGTCCTGTTGTGCTTTGACCGCATTACGCTTGGAAATCAACGAAGCACTAATCACACCCACTGTAACGATACCGATCATGATCGTCGACAATGCGTTGATCTCGGGCGACACGCCCAAACGTACCGCGCTCCAGATCTTGATCGGGAGGGTGGTGGAAGACGGGCCAGTGGTAAACGATGCAATCACCAAGTCATCCAGCGACAAGGTGAACGCAAGCAACCAACCAGAAATCACAGCCGGTGCTATGATGGGCAATGTAACAAGGCGGAACGCGTCAAAGGGCGAGCACCCCAGATCAAGGGCGGCTTCCTCAAGCGAGCGGTCGAATGACACCAGCCGCGATGACACCACGACCGACACGTAACACATTGAAAAGGTGGTATGCGCCAAGACGATGGTAAGCACGCCACGGTCCAACCCTAATCCGATAAACAGCAGCAATAGCGACAGACCCGTGATCACTTCGGGCATGACGAGCGGCGCGTATATCATGCCCGAGAATAACGTACGCCCCAAGAACCGCCCGCCGCGCACCAGCACATAGGCTGCCATTGTGCCCAGTATCGTGGCCAAGGTTGATGACGCCACGGCGACCTTAAGCGTGACCAGCGCGGCATCCAAAAACGCCTCGTTCTGGACCAGCTCACCATACCATTTGGTCGAAAACCCTGCCCAGACTGTCACCAGTTTCGAGCTGTTGAAGCTATAGATAACCAGCAAAACCATCGGCAGGTACAAAAACGCAAACCCAAGGGTCAGCGATGTGACATTGAACCAGCTTGTACGCCTCATGTATCGGCCTCCGCTTGGCGCTGCTGGTTGCGCTGGAACAGAATGATCGGCACGATCAGGATCAGCAACAAGATCACGGCAACGGCACTGGCCACAGGCCAATCGCGGTTGTTAAAGAATTCCTCGAACAGAACCTTGCCGATCATCAATGTGCCGGAACCGCCCAAAAGCGATGGAATGACAAATTCACCTAGCGCGGGGATAAAGACCAGAAAACAACCCGCGATAATGCCGTTACGAGACAGCGGAATCGTCACCAGCCAAAATGCCTTGATGCGCGAACATCCCAAATCTTCGGCGGCTTCGATCAGTGATTCATCCAACCGATCCAGTGCCGCGTAAATCGGCAGGATCATGAAGGGGAGATACGTATAAACGATCCCGATATAGACCGCCGTTGTCGTATTCATAATGGTCAGCGGGGTGGAAATCAGACCCGTCCACAGCAAAAACTGGTTCAGGAACCCTTCATTGCTTAGGATACCGACCCACGCATAGACACGGATCAAAAAGCTGGTCCAAAACGGCAGGATCACCAGCATCATCAAGGTTGGCCGCCATTCCTCGGGGGCGCGGGCCATACCGTACGCCATTGGATACCCGACCAGCAGCGCCAGCACCGTCGAAATCAATGCAATCTTCAGACTGCTAAGATAGGCCTTCCAATAGAGATCATCTGTCGTCAGAAAAACGAAGTTCTCAAAATCAAAGGCTTTGATCATCTGCCCAAAGCCGTCTTTCATCGTCGGTGTATAGGGCGGAATCGACAGCGCCAAATCAGACAGAGATATCTTGAATACGATAAAGAACGGGATCAAGAACAGCGCCAATAGCCAGCCGTACGGCACCGCGATCAGGAAAAAGCGGCGCATATTCATTCCGCTAACAGCACGCCAGCGGTCGCGTTCCACGAGATCCAGACTTTATCCTCCCAAGTGATGCTACGCCGGGAGAGACGACGGGTGTTTGCCGTCTGCGCCTTGATAATTTGCCCGCCCGCCAGTTGAACATAATAGGTGCTGAGGTTGCCCAGATAGGCAATATCCAACACGCTGCCTTGCACGGCGTTCTTGGCTTCTTCGGGTTTTTCGGTCGTGATCGAGATTTTTTCCGGTCTAATGGCAAGATGCGCGTTTTGCCCGTCGCTGAACGGCACATCCGAGGTCGCCAAGAACGGCGGCTCATTCTCGGCCCAAGCGAGCGAGTACATACCATCCCCCGCAGGTTTGACCGTCCCTTCGATAATGTTCACGTCCCCGATAAAGTCGGCGACATAAACGGAATTGGGGGCTTCATAGATACCGTCGGGCGTTGCGACCTGAATAATACGCCCTTCGTCCATCACCGCGACCCGGCTCGCAACGGTCATCGCCTCTTCTTGGTCGTGGGTCACAATGACAAATGTCGTGCCCGTGCTCTCTTGGATATCCATCAACTCGAACTGCGTGTCTTGCCGCAACTTCTTGTCCAAAGCGCCAAGCGGTTCATCCAGCAGCAGCAACTTTGGTGCCTTGGCCAAGGACCGCGCAAGGGCGACCCGCTGACGCTGGCCGCCTGAAATCTGATGCGGTTTTCGGCCTGCAAACTTGCTCAGTCGCGTCAGCTTAAGCATCTCTTCCACACGGGTGGCAATGGCACGCTTATCCATGTCGCCGCGCTTAAGACCAAAGGCGATATTCTCCCAAACACTTAGATGAGGAAACAACGCATAGGACTGGAACATCATGTTCACAGCCCGCTTGTTGGGCGGAATACCCGCGATGTTCTTGCCCGCCAATTCCATCTTGCCCGAGGTCGGATTTTCAAAACCCGCCAGCATACGCATCATCGTGGTCTTGCCGCAGCCCGACGGCCCCAGCAGCGCAAAAAATTCTTTCTCGTAGATGTTCAGTGTCAGATCGTCGATCGCGGTGAAATCACCAAACTGCTTGGTGACATTCTCAAACCGGATCAGCGGCTTTTCATTCGGGTTATCCCAAGGGGCGAATATTTTCTGGCTCACTTAGGGGGCATTCCTTTGCACAGTCCGACAGGCGGCGGGGGCGAAAAGGGGCAAGGCCGTATGACCTTGCCCCGTCAGAACCAGCTTAGGTGCCGGATTTAACCTTGGTCCAAAGACGCGTCACAACACGTTGAACCTTGGGCGCATAAGGCGACGTTGTATAGAGGTTTTCCAGTGTCGCCGCGTCTGGGTAAATCGCGGTATCCCCGATCACGTCTTCGACCAGAAACTCCTGGCTCGCCTTGTTACCATTCGCATAATAAACATAGTTCGACGCTGCGGCCATGTTCTGCGCATCCATGATGAAGTTCAGGAATTTATGCGCGGCGTCCGGGTTGGGCGCGTCCACAGGGATCGCCATGTTGTCGAACCACATCAAAGCACCCTCTTTCGGTGCGTAATATTCGATCTCAACGCCGTTATCAGCCTCTGCCGCGCGGTCACGTGCCTGCAGGATATCGCCCGACCAGCCAAAGGCCACGCAGATATCGCCGTTGGCCAATGCGTTGATGTATTCAGAGCTGTGGAATTTCTGAACGAACGGCGCAATTGCCGCCAGCACGGGCTCAGCTTTGGCGATGATTTCAGGGTCTTGCGCATCAGGGTCTTCGCCCAGGAATTTCAGCGCAGCAGGGATCATCTCTGCCGGGGCATCCAGGAACTGAACACCACATTCAGCAAGTTTTTCCATATTCGCCGGGTCCAAAACCAATGCCAGCGAATCTATGGGCGCATCATCACCCAAGACTTCTTTGACCTTGTTGATGTTCACACCCAGACCGGTGGTGCCCCACATATAGTTGATCGCATATTCGTTGCCGGGGTCATATTTCGACACGCGGTCGTCAATGACGTCCCACATGTTATCGATATTCGTCAGCTTGGATTTATCCAGCTTTTGAAAGGCACCAGCCGAGATTTGGCGCTGCAAGAACGTGCCCGATGGCACAACGACATCATAGCCGGACCCGCCAGCCAACATTTTGGTTTCAAGCACTTCGTTGCTGTCAAAGACATCATAGATCAGATCAATGCCGGTTTCGGTTTCGAATTTCTCAAGCAAGGATTCGTCGATGTAGTCGGACCAGTTATAAACCCGGACTTCCTCGCCCAGCGCGCTTGTGGCGATCATTGCGGTGGCGGCAACGCCCCCTAGAATACGATATTTCATTCTTTGCTCCCGTTAGATAGGCTTGGTTGATCCAGACCTTTGGTCAATTTGATCAAGTTTTGCGTCTTACGACAAGATAATTTATGATTTCACGCAGGCGCCGATAGCGCAAGCAACACGAACTGAACAGTTTTTGGGCATATTGAATGATCCGTTCTGACGTACAAACATCCCCCGCGCCGATCCAAGCTGCGGGCGCACGAATTCCAGCACATCAGCACGTCTATCAGCAACTGCGCAGTCAGATACTGTTTGGCGATCTGGCACCCGGACAGCCGGTGACAATTCAAGGGTTAATCACGGCGCTGGGCGCAGGCATGACACCCGTCCGCGAAGCACTACGCCGCCTCATTGCCGAAGGCGCGTTGATCCATCAGGGGAACCGCCGCGTTTCAGTGCCGGTCCTGTCGCCAGAAGGCGTTGAAGAGCTTGGTTTTATGCGAAAAACGCTGGAGGCAGAGCTTGCGCGACGCGCGACGATGCGCATGACCAAGGACACATTGGAGACCCTTAAACAGGTTGACGACACGCTGAACGAGGCCATATTGCGCGGCGATATTGGCGAATACCTCACGCAAAACTATCTGTTCCATTCCAAGATTTACCGCTGTGCCGATGCGCCGATCATGGCCGAAACCGTTGACCGCTTGTGGCTCCGCTTTGGGCCATCGCTGCGGGTCGTATGCGGGCGCTTTGGCACATCGAATTTGCCCGACAAACACGCCGACCTATTAGACGCATTTCGCATGAACGACCCTGATGCAGCAGCCCAAGCGATGGCCGAGGATGTCAGCCAAGGCATCCGCCAGATTCAGGCCTCTGTCTAATCCAACGTGGATTTGATCTGATTCGATTGACTCCGCATAATTTGATCATATTCTGCGCGTAACCGTCTTCCACACTTCTGAGGTGCATAAACATGTCCTACATTACCAATCACTTGCCCACGGCTGAATTGCAGGCGCTGGACGCCGCGCATCACATGCACCCGTTTACCACAAATGATGAATTGGCCGCCAAAGGGGCGCGCATCATCACCAAGGCCAAAGGCGTGTACCTGACCGACAGCGAAGGCAATGAAATCCTTGATGGGATGGCGGGCCTTTGGTGCGTGAACATTGGCTATGGTCGTCAGGAAATGGCCGACGTTGCCGCGCGCCAGATGCTTGAACTGAACTATTACAACACGTTCTTCATGACGTCCCATGTACCGGCAATCGCCTTGGCGACAGAAATCGCAAAGCTCGCCCCCGGTGATCTGAACCACGTGTTCTTTGCCGGTTCCGGGTCCGAGGCGAACGATACCAACATCCGCATGGTGCGCACCTATTGGGCGATGAAGGACAAGCCAGAAAAATCCCACATTATCAGCCGCAAGAACGCCTATCACGGGTCTTCGATGGGGTCAGGGTCACTGGGCGGCATGACCTATATGCACGAACAAGGCGGCATGCCGATCCCGGGCATCCACCATATCAACCAACCCGATTGGTGGGCCGAAGGCGGCGATCAAACACCCGAGGCATTCGGCCTTGCCCGCGCCCAAGAGCTTGAGGCGAAAATCCTCGAGCTGGGTGCAGACAATGTCGCGGCCTTTATCGGTGAACCCGTCCAAGGCGCGGGCGGCGTTATCGTGCCCCCCAGCACCTACTGGCCGGAAATTCAGCGCATTTGCGATAAATATGATGTTCTGATCATCGCAGACGAGGTGATCTGCGGGTTTGGTCGCACCGGCAATTGGTTTGGTTCGCAAACCATGGGGATCAAACCGCACATCATGACGATCGCCAAAGGCCTCAGCTCTGGCTACCAGCCCATTGGTGGGTCCATTGTCTGTGACGAGATCGCCGAAGTGATCGGATCGGGCGAATTCAACCACGGCTATACTTACTCCGGTCATCCGGTCTGTTCCGCCGTGGCGTTGGAAAACCTGCGTATCATGCAAGATGAGAATATCTTGGACCACGTCAACAACGTGGCGGCACCTGCCCTTCAGGAAGGGTTGGATAAGCTGGCCGAACATCCGCTTGTGGGTGGCGTCAACGTATCCGGCCTGATGGCATCCCTGCCCCTAAGCCCGCGCAAAGAAACGCGGTCGAAATTCGCGGGGGCCACAGGTACCGTCGGCTATATGTGCCGCGAACGCTGTTTTGCAAACAATCTGGTCATGCGCCATGTCGGCGACCGGATGATCATTTCCCCGCCGCTTGTTATCACGCCCGAGGAAATCGACATCTTCATGACCCGCGCCACAAAAGCGCTGGACGAGACCTATACCGCGCTCAAGGACGACGATCTGCTGCACGCGGCCGAAGACCACATTCACGATGCCGACTCGCCTTTGGGCTAAACCGCTTTCGGGGCGCGAGCTATCCTTGCGCCCCTACACCAACCTCTGACCAAGACGTTCCAACATACCAAGACAGCTTTCGAGCTGATCAAGGCTGACGAATTCATCGGGCTTATGTGCCTGCGCGATTGACCCCGGCCCGCAAACGACCACATCCATGCCCATTTGCTGAAACAGGCCTGCTTCGGTTCCGAACGGAACAACGTCAGCACCGTTCGCGCCCACCAGCCCCGCCACAAGATCACGCGCTGCGTTTTCGCTCATCGGCTCTAGGCCCACGACCTCTCCCAATGTCTCGGTCGAGATATCAGCTTGGGGGTACACCGCGCGCATTTGCGGCAGCAAATCCTGTTCGACAAACGCCTCCATCGTTTCTTTGACAAAGCGCAAGTCACGCGTTTGCACAGGTCGGAACTCCCAATCGACCTCGGCCTTGCCGACAATCACGTTATGCGCGTGCCCGCCACGAATTCCGCCAATGTTGATTGTGGTATAGGGCGGTTCAAAGCGGCTGCCTTCGGGGACACGGGCGCGCAAATCCTCGCGCAGCGCCATCAACCGGGTGACATAGCGCACCGCATATTCGGCAGCATTCACACCCAGATCGGGGGAGGACCCGTGCCCCTCAAGCCCCTCAAACCGTGTGGTATATTCACAGCAGCCTTTATGGCCCTCAATCACGCGCATCTCGGTCGGTTCGCCAATGATGGCGATGTCAGGCTTGATACCGAGGCGGTTCAGCTCGGGGATCAACGCCTGCGCGCCCAGACATCCGGTTTCTTCGTCATAGGTAAAGGCAAAATGCACGGGACGTTTCAGCGGCAGCGTGGCATAGTGTTCAGCCATCACTACAGTTGCCGCAATAAATCCTTTCATATCGCAGGTGCCGCGCCCGTAAAGCCGCCCGTCGGCCTGACGCATCTGGAACGGGTCGCTTGACCAATCCTGATCGGTCACCGGCACCACATCGGAATGCCCAGACAGCAACACGCCGCCCGGCACATCCGGCCCCAATGACCCGAACAACGTGGCCTTTGACCCGGTTTCGTCGCCAAAGATATGCGTTCGCGCGCCCAACGATTGCAGCCTGCCGGACAGGTCGATGATCAGTTCAAGATTGCTATCGGTCGAAACGGTCGGATACGCGATCAGCCGGTCCAGCAGATCAACGGTGGCTTGCAGCGTCATTTTACAAACATCTGCCGGGGTCGGTTGCAGAACGTCTCGGCGGCACCATCTTCGCGGATGCGGATGCTTTCGGTGATCTCGATCCCCCAATCCTTCATCCACAAACCGGGCATAAAATGGAAGGTCATGTTCGGCTCAAGCACGGTTTCATCCTCGGCGCGCAGTGATATCGTGCGTTCGCCCCAATCCGGTGGATAGCTCAGGCCGATGGGATAACCGCAGCGCGCGCCGCGTTCGATCCCGGCCTTTTCCAGCGGTGCCGCCAGCGCATTTGCAACGTCGCAGGCGCGGTTGCCAGCGCGGGCTTTTTCCAAACCGGCCTCCAACCCTTCGACCAATGCCGCCTCGGCCCGTTTCAGGAAATCGGGCGGCGTCCCTAGGAACAGCGTCCGGCAGAAAGGCGCGTGATAGCGGCGATAGCACCCTGAGATTTCAAAGAATGTCGCCTCGCCCGTCGCAAAGGGTCTGCCATCCCATGTCAAATGCGGCGCGGCGGCGTCTGACCCTGACGGCAAAAGCGGGACAATCGCCGGGTAATCACCCCATGCCCCGTCAACGCCCCGAATTGCATCGCGATAAATCTCGGCGACGATTTCATTCTTCGGCACGCCCGGTTCTACCCGTTCCAGCAACCCATCAACGATCTTTTCCGAAATCAACGCCGCTTTGCGCATGAACGCCAGTTCCGGTTCGGATTTAACCGTCCGCTTCCAATTCACCAATGCGGTGGCATCAACGACTTGCGCCTTGGGCAGGCTTTCACACAGCGATGCATGCGCCTTGGCCGAATAATAGTAGTTGTCCATTTCGACGCCGATGCGCCCCGCCTCTACCCCTGCGGCGGCCAGATGAACCGCGAGGTCTTGCATCGGGTGTCGTTCGGCAGATTGCACAAAACCATCCGCGTAGCCCCGCACAGAATCGGCATCCATCCACACGGTTCGCAACGCGCCATTGGTGTCTTGGTTGCGGCCCCACCAGATCGGATCGGCGTCCGGCAAAACAATTACGCCTTGATGCACATAAAATGACCATCCGTCGTATCCTGTCAGCCACGCCTGGTTGCTGGGGTCCGTCACAAACAAGGCGTCCAAGCCCCGCGCCGCCATTTCGCTGCGCACCAGCTCAAGGCGACGGCTATATTCTATTGGGGAAAACGGAAGGTCGATGGCCGGCATTATTGATATCCTTAAACAACGTATCAAAGACCAGCTTGGGCCAGCTTTTCGACAGCAGCAATGAAATAACGAAACCAAACCTGCCTAATCTGCAGTCAGATCAACTGAATTTGCCAAATTTGCGGGAATTTGTCCTGCAATTGCACGGTTTTCCATCAAACCCGTGATAATTGGTTGCAAACTACAACCCGGACGGTTTTAACTTTCTGTCAACAAGGGCGCATGAACGTCAAAATAAACGGGGAGCCAGCTTTTGGCAGATACTTCAGCAACAAATGCGTTTGTCGAATTCGAACGCGTGCAGAAAAGCTATGACGGTGAAAATCTTGTCGTCAAAGACCTGAACCTATCGATGCCAAAGGGCGAATTTCTGACAATGCTAGGGCCATCGGGGTCGGGCAAGACGACTTGCCTCATGATGCTCGCAGGGTTTGAGACAGCCACCCACGGCGATATTCGCCTTGATGGGAAATCAATCAACAACATCCCACCACACAAGCGCGGCATTGGCATGGTCTTCCAAAACTATGCCTTGTTCCCGCATATGACGGTTGCCGAAAACCTGTCCTTCCCGTTGGAAGTCCGCAAGATGGGCAAGTCCGACCGTGAAGAAAAGGTAAAGATCGCGCTGGACCGTGTGCAGATGGGCGACTTTGGCGGTCGCCGTCCTGCGCAGCTTTCCGGTGGTCAACAGCAGCGTGTGGCCTTGGCCCGCGCCTTGGTGTTTGAACCCGAGCTGGTCCTGATGGATGAACCGCTTGGTGCCTTGGACAAACAACTGCGCGAAACCTTGCAGTTTGAAATCACGCATCTTGCCCACGAACTGGGCATCACCGTGGTGTACGTGACCCACGACCAAACCGAAGCGTTGACAATGTCAGACCGCGTTGCGGTATTTGAAAACGGTCGCATCCAGCAACTGGCCCCGCCAGATTTGCTGTATGAAGAGCCCGAAAACAGCTTCGTCGCGCAATTCATCGGCGAAAACAATACGCTGGAAGGCGTGGTAAAAGAGATTAAAGGCGGCACCTGTCTGGTGCAACTGGACGGTGGCGGCCTGATCGAGGCCAAACCGATCAACGTGACCCAAGCAGGCGAACGCACCCGCGTTTCGATCCGCCCGGAACGCGTTGAGTTTAACAAAGATCGCATGCCAGAAGGCGCACACACCCTGAAAGCCGAAGTGCTGGAATTCGTCTATATGGGCGACATTTTCCGCACCCGGCTGCGCGTCGCAGGCACCGACAACTTTATTATCAAAACCCGCAACGCACCCGATCAGGTGCGCTTGAAGCCGGGCCAACAAATCGAAATCGGTTGGCTGGCAGAGGATTGCCGTGCGCTTGACGCTTAACGTCAAGAGACGGACTGCGGCCCTGATTTAGGGTCGCACACCAAGAGGCTGTGGTTAAGCCCGTTATCACATCCTCAAGAACTAAACGGGCAATAGTTGGGAGACTATCTAATGAAATTTACAACAACGCTACTCGCTTCTTCTGCGATTGTTGGCGCTGGTACATTGGCCTTTGCCGATGCACACGGCAACATGGCCAAAGAGATGACACTTGTTTCCTGGGGTGGCGCATACCAAGCCAGCCAAGACAAAGCATATGTTCAGCCCTATCTGGAAATGCACCCCGACGTGACTGCCGTTTGGGACGAAAGCTCGGCTGAAGCCGTGGCCAAACTGCGCGCCATGAACGAAGCTGGCAACGTAACATGGGATCTGGTCGACGTCGTAGCGGCTGATGCCATTCGTCTGTGTGACGAAGGCCTTGCCATGGAAATCGATGCCGACGAAGTGCTGGCCGCAGCACCCGATGGCACGTCCGCATCCGACGACTTTGGCGATCTGCTGGTCAGCGACTGCTTTATCCCGCAAATCGTATACTCGACCACATTCGGTTACCGCACAGACATGGTAGGCGACACGCCTCCTTCGAAAATCTGTGACGTGTTCGATCTGGAAGCATACCCAGGCAAGCGTTCCTTGGAAAAGCGTCCAATCAACAACATGGAATGGGCTCTGCTGTGTGACGGCGTTGACAAGGCCGACGTATATGACGTTCTGGCCACACCAGAAGGTCAAGAAAAGGCGCTGGCCAAACTGGACACCATCAAAGACGACGTTATCTGGTGGTCCGCTGGCGCTGACACGCCTCAGCTGCTGGCCGATGGCGAAATCGTTATGGGTTCCACCTA
Organism: uncultured Sulfitobacter sp.; assembly: GCF_964021855.1. NCBI lineage: Bacteria > Pseudomonadati > Pseudomonadota > Alphaproteobacteria > Rhodobacterales > Roseobacteraceae > Sulfitobacter > uncultured Sulfitobacter sp. The sequence goes on from NZ_CAXHZD010000001.1 coordinate 205,894, forward strand.
CAACGGCCGTCTGTTCAGCGTGATCGAAGAGCAAAAGCAACCCGTTGCAATGCTTTGGGACGCTCAGGTGTTTGACCTTGACGGTTGGATCATTCCAGCAGGCCTGCCAGATGACCGTCTGGCCCGCGTCATGGACTTTGTAAAATACGCGACAGACACACAGCGTCTGGCCGATCAGTCCAAATACATCAGCTACGGTCCTGCACGTTTGTCCTCCGCACCTTTGGTGGGTCAGCACGCAGACATGGGCATCGACATGGCACCACACATGCCAACCGATCCAGCGAATGCTCAAAACACGTTCTTGTATAACTACGAGTTCTGGGCCGACTACCGCGACGATATCGACGCGAAGTTCCAGGCATGGTTGGCGCAATAAGCGTCTAGACCTATCGGAGAGGGCCAGCTTGGCCCTCTCCACTCCAAAACGTTTATACCTTTTCCGATTTTCACGACGATCCAACCCCATGGGGCCGATATGAGCGATGTAAACAACGCGACCACAGCACCAAATTCTGCCCTCGAGGCAGAACGCGCCGAAGAAGAATACACCGGCCCAATGCTTGCCGCCGATGGCACACCGCTCAAGCGCAGCCTGAACCGCGCATTACGCCGCCAAAAGATCAGCGCACTTTTACTCATCGCGCCTTTGCTGATCTTTGTGTTGGTCACGTTCATTGCACCAATCGCAGATATGTTGTTTCGATCGGTCGAAAACCAGATCGTCCAAGAGACCCTTCCCCGCACCACAACCGAGTTGAAAAACTGGGACAGTGAAGGCGGTGAATTACCCGATCAAACCGTCTATAAATCGCTCTACCAGGACATCTATGTCGCCCAGGAACGCAAATTGCACACACGTTTGGGGTCTCGTCTTAACTACGAGCTGACCGGCGCGTCGTCCTTGTTCCGCAAATCTGGCCGCGGCGTTGATGACATCGGCGAAGTCTACCAAGACCAGTTTGAAGACCTGAACGCCTTTTGGAAAAAGGGCGAAAACTGGAACGATGTTCTAGCGTCTGACGCGTGGCTTGCCGCCATGAAAGACTGGAAGAAAGCCTCAGGCGACGCGCAGCCACCTTTTGAAATGCGCGACGGTATCGCCGATGTCTTGCCGGAAACAGCCAGCTACTATCTGCTCTTTGCCGATTTCGTCCAGAACGAGGACGAAGACAACCTGTACAAAGAAGACCCATGGCCGCTGATCTATTCCGCCTTCTATGATGATCTGAACGGGCCAACAGCAGCACAAATCGCCAGTTACGCGGGCCCCGGTGCCACCGAACTGGCCCAAGCCGCCGCAGCCGCGCCAAGCTTTGCCACAGTCGATTACATGCAAGCCTTTGCCGATATCGACAAAGACTGGGGCGAGTTGCCGATCTGGCAAACCATTTCGACCTACAGCCCGAAATTTACAAACGGGTATTTCCTGAACGCGGTGGACATGCAGAAAACCCCTGATGGCCCTGCACTGCGCCCCGAAGATGAACGCATCTACTGGACCCTGTTCAAGCGGACGCTGTTCATGTCGGTCTGCATTACACTTAGCTGTATTTTGCTGGGCTACCCTATCGGCTGGATTTTGGCCAACCTGCCCGCACGCACCGCGAACCTGCTGATGATCCTTGTACTCTTGCCATTCTGGACATCGCTCCTCGTGCGCACCTCCGCTTGGAAGGTCATGTTGCAACAACAAGGCGTCATAAACGACACGCTGGTCTGGCTGGGTGTTGTCGCCGATGACAGTCGTCTGGCGCTGATCAACAACCAGACCGGCACGATTATTGCGATGACGCATATCTTGCTGCCGTTTATGATCTTGCCTTTGTATTCGGTGATGAAAACCGTACCGCCCAGCTATTTGCGTGCTGCGAAATCTTTGGGGGCCACCAACTGGACAGCCTTCTGGCGGGTCTACTTCCCGCAGTCTGTACCGGGCATCGGTGCCGGGTCGATCCTCGTCTTCATCCTGTCGATTGGTTACTACATCACACCCGAGATCGTCGGCGGCAGAACCGGTACCTTTATCTCGAACCGCATCGCCTACCACATCTCCAGCTCTCTGAACTGGGGTCTCGCGGCGGCGTTGGGTGCCATCCTGCTCGCGGTCGTTCTGGGCCTCTACTATGCCTATGACAAAATCGTCGGCATCGATAACGTGAAACTGGGGGGCTAAGGACATGGTCGCACTCACACCAATCTCTCGCAAACCCGTTTCATTCTATGTGCCTGTGGTCGCCGCAGCAGGGGCCATCGCCGGTCTCTTTGTTGGCACTGCTAACGGCAGTGGTTTTCTGGGCGTTATCGTCGGGGCCATCCTCGCCGGCGCGCTTGCCTTTGTGCTCACGCAGATCGTTAAGAACGAAAAACTTGGTCGCTGGGCCACCGCGATTATCGTCGCAATTGTCGGCTATTTCATGGCCGGTATCCCTGGCCTCGTCATCGGCGCTGCCTTTGGGTGGTTCTTCGGCTGGTTCAGCTTCTGGCTATTCGAGGGACGCTACCGCGCCAAAGTTGCCCCCTATCTGACACCCGGTCAGGTGTTGTGGCACTTTGCGTTTCGGGTGATCTGCGGGGCGATCTTTATCTTCCTCATCACACCGATTCTGGTCGTGATGCCCCTCAGCTTCAACGCCGAGAATTTCTTTACCTTCACCCCGGAAATGCTCAGCTTTGATCCGGCTGGTTACTCGCTCAAGCATTATCGCGATTTCTTTAACAGCTCCGACTGGCAAGGTGCCGTGATGAACTCGATCAAGATCGCACCGGCAGCGACATTCCTCTCGGTCTCCTTCGGCACGCTTGCCGCAATCGGTCTTAGTCAGCCACACGTGCCGTTCCGCCGCGCGATCATGGCAATCCTGATCTCGCCAATGATTGTACCGCTGATCATTTCCGCCGCTGGCATGTACTTCTTCTACAGCCGCGTTGGCCTGCAAGGCACCTACCTCGGCGTGGTTCTGGCACACGCCGCGCTTGGCATCCCCTTTGTCATCATCACCGTCACGGCCACATTGGTGGGCTTTGATCGCTCGCTTACCCGCGCGGCGGCAAACATGGGCGCAAACCCGGTCACGACCTTCTTCCGCGTGCAAATGCCGCTGATCCTGCCGGGTGTAATCTCGGGCGGTCTCTTCGCCTTCATCACCTCATTCGATGAAGTCGTCGTGGTTCTCTTCGTCGGCTCCGCAGGCCAGAAAACCCTGCCATGGCAAATGTTCACGGGCCTGCGTGAACAGATCAGCCCGACCATCTTGGCCGTTGCAACCATTCTGGTGGGCATCTCGATCTGCTTGCTGACAGTGGTTGAATTGCTCCGCCGCCGTTCGGAACGTCTGCGCGGGATGTCACCCGCCTAAACTCTTCCAAATGGACTAAAACCCTCGCCGAAGGCATGCCCAAAACCCTCAGGGGTTTTGGGTTTTTCTTTTCTACCGTGCCGCCCGAACACGCTCCAACAGCCGCAGCGACGCATAGCCATCCGGCAAAAGCCCCTGTGCCGTTTGGAAATTCCGCACCGCATTGATCGTCAACGGACCAATTTTGGCGTCAATCTTTACCGTATCAAATCCAAGCGCGGTGAGCTGCGTTTGCAGCTCAATCCGTTCATCATAGGTCAGCGCCCGATCCTGCAGCGGCCAACTATGCGCAATCGGTGCACCCCCAGCGATCCTGTCGCTTAGATGGCCAACACCGATCACATAGGCATCCGCAGTATTATAACGCTCGATCACCTCGAAATTCGAAAAGATCATAAACGCAGCACCCTCAGCGCCCCCCGGCAGCAAAATGGACGCAGGCCCGTGATTGGGCACGGTGCCACCGCTCATATCCAACACACCAATCGCCGCCCATTCTGTTGGCGTTCTCAACACCTCGCGGTCTGCCAGTAGATAGTCGAATCCCTCAGGCAGCGTCACCTCAACACCCCAAGGTTGCCCAAAGGTCCAGCCAAAGTGCTTTAGATAGGCCGCCGTCGATGCCAGCGCATCACGGGGGTCATCGCCCCAAATGTCACGCTTGCCATCCTTGGTGAAATCCACGGCGTAACGCTGAAAGGAGGATGGCATAAACTGCGTATGCCCCATCGCGCCAGCCCAGCTTCCGGTCATCTTGGCAGGGCTGGTATCGCCCGCCTGCAATATCCTCAAAGCCTCCAAAAGCTCCGCTTCGAAGAACGCCTGCCGCCGCCCGTCATAGGCCAAAGACGCAAGCGACCCGATCACGCTGTCCCGGCCACGAAACGTCCCATAGGCGCTTTCCAGCCCCCAAATGGCGACAACCACTTCTTTCTCTACACCGTATTGCGCTTCGATTTCTGCAAGCGCAGCGCCCTGACGCGCAAGCGCCGCCTTGCCGTTCGCGATCCTTAAATCCGAGGTCGCGGTTTCCAGATAATCCCAAATGGTTTTGGTAAATTCGGATTGATTACGGTCACGGCGAATGACATTTTCATCATATGTGACGCCCTTGATCGCCGCATCGAACACCGCAGCATCAATCCCAGCTGCCAATGCACGTGGGCGAAAATCAACCAACCAGAGTTGGAGGCCAGTGTCATCCCCCGCCACACTCTGACCTGCAACAGTTTGCGCCGCAACAGGACCAACCCCCGCCCCTAGCGCAAACAACGCGGCCAACGCCCAAACCTGAACACTCATTATCAGTTTCCTACCCTGCTTCTGACCTCAAGCGTATCGGCAAACTGACGCCCCAGAAAGCCCCGCCAAGGTAATGCGCAGACTACCGCCGTGTTCGTTTCACCTTGCGTTTGACCTTGTCTGCCTTGCGCTTGGCTTTGACACCTTTGCGTTTCGGGTTTGTCCGCCCGGCTGGCCCGCGCCCACCACGCCCGCCTTGCGGCAGCGCCTTGCCGTCCAGTGTCAGCAGCTCAAGCGCGATACCGCCGGTGACAGGTACCGCTTCTGTCAAACGCACGGTCACACGTTGGCCAATGCCGATCAAAATCCCGGTGTCAGACCCCATCAGGGTGTTCGCCTCGGGGTCGAAATGGAAGTATTCCCGACCCAAGGACCGCATCGGCAGCAGACCATCCGCACCGGTTTCGTCCAGCTTCACAAAGGCCCCGAACCGCGCGATACCGCTGATCCGGCCCGAGAATTCGTTGCCCACACGTTCAGACAGATAGGCTGCAAGATAACGGTCGGTCGTGTCCCGCTCAGCCGTCATTGAACGACGTTCAGTGTCCGAGATATGCGCGCCGATTTGTTCAATTTCTTCAATGTCTTGGGGCGACAGACCATCCTTGCCCCAGCCATGCGCAGTGATCAGCGCCCGATGAACGATCAGATCGGAATAGCGCCGGATGGGCGAAGTGAAATGCGCATATGACCGCAGCGCCAAGCCGAAATGCCCGATATGTGCGGGGCCGTAATAGGCTTGTGTCATCGACCGCAGGGTCGACAGGTTAATCAACTCGGCATCATCCGAACCCGCTGCATCATTCAGCAGCTTGTTCAGATGGCGCGTGTGCAACACCTGGCCCTTGCCCAACGTGTACCCCGCCGCCTGCGCCGTTTCACGCAAGGCATCCAGCTTGGCCAATGTCGGTTCTTCGTGAATGCGGAACAGCAGCGGTGTTTTCTTTTCCACCAAGGTTTCGGCAGCGGCGACATTTGCCAACACCATGAATTCTTCGATCAGCCGATGTGCGTCCAAGCGATCCTTGAAATTCACCGACTTAACTGTCCCGTCCGGGTCCAGTTCAATCCGCCGCTCCGGCAGGTCCAGATCAAGGGGCTCACGCTCGGCTCTGGCGGTTTTCAGCACGGCATAGGCTGCATAAATCGGCTTTAAAACAGGCTCTAACAACGGCCCTGTGCGGTCGTTCGGGCGGCCCTCGATGGCCTCCTGAACTTCCTCGTAATGCAGCGACGCGGGGGATCGCATCAGCCCGCGATGAAAACTGTGCCTGATCTTTTGACCCTTGGCATCGAGCACCATGCGCACGGCGATACAGGCGCGCGGCACGCCCTCGTGCAGGGAACACAGATCGCCCGACAAGCGGTCTGGCAACATCGGCACAACGCGGTCGGGGAAATAGGTGGAATTGCCGCGTTTGCGCGCCTCGCGGTCCAGCGCCGATCCGGGTGTGACATAGGCCGACACATCCGCAATCGCGACCCATACCACATGGCCGCCCTCGTTCTTGGGGTCCTCATCCGCATGGGCATAGCACGCGTCATCATGGTCCCGCGCATCGGATGGATCGATCGTAATCAGCGGCATATCACGCAGGTCTTCGCGACCTTTCAACCCAATGGGCTTGGCGGCGTCAGCCTCGGCGATCACATCGTCCGGGAAGGCATCGGGAATACCGTGCTGATGGATCGCGATCAGCGATACGGCTTTGGGCGCAGACGGGTCGCCTAAACGGTCCACGATCCGCGCGCGTGGCAGGCCCATGCGACCCTTGGGACCAGCTTGTTCGGCCTCGACCAGCTCACCATCCTTGGCCCCATAGGTCGCATCCGATGCAACCGTCCATTCCTTGTCGCCACCTTTGTCGATAGGAACAATCCGACCGCCTTCGGTGGTCTTGCGAAAGATGCCCAGCACCTTTTGCGGGTTAGCCCCAATACGGCGGATCAACCGCGCCTCGTAATGGTAATCCTCGCCCGTGACCAAGGTCAGCCGCGCCAGAATGCGGTCGCCAGCCCCCAATGCAGGGTCGGATGCACGTGGAATGACCAGCACAACGGGTTCCACCCCTTCGCCTGCCCATTCCATCGGCTTGGCAAACAGATCGCCGTCATTATCCGGGCCAATGATCTGCAACACCGACACCGGCGGCAGGCGATCAGGGTCGCTATAGCTGCGTTTGCGCTTTTCCAGATGGCCGTCGGCTTCCAGCTCTTTTAGCACACGTTTAAGATCGATACGCGCAGCACCTTTGATCCCGAACGCCTTGGCGATGTCACGCTTGGCGGTCAGGGTTGGATTGGCGGCGATCCAATCAAGGATTTCGGGCTTGGATGGTATTTTGCTCATGCTTTAGCAGGTAGCACGCGTACCCCGGTTCGTCATGGGCAAATCGTCGATTGTATCTACGTCGTGCAAGGTCGTGATTTTTGCAATGCGGTGATCTGGCAAGGTCGCGATGGTATCGGCCAGCGCATGTTTCGACGACCAGCGCACGCCGTCAAACAAACCCGGCGGCACAGCGCGGGTGCGTTTCAGGCCGATCAGCCAATACCCGCCATCCGGCGCAGGCCCGAAAACGGCATCATGCGCGCCCAAGGCATGAAACGCCTTGGCAATTTCAGCGCGGGTAATGCCCGGGATATCCGCGCCGATCACACAGACAGGCCCCGCCGGTGCCCCCCGCAACATCCGCGCCATTCGGTCCCCCAGATTGCCGTGGCCCTGCGGTGCCCGCGCGATATGGTCTGGCCAAACGCGACTGGCAAGGCCCGCGCGATCAGGTGTCACAGCAAGCACCACGTTCCAGCGCGGGTCTTGGATGGTACGGAGCAGGCGGCGGGTTTGGTGGCGAAACCACCACGCGGCGGCGGTCATGCCCAGATCACGGCCAAGCCGGGTTTTCACCCGACCGGGGCGCGGTTCCTTGACCATGATAACCAGCGTGCCCTCTCTCAAAGCGACAGCACCATTTCGCGGTGGTCGATCCCCGCATCATCAAAGATTGGCCCCTGCGCGACAAAGCCCAGTTTTTCATAAAACCCCAAGGCATGAACCTGCGCGCCCAGCTTGACCGTGTTCACGCTTGAATGTTGGCGCGCCTCGTCAATTGCCGCGTGGATCAGGGCGGCCCCCAGCCCCGTTCCACGATGTGATTTCAAGACGCAAACGCGGCCGATTTTGGCGACATCACCCTTGATATGCAGGCGGGCCGTGCCAATCGGAATTGCGTTTTCCGTCGCCAAGATGTGAATACCGTCGGCATCAAGATCATCCATTTCCTCGGCTTCTGAAACGCCCTGTTCTTCGATGAACACGATCCGGCGCAGCAGATGACAACTGGCCAGATCATCGCTGACTGCAATCTCGATGCTCATGCGAAATAATCCGTCAGAATCCGTGTATAGATCGCCTTGAGCTGGTGAATTTGCGCGACCTCGACGTTTTCATCCACCGCATGCATGGATTGCCCGACAAGGCCAAATTCAACGACCGGACAGTGGTTTTTCACAAACCGCGCATCAGATGTACCACCGGTGGTCGACAGTTCGGGGGTTACGCCGGTTTCGGCAGCAACCGCCTTGGACACCAGATCAGACAAAGCGCCCGGCGGTGTGATAAAGCTTTCGCCGGAAATTTTCACTTTCAGTTCAATTACCACACCGAAAGCGTCGCGGATGGCGGCAACCTGATCTTCCAGCCACTTGGTCAGGCTTGCGCCGGAATGCGTATCGTTGAACCGGATATTGACGGTCGCGCGGCATTCGGCCGGGATCACATTGGTCGCCGGATTTCCGGTATCAACCGTGACCACCGCCAGGGTGGACGGGTCGAAATGATCGGTCCCCTCGTCAAGGGTGTGCGACGCAAGCTGATCCATCAAACGCATCATCGCAGGCAACGGGTTATTGGCGCGGTGCGGATAGGCGGAATGGCCTTGCTTGCCCACAATACGGAAATGCGCGTTCAGCGATCCACGGCGGCCGATCTTGATCATTTCGCCCATTTTATTGGGGCATGTGGGTTCGCCAACCAAACAGACATCCATCCGCTCGCCAGCCTGCGCCATATAATCCAGCAAGGCACTGGTGCCATCAATGCCTTCGGCTTCCTCGTCGCCGGTGATGGCCAGCACGATGGACCCGTCCGGCGGGGTGTCGCGCACGAAATCCACCGCAGCGGCGGCAAAGGCAGCAACACCGGATTTCATATCCGTGGTGCCGCGCCCGTACATAACCCCGTCTTTGATTTCTGCGCCAAAGGGTGGATAGGTCCAATCCGCCTCATTCCCGATGGGCACCACATCCGTATGCCCGTTGAACCCGAAACAGCGCGTGTTGCCCTTGTTGCCCCAGCGGGCGAACAGATTGCGAATACCGCCACGATCCGCCCACGTACATTCAAACCCAGCGTCGCTTAGTAAATCATACAGAATGTCCTGGGCCCCTGCATCCGCAGGCGTCACCGAAGGGCATTTCACCAGCTTTGCGGTAAGATCGACGGGGTCAATATGCGTCATGGTGGGATCCTTTAGGTATGATTTCTATTGGTTTCCCTACACTTGTGGCGAAAAAGGCGCGGTGCCAAGGGGGATGACACCGAAAATGATAACAGTCGGCCAATTTCCATGCTACCTTGGCCACAATAATATTACCCGAGGCAGGGCATCAGCAGGCGTGACACCGGAAAACCGGGTCATCCATCAAAACTAAATCTGACCATACGCGGGGGCAAACCCTGTGGGTCGTGCTGATATCTGTCGCCTCATCTACGCGTTAAGGTGGCAGGCATGATGGCAGCGTCAAAACATCCCAGAAAAGCGGTCCCACGGTATCGCATTGCCACAGCGCCAGTGTTTTGTTCGCTGACAAAGTGGTCTGACCGATGACGTGGATCGCACTGGCACATAACGAGGATCGACGGTTTTCACCCCTAGGTCTCGGCACCGACAAACGTGACGCCCCCGTCTGCGGCACGGGACAAGACGACATGATCACGCGCGGCAGCATCATGTTCGAGACGCGGCAATCCCCCGACGGCAAACCACGGCTGTTGCTTGGGTATAAATCAACCTTCCCTTGGCTGCGCAGTCTGGCATTTCAGGCCATTCCGGGGGGCGGTGTCGCCTTGGTTCAGGTGCAGGGCGCGGACATCACCCATGCCGCGATCCAACACAAAGACAGCGGCCGCAACGACGTCATGCGCATTACCTATTCGTGGGACAGCACCGCGAAATGGGGTCGCCTCGCGATGGAGGACCCCGAAAGCAGCCACATCGTAACGGTTCCCGTTGCCAACCCCAAACCGATCTTGGTCGATGACCTGCGCAATATGGTGTTGGGCCGTGGTGATCAGGCAATTTCATCCGACGTGATTTTTGCGGCTGTTTCCGACCAGATTGAACCCATTGGCCCCATGCCGTCGCTTTTGCCGTCGACCCCGCTTGCCACGCCGTGGGGGTTCAAGCCGCTGTCCACTTTCAAGCGCGGCGATACTGTCACCACACAGGATTCAGGCGTTGTACCTGTGTTGCAAACCGTCTTTAGAACCGTGCCTGCCTGCGGTAGCTTTGCCCCGATCCGGTTGCGCGCGCCCTATTTCGGGCTGCAACAAGATATTATCGTCGCCCCGGATCAACGGTTGGTCATCGATGGGCCCGAGGTCGAATATCTTTTCAGCAAAGAGGCGGTGCTGATCCCTGCGCGTCATCTGGTCAACGGATTTGCCGCCATGCAAGAAACCTGCGGACCGACGATCACCTATGCGCAAATTCTACTGCCGTCACACGAAACGATGATCGCAGCGGGCACGCCGGCAGAAAGCCTGTATATCGGTCGCATACGCCGCCAAGCTGATCAGATGGCCAGCAGCATTCTGGCCGGGTTCGACCGGAGCATGCTGCCCGAACATCATCAGCCTGCCCATACTGTGTTGAAACGGTTCGAGGCGATCACCCTGGCCAGTCGCCGCGCGGCCTGATCAGTCGAAAAACGGCGTGATATGCGCAACGATGACCGAATTTTCATCCAGCGCCCGCGCCATCAAAGCACGTTCATCTTCATCAATCTCGTGACCTTCGGCCTCGCGTTCAGCCAAGGTGCCGTATCCGGTCACATCCAGCGGGTTCGTATCCGCCTGCTTTAGGATCGCCACGGTTTCACGCACGGCCTCAGCCTCGTCTATGCCAGAGGCAAAGCACATCAACGCGGCACCTGTTGCCTTGTCCGGCAGCCCGTCACCGTCTTTGCGCCCGATCTCGACCAACAAAGTATAAACCTGCTGGCGTGATGGTTTCTTGGGTTTTTTCTGGTCAGACATAAAAAGGGCCACCGCATAAAGATACGGCAGCCCTAGCGTGTTCTGAAGCCTGTGAAAAGGGTCAGCTGCGCCCGCGCAGCGCGCGCCAGGCCCAAATCACCAGACATGCACCGACCAAACCAACGAAAAGCTGGGTCAGCCACGCATCCGCGGCATAGATATTCAGCAGGCCAAGAATGAAGTTCAGCACAACCGCGCCGATGATCCCCAAACCGATATTCGCCAGTATTCCGGTGTTCGCCTTCATGATCATGCTGGCGATCCAGCCCGCCATACCACCGACGAAGATCGAGCCAATAAAACCTAAACCCATAATCGCACTCCCTTTTCATATGCCCTTGGCGATTGACCCGCCAAAGGCATCGTTTCGTTCCACCTTAGTCGCGCAGCAGTTCGTTGATCGACGTTTTCGAACGGGTCTTTTCATCGACGCGCTTGACGATCACGGCGCAATACAAGTTCACACCGTTTTTCGAAGGCATCGAACCCGCGACGACAACAGAACCTGCTGGCACTTCACCATACATGACTTCGCCGGTGTCACGGTCAAGAATTTTGGTGGACTGGCCGATGAACACGCCCATGCCCAAAACGGACCCTTCGCGCACGATACAGCCCTCAACCACTTCGGAGCGCGCCCCGATAAAGCAGTTGTCTTCGATGATTGTCGGGCCAGCCTGCATGGGCTCCAACACGCCGCCGATGCCGACACCGCCGGACAAGTGTACATTTTTACCGATCTGGGCACAGGACCCAACGGTGGCCCATGTATCAACCATCGTGCCGCTGTCGACATACGCGCCAATGTTCACAAAGGATGGCATTAGCACAACGCCCGGCGCGATATAGGCCGATTTGCGCACAACGCAGTTGGGAACGGCACGGAAACCGGCGGTTTTCCATTCGTCATCGCCCCAGCCTTTGAACTTGCTATCAACCTTGTCCCACCAGCCTGCGCCTTGCGGGCCGCCGGTTTGATGTTCCATGTCTTTGATGCGGAAACCCAGCAAAACGGCCTTTTTCGCCCACTGGTTTACATGCCAATCACCATTTGCCTGCTTTTCAGCGACGCGCAGTTTGCCGCTATCCAGCGCGGCCAGTGTGGCTTCGATCGCGTCGCGCTGTTCGCCTGTGGTGGCAGACGTAATCGTGTCGCGGGCATCCCACGCAGCTTCGATTGCGGTTTCAAGTTGGGCGTTAGACATAAGGTTGGCTCCGGAATATGGGGTCAGGTGTTGCGCATGGCTATACCCCCGTCACGTTGTGCACGCAATCATAACGGCTGGCGTGGTCATTTACACCGAACGCAGGCATGCTATCTGCAACGATCAAACCGGAGAATTTGATGACCGACCACACACGCCACCCTTTGCGCGACGCCGTTGCAGACAGCGCCAAAGCAAAGGAAGTCCCCGACACGCCGCAAACCCGCGCGCCCGCGTATCGCCTTGCCTTTACCGATCAGGAATTCATGGGCCATGACGCGCTGCGCCCCGTCAGGTTGCAGCTAGAACTGCTGAAACCCGAGATGGGACTAGACGCCCATGGCGTCACGTCGACAATTGTATTATTTGGCGGCGCACGCATTCCCAGACCTGCCGAAAAAGACAAGGCGCGCACCAAAACGCTGGCCGATCTTTCGCATTTCTATGAGGAAGCGCGCGAATTTTCGCGGCTGATGACGCTAAAATCGATGGAAAGCGGAAACCAAGAGAACGTTATCGTGACAGGCGGCGGCCCTGGCGTGATGGAGGCAGGCAACCGCGGTGCATCAGAGGCAGGCGGGCAATCCATCGGATTGAACATCGTGCTGCCGTTCGAGCAGGCCCCGAATGCATATGTCACGCCAGAGCTGTGCTTTAACTTTCACTACTTTGCGATCCGCAAAATGCATTTCCTCATGCGGGCGCGGGCGATTTGCGTTTTTCCGGGGGGCTTTGGCACCATGGACGAAACATTCGAGGCGCTGACCCTTATTCAAACCGGCCGCATGTCGCGTGTGCCGTTTTTGCTATTTGGGCGCGCCTTCTGGGAAAAGATCATTAACTGGGAAGCACTGGCCGATGCCGGCACCATCTCGGCCGAGGATCTGGATCTGTTTAGGTTCGTTGAAACCGCAGATGAGGCGATGCACGTGATTGATAATTGGGAACCCGCACCCGCGCGGGATGCATTGCCCGGCAGGTAATGCGCGGCGCGTCGATCAGGCGCACAGCTCGGGTGGCAAGGTACATACCTTTACGTGATGCGGAAGGGTCTCAAGAATGTGACCGTTTTCCGTATCACGTACGTGGTACCCAAACCCTGCCAGCCGATGTTTCCATTCGCGAAAAGACAGTGCACGCTCGCGTTCACGCATGATCAACGCCATCACTTCAGCGGTGATGAAGGCGTCGTTTTGAATAATAATAGCCATTACTGATTGCTCCCGGTTGTGAGGTTGTTGGAAGCAATATCTTTGGGAGGACGTTTTAATGTCCCCTAAACGGCGGGGGCGCAATGTTGGGTTAAGGACATATGCACCGAAATTAATATCGCTGAATTTAGTAAACTTTCACCATGCAACTGCATTCGCTGCCCCTGCATGGCTGGCGAATAATGTCTCGGGATCAAAATTTAACGGGGTTTTCAGGCTTACAAACCTGCGTCTGCCTCGATCTGCTTGCGTGATTTGCGGGCGCGCTCGGTCGCTGATTTCAACTGCCCGCAGGCCGCCATAATATCCTCGCCCCGTGGTTTACGAACGGGGGACGCATAGCCTGCCTTATAAACGATCTCGGAAAACGCACGAATCCGGTTATTCGACGACCGCTTGTAAGGGGCACCGGGCCATTCGTTAAACGGGATCAGGTTGATTTTCGCAGGTATCCCACGGATCAATTCGATCAGACGATACGCATCCGCGTCGCTGTCATTCACCCCGTCCAACATCACATATTCAAAGGTGATCCGCTCAGAATTGCTGACCTTTGGGTACACCCGCAACGCCTCGATCAGTTCAGCGATATTCCAACGTTTGTTGATCGGCACCAATGTGTTGCGCACCTCGTCCGTGGTGGCGTGAAATGACACCGCCAACTGGCAACCGATTTCCTCAGCCGTGCGGGCAATTTCTGGCACCACACCAGACGTCGACAATGTAATCCGGCGGCGCGACAGCTGGATGCCTTCTGGGTCCATCGCGATCTTCATCGCGTCACGTACGTTCTCAAAATTATAAAGCGGCTCGCCCATGCCCATCAGAACGATATTCGACAACAAACGTGGCGTTTCGGTAATCGTACCGGGAACAGGCCATTCGCCCAGATCATCCCGCGCCACCATCACTTGGCCGATAATCTCGGCTGCGGTCAGATTGCGCACCAGCTTCTGCGTGCCCGTGTGACAGAACGAACAGGTCAACGTGCACCCGACCTGAGAGCTGACACACAACGTACCGCGCCCTTCCTCGGGGATATACACCACCTCGACCTCGTGCCCGCCTGCAATGCGGACCAGATATTTGCGTGTGCCATCTTCTGATACTTGCTTGGTCACAACCTCTGGCACCGCGATCACGAACTTCTCGGCCAGTTCAGCGCGAAAGGCCTTGGACAGGTTGGTCATGTCCGCAAAATCACGCGTACCCCATTGGTAAATCCACTGCCAAATCTGGCCGACCCGCATCTTGGCCTGCTTCTCTGGCGTACCATGGGCGATCAAAACCTCACGCATCGCGTCACGTGTCAAACCGACAAGGTTAATCGGCCCGTCCGGCAACTTGCGCGGAATGGTCATAACATCTTGGGTGATCGGCGCGGTCGCAGACATGGGGATTCTCCGGGATGGGTTTCAGCGCTCTATATAGGCATTCGCGCCCAGATCAAAAGGAAAGGCACCCTTCGGCGGCCCTTGGCCGAGCGTGAGCCGAGGATTCCGCCCTTAAAACGTGAAAAAGGCCCCGCTGGCTGCGAGGCCCCTTTAACAATCGCCTAAGGTCTTAGCCGCCGCAGCGCTTCGCCGCATCCTCGACAGCCGCCGTAAAGCCAAGCAGCGAAAATGTATCTTTGGTTTGCGTGCCACGACCGGAACGCGCGGTCATGATTGCAGTGGCCCCGCGCTTCATCGCTGTAATGATTTTTTGGTCATCATCCGCGCTCGCTGGCCACGCCCATTCACCTTCGGTGAACAGCTCGAATGTGGTGCCACTGATATCCATATTAACAGTTGAACCAGAGGCAAACGGATACCCGCCGGTAAACGCGACCTGCCCCTTGGCCCCTGCGCTTGGGCGGTAAAAGACCATCAACAACGTCTGCCCACGGTTCACAGCAACCACACGCCCATCGCGCGAATTCACCATTTCCTTGGGCGTTGAAACGCCCCAGCATTCGGTCGGATTATCTTCGACGAACACGCTCCAGTCGGTTTCCGCAGCAACACGGTTTGTGCTTTGCGACTGCGCCAATACGCCCGTTCCGGCGAGCCCTGCCAACGCCAAGGCAAAGCCAATCGTTCTCAATGTCATCATTTACCTAGGCCTCCAGCCGCCATAATCCTCAACATTTCACCAACTCCACCGGCAGCCCTTCAGAAGGCGCTCTTTAAAGGAACTGTATTTATCTCGACAACAAGCATAATAACGTCAAACAGGCGACCGGCGAAACCCTGATTGGCAGGAATTCGCCCAAGAAAAGGACGAAACATGACCCAACCAGCCCCCTTTGCCGAGATTTGGCGCGGTGCCTTCCTTGAAAGCGTGCATTCCGGCCATGCGGTCGTGTGTGATGACAGCGGTCAAATCGTCCACGCATGGGGCAACCCCGAGGCCGTTATTCTCCCGCGCTCCTCGGCCAAGATGATCCAGGCATTGCCACTTATCCGATCTGGTGCGGCAGATGCGATGGGGCTGGGCACGCAACATCTGGCCCTTGCCTGCGCGTCACATCAGGCGGCAGACCTCCACACTGGGATCATAGGCAAATGGCTGGATACAATGGGCCTTTCCGACAGCGATTTCCGCTGCGGTGCCGCGGTTCCCGGCGATATCGATGCGCGTGACGCCCTGATCCGCGCGTATGAACAACCCTGCCAAATCCACCACGAATGCTCCGGCAAACATGCGGGCTTTCTGACCGTGAACAAACACTTGGGTGGCGGTGCGGATTACGAAAAACCCGATCACCCCGTTCAACAGGCCTGCCTCGAAGCTTTCCAAGAGGTCACAGGCCGCAGCACATTCGGCTATGGTATCGACGGATGTTCCGTGCCTAATTTTTCAACAACTCTGCATGGTATGGCCCGTGCGATGGCCCATTTTGCCGCCGCCCCCGACGGCTCTGCCGAGGCACGCCTGCATCAAGCAATGCGCCTGCACCCCGAATTGGTGGCCGGCGAAACCCGTTCCTGCACGGACCTAATGCGCGCCATGGATGGAAAGGTCGCCATTAAAACCGGTGCCGAAGGGTTCTTTATCGCGATCCTGCCTGACCAAAAACTTGGCGTCGCGCTCAAAGCATCCTGTGGCACCCCGCGCGCCGCCGCTTGCGCCATAGCGTCTATTCTGGTGAAACTCGGGGCGCTTGACCCCAACCACCCCGAAGCGCTGAAATACCGCAACGCCCCCATCATAAACCGGCGCGGCATTGTCACAGGCAGCCTGAAACCAGCGCCCACATTCGCCTAAAGGCGCATTGCCCCATTCCAAATGGTCTAAAATCCCGGGGTATGGGGCAGCGCCCCATGCACCTGTCAGTTACGCAATAAATTCGTCTTTCGAATAACCTTGCACGTACAACAGCGCCGTCAGATCGCCAAAGTTAATCCGCACATCGCATTCCGCAGCCACGGCCGGTTTGGCATGCAACGCAACGCCCACCCCCGCACGGTGCAACATGCCCAGATCATTTGCGCCATCGCCAACGGCCAACACGTCGGCCTCAGCCAAACCCAGTTGCGCCGTGATCCCTTCCAGCGCATCCACCTTGGCCTGCTTGCCCAAGATCGGATCACGCACCTGCCCGGTCAGCTTACCACCCTCAACCAACAGCGTATTCGCCCGGTTTTCGTCAAAGCCGAGCGCCTGCGCGACTGAGGCTGTGAACGCCGTAAACCCGCCTGATACCAGCGCCGCATAGGCTCCGTTCGCCTTCATCGTCGCCAGCAGCGTTTTCCCCCCCGGCATATAGGTAATTCGCTGCTCCAGAACCTGCCCGATGACAGCTTCGTCCAAGCCCGCAAGCAGCCCAACGCGTTCCCGCAGCGCCCCTTCAAAATCCAACTCACCGTTCATGGCGCGCGCTGTGATGTCCTTGACCCGGTCGCCCACGCCTGCCTCATCGGCCAGCTCATCAATGCATTCTTGCTGGATCATCGTGCTGTCCATATCGGCCAGCAGCATTTTCTTGCGCCGCCCTTGGGCAGGCACAATGATCAAATCAACGCCCATCCCCTGACACTCGGCCCAGATATCCCAGCGGTTTGCGGGCATGCGCAACATGTCAAAACTCGCCGCCTCATCCGGGGCCAACCAAACCGCGTCACCACCCCCCCACGCATTACGCAAGCTATCGACCAACGCGGCATCCAGCCGTGGTTGATCAGGGGAGGTTAACAAAGTCACACTATGCATCGTCGAGTTTCCGATCCGCGTCAGAGCTGTCGTAAAAAGCCAATCAAGCGGCGTTCTAGCGGCATTTTCACGCTTGTGCCAGACCGCCCGCCCCTCTAGACGCAGCGGTGGGACACCCTTCCCCAACGAAGGGCGCTTATCTGAAAGGGTAGCTAAATGGCTATTAAGACACCGACCTCGCGGCCTATGAATCCGCGTTTTTCCTCTGGCCCGTGTGCCAAACCCCCCGCATATGATCTGACCAAGCTTGCAAGCGCGCCTTTGGGCCGCAGCCACCGCGCTGCACCGGGCAAAGCCAAATTGCTTGAGGCGATCGAAACCACCCGTGAAATTCTGGGCGTACCGGCTGATTATAAAATCGGCATCGTGCCCGCCTCCGATACCGGTGCCTACGAGATGGCCATGTGGACAATGCTGGGCGAACGCCCCGCTGAAATGGTTGCGTGGGAATCGTTCGGCGCGGGCTGGGTCACGGACGCAGTCAAACAGCTGAAAATCGAACATACCGTCCACACAGCTGACTACGGTCAGATTGTGGATATGGCGTCGCTCAACTATGACAACGACGTTTGCTTTACCTGGAACGGCACCACATCCGGCGTGCGCATGCCATCTGGTGACGTGATCCCGGCAGACCGCAAAGGCCTGACCCTGTGCGACGCAACATCCGCCGCCTTCGCGATGGACCTGCCGTGGGACAAGCTGGATGTAACCACCTTTAGCTGGCAGAAAGTGCTCGGTGGCGAAGCGGCCCATGGCATGCTGATCCTCAGCCCACGCGCAGTGGAACGCCTTGAAAACTATACCCCCGCATGGCCCCTGCCCAAGATTTTCCGCCTGACCAAAGGCGGCAAACTGATCGACGGCATCTTTAAGGGTGAAACGATCAACACGCCTTCCATGCTCTGCGTCGAGGACTACCTTTTGGCGCTGGACTGGGCAAAATCCGTCGGTGGCCTGCAAGGGTTGATCGGCCGCGCCGATGCCAACACCGCAGCGATCGCCAAATTCGTGGAAGACCACGATTGGATCGATTTCCTCGCCACCGATCCGGCGACGCGGTCCAACACATCTGTCTGCCTCAAGTTCACGGATGACCGCATTACAGACGGTGCCGCCTTCGCCAAAGCCGTTGCAAAACGCCTTGCCGACGAAGACGTGGCATTGGACGTTGGTGCCTACCGCGATGCCCCCCCGGGCCTGCGCATCTGGTGCGGCGGCACGGTTGAAACCTCGGATATCGAAGCGATGCTGCCGTGGCTTGCTTGGGCATTCGAGACCGAAATCAACGCATAATTCCGGGTTCCCCGCCCTGCGCCGCGCGTAGGGTGGGTGCCGACCCACACCCCCATTCTATCTTATAAAGGAGCGCCAAACATGGCCCCCAAAGTTCTCATTTCCGACAAGCTCTCGGACGCCGCCGTTCAAATCTTCAAAGACCGCGGCATTGAAGTCGATTTCCAGCCCGATCTGGGCAAGGACAAAGAAAAACTCGCCGCCGTCATCGGCAATTACGACGGTCTTGCCATCCGCTCGGCCACCAAAGTAACCGAAACGATCCTCGCGAACGCCACCAACCTCAAGGTTATCGCCCGCGCCGGTATCGGCACCGATAACATCGACAAAGACGCCGCATCGAAAAAAGGTGTGATCGTCATGAACACGCCTTTCGGCAACATGATCACGACCGCCGAGCACGCCATCGCGATGATGTTCGCCGTCGCGCGCCAGATCCCCGAAGCATCCGCATCGACCCACGCCGGCAAATGGGAAAAATCCAAGTTTATGGGTGTTGAGCTGACCGGCAAAACCCTTGGCGTCATCGGTGCCGGTAACATTGGTGGGATCGTTTGCGATCGTGCGCGCGGCCTGAAGATGAAAGTCGTCGCCTATGACCCCTTCCTAAGCGAAGAAAAGGCCCAGAAAATCGGCGTTGAAAAGGTCGAGCTTGACGAACTGCTGGCCCGCGCCGATTTCATCACGCTGCACGTGCCCTATACCGACCAAACGGCAAACATCCTGTCCAAAGAAGCCTTGGCCAAAACCAAGAAAGGCGTGCGGATCATCAACTGTGCCCGCGGTGGTCTGGTGGACGAGGAAGCCTTGGCCGAAGCGTTGAAATCCGGCCACGTTGCTGGCGCGGCATTCGATGTGTTCAAGGAAGAGCCTGCAACCGAAAACCCGTTGTTCGGCCTGCCAAACGTGGTCTGCACCCCGCACCTTGGGGCTGCCACGACCGAAGCACAAGAAAACGTGGCCCTGCAAGTCGCCGAACAAATGTCCGACTATTTGCTGACCGGCGCGGTTTCCAACGCGTTGAACATGCCATCGGTTACGGCTGAAGAAGCCAAAGTCATGGGCCCATGGATCACGTTGTCCGGCCACCTTGGTGCGTTCATCGGCCAGATGACGGACGAGCCGATCAAGGCGATCAACATCCTCTACGATGGCCAAGTGTCCGAAATGAACCTGAACGCGCTAAACTGCGCCGTGGTTGCCGGCATCATGAAACGCGCCAATCCTGACGTGAACATGGTCAGCGCGCCTGTGGTTGCTCGTGAAAAAGGCATCCAGATCAGCACCACCAACCAAGACAAATCCGGCGTGTTCGACGGCTATGTCAAGGTAACGGTGGTGACCGAAAAGCGTGAACGCTCAATCGCTGGCACGGTATTCTCGGATGGCAAACCCCGCTTCATCCAGATCAAAGGCATCAACATCGACGCTGAAATCGGTGCGCATATGCTCTACACCACCAACGAAGACGTCCCCGGTATCATCGGGACCTTGGGCCAGACGCTCGGCGCAAACGGTGTGAACATCGCGAACTTTACCTTGGGCCGCTCGGTCGCCAAAGGCGAAGCAATTGCCCTGCTCTATATCGACGATGTGGTTCCCCCAGCGACAATCAAAGCGTTGCAAGACACAGGGCTCTTTACCCAAGTCAAAGAGCTTGAATTCGACGTCGCCTAAACCTTGGCTGACGACTAAAAAATCAAAGCGCCCCCTTCAAGGGGCGCTTTTTTGTTTTCATCTATTGGCATCCAGATTGTCGCTCGGGCCAAGGCGTGCGTTCTACACTCCTGTAAACGCCTAAAGGTGCCCCGTTTCTTGGCTCAAAATCACCAGCTTGGCTTTCCCTTTCCAGGTGGATCGGGCATCATAGCCCCAAGCAAAAAGGAAACGCGTTCATGTCCACGCCCATCTACGCCATTGGCGATATCCACGGCCAACTCGACGATCTGCACCGCGTGTTGGAGCTGATCGAATCTGATGGCGGCAAAGACGCTGAAATCGTGTTTTTGGGGGACTACGTCGATCGCGGCCCAGACAGCAAAGGCGTCGTTGATCTGCTCATGAACGGCATAGCCAAGGGTCGTAACTGGACTGCGATCCGTGGCAATCATGATCGCTATTTCACCCGTTTTCTGGACGATCAAACGGTGTTTGATCCCGCCACACGGGCCGATCTGTTCTGGATGAACCCACGTTTGGGCGGCGACAAAACCCTGCTGTCCTACGGCGTCGAGGGCGAAGACTACGCACCTGTCGATCCCATCCACCAAGCCGCACTTGAGGCTGTTCCACAAGCACACCGCGACTTCTTAGACAATCTGCCGAACATCCACACGACCGAAAACCTGATTTTCGCCCACGCTGGCCTGCGCCACGGTGTCCCGATCGAGGATCAAGTCGAAGACGATCTGATCTGGATTCGCGGCGACTGGCTGACGGAATATCATGACTTCGGCCGCCCCGTGGTGCACGGACACACCGCTGTCGATTACCCCGAACACCATGGCTACCGCATCAACCTTGATGCTGGCGCGGGCTATTTCAAACCGCTTCAAGCCGCTGTCTTCGAAGGCGCAGACGTTCACGTCATATCCGACAAAGGCCGGGTTCCCCTTAACCCCAAAAGCTAATTCCAAATGGACCTAAATCCCGGGGGAGACCCGGCAGCGCCGGGGCGGGGGCTGGCCCCCTAAACCCCGGTCCAGTCCAGAACCACTTTCCCAGACAACCCAGATTTCATCGCCTCAAACCCGGCCTCAAAATCATCTGCACCAAAGCGATGTGTTATGATCTTTGATACGTCCAAGCCGTTTTCCAGCATGGCAATCATCTTATACCAGGTCTCGAAAATCTCGCGGCCATAGACGCCTTTGATGGTAATCGCCTTGAATACGATACGGCTCCAATCGACCGGCGATTTACCGGGTGGGATACCCAACATGGCGATGCGACCGCCCATGGTCATCGCCTCGACCATTTGGTCCAGCGCCATCTGGTTGCCTGACATCTCCATCCCGACGTCAAAGCCCTGCTTCATCTTCAGCTTGGCGATCACATCGCGCAGGTCTTCCTGCGCGACGTTCACCGGGGTCACATCTGCGACCTGTGCTGCCAGTTCCAGACGCGCTGGATTAACGTCGGTGATCGCAACATGCCGCGCACCAACGTGACGGGCGACGGCAGCGGCCATAATCCCGATGGGGCCAGCGCCCGTAATCAACACATCCTCGCCCACCAGATCAAAGCTCAGCGCGGTGTGAACGGCATTGCCAAGAGGATCAAGGATCGCCCCGATGTCATCCGAAATCTCGTCCGGCAGCGGCACCACGTTAAAGGCGGGCAAACGCAAATATTGCGCAAAGGCCCCTTGTTCATTCACACCAATGCCGCGCGTTGCTGGATCAAGATGAAACTTGCCCGACCGCGATTGACGTGATGTTTTGCCGATCAAATGCCCCTCGCCCGAACAGCGCTGACCGATGCTCAGATCGGTCACATTGCGCCCAAGCTCCACGATCTCTCCGGCGAATTCATGGCCGGTAATCAACGGCACGGGCACTGTGTCTTTGGCCCAATCATCCCAATTCCAGATGTGGATATCGGTCCCGCAGATGCCGGTTTTATTAATCTTGATCAGCACATCATCCGGCCCGATTTCAGGCACGGGCGCACGGGTCATCCACAACCCCTCGCGCGGCTCTGACTTGCACAGCGCTTTCATCTGATTGCTCATGTCAAAACACCGCAGGCTTTGCCCGCCACCTCGAATGCCACCAACGCACGGTCCAACTCATCCTTGGTCAATGCCGCATTCATTTGCGTCCTGATCCGGGCCTGCCCCCTTGGAACAACCGGGAAGAAAAAGCCGCTGACATAGACGCCTTCTTCGAACAATTTGGCCGCCATATCCTGCGCCAATTGGGCCTCGCCCAGCATCACGGGAATGATCGGATGCTCGCCGGGCAGCAGATCAAAACCCAATTCAGTCAAACCCTTACGCCAATAGGCCGCGTTCTCGAACAGCTGCGTGCGCAGGTCATCGCCTTGCTCGACCAGCTCCAACGCTTTGATACCGGCCATCACAATCGACGGTGGCAAAGAGTTCGAGAACAGATAGGGCCGCGCACGTTGACGCAGCAGATCAATCACGGGCTGCGGCCCCGCAATATAGCCGCCAATCGCACCGCCAAGCGCCTTGCCCAGCGTACCGGTCAGAATATCCACATCGACGCCGAAATGCGCCGGCGTGCCTGCCCCTTTCGGCCCCATGAACCCGGTCGAATGGCAATCATCGACCATCACCAGCGCTTCGTATTTCTCAGCCAGGCGGGTGATTTCGGGCAGATTGGCGAGATAGCCATCCATGCTGAACACGCCATCCGTCGCGATCATAATGAAACGTGCGCCTTCGTCGCGGGCCAGTTTCAACTGCCCCTCAAGGTCGTTCATGTCAGAGTTCGCATAGCGATACCGTTTGGCCTTGCACAGCCGAATGCCGTCGATAATGGACGCATGGTTCAGACTATCTGAAACGATTGCATCTTCCGGGCCAAAAAGCGGCTCGAATAGGCCGCCATTTGCATCGAAACAGGCCGCGAACAGAATAGAATCATCCTTGTTCAGAAATTTTGCCAGCTTCTGTTCAAGCTCGCGGTGGATGTCTTGGGTGCCGCAGATAAAGCGGACAGATGCCATGCCGAAACCTTTGGGTTCCATGGCATCTTGGGCGGCTTTGATCAGATCGGGATGGTCCGCCAAGCCCAGATAATTGTTGGCACAAAGGTTGATAACCTCATGACCCCCGACGGTGATATTACCCGACTGAGGGGAGGTGATGAGCCGCTCGCGCTTCATCATGCCATCGGCGTCGATCTGGGAAAGCGTAGTCGCAATGTGATCTAGATAGGCTTGGGTCATGGCAAAGCTCCTTTTTCAAAGCTTCTACCATAACGGAATATGATCCGGGAATAGGGAAAATCCTATATGGCGGAAAATTTCCTATATTATGGAATCAGGCATCCTGAACGACCAAGAATGCGCGAACCGGCCCATCAATCGCCTTGATCACATGCGGCACATCAGCGGGGTATCGTGCCGTGTCACCGGTATGGATGACGTTTTCGGCATCACCGCTTTGCACGCCAGCCGTGCCTTGGATAACCGTCAGATGTTCACGCGCGCCACGGGTATGGGGTTGGCTGTCCAGAACGCCGCCCTCGTCTATCAAAAGCTCGTAAACCTCATGTTTTCCGGCCTCTTCGGGCGGGGAAAGGATGCGGATGTGACAGCCTGACCCCAGATTATGGATCGTAGGCACCTCGGCCGCGCGCAGTACTTCGATCTGGGCCGGGCTTTGCGTGTTGTCCAAAAGGCCGGCAAAATCCACCTGCAAGGCGCGTGTCAGGTTCCACAGCGTGGCAATGGTCGGGCTGCTTTCGCCCCGCTCGATCTGGCTGACCATCGACCGGGACACGCCCGAAAGTTTGGCCACCGCATCAAGGCTGAGACCTTGACCGGTGCGGGCCGACTTAAGGCGTGCGGGCAGTTGAGTTAGAATGGCGTCAGATTTATCCGTCATAGTGGATAACTGCACATCAGGCATCACCCCTGTCAATGGGTATGTCTTTTGCAAAGCGCCGGGGGCTTTGCGCCCCCGGACCCCCGCAGGATATTTATAAGCCAGAGAAGAAGGTTAGAAGAACCAGTCAGCAAGTGCTGCGACAGCCAATGCGGCGGTGGCACCAAGGATGGCCGCAACCGCGATCCAGCGTTTAAAGCCATTTCTGGGCTGCTCTTCCTCTTTCTGTTGGCGGATCAAGGCGGTTTCGACCAGGCTGGGCAAGCGGGGGCCGAAACGCGCCAGAACCCGTGCGGTGTTGGCCAGATCACGGATAACGGCCTTGGGACCGATGGATTTGGAGATGTAATCGGACACAATCGGGCTTGAGACTTGCCAGATGTTGATATGCGGGTTGAGCGAGCGCGCCACCCCTTCGACGACGACCATCGTGCGTTGTAGCAGGATCAGTTCGGTACGGGTTTCCATGCCAAAACGTTCGGTGACTTCAAACAAATAGGTCAGCAATCGGGCCATCGATATGCGCGTCGCGTCCATGCCAAAAATCGGCTCACCCACGGCACGCAGGGCGCGGGCGAATTCATCGACGTCTTTGTCGGCGGGTACATAGCCTGCTTCGAAGTGAACCTCGGCCACGCGTTTGTAGTCGCGTCGGATGAAGCCGAACAGAATTTCAGCGTAAACACGGCGGGTGTATTCGTCGATATGGCCCATGATCCCGAAATCATAGGCAATGATATTGCCGTTTGGCGCGACCTTGAGGTTGCCCTGATGCATGTCCGCGTGGAAATACCCGTCGCGCAGCGCGTGATTCAGGAAGAGTTGCAACACACGATCGCCAAGGGCCACACGGTCATGGCCTGCCGCGTCAATCGCCGCATTGTCGCCCATCGGAACGCCGTCGGCCCATTCAAGGGTCATCACCCGGCGCGCAGAAAATTCCCAATTGATCGCAGGGAGTTGAAAGCCAGCGTCGTCTTTGGTGTTCGCTGCAAATTCAGACGCGGCGGAGGATTCGAGCCGCAGGTCAAGTTCGCCGCGCACAACGCCATCAAAATGTTCGATCACCTCAGTCGGGTGCAAACGGCGCGACCCGGGAGAGAAAATTTCGACCATGCGCGCGGCAAGGTAAAAGGCGTCGATGTCCCTGCGAAAGGCCTTTTCGATACCGGGGCGCAGAACCTTGACCGCGACGTCCTGTCCGGTTTCTGCCACTGTGGCACGATGGACCTGCGCGATTGAGGCGGCAGCGACGGGTTCGCTAAACTCGGAAAAAATCGCATCGACGGGCTGGCCCAGTTCTTTTTCGACCTCGGCCTTGGCCTTTTCAATCGAGAACGGCGGCAGCTTGTCTTGGAGCACGCGCAGTTGAACGGCCAGTTCATCACCCACAACATCAGGACGGGTCGACAGGACCTGACCGAATTTGATGTAGGCGGGCCCAAGCGCGGTAAGCGCACGGGTCGCGGGCGGCATCGACGGATCACCGGCATAGCCCAAAAACTTGAACGGTTTGCCAAGCGCCTTGGCGACGAAACGCAGCGCCGGGGTGGCATCAAACGCGTCCAACACGACGTTCATCGCGCCCGTGCGTTCCAGCGTGGCGCCCGTGCGGATCAGCCGCCAAATGTTGTGAGGTCCGCGCATGTTACAGTTTCCAGCCAGAGTGCAGCGCCGCAACGCCCAGTGTCAGATTACGGTATTTTGCCTGCTCGAACCCGGCTGCCTTAACCATGCTCAGGAACGTTTCCTGATCGGGGAAGTTTCGAATGGATTCAACAAGGTACTGATAGCTGTCGCGGTCATTTGCAATCAGCTGACCCATGCGGGGGATCACATTAAAGCTATAAAGATCATAGGCTTTTTGCATCATCGGGTTCGGCAATTGGCTGAACTCAAGCACCATCAGACGGCCACCGGGGCGCAGCACGCGGTAAGCTTCGTTCAGCGCCTCTTGGGGGCGGGTGACGTTGCGAATGCCAAAGCTGATTGTATAGACGTCAAAGGTGTTATCTTCGAACGGCAGCGCCATCGCGTCGCCGACGACCCAATCCAGGCTGTCGACCATGGCCGCTGCCTCGGCACGTTTGCGCCCCTCGACCAACATGGGTTCGGTCAGGTCGAGCACCGTTGCATGACCCGATCCGGCACGTTCCAGAAACTTGAACGACACATCGCCCGTACCACCCGCCACATCTAACAGCTTTTGCCCGGCACGCGGGGCCAGCCAATCCATCATCGCCTCTTTCCAGATACGGTGGATTCCAACGCTCATCACGTCGTTCATGATGTCATATTTGCTGGCGACAGAGTTAAAGACACCCTGCACACGCCCGGCTTTGTCGCCTTCGGCCACGGTTTCAAAGCCAAAATGGGTGGTTTTGTCGCTATCGTTTGTCATGGGGTCTTGTGGTCCTTTGATCTGCACCTTTGTTATAGGGCGTGCGGGGCCGTGTACAATGCGCCCCTTTTGTCACAGGGGAATGAACCATGCCTGAACTACCCGAGGTCGAAACCGTACGCCGCGGTCTGTCCCCCGTGATGGAGGGGCAGGTGATCGCGCGCGCCGACATCAATCGCCCCGATCTGCGATGGCCCTTTCCACCCGATATGGCCGCACGGTTGACCGGCTACAAGGTCGAGCGTTTGCGCAGGCGGTCGAAATACATCCTTGCCGATTTATCATCGGGGGAATCACTGCTTATTCATCTGGGCATGTCGGGGCGGATGCTGATTTCGGGCGATCCATTGGGGCAATTCGTGCATGACCACCCGTCACCCGAAAAGCATGATCACGTGGTTTTGCACATGGCGAACGGGGCGCGGGTGACGTTCAATGACCCGCGGCGTTTCGGCGCGATGGACCTGCTGGATACCCAGAACGCGGACGCCCATAAACTGCTGTCTTCAATCGGGCCCGAACCGTTGGGCAATGATTTTCACGATGCGCATTTGGTGGCCGCGTTGAACGGTCGGAACATGCCGATCAAATCCGCGCTTTTGGATCAACGCATCGTGGCCGGTTTGGGAAATATATATGTCTGTGAAACGCTTTACCGGGCGGGCATTCACCCTGCGCGCAAAGCGGGGCGTATATCGGCGGCACGTGTGGCAGGGTTAGTGCCCATCATCCGCCAAGTGCTAGAAGAAGCCATCGAGGCGGGGGGATCAACCTTGCGCGACTTTAAACAGGCGGATGGCGAATTGGGGTATTTCCAACACAGCTTTGATGTCTATGGCCGCGAGGGGCAGCCCTGCCGCAGCGAGGGGTGCAGCCACCAGATCAGCAGAATCGTTCAGTCGGGCAGATCGTCCTTCTACTGCGCGCAATGCCAAAGATAACTTGAAACGGGCAGCGCCCGTGATATTCACATGTTTCAAAGTGTAACAAGCGAAAGCATTCTTGATGGCTTATGAAACGATCACGGTCGATGTAGAAAATCACGTAGCATTGGTTACGTTGAACCGACCGGACGCAATGAATGCCTTGAACGACGTGCTCATGAAAGAGCTTGCTGATGCGCTGAAGGCCGCGCAGGACAACGAAAAAGTGCGCTGCATCGTCATCACCGGGTCCGAGAAAGCATTCGCCGCAGGGGCCGATATTGCGATGATGCGCGACAAAAGCTTTGTCGACGTGTTTACCGATGATCTTTTCACGCCGGAAACGGATCAGATCATGCGGGTTCGCAAACCGATTATTGCAGCCGTTTCGGGCTATGCCCTTGGCGGGGGCTGTGAATTGGCGATGATGTGCGACTTTATCATCTGTTCCGAGACCGCCAAATTCGGCCAGCCCGAGATTAACCTAGGCGTTGTTGCCGGTATCGGTGGCACCCAGCGTTTGACCCGCGCAATCGGCAAATCCAAAGCAATGGATATGAACCTGACCGGCCGCTTTATGGACGCCACCGAGGCAGAGCGCGCAGGACTGGTTTCGCGCGTCGTACCTGTGAAAAAACTGATGGAAGAGGCCATGGGTGCCGCCGCCAAGATCGCCGAGAAGTCGATGATCTCGACAATGGTGGTCAAAGAATCCGTGAACCGCGCATTCGAAGTACCGCTGCGCGAAGGCCTGCTGTTTGAACGCCGCGTTTTCCATTCGCTTTTCGCGACCGAAGATCAAAAAGAAGGCATGTCCGCATTCCTTGAAAAACGCGAGGCGCAATTCCGCGACAAGTAAAAACATCTTGCGGGTTTGCAAAGCCCGCGATGTTCGACTATAGGCCACCTTAATACATGCGCGTGCAGCCCGCTCTGGCTAGAATCACCTTATCGGATAATGGATCCGGTCGTTGGGTTTGTGTCGCGTATCCGCAATTTGAACAGACCTAAGATGAAGGATGATCCTCATGGCAAATACACCACAGGCAAAGAAACGCGCCCGTCAAAACGAAGCCCGTTTTCAAATCAACAAAGCACGTCGTTCGCGCATCCGCACATTCCTGCGCAAAGTTGAAGAAGCAATCGAATCCGGTGACAAGGAAGCTTCCGTAGCGGCACTTCGCGCTGCTCAGCCTGAATTGATGCGCGGTGTTACAAAAGGTGTGTTCCACAAGAACACAGCCTCGCGGAAAATGTCGCGTCTTGCGTCACGCGTCAAAGCACTGGGCTAAATCACAAAAATTTCAGCTAAGTTGTTGAAAGAATAAGGCATCGCTTTGCGGTGCCTTTTTTTGATTCTAGCGACACGCATTACGGGAAGGAGATTCTTTTCGACCAATCACTGAGTCAAGTTTGAAGATGTGTTGAACGAACGCCTTTTACATTGCTAGAAGTGTTGAGCGCGATTCACTTCGCATGGGGGGATAGGCCCGGACGGACCGTTGCATTTGCTAGGATGCAGTTGTTCAGACGGGGATAATTCGGAACGCCTTGCTAGGGGCACCCGAATATCTCGCAGATGTTGCTTACCGCACATTTGCCCTGTCTTTGATACTTCGAACGGTGCGTTCGACAGCAGTGCTGGTTTTTTAGGCCGGCAACCCTGTCGAAATGAACCTTGTAAAATTTGTCCGAAGGACGTTTGACCGGTTTTCTGATGGGACCGGAATGGTGGTCTTATGCCTTCTGATAAGAGTAACACGTGCGGTCAGCCTTTCCGGTTGTCGCTGACGATTGGGACAGTTGGGTAAATGACGCAAGAGCAGTGGGCAAAAATCAGAAATCGCCTATTAAAGACGGTTGGGCAAAACAACTTTACAACATGGATTGATCCCCTTTCGTTGGGCACCACAGAAGACGGCGTAAGCACGCTGTTCGTCCCGACAAATTTCTTCGGCAACTATGTTAGCCAGAATTTTGCCGACCTCATTTTGCATGAAATGCAAAACGAAGAAGACGGAATCACACGTCTGAAATTCGCTGTGGGCAATTGTGAAAAACCGGCTGCGGCCGAGGTTTCGCAACCCGCCATCAAACCTGCCCCTGTGCAGGCCGCCAATAATAATACCTTGAATACGGCCCCTTTGGACGCCCGATTTAGCTTTGATAACTTTGTCGTCGGCAAACCGAACGAATTGGCACATGCCGCGGCACGCCGTGTTGCCGAAGGTGGCCCTGTCACATTTAACCCGCTGTTTTTGTATGGTGGCGTCGGTCTGGGTAAAACCCACCTGATGCACGCGATTGCCCAAGAATTGCACATCCGAAAACCGGAATTGAACGTACTTTATCTATCCGCCGAACAGTTCATGTACCGCTTTGTCCAAGCCTTGCGGGACCGCAAGATGATGGATTTCAAGGAAATTTTCCGATCCGTCGACGTGTTGATGGTGGATGACGTTCAATTCATCGCGGGCAAAGACAGCACCCAAGAAGAATTCTTTCACACCTTCAACGCGCTGGTCGATCAGAACAAGCAGATCATCATTTCCGCTGATCGCGCCCCCGGCGAGATCAAGGATCTTGAGGACCGCGTGAAATCACGCCTGCAATGCGGCCTGGTCGTCGACCTGCACCCCACCGATTATGAGCTGCGTCTGGGCATTCTGCAAAGCAAGGTTGAAAACCAGCAAAAGAACTATCCCGGCCTAGAGGTCGAAGCCGGTGTTCTTGAATTCCTTGCCCACCGCATCACGACAAACGTTCGTGTCCTTGAGGGTGCATTGACCCGTCTGTTTGCGTTTGCGTCGCTTGTGGGCCGCGAAATCAATATGGACCTGACCCAAGACTGTCTGGCCGATGTTTTGCGCGCCTCTGAACGCAAAATCAGCATCGAAGAAATCCAGCGCAAGGTTTCCGATCACTACAATATCCGCCTTAGCGATATGGTTGGCCCAAAACGCCTGCGCAGCTATGCCCGCCCCCGTCAGGTGGCCATGTATCTGTCCAAAAAGCTGACCAGCCGGTCGCTGCCAGAAATCGGCCGTCGCTTTGGCGGTCGCGATCACACGACGGTCATGCATGGTGTAAAACGCATAGAAGAGCTCAAGCTAAGTGACGGCCAAATCGCCGAAGATCTGGAATTGCTGCGCCGCGCATTAGAGGCGTAAACCCTATATCCTTGGCAGAACAGGAGCGAAGGCCTTGACGGGCCTTTGTTTCGCGCTGAAAAGTCAATAAAACCCTTGTGAATACATTGGTATCGGGTAATTTGCCCTCCCGGACTGCCGGAATGGAGATGGATATGAAATTCAGCATCGAACGCGCCGCGCTGCTTAAAGCTGTGTCACAGGCTCAATCAGTGGTCGAGCGCCGGAATACCATTCCGATCCTCGCCAATGTATTGATCGAAGCGGAAGGCAGCGATGCCTCGTTCCGCGCCACCGATCTGGACATTGAAGTGGTCGATAAGGCCCCCGCTCAGGTCGAGCGTGCAGGTGCCACCACCGTTTCCGCCACAACCTTGCACGAGATTGTGCGCAAGCTGCCAGATGGTGCGCTGATCACGTTGACCTCCGACAGCGCCGCTGGCCGCCTGACGGTCGAAGCTGGCCGCTCGAACTTCTCGCTGGCGACATTGCCGCGCGAAGATTTCCCGGTGATGGCCACATCCGAATACCAATCGAACTTCAAGGCACCGGCACCCGTGCTGCGCCGCTTGTTCGACAAATCGAAATTCGCCATCTCGACCGAAGAAACACGGTACTACCTGAATGGCGTTTACATGCATATTTCGGAAAGCGAAGGCAGCAAGGTTTTGCGCTGCGTCGCCACAGACGGTCACCGTCTGGCCCGCATTGACGCGCCCATGCCTGATGGCGCGGCAGAAATGCCAGGCGTGATCGTCCCGCGCAAAACCGTCGGCGAATTGCGCAAGCTGTTGGACGATGACGAGATGGAAATCGCGGTATCGGTGTCCGAGACCAAGATCCGCTTTGCGACACCTGATATCACGCTGACCTCCAAGGTCATCGACGGCACCTTCCCAGATTACACGCGCGTTATCCCCCAAGGGAACACGCGCAAAATGGAAGTCGACGCCAGCGATTTCGCCCGCGCGGTTGACCGTGTTGCAACGGTGAGTTCTGAACGGTCCCGTGCCGTAAAACTGCAACTGGACGAAGACCGTCTGGTTCTGTCGGTAAACGCACCTGACAGCGGTGCCGCCGAAGAAGAACTGGTGGTTGCCTATGCAGACGAGCGGCTGGAGATCGGTTTCAACGCGAAATACCTGCTTGAGATCGCCAGCCAGGTAGACCGCGAAAACGCTGTGTTCCTGTTCAACTCGTCCGGTGATCCGACATTGATGCGCGAAGGCAATGATATGTCTGCCGTTTATGTCGTCATGCCGATGCGTGTGTAAGGCGGCGGAATTTTTCAAAAATTCCGGTCCGTTTTCTTTAAAAGAAAACGGCTCTGAACGATGACACAGCTTTTTATCTCAAATTTGACGCTGTCGCATTTCAGGTCCCATAAACGGGCTGTGATCGAAGCCGATGCGCGTCCTGTTGCGATACACGGGCCCAATGGCGCGGGCAAAACCAACATCCTTGAGGCCGTCTCACTCCTGTCCCCCGGGCGCGGCTTGCGTCGGTCCAGCGCCCTCGACATGACCCGGCGGCCAGAGGCGCTTGGCTGGAAACTCACAGCAGTGCTGCATTCCTTGGGTCAGGTTCACGAGATCGAGGTTTGGTCCGAAAACGGTGCCGCACGGCAAGTGCGCATCGATGGCAAAGCGACCCCACAAACCGGACTTGGTCGTATCGCGCGCGTGCTATGGCTGATCCCCTCAATGGACCGGCTCTGGATCGAAGGGGCCGACGGGCGGCGGCGCTTCCTTGACCGGATGACGCTCAGCTTTCTGCCCGATCATGCGGAACAGTCCCTTGCCTATGAAAAGGCCATGCGCGAACGCAATCGGTTGCTCAAGGACATGGTGCGCGAGCCGTCTTGGTACATCGCCCTTGAACAACAGCTTGCCGAAGCCGGGGCTGCCATCCACGCCAACAGGCTGGCAGCGCTCGAAGCTATTACCGAAGCCCAGAATCAGGCCGAGACCGCATTCCCAACAGCAACACTAACGCTGGTCTGCGATATGCCCACATCGGCGGCAGACCTGCGCACAGCACTTGCCGATAACCGGATGCGCGACCTTTCGGCGGGGCGTACATTGATTGGCCCGCACCGCGCCGATCTTGAGGGCATATATGCCGCCAAAGATGTGCCCGCACGTGACTGTTCCACCGGGGAGCAAAAAGCGCTGCTTGTGTCGCTGATCCTTGCGAATGCCCGCGCATTGGCGGCCGACTTTGGGGCCCCGCCGCTGCTTTTGCTGGATGAAGTCGCGGCGCATCTCGATGCAAACCGCCGCGCGGCCCTTTATGATGAAATCGCGGCTCTTGGCGCGCAGGCGTGGATGACGGGCACCGGGGCCGAGCTGTTTGACACGCTGGGCGACCGCGCGCAAACCCTTGAAGTGACTGAAACCGAAGGCATTTCTGACGTGAGGATGCATCCATGACAATCGCCTTGCCTGACCTGCTGCTTTACTGCGGTGCCTTGATTATCCTGTTCCTGACGCCCGGCCCCGTCTGGCTGGCGATCATGGCGCGCGCATTGTCCGGCGGGTTCAAATCAGCGTGGCCGCTTGCCTTGGGTGTATCGGTGGGCGACATGGTTTGGCCCTTGGTCGCGGTGCTGGGCATCAGCTGGATTCTGTCGGTCTTTGACATCTTCATGCTTGGCATGCGCTGGATCGCTTGCGGTGTTTTCATCATTATGGGCGGTCTGCTGATCCGCCATGCGGGTGACAAGATCGACCGCGACAGCCGCCTGACAAAGCCCGGTGCCTGGTCCGGATTTGCCGCCGGTTTGCTGGCGATTTTGGGCAACCCAAAGGCAGTTCTGTTCTACATGGGTGTCTTGCCCGGCTTTTTCGATCTGCGCGTGATCACATGGCCGGACGTCGCCGCGATTATCCTTGTCTCCGTCGCAATTCCGCTGATTGGCAACCTTGCCATTGCCGGTTTCGTCGGCAAAATGCGCACCCTCATGACCAATCCGGCGACGCTGAAACGTATCAATATCGTGGCTGGCACCCTGCTTATTCTGGTGGGCGTTTTGATCCCTTTCCTTTGACACAAAATCTTGTGGCTAGGACGTGACAGTAGTGGCAAAAACCACTATAAAATGGGCAACAAAAGAAGGTTTCCCAGAATGTCAGACGCAGATCAGATTCCAGAGGAATATGGTGCAGATTCTATCAAAGTTCTCAAAGGGTTAGAAGCTGTCCGCAAGCGTCCCGGTATGTATATCGGTGATACGGATGATGGCTCTGGTCTGCACCATATGGTGTATGAGGTGGTCGATAACGGCATCGACGAGGCATTGGCCGGTCACGCAGACGCTGTGAACGTGACAATCCACGAAGATAACTCCGTTTCAGTCAGCGACAACGGGCGCGGCATTCCTGTTGGCATCCACCAAGAAGAAGGCGTTTCGGCGGCCGAGGTTATCATGACCCAGCTGCACGCTGGCGGTAAGTTCGACAGCAATTCCTACAAGGTGTCCGGCGGTCTGCACGGCGTTGGCGTTTCGGTTGTGAACGCCCTGTCCGACTGGCTGGAACTGCGCATCTGGCGCGAAGGCAAGGAACACGTCGCCCGCTTTGAAGGGGGCTTCACCAAAGAGCACCTGTCCGTGGTCGGACCAACCGATCGCACCGGGACCGAAGTCCGCTTTATGGCGTCGACCGACACGTTTTCGAACCTCGAATACAGCTTTGAAACGTTGGAAAAACGCCTGCGCGAACTGGCGTTTCTGAACTCCGGCGTGCGGATCATCCTGACGGATGAGCGCTCCGCCGAACCGCTACGCACAGAGCTGTTTTACGAAGGCGGCGTTAAGGAATTTGTTAAATACCTCGACCGTTCGAAATCCGCCGTGATGCCGGAACCGATTTTCATCACCGGAGAGAAAGACGACATCGGCGTCGAAGTCGCCATGTGGTGGAACGACAGCTATCACGAGAACGTCCTGCCCTTTACCAACAACATCCCCCAACGCGACGGCGGCACGCATATGGCCGGTTTCCGCGGGGCGTTGACGCGCACAATCAACAACTACGCGCAATCGTCTGGCATCGCGAAAAAGGAAAAAGTCACCTTTACCGGCGACGATGCCCGCGAGGGGCTGACCTGCGTGTTGTCTGTCAAAGTACCGGACCCCAAGTTCAGCTCGCAAACCAAAGACAAGCTGGTCAGCTCGGAAGTGCGCCCCGCTGTTGAAGGTCTGGTAAACGAAAAGCTGGCCGAATGGTTTGAAGAAAACCCACAGGTCGCGAAAATGGTGGTCAGCAAGATTATCGAAGCCGCCCACGCCCGCGAAGCGGCCCGTAAGGCCCGCGATCTGACCCGTCGCAAAACCGCGATGGACGTGAATTTTCTGGCTGGCAAGCTCAAGGATTGCTCGGAAAAAGACCCGTCAAAGACCGAACTCTTCCTGGTGGAGGGTGATTCCGCCGGGGGATCAGCCCAAACCGGACGTGACCGCCAGACACAGGCAATTCTGCCCCTAAAGGGTAAAATCCTGAACGTCGAACGCGCGCGTTTTGACCGGATGCTTGGAAGCCAAGAAATCGGCAACCTTGTGATGGCTCTTGGCACCGGTATTGGCCGCGACGAATTCAACATTGATAAGCTGCGCTATCATAAGATCGTCATCATGACCGATGCTGACGTCGACGGTGCGCACATCCGTACCTTGTTGCTGACATTCTTCTATCGTCAAATGCCGCAACTTATTGAAAATGGTCACCTTTATATCGCCCAACCGCCACTTTACAAAGTGTCGCGCGGCAAGTCCGAAGTGTACCTGAAAGACCAGGCCGCCATGGAGGATTACCTGATCCAACAAGGCATTGATGGTGCGATGCTGCGGCAAGGCAATGGCGAGGAAATCACCGGTCAGGATCTGGCGCGCGTGGTCGATCTGGCCCGTCAAATGCGCCGGGTGCTTGAGGCATTTCCGACCCATTACCCCCGTCACATTCTGGAACAAGCTGCGATTGCGGGCGCTTTCGTACCCGGTGCGGTGGATGCCGATTTGCAGGGTGTCGCCGACAAGGTCGCTGAACGTTTGAACCTGATCGCGCTGGAATGGGAACGTGGCTGGCAAGGTCGCATTACCCAAGATCACGGCGTGCGTCTGGCCCGCATTCTGCGCGGCGTCGAAGAGGTGCGTACCCTTGATGGCAGATTGCTCCGCTCTGGGGAGGCAAAGCGATCGGGCGGCTTCACCCAGCACCTGCAAGACGTCTATAACCTGCCCGCAAAGCTGGTCCGCAAAGACCGCTCTCAAATGATCTACGGCCCGATGGACCTGCTCGAGGCGATCCTTGCGGAGGGCGAGAAAGGCCTGTCATTGCAGCGCTACAAAGGTTTGGGAGAGATGAACCCCGACCAGCTGTGGGAAACAACGCTGGACCCCGACGCGCGCACCTTGCTGCAAGTCCGCGTGGAAGACATGGCCGAAGCCGACGACCTGTTCACCAAACTGATGGGCGATGTCGTCGAACCCCGCCGCGAATTCATCCAGCAGAACGCCTTGAACGTCGAAAACCTAGATTTTTAGAGGTTTTGTAGGGAAGCGCATAAAATTGCGCGGCGCGCAAAAACTGCGCGTCGCGGATAACACCTCAATGCATGAAATATAATTTAATCAATATCTTACGCGATTTTCACTAAGGTATCGGTCTTAGGGGTTGGCAACAGGTTCGCCGCTTCCCTTTTCGAACCCGAGTGAACATTCAAATTTACTTTCAATCAAGCCATGGCCACTGTCCATGACAGCACACACGTGGTTTTCTACCCGCTCTTACAATTTAAGTTTCTGTATTCATTTCTATAATTTTACAATCGCAATCACTGATGGGGGTTTCAAATTGGGGACTGCGTCCTGCTGGGTTTAGTTTTCCATTTGCCGTAAGGGCGAGTTGCCACTAAGGGCGAATTCTGTTGAAAAGCTCTTATTGATTTGAAGGTCTTTGGCTGGTTCAATTTGCTTACGGCAGCGGAGGATTTGGCGATGATGGGACCAAAGCAGGAAGCGCAGGCGGCGTTGTTTTATGAGTTCTCGCTGGAAGACCACGTCCCGCAAGGCCATCTGCTGTGCGCAATTGATCGGTTTGTCGATCTGAGCGACATCCGCCAGTATCTGGCTGAGTTTTACAGCCACACGGGCCGCCCTTCGATTGACCCTGAACTGCTGATCCGAATGCTGTTGGTCAGCTATTGCTTCGGTATCAGATCAGAGCGGCGGTTGTGTAAGGAGGTGCATTTGAACCTGGCATATCGTTGGTTTTGTCGCCTCGATCTGTCTGATCCAATACCCAATCATTCGACCTTCTCAAAGAACCGGCCCTTTCGGCAGATTGCTTTGCAATCGCCTGCCGGGTGAGACACGGGCGTTTCCGTGAGAGCGCTTTGCTGCGGCATCTGTTTGAGAAGACCGTCGCGCGTTGCATTGCGGATGGTTTGGTGAGCGGCCAGCGGCTTGCGGCAGATGCCAGCTTAATCGAGGCTGATGCGAACAAACAGAACTCCGCGCCAAAAGAAGATTGGGATCACAGCGCCATTGATCCAAACCATCCGCCCCGTGCTGTGAAGGAATATTTAGATGTTTTAGACGATGCCGCTTTTGGTGCAGCATCGGAGGTAGAACCCAAGTTCACATCTCACTCTGCTCCCTCGAGCTAGTGGACCGCAGCACGTAAAGGGCCAGCCTTCTTTGCGTATTCAACCAATTATCTGATCGACACTGACCACAGTGTCATCGTTGACGTCGAAGGCACCAGATCAATCCGACAAGCCGAAGTTGGATCCGTGCGGACCATGTTGGACCGGATTAAAGAAAGGCATGACATCGACCCTGAGCGATTGATCGCAGACACGGCCTATGGATCTGGCTCAATGCTTGGGTGGCTCGTCTACCGCGACATCAATCTCCATATTCCAGTGCTGGATAAGGCGGGGCGAACCAATGGAACTTGGAGCCGGACTGACTTTGAATGGGACGCGGAGAATAACCAATACATCTGTCCAGAGGGAGAACCATTAAAGCAGTTCCGCCGCAACTATTCTGATCCACGCCGAGCGCCGACCGGCAAAGGCGTGGCCAAGTATCAAGCACTGAAACACACCTGTCAGGCCTGCCCATCCAAAGCGAAATGCTGCCCGAATGCCGACGCGCGCAAGATCACCCGCGAAGAACATGAAGACGCCCGCCAAGTTGCCCGTGACATCGCCAAAACCAAACAGTACGTCATTTCGATGCGGCTCCGAAAGAAAGTGGAAATGCTCTTCGCCCACCTCAAACGCATTCTCGGGCTCTGGCGGCTCCGACTACGTGGCCCATGTGGTGCAAATGACGAATTCCTCCTCGCCGCAGCCGCCCAAAACCTCCGCAAATTAGCCAAGATCTTTCCTGCACCGCAGCAATGGCGCAAAGCCTGACAAGAAAGGCGCTCGCGCTGTGTTCGAAGCAATATTTTCTGCGCCTGCAACACGGTGTTTTTCAACAGAATTAGCTCGAAGCCGACCTCCACCACCCGCACTCAATGCTGCGTTGCGGCCCGTTAAACCTGCCGTTCGCCGCGGTTGCACAATCTTTGTTTGGATGAGCTCACACAAAGCGGGACGAAGTGGCATGATGCTGATGCAGCGAAGTTTGCCTTCAAGCTTCGTCAGAATTGGTGAACAAGTCGCGGCGGCACAACGTGGTTTCCCCGAAACGGGCCTTCAAATTCGCGAAATTCGCCGAAACCCAATCCAGCCATTCGCCGTGCCGTCCAGTAACCGTGAAGATGCGGGACGAAGTGACCATTCGCTGCAGATTGTGTGAGTTACCGACCCTTTGGCCTCCTGCAACGCAAACGTATGCTGGTTTACGCCGTAAATCGAGGTTGTTTGTCCAAAACCGGATCGCCTCAAGCTTGCAGAACCGTTTTCGAACTGTCACCCGGTTCGAATTTTGTCTGACAGAAATGTTCGGGTAAAAAGGCGCGTCGCGCTCTTTACGACTCCCCTTTGTGTTGTATGGTCAAGACAAGAGCGCGATGTCGGTCACGGCCAGACGCTCACACAACAAGGAGAAAAATATGCAATTCACAAAATTGCTTGCCGTCTCGGTGACGGCTCTGACGGTTGCAAGCCCTGCACTGGCAGAAAACGTATTGCGCTGGACCAGCCAGGGTGACGCGCTGACCATGGACCCCCATTCGCAGAACGAGGGCCCGACCATTGCAATGAATGGCCAGATTTATGAATCCCTGGTTACCCGCGATGCGGATCTTGTTCTTCAGCCTGAACTGGCCGAAAGTTGGGAAGCCGGTTCCGACGGCTGGACATTCAAGTTGCGCCAAGGCGTGAAATTTCATGACGGGTCGGATTTTACGGCAGAAGACGTGGTGTTTTCGTTCATGCGCGCCAATCACGAGGCCTCGGACTATAAAGAACAGGCCAAAAGCGTTACCTCGGTCGAAGTCATCGACGATTACACCGTCAAACTGACGACCGACGGGCCAAACCCGATCTTGCCCAACCAGCTGACCTCAATCTACATGATGGACAAGGGCTGGGCTGAGGCGAACAACGTTGTTGCGCCACAAGATTTCAAGGCAAAGGAAGAAACTTTTGCCGTGCGCAACGCCAATGGCACCGGCCCGTTCACGTTGGTCAGCCGTGCGCCGGACGAATTGACCGTTCTAGCGGCCAACCCCGACTGGTGGGGCAAGGGCATGTTCCCCGGTAATATCGACAAGATCGAATACCGGCCGATCACCAATGCCGCCACACGCGTGGCCGCTCTGTTGTCGGGCGAAGTCGACTTTGTGCTTGATCCGCCATTGCAGGATGTCAAACGCATCGAAACCTCAGAAGGGCTTAGCGTGAAGACCGTAGCCCAGATCCGTTCGATCTTCTTCGGCATGGATCAAGGGGTCGACAAGCTGCGCACCTCGGATGCCGAAGGCAACCCGTTCAAGGATGCCAAGGTGCGCGAGGCGTTCAACCTTGCTATCGACAAAGATGCAATCCAGCGGGTCGTCATGGAAGGCCTTTCGTTTCCGACCGGCATGATCACCTCGCCCGGTGTGCTTGGCAATACGCCAGAAAACGATGCGTCCTATGGGTTTGATGCAGCCAAGGCCAAAATGCTTCTGGCTGACGCGGGTTATCCGGACGGGTTCTCAATCCAACTCGATTGCCCCAACAACCGCTACAACAATGACGAAAAGATCTGCCAGGCGGCCGTGGCGATGTTGGCCAAGATCGGCGTCAAGGTGAACCTTGATGCAATCCCCAAGGCGCAACACTTCCCCAAAATCCAAAAGCGTGAGTCTGATTTCTACATGCTGGGTTGGGGCGTTCCGACGCTGGATAGCCACTATGTGTTCTCGTATCTGCTCGACGGTGAAGGGTCGTGGAATGCCACCGGCTATAACAACGCCCGTGTGAACGAGATCACCAAGGCGATCACAACCGAGATCGACATCGAAAAGCGCACTGCGATGATCGATGAGGCCTGGTCGCTTGTCAAAAAAGACATGCCCTATGTGCCGATCCACCACCAGGTTCTGGCTTGGGGTCTTTCGGACGCGGTCGATATCCCGATTGCTGCGGATGACGCGTTCCGTCCGCGTTTTGCGGTGATGAAATAAGAAAACTGCCGGGGCGGGTTACGCCCTGCCCCGGCATTGAAAGCGCCCTCATATGTTTTTCTTCATCCTCAAGCGGCTGGCACAATCGGTGCTGGTGATGGCCATCGTTTCAGCCGTCAGCTTTTCGTTGTTCAACTTTGTCGGCGATCCAGTCAACAACATGGTCGGACAGGATGCCACGCGCGAGCAGCGCCTGGAAATCCGCGAACAGCTTGGTCTGGATGATCCTGTTCTGACCCAGTATTCGCGGTTTCTTGGCAATATGCTGCAAGGCGATTTTGGTCTCAGCTATCGTATCAAGCGACCGGTGGACCAGTTGATCTTCGAGCGTCTACCCGCCACGCTGGAACTGGTGTTTGTCAGCGCGATCATCGCGCTCGTGGTCGGCATCGGCTTGGGCGTTTACACTGGTATTAGACGCAAATCCTGGATCAGTCGGGGGATCCTGTCGGTGTCGCTGGTTGGGGTCAGCCTACCAACCTTCATCATCGGCATCGCCCTGATCTATATCTTTGCCGTTCACCTGCGCTGGTTGCCCTCTTCGGGGCGTAGTGGCACGGTCGATCTTGGCTGGTGGAAAACCTCATTACTGACTGTGGATGGCTGGCGCGCCATCATCCTTCCTGCAATCACCCTGTCGCTGTTCCAGCTGACGCTAATCCTGCGGCTGGTGCGGGCGGAGATGCTTGAGGTCATGCAAACCGACTTTATCAAATTTGCCCGGGCGCGCGGGTTGTCAGAGCGCGCGATCAACTTTCGCCATGCGCTGCGCAACACGCTGGTTCCGGTAATTACAATCATCGGCCTGAACATCGGCGGGCTAATCGCCTTTTCGGTCATCACCGAAACAGTCTTTCAGTGGCCCGGTACAGGTCTCATGTTCATTCAGGCTGTCGATTTTGTCGATGTGCCGATCATGGCTGCCTATCTGGTGTTCGT
Organism: uncultured Sulfitobacter sp.; assembly: GCF_964021855.1. Taxonomy (NCBI): domain Bacteria; kingdom Pseudomonadati; phylum Pseudomonadota; class Alphaproteobacteria; order Rhodobacterales; family Roseobacteraceae; genus Sulfitobacter; species uncultured Sulfitobacter sp. The sequence goes on from NZ_CAXHZD010000001.1 coordinate 247,396, forward strand.
TGCGCTGCTGTTTGTTCTGATCAATCTGGTTGTCGACATTCTCTATTTTGTTGTCGACCCGCGCATTCGGCTAGGGAACTGAGGAACATGAGCCACGTACAGCCCCAAGAAAGGCCTCAGGATCGACCACTAACCCGCTGGCAGCGGTTCAAAGACAACGACATCGTCTGGTCATTCTTGCATTCGCCCGGCGCAATGATTGCTGCAGCAATCACGGTTTTCTCGATCCTGGCTTGCCTCTTTGCGCCGCTGATTGCCCCCTTCGATCCGTTCGACCCAAGCCAGATTTCACTCTGGGATGGCAAGCTACCACCGGCTTGGGTCGAGGGCGGCCAACCGCAATACCTTCTGGGCACCGACAATCAAGGCCGCGACATGCTGTCGACGATTCTTTATGGTGGGCGGTTGTCCATCCTTGTCGGGCTGGCGGCTGTGTGCCTTGGCATGGTGCTGGGTGTCACCCTGGGCGTGATCTCGGGCTACGTCGGTGGTGTCACCGATGCGGTGATCATGCGTATCGCCGATGTGCAGCTGACGATTCCGGGGATTTTGCTTGCCATCCTTATCAACGGGATCGGGCGGGCATTTCTGCCGCTGGAGCTGCGCCAGGAATTTGCAGTCTACGTCGTCATTATCGCCATTGGTCTGACCGACTGGCCGCAATTCGCGCGCGTGGCGCGCGGTGCCACCATGGTCGAGGCGAACAAGGAATATGTTCAGGCCGCGCGGATTATTGGTTTGCCCGCATGGCTGATCATGGTTCGGCATGTACTTCCCAACACGTTGCGACCGGTTCTGGTTATCGCCACGATCGGGCTGGCGCTGGCGATCATCGCCGAGGCAACCCTGTCCTTTCTGGGTCAGGGCATTCCGCCGACAACCCCGTCTCTGGGTACGTTGATCCGGGTTGGCAATGAATACCTGTTCTCTGGCCTGTGGTGGATCACCTTCTTCCCGGCCATCGCGCTGGTGGTGCTGGTCTTTGCTGTCAACCTTTTGGGGGATTGGATGCGTGACGCGCTCAATCCGAAACTGCGATGACCGAGCTTTTGAAAATCAGCGGCCTTGATGTCGATTTCCACACCCGCCGTGGCACGGTTCACGCCGCGCGAGGCGTCAGCCTGACCGTCCGTCCTGGCGAAGTCCTCGGGCTTGTGGGTGAATCCGGGGCTGGGAAATCGACCATCGGCAATGCCATCGTCGACCTTCTGGAATCGCCCGGCCGGGTCAGCGCCGGCTCGATCCTGTTCGAGGGCGAAGAGCTGCGCGGGCGCAGCGAAGCCGAGATGCGCCGGGTGCGCGGTGACCGGATCGGAATGATCTTTCAGGACCCGCAGACATCGCTGAACCCGCTGATGACGGTTGGTGCGCAACTGGTCGAGACCATCGAGAAGACCAACGGCAAAATTAGCGGGGCCGAAGCCGAAAACCGCGCCATTGAGCTATTGGAACAGGTTGGCATAACAGAGGCCAAGGCACGTCTTCTGGCCTATCCGCACCAATTCTCGGGCGGCATGCGCCAACGGGTGGTGATCGCCCTAGCGCTGGCGGGAGATCCTGATCTGATCATCGCGGACGAACCGACAACCGCGCTGGATGTGTCAATCCAGGCGCAGATCCTTGACCTGATCAAACAGCTTTGCCGCGAGCGCGCGCTGGGTGTGATCATCGTCACCCACGATATAGGCGTCATCGCCAATATCGCGGATCGGGTTGCGGTGATGTATCGCGGCGAAGTGGTTGAAACAGGCGACGTGGCCCAAATCCTTGGCGCGCCGACGCATGAATACACCAAGTCACTGATTGCCGCCGTGCCGCGTGCGGATCGCAAGCTGGACCGGTTTTCGTCGGTGGACTACATCGAAGGCGGCACAACCCCCTTCAAGCGCATTGATATTCAGACCCATTGGCTGGGCGAGTCGCAGCGCGAACGCGGGTCTGGCCCCGCAATTGAAATCGAGAACCTCGACCTGTCTTTCACCCTGCAAAAGGCGCTGCTCAAACGCAATCGCAAGATGTTGCAGGCGGTGGATGATGTCTCTTTCACCGTCAACGAAGGTGAAACCTTTGGCCTGGTTGGCGAATCCGGTTCCGGCAAATCCACCGTGGCACGGTTGATCGCCGGGCTTTATCGGCCCGATAGCGGCCAGATTAAGGTGATTGGCCAGGACGTTGTGTCCCACCCCAAAAGCGCCACCGCCCGCACCGCACGCCGGGCTTTGCAAATGATTTTTCAGGACCCCTATTCCTCGCTCAATGCGCGAATGCGGGTGCTTGATATCGTGGCCGAGCCGATCCGGTTCTATCGACTGACCGACAGGGAGTCCGAGACCCGCAAAATCGTTGGTGACCTTCTCGATCATGTCGGTCTAGGTGCCAGTGCCGCACTGCGCTATCCGCATGAGTTTTCCGGCGGGCAGCGCCAGCGTATCTCCATCGCCCGCGCATTGGCATCCCGCCCACGCATCCTGATCTGTGACGAACCGACATCGGCGCTGGACGTGTCCGTGCAGGCCACGATCCTCAATCTGTTGAAGGACCTGCAACAGGAACTTGGGCTGACCATGCTGTTCATCAGCCACGATCTACCGGTTGTGCGCCAGATGTGCGACAGGATCGCGGTCATGCGCAATGGCGGCATCTGCGAGGTCTCCGACACCGAAACCCTGTTCAGCGCCCCGACCCACGAATACTCGCGCCATCTGCTGGACTTGATGCCGCGCATGGACCTGTTGGGCGAAGCCTAAGGCGCGCCCAGGTGGCGCAATGTTATCTGCGCATTGCAATGGCCAAGTCATTGATTCATGGTACGCGAGGCGCAAAGATACGCGCTTCCCTACAGAGGTTTGTAGGATCGCGAATAAAATGGCGTGGCGCGCATAAATTTGCGCGTCGTGCCTATTCCCGTTCAGCGACCGCCCGTTTGGTCTCGGGCGACAGCGGCAAACGCCTGCGGTCCCACGTGACCCCGCTGCGCATCACGCGTGCGGGGGTGCCCACGGCAAGCGAGTTGGCCGGGATCGCACCGCACACCATTGCGCGGCTTCCGATAATGCTATCCTGACCGATCTGCGCACCCTTCATGACCCGCACCCCATGCGCCAGCCAAACGTGATCACCGATCAAGATATCACGTGGCGGGTTTAGCCGCCTGCCAGTTTCGACGTCCAAAATCGAATGCATGTCGCTGACATCCATGGTGATATCGCCCGACAACATGCAGTCATCACCAAGCGTGATATGACCCGCCTCGTGCAGCGATATATGCGCCATCATCATGGTCGTATTGCTGCCAATCCGGATATGACTTTGCCCAGCGCGGCACCGGATACTGCCGTTTAACAAGCAATTCTCACCAACCGTGATCGAGCAGGCGTTGTTTCGAAGCTCGATCATACCGCTGCCCAGAATCGTATGTGCCCCGATAACAAGGTGATTATCGCGGCCCTTGATGTGGATTTGAAACCCGTCGGCCCGCTTTACCGACACGTCGATATCAACCTGATTGTTCAGACCGCTGTCGATAATATTTGGGCCGCTCATGATCGCACAAGCGGCCCAAACGGTGCCCCTGCGCCTTGTGGAAATGCCGCTACTTGCACTTTTAACCTCACCTTAAGCACGCGCGTGCTGATCTGAAATTCAATCTAAAGAACTTAGAATCGAAAAGACTGATTTTGTATAAACAGCTCGCCGCTCTTTTTGCCCGCTATACCACTGCGCATCTTAAGGCGCGGGGAAAGCCGCACGCCTTTTACGCAGCCGATGGGCAAATCATTGGTGCCGTTGATCTGGTTTCACTGGCCGATGGGCATCTTCGGGTGGCGGGGTGGTCTTGCGCGACCGAGGTTGTTTTACACATGAACGGGATCACAGCCAGCGCTTGGCCCGTTCTGCGCAGGGACGATGTTGCAAAGGCATACGGGCTGGGTGCCAAGTTGGGTTTTGACATCACTGTGCCGCTTGGCCCGCTCAGGTTGGCAGAAATCGCCCGCTTTGGCATCGAGCTTCACGGCGCTGACCCCGCCCAACCCACGATTGGCCGGCCCCTGCCCTTGCACCGTATTCGTTGGGTCCAACTGCGCATCTTCGTTGGCTTTATATGGGCAATGCTTGGTCAACTGCCGTCGGCAATCGGCTGGATCGCCACCCGTGACCCGAAATACCGCGCCCGGATCAAGCAAAGCCTGCATCTTACCACGCTGCCGCAATCGGCCGAACTTGACCCCGCGCTGTTTAGCGATACGCGCAGCCCCTCGCCGTTCACACCAGACGACAGCATTACCATTATTATGCCTGTTTTCAACGCCTTCGACCTTCTGCAAGAGGCGCTGGCCAGGGTTAAGGAACATACCGATCTGCCGTGGCGTCTGATTCTGGTCGAAGATGCGTCGACAGACAGCCGCGTTCGTCCCTTTCTAAGGGAATGGAAAACCAAAAACCCAGATCAGGTTGTCCTGCTTGAGAACACGGAAAACCTAGGCTTTATCCGCAGTGTAAACCGTGCTTTCGAAGAGGCGCTTTTGTGGTCCGATCCAGTGGTTTTGCTGAACTCTGACGCGTTGGTCCCTGCCGGTTGGGCCTCCCGACTGATCGCCCCCATAAAGCTGCGCAGAAACGTCGCAACTGTCACCCCCATGTCCAACAACGCCGAGGTTTTTTCGGTCCCGTTGATCTGTCATCCCCAAGATTTAACCACCGGGCAAGCAGACATTATTGACCGAACGGCGGCCTCCCTAAACCAGTCTACCGGGCAGGCCGACATGCCCACGGGCGTCGGCTTTTGCATGGCGATCAACTTTGCATATCTTGTCAAAAACCCAAGCTTTGACACCGCATTTGGGCGTGGCTACGGCGAAGAAGTTGATTGGTGCCAGCGGGTTAGAGCAACGGGCGGCCAACATCTAAGCGCAGGCAACCTGTTCGTTGAACACCGCGGCGGTGAAAGCTTTGGTGGCAAGGAAAAACAGCAGCTTATTGCGGAGAACAACCAAAGGGTCCGGCAAAGGTTTCCGCATTTTGACAATGATGTTCAACGCTTTGTTCAGTCTGATCCGCTCCGTTCGACCCGACTGGCGCTTGGCCTCGCGTGGCTTGGGGCGCAGGATGTGTATCCGGTATCCATCTATCTTGCCCACAGTATGGGCGGCGGTGCCGATGCGTATCTTGCCAATCGGATTGCCACGAAACACCACGCCTTGGGGCGGTCAGCCGTGGTGCTGCGGGTCGGCGGGAAACAACGTTGGCAGCTGGAACTGGTCACACCCGATGGCACGATTTCCGGCCACACAAACAGCCTTGATTACGTGCTGCAAATGTTGGCCCCGATCGCGCGTCGGCGCATCATTTATTCCTGCGGCGTTGGTGACCATGATCCAGCCACCCTACCCGACGCGTTGTTCAAAATCAGCAATAATGGCCGCCACACGATCGAGGTTTTACTGCATGACTACTTCATCATATCCCCGTCCTATACGTTGTTGGATGACGCCGGGATTTATCACGGTGTTCCCACGCCTCAGCACGGCCAAGCCCTTTTAAATTCTCAGCAAATACCACTGCAAGACTGGCAAAATTCTTGGTCCACCCTGCTGGATCACGCGAAAGATATCGTTGCGTTCTCGTCCAGCAGCGCGGAGATTTTGACAACGGCCTATCCCGCGATTGCGGGCAAGGTTTCAATCAAGCCGCATCAGCTTTTGCACCCTGTTCCCCTGATCCCGCCTCGCCCTGCCGGGGCACGGCGTGTGATCGGCGTGCTTGGGGATATCGGCCTTCAGAAAGGCGCGGGGCTGATCCAGGACCTCGCGCTAAGCCTTGAGCAAAACGACATCGGCCTCGCCATTATTGGGAACTTCGACACGTCACATCCGATCCCGTCGCGTATCCCGGTACATGGGGGCTACCGGATCGAAAATCTTCACCATATTTGCGAACGTTACGGCATCACAGACTGGCTTGTCCCGTCGATCTGGCCGGAAACATTTTCGTTCACCACCCACGAGGCCTTGGCAACAGGCTTGCCGGTCCACGCCTTTAACGTCGGTGCGCAAGGCCAGGCCGTAACCGACGCTGACAACGGTTTCCCGATCCCTTTTAACAAAGGCGAATGGCAAGGCGCGAATCTCAGGGATCATTTTGCCAAAATACCCTATTCGATAGAAAGCGCCGCGTGATGGCACAGATATCCATACCCATCAAAAAGCTGCACGCGACCGGAATAGAGGTTTTGAACCGGGGCGGACCCAACGTTAGCCTCCCCGAGCACTCGATCATTGAAACGCCGGCCAGCTTGAAATGGACGCAATACGAGCATTCGCTCGAATTAGGGGCATTTTCCTATCAGGTTTCTGGATACTGTTTCGCGGCACGCATTGGGCGATATTCTTCATTTGGCGAAGGCGTTCAAATTGGCCGACAAAACCACCCGACCCACTGGGCATCGACCAGCCCCGCGTTCTATCTGGGTGACAAACTGTTTGATCTGGGCGACGGGTTTGAAGCCGCTGAACATTATCACAACTATAAATTTACCTTCAAAGGCCCGCCAACAAAGGTGAAAATCACGACAATCGGGAATGATGTCTGGATTGGCCATGGGGCCTATGTTGCCCCTGGGGTTTCAATTGGTGACGGTGCCATAATCGGTGCCCATGCGGTTGTAACGCGCGATGTTCCGGCCTTTGCGGTCGTCGCTGGAAATCCGGCAACCATCAAAAAGATGCGACTGCCCACCACGCTCATCACTCCAATGCTGCGCAGCCAATGGTGGCAGTTCGCCCCATGGCAAATGGACCATCTTGACCCGTCAGAACCAGCCGATTTTTGCAAAGGTATCCACCAGATGCAGGGGGATACTGCCCCCTACCAGCCAGAGAGAGTTGACCTGAGAAAAGGCATGCCAGCGTGAAGAGAATCATCTTTCTTCATATCCCCAAAACCGCCGGCCAAACCGTTCATTCAGAGCTGGCCCGCGTGATCGGAGAGGACTGCACATCGCCGATCAGAGTGCACACTCAAGCGCCTGCCAACGCGCAATTTCCGCCGGGCTATACGTTGTATTCTGGGCATCTAGATTGGATGGACTTGGGTCAATTCGGCACAGATCGCTTTGCCTTTACGATCCTGCGCGATCCGTTCGAAAGGATTGCGTCATTCTATTTCTATCTGCTTGAAAAATCGCAGGGTTTAGATGTCGATGCCCTGAATGCCCCTGCGAATGCTGGACTAAAAAAGATCAGGGAAAACACCGCCGACGACTACTTCTTTGGGGGGGATGCGGGTTGGCAACAGTTCATTCGCGATCACTATGACAACTTTTACTGCTCGTATTTCGTGACGCACAAGATTCGCGGTGCCGCGCAGATCGCGGATATCCCGACAAACACACTGATACCATTGGCGCAAAAGGGCGCGGCACAACTTGACTGCATCTATTCGATCGAAGGCCTCGCGGCCCTTGAACAGGATATTGCCAGGCTTACCGGCCAACAGATTTCAATCGTCGAAAAAAGGATAAATCCGGGGCCGAAACTTCAAGGTACCAAACGATGGCCCCAACTTTTGGAACGGATAGAAAGCGACGCGAACAAACAAAAGCTTGCAGATTTCTCCGCCCTTGATGTCAAACTGATGCAGCAGCTTCACATTCAAGGCGCGCTGTCATGAGCCGCGATTTACAGCTTGCCCAGACGTGCAAGAACCCGCAGGGCAAAATCTCCCCCCAGTGTTTGACGATAAACGCCAATCGATTGTGGGGCCGCCCGCCAATCCAACGCCGGTTGCGCGCGCCAGTCGATAAAGTCGAACAAAACCCGACGGCTTTGCCCGGTCAAAACTGGCGACAAATCCGACAGAACGCGCAGGTTTCGGTCAATCCAGCCTGCGAACACAGCGCGCAACAAAATCGCGGCACGATGCCCGGCGTGGGTACGGTTGGACCCCAGCAGATTATTGTCGTGCTGACGATACAAAACCCCGGGCTTGGCGTCATGGATGACATCGAACCCGGCACCGGTCACCGTTTGATACACCCACCAATCATGGAAAGGGATGCCAGCATCCAACGCGAAAGGCAGGGTATCGGCCAAAAATTCGGTCACATCAGGCGGCAACACAATCGTATTGCCACGCAGGATATTCTGCACCAATGCATTTCCAAACGCGAAGGGCCGCTGGTAATCCGGCGACATGCCAATCGGGTTCAGCGCCGCATCTGTATAGATGCTTCGGCTGGCGTAGATTTGCGCCCCTGTCCCGCGCCAGATCATATCGACAGCACGCGCCAATTTATGGGGCATCCACACGTCATCCTGATCGGCGAATGCAACCCACGCCCGAGTCAGTTCAGGCCGTGCCAGCAGCGTCATGAAATTTTGCGCACAGCCCTGACCCGGCCCCGTAACCAACCGAATATCACGATCCGGGTGCGCGACGATAAACCGGTTCACACAAGCCAAGGTATCGTCAGTCGACCCATCATCGCTGATCCAAAGGGTCCAGTCGCGATGGGTTTGGGCAAGAATGGATTGCAGCTGCGCCCGAATATAGGACCCGCCATTTTTGGTGCACAGCAAGATATGAATATGTGGCGAATGCAAAACCCCGAACCCCTTACCGCGACAAATAACGTGCCCCCAGAAAGCACAGATCGCTTAACAATCGGTGATCGGGTTTAGCGAATGACGCGCACGCATCCCCAAACCGCTGAACGGGCCCGAAACCTTCCTCATGATGTGCGCAAGGCGTTAAAAGTGCGCGAGCGTAAGGCAGCATTGGCCCGCATAGAGGAGCAGCGCGGTATCAAAAAGGCAGCGATTGCTGCGAAGGGGCAGCAGCTTAATGTCATAAGGCCCGACGGAAACCTACCCGCGGTCCCCCAGCAGCCGGTTTTGGTTGCGCCCCCGGTGCGCGCCGCCCGGATTAAACCGCGCCATCGGGTCATTTTTCTAAGCTTTGTGATCTGCGTGTTGGGCACGAACCTGATTGCCGCGTGGTACCTATGGGAACGCGCGGCGGATCGCTTCGTCTCTGTCGCGGGGTTTTCTGTCCGGACAGAGGATTCGAGTTCAGCGATCGAACTGCTTGGCGGCATGGCAGAGCTGTCCGGATCGGGGTCGCCGGACGAAGATATTCTATACGAATTTATTCAAAGTCAGGATTTGGTGAAAACCGTCGATGGCGCGCTTGACCTGCGCCAGCTCTGGTCAAAGGCAGACCCGAGAATCGACCCCGTGTTCAGCTATCATCCCCCGGGATCAATCGAAGATCTAACCGATTACTGGCTGCGCATGGTCAGCGTCTATCACGACAGCAGCACCGGGTTGATCGAGCTTGAGGTACAGGCATTCACGCCGCAAGACGCCCAAAACATCGCGCGCTTCATCTATGATGAGAGCAGCCGGATGATCAACCGATTGTCCGATATCGCCCGTGAAGACGCGACGCGCCTCGCCAGAGAAGAGCTTGAGACCGCCGTTCAGCGCCTCAAAATCGCCCGGTCCGAGATGAGCAAATTTCGCAACCTGAACCAAGTGGTATCCCCCGCATCGACGCTTTCGATCCAGACGGGGCTGCTGTCATCGCTTGAGATGCAATTGGCCGAAACCCTTATAAATCTGGACATGCTTGGCCAGATCAGCACCCCGACAGACCCACGTGTTAAACAGGCGATACGGCGTCAGGGCGTGATCGAACAGCGCCTGAAACAGGAACGCGCAAAGCTGGGAATTGGCAGTGAAAATGGAAAGGCGGACAATGCCTTGGTCGACCAAGTGGGCGAGTTTGAAAGCCTTATGGTGGATCGCGAATTCGCCGAGCAATCCTATGCCGCAGCCCTTGTCGCATATGATGTGGCAGTCGCGGAATCGCGCCGCCAAAGCCGGTATTTAGCTGCCCATATCAAACCAACCCTTGCGGAAACCTCGATTTACCCGGATCGGCTGCTGACCATGGCGCTTGTCGCGCTATTCAGCCTGTTGATCTGGGCAATTTTGGTGATGGTTGGCTATTCATTAAGGGATCGGCGCTAGAAAAAGGGCGATGATCCAGCTGCATAACCTATCGAAATCCTATCATCTGAACGGCAATCGAAAGGTGGTCGCGAATCGCATAAATGCGATTTTTCCCAGCCGGGTGTCCGTCGGGTTGCTGGGGCGGAACGGCGCGGGAAAATCAACCTTGTTGCGCATCATTGCGGGCACGGCCGACCCGACATCGGGCGAGGTGTTGAGCGATGGAAATGTGTCGTTCCCCGTTGGCTTTGCCGGGTCATTTCACCCCGATATGACTGGCGCGCAAAATACCCGTTTCGTCGCGCGTATCTATGGCGCGAACAGTGACGCGCTTATGGATTATGTCGCCGATTTCGCCGAGCTGGGGCATCAATTCCACGCGCCAATCAGGTCATATTCATCGGGCATGCGGTCACGTCTGGCCTTTGGTGTGTCGATGGGCCTGACCTTTGACACCTACCTGATTGACGAAATAACCGCCGTAGGCGACGCGGCGTTCAAGCGCAAAAGCAAAAGCGTCTTTGCCGACCGGATGTCGCGGGCCGGGTCTATTTTCGTCAGCCATTCCATGGGGTTAATGCGTGAAATGTGCGACGCAGGGGCCGTTCTTGAGAACGGTAAACTGATTTACTTTGACGATATTAACGAAGCGATAAAACTGCACATCTACAACATGAAACCCTGACCTCATGCTTTTGGACAAGGTGCCGTTTATGCCCAACCCTGCCTTTCCATCGACGGCCACAATGGTATTTTGCATTGGCGCGCAAAAGGCCGGGACGACGTGGCTTTATGATACGTTGCGACGCAGCGATCAGGTGCATTTTTCCCGCAACAAGGAACTGCATTATTTCGACGTCATTGCGGGCAAGGCGCAGCAGGTATTCGACATGCGCGTGCAGGCAACCTCGATCCTGGCCAAGCGATTGATCCCGCAACTTGGTAAACGCAATCGCGCAAATCTACGCCAATTGCGCGATCTTACCGACCTGTTGGAGATTTACACATCCGAGGCGGGCGATCATTCCGCCTATCTTAGCTATCTGCTTGAGGGTTACAAAAACCAGCCCGTGGTCTGCGACATCACACCCGCCTATGCGATCTTGGATCGCGAAACCTTTGCGCAAATGGGGCAAATCGGATCAGCCAAGTTCATTTTCATTCTGCGTGATCCAATTGATCGGATGTGGTCGCAAATCAGGATGGCGATTAAGGCCGCGCCCCCGCCTGACGTCTCGTTTCAAGAGGCATGTATCGCCCGTGCGCAACAGCTGATCGACACCGGCCGCTTGCCAAAAGTTGAGCGGGCCGATTACCGGGGTACAATGACCGAGCTTGAGGCCGCAGTACCCCCAGAGCGTATCAAATACCTATTTTATGAAGACATGTTTAACCCTGAAAGCATGAATGACCTTTGCGATTTTCTGGGGATTGAACAGATTGCCATAGATCCCAAAACCCACAGCAATCGGGGTGCCACGGCGACAATGCCCGCTGATATTCGCGCGGGTTTTTGCGATGCCTTTTCCCCGCAATATGCGTTCATCCACGAACGGTTTTGCGTGCAGGTTCCCGATGGCTGGGCCGCGGAATTCCAGCCAGATCATTACTTGAGCTGATCTGCCAAATGTCTGCCAAACCCACCACCACGCCATTACGCCGCATCAACCGCCCGCAACATTTCATGGCGGCGCGCACAATCAGCGCCCTGATACTGCGCGAAATGACAACCAGCTATGGCCGCTCCCCTGGGGGCTATCTTTGGGCATTGGCAGAACCCGCATTGGGGGTCGCGCTTTTGTCAGCGATCTTTTCAATCGGCTTTCGCAACCCGATGCTGGGCACAAATTTTGCGATGTTTTATGCAACCGGCCTGCTGCCATTTTTAATGTTTAACGATCTCAGTACAAAAACAGCACAGGCCATTAACTATTCAAAACAACTGCTCGCCTATCCGCGTGTGACGTTCATCGACGCCATCGCAGGGCGGTTCATTCTGAACCTTCTCACTCAAATCCTTGTCTGCTTTATCGTGTTTTCTGGCATCACACTGTGCTTTGAAACCCGCACCACGCTCGTATGGGAAACGCTCATGTCGGCGCTGGCGATGACGGCCTGCTTTGGTCTGGGAATCGGAACATTCAACTGCTTCCTCATGTCCATGTTTCCCATCTGGCAGCGCATCTACAGTATTCTCACCCGGCCATTGCTGTTGATTTCGGGTGTGATTTTCACGTTAGAGGCCGTGCCCCAGCCCTATCAAAACTGGCTTTGGTACAATCCGCTTGTCCATATTATCGGGACAGTGCGCGCCGGATTTTACAACAGCTATCACGCGACATATGCCAACCCGATCTATGTTTATGCGATTTCAATCCTGCTTGGGTTTTTTGGATTGGTTTTTCTGCGCCGCTATCACCGCGATATTATGGAGCTTTGAGGGGAGCTCTCCACGCTCACATGATCTCAAAATCGTTATCCAGAACATTGATCGAGGTCACATTCAGCAGCTCAAGCGTATTGCCATTCCCAAAGTCAAACGAAACAAATCCATCGTCATTCAAGCTGGCATATTCGGACAGTTGCGACAGGCTCCGCGCGCCGCCGCCCCACAACATTGCATCCAGAACCAGCGTATCAATTTCGTTTTGAAAATCGACGATCCGGTCTTCGCCGGACCCGAAATGAAACCGGTCAGCGCCGATCCCACCAGACAGGATATCATCGCCATAGCCCCCGTCCAAAGTGTCATGGCCTGCGTTTCCTTTTACCAGATCATTGCCTGCCCCACCGGCAAGCAAATCCGACCCGTTATCGCCTTGCAAACGGTCATTCCCATCGCCGCCATCAAGGGTATCGTTGTTGATACCGCCCGCCAGCAGGTCATCGCCGCTTTCGCCCTGTAATTTGTCAGCACCCGCGTTGCCGTACAGTTTATCCTTGCCATTGCCGCCGAAAAGCTCGTCAGACCCTGCGCTGCCCGACAAGGTGTCATTGTCATTTCCCCCCGACAGATAGTCCGAATTCAGCCCGCCGGTCAGTTTGTCATCGCCATCGTCACCAAACAGGCGATCAGCGCCATTATTTCCGGTGATGACATCGCTGCCATCCCCCCCGCCGATCACGTCATATCCGTCACCGCCATATATAAGATCGTCGCCGCCATCGCCGCGCATCGTATCCCAACCGATCCCGCCCCATATCTGGTCAACGCCGGTGCCTCCTTCGATCACGTCACTGCCGCCATTCCCGTACAGGTCGTCATTGCCAGCATCCCCCTTGATCGTATCATCGCCACCCATGCCATATATCGTATCGTTCGCCGCCAACCCTTGAATAAGGTCCGACGCGCTATCCCCCTCCAACCGGTCCGTTCCGGCGGTACCCACCAGGTTCAACGCCACGGGATTTGCAGGTGTAACGGGGCTGTCGGGTTCATCGGGCAGCACCATGTTTTGCGGGATGTATGACGTGCCCAACGTGATCTGAGGAAGCAAATCCTCGTATGTGATCGGCTTTCCATCCGCGCTTTTCAGGGTCAGGTTTTCATCCCCCAACGTCAGAACGGCGCCCGTGCTGGTCGACTGGAACGCGGATTCTGGAATGCTGCGCACAAGGGGCCAGCCCGACAGGTCAAGCATGTCCTGCTTTGTATCAAAATCGCTGATCGTATCGGCCGTGCCATCAGCCGTCATGATAAAACGATCCGCCCCGGCACCCCCTGTCAAAAGGTCAGCCCCGCTGCCATCCACTAGAAAATCGTCGCCCACACCGCCTGATATGGTGTCTTTCCCCGCCTTCCCCGTCAGAAAATCATCGCCTGCCGTACCGTTCAGCGATTCCGCAGAACTCGTGCCATAAACCGGCGCCGCCCGACCGGAAATATCTAGGGTAAAGGCGCTTAACCCCGCCTCGGCACCGGATGCCGTGACAAGGTGCAGCATATTGTTCTGGACGGAAAAGCTTAGCGCCGATGGAGCATCAAGGGCTGTATCAACCGCATCGACAACGGTGCTGAGATGCAAAAGCCGCCCGTCTGGCGAAAGCTCAAAAACCGACACGCCATCATCGGCCCCCGCTGCCGCGAGATAGGCCCGGTCGTTATGAACAACAGTTTCCAGATGCGTCACATCATCAAACCGCGTGTTCAAGCTATCAAGCAAATGATCCGTCAGCTGCATCGTTCCGTCAGCGCCCAACCGCACCACGGTCAGCGACCCACTGTCAGATGACCCCATCACGCCAAAGGACTGGTCGCCAATCGCAACAAACGAAACAACACTAGGCCCCGCAATACCAACGCCATCCTCGGCCGAGATACGCGCGACCTCGGTCGGCCGCCCGCCGCTGTCTAGCCTCATGCTGATCAATGCGTTTTCAGAGGCTGAAGCCACCAAAAGTTGCGGCGTGCCCCCGACATCCGCAATGCTAAGCCCGGTCAGGGCGGTCTGCGATGACGATCCTACGCCGCCGCTCTGTATCTCGGTGACCGACCCGTTATCATTGATCCGCCAGACCCCGACCGCATCAGAACCTCTGGTAACGCCGTATAAATACGGTTGCCCATCAACAATCGCGACCTCGGCCCCCAGCATTTGCTGCGGCAATGTCGCGCCGGTGACGGCAGCGACGGTGGAAAACTTACCATCCGCGGCCAGGTCGATTTTCGTGAGCGCCGCATTCTGCACGCCGGTCAGGTACAGGCTATCGCCAACCAGCGTCATCTTATTGACCGACCCCGATTGCGCGGCACCCGCAATGGCACGGCTGTCAAGCTGGGTCAGCCCGCTATCCGCACCGATACGATACGCCAGCAGATCACCGCCCCCGAACCGCGACGTGGTATACAGAATGGACCCAGAAGGCGTATCAAAAACCACCATGTCAGTGACGCCGGTCAGAAAGGAATCCGATCTGCCCGGCAAAGTTGCTTTATGTTCGAACGCCATTTGACCCATTCCCCAGATACTTGCCCGGGGATGATATTGGTCAAAATTCGTTAACCGCTGATATTAGCTCTGTGGCAACTTAGTGACGTTCTTAGCCAATTCTATCAATTCGGTCAGGCCGGTTTACAGATACACAGCGCCCGTTTGCGTTGCCCCTGCAACGTCGCCCGGCAGAATCACACCGCCGCTATCAATCACCGCATTTGCAGACACTTCATACCGTGTACCTGTGGCGCTGCCCGCAAAGCTTTGCCCGGCAAAGCGCGCGACGCTGGCATGTGTGCAAACGCAAAACGCATCTACGAAATCTGGGGTGCCGGTCAACGTCACGGTCTGCCCATTGCCGTCAAACTGCGCGCCGTCAGCCAGATGCAGGTGATACCCCGCATCGCCGTCAATCAGACAAGGGCCATCCAAAGTCATCCTTGCCCCGCGCAGATCGACATGCCCGCCTGCCTCGCCAAAGTTAACGCTATCCAGCCGCAAATGGCTGTTCCCGCTCGCTGACACCACGGCGGCCGAACTGCTGGTATTTTGCAGCTTAACCCCGCGCAAGGAGACCTCCCCCTGTGCGATGGCAAACGCCTGATCCACCGCATCCATCACGACCAAGTCGGGTGTTCCGGTATCACCCTCAACAATTAAACGCCCGCCACCGACCAGGGCCCAATCGACCTTAACCGGTTGTGCCAAGCCATAGGTGCCATGCGCCAGCTTCAGCGTTATGTCGTTTCCGCCCGTATCGACCCTCATCGCCGCCTCAACCGCCTTGGCAATCGATGCGAACGCGCCAGCCCCCGCAGTCAGCCCGTCATTGCCGTCATTTCCCAGCGTCTGATCGACAAAGTAACTGCGCGGCGCAATTAATATTTCACGCCAACCCGCCACGGCAGTTTGAATGCGTCCGGTCTGGGCATCCACGCGCAATGCTTCGATCCAGTTCGACCCATCCGCACTGACCTTGAGCGTGAAATCATCGCTTCCGGCAATGCCCATTTCGGCGCGCCCGCCCCACCCTGTCTGGAACAGCAGGCTGGCCGTATCCCCTTGGCCGGATTTGTTAATCTTGAGCTGATGCCCCCCACCCGCGTGGTTCAAAAGCACAGCATCCGATGACACGGCCAACTTGTTATAACCGTCAAAGCCGGTTCCGATCCCCAGCCCCGGCAGATTGTTCAATTCGGGCTGCTGCCCCACCCATGTGGTGCCGTCAAAAACGACCGCAGTGTTGGTGTCACGCACCTGCGCGCTCCACCCCTCCAGCGGCACAATGAATTGCCAGCTCGCGTCGACGAAAACAGCAATATTGCCGTCTTGCCCCGCCCAGTCTGCCTGACCGTTTGCGGCGACCAAATAGCGGTCCCCCTCGACGGCAGTACTGGGCGGCACGGATTGATCGGCCGAAAGAACAGCCAGTTGCACGATCGTATCCAGCAGTCTTAGCGCTTCGTTATGGGTCACATGCTTTTGCGCCTGTGCGGGCTGAATATAGGGCATCGAAAGGATCGGCGAAGTATCAGACATGTGCGGGCTCCGTGGGTTGGGCATCAGATCGCGGCCAAGCTGCGCCAAACCGGTTAACGCGCCGTAGGACCACCGAACGCTCAGCACCCGTTTGCCTATCCCCCCGATCAATGCTTTGCTGCGCCCAATGCAGGAGGAAACCATGACAGACGGCCTAAAGATCGAAACCTCGGGCGGCGTGACAACGATTGCGCTGAACGATCCCACCACCCTTAATGCGCTGACCCCAAATCTGGCGGTCTCGCTGACTGCGGCACTGGAAAGCGCCGCCAAGAACAGCCGCGCGATTATCCTGACAGGATCTTCCCGTGCGTTTTGTTCCGGTGCGAATTTGCAGACCCGCCCTGCGGCAAAGCCCGGTGAAATCAACGCCGGATCGGCGCTGGACGAAGCATATAACCCCCTGATGATGGCAATCCGCAATCTGGATGTGCCCCTGATCACCGCGATCAACGGACCGGCCGCTGGCATCGGTGCCTCCATCGCCATGGCGGGTGACATCATCGTCGCAGGCGAAAACAGTTATTTCCTCGAAGCGTTTTGCCATATCGGTCTGGTCCCGGATGGCGGTGCCACATGGATGTTGGTGCGCAACGTGGGGCGTGTCCGCGCGGCTGAGCTTGCCCTGCTGGGTGAAAAGCTCCCCGCGCAACAAGCCTTTGACTGGGGCATGGTCACTAAGGTCGTGGATGATGACGCCGTGATGCCCACCGCCCATGAATTCGCGACCCGCCTTGCGAACGGGCCGACCCACGCGCTTGGGCTCATGCGCAAACTGCTCTGGCAAGCGGGCGATGGCAGTTTCCAAGGCCAGCTGGCCGAGGAACGGGATGCCCAAGCCTCAGCCGGGAAACACCCGCATTTTGCCGAAGGCGTCGCCGCATTCTTGGAAAAGCGCAAAGCAAACTTCGAATAGGAGCAACCCCATGCCCGGACCCCTAAAAGGTTTGCGGATTATTGAATTTGCGGGCCTCGGCCCCGGCCCATTTGCCTGCATGATGCTTGCCGATCACGGGGCCGAGGTGATCCGAATAGAACGCCCTGGCGGCACCAAAGGCGGCCCAGAAAGCGACGCGCGCACCGATATCCTGCTGCGGTCCCGCAAGCGCATCGCCATTGATATGAAATCGGACAGTGGCAAAGCGGTGCTGCGCGATCTGATCGCCACCGCCGACGGCCTGATCGAAGGGTTCCGCCCCGGCGTGATGGAACGTCTGGGCCTTGGTCCCGACGACATGCTGCTGCTGAACCCCAAGCTGGTTTATGGCCGCATGACAGGGTGGGGCCAGACCGGCCCCTATGCCCGAATGGCCGGTCACGATATCAACTACATCGCGCTGTCCGGCGCCCTGCATGCCTTTGGCCGCAAAGGGGAAAAACCGACCCCGCCGATTAACATGATGGGTGATTTCGGCGGCGGCGCGATGATGCTGGCCTTTGGCATGGTGTCCGCCCTTTTACATGTGCAACGTGGTGGCAACGGCACCGTGATCGACGCCGCAATGACAGATGGGTCCGCCCTGTTGATGTCGATGATCTACAGTTTTCATGGCCAAGGCTGGTGGAAGGACGAACGCGGGGTCAACATGCTGGACACCGGCGCGCATTTCTATGACGTCTATGAAACCCGTGACGGCAAATTCATCTCGTTAGGGTCGATTGAACCGCAATTTTACGAACGCATGTTGGAATTAACCGGCCTTGATAATGATCCTGAAATGGCCCCCCAAACCGACTCGAACAAATGGGACCAGATGCGAGACAAATTAACCAAAGTGATCGCAGAAAAAACCCGTGATGAATGGGATGCGATCATGACCGGATCAGACGCATGCTATGCGCCGGTATTGTCGCTGACCGAAGCACCAGACCACCCCCACAACCAAGCCCGTACAACATTCACGACGGCAGGCGGCGTGCGCCAACCAACCCCTGCGCCGCGCTATTCATCAATCGCGACGGTGCCCCCGAAAATGCCCGACGGGCAAACACACACGCGGCAGATACTCGCGGATTTAGGCTATTCCGAGGACCAAATCGCGGAAACCCTCGCGCAGGGCGGGGTATCTTAGCGGTCTAAATGCTGGGCAATTCCGGGCCACACACCGTCAAACCCATGCGCGCCAGACGTTAAATGTACAAATCCCCGAAATACGAGCCTATATAGATTCCTGATGGGCACCGAATCTAGGATCAGAAAATTGGCATATTTAGGCCACCCAATCATACGGACACCACTATGCGCGCGATGATTCCGGCTTGGGTTAACGGGGCATTGATCCCTGTTGAAAAGCTCGAGGTGCACCAACGCGGGCTGCGCCACAAAGCCATTTCCGTTTTCATCATGCGCGGCAGTGAAACCTTGATCCAACGTCGTGCGCTGTCAAAATACCACACCCCTGGTCTGTGGGCGAACGCCTGTTGCACCCACCCGTTTTGGGACGAACCCGCATTGGCCTGTGCCAATCGGCGGCTGGATGAAGAGTTAGGCATCACCGGGCTGCGCCTGATGCACCGTGATCAGATCGAATATCGCGCGGACGTTGGCAATGACCTGATCGAACATGAACTTGTTGATATCTACACCGCCGACGCCATCGCCCTGACCAGCGTCACGCCAAACGCGGAAGAGGTCATGGACACCGCGTGGATCGACCTTGAAGAACTGGCCCGCCAAACCCGCGAAGAGCCGCAGAAATTCACCCCGTGGCTTCGCATCTATCTGGCCGAGCACCGAGACAGCATATTTCCTGCTTAACCTTGTCGAGCCAATCTAAAACAGGCTCTAATATGCGGTTTAGAGCCGAAACCTTACTGCATCTATGCAATACTGAGTTCACACTCCTCTCACGAAGGCTGATCAATCGCACCTGTCGTCAGAGACCACTCAAAAAGCCAAATTCGACCCTAAACTGCCATTTTGTCATGATTTACGAAACTTCTGGTCAACGATGGCACCGAACTTTTCTCTGGACCGTTAGCGCTCACACCCTTATCAAACTCCAAAGCCAAACGGTTGGAGGCACTATGATACTGTGTTGTGGAGAAGCATTGATCGACATGATCGAAGGGGATGGCGCGTTCACGCCCCATGTCGGTGGTGCCGTATTTAACACGGCCCGCGCCTTGGGGCGGCTCGAGCAAAAGGTCGGCTTCGTCTCTGGTCTGTCGACCGATATGTTCGGGACCAAGCTCCAAGACGCCCTGCACGCCAGCAACGTCGATACATCGCATGTGGTTTTTTCGGATCGCCCGACCACATTGGCCTTTGTCCAACTGTCGGGCGGGAATGCCACCTACACCTTCTATGATGAAAACACGGCGGGCCGCTCCCTTGATCCTGCCAATCTTCCGACGATCCCCGACACCGTCAGCACGCTGTACTTCGGTGGCATCAGCTTGATCGGAATGCCCGCCGCCGATTTCTATGCCGCGCTGGCCGTCAATCAGGCAGATGATCGCGTGATCATGATTGATCCCAACATTCGCCCGCAATTCATCACCGACCCCGCCGCATACCGCGCGCGCTTGGCCAAAATGATCGCCGTGACCGACATTCTTAAGGTCTCGGATGATGATCTGAACTGGATCATCGACGGCCCCGCCTCGCTGGACGACAAAGCAGCGGAAATTTTGGCGCAAGGTCCAAAGCTGGTGATCGTCACCAAAGGCAGCGACGGGGCCAAAGCATATCTTGCCAGCGGCGACAGCGCCGAAGCTGCCGCCCGCAAGGTCGATGTCGTTGATACCGTCGGTGCCGGCGATACCTTTAACGCCGGGGTGCTGGCGAAACTGTCGCAAATGGGCTGCCTCACCAAGCAAGGGATCGCGACCCTATCCGCCGATGATGCGCAAGCCGCGTTGCGTTTGGGCGCAGAAGTCGCCGCCGTCACGGTGTCACGCGCAGGCGCAAACCCGCCACTGCTGTCGGAACTATCATTCCCGATCTGATGTGGCTTCCTCAAGCGGGGTAAAGATCACGAACTGCCCCGCATCCGTGGCCCGCAGATGAATTTCGTCATGGTCAGTATCGCCCAAAGTCGGGGGCGCCGGGCAATCGTCCGGGGTCAGATCGCAGTTGATCACTTCGCGACCCGTAAGATGCCTTAACCGTAGCGAAAACGCTTCGCGTGCCTGAATGCTCGCCTTTTTTCCGGATGCAATGTCCATCGGGTTTCCGTAAACGAATATCGCCCCGTCAAGCGGCGCAATGTCTTGGGCAATCGCCTTGGTTTCGGCCTGCCAATCCCGGAACTGACCGTAAAACAAGAAAATCTGTATGAAATAGACGCCAATGATCAGCATAATGGCGTTCCGGCCCAGACGACTTGGCAAACCGCTTTGCGGGCTCAGCAGCCCCACCGCTCGGACAATCGCCAACACGGCAAATACCCACATAAAGACAAACGCACGTGGCGGCACGATAACGCCGATTTTGAGAACCTGCACAGTCACCAGCGCAATCCCCACAGCCAGCCCGCCCAGGATATAAAGCGCCTCCATCGGGCGACGCTTGATCAGTATCGCGAATGACACGACCGCAAGAGCGGGGAAAAACAGCATCAAAGGCAAAAAGCCAAACCCGTTGCGGTGAAAGATGATCTGAAACGATTCGCGCAGCTTGGGAAGGTTTTCCACCATCCCGGCCAGACCGCGCGCCGACGTCGCCTCGCGCCACTCGGCCATGGGCACACCGAACACGCCATGCACCTGCCAGTTCAGCGCATAAACGGTGACCACCGCCGCGGCGAAGCTAACGCAGAACAACAGCAGCAACCCGGCCAGATCGCGCAGGGAACGATCTTTGGTTTTGGCGATACAGATGGCCAACAAAAGCAGCGGATAGGTCGTGTAGGCCATAAAGCTGACGATCACGAACACTGGCAAAAGCAGACGTAACGTGCGGTTTGATACCTTGCAGGCCAGCAGCCCGAACAGCGCCACAACAGCAAGGCCGGGAATCAACGTGTTGAACCATGGCGAGATCAGCATTGCCGACGGCGATACCATCAGCATCAACGCCATCAGCACCGTGAACCGGTCGGCCCCTTTGCGTCCGCTTGCCACCACGGCGATGGATGCAACGCACAACGCCCACAGCCCTTGGTACAGGATAAAGTTCACCCAAGGCGGGGTAACGATGGGGCGCAGATGCCAGACATAGTTCAGCCAGCGCCCCTCGTGCAGGGTTTTGTTCCAAAACATCGGCGCATCAGCGAAAAGCGCAGGAAAATCATCATGGCGGATCATCGGGTCGGCCAAGTTCATCGCCGACATCAGCATCACCGCGATGAAAGCGACCAGAAAGGTCGGCCACAGGGTCAAGCTATTGCTGGTTGGGGGGCTCGCCATCGCTGCGGTACGACCTAGGCCGCGCGGGCAGTCTTGGCCCGGCGGGCGCGGATGGCCAAAACCAATGCCCGTGCCTGCGCGATAAATGTTACCGCTGGGCGTGGCAGCAGTTTGACCAGCGCCAGCCGCAAGCGCCACCCTAGATGACCCGTATTTCTAACCGGCTGACCGGCAGAAATTTCAGTGTCCAAAATATCCTGAGGCAACCCATCACGACCGGCCGCGTTCACATACAGGATCGTATTATAGCGATACCAAGGCGCGACATGCCTGTTGTTCTTCAGCTCGGGCCGCACGCAGTCAAACGCCACATATCCACGGGCGGCAAACAAGTTTTGCCAGAACGCTAAAGGTTGTTCGTTGATGTGGAATTCGCCACCCTGGCCCGTGACCGCAGCCGAAAACAGCACCCGGTCAGATGCACGTGTCAAACTGTTCACAAGCGTTTCAGACGCCTCTGTTGGCAAATGCTCACCAACTTCAAGGCTTTGCGCCAGATCGAAACGGCGACCGGTTTCCACGGGCTTAGTTAAATCAGCGGCCAAGAAATTTTCGGGCGCGACAGCCAACTGATCGCGGTTCACATAATCACCATCGACGGCCAGAACATCCACCGCACCGGCGCGTTGCCATTCATCCATCCAAACACCGCGGCCACTGCCCAGATCAATAACGCTTTGTGGCCGAAGTTTGGGAAACAGCAGGGCAATCAACGGCTTGGCGGACGCCCGGGCGCTTTGGTTGATATAATCAAAAAACGTATCGTTATAGATATGGCTCATGATGTGATTTCCGTTCTGGAAAAAGGCACTGCAAAGACCCACAGGGCCATGAATACAAAGTTCTGAACTGGCAGATATGTCGCCGCAATGGCAGCCGCCGCCCAATCAGGCAGGCCGGTCAGCGAGGGCACCACCGATGTGATCAGGGCAGAGCTGCCAAAGCCCAAAACGACCATCACCGCAAACCGCAGGATCTGGCCAAGGTCATTCAACTGGCGGCTAAAAGTGAACGCCGCCTGACCCGCGTATTGCAGCATCACGGCCAGCCCAAAGGCAAATCCGTTGGCAAAAACCTGAGGTACATCTTCTGCCAAAAACGCCAGATACAACAGCACATAGACCAAAGCCGTGCCGCCGCCGACGAGGCAGAACCTAACCAGTTTATGCTGAAAAATCCGCATCAAGCACGCAAACGTTGGGGTGTCTGTGCGACGTCGCGGGTGTCTTCGCTCACGAAATACATCGGGCGGTTCTTAGCCTCGACATACAGGCGGCCAATATATTCGCCCAATATCCCCAAGGTCAGCAATTGCACGCCCGAAAAGAAGCTGACGGCCAGCACCACGGATGCCCAACCGGGCGCTGTTTGATATACAACCAGCGAATAAATCACATAGACGGCCATCAAACCTGCCATCAACAGGCTGATAAACGACAAACGGGTGGCCAGTTTTAGCGGTTTGGTGGAAAATGCCGTCATCGCATCAATTGCGAACCGCATCATGGCACGCAGGGGATATTTTGTTTCACCCAGCTCGCGCGGCGACCGGATATATTCAATGCCGACCTGCTTGAAACCGGCCCAAGCAAACATCCCACGAATGAACCGCGCTTTTTCCGGCATCGCCAGAACAGCATCCAGCGACCGACGATTCACAAGACGGAAATCACCGGTATCCTGCGGGATCGGCACATCGGACATTGCATTCAAGAAGCGGTAGAACAGGTGCGCAGTGGCTTTTTTGAACATCGTCTCGCCACGGCGCTCGCTGCGGCGGCCATAAACCACGTCAAAGCCGCGATCCATCATGAACATCATATCTGTCAGCAGCTCTGGCGGATCTTGAAGATCGGCATCCAGCATAAAAATCCGCTCGCCCCGTGAGGCTTCCAAACCGGCGGTCAACGCGATTTGGTGCCCTCTGTTCGCGGAAAGCTTTATCCCGACAAGCTGTGGGCAGGTCAGCTTGGCCGCCTCAATCGCCTTCCAGGTTGCATCGGTTGACCCGTCATCGACCAATATAATCTCGGCCAGATCCTTCCAAGGTTTGATCGCCTGCGACAAACGCACCACAAGACCGGGGATAGACTCTTCCTCGTTCTTGCAAGGGACAACAACTGAAAGATACATTCCCACACTCCGTCAGGATCAACGACCTGCTCAGAAGTAATGTTAATATGTGTCCGAAATTGGGCGCGGAATAGTCTAAAATTTGTAACGGTATTCAATGTTACCGACACAGATTAAAAATCTGCGTCCCCAAAATGCGAACGGCCGGGCATGAACCCGGCCGTTCGATCTAATGCGCTAAGGGTTAGTCAGTCGCCAAGTTACCGACACTCAAGATTTGCGGCAGGATTTGCGACACAGCCCGGCTCCACTTGGTGACAGGCTGCTGGGCGATAAAGATGATGTCATCGGGGCGCAGTTCAAACCGTGGGGCCAAGGCAAAATTCGCGGCATTACGCGCATCCAGATGCCACGCCGTGATGGCCCCGAATTCACGTGGGTCAGACGACGACCGCAATACATAGATTTGCGACACATCACCGGTCGACGATGCAATACCATCAGAATCGTACATCGCGTCGGCAAGGCTCGCCTTGCGTTCAAATGGCAACGCAAACCGCGATTGCTTACCAACCTCACCCGCCAGATAGACGTACTGCCGGTTGTCGGCACCCAACTCGATCCGCGCTTGGTAGTTTTCACGCGCTTCACTAAGGTTGGCGCGGCGCAGGCCGACTTCGGCTTGGAGCTCGGCCAAAGCGGACGTCCGTGCAGACTGACGTGCTTGGATCAATGTGATTTGCTGGGCGAAATAATCCTGCGCCTGCGACAGCTCGTATTCTGTATCCACAAAAACGGAATCACCTGGCAGCAAGCGCGTCTTGGTCAAACTTGCATTTGAATAAAGCTGGGTTAACGGGATCTGATACAGCGTTCCATCACGGTACAAACGGATCGAGGCGTAATCTTGGTCTTTGACTGTAATACCACCCGCAGCGGCTAGCACCTCCTCCAGATAGACCGGGGTCAATGTCACAGGAACAACCGTCGGTGACGCAACCGCGCCCCCTATTGAGATTTTGCGCGAATTGAACTCAGAGATTTCCAGGCTGAATGTCGGGTCAATCTGGTTCTCGACAAGCCGCTGGAAAAGCGCGGCTTCAGCGTCTTCGATCGTCAGGCCAGCAATCCGCACACGACCAACGTCAGGGATGTTGATCGACCCATCATCCTGAACGGTATACCCTTGGCGAGAGTTCTGAGCAGCCAGCAATCCGGATAACTGCTCAACCGAGGAAGCGGCGCGTGGCGTCGCGAGCAGAACAACATCCCCAACACCAATTTCATAAGGACCGGGATTCACATCCGGTGGCAGCCGCATTTCAAGCGCAGTAGGGCGCGTTTCGCTTTGGGCTGGTGGCGTGGGCAGCGCACCCGCCCCCCTTAGGCCAGAACCTGCCCCTGCCGTCTGAGAGAAAAACGCAGGGAGCGTTTGTGGCGTATAAGGTGACCGGTTGGCTTGGATCACTGTTTCTGGGTTCAAATCAAGGACCCGAACATTTGCCCCGCCTGCCACACCTTCGACAACCTTAGGTGTGCGATAAACGGTACCGCAACTGGCAAGGCTAAGACCCAATACAACCATAAAAAGGTATTTCACGAAAACGTCACTCCTATCCAGCATTCTATGTCAGCGCTGCTGCGCGCCTGACTCAGCTATAATTTAACGGACACCGGCTTGGGTGATAATATACCCAAACTCATCCCCAGCCCATTGGCGCGACTGCACAATCTTACCAGTAGCCACGCTCACCCAATAGGTGTTTGTAAACGACTGGTCCACACTTTTACAATCTTCAGTCATAACCCGCGTGGATACGCGCCCCATCTCTAGGTTGATCACGTCCGACCCCTTGTTTTCCACCAAGCAGCGGTAGGTGCGCGTTTTGATCCGGTCATCGCCCGTAAGATTGCTGTGCAAACGGTCCGAATGGCCAGTGTCCCCGGATAAGATCAGGCGCATCGGTTCGGAAACATCCGCCGCGAATAATTCGGTTCCGACGCCGCGCGTCCCGCGAAGCATACCGTTTTGCATTATCAAAGCGCTCATATCCGCGCTTAACCAGGTGTCGACGCCGTTTACTGTGTCTTCTAACAGCAGACGACCGGATTGATTGCGGTTTTCAACGGTAACGACAAGCAATGGCACGGATGTGTCCGCCACCAGCGCCCCGAACCGCGGCGTGAATTGACCCGCGGGCACTTTCGCGCGTGCAGGGCCATCATCAACCATTTCAAGACCGCGATCTAACAAGCCTTGCGTGCCAGAACAGGCAGTTAACAGCAAAGCCGCAACAAGGGTCACCACAACATGTCGAATCATCGCAGATATCTCCCCCAACCGTCGCTCAGTTCTTTGCCGCGGTAATCCCTGACAAAATCATGCAAACGGTTTTGAACCCGCAACCGCGCACCGCCATCTCGGGTAATTGGTTGGATGGTCTGGGAAATGGACGTTCTCGAAGGTTGTCCGGTAATCCACGACAAAGGAATTTCGATCCGCAAACCTTTGTCAAAGGAACCTTCGCCAAAGGTATCGAATGGCACGTCAGTTAACGTGAAATAGCCGCCAACCTTGAATCCGTTATTGAATTCCCGATCGATTGAAATCGTCGCACCATAGTCGCCGGCCAAATAGCGGCCCACATCCAGCTGGCCGTAGAACCCGTTGCCAAAATCGTAATAGGCCGACGCGTGGCCCGTAAGAACCTCATAATCTTGAAAGCCGAAAAGCATGTCAAAATCGCGTTGCTTTACATAGTTAATCTCGGCACCCAACGCCAAACGGCTAGATACCGGATACCAAAGAAGCTCTGCCGATACCCCGCCGAACATGTTTTCCAGATAGCCTGCGGAAACACGGCCAAACAGATCCTGACCCGGACGGAACATATATTCAGCTGTTAACCTGTTAACTTCCAGCTCGGATTGCTGCGCGTAGCGCACCGCATTTGTACGAACCGGTTCGATCAACGAATTTGAGACCCGCGTAGAATCCTCGATATTGCCAATCAAGGGGTACCGAAGCTGCCCGGCAAACGTCAGCCCCGGCGCAGGGCGATATGCTGCCTTTAGCTGCAGGCCAAAATCTGCGCGGATCGGGCTATCAGGGTCAAAATACGATGTCGCAATATACGGCCTGAAAGAGGAATCAAAAACCGGAAAGGCATCTTCAACTGTGCCCAAACGGCTTTCGTCATGCGCATCTTCGATATCTGCACGTGCGAGGGTGCGCCAAGGCCCATCATAATCGAATTGCAGTTCCTCTAGGTCGGATCGCTGTGTCACAACCCGGCTGATCGGCACGCCGTTCTTCTGAAATACGACGGTAAACTCTTCGATCTCTGGGGGCAGGGTTGCCGCCATCGCCCGCGCTGTACGACCAGCGGCCTGCGCTTCCACGCCCCAACGCTTGTTGTCCACACGCACAGTCGCTTGACCGCCGTCCATCGTAAAGCCTTGAAGCTCAATCCCCTCTGCAGCCAAGCGCGATTCAAGAACACGTTGAACCGCGTCTTTCCCCCCGCCCATCTGGGTGTTGTTCCAGTCCGCAATCGCCAATCGATTACGCGCCCCGACCGCGCGCGGCGCATTCTCCATGCCACCCGGAATGCTTGGTTTGTGCGGATTCAAAACATAGCTCAGCTGAGCCCCAATTTCGTTGCCGCCAACAACAAACCCTTTCAGGTTCACACCATTTTTAAAACGGTACTCAAGCCCAAGGTTGAGCGGCGTAGAAATATCGATCCCGGTATTAGTGGATTCCCGACTGTACAGATCAGGTGAATACTCGGCAAAGAAGGTCGCCTGATCGTTAATCTTCCACTTCACCCCACCAAACAACGATGCAGGCCCGCGAAACCAGTTTCCGGTCTCAAGCTGGCCGCCAGTATTTGCGCCTTTTTTTCGAGTATCAAAACTATCGGAAAAAACGCTCAATGGGTTCGAGAACGAATTACGGCCCGCCAAACGACCCCACCCCATGCCGCCAGTAATCTCGATGTTCGGCCCCAGGCTTTTGGTGGCAACGACGTATTCGCTGCTGAAAATACCCGTTCCTAAAAAGTCACGCAGGCCGACTGCCATCGCGGGGCGGTACATTGCCTCGTCAAACATTTGAAAATGGATGTCGAAACTACGGTCAAAGGTATCCCCACCGTAAGCGGCAGTTGGTGGGTTGATATTGCTAATTTTCGAATACCGGAAACTGCCATAAACCCTTGGCAAAACCTGAAACGCTGCTGTGTAGCGATAATTGGGGCCAAATGCGCTTGCGGTAATGGCAAAATCGCCATCATTCATCACTTCCGCCGTCGGCATCTCAATCAGCCCAGGCGTACCGTATGTCGTCAATGACTGCGCCGAGAGCGCGGAAGCGCCCATACTAGCGATCAGAAAAACCCCCGTAGCATATAATCTTCTTATGGTCCGCTCTTGCATCTGCGGTCCTTCTTATTATTTATACACAATAGGCGGACGATACGTAGGTTTGCTGAGAAGTTCACCAGACGCCACTGAATGTATCAGCTTTTTGACGAGTGATGCGCCAGTTTTGCAACACAGATTATCGGGCTGAATAAATGCTGGGAAAATGGTTTAAACGATCCAAGAAACCTCAAGCACATTTTGACCCTATTTGCCCGGATGAACCCGTTATAGCGATCGGTGATATTCATGGCCGGTTTGATATTCTGGAACGATTTCAAATAGATAATCCAGATGCTCAGATTGTTTTTCTCGGCGATCTTGTTGATCGGGGTGAACAAAGCGCTGATGTTCTGAAAACACTGCACAAAGCATCCAACGCGGTTTGCCTTATGGGAAACCACGAGAGAATGATGCTGGACTTCATCGACCAACCTGCAGAGCGCGGAGGGCGCTGGCTAAGGTACGGCGGACTGCAAACGCTGGGCAGCTTTGGTGTCTCGGGAATCTCCGAAACCTCCTCCGGAGGTGACCTTGAGCGTGCGCGCGATGCGCTGGTCGATGCAATGGGTCAGGAGTTGTTGAACTGGGTGACCAACCTGCCCAATTGTTGGACGTCAGGGAACGTCGCATTGGTTCATGCTGGCGCAGATCCAGAGGTTCCGATTGATGCCCAAACCAGCACCACGCTGCTGTGGGGCCACCAGGATTTCGGCACTGTTGATCGGACGGACGGGATTTGGGTCGTTCATGGTCACACCATCGTCGACGCACCGGAAATGAAACCCGGGATCGTCTCTATCGATACGGGCGCTTATGCCACCGGAAACCTAACTGCCGCAACGATCGTACCCGGCGACGTTTCGTTTAAGTATATTTAACCCTGATACTCAGCCACGCTTAACCCGAATTTAGCATCCGCTTCGCATGATCCGCCAATCTTGTAACGATTGGAAAAGGGTCGCGCGGGCAGATTATGGCGTTTCTCGACCATACTTCACGGCACATAAAAATCCTGCGTACCGCCCCCCCGCAGGGGCTTTATGTTCGGGGCGGAAAACGCCTGTTTGATATTACGGTGTGTCTGGCTTTGTTGCCGGTCGTTGCTGTGACGATTCTGCTGCTGTGGCTGATCGCCAAAACCCGCGCACCCTCTGGTTTGTTTGCGCATCCACGCGTTGGCGAAAATGGTGTGGTGTTTCGCTGTTGGAAAATTCGGACGATGATCGAAAATGCCGATCAGGCGCTGCTGGAAATTCTGGAAAACCACCCCGACAGGAAGTCGGAGTGGGCCACTACGCGCAAGCTGTCCAACGACCCGCGCATTCTTCCTTTTGGCAGGCTGCTGCGCCGGACAGGCTTGGATGAGCTGCCGCAAATTTGGAATGTTTTACGAGGGGATATGTCACTTGTCGGCCCGCGCCCGGTTACACGGGCCGAGCTGTCATTATACGGCGATGGCAAAGCGGATTATCTGGCGATCAGGCCCGGCATCACCGGGTTGTGGCAGGTGACGGCGCGCCGTGCACCCTGCTATATCCGCCGGGTAAAGCTTGACCGCCGATATGCGCGCCATGTCACATTCACCGGAGATTTGCGCATTTTAGTATCGACGCTTCCAGTGCTTTTTCGCCCAACCGGCCAGTGACCCTCCACATCCTGCAACGCATCTGTGGATTGCCTAAACAAGCCCCATAACGCCTGACGCCGTTGTGCCGCTGTTCAGCACACGGGCAATTCTGAACGGATAAACCACGCCGGCCATCAGATTTGGCAACGTCACCGCATCGCCGCTTTTCAGCACCACCGAAAGATCGCCAGCGCCTGAAACCATGACAGCGCGAGTCACCTGCGCAATATCTGCGGCGTCATCGGGCGTGATTGGAAACCCACCACAAATTGGCCCCGTCAGACCGGCGCTATAATCATGAAAATTGTCAGTGGTCGGCATATTATTCTCCGTAATGAGGTTGGGCGACCATCCTTTACGAAGATTTAGCTATCCTTAACCAAACGCGCGCCCTGCAAAGCAAGACGCGCGTTTCATTCTAATCTCAGGCTAGGTGTCAGACGACACGGCCATGGCAATGCTTGAACTTTTTACCCGACCCACAGGGGCATGGATCATTGCGCGATGGATTACCCCAAGTCGTCGGATCATCCTCTTTGAAACCCTCTATAGCGGCTTCATTTTCAACAGCCGGTGCCGCAGCAGGGGCTTGGCTTGCCTGCATCTGGGCGACCATCTCGCGCTGTTCTTCTTCGGTCATTGGCCGTATCTGACCCAGCTTTTGGGTAACATCAGTCCGCAAACTGTCGAGCATTGATTCAAACAACTGAAAGGATTCGTTTTTATATTCATTCAACGGATCGCGTTGTGCATAGCCGCGGAAACCAACGACCGACCGCAAATGCTCTAGCGTCAGCAAATGGTCGCGCCATTTCGCATCGATCGCTTGCAAAAGAACCTGCTTTTCGATGTTGCGCATGTTCTCGGCACCGAACTGTTCGGCCTTTTTCGCCATCTGCTCTTCGCAGGCCTCAGTCAGGCGTTCGCGGATCACTTCGTCATCCACGCCCTCTTCCTCGCACCATGCGGCAACAGGCAGATCAATGTTCAGCTGTTCCAGAACGGCTTGTTGGAAACCCGCTGTATCCCATTGATCCGCATAGGTTTTCGGGGGCATGTACTGGTCAATTAGGTCGTCGATAACCTGTTCGCGCATGTCCGACGTAATCTCGGACAGGTCCGCCGCTTCCATAATGTCGCGACGCTGGCCAAACACAACTTTGCGCTGCTCGTTCATCACGTCATCGAACTTCAACAGCTGCTTGCGAATGTCAAAGTTACGGCCTTCGACCTTGGCCTGCGCGCGCTCAAGCGACTTGTTGACCCATGGGTGAATGATCGCCTCGCCCTCTTTGAGGCCCAAGGTTGTCAGCACTTTCTCAAGCCGTTCTGACCCGAAAATACGCATCAAATCGTCTTCTAGCGACAGATAGAAAGACGAACGCCCGGGGTCACCCTGACGGCCAGACCGACCGCGCAACTGGTTATCAATGCGGCGGCTTTCGTGGCGTTCGGACGCCAGAACATACAGACCGCCAGCCTCGATCACTTTTTGCTTTTCATCGGCGTGCTCTGCTTCGATCTTGGTACGAACGGCAACCGGATCGGCATCGGGGTCTGCATCAAGCGCTTCCAGCACTTTCAATTCGACGTTGCCGCCCAGCTGAATATCGGTCCCGCGACCGGCCATGTTGGTCGCGATGGTCACAGCACCAAACTTGCCCGCATCTGCAACAATCTGGGCCTCTTGCTCGTGCTGGCGTGCGTTCAGAACATTATGCGGAATGCCGGCTTCCGTCAGCATCTGGCTTAGCATCTCGGATTTCTCGATAGACGTCGTCCCGACCAAGCAAGGCTGGCCCTTGGCATGAGCGACCTTCACCTCTTCAATCATCGCCTGATATTTCTCAAGCGCGGAACGGTAAACTTGGTCGTCCTCGTCAATACGGGCGACGGGCACGTTCGTAGGAACGACAACAACACCCAGACCGTAGATTTCCATAAACTCTTCGGCTTCGGTTTCGGCAGTACCGGTCATCCCGGCCAGCTTGTCATACAAACGGAAGTAATTCTGGAATGTCACAGATGCCAGCGTCACGTTCTCTGGCTTGATATCAACGTTTTCCTTGGCTTCGATCGCTTGGTGCAGGCCGTCAGACAGACGGCGCCCAGACATCATGCGGCCAGTGAATTCGTCGATCAGCATGATTTCGCCATCACGCACGATATAATCTTTGTCCCGCTGGAATAGCTTATGCGCGCGCAAACCTTGGTTCACGTGGTGCACAATCGACGTGCTTTCGGGGTCATACATGGTCAGACCTTCCTCAAGCAGGCCGCGTTTATGCAGCTCGGCCTCAAGGAATTCGTTCCCCTCATCGGTAAAGGTCACGTTGCGGGTCTTTTCGTCCAGCTCGTAGTGGTCTTCTTGCAGCAGCGGGATCACGTCATCGACGATTTTATACATCTCGGAGCGGTCTTGCGACGGGCCAGAGATAATCAACGGTGTACGCGCTTCGTCGATCAGAATGCTGTCGACCTCATCCACAATCGCAAAGTTATGGTGACGTTGGAAAATCTGGCTCAGCTCAGATTTCATGTTGTCGCGAAGATAATCAAAGCCCAGCTCGTTATTCGTGGCATAGGTGACATCGCAGTTATAAGCAGCGCGCTTGTCTTCCTCGGTCATGTTCGACACGGCAGCACCGGTCGTCAGACCCAGCGATCCAAACACCTTGCCCATCCAGTCAGCATCGCGCTGCACCAGATATTCGTTCACCGTAACAATATGCACGCCCTTGCCGGTGAGCGCGTTCAAATAAGCGGCCAACGTCGCGGTCAGCGTTTTACCTTCACCGGTCTTCTGCTCAGAGATATTGCCCTGATGCAGGAAAATCGCCGACATCAACTGTGTATCGAACGCCCGCAAGCCCAAGGTGCGGCGCGCGCCCTCGCGACAGTTGGCAAAAGCTTCGGGCAGCAGGTCGTCCAGGCTTTCGCCATCCAACGCCCGCTTGCGCAGCTCTTCTGTTTTCTCTTTCAGACCTTCCTCGGTCAAAGCAAGAAATTGATCTTCCAGCGCGTTGATTTGCTCAACCAGCGGGCGGGTCGCCTTGATTTTGCGGTCGTTGGGTGTCCCAAAGACTTTTTTGGCGAGTGTTCCGATGCCCAGCATGTAATCTCCTGCCGAAGTTATGATCTATAGCGCTGATCTGCTTGCCGAGCCGCCGGACAACCCCTAGATACATGGCTGAACCAGCGCCAAAGCCGCGCCCATAGGGCGATGTAAGGGCCGTACCAAACCGTGTCAATGTGCAGCCCCCCGTGGCGGCCAAACCTAGGACAGATACATGCAGAAAACCCTCACTTTCTTGGCCCCTCTTTTCGTTGCCGCATCGCTTGCCCTGCCCGTCGCAGCACAAGACGAGGTCAAAGCCGATACAGTCGTCGCAACGGTCAATGGCACGGATATTACCCTTGGCCACATGATCATTGCCCGCGCCACCCTGCCCGAGCAGTATCAGCAGCTTCCACCCGAGGTGTTGTTTAAGGGTATTCTTGACCAGCTGGTGCAACAAACCGCGCTCGCCCAAAGCTTTGAGGGGCAACTACCCGCACGTGTGACCATGTCAATCGAAAACGAGCGCCGCCAACTGGTTGCCGGTGAAGTGATCGAAAAAAACATGGCCGCCGAAGTGACCGAAGAGGCCCTGAACGAGGCCTATGAAGAAACATACGGTTCTGCCGGACCTACGGATGAATTCAACGCTGCGCATATTCTGGTCGAAACCGAGGAAGAAGCCCAAGCCATTATCGCCGAAGTCGAAGCAGGTGCCGATTTTGCCGAGGTCGCAAAAGAGAAATCAACAGGCCCGTCCGGCCCCAATGGCGGCAGCTTGGGTTGGTTTGGCCCCGGCATGATGGTCCCGGAATTTGAAACGGCTGTGGTCGCGCTAGATGTCGGCGCAGTTTCCGAACCAGTTCAAACCCAGTTCGGCTGGCACGTTATCAAATTGACCGACAAACGCCTGAAAGACGCGCCTGCGCTGGAAACCGTAAAAGCCGAGCTTGAAACCCAAATCCGTCAGATCCGCGTGCAACAATCGATCGAAGAGATCACGGCCGCCGCTGATGTTGATCGCGCCGCCGCCGAAGGGATCGATCCCGCAATCCTGACCAACCTTGGCTTGCTGGAGTAACTCAAGATGGGCAAGGTCACTGCTGTTTCCCCCCTCGCACCTGCGCAATTCCCCGATCTTCCTGTCATTGACGGGGTGCGCTTTGCGACAATCGCCGCTGGTGTCCGGTATCAGGGGCGCACCGATGTGATGCTGGCCGAGCTGGCACCGGGGTCAACCATTGCCGGCACCTTTACCAAATCCGCAACACGCGCGGCACCGGTGTTGGATTGTCAGGCCAAGATCGGCGGCACCTCGGATGCCGGTGCTGCCATTTTGGTGAATTCGGGCAACGCCAATGCCTTTACCGGCAAAGGCGGGGTTACTGCTGTCGAAGCGATCACAAAAGCGGTCGCTGACGTATGTGACATCCCGCAATCGCGGGTGTTCACCTCCTCCACCGGCGTGATCGGTGAACCCCTGCCCCATGATCGGGTGACCGCCGTGCTATCCGACCTCAAGGCCAAGCTTGCCGACGATGGTATCGCCGATGCCGCCAAGGCGATCATGACCACCGATACCTTCCCAAAAGGGGCCAGTGCAAAGGTCACGATAGGGTCTAAGACAGTCTCTATTGCGGGGATTGCCAAGGGTTCTGGTATGATTGCGCCGGATATGGCCACCATGCTGGTTTATATCTTTACCGACGCGGTGGTCAGCCAACCCGCGCTTCAGGAAATGCTGTCCAAACACACCGATACAACGTTCAACTGCATCACCGTCGACAGCGATACGTCGACCTCTGACAGCCTGATCCTGGCCGCAACCGGTGCGTCCGGCGTTGATGCCAGCGACAGCAAAGCGTTTTCGGACGCCCTGCATGATCTGATGCTGAACCTTGCGCATCAGGTCGTTCAAGACGGTGAAGGTGCGACCAAGTTCGTCGAAATCGCGATCACCGGTGCGGCAACGGACGAAGACGCCAAAACCCACGCCATGGCGATTGCCAATTCCCCGCTGATCAAAACCGCAATTGCGGGTCAGGACCCGAACTGGGGCCGCGTTGTGATGGCCATTGGCAAATCCGGTGCCGCCGCCGACCGTGACCGCCTGTCGATCCGTTTCGGTGATATCGAAGTGGCCAAAGACGGCTGGCGCAGCCCAACCTATTCAGAAGAAGCCGCCGCCGCCCATATGAAGGGCCAGAACATCGTGATCGGCGTCGATTTGGGCCTAGGTGACGGTAAAGCAACGGTTTGGACCTGCGATCTGACCCACGGCTATATCGAGATTAACGCGGATTACCGTTCGTGAAGACGGTATTGGTTTCGGCTGTCGCCCTGATTGACGTGGATGGGCGCGTGCTGTTGGCGCAGCGCCCGGCCGGAAAATCTATGGCCGGTCTATGGGAATTCCCCGGCGGCAAGGTCGAAACAGGCGAAACCCCCGAGGTTGCCCTGATCCGTGAACTCCAAGAAGAGCTGGGAATTGACACATGGGCATCTTGCCTCGCCCCGTTAACCTTTGCCAGCCACAGCTATGACGATTTCCACCTGCTGATGCCTCTTTTCGCTTGCCGCAAGTGGGAAGGCACGCCCCAAGGCCGCGAGGGGCAAAGGTTAACGTGGGTCCGTGCAAATGCCCTCAAAGACTACCCAATGCCTGCGGCAGACGTACCCCTAATCCCCATTCTTCGCGACTGGCTTTGACCCTTAAAAAGTTGATCTTTTTGATCAACTTTCGCCCTAACTCGTGATTTTTTTCTAGACAGGTTAATCATTCCACTTATAAGTGAAAAGGTTAACACTTCTGGGGGGAATTGGAATGCTTCGCACAATTACAATCGGGTCGACTGTGTCAGTTCAAGGCATTTACGTCTGCGACATGCCTGATGGCCGTGTGTCGGTAAAAGTTGATAATGACGTTTACGTCGGCAAGCCGATCGCCGCTAAAAACTAAGCGGGTCCACGAAACTTTGAACTATTTGATGGCGCTGCGCGTTAAAGCCGAAGCACATCAACAGGTTCAAAATGAAACCCGACAACGTAACGATTATCCTAAACAGTGGGTCTGGCCGTAAAGACGGCCAAACCCTCAAGACATCGATTGAAGATCGGTTCAAGCACCACGGTATCAAAACCAAGTTTGTAGCCTTTGAACCGAACAGCGATCTGACAAAGGTCGCCAAAGATACAGCACAATCAGACCCTAACACGGCGATTATCGCCGCTGGTGGCGATGGCACCATCTGCGGTGTGGCGGCGGGCCTGCATGGTCTATCCAATCAGATGGGGATTATCCCCTCGGGCACTTTCAACTATTTCGCGCGGTCGCTGAACATCCCGGAAACGGTCGATGAGGCCGTAGATGTGATCGCCGCCGGTCTGACCCGTGACACGGACATCGCTATGATCAATGACAGGGTGTACC
Organism: uncultured Sulfitobacter sp.; assembly: GCF_964021855.1. Taxonomy (NCBI): domain Bacteria; kingdom Pseudomonadati; phylum Pseudomonadota; class Alphaproteobacteria; order Rhodobacterales; family Roseobacteraceae; genus Sulfitobacter; species uncultured Sulfitobacter sp. Next base: position 283,850 of record NZ_CAXHZD010000001.1, read on the forward strand.
TGAACAACGCCAGCATCGGTGCCTATCCGGCGATCCTTCAAACCCGCGAGGGGGTGTATGAAAAATGGGGGCGCAGCAGAATTGCGGCCTATTGGTCCGTCGCCAAGGCATTGGCGCGCTTTCGGTCACCGCTAAAGCTGACCATCACCGTCGATGGCAAGTCCTTCAAACACCGCACGTCCCTTGTTTTCGCCATCACCAACGCGTTCCAGCTTAGGGAAATGGGGCTGAATGGCGAAGAATGTATCGAAAATGGCGGTATGGTGCTGCTAATCGCGCCGGACACAAACCGTTGGAAACTGTTCAAACACGCGGCATCATTGGCCCTGGGTATCGCAAAGCCTCAGACGGATTATGAAATGCACTGCGGAAACCAAATTGATCTCGACCTGCGCAACCGCGCGCGGCCCGTTGCCTGCGACGGTGAGCTGTCGCGCATGAAGGGGCCGTTCAAACTGCGCATGCAGCGCAATGCGCTGACGTTGATTGTGCCTGCCGGGTCAGAAACGGCGGTAAGATGAGCAGGGTAATCCACCTCTCTGACCTACACTTTGGTCGAGACCGTCCCGATCTCCTTGACCCGTTGCGCGACAGCGTGAACGGGCTAAAGGCTGATTTGGTGGTGATATCGGGTGATCTGACACAGCGCGCGCGCCACCATCAGTTTGAAGATGCGAAACAGTTCATAGGCAAGATTTCCGCACCCACATTAACCGTACCTGGCAATCATGATATCCCGCTGCACCGGCCCATCACCCGGTTTTTGGCACCATTTCGGCGCTATAAACGGTGGATCAATGCCGACCTGACTCCGCAATTTGAAACCGATGATGTGGTCGTCATCGGGATCAATTCCGTCGATCGCTTCGCATGGCAGGCGGGCCGCCTGTCAGCGCGGCGGCTAAGGCATGCTTGCGCTGCCATGGAACGCACACCCAAACACAAGGCGCGGATCATCGTCATGCATCATCCGCTTGAACATCCGGTACAGACCAAAAAGAAACCCGCGCGCGGGGCCAAGCAGGCGTTGGATCAACTGCTGTCTGGTGGTGCCGACATGATTTTATCCGGCCATCTGCACGCATGGCACGCCGAGAATTTCAAAGTGACGTCTGGCACACACAGCGCCGTGCAGCTGCACGCAGGCACAACCCTATCGACCCGCCTGCGCGGGGAGCCGAATGATTTCAACGTGATAGATATATCGCCCACGTCATTCGACATTCAACGGCTTAGCTTTGTTGAAGAAAACCAAAGGTTTGAAACGACAGAAGCCCGACATTTCAGCCGGGCTTCTCTCAATTCCTGATCTCGACGCGGATTAGTCGAGCGTACGCACAACTTCTTCACGGGTGAAGATTTCGATCACATCGCCTGCGCGGATGTCTTCGTAGTTCTCGAACGCCATACCACATTCCTGGCCGGACGGTACTTCGGCAACTTCGTCCTTGAAGCGCTTGAGCGTTTTCAACGTGCCCTCGTGGATCACAACGTCGTCGCGCAGCAAACGTACACCAGCGGCGCGGCTTGCCTTGCCTTCGGTAACCAAACAACCTGCAACCTTGCCAACACCGGTCACCTTGAACACCTCTTTGATCGACGCATAGCCGATAAAGTGTTCGCGGATTTCGTTGCTCAGCAGGCCACTGGCCGCGGCTTTTACGTCGTCAACCATGTCGTAGATGACCGAGTAATAGCGGATCTCGACGCCTTTTTGGTTTGCAGTCGCGCGGGCCGATGAATTGGCACGTACGTTGAAACCAATGATTGGCGCGTTCGATGCTTCGGCCAGACCAACATCAGTATCGGTGATCGCACCAACACCCGAATGCAGAACCCGTACGCGGACTTCGTCGTTGCCAATTTTTTCCATCGCCTGAAGGATCGCCTCGGCAGAACCTTGAACGTCGGCTTTGATCAGCAATGGCAGCTCGGACACATCTGCATCAGCTTTGGCATTCGCCATCAACTGTTCCAGCGTCGTTGCAGCACCCGCCGCAGCACGTTTGTCTTTGGCAGCTTTCTCGCGGTATTCAGCGATTTCGCGTGCCTGTGCTTCGGTGTCGGTCACGTTCAAAACGTCGCCCGCGCCAGGTGTACCGTTAAGGCCAAGAACCTCAACCGGGACAGATGGGCCGGCTTCTTTGACGCGTTCGCCCTGATCGTTGATCAGCGCACGAACCTTACCGTACTGCTCACCTACAACGAAAATGTCGCCTTGGCGCAGCGTGCCGTTCTGAATCAGAACAGTCGCCACAGGACCACGGCCCACATCAAGCTGCGCTTCGATCACGGCACCAACGGCGGCGCGATTTGGGTTCGCTTTCAGTTCCAGCAGTTCCGCTTGCAGCGAAATCGCCTCAAGCAGCTCATCAAGGCCCTGACCTGTTGTGGCGGAAACCTCGACGTCCTGAACTTCACCAGACATCTTTTCAACGATGACTTCGTGCTGCAGCAGATCGGTGCGCACTTTGTCAGGGTTGGCTTCGTATTTGTCGATCTTGTTGATCGCCACGATCATCGGCACTTTGGCCGCTTTGGCGTGGTTAATCGCTTCGATCGTTTGAGGCATCACAGCGTCATCCGCCGCAACAACCAGCACAACAATGTCCGTCACTTGCGCACCGCGCGACCGCATCGACGTAAACGCGGCGTGGCCGGGTGTGTCGAGGAAGGTAAGCGCCTGACCGTTGTCGGTTGTCACCTGATAGGCACCGATGTGCTGCGTGATACCGCCCGCTTCGCCGGACTGAACCTTGGCTTTGCGGATCGCATCCAGCAACGATGTCTTACCGTGGTCAACGTGACCCATGATCGTGATAACCGGAGGACGTGTGACCAGATCTTTCGGGTCATCCATCTCTTCTTTGATCACGTCTTCGACGTCAGCATCGGAAACGCGAACCACTTTGTGGCCGAATTCTTCGATGATCAGTTCCGCGGTATCGGCATCAATCGTTTCATTCTGTGTCACCATCATGCCGTTGTTCATCAGCGCCTTAACAACAGCACCAACACGTTCCGCCATGCGGTTTGCCAGCTCGGAGACAACAATCGCCGGGGGCAGGTTCACGTTGCGCACGACCTTTTCGCGCTCAACCGTGCCGCCCATCGCCTTTTGACGCTGACGTTCTTGCTTGCGCTTCATCTGCGCCATTGAACGCTGACGGCCGCCTTCGCCACCTGTCAACGCTTGGCTAACTGTCAGCTTACCAGAGCGACGATCGTCGTTGCCCTTGTTGCGCTTGTTGGTTTCCTCGCGGTCGCCTTCTTTTTTGCGAACCACGGGGGCTGGTGCGCCACCTTTGGTGTTCGGCATCTTGGCCGATGCAGGCTGTGCTGCGGGCGCAGGGGCTGCCGCTGCAACGGCTGCTGCTTCGGCTTCTTGCTTGCGGCGCGCATCCTCTTCGGCTTTCGCCTTCAGGCTTTCCTCGCGCTCGCGCTCTTCCGCCTCTTTGGCATCGATCTCGGCACGACGGCGCTCGCGGTCTTCGGCGCGCGCTTTTTCTTCAGATGCACGTGCTTCCGCTTCTTCCGTCTCGCGGGCGCGGGCAGCTTGAACAGCCTTCAGGCGGCGTTCCATTTCGGAATCTGTGATACCTGCCGGGCGTTTCTTGGGATCCCCAAGAGACGGGTTTGTCCCCGTGCCGGTTTTGGCACCCACAGGTTTTGGCACCACAACGCGCTTGCGCTTGGTCTCGACCACGACGTTTTTGGTACGCCCGTGGCTAAAGCTTTGCTTTACGTTACCCGGGCGCGCAGGCGCGCCACGCAGGCCCAATGTCTTTTTGCCGTCACTATCGCTCATCTAGCTCGTCTATCCTTTCGGGTGACCGTTGCCACCCTCGTTTATGCGTACGCCTCTTAGCCGTTGGGCCTCCTCTACAACACGAGAGGTGAGTCCACCAGAGGCGAGCGCCCCATGTATCACAGTTTGGCGACCGAATGCCAAACCCAATTCGTCTGCCGTCAGCCAACCAATGTAATGGCCAAAGTGCGGCGTGCTTAATTTCGACTTACCGCGACCGGATCCATCAACTGCTTGGATCAGAACTTCGGCTTCTTCCATCTGCAGCCAGCTTTTGACCTTTTCGTATCCCGCAACGGCTTTGCCAGCCTTGCGTTGCAGCGAAATCAGGTCGACCACTCGGCGGACAAGTTGCTTTTCAACCTCGTCTACCAATCCTTCATCAACCTTAACAGCCTGTTTAGCCGCGCGGGAAAACAGGCCTTTCTTTACGGCCAGCAACAAGGCGTCGCGATCTGCCGCCACATACATACCCCGACCGGGAAGTTTCCCCAGAATATCCGGGAAAACCTGCATGTCAGGGCCGACGACGAAACGGATCAGCCCGTTTTTAGGCTGCACTTCGCCCGTGGCGATGCATTTCCGCTCAGGACCGTCTTCTCGATCTTTAGAAACGCCACCACGCACCATATCGTTCTCCAAGGCCCTGCGATCAGGCCTCGGCCTCCTCGTCTTCTGCGCCGTCAATGTCTTCTTCGACTTCGGCTTCTTCCAGCTCGGCCGGGTCAACCCAACCCAACAATACGCGGGCTGTCATGATCAGGTGCTGCGCTTCTTCCAGCGACATGTCAAACGGTTCCAACGTGCCGTCGTCTTTGGTCCGCACGCCATCAACTGTGGTCCAGCCGCCGGCCAGCTCCCAGTCTGCGCATGTTGCAAAGTCTTCCAGCGTTTTCACATCGTCTTTTGCCAACGCCTCAATCATTTGGGGTGTCAGACCTTCGAATTCAATAAGCGTGTCGTCCACACCCAACGCACGGGCTGCATCCAGCGCCGCTTTGTTTTGCGCTTCCAGCACATCACGGGCACGGGCCTGCAATTCGCCAGCGGTTGCTTCGTCAACACCGTCGATCACGAGCAGTTCGTCAACTTCGACATAGGCGACTTCTTCAAGGTTGGTGAACCCTTCGGAAACCAGCAACTGAGCAAAGAATTCGTCCAGATCAAGGTTGTCCATGAACAGTTTGGTGCGCAGTTCAAACTCGGCCTGACGGCGCGCGCTTTCCTGCTCTTCTGTCATGATGTCGATATCCAGACCGGTCAGCTGCGAGGCCAGACGCACGTTTTGACCACGACGGCCAATCGCAAGGCTCAGCTGCTCTTCTGGCACGACAACTTCGATTTTGCCGGCTTCTTCGTCCAGAACAACCTTGGATACTTCAGCAGGCTGAAGCGCGTTCACCAAGAATGTTGGCTGGTCTTCGTTCCAAGGAATAATGTCGATTTTCTCGCCCTGAAGCTCGTTCACGACGGCCTGAACACGGCTGCCGCGCATACCAACACAAGCACCGACAGGATCGATGGAGTTGTCATAAGAGATCACGGCGATCTTGGCGCGCGAACCGGGGTCACGGGCAACGGCTTTGATCTCGATGATGCCATCATAGATTTCTGGCACTTCCATCTTGAACAACTCGGCCATGAATTCTGGCGCGGTACGGCTCAGGAAGATTTGCGGGCCACGCTGTTCGCGGCGCACATCCTTGATGTAAACGCGGATACGGTCGTTCGGGCGATAGGATTCGCGGCCGATTTTCTCGTTGCGACGCAGGATCGCTTCGCCAGCGCCCACATCGACGATAACGTTGCCGTATTCCTCGCGCTTGACCAGACCGTTGATGATTGTGCCTGCGCGGTCTTTGAATTCTTCGTACTGGCGGTCACGCTCGGCTTCGCGCACCTTTTGCAGGATCACTTGCTTGGCGGATTGTGCGGCAATGCGGCCCATTTCAACTGGCGGCACTTCTTCGCTGAATTCCTGACCCACTTCTGGGTTGTCCATGTACTGCTTGGCTTGCTCGACCGTGAACTCGGCCTGATAGTTCTCAAGCTCGTCATCGGCCACAACGGTGCGCACGCGGGTGAATGTTGCGCGACCTGTCTTGCGGTCAATCGCCACGCGAATGTCCATCTCAGCGCCGTAGCGGGATTTTGCCGCCCGGGCGAGCGATTCTTCCATCGCTTCAACCACCAGATTGGGGTCGATCATCTTTTCGCGGGCAACAGCCTCGGCGGTTTGCAGCAGTTCCAGCTGGTTGGCAGATGTAATGGCCATTTAGTCGTCTCCCTCGGTGGACCCTTCGGTCTCGATGTCATCGAATTTGGTTTCGTCAATTGCGCCCGACGCCTTGCGTTGGCGCAGCATTTCTTTGATCAGATCGTCGGTCAGGACCAGTTTCGCGTCCGTAAGCCAGTCGAATTTCAGGCCAATCGTGCCCTCTTCGACGTTGATCAGAACTTCGTCCCCGTCGATCCCGGCCAGCGCACCCTTAAAGCGGCGGCGGCCATCAATCAGATCACCGGTTTCAATCTTGGCCTCATAGCCTTCGAACATGTCGAAATCCTTGAGACGCGTCAGAGGCCGGTCAATACCGGGGCTGGAAACTTCCAGCGTGTATTCTTCGATGATCGGGTCTTCTACGTCCAGCACGGCGCTGACGGCCTGGCTTACCAAAGCCAGTTCATCAACTTCGATCCCGCCATCGGGGCGGTCGGCCATAATCTGCAACGTGGTCTGCTTTCCCGACATCAGGCGGACGCGTACCAGTTCAAACCCCATATCCTCGATCACCGGTGTGATGATCTCGGCCATGCGGCGGTCAATGGCGGCTTTGGCAATCAGGTCGTTGTTCATAGTCTCTCTTATCATCCTGCAATTTTCAGCAGGCATAAAAAAACGGGCGCGCGGCCCGTGTTCAAGATCGGTGGAGCATCTGGTGTGGACCCGAATGCGCCGCTGTTACGATGGGATATACGCCTTGATCCGCGAAACTGCAAGCCCCGTTAGGCGAACCACCAGCGTTCAGCCGCGCGTAGGTTGTCTAGGGGGCGGTGCTGGCCAGTTCTGACAGGCATCGCAACGCTGCGAGACACCGCATGGGTCACGCCACGCGCAAACGGCAGCGGGGCGATATCATCAAACCCGTGAAGCAAACCCGCATCCTCCAGATCCGCCGCGTCGACCAGATATTCGGCCAACGCCTGTGCGCGCACCGCATCAGACGGGATCGAAACCAGTTCAACCGCGTCGAACCACCCGGCGGTGTTGCCTTTGTAGTGATCTGTCACGCGTTCGGCCAAAAGCTGCTGGCCTGGCGTGAACCGCTTCAAACGATAAAGGCCCGTGCCAATCCCCAGATCAGCGTCATGCAGGGGCCGGATAACATAACCGGGCCCCGCAAGTGTAAAAGGTAAATCCATCGCAGGCTGATCAAGGGCGATACATAATTGATGGTCCGTCAGAACCTCGATCCGCCCGCCAACTTGCAAGGACGCGGCAACATCCCTTGCCGTCATGGGCTGCCCGTCATGAAAGGACACATCCTGACGCAGATCAAATATCCACATCCGGCCATCGTCTGATCCCTGCCAATCGGTCGCCAATTCGCCACGCAAGGTGCCGTCGGCCGCGACCTCGGTCAGGGTGTCATAAATCAACCCTTGGCGCGCGACCTTCATGAACAGGCCATCGCCATTCACCCAACTGTCACTGCGCAATGCACCCGACAGCGCCATGCGCAACCGCCCGCCCTGCTTTGGCAAGGCAGCGGCAGACACACCCGTTGCCGCCAGCAAAGCTGCGGCAGCACCCGTGGCAAACAGCGCACGGCGATCCATCAAGGAACGGGTTTTGGTCATAGGGTGGCAATCCTGTCCATTGTGCGCACCAGTTCTGCACTGATCCCCGGCTCTGACAAGGCATGACCGGCGTTGCGCACCATCTTTAGTTCGGCATTCGGCCAAGCCTGCGCAACTTGATAGGCGCTGGTCGGCGGGCAAATCATATCATAGCGCCCCTGAACGATCACACCGGGAATATGCGCAATCCGTGGCATATGCGCGATAATCTGCCCGTCAAACTCAAGAAAACCGGCATTGGTGAAATAGTGATTTTCCAGCCGCGAAAACGTGCGCGAATATTCCCCCGGCCCTTCGTGGCTGCCGCCCGACGAATGGATCGACGCCAGCGCATTTTCCCACGCAGCCCATGCCTTGCCGTATTTAATCTCGGTCGGCATATCGCCGCTGAACAGCCGCCGGTGATAGGCTGCGATCAGATCGTCGCGTTCATCCTGCGGGATCAGGTCGACAAAGCGCGCCCATAAATCCGGCCAGAATTTCCCCGCACCGCCGCCATAGAACCAATCCAGCTCGGCTTGGGTCATGGTGAAAACACCGCGCAACACGATATTGCGCACACGGTCAGGATGGGCCTGCGCATAAATCAACGCCAGCGTCGCGCCCCAGCTGCCGCCAAAGGCGATCCATTTGTCGATGCCCAGCGCCAAGCGGATACGTTCAATATCAGCGACCAGATCCCAAGTGGTATTATTTGTCACCGACGCAAACGGCTTGGACCGTCCGCAGCCGCGCTGATCAAATAGAATCACCCGATATTGCCGGGGGTTGAAATAGCGCCGCATCGACGGGCTGCATCCGCCACCAGGGCCACCATGCAGCACCACAACGGGGATACCATCGGGGTTCCCGCATTGCTCGAAATACACGGTATGACCATCGCCCACGTCCATCATCTGCTGATCAAACGGATCAACAGGCGGATAAAGATATTGAACTGCGCGCTTTTGGTCCGGGATTTTGTCCATTACAGGCCTATATAGTCTTTGGACCTAAAAGAGCACAGAGAGATCAGAATGCAAGCGCCACTAAGCACCGTTGACCCCGCCGAGATTGAAAAGTTTCAGGCCATGGCCGCCGAATGGTGGGACGAGAATGGCAAATTCAAACCCCTTCACATGCTGAACCCCTGCCGGTTGGATTATATCGCCAACCAGATTGCAGGTGAATTTGACCGCGATTTGAAAACGCCGCTGCCGTTCAAGGGGCTGCGTATTCTCGATATCGGCTGCGGGGGCGGGTTGCTGTCTGAACCCATGGCGCGGCTCGGGGCCGAAGTTGTCGGCGCTGATGCAGCCGCAGGGAACATTCCCGTGGCGCAGGTTCATGCCGAACAATCCGGCCTGACCATCGATTATCGCCACACCACAGCCGAAGCGATGGCCGAAGCGGGCGAACAGTTTGATGTGGTTTTGAATATGGAGGTGGTGGAACACGTTGCCTCCCCCATCGACTACCTGATCGCCTGTCGCCAATTGCTGAAACCCGGTGGTTTGCAAATTTGTTCGACCCTGAACCGCAATCCAAAGTCGTTTATGATGGCGATTGTCGGGGCGGAACATGTGATGCGTTGGCTGCCAAAGGGCACGCATGACTGGTCAAAATTCATCACCCCCGATGAATTGTTCGATCTACTGCGCAACGCGGGGCTGACACCAGTGGATCGCAAGGGCTTTGTGTTCAATCCGATCACATGGTCGTGGCGTCTGTCTGATCGCGACCTTAGCGTGAATTACGTCACCGCCAGCACAAAGCCTGCTTAATCCTCGGAATGTCTGCGCAAGGCGCGCAGCGTTTCAAGGGTGGCGCGCACCTGATCCTCGCCCAATTCATCCGCCACATCGTTGATCAGCGGCGTGATCGAGCGGATTGCATCATCACGGGCGTTCCGTCCAGCGGGGCTGATCGCCACCATCTTGCGGCGGGCATCATCCCAATCGGGCCTGATGTGAACATACCCCGCCCATAGCAGCTTGTTCAGCGTGTTGGTCATGGCACCGCGTGTGACATTGAACGTTTCGGCCAGTTGCGCCGGTGTTTTCTCACCATCGTGCCACGCAAGGTTATTCAGCACCGAAAAATGCGAGATTTCCATGCCCTTGGGCAGTACCCGCGTCAGGCGGTTGCGCATGCGTTGATCGGCGGACAACAGCTCGCTGATCAATGTAATCGCCAATGAATTTCGGTTTTCACTCATACGTTAACTAAGGTGCCTGAAATTCACGGCGGTTGGCAAGGCTTGGCACGCGGGCACGCGCATCGGCAAGGCGGGTCATGTCCAATTCAAACGGATAAATCCCCGGTGCTTCGCCAGCATCCAAGATCACCTCTCCCCAAGGGGCGACCGCCAGCGAATGGCCATAGGTAGACCGCGTTTTGTTGGTCTCGCTTAGATGTTCGCCCGTTTGCGCAGGGGCCAAGACAAAGCATCCAGTCTCAATCGCTCGTGCGCGCAGCAATGTATGCCAATGCGCGGCACCCGTGACGGGCGAAAACGCGGCTGGCATCGTCAGAATATCTGCGCCCGCATTGGCCAACGCCTGATAGAGCATCGGAAACCGCATGTCATAGCAGATGGTCATCCCGACGCGGGCAAAGTCGGTATCAGCCACAACCGCCCGATCCCCCGGACGGTACCCGGCTGATTCGCGGTAGCTTTCGCTGGCATCGATATCCACGTCGAACATATGGATTTTATCATAACGGGCCACAATCTGCCCCTTGGGGTCAATCATGAAAGACCGATTGGCAAAGCGGCCATCGGCATCATCCGTCTTAAGGCCCAGCGACCCGATCAACAGCCAAATACCCTTGTCCCGCGCCACATCGCGCAGCGCGGCTAGGGTTATATCATCTGCCTCATGCGTCAGCACGGCGCGTTGATGGTCGCGGCTGGTTGATACGCAATTGGTGACCTCGGGCGTCAGAACGAACTGCGCGCCCTGATCCGCTGCATCCCGCACCATTTCGACCGTGCCCGCCAGATTGCGGGCCGGATCATCCGTGACATTCAGCTGGATCAGGGCGGCTTTCATCAGGCGGCCAACAACGCGTCCAGCTTGCCCGCGCGTTCCAGCGCGTACAATTCGTCACATCCGCCAACATGGGTGTCGCCGATGAAAATCTGCGGCACGGTGCGCCCACCATTGGCACGCTGCATCATTTCGGCCTTACGCTCTGGCTGGGCCAGAACGTCCACCTCGGCAAAGCTGACACCTTTTTCATTCAGCAGCCGCTTGGCCGCGTGGCAAAATCCGCACAGCGGCGAGGTGTAAATCTCAACGGGTTTCATAGCTGTGTCCTTTTCAGCAAATCAGTTGAACACAGACTTAGGTGTCTTTGGCCACTCTTGCCAGTGTAACGACGCGTATCGGACCTGCGCCAGCGTCAATACAGGCCCGTGCCGCCGCAAATAACGTCGCGCCAGAGGTCATAACATCGTCGACAATCAACACGGGCCGCCCCCGCATCAGATGCCGCCGCTTTGGATGGGCGCAAATCGCGTTCTCTAGAATCTCGAACCTCTCATGGCGGGTTTTGCCTTCTAACGACTCGGTTCTACGCACCCGTTGCAGCAGATCGGGGCACCAATCCAACCCTGTTTCCAAGGCCAACGCCCGCCCCAGCAGGGCAGATTGATTATAACGTCGCTTAATCAACCGCTGCCAATGCAGGGGCACAGGCGCAATCAACGTATCAGCGGGTAATCTGCCCCCCAAAACGCGGGCCATCCAGACCGCGGCAGGTTTTGCGATTTCCTGTCGGTCGCCGTGTTTGAGCGCCAGAACCATCTTGCGGCCCATATTCGCGTATAGCAGCGCCGAACGGCCCTGTACCCAAGGCGGCGGATGGGCAAGGCAACTGTCGCAATGCGCCACCTCACCCGCGTTACCGCCGGGCAATGGGATACCGCAGCTGTCGCATATCACACCACCAACAAAGGCCGTATCGCGCCAACATGGGCCGCACAGGCCAGCATGCGCATCGACCGCCCCGCCGCAACACAGACAGGCAGGTGGATAAATCAGACCAACAGCGGTTTGTAACTGGGGCAGCATGACCTTATTATTCCTTGCATGAACGCACAAAACATCCTCACGGACATCTCCGCCCTATCCCGCAGTCGCAGTCGTGCCAGCGATGATGGATTATTCCTGCACCGCGCCGCCCTGGACGAGGTCGAGGATCGGCTAAGCTTGGTTAACAGGACGTTTAACAAACCGGCGATTGTCACCGGATTTCCGCAGGTCTGGGGCGATCTATACCCATCTGCGCCGGTCGTGGCGGACACGGACACCCTGCTGCTGGACCAAACTGCGCATGATCTGGTGGTGCACGGGCTGGGCCTGCACTGGGCAAATGACCCCGTTGGCCAGATCATCCAATCGCGTCGCGCGCTTGAGCCCGACGGGCTTTTTCTATCGGTCAGCTTTGGTGGTCAAACCCTGAATGAACTGCGCGCCTGTCTGGCGCAGGCCGAGGCACAGATAACCGGCGGATTATCCCCCCGCGTGGCACCCATGGCCGAACTGCGTGATATCGGGGGTCTGCTGCAACGCGCGGGCCTTGCCCTGCCTGTCGCTGATTCCGTCACGCTGAGGACCGAATATCGCGACATCTGGCACCTGATGCGCGACCTGCGTTCCATGGGCGAGGCAAACGCCATGCAATCGCGCCTGCGCAAGCCCACACGCCGTGCGGTGTTCAACGCCGCAGGGCAGCTTTACCAAGACAACTTTGCCACCGATACGGGCCGCATCACGGCAACCTTCGAAATGATCTTTCTGGCGGGGTGGGCACCGTCTGACAGCCAGCCCAAACCGCTGCGCCCCGGATCAGCGCAACAGCGACTTGCCGATGCGCTTGCCACTGCTGAAACGCCGCTGACCGATTGACCTATCAGACAAACCGTCTATCTCACGGCTAATCACCCGAAAAGGATACACCAATGACCAAGACCTGCCCAGTTCATGCCCAGCCGGATCACCCCAAGATCCCGACACCCAAAGTGGGCATTCTGTTGGCCAACCTTGGTACGCCAGATAATTACGATTACTGGTCAATGCGCCGTTATCTAGGGGAATTCCTGTCGGATCGCCGCGTCATCGATTACAGCCCGTGGCTGTGGCAACCGCTGTTGCAGCTGGTCATTTTGACCAAACGCCCCTTTACCAGCGGTGCTGCGTACAAGTCGATCTGGAACGAAAAAGACGGCGAAAGCCCGTTGATGACCATCACCAAAGCGCAAACAGCCAAGATCAAAGAGACGATGCAGGCGCGGTATGGTGACGCAGTTATGGTCGATTTCTGCATGCGTTATGGCAACCCGTCGACGGAATCCAAGGTCAAAGCGATGGTCGAAGCAGGCTGTCAGAAAATCCTGTTTTTTCCGCTGTACCCGCATTACGCTGGGGCCACATCTGCCACCGCAAATGATGCGTTCTTTGCCGCTTTGGCCAAGGAAAAATGGCAACCGGCCGCGCGCACCGTGCAACCCTATTTCGACCGCCCTGATTACATCGAAGCACTGGCCTCCTCGATCGAGCAGGCCTATGCGAAAATGGAGACCAAACCGGACAAGCTGCTGTGTTCCTATCACGGTGTGCCGCAACGCTATTTGATGGAGGGTGACCCCTATCACTGCCAGTGCCAGAAAACGACGCGCTTGCTAAAGGAACGGTTGGGCTGGGACGACACCCAGATCATGACGACCTTTCAGTCGAAGTTTGGCCCCGAGGAATGGTTGCAGCCCTATACCGTGGAAGAAGTCGCGCGTCAGGCCGAGGCTGGCAACAAAAAGATCGCCGTTTGCGCGCCTGCGTTTTCCGCCGATTGCATCGAAACGCTCGAAGAAATCAACGAAGAGATCAAAGAAAGCTTTGAGCACGCAGGCGGTGAGGAGTTTCACTATATCCCTTGCCTGAACGACGACGAACTGCACATCAAAGCGCTGTCGAACGTGATCGAGGAAAACCTGCAAGGCTGGATCGACTAGGCACAATTCGCCAGATCATTTCGCGTTATCCGCTCCCGCATAAGGACCGGATAGCGTGTGGTCTTTTTCCAGATTGAAGACACAAAAAAAGGCGGTGCAAAAGCACCGCCTTTAATTTGATTAGTCGCGTGACTTAATTAGTCAGCAACAGCAGCGGCTACGAGAACCAGCAGCATCAAAGGAATCAAAACACCGGAAGAAGAAGAGGTGGACTCTTCAACGATTACGGGTGCTTCGATGACGGGATCTGCCAGCGAGCCAGCAAATGCAGTCGATGCAGCAGCTGTCAACGCAGCGGCGAGAACGAGTTTCTTCATATCATAACCTCCAGAAAAGGCGTACCTCACAGTGTGATAGCACGCGCCCAAGACTTACCTCGTAAAACTTTCTAAACAGCATCTGCGCGCGATTGCAAACCCGGATTCAGAGTTTTATCCCCACAAACACGCAAATATCGTCAAATTAGCAACACTTGTGTGCCTACATTAGTCAGCTCGAAAAGCTCGGCGATATGTTCGTTGTACAAGCCGATGCATCCGTTCGACGAACGGCGGCCGATCTTGCGCGTGTCATGGGTGCCGTGGATGCGATAATACGTCCAGCTTAGATACAGCGCATGGGTGCCCAAGGGGTTGTCCGGGCCCGGTCCAATAACGGCTGGCCACTCTGGGTTGCGCTCGAGCATCGAAGGCGTCGGCCGCCATGTCGGGCCTGTCACCTTTTGAATGACGCTTGTCCGGCCACGGCGCGTCAGCTCGGCGGTCAGCGGCACACTGGACGGGTATAGCTTGTAAACCGACTGATCCTCAGACCAGAAATGCACAGCGCGGCTGTCGATATCAACCAGAACGGCACCCTTTTTGGTGTCGTTGAAATAGGGGCGCCAATCCAACGTGCGAAAGCTTGAAATATTCCGGCGGACGGTCTCGTTGATGTCCCGCTCGGTTTCTGTGGTTTCGGCACTGTTTACAGTGCTTTGGGCAAGCGCAGGGCTGGCCAGCATTGCGGCACTGCCTGCCAAAAATGCACGCCGCGACGAGAGATTAAACTTTTGGTCAGACATTCAATGTCTCCTGGGATTGGTAAAAGCCATTTATTTTTACACATATATGACCCGAAAGCCGCAGTATCAAATCAAACCAACGTCAACTGGCGCACTCACGCCGATGTGCGTTTGATCTGCAACGCAGGTCAGGGTAAGGCATCGGAAACCTCAAATGCGTGGAGCTGCGCCATGATCCGTTTATTTTCCGTCCTGATTGCCCTTTCCGTGGCCCTTGCGGCCTGTGCGCCCGCCCCGACAACAACGATAGGTTCGGATGGCAAACCCTTGCCAAAGCTTTACCGCATCAGCCGGAGCGATTCAGGAAAACTGCAATTCCGCATGCTTGATTCCGTCAACGCATTGCGCGGCGCGTCCGGTCTGGCCGAAGTGCAATTGGATGCGGCCCTAAACGCCGCTGCCGCGACCCATTCCCGCGATATGGCCAACCAAAACCGCCCGTGGCATTTTGGCTCTGACGGGTCATCCCCTGTCGATCGCATCCAACGCGTTGGATACACCGGCGAGTTGGTGGGCGAGGTGATCTCGGAAACCTATGAGACCGAGCTTGAGACCCTTGCCGCGTGGATGGAACAGCCAGACACCCGCCGGATCATTATGGAAGCCGACGCGCGGAACTTGGGCTTTTCCTGGTATCAGGAAAGCAACGGCAAAATCTGGTGGACAATGGTCTTGGGCAAATAACCGTCAAAGGTTACTTGCCGCTACATTATCCGTTCTAATTCAGGGATATAACGCGATTGGTGTGCCATCGCCCACCATCGCGTAAATCTCTTCAATGTCTTTGTTAGAGACCGAAAGACAGCCCCATGTCCAATCGTGGCGGTTCTTTTCACCTGGACGTTTCTGCCCGTGGATAAAGATATCTCCGCCCGGCTTTTTGTTTATCGCCGCGGCCATCGCGCGGTCAGTTTGATTTGGGTATGAAATACCCAAAGACAGATGGAATTTGCTGTTCGGATTGCGCCGGTCAATCAGGTACAAACCTTCGGGTGTTTTTCCGTCGCCTTCGAACCGTTTATGACCAACAGGCGCGAACCCCAGCTTAAAGTCATAGGTTTTCAGCACTTTGTCTTTGTGCATCAGGAACATACGGCGGTCGCCCTTGTTGGCGATCACATAGGTAACCTGCGGGCCGTTATACCGTTTGAACTTGCTCTCACCGCCACACGCACCAAGGGCCACCAACGCGGTGCCGCCCAGAATTAGATTTCTGCGTTTCATTCTCATGCCTCGTTTCGCCATGGCCTTTTCGACCTTTATCAGCTTCGCCTAGCATGTAGCAAAAATTTTGAACCTCAAAAAGCCGTTACTGGTGCTGCTTTTCTGCCAACTGCTTCTCAATCGCCACCAGCTTGCGCATGACTTCCTCGCGGTAGACGTCTGTGCGCTCTACCTCGTCGGCCTGATGGGCGTCTTGCATCGAGTTGACGATCAAACCCACCAAAAGGTTCACAACGGCGAAAGTCGTCACCAGAATGAACGGCACGAAAAACGCCCACGCATAGGGGTAAACCTCCATCACGGGGCGCACGATCCCCATGGACCAGCTTTCCAACGTCATGATCTGAAACAAGGAATACGCGCTGGCCGGCAGCGATCCGAACCATTCAGGGAACGCGTCAGCAAACAGTTTGGTCGCGATCACAGACCCGATGTAAAAGATGATCGTCATCAGCAAAAACACCGACCCCATACCCGGCAGGGCGGTGATGAACCCTTCGACAACGCGGCGCAAACGCGGTGCGACCGAGATCACCCGCAAGATACGCAAAATGCGCAGCGCCCGCAGCACCGACAGCCCCTGCACAGCCGGAACAAGCGCAATCCCCACGACCGCAAAGTCGAACAAATTCCAGCCGTTTCTGAAAAACCCCGTGCCGCGCGCAAAAATCTTGATCGCGATTTCGACGATAAAAATCGCAAGGCAGACGGAATCGAGGAACATAATCGCCGGGCCAAACGCATCCATCAACGCGGGCGCGGTTTCCATGCCCAGCAGCGCGGCATTAAAAATGATCACACCAATAATGAAATTGCTAACCATTGGGCTCTCGACCCAATTACCTAGACGTTCGCGCATGAAGATACTGCCCTAATTACGTTTGCGTTTAACCTCGGGGGCAGTGAACTGCGCCGCAAGCTCCACATGGGAAGACCAGCGGAATTGGTCAACAACCTGCACCCAATTCAATGCATATCCCGCAGCAATCAAAACGGCGGCATCCCGCGCAAAGGTCACGGGATTACATGACACATAGGCAACGACAGGCGGCATCGCTTTGGCGATCTCGGCCACCTGCGCCTCGGCTCCCGCGCGGGGCGGGTCCAGCACAACCGCATCGGTTTTGGCCAGCTCATCGGGCAGCAATGGACGACGGAACAGATCGCGTGCCTCAAACGTCACGGGTTTTAACCCCTGCGCCATCCGCCAGCCGTGATCCAGCGCCGCCGTCATCAGCGCATCGCCCTCAACGGCATGCACTTCGGCATTTTCGGCCAAGGGCAGGCTGAACGTGCCGCAACCAGCGAACAGATCGATAACGTGACGCGCAGGCCCAACCGCCTCACGCACAGCGGTTACCAATGCGGCCTCGCCTTGCGGGGTGGCCTGCAAAAACGCACCGGGGGGCGGCGTTACCTTGGCGACACCAAAACGTTGGACCGGCGGCGTGCGCATGGCAATCACGTCGCCATCCCACGTCAGACGGGCAAGGCCCAGACTGTCGCACAGATGCGCAAGTTCTTGGCGCAACGGGCCATCCAGCTCTTTGCCATTTTGCGCCGAAATATCCAGACCAGCGCGCGATGTTGTCACGGTCACCGCCAACGGTGCCTTGCGACTGGTGCCCACAACGGCCAATTGTTCAGCAATCGGTATCGCTGCCATAACCGCCGGATCCAGCAATTTGCAGTCAGGTATTTCGATCACCACATCCGACCCGCGGCCATGGAACCCCGCCATCGCGCCCTTTTTCGTGCGCTTGGCGGCAAAGGTCGCCCGGCGACGCGATTGCGCGGGCGAGGTTTGGATCGGCTTGAAAACAGTCTCTATCCCGTGGGCATCCAGCGATGCCTTAACCACACCCATCTTGAAATCCGCGACATAGTCATCCGACGCGTGCTGCAATTGGCAGCCACCGCAGGCTTTGAAATGGCGGCACGGGGCCGCAACACGGTTTTCCGAAGGCTTGACGATGCGGATGTCCGTCAGGGTTTGCCCAACAGGCACGCCTGTCACGACCTCCCCCGGCAAAGTCATGGGGGCAAAGAGCGGGCCAGCGGCAATGCCGTCGCCCAGGTGACCAAGTCGCTGAATTACATATTCTGTCATGCACCGCGCATAGCGCGAAGGACGCGCCAGCAAAAGCCCCTATTCAGCGGCCTTCACATCCAGAAACCCGCCCGACTGCCGCTGCCAGTACCGCGCATAAAGCCCGTCTTGCGCCAACAGCGCGTCATGTGTGCCCATTTCGACAATCCTGCCAGCGTCCATAACGGCGATCCTGTCCATCTCGGTCAGGGTCGACAGACGGTGCGCAATGGCCAGAACTGTCTTTCCCTCCATCACGCGGCTCAGGGCGGATTGAATGGCCGCTTCCACCTCGCTGTCCAGCGCGCTTGTCGCCTCGTCCAGGATCAAGATTGGCGCGTCTTTCAAAATCGCACGGGCCAAGGCGATGCGCTGGCGTTGCCCGCCAGACAGCTTAACGCCCCGTTCACCCAGATGCGCGGCATAGCCTTTGCGCCCGGTGTGGTCTTGCATGTCTTTGATAAACTCATGCGCCTCGGCCTTGGTCGCGGCGGCGATCACCTCGTCCTCGGTCGCGTCGGGTTTACCATACCGGATGTTATCAAAAGCCGACCGGTTGAACATGGCCGTTTCCTGCGTGACCATCCCGATCTGACGCCGCAGGCTTTCCTGCGTAACGTTTGCAATATTCTGACCGTCGATCAGAATGCGCCCTTCCTCGAGGTTATAAAGATGCAGCAACAGCGAAACGAGGCTGGATTTACCGGCACCAGACGCGCCAACAATGCCCAGCTTCTCGCCCGGCTTGATATCAAGCGTCAGCTGTTCAACGCCGCCGGTTTCGCGCCCATAGGTGAAGCGGATATCGTCAAAATTGATCGCTCCGTTGCTCACCACCAGATCCTGCGCGCCGTCTATATCACGCAACTGCTGGCGCGGGGTTAGCGTGCGCATGCCGTCCTCGACCTCACCCATATTCGCGTAAAGCGCCATCAACGTGAAACTGACCCAACCGGTCATCTGCGCCAACCGCAAAGACACAGCGCCCGTCGCCGCAATATCGCCCGCCGTCACCAGCCCCAGCGACCAATACCAAAGCGCGCCACCGACCAGCAGCACCGGCAAAAGCCCCGCAATCGTCATCAGCCAGAACCTGAAAGCGACACTAACCCGGCCAAAATCAAGGCTTGTACCCAGAAATTTGTTCATCGCGCCCAGCGCGGCGCGGTCCTCAAAATCGGCATGAGCGAACAATTTCACCGTCTTGATGTTGGTGATCGTATCAACCACCTGCCCCGTCACCATCGCCCGCGCACCGGCACGCGCCTGCGAAAACTTGCGAATGCGTGGCATGAAATGACGAATCAAAAAGACATAGCCGACCATCCACAGGACCAACCCTGCGGCGATCCGCCAATCCACCGTGCCCAGCAGCATCACAGCGCCAACAAAGGACGCCGCTGCGAAAATGATGGTGTGGATCATCTCGACCACAACATCGGTCAGGGCGCGGCTGGTCTGCATTTCCTTTTGGGAGATCCGGCCCGCGAAATCATTGTCAAAAAACGTGACCGCCTGACCCAAGGTGTACCGGTGCAACCGCGACAGCGAGATGTTGAGTATATTCGGCCCGATAACAATCGACTGCATATAGGATGCCATCCCAAAAAGCGCAGGCCGCAGGATCAGGAAGAACACCAAACAGCCAATCATCAAGCCGATCTGGTCGCTGAAAACCGCGCTTGGCGTCGATGACAGCGCCGCGTCAACGACCCACCCCAGCACAAGGGCGGCCAACACCTCGACCACACCGGCGATCATGGATAGGAAAGCGGCCAAAGCGAGTGCGATCCAGCACCCCTTTAGCGCCCAGCCAAAAAACGGCAGCAAACGTTGCGGCGGGTCACCATCGGCGGGCGCAAACGGGTCAATCAGATTGGTAATATTCATCTTCATTCGTCTTCCGTCTTGAGGAACCCGCCGGATTGCCGGCCCCAGAAATCAGCATATAGCCCGCCATTCGCCAAAAGCATGTCATGCGTGCCTTCTTCTACGATGCGTCCGTCATCCATCACCAAAATCCGGTCCATTTCGGCAATGGTGGACAGGCGGTGCGCGATGGCGATAACGGTTTTCCCCTCCATCATGCCATACAGCGTTTCCTGAATGGCGGCCTCGACCTCACTATCCAGCGCACTTGTCGCCTCGTCCAGCAGCAGGATCGGAGCGTTTTTGAGGATTACCCGAGCAAGTGCAATCCGTTGGCGTTGCCCGCCTGACAGTTTCACACCCCGTTCACCGACCTGCGCATCATAGCCCGACCGCCCGTCAGCATCCGCCAGATCATGAATAAAATCATGCGCTTGCGCTTGCTTGGCTGCCGCGATCACCTCGGCGTTCGTTGCGCTTGGTCGGCCATACAGGATGTTTTCGCGAATGGTGCGGTGCAGCAATGCGCTGTCTTGTTGCACCATCCCGATGTTTTGCCGCAGGCTGTCTTGCCCCACCTTGGTGATGTCCTGACCGTCGATCAAAATCTGGCCGGTTTCAGGATCATAGAACCGCAAAAGCAGCTTAACCAAGGTCGACTTTCCCGCGCCAGACCGCCCGATCAACCCGATCTTTTCGCCCGGTTTGACGACCAGATTAACGTTGTCCAAACCACCAGACCCGCGACCATAGTGATGCGACAATCCGATCATTTCGACCCGCCCGTCGGTCAGATCAAGCGGCTGCGCATCAGCGTCATCCACCAGCGTAATGGGTTGTGCGATCGTCTCCAACCCTTCGGCCACGACACCAAGCTGCTGAAAGAACGTGGAAAGCGCCCACATGATCCAGGCCGTCATGGAATTCAGCCGCAAGGTCAGCGCAGCGGCGGCAGTCACAGCCCCGACGGTGGCATGACCCGCAGACCACAAATAGAATGCCCACCCCACAACGCCAACGATCAAAAGACCGTTCAACATGACCAGACACACATCCATCACTGTGAAAATGCGCATCTCTTTCTGAAAGGTTTTGCGCGCGTTTTCGATGGCGGATTTGGCATAATTCACCTCGCGGTCATGATGGGCAAACATCTTGACCGAATGAATATTGGTATAACTGTCAACGACACGGCCTGTGACCTCGGACCGGGCATCGGATGCCGCTTTGGACGCGACGCTGACACGGGTTACCGTCCAACGGGTCAGCAACATATAAAGCGAGAACCAGATCACCAGCGGGATAAGCAGTTGCCAATCCGACGTGGTCAGCAAAATCGCGGCACCGATCAAATAGGCCAGCGAATACGAAATCGCATCGAAAACGTGGAATATCACCTCGCCTGCGGCGGGGGGCGTTTGCATGATTCGGTTGGCAATACGCCCGGCAAAGTCATCCTCGAACCAGCCGACGGATTGCCGCAACACCTGCCGATGCGACCGCCAGCGGAACAGCGCCCCGTAATTCGGCAAAATCGCATTGTTCAGCAACAACACGTCTAAGCCCTGCATCAGGGGCCGCAAAAGCAGAATGAAAAGCGCGACCAGAATGAATTCGGTCTTATAGGTTTGCCAAACCTCGGCAGGCGATCCGTCCAGCAGATCCACCAGACGACCCATATAATAGATCAGCCCGATCTCGATCCCGGCGACGATTATCGACATGAAACCTGTCAGCCAAAACAGCTTTTTGAACGGTTTGCTATAATCAAGAAAGAATGCCCACAGCCCGGTTGGGGGCGTGTCCTGTTCGGGATACTCGACATAAGGGTCGACAAGGTTTTCAAAGAAACGAAACATAACAAGACTTCCAAATATATGGGTCGAGATATTCAGACCGCGCGGCACAAGTCCACCTTTTGCGGTCAGGTATTTGGCGTATCCAACAAAGTGGCGCGATCGGCAGTAAATCCCGACGCGATCCAAACCGCCTCTAGCTGCTTGAGCCGTTTGCCCAGATCAGGGCCTGAATATTCCGGCATCAGGTCCGCCGACTTGATCGGGAAAACCGCTTGGCTCGCCTGCTGAATCGTCTCTAACACAGACAAATCCGGTGGTGTTTCGGCGATACAAGCGCGCAGCAACCAAGCGCCTTGCGCGATTTTCACGCCATGACGATAGGCCAGCTCGGCAATCGGCGCTCCCCCAAACGCGGCGTCCTTTAAACGATCCAGTTCACGCGTATCAGATTTGCTAAGCCTCAGACGATCCGCAACATCGTCGCCCCCCAATGCCGCCAGCCGCCACAACCACGTGACCGGCAAACCGGCGAGCTGTTCAAAATGCACCAACATCGCGATCCAGCGATCATCTGATCCGGGCAATATAGCGCCCAAAACCCCTGTCTGGCGCATCGCGGCCAATGCGGGGGCGGGATCGGGGGCGCGCAACATCTTTTGCATCTCGGTGCCGACACGCTCCGCCGAAAGTGTCCCTAACCCGTCGGTATTTGATGCAATCGCGGATAACGCATCGGCGTCAAACCCTTCTGCCGGGTTCGAATACCACGCGCAAAACCTGAAAAACCGCAACGTCCGCAGGTAATCCTCGCGAATGCGGGCATTGGCATCTTCGATAAACCGCACGCGTCGGGCACGCAGATCGGCCATCCCCTCAAGCGGATCGATAACGCGCCCTTCGGCATCGGCATAAAGCGCGTTCATCGTGAAATCACGGCGGCGCGCGTCATCATCAATATTGTCGGAAAAGGCGACGACCGCACGGCGACCATCGGTTTCGACATCCCGGCGAAAGGTCGTTACCTCGAACCCTTTGCCGCCACTGACGACCGTCACCGTTCCGTGTTCAACGCCTGTTGGAACGGCCTTTAGCCCGGCCCGACGCGCCAATGCAATTACCCGTTCAGGCAAGGCATCCGTCGACATGTCCACGTCACTATCCGGCAGACCCAACAGCGCGTTGCGCACGCATCCGCCGACAAAGTAGATACGGTGGCCGCCCGCCTCGATCGCGTGGGCAACCGCCTGCGCATCCGCATCGGCAAGCCAGCTGGTATCGGCAGGAAGGGTTATGTCATACGTTCGCACCATGCCCGCAGCATACGCGCGGTTGCACCCCAAATGTAATAGGGGCCGTAGGGAACAACGTAATAATGCCGTTGTTTTCCGCGCCAGCGACGCGATTGCACCAGATAATTATCGGCGTTCAACACATGGCTTAGCGGAACGGTGAACACTTCCTCGACCTCGCCGGGCTCGGGAATAATGTCAAAAACGTCTCTAACAAGGCCAACAACCGGGGTCACATGAAAATTGGTCACCGTTTCATGGGCTGGTAGCGTGCCCAACACATCGACCAGCTCGGTAGGCAGGCCAATCTCTTCACGCGCCTCGCGCAGGGCGGCCGCGATCACATCAACATCGCCATCGTCCTGCTTGCCGCCCGGAAACGCAATTTGCCCCGGATGATGCTTCAGCGCGGAGGACCGTTTGGTCAGGATAAGCTCGAACTGGCCGTTTTTCTCAACAATAGGGGCCAGCACACCTGCAGGTCGCAATATGCGATCTGCGGGCAGCAACACATCCTTGTTCAGATCAAAATCGGACGACATGACGCCAGTTTGCGCCAACGCCGTCCGAAAACTGTTTATCTGATCAATCAGCACGGGCGGATTCGGCGTCAAACCCGACTGTTTTCGGATCCAGATCGTAATGCGCGCTACAGAACTGGCAATCTGCGGTCACACGGCCGTCTTCCGTTGTCATCTTCTCGATGTCTTTGGCCGAATAGATCGACAGGCTTTGGCGCACGCGTTCTTCTGAACAGGAACACCCGAAACGTACCGCCTGCGCGTCGTAAACACGTGGCGATTCCTCGTGAAACAGGCGCAACAACAGATCCGTGGGCGGCAAGCTGGGGCCGATCAGCTCCAGCTCGTCCACCGTATCCAGCAGCACGTTGGCGCGACGCCAGTTTTCGCCCTCTTCGCCATCAACCAGATCATCAGGGGTCAAGATTTCACCTGTACCTTCAGATTTAGCGGCAAATGGCGACGCTTTGGGCATGTGCTGCAACATCACGCCGCCAGCGCGCCAATGTTCGGCCTCGCCCGGCATGGACGATTTGCCAAAGCTGAGCTGAAACCGCGTTGGCAGCTGTTCGGATTGCGCAAAATAGGATTCCGCACAGGCAGACAGCGACCCACCGGCAAGCGGGGTGATCCCTTGGTAGGGTGTCATGCCCTCGCCTTGGTCGATCATGACGGCAAAATATCCTTTGCCGACCTGATCAAACGCAGGCGCATCGGTAATCCGATCCGCGTCAAAGCTGGCATAGGCGCGAATGCGGGCCGGGGCACCTTCGTCAGTCGGGCCATAATAATCGACGGCAATCATGCGCACGGGGCCATCCGACTGAACCTGCAACTGCAATTTCCAACGCAGCTTGATCGTTTGGCCGATCAACGCGGCCAGCAACGCCATCTCGGCGACCAATGCTTCGACCTTTTCAGGATAGTCGTGCTGACGTAGAATCCCCTCGAGAACGCCATCCAAACGGGCGACGCGGCCGCGAATGTCGGACGCATCCAGTTGAAAGGGCAGAACGGTGTCGTCCCACGCGATTTTATTTCCTTGGTTCATCAGACTTTCCTTACAGGCGGGCAGTTGGCATACCGCGTCTATATAAGGGCAACAAGCCACACGAAAAGGGGTGTTATATGCTGCGAAGATTTGGCGAGCCGCCATTGGCTGGAAAAAACTATACCATTCGGCCCGGTGCCTATGCGATTTTGCCGCTGAAAAACCGGTTTTTAATGACCGCGCAGATGTCGCCCCAGGTGGATGTGCAATTGCCAGGTGGCGGTATTGATCCCGGCGAATCCCCCCTTCAAGCGCTGCACCGCGAGGTGATGGAGGAGATCGGTTGGAAGATCGGATACCCCCGGCGGTTGGGCGCGTTCCGGCGGTTTGTTTATATGCCCGAATATGATCTATGGGCGGAAAAACTGTGCCATGTCTATGTCGCGCACCCAATCCGCCAAATCGCCGATCCTATCGAACCGAATCACACAACCATTGTGCTGTCTGCCGATGAATCCCTGGCCGTTTTGGGCAATGATGGTGACCGGTCATTCCTGCAGGAATACTGCGCTAACAGCCTGTAAACTCGAATAATATCCCTGACACATCATCGGGGAACTCGGCGTGTCCGGAAAACTCGGACAGCTTCCACAAGATCGCCTCAAGCAGCGGCGGGCCTGACACATCGCGCAGCGCGAAAAGCATCTTGGCGAGGCCCTCTTCCTCCATCATCGCCCCGTCTGGATTGGGGCATTCCGTCACCCCGTCCGACAGGATCAACAGCCGGTCGCCGGGGGATAAATCTACGTCGAATTTTTCATATTCGACCTTGGCCATCAGCCCGACAGGGAAACCGCCGGGGCCGTTTTGTTCAATTTTGCCATCGCGGCGCTGCACCACGGGATGGGGGTGGCCTGCCTGACACATCGACACATGGCCCGATTTCAAATCAACCTCTGCCAAAAGCAGGGTAAAATAATGTTCGGTTTCCATCTCGCTTAGCACCAGATCGTTCAATTCGGAAACGACCTGCTCGGGCGGGCGCATCTTATATTCACCATCGTGATCGCGGGTTAGGGCGATATTCTGATCCGGCACGGCCGCCGAAAGATAGCCCGCCAACCGCGCCGTCATAAGGGCAGAGCTGATCCCGTGACCCGAAACATCAATTCCGAAAAGCCCAAGTTTCGTGTCGTTCACCGGAAAGAACCCAACCAGATCTCCGCCGACATGACCGCTGGATCGCAGCAACAGCGACAGCTTGCCCCCTTCAAAATCGCGGGTACGTTCGCGGACCAGTGATTGTTGGAGCTTCTTTGCCTCGATCAAATCCTTATCCAGCAAGTCATAAACACGCTGCAATTCGTCCAATGTGTGAGTGATAATCAGGTTTTTATCAATCAACTGGCGCTGCATTTCCAAGATACGTTCGCCCGCCGCAATCCGGGCGCGCAATTCATGCACATCAACCGGCTTGCTTAGAAAATCATCAGCGCCACTGTCCAAGCCCTTGGCGACCTCGGCCTTTTCGCTTTTTGACGTTAGTAAGATAAAATAGCCGTATTGCGTTTCGGATAACGCACGGAATTCGCGGCAGAATTCCAGACCAGACATCCCCGGCATCACCCAGTCGCTTAGCACCAAATCGGGCAATTGCGCCTTACATTTTTCAATCGCCTCGGGGCCCGATGCAGCCTCGACCACGGAAAACCCCCATTTCCTAAGCGACGCACCCAGAATGCGACGCTGCAGTTTGCTGTCATCCACAACCATGGCAAGCTGCATAACGCCATGGCGCCGCGGCTGTTCTGAAATTTGCGGATTGTGGTGCATCAACTAGACCATTCAGAAAGGTGAAAGCACCGCTCTATCGCACAGCTGTTTAACAGCCCATGAAACCTAAAACTTGAACAAACAATCGCGGGTGACCCACCTGCCGTTAATCAACTTGTTCTATCGTTTCCGGTGAAAGGAAGCTGCACCATGATTGACTGGGCACAGGTTAACACCCTGCGTGATGACGTTGGAAAAGAAGACTTTGCTGAAATTGTCGAAATTTTTATCGCCGAGGTTGAGAATGTTATCGAAAAGCTGCGCAACGTGCCCGACCTGAACACCCTTGGCGACGACTTGCATTTCCTTAAAGGCAGCGCGCTGAACCTTGGGTTTCTGGCCTTTTCGGAACAATGCCAACTGGGGGAAACGAATTCAGCCGCTGGCCACGCCGATCAGGTTGATATTTCCGCGATTGTTGCGGCTTATGATTCATCCAAAACGAAATTCATTGCCGAAATGCCCACGGCGCTGACCGCCTAAATCACAGCACGAACTGGGCCAGCGTTTCGTCATTCGTAATGTCGGTATAGGTAAACCCGGCGTCATTCAGTTGAGAGAGGAACGGGCCAAAACTGTCCGGGCTGCGGGTTTCGATCCCGATCAGAACCGACCCAAAGTTACGGGCGGATTTCTTGAGGTATTCAAACCGGCAGATGTCATCATCAGGGCCAAGCATAGCCAAAAAATCCTTTAGCGCGCCGGGGCGCTGCGGCATGCGCAGGATGAAATATTTCTTCACGCCAGAGTACCGCTGGGCGCGCTCCTTAACCTCGGGCAGGCGTTCAAAATCAAAATTACCGCCAGACGCGACACAAACGACGGTTTTGCCCTTAATCTGCTCCGCAACATCGCCCAGCGCCTCGATCGACAGGGCACCGGCTGGTTCCAGCACGATCCCCTCAACGTTCAGCATTTCGATGATGGTCACGCAGATGCGGTCTTCGGCCAGATTAATCACGCTCATTGGATCAACCCCCTTGAGGCGGTCAAAATTCCGCTGACCGATTTTGGCCACCGCGGCACCATCCACAAAGCTGTTGATCGGCGAAATATCCACCGGCACCCCATGGGCCAAGGCACCTGCCAAGCTTGGCGCGCCTTTGGGTTCGACAAAGGTATAATCGCAGGCATTCCCGAAATAACTGTAAACCCCAGATGACAGCCCACCCCCGCCAACGGGCAAGATAACGCGATCCGGAATGCGGCCCAACTGCTGCTCGATCTCGACCGCGACCGATGCCTGCCCCTCGATCACATCCTCATCATCAAAGGGCGACAAAAAATGCGCGCCTTCGCTGGCACAAAATTCCTGCGCGGCTGATAGAGTTTTATCGAAATAGTCGCCAACCAGCCGCACCTCAATCTGCGCGCCGCCAAACATCTTGGTTTTCTGGATTTTCTGCTGCGGCGTGGTTACCGGCATGAAAATCACGCCTTTCACCCCGAAATGGCTGCACATAAAGGCAACGCCCTGCGCATGATTGCCCGCGCTTGCGCACACAAACAGCGATTGTTCCGGGATCACCTTGCGCATCGCATTGAACGCACCGCGCAGCTTGTACGACCGAACCGGGCTTAGATCCTCGCGCTTGAGCCAAATATCCGCGTCAAACTTTTCTGACAGATGTTCATTGCGCATCAGGGGTGTCGCAGGGAACACATCGCGCATCGCTTTGGTCGCATTTTGCGCCAAGATCTGGAATTTATCGGTCATCAATGGCCTCATAAGGTGATTATCCTTCGATACGGCCCCTAACACGGGCGGTCAACGCAGCCTTCAATCTTGCTCACGCCTGTAAAACCCGATACCTCGCGATGCAAACCGCAAAGGAAACAACATGTCCGCGCCCAAAAAAGTTGTGCTCGCCTATTCCGGTGGGCTTGATACGTCGATCATCCTGAAATGGCTGCAAACCGAATACGGTTGCGAGGTGGTGACATTCACCGCCGATCTTGGCCAAGGCGAAGAGCTGGAGCCCGCCCGCGCCAAAGCCGAAATGATGGGTGCATCTGAGATTTATATCGAAGATGTCCGCGAAGAATTCGTACGCGATTTCGTTTTCCCGATGTTCCGCGCCAACGCCCTGTACGAAGGGCTGTACCTGCTGGGCACATCCATCGCGCGGCCGCTTATTTCCAAGCGTCTGGTTGAGATTGCTGCTGAAACCGGTGCCGACGCTGTCGCCCACGGCGCGACCGGCAAAGGCAACGATCAGGTGCGCTTTGAGCTGGCCGCCTATGCGCTGAACCCTGACATCAAAGTCATCGCACCTTGGCGCGAATGGGATCTGACCAGCCGAACCAAACTGCTTGAATTCGCTGAGAAAAACCAAATTCCCGTCGCCAAAGACAAACGTGGCGAGGCACCGTTCAGCGTGGATGCGAACCTGCTGCACACGTCCTCCGAAGGCAAAGTGCTGGAAGACCCCGCAGTAGACGCACCCGAATATGTCTATCAGCGCACCGTCGCCCCAGAAGATGCGCCAGACACGCCCGAATATGTCGAGATCGGTTTCGAAGCCGGCGATGCCGTCAGCATCAACGGCGAAGCAATGTCACCCGCCACGATCCTGACCAAGCTGAACGAATTGGGTGGCAAACACGGCTGTGGCCGTCTTGATCTGGTCGAAGGTCGCTTTGTCGGGATGAAATCGCGCGGGATTTACGAAACCCCCGGCGGTACATTGCTGCTTGAAGCCCACCGTGGCATCGAATCGATCACCCTCGACCGTGGCGCGATGCACCTGAAAGACGAACTGATGCCGCGCTATGCCGAACTGATCTATAACGGTTTCTGGTTCAGCCCCGAACGCACCATGTTGCAGGCCGCAATCGACGCGTCACAAACCCACGTGACCGGCACCGTGCGCCTGAAACTGTACAAAGGCCACGTGCGTACCGTCGGTCGTTGGTCTGATCATTCGCTCTATTCCGAAGCACACGTGACCTTCGAAGACGACGCTGGTGCCTATGATCAAAAAGACGCGGCCGGCTTTATCCAGCTGAACGCCCTGCGTCTGAAGCTGTTGGCAGCCCGTGACAAACGTCTGAAAAGCTAATCGGCAAAGATGATAGAAAGGCCCGGGCAGATTGGTTTCTGTCCGGGCCTTTTTTGTTGATACCTAGCATTTCGGTGGGCAGGTATTCACCTAATACGTTGATCATAAAGCGTATTATAATGGGGCAGCGCTTCCTCCAGAAGCCGTTCCTCATCCCCTGATAGCTTTGGCAACGGCCCCTCGGCCCCGGCGAACCCCGTGCTTTTATGCACGGCCCCATACCAATGCGACGCCCAAACACCATCCTCTGCCCTGGCACCTGCTGGCCACGACAACGTCGCAGGATCAAACGGCAGATCGATCGCCTTACACAGCTTGCGCAACATCCCCTCGGGGTCGGCGCGAATATCAGCGGAATCGATGACCAAGCCGCCGATCTGATCATAAAGCGCCGTCTGCTGACCAAATCCAATATCCGCAAAGCTGGGTGCCTCGCGTTTCGCGGCATAGCTGGCAATCACGCGGGCCGGGTGTCGGATCAGGTGAATGTTCGCACACCCCTTGGCCCATTCCATCGGAAAACCGTCTAGCATGTGATGCGGCATATGTTTCATATACATATGCGGCCTGCCCGGCTGCGCACAAAGCGCGGCGACCTGCGCAGGGTCGGTGTCTTGGGCGGCCAATATCTCGGCCCGCATCGGATGATCCACGCCCGTTGCCGCCAGATAGGCCGCATAGAACGGTTCATCCATCACCGCAAAATCAGCGCGGTTGCCAAAGCTGTACATCATCGCCGTGCTTAAATTGCGCGGGCCGGACCACATCGCGATCCGCATCAGGCGCATTCCTGCTTGATCAGATCCTTGTAGAGATCGCGCAACCGCAACGTCATTGGCCCCATTTCCCCAGTGCCAATCTGGCGACCGTCAATCGATGCAACGGGCGTCTGCGCGCCAAATGTCCCGGTCAAAAACGCCTCGTCTGCGCCATAGGTATCAACGAGTGAAAAATTACGCTCAAAAACCGAGATGTCATTAGCGCGGCACAGATCGATCACCTTTTGCCGCGTGATGCCGTTCATACAATAGTCACCCGTGCTGGTCCAAACCGCCCCCTTGCGCACGATGAAAAAGTTACAAGCGTTGGTCGTGTTCACAAAGCCATTGATATCCAGCATCAGCGCCTCGTCGGCACCGGCCTTTTCCGCAGCGATACAGGCCAGAATGCAGTTCAGCTTGGAATGGCTGTTCAATTTGGGGTCTTGGGTCATCGGCAACCCGCGCAAGTGGGGAACAGTCGCCAACCGGATCGGGCGCGGAATGCTGGGGCGTGAATGCTCCATAATAATGGTGATCGTCGGACCGGATTGCGACAGCGACGGGTGCTGAAACGGTCGGGTTTTGACGCCGCGCGTGATCATCAAACGCGCATGGGCATCGGTGGTCATATCATTGGCTTTTTGCGTCTCTAACAAGGCGGAAATCAATGTTTCGCGAGTCATTCCGACATCGATATCGATGGCTTTCGCAGCCTCGAACAGACGGTCAAAATGCTCATCCATGAAGGCCCAACAGCCATCATACAGGCGCAACCCTTCCCAGATGCCATCGCCCAACATGAACCCGCTGTCGTACACGCTGACCATCGCTTGGGCCTTGGGAACAATCTGGCCGTTCAGGTAAATCAGTATCTCGTTGTTGCGCGCGTCTTCTTCGGCCTGATGTGTGGTCACGTGATCTTGCATCGGTAATCCCCTTTTCACCGCGACGCTAAGAACTTCACCGCCCCGCGCCAAGCCTGAAATTGAATTCAACAGCGCGTGAGATGCCCAAGCTGTGCGTTGCGCCATGCCGCGAACCGCGTCACCGTCCCGTAACAGAGGAGACCCCCAATGCGCATCTTAACCAATATCAAGCTGATCGCCCTTTCCGTCACCATCGGTTTGGGCCTCATCGCGCAGGGCACCAGCGCCAAAGCCGCCGGGACAGAGACGCTTTTGGTGGCTGGCGGGTGCTTTTGGTGCGTCGAATCCGATTTCGAAGGCGTCAAAGGCGTAAAGGAGGTCATTTCCGGTTTTGCAGGCGGATCGATGAAAAACCCGACCTACAAACAAGTCGTCGCAGGTGGCACTGGGCATTACGAAGTCGCGCAAATCCAATTTGATCCTGCGGTGGTCAGCACCGATCAACTGCTGGCGATGTTTTTCCGGTCAGTCGACCCGACGGATGCCGGCGGTCAGTTTTGTGATCGCGGCGACAGCTATCGCACAGCGATCTTTGCCGACGGTCCCGCACAAAAGGCCGCCGCTGAAAAAGCCAAAGCAGATGCACAAGCCGCATTGGGCCAAACAGTGGTCACACCGATTTTAGGCAAAGCCGCGTTTTACCCCGCCGACGAGTATCACCAGAACTATTATAAAAGCAGCGACCGGCTGGCATTCAGCAGCGTCGGTCTGGGCGTCAAGAAATCCGATGCCTACAAACGCTATCGCGACAGATGCGGGCGGGATCAGCGCGTGAAACAATTATGGGGCGATGCCGCACCCTTTACGCATTAGGGTCACCGTCGAAATTATGATCCTGAATTTCCTTCAGGTCTGGAATCACATCTGCCGTGCCCTGCCGCGTCACCATCAAAGCGGCAGCTTGCATGGCCAGCGTAATTGCGTCCGACATCGGCAGCTTGCGATCAAGCGCGGCAACCAAATAACCGGTAAACGTGTCACCGGCACCCGTCGTATCAACAGGCTTGACGGGATAAGCCGCAAAAGATTGCTCGCTTTTCCCTTTGTTAGAGACCCATTTACAGCCGTTTTCACCCAAGGTGACAATGATGTCGTCAATGGGAAGCTGATCCAACGATTGGCCCAGCGCCTGAACCAGATCAGCTGCTTCACCCTCGTTCAGAACCAGCAGATCGACATCATCCATCACGTCGGCCACGACGTCTGCCTCGAACGGGGCGGCGGCATAAGCCACGCGCAGCCCGAGGGTTTTCGCAGTACGGGCGGCAAATTCCTGACCCAAAGTTTCGTTCTGCATCAACAGGAAATCACCGGGCGACGCCTCGGACAGGGCACCGCCGATGATCCTGTCGTCAACCTCGAAATTTGCCCCGCCAAATAGGACGATATTATTCTCGCCATCTTCGGCGACACAGATATTCGCGTGGCCCGTGGGCATGTTGATCATGTGGATATGCTGGGTCTCGACCCCGTATTCCAACAGACGTTCGACCGCCCATTTCCCATCAGGCCCAACGGCACCGATATGCATCACACGGGTACCCGCGCGGGCGGCGGCGACTGACATATTCGCGCCCTTGCCGCCCAAGCCTTGGTTAAAATCCTCGGCCGCGATGGTTTCGCCGGGTTTCGGCAAATGACGCAGGTAATAGAAATTATCCGCGTTGATTGAGCCGAGGTTCCAGATCATTCGCCGACCTTACATGCCGCCAGGATTGCCATGTTCAGGATGTCATTGGCCGTCGATGTGGTTGAACAGATCTGGATCGATTTATCCAAACCGGTCAAAATCGGGCCAATCACCGTGGCGCCCGCCATTTCCTGCATCAATTTAACCGAAATGCTGGCCGAATGCCGTGCCGGAACCACCAGAATATTCGCAGGTCCCGTCAACCGCGAGAACGGATAGTTCTTTTGGCTTTCCGCGTTCAGCGCGACATCAACGGTCATCTCGCCTTCGTATTCAAAGTTAACACCGCGGGTGTCCAGAACGTTTGGCGCGCGCTGCATTTTCTCGGCCCGTTCGGAAATCGGATAACCGAATGTCGAAAAGCTGACGAAGGCTACGCGGGGCTCAAGCCCCAGATGCCGCGCAACCTTGGCACCGCTTTCAGCGATGTTCGCCAGATCGTTTTCATCCGGCCATTCATGCACCAGCGTATCGCCGATAAACACGATCCGGCCTTTGTGCAGAACGGCGGTAATACCAACCGCGCCATGCTGCGCATCGGCGTTAAACACATGGTTAATCCGCTCGAGGACATGGGCGGATTTGCGTGTCGCACCGGTCACCAGACCATCGCCATGCCCATGCGCCAACATCAACGCCGCAAAAACATGGCGGTCGCGCGCGGCAAGACGGTGAATGTCTTTGCTGTCAAAGCCCCGACGTTTCAGACGCTCGTACAGAAACGTTTTATACGCATCCAAGTGGGTCGTATTGGCCGCATTCACGATCTCAAGCTCGCGATAGGCATCTTCCAAACCGGCGGCTGCCAGCTTGGCCTTTACGTCGTCAGACCGACCAACAACCAACGCTTTGCCCAGACCGGAACGTTGATACGTGACCGCAGCGCGCAACACCTTGGGGTCATCCCCTTCGGCAAAAATCATACGCGCCTGATTGGCACGGGCACGGGCGTTTATCCCGCGCAGAATATTCGCCGTCGGGTCCATACGCGATTTCAGGCTCAGCTCATACGCGTCCATGTCGATGATCGGGCGCCGCGCGACGCCAGTGTGCATCCCGGCGCGGGCCACGGCAGGTGGAATGCGGTGGATCAAACGCGGGTCAAACGGCGTGGGGATGATATAATCACGACCAAAGCTCAGGTTTTTACCATAGGCCAGCGCGACCTCGTCCGGCACGTCCTCGCGGGCAAGATTGGCCAAGGCATGGGCACAGGCGATCTTCATCTCGTCATTGATGGCGCGGGCGTGAATATCCAGCGCGCCACGGAACAGATAGGGAAAGCCCAACACGTTGTTCACTTGGTTCGGATAATCACTGCGGCCCGTGGCGACGATGGCGTCGGGGCGGACTTCATGCGCTTCTTCGGGTGTAATCTCGGGATCGGGGTTCGCCATGGCAAAGATCACCGGATTATCCGCCATGCTGGCAACCATCGCAGGGGTCACAGCACCCTTGACCGACACGCCCAAAAACACATCGGCGTCTTTCATCGCCTCTTCGAGGCTGCGCAGATCGGTCGATGCGGCGTGGGCCGATTTCCACTGGTTCATACCTTCGGTACGACCCTGATAAATAACGCCCTTTGTGTCACACATAATGCAGTTGTTGTGCTGTGCGCCCATCGCTTTCAGCAGCTCAAGACAGGCGATTCCGGCAGCCCCCGCACCGTTCAACACAATGCGCACGTCTTCGATTTTCTTGCCAGAAATATGCAGCGCGTTCAGCAGGCCGGCCGCACAGATCACCGCAGTCCCGTGTTGGTCGTCATGAAAGACGGGAATATCCATCTCTTCTTTCAGGCGCTGTTCAATGATGAAACATTCAGGTGCCTTGATATCCTCAAGGTTAATGCCGCCAAAGGTCGGGCCCATCAGTTTGACTGCGTTAATAAACGCTTCGGGGTCTTCGGTATCCAGCTCAATATCGATCGAATTCACATCGGCGAAGCGTTTGAACAGGACCGCCTTGCCTTCCATCACCGGCTTGGACGCCAACGCGCCCAGATTACCCAAGCCCAAGACAGCCGTGCCGTTTGAAATCACCGCAACCAGATTGCCCTTGTTGGTGTAATCATACGCCAGTTCAGGGTTTTCAGCGATCGATTCACACGGCACCGCAACACCGGGCGAATAGGCAAGGCTCAGATCGCGCTGCGTTGTCATGGGGACAGTCGCGGTAATCTCGAACTTGCCGGGCGTTGGCTCTAGGTGAAAGGCAAGCGCCTCTTCGGATGTGATGCGGTTCTTGGACACTGGCAAAGCTTCCCTATTGTTTCAGGGCTTAATATCGACGAACCGCCCTGCGTACAATCATGATGGCGCTCACAGGCCTGCGACGTAACGAAGCCAATCACGTTAACCGGTAAATTTGACATGCGGTTTTGGGAAATCTGACGGCAGGCGCGCCTTACCAATCAGGATCGCCCCTTTCATGCCCGCCCGTGTTTTTGTAGACAGGCATATGCCGAACAGGGGTTTGTAGTGAGCGACGAAAAAATCACGCCAATGATGGCGCAGTATCTTGAGTTGAAAGCGCAATATGCCGACGCCTTGCTGTTTTACCGCATGGGCGATTTTTACGAGATGTTTTTTGATGATGCCGTCGCCGCAGCCGAGGCGCTGGATATTGCGCTTACCAAACGCGGCAAACATGGCGGCGAAGACATCGCAATGTGCGGCGTTCCCGTGCATGCCGCCGAAGGGTATCTGCTGACCCTGATCCGCAAAGGGTTCCGCGTCGCCGTATGCGAACAAATGGAAAGCCCGGCAGAGGCGAAGAAGCGTGGATACAAGGCCATCGTCAAACGCGACGTGGTGCGTTTGGTGACCCCCGGCACATTGACCGAAGAATCCCTTCTCGACGCGCGGCGTCATAATTTCCTTGCCGCCTTTGCCGAGGTGCGCGGCCAACATGCGTTGTCTTGGGTGGATATTTCCACCGGCGCATTTCACGTGATGCCCCTCACTTTGGCGCGGCTCGGTCCGGAGCTGGCACGTTTATCCCCCTCGGAACTCATCGTATCAGAAGCAAAGGAAGACGAACTGCGCGACCTAGTGGCCGATTTCAATCTGTCGCTGACGCCCCTCGCCCGTTCCGCATTTGACAGCACCAGCGCCGAGAAAAGTGTTTGCGATCTGTTCGGGGTCAGTTCGCTTGATGCATTCGGCAGTTTTGAGCGCGCCGATATTTCGGCCATGGGTGCCGTCATCGAATATCTCGAGATCACTCAAAAGGGCAAACTCCCCCTGCTGCGCCCGCCGCAAAAGGAATCCGAGGCCCGCAGCGTCCAGATTGATACCGCAACGCGCCGCAACCTTGAACTGACCCACGCGCTATCTGGTGGCCGTGCTGGTACGTTGCTTTCTGTCATGGACAAGACAGTTACCGCCGGTGGCGGGCGCCTGTTGGAACGGCGCATTTCGTCACCATCCCGCGTGTTAGAGACGATTCATGCCCGCCTAGACGCCATTACCTTTGCCGTCGATAACAGCCGCTTGCGGCACGATCTTCGCGACCATCTGCGCAATGTTCCCGATCTGGAACGCGCATTGTCCCGCCTGTCACTTGATCGCGGCGGCCCACGCGATCTGGCCGCCATTCGCAATGGCCTGGCAGAGGCCAGCCTGCTTGCAGACAAGACCGACAGCAGCGACATGCCCGATCTTTTATCAAATGCTATCAAGGGGTTGCGAGGTCATGACACATTGGTTGATCTTCTCGATCAGGCCTTGGTCGCCGAACCACCGCTTTTGGCCCGCGATGGCGGCTTTATCGCCCCCGGTTACGACAGTGAGCTTGACGAGGTTCGCACCCTGCGTGACGAGGGCCGCAGCGTTATCGCGCAAATGCAGCAGGAATTCATATCAACGACCGGAATTTCCGCGCTAAAGATCAAACATAACAACGTCTTGGGCTATTTCATCGAGGTCACCTCGACCCACGCCGAAAAAATGCTATCGGCCCCGCTGTCCGAAACCTTCATCCACCGGCAAACCACCGCGAACCAGGTCCGCTTTACCACGGTCGAGCTGTCCGAGATGGAAACCAAGATCCTCAATGCGGGCAATCACGCGCTTGAGATCGAAAAACGGCTCTATGAAACGCTGAAAGCCGCAATTCTGGCCGAGGCAGGCCCCATCGGTATCGTCTCCGCAGGCCTCGCCGAAATCGACTTGGCCACCGCGCTGGCCGAACTGGCGCAGGCCGAAAACTGGGCCAAGCCGCGCGTCGATAATTCGCGGGCTTTCGATATCTCGGGCGGCCGTCACCCCGTCGTGGAACGCGCACTGGCCCAGCAATCCGGGGCCGCGTTCATCGCCAACGATTGCACATTATCCGCAACCGACGAACACGCGCAGATCTGGCTGCTGACCGGCCCGAACATGGCCGGTAAATCGACCTTTCTACGCCAAAACGCGTTGATCGCCCTGATGGCGCAGATGGGCAGCTACGTCCCCGCGACCACTGCACATATCGGTCTGGTCAGCCAGATCTTCAGCCGCGTGGGCGCATCCGACGATCTTGCCCGCGGGCGGTCGACCTTTATGGTCGAAATGGTCGAAACCGCGGCGATCCTTAATCAGGCAGACGACCGGGCGCTGGTCATCTTGGATGAAATCGGCCGCGGCACAGCGACCTATGATGGGCTTTCGATTGCATGGGCAACGCTGGAACATTTGCACGATGTAAACCGTTCGCGCGCGCTGTTCGCCACGCATTACCACGAAATGACCGCCCTTTCGAACAAATTGGACGGCGTCGAAAACGCGACCGTCACCGTGAAAGAATGGGAAGGCGAGGTTATCTTCCTCCACGAGGTCAAGAAGGGTGCCGCTGACAGATCATATGGTGTTCAAGTCGCACAGCTCGCCGGCCTGCCGCAATCGGTCATCGCCCGCGCCCGCGTCGTTCTCGAAGCGCTTGAAAAAGGCGAACGCGAAGGCGGTGCCACGCAGAAAACCTTGATCGACGATCTTCCGCTGTTCTCTGTCGCACCAACGCCGCCGCCCCAACCGACAAAGATCTCCAAGGTCGAAACGGCCCTCGCAGATATCTTGCCGGATGAACTCACCCCCCGCGAAGCTTTGGATGTGCTCTATCAACTAAAAGAGGCGGCCAAAGATTGACCGCCTCCCCTATATTCCAAATGGAAATAAATCCTCCCCGAAGGGTCCGCAGCTAAACCAAAGCGGCTTAGCTTGCGGGCATTGACGAAACGCCAACTTGCGCCGGGCGCAGCAGGCGGTCGTGCAGCATGAAACCCTCGGTCGCGACCTGAATGATCTCTCCGGCGGTGGTGCCAGGAACCGGCGCTTCAAACATCGCTTGATGCTGCTGCGGGTCAAACTTATCACCAACCTCGGGCGCGATCACTTCGATGCCGTGCTTTTTGAACACGTTCAAAAGCTCGCGCATTGTCAGTTCGATCCCTTCCAGCAACGGCCCGGAAATCGTGCGCTGTTCATCGGTAACGGCTTCCAGCGCGCGTTTCATGTTGTCGTAGACCGGCAGCATATCGCGGGCCAGCTTGGACCCACCATAGTTCTCTGCTTCACGACGGTCCTTGTCCGACCGCTTGCGCGCGTTTTCGGCATCGGCCAGCGCACGCATAAAGCGGTCCTTCAACA
Organism: uncultured Sulfitobacter sp.; assembly: GCF_964021855.1. Classification (NCBI taxonomy): domain Bacteria; kingdom Pseudomonadati; phylum Pseudomonadota; class Alphaproteobacteria; order Rhodobacterales; family Roseobacteraceae; genus Sulfitobacter; species uncultured Sulfitobacter sp. The sequence continues at coordinate 322,258 of NZ_CAXHZD010000001.1, forward strand.
GATCACGCTCGGCACGCAACTGGTCTAGCTCCAGCGCTTCGTCGTCAATTTCTTCCATTTCATCAGCATAGGCTTCGGCCTCTGCATCATCAATGTCGTCCAAAAATTCATTCTCTCTCGGCTCTGCCATATTCCACCTCTAGCTGCGGTTCGAGATAAGTTTCCCAACCAGCTGCGCCGTGTAATTCACAATCGGCACGATACGTCCATAATTAAGGCGGGTGGGGCCAATCACGCCGACGGCACCAATCACCTTACGATCAGCGTTCATATAAGGGGAAACGACCAGAGAGGAACCCGAAAGTGAAAAAAGTTTGTTCTCAGAGCCAATAAAAATGCGCACACCGTCCCCACCATCGGCCAGTTCCAGAAATTCAGCGATATCCCGCTTACGTTCCAGATCATCGAACAGCTGCCGGATCAGCTCTACGTTTTCGGCCTCGCCTTCGGCGTTGATCAAATTCGAACGCCCGCGCACGATCAATCGCTCGGGGTGTTCCCCGTCATCCTGCCAGAGCGCCATCCCGCTTTCGACCAATTGCTGGGCCAGAATATCAATCTCTTGCCGACGTTCGTTGATCTGAAGCGTTATGGCGCGCTGCAGTTCGGATATTGTTTTCCCTTCAACCAACGCATTCAGGAAATTTGCAGCCTCGCGCATGCTGCTGGGGGTTTGGCCGGGTGGCGGGGTGAACAGCCGGTTTTCCACATGACCGTCCGAGAATACGAGCACAACCAAGGCTCTATCCTGCGAAAGAGAGACGAATTCGATATGTTTGATCGGTGCCTCGTGTTTCGGGGTGAGTACCAAGGATGCGCCTTGGGTGACGCCTGACAATGCAGATCCGACACGGTCCAGGATCCCGCTCACATCTGCGCCATTATCACCCATGGTCGCGTCGATTTTCTCGCGGTCGATATCCGTGGGGTCGCCGATTTCAATCATCCCGTCCACAAACATCCGCAGACCCATCTGGGTTGGAATACGGCCCGCGCTGACATGGGGGCTGCCAAGCAGGCCCATATACTCAAGGTCCTGCATCACGTTGCGGATCGTCGCGGCACTTACCTTTTCGCTGAAATCGCGGGTTAGCGTGCGCGATCCCACCGGATCACCGTTCGCCAGATATCCTTCGACAACGCGGCGAAAAACCTCGCGCGATCGATCATTCATTTCGTCTAGAACTGTAGGTATTTTTTCCATGCTGCCTTAATAGAAGGGCTATGGCCGCAAACGTCAATCGGGGTTGCATCAACACAGCGTGCGGCGTTATCCCCAATATAAATCAAAAAGGATAATCTTATGCGCCCCTCCGGTCGGAAACTTGACGAAATGCGTGCCGTGTCTGTTGAAACAGGCTTTACCAAACACGCCGAAGGCTCTGCCCTGATCAAGATGGGCGACACGCATGTCCTGTGCACCGCCACCATCGAAGATCGCGTGCCGCCGTTTATCAAAGGGTCCGGTCTGGGTTGGGTCACCGCCGAATACGGCATGTTGCCCCGCGCCACGAACACCCGGATGCGTCGGGAATCCGCGATGGGCAAGCAGGGCGGACGTACCGTTGAAATCCAGCGACTGATCGGCCGCGCCCTGCGCGCCGGTGTTGATCGCAGCGCCTTGGGCGAACGTCAGATCACCATCGATTGCGATGTATTGCAGGCCGATGGCGGCACGCGCTGTGCGTCCATCACGGGTGGTTGGATCGCGTTGAAACTGGCGGTGAACAAGCTGATGAAAGCCGGCGATGTGACCAGCGATCCGTTGGTTGATCCGGTCGCGGCGATCAGCTGCGGTATCTACGCCGGTCAGCCAGTGCTTGATCTCGACTACCCCGAGGATTCAGAGGCCGGCGTTGATGGCAACTTTATCATGACCAGCACCGGCCGTTTGATCGAAATTCAGATGAGCGCCGAGGGATCGACCTATTCCCGCGAACAGATGAACCAGTTGATGGACCTTGCTGAAAAAGGTGTGACGGAACTGGTTAACATTCAAAAAGAAGCCACCGCATGACACGCAAATTCACCGGCGATCAAATCCTGATCGCCACCCATAACGCAGGCAAGCTTGAGGAAATGGCCGAACTCTTCGCCCCTTTCGGTGTGCGCGTTGTGGGTGCCGCCGAGATGAACCTGGCCGAGCCGGAAGAAACTGAAGACAATTTTATCGGTAATGCCCGGATCAAGGCCGTTGCCGCGGTAAAGGCCACCGGCCTGCCCGCGTTGGCTGACGATTCAGGGATCGAGGTTGAGGCATTGGACGGTGCCCCCGGCGTTTATACCGCTGATTGGTCCGAAACCCCCAATGGCCGCGATTTCGTGATGGCGATGACGAAAACCCATAACCTGCTGGAAGAGAAAAACGCTCCTCACCCCCGCCGCGCCCGCTTTTGCGCGACGTTGGTGCTGGCATGGCCCGACGGTCACGAAGAGATATTCGAAGGTCGCGTCAACGGCACCTTGGTTTGGCCCATGCGTGGCAACATCGGCCACGGCTATGACCCTATGTTCCAGCCAGACGGCTATGTTCAGACATTCGCCGAAATGCCCCATGACGAGAAGAACAAGATCAGCCACCGTGCAGATGCGTTCACCAAACTGACCTCCGCCTGTTTTGACTGAAGACTGGCGTCAGGGCGGTTTCGGCCTCTACATACATTGGCCCTTTTGCGAGGCTAAATGCCCGTATTGTGACTTTAACAGCCATGTTAGTCGCACAATTGATCAACGCGCGTGGCGCGATGCCTATTTGCGAGAGCTTGAACGCGGCGCTGCCGAAACCAAGGGCCGCGTGCTGAATGCGGTGTTTTTTGGCGGTGGCACCCCCAGCCTGATGGACCCCGAAATCGTCGCGGATGTCATCGCAGCCATCTATCGGCTGTGGCCTGTCGCAAATGACATGGAAATCACCCTAGAAGCCAATCCGGGCTCGGTCGAAGCCGGACGTTTCAAGGGATTTCGTGACGCTGGCGTAAATCGCGTGTCGATGGGCATACAAGCGTTGAACGACACGGATCTAAAACGCCTTGGCCGTATTCATACAGCGACCGAGGCGATGACGGCATTCGATATCGCCCGCTCGACCTTTGACCGGGTCAGTTTCGATCTGATCTATGGCCGTCAAAACCAAACTCTTCCTGAGTGGCGGGCCGAGCTAAAACAGGCACTATCGCTGGCGATAGACCATATTTCTCTCTATCAGCTGACCATCGAACAAGGCACCGCTTTTGGCGATCGCTATGCAATTGGCAAGCTGCGCGGACTGCCTGACGATGATCTGGGCGCCGACATGTACAGCGCCACGCAAGAGATTTGCGATGAAATGGAAATGCCATCTTACGAGGTGTCAAATCACGCGCGTGACGGCGCGCAATCGCGGCACAACCTGATTTATTGGCGCTACGGCGATTACCTTGGCATCGGCCCCGGCGCCCATGGTCGGTTAACGCAGAACGGCACACGGTTTGCCACCGAATGCTTCAGCAACCCGCAGCGCTGGCTTGATGCATCTGCCACTGGCAGAACCGAAAAGCCACGCGAGCCCCTCGCCCCCGCAGATCAGGCCAGTGAATTTTTGATGATGGGCTTGCGCTTGAAAGAAGGCGTTGATCTGAAACGCTACACCACTCTGGCCGGTGCACCTCTCTCGAAGAAAAAGATCATCCGGATGCAAGACATCGGGATGATCAATTTGGTAGGCGACCAGTTAAGCGTTACAAACCAAGGATTTATGGTGCTCAACGCGATCTTGGCAGAGTTGCTGTCAGACTAGCTGCCCGAGATCAACCGGCACAGCTCGTCCAGCTCGTCCATTGTTTTATAGCTGAGTATCATTTGGCCAGATTCCTGACCCGGCTTGTGGTTCAGCGTCACTTTAATGCCCAGACTGGCCGTTAGATCACCCTCAAGCGCGCGTGTATCCGCGTCTTTCTCGGCAATCGATTTAGGGGCTTTCTTCTCGGCCGCGTCGGCGCCGCCAGCTTGATCTTTTTTAACCAAGGCCTCCGCCGCGCGAACAGACAGGCCACCGGCGATGATCTGCTTTGCCAGCTTTACGGGGTCATCAGCCGGCACCAGCGTTCTGGCGTGGCCCGCCGTCAGATCACCAACGCGCACCATCTCCAACACGCTTTCGGGCAGGTTCAAAAGACGCAGCAAGTTCGCGATATGGCTCCGGCTTTTACCAAGCGCTTCAGCCATTTTTTCTTGGGTGTGGCCGAACTTATCCATCAACTGACGATAGCCCGCCGCCTCCTCGATCGAGTTCAGATCGGCGCGTTGAATGTTCTCGATAATCGCGACCTCAAGGACCTCAACATCGGTAAATTCACGAACAATAACAGGGAGTTCATGCAGCTTGGCCATTTGCGACGCGCGCCAGCGACGCTCCCCCGCAACGATCTCGAACGTGCCGTCCGCGCGTTGGCGAACGATCAGGGGCTGGATAACGCCCTTCTCCTTGATCGAATTCGCCAGATCCTCCAAATCCTGAGGATCAAACCGTTTTCTCGGCTGCTCAGGGTTGGGGGAAATCTGCTCAATCGGAACAAAGCGTTCGGCCGCGCCTTCGGATGCGACTGTTTGGGTTTCCGCCACATCCGCCATCAAAGCCGAAAGGCCACGCCCCAGCCCGCGCCGTTTTTCTCTGTCTGCCATTGTTGTGCCCCTAGACTACGCCATTAACCAAAATTTCTTCCGCCAGATCGCGGTAGGCTTTCGCGCCTTTTGAACCGCTATCGTAGCTGAGCACCGGCATTGCAAAACTCGGTGCTTCGCTCACGCGGACATTTCGCGGGATCACTGTTTTGTACACCAGCTCCCCCAAATTCGCGCGCGCATCTTCCTCAACCTGCTGAGACAGATTGTTCCGCCGATCATACATTGTCAGAACAACCCCTTCAATCCGAAGGTCCTTGTTCCCGCTTTGCCGGACTTCTCTGATGGTTAACATCAGCTGGGAAAGCCCCTCCAACGCGAAAAACTCGCTTTGCAGCGGGACCAAGACCGAATGCGCGGCGATCATTGCGTTTACCGTCAAAAGGTTAAGCGACGGTGGACAATCGATCAGAATATAGTCGAACGCATAGCTGTCCATCTGTGTCTGCCGCAACGCATCGTGCAAAAGAAAGCTGCGCTTTTCGTTCGAGATCAGCTCCAGATCGGCAGAGCTGAGATCCACCGTCGCTGGCACGATGTGCAGGCCAGGTGTTTCCGTCTTCAATACCACCTTATCCAAGGCAATATCTTCGAGAAGAAGCTCATATGTTGTGTATTCACGATCTTCGACATCAATACCTAGTCCGGTAGACGCATTTCCTTGGGGGTCAAGATCAACCACCAAAACCCGCATATCCCGTTCAGCAAGGGCAGCAGCAAGGTTAATTGTCGTTGTCGTTTTACCCACGCCGCCCTTCTGATTTGCCACCGCAATAATCTTGGGGCCCACAGGGCGCGATGGATCAGACATGAGATATATCCTTAATTCTAAGTATCGCCGCAGCGGGGTTTGTTAAGCTCGGAATGGGCTCGCAAGTATAGTGCCATGAGGTCTTTGCGTCAGCATCTTCGGCTTTCCAGTTCTCGCCCTTTGGAAACAAAGCAATACCATCATTGCTTAGGTGCAGATCAGCGTATTCAAGGAGCTTAGACAAGTCCGAAAGCGCCCGGGCAGACAAAATATCTGCTTCAAGCCCCGGAATTTCCTCAATCCGCCTATTAAGAACTTCGCCTTTCAGTCCCAGCTCTCGGACAGCAGTGCGCAAGAAAACACACTTGCGCTGATCGCTTTCTACCATGGTGAATTTTGTATCGCGCCCATCCTGTTTGGACAGGATCGCAAGAACGATTGCGGGAAAACCACCGCCGCTTCCCAAATCAACCCAGTGATCTGCTTCCGGAGCATGACGATACAGCTGCACTGAGTCGTTGATGTGACGCTCCCAAATATGGGTAACGCTTGGCTTTGAAATCAGGTTGATCTTGGTGGTCCACCTCTCAACCAGCCCTGCGAACTGCGAAAGCTGCTCGAATGTTTCACGTGAAACATCTTCCCCTTCAAATGCGCTCACGCCGACTTCTTTCTGCTTCCACGCTTTAAGTGCGATAGTATCAAGGTCAACGCCGCCGGTGTCATACCATCAATCCGCGCTGCTTGTGCTAGGTTTGTAGGTGCTGTTTTTTCTAACTTTGATGTCAATTCATTCGAAAGCCCATCGATGACCCGATAGTCGAAATCTGATGGAATAACATGGGCTTCATCCTTTTGAAGCAGGTCGATATCCCGCTGTTGGCGCGCGATATAATTGGCATAAAGCGCATCACGTTCCACCTGCCTGCGGATATCATCCGCCACATCCGCAAGCGCTGGGTTCAACACAATCAGATCTTCAAAAACAACATCTGGGAACGCGAGCAACTGGAACCCGGTCCGCTTGGTACCGTCTTGGTTAATCTTAATCCCTGCCTCGGAAATCTCCTTGGGCGTCCATTCGGACCCAAGAAGCGTCCGCATAGCGTCGTCCATGCGACCCATCTTATCTGCAAAAATCTCTGCGCGCGCCGCCGAGACACAACCGAGGTGCATTGCAAGTGGCGTCAAGCGTTGATCGGCATTGTCGGCGCGCAGGGAAAGCCGGAACTCCGCCCGCGAGGTGAACATCCGATAGGGTTCTGTTACGCCCCGTGTCGTGAGGTCATCAATCATCACGCCTATATAGCTTTGCGCACGGCTAAAAATTACCGGGTCTTTGCCTTGGGCCTCAAGCGCGGCGTTGAGCCCGGCAACAAGTCCTTGGGCGGCTGCTTCTTCATACCCCGTCGTACCGTTAATTTGACCAGCAAGGTAAAGACCTGGAACGCTGCGCACCTTTAGCGTCAGGTCCAGCGCGCGCGGATCGACATAGTCATATTCAATCGCATAGCCCGGCTGAAGAATTTCGACATTCTCTAGGCCCGCCATAGACCGCACATACTCAAGCTGCACGTCTTCCGGCAAAGAGGTCGAGATTCCGTTTGGATAGATCGTGTGGTCATCAACGCCTTCAGGCTCAAGAAAAACCTGATGGGAGGTCTTGTCGGCGAAACGCACGACTTTATCCTCGATCGACGGGCAGTACCGCGGGCCGACGCCTTCGATATGGCCACCGTACATGGCAGATCGTTCAAGATTGCGCTTGATAATCTCGTGCGTTTTCTCGTTCGTATGTGTGATCCCGCAAGATATCTGCTTGGCTGATATACCCTTGGACATAAACGAGAAAACGACGGGCTCATCATCGCCGGGTTGCATTTCCAGATTGGTCCAGTCAATTGTGCGACCATCCAAACGCGGCGGCGTACCGGTCTTTAACCGACCCAATGGAAGGTTGAAGGAATCGATGCGGTTCGCCAAATCAACCGACGCTTTATCACCCATCCGCCCACCGGAGCGGGACACATCACCGATATGGATGACGCCACGCAAGAAAGTGCCCGTCGTTAGAATGACGGAGTTTGATCGGATCGACGTTCCATCGGCCAGAATAGCACCGCAAACCCTGCCCTCTTCGACGATGAAATCAACGACCTCGCCTTCGACAATCTCAAGGTTTTCGCGTTTCTCAGTCTCAGCCAGCATTTCAGTCCGGTAGATTCCCCGGTCGGCCTGGGCGCGCGGACCCTGGACTGCGGGCCCTTTACGTCGGTTAAGCAGCCGGAACTGTATTCCCGCCTTGTCAGCGACGCGCCCCATTACGCCGTCCATCGCATCGATTTCGCGTACAAGATGCCCTTTGCCCAAGCCACCAATTGCGGGATTACATGACATCACGCCGATGCCATCCCGTGACATCGTGATCAATGCGGTCGACGCACCCATGCGCGCCGACGCATGTGCTGCTTCGGCACCGGCATGCCCGCCGCCAATAACGATGACTTCAAAATGTTTCACGTGAAACACTCCAATCTATTTACCCAAGCAAAAGCTGGCGAATATGACGTCCAGCAGGTTTTCAACGTCGATACGGCCGACCAATGCTTCGAGCGCACGAATCGAATGCCGCAACTCTTCTGCCGCTATATCATATTGATCCGGCCCTTGATCCAGAACTGACATCGCGAATGCTAACCCATCAGCGGCTTTCTGCAAGGCCACTCGATGACGTTCATGAGTGGCAAGCCCAGCCGTCAAGCTGCGCGTAGTCAGAACCGATTGAACCTGCGCGATCAGATCGGAAACGCCCTGACCAGTTGCACCTGAGATAGAACCCGATGGGTCGCCGCGCAAGTCCGCCTTGGGTAAAAGGCGAATATCATCCGGCTTTGCCTCAACAGGAAGGTCTTCGCCCTCTTCTACCAGAAAAACACGCAGGTCTGCGGCCGCTGCGCGGGACAAAGCACGGTCAATCCCAATCGCCTCGACCTCATCAGCGCCTTCCCTCAGGCCAGCGGTATCCAGTAAAGTCACCGGAAGGCCGCCCATATCCATACGGACCTCGATCACGTCGCGGGTTGTGCCGGCGATTGAAGACGTAATTGCTGCGTCCCGACCCGCCAACGCATTCAAAAGCGTGGACTTTCCGGCGTTTGGTTTGCCGATAATAGCGACCTCAAACCCGGTGCGAATGCGTTCTGCCGTGTGGGTGCCTTGGATTTCTTTCAGCAGATCATCGTCGACCGACTTCAGCAGCTCGCGGACTTCGCCGGAAACATCTACCGGAACGTCTTCATCCGCAAAATCGATGGTGACTTCCAACAATGCCGCCGCGCGGATCAGCTTTTCGCGCCATTCGTCGACGCGCTGACCCAGATGGCCCGACAAAACGCGAAGCGCTTGTTTACGCTGAGCTTCGGTTTCGGCCTCGATCAGATCGCCAAGACCTTCGACTTGGGTCAGATCAAGCTTGCCGTTTTCCATCGCGCGCCGGGTAAATTCGCCAGGTTCGGCCAACCGCGTATCGGGGAAGGTTGAGAGAAGTTCGAGAACCGCCTTCACCACAGCGATGCTGCCGTGCAGATGCAGCTCGACCACGTCTTCGCCGGTAAAGCTGCTTGGCCCCTTGAACGCCAAGACCAAAGCACTGTCGATGGTTCCGCCGTTCAGATCAATAATTGGTCGCACCGCTGCGTGACGAATATCAGGCAGCGGGGCCGCTATTTTCGTTGCAATATCAAACGCTAGAGGACCAGAGATACGAATAACGCAAACCCCAGCACGCCCTTGCGCTGTAGCCTGAGCAAAAATCGTATCCATTGGTCTAACCCACTGTTATAATTTAATAACTTAGGTGTTCATCGAGTCGAAGAAGTCTGAATTCGTCTTGGTCTGCTTGAGCTTGCCAATCAGGAATTCAATCGCATCTGTTGTGCCCATTGGGTTCAGAATGCGGCGCAGGACAAAGGTTTTCTGCAGATCGATCTTATCAACCAACAGATCCTCTTTGCGCGTACCGGATTTGAGAATGTCGATCGCTGGGAACACACGTTTGTCGGCAATCTTGCGATCCAGAACGATTTCAGAGTTACCCGTACCTTTGAATTCTTCAAAGATAACCTCGTCCATGCGGCTGCCCGTATCGATCAGCGCGGTCGCGATGATGGTCAGCGATCCGCCCTCTTCGATGTTACGCGCGGCACCAAAGAAACGCTTGGGGCGCTGCAAAGCGTTGGCGTCAACACCACCGGTCAGAACCTTGCCCGACGATGGCACAACGGTGTTAAACGCGCGGCCCAGACGGGTGATCGAATCGAGCAGAATGACAACGTCACGCTTGTGTTCGACCAGACGCTTGGCCTTTTCGATAACCATTTCAGACACCGCAACGTGACGGGTAGCGGGTTCGTCGAAGGTCGACGAAACAACCTCGCCCTTAACCGAACGCTGCATGTCGGTAACTTCTTCGGGACGTTCATCGATCAGCAAGACGATCAAGTAACATTCCGGGTGGTTTTTTTCGATAGAATTGGCAATGTTCTGAAGAAGAACGGTTTTACCGGTGCGCGGCGGGGCAACGATCAGGCAACGCTGGCCTTTACCGATGGGCGAAACCAGATCGATAATGCGGGCTGAGCGGTCTTTGACGGTCGGATCTTCGACTTCCATCGTCAGACGCTCATCCGGATAAAGCGGCGTCAGGTTTTCAAATGCAACCTTGTGACGGGCCTTTTCAGGCTCTTCAAAGTTAATTTTGGTGACTTCGGTCAGGGCGAAATAACGCTCTGTATCGTCGGGCGCCTTGATCAACCCTTCGATTGTGTCACCGGTGCGCAGCGAATGCTGGCGGATCATTTCAGGTGAAACGTAAATATCATCTGGGCCCGGCAGATAGTTTGCCTCGGGCGAGCGCAAAAATCCAAAGCCGTCTTGCAGTACTTCCAACACACCGTCGCCCGAGATTTCCCAGCCTTCATCCGCGCGTTCGCGCAGGATCTGGAACATCATCTCGCCTTTGCGCATGGTCGACGCGTTTTCGATCTCAAGCTCTTCGGCCATCGCCAAGAGGTTCTTGGGGGTCTGCGCCTTAAGATCAGCGAGGTTCAGCGTTTCGGTTGTCATGGAAATATCCTGTACCGGCCCAATAAAATCAGGCGGGTCGTATCGTTAAATTTGGCAGACGGATGCGATCCCAGAACTGGGTGCGAGGCGATACATAGTCAGATACGGGGCTTTCGTCAATCCGCTTAGAATTTCACGACCACGGACAGGACGATGATGATCATTAAAACTGTCGGGACTTCGTTCATCATCCGGTATTGTTTGCCGGTTAGGGTGTTCTGACCGTCAGCGAACCCTTTGACCCGCGCGTACAGCCATTCATGGAAGCCTGTCATTGCGATCACGGCACCTGCCTTGGTCCAGGGCCATATCATCGACCAATCGACGATACCAGGCGTAAAAACCAGAGATAGGCCAAAGATCCACGTGGCAATCATTGCCGGGCGCATGATCACATTCGCCAGCTTAAACTCCATCATGGTGAAAAGCTCGTGCGTCTCTCCCGCCAGCCCAACGCGTTCGGTGTGATGCACCAACAAGCGCGGAAGATAGAACAGCGCAGCCATCCACGAGATGACCGCCATAATATGGATCGCCTTTGTCCAAGGGTACGCGAGGGCTAGAAGATCAAACATATCACACTCCGTTCATTACTCTCTTTCTAATATAAATAAGAAAAGAAGAAAGATGATGATGTAAGTAGGGAGCGTGATTTCTGTGGATTATCGAGATATACTAGGGTTTATCCACTTGTTAACTTTTCAATAAGGTTAGGGCTAACAAAAAGACATGAACAAATAAAACTTATTTTATACAATAGTTTAAAAGATTATTCTCTAGCAGAGACCCTGTACAAAACTGTGGATAATCCAACGGCAAAGTGAAACCACCCACTTGCCAAGTTATCCTTATCCCACCCCGCATAAAATTGAATAGACGGGTTGGAAATCTAAGATATCCGGCAGCGGTGTACTGTCTCTCGTATTCTCAGGGATAAGTCCCTAAAAACTCCTAAACATCGCACACAGGTTATCCACATGGTTCAAACACTCATCCTTGCCTCGGGGTCGTCGATCCGGGCGCAGTTGCTGACGCAGGCAAATATTCCACATCAGGTGAATGTTGCACGCATAGATGAAGAAATGATCAAGGCGGCCATGCTGTCCGAAGGGGCACCGCCCCGCGATATTGCCGATACCCTGGCCGAGATGAAAGCGCGCAGGGTCAGTGACAAAACCCCCGGCGCCTTGGTTTTGGGCTGCGATCAGGTTCTTGATCATCGTGGCACGTTGCTGTCGAAACCCAAAACCCCGCAAGATGCGATTGATCAACTGACCAGCCTGCGCGGGGATCGGCATAGTTTGCTGTCTGCTGCCGTTATTGTTGAGGACGGTAAACCGATTTGGCGCCATGTTGGTCAGGTGCGTTTGCGCATGCGCGATGTGTCAGACAGCTATCTTGCCGATTATGTTGATCGCAACTGGGATAGCATCCAGCACGCCGTTGGATCATACAAACTGGAAGAAGAAGGTGTTCGCTTGTTCAGCGGGATTGAAGGGGATTACTTTAATGTCCTAGGATTGCCGCTGATCGAGCTTATTAACTATTTAACGATCCGAGGGGACCTGCCCGTATGAGTTTGCCAAAAATACCGCTCGCTGCCGTGATAGGATCGCCAATCGCGCATTCAAAATCGCCCCAAATTCACGGGCATTGGCTGGAAACGATGGGCCTTCAGGGGGCCTATATCCCGATGGATGTCTTGCCAAAGGATCTGGAACAGGTGCTGCGGACCATGCCCAAGATGGGCTTTGTCGGCGCAAACATCACCGTCCCGCATAAAGAGGCGGTGATGAACATCGTCGATACCGTAACGGATCGCGCCGCATTGATCGGTGCGGTAAATATGCTGGTCTTTTGCGATGATGGTAAAATTCTAGGCGATAATACAGATGGTTACGGGTTTCTGGAAAACCTGAAAAACGGTGCGCCGAATTGGGTGCCCAGCGATGGCCCGGCCGCAATCTTTGGCGCGGGGGGGGCTGCACGCGCGGTTATTTCGTCGCTGCTGGATGCAGGTGTACCCGAGATTTTGCTATCCAACCGGACCCGTGTGCGGGCCGAGAACCTTCAATCCGTATTTGGCGCCCGCGTCACCGTTTATGACTGGACCCAAGCCGGCAATATGCTTGAGGATGCAGCGCTGTTGGTGAATACGACCTCGCTTGGGATGTTGGGCAAATCCGATCTGCGCGTGCCGCTGGATGGTTTGCGCGCGCGGACGGTTGTGACCGATCTGGTTTATAACCCGCTCAAGACCAAATTGCTGGAAACTGCCGAAGGGGTCGGCTGTGTCACCGTTGACGGGCTTGGTATGCTTTTACATCAGGCGGTTCCCGCATTTGAACGCTGGTTCGGCACCCGCCCTGTGGTGGATAACGCCACCCGTCTGGCGGCGCTGCGCTGATGTTCTTGCTGGGGCTGACAGGGTCAATTGGCATGGGCAAATCGACAACCGCTGCCATGTTCGCCGATGCCGGATGTGCGGTCTGGGATGCAGATGCCGCTGTTCACCGTCTTTATGCCAAGGGCGGTGCCGCCGTGCCCGCATTTATGGAGGTCTTTCCAGAAGCCGTGATTGATGGCGAAGTATCGCGTCCTGCGCTTAAGACAATTATCGCCAACGACCCAACAGCGCTGAAAAAGATCGAAGCAATCGTGCATCCGCTGGTTGGTCAGGACCGGGCCGCCTTTCTGAAGAACGCGAGCTCTGATATTGTCGTTCTCGATATTCCGCTGATCTTTGAAACCGGCGGTAATAAACGCATGGATGCGGTTGCTTGCGTCACCGTTTCCGCGGAAACACAGCAGGAACGCGTTATGGCACGGGGCACGATGACGTTAGAACAGTTCGAAAATATACGGTCCAAACAGATGCCAAATGATGAAAAATGTGCGCTGTCCGATTATGTGATCGAAACGGACACGTTGGAACACGCCCGCGCCCAAGTATTGGCCATCATTGACGATATCAAAGGAAAATTAACCCATGCGTGAGATCGTTCTTGATACGGAAACCACCGGTTTTGATCCCGAAAGCGGCGATCGCATTGTCGAGATCGGTGCGGTTGAGCTGATGGGCCACGTGGCGACTGGCGAAACCTATCACCAATACATCAACCCGGAACGCAGCATGCCGGACGAGGCATTTCAGGTGCACGGGCTTGGCGATGAATTTTTACGCGATAAGCCCAAGTTTGCGCATATCGGGCAGAAGTTCCTTGATTTCATCGGTGATTCCAAGCTGATCATCCACAACGCGGCATTCGACATCAAGTTTTTGAACGCTGAACTAAGATGGATGAACCTGCCGCAGATCCCTTGGGAACAAGCACTCGATACGCTGGCCATTGCCCGCAAACGGTTCCCCGGCTCGCCCGCATCGCTGGATGCGCTGTGCCGCCGCTTTGGGATCGACAACACCTCGCGCACGCTGCACGGCGCTTTGCTGGATAGTGAAATTCTGGCCGAAGTGTATCTGGAGCTCATCGGCGGGCGCCAACCTGACTTTGGTCTGTCCACCAAGCCAGAGCGTAAAGCCGGTGATGTTTCACAAGAATGGACGCCAAAGCCGCGGCCCAATCCCCTGCCCTCGCGGATATCGCAGGACGAGGCCGCCGCCCATGCTGAGTTTGTCAGCAAGCTGGGCGACGGCGCGCTTTGGAAGACGCTTTAGGCGTCGGCTTTTGGTGGGTTTTCTGCCTGACGGCGGGCGATTTCATTGCGGTAAAGTGCAACAAAATCAATGTTTTCCAGGTTCAGCGGTGGGAAGCCACCATCGCGTGTGACATCGCTGACAACGCGGCGCAGGAACGGGAAAATCATCCGCGGGCATTCGATCAACAAGAACGGGTGAATCTGGTCTTCTGGCACGTTTTCAATGTGGAAAATGCCGACATAATCGATTTCAAGCAAGAACAGCATCGCGTCGCCGTCTTTGGCTTTTGATGTCACTTTCAGCTTGATCGCGGATTCATATTGGTTGTCGGCGGCACGCTTTTTCGCATCCAGATTTACCTGAACCTGCACGTCGGGCTGCACATCGGTTGGTGCGCCTTTTTGGGCCATAATATTCTCGAACGACATGTCGCGAATAAACTGACCCAGAATGCGCATTTGCGGCTGGGCTGCTTGTGTTGGTTGTGGTGCTGCTTCTTCAGCCATGTTGCGGGCTCCTTGAGGGTAAAAAATGCGTTTGGCTGGCTTTATCAGACCTCGGGGCGGCCCTCAATGCTTTGTCCAGCCGGACGGGTGCTGGGTCTTTTTATCCTCGTCGGATAGCTCGTGATATTCGCCATCAATCACGTCACCTTGCATGGGGCGGTGTGGCTGTTTGGGGGCGTTCGTAAACCCGCCGCTGAAATTCACCGACCCGCTGACGTTAACCCGTGACCGCATCGCCTGAAATACCACCGTGCGGATGCCCGGCACCAACAGGGCAAAGCCAAGGGCGTCGGTGAAAAACCCCGGCGTCAGCAACAAAGCGCCCGCAAACAGGATCATCGCGCCATTAACCAACGGTTCGGTTGGATCGCGGACTTCGGACAGGGATGATTTGATCTGGCCTAGCGCCATGGCACCCTGTCTGCGCATCAAAGACGTGCCGATAAGTGCCGTCACCACGACAATGGCCAGCGTCCAGCCAAGGCCGATTGCCCCACCTATCTGGATAAACAACGCAATTTCGATCAATGGTACGGCAATAAATGCTAAAAACAGCCACATGGGGCGGGTCCTTTCATAAGGGCCAGAGTGGACTTGGCCCGGTTCACACCCTACATAAGGGCAACAGACCCACGTTTCCATGTTTCTCACCAAGAGGTCCCTATGAATTCGCCCCTAATACAGCTTCTGGTGCTTGCCGGCATTGCAGTATTCCTGATTTTGCGTTTGAAAAATGCATTGGGAACACGCGAGGGGTTTGAAAAAACGCCCGAGGTGGACAGCCCCGCCAAGAAATCCGCGGGCCCCGCGTTCGAAGTTATCGAAGGCGGCCCCGATCTGGACATCACCGATCATGCGCCCGAAGGGTCTGACATGGCGATTGCCCTGGCCGACATGAAACGGGTCGAACCCTCCTTTGGCGTCAATGATTTTCTGGGCGGCGCACGCGGTGCATATGAGATGATCGTGATGGGTTACGAGCATGGCAATCTGGACGAAATCAAACCGTTCCTGTCCGAAGACATCTATGAAAGCTTTGTGGACGGTGTTGCCGCCCGCGAAGATCAGGGCCTGACGGTTGAATCCCACTTCGTCGGTATCCGTGAAATGGAGCTGGACAACGCGACGATGGACAACGCCACCAACGAGGCAGAGCTGACCATCCGGTTTGTCGCTGAAATGACGTCGGTCGTGACAGACAAAGAAGGCAACGTTGTTGAGGGCAGCCCGACCGAAGTGATACGTCAAAAAGACACGTGGGTATTCTCGCGCGTCATGGGCTCGGATGATCCAAATTGGTTGCTCGTTTCTACAGACGGTTAATTCGTGCCTGTGCGGGTACACTCCTGTGGGCGGGCCTGACGGTGCCGCCCGCTTTTGCAGATGTGACCTATACCGTTATGGATTTCGGGCAGCTGGACGCGTGGGAAACCGATGACCACGCCGCCGCCCTTGCGACATTCCTGAACACCTGCCGCGATCTGGAAGACGTGGATTGGCGCAACCTGTGCAGTTTTGCCGAAGCCAACCCGGACCCGCGCCAGTTCTTTGAACTGTTCTTTCGCCCAGTCCTGATCGAAGACGGCCAAGACGCAATGTTTACCGGCTATTATGAACCCGAGTTGGATGGCGATCTGTACCCGTCCTCGCGGTTCAAATATCCGGTCTATTCCATGCCGAAAGAGGCGAAGTCGAGCAATCCATGGCTGTCGCGTCGGGAAATTCTGGACACTGACGTGATGAAGGGCCGCGGCCTTGAAATTGCCTATGTCGACGATCCGGTTGAATTGTTTTTCCTGCAAATTCAAGGGTCTGGACGTATCCGTCTGCCGAACGGGGAATTTATTCGCGTCGGATACCGTGGTGCAAACGGCCATCCCTATCGGTCTATCGGTGTCGAACTGGTGCGGCGCGGCGTTTATGACGCGCATCAGGTCAGCGCCGAGGTGATCAAGAATTGGGTACGCCGCAACCCCAACGACGGGCGCGATTTGCTGTATCACAACCCGTCCTATGTTTTCTTTCGCGAGGTCAACCAAGTGCCTGCTGATAAGGGGCCGCTTGGCGCGATGAACCGGTCCGTCACCGACATGCGCACGATCGCTGTTGATCCGAAATTTGTCCCCCTTGGCGCACCTGTCTGGGTTGAGAAAGACGGCGAAACACCGCTGCACCGCCTGATGATCGCCCAAGACACAGGCTCGGCGATCAAGGGTGCACAACGTGCCGATATCTTCTTTGGCACGGGCGAAGAAGCTGGGCGTGCGGCGGGCAAACTGCGCGACCCCGGCCGGATGATGGTGCTGATGCCGATCCAACGCGCCTATGCCCTGCTACCAGAGCCGTTGCTATGACACGCAAACGGTTGAACAAAGACGATCTTTCGCTATGGCAAAAGGTGACGGAGCGGACGGAAAAGCTGGACTTGAACCAGTTGTTTCGCGCTGAAATTGACGGCCCTGCCCCAAGCGCCCCGCAAATCCGTAAAACGACATCGGTGATAATGGGCAAACCCAACCCGAAACCGCGCCGTTCAACCCATGATCTGATGCCATCCCTGCCCGATCAAATTCGCAAATCGCCTGTCCAGATGGACAGCAAGGCGTTTACCAAGCTCAAGCGCGGCAAGCTAAGCCCCGAAGGCCGGATCGATCTGCATGGCATGACGCTGGATCGCGCCCACCCTGCCCTGACGCGGTTCATCTTGAACGCGCATAAAAGCGGCAAACGGTTGGTGCTGGTCATCACCGGCAAGGGTAAAATGCGCGACGAAGGCGGGCCCATTCCGGTGCGCCACGGTGTCTTGCGCCATCAAGTGCCGCAATGGTTGGCGATGCCACCACTGGCCAGCGCTGTTCTGCAGGTCAGTCAGGCCCATATCAGCCACGGCGGCGGCGGCGCCTATTACGTCTATCTGCGCCGTCAACGCTGAGCGCGGGCCAGCCTGCCCTGATATTTCAGGATGCCCGTCGTCGCCATGGCGGCGGCAATCACATAATAGATCGCAATCGGGATCATCTGTTCGGGGAAATCCACGCCCAGATCGATGAACAGGCCTGTGATCCCGGGGCCAATCGCCGATCCGAAAACCATCAAAGCGGCGGCAACAGCCTTGATCGACCCGATATAGCGCGTGCCGTAAAATTCGGCCCAGAACACGGATGTCGCGGTGGCTTGCATCCCCTGCCCGACGCCAAAGATCATCAGCCCAACCCCCGCCATCGCAATCGTGTCAGCAAAGGCAAGCACCGCAAAAGACACCGCAAAGGGCAACATTTGCACGGGCGTCACACGGTTCACCCCGAAACGGTCAACCGCCCACCCCGATACGAACGTCGAAATCACCGACGTGACGGTATAAAGCGGCATCAGCGCGACGAAACTGACCAGTGACCAACCTTTAACCTCGGTCAGGTGGACCTGTTGGAAAAACAGCGCCGTTCCCCATGCGGCCGGTCCGATAATCATCGGGATCATCAGCCAGAACAACCCGTGGCGCATCATCTGCATGCGGGTCCAATGCGCCCCGTCCATCCCTGCCATCTGCGTGGTTTCAGCCATGGATTGCGGGGTGCGTTCATGGCGCAACAACGCCAACATCACCGGCATGGTGAGCAGCACCAAAGCAGCGGCCAGCACCCACAGGCTGCGCCAATGGAAGCTGGCGAAAAGTGCCACAAAAACAATGGGTAAGATGGCTTGGCCCGCTGCAAATCCCATCGAAGATAGCGAAAGCGCCTTGCCGCGCGTCGCCTCGAACCAGCGGACCATCGCGACTGATCCCAGCTGCGACATCATCCCCTGGCCGGTCAATCGCAGCGCGTAAATAACAAAGATCAGCGCGATCCAGTTTGGCACAGCGGCCATCGCCAGACAGGCCGTGGCCAGCGCAATCATCACCCAGAATGACAAACGGCGGACGCGAAACCGATCGGTCAGAACACCCGCCCAAACCATCGTGATCGCCGAAAGCGTCGTGCCGATGGTATAGATGCCACCCCATTGGCCATCGCTTAGGCCGAAACTGCCCTTAATCTCGCCCGCGAAAAGCGAGATAAAGTAGGTTTGCCCATAGGATGACGTAAAGGTCAGCAGGAAACCTGCCAACAAAAACAGCCAATTGGCGCGAATGAATTGAAAATATGCCATGCGCCATCATTCTCAGGCGCATGGCAGAAAGAAAAGTCCTAAAGCACGTAGCGCGACAGGTCGGAGGAGCGGACAAGTTCGCCCAGGTTCTTTTCGACAAAATCGCCATCGACGGTGATCTTTTCGCCGCTACGGTCGGGCGCGGTGAACGATAGTTCCTCGAACACCCGCTCCATCACCGTGTACAGACGCCGCGCACCGATGTTTTCAATCGATTGGTTCACGTCGGCGGCGATCTTGGCCAGCGCCTTGATCCCGTCATCGGTGAATGTCACCTCGACCTCTTCGGTGCCCATCAGCGCGGTGTATTGCAGCGTCAGCGCATTGTCGGTTTCGGTCAGGATACGCACGAAATCGTCTTCGGTCAGGGCACGAAGTTCGACGCGGATCGGCAAACGGCCCTGCAATTCGGGCAAAAGGTCAGACGGTTTTGCAATGTGAAACGCGCCGGACGCGATGAACAGCACGTGGTCGGTTTTCACCGGGCCATATTTTGTGGAAACGGTGGTACCTTCGATCAGGGGCAGCAAATCGCGCTGGACCCCTTCGCGCGAGACGTCGCCGCCACGGGCATCAGACCGCGCGCAAACCTTGTCGATTTCATCCAGAAACACGATGCCGTTTTGTTCAACCGCATCAATGGCGGCACGGTTAACGGTCTCGTCATCCAGCAGTTTATCAGCCTCTTCGCCAATCAGTATTTCATAGCTTTCAGACACCGACAGCCGTTTCTTGGTTTTGCGACCGCCCATGGCTTTGCCAAACAGATCGCCAAGGTTCATCATTCCCATGCCACCGCCCGGCTGGCCGGGTATATCCATTGTCGGGAACGGGCTAGAGGTATCAGTTACCTCAAGATCGATCATCGTGGCGTCCAGTTCGCCCGATTTCAGCTTTTTGCGGAACATCTCGCGCGTGCCTTCGCGGGCGTCTTCACCGGCGATGGCGTCAATCACGCGCTCTTCGGCGGCCTTGTGTGCGCTGGCTTTGACGTCTTCGCGCATGTGTTCGCGGGTCATCAGAATGGCGCTGTCCACCAGATCGCGGATGATCTGTTCAACATCGCGCCCGACATAGCCGACTTCGGTGAATTTTGTGGCTTCGACCTTGAGGAACGGCGCGCGGGCCAGCTTGGCCAAGCGGCGGCTGATCTCGGTTTTGCCGACACCTGTGGGCCCGATCATCAGAATGTTCTTGGGATACACTTCGTCGCGCAGGTCATCGCCCAACTGTTTGCGACGCCACCGGTTGCGCAAGGCCACGGCAACAGCGCGTTTGGCGTCGTTCTGGCCGATGATAAACCGATCAAGCTCGGATACGATTTCGCGGGGGGTTAGATCGGTCATGGTTTGATTTTCTCCACCGTGAGGTTGCCATTGGTGTACACGCAGATGTCCGAGGCGATTTTCATCGCATCGCGGGCCACGGTTTCTGCGTCCCGGTCGCTGTCCATCATGCCGCGCGCCGCCGCCAGGGCATAGTTGCCCCCGGATCCGATGGCCGCGACGTTATGTTCCGGTTCCAGCACGTCACCGGCACCAGTGATAATCAGCAGCTCGGTGCCATCGGTGACGATCAGCATCGCCTCAAGCTTTTGCAGGTATTTATCCGTGCGCCAGTCCTTGGCCAATTCAACGCTTGCCCGCGCCAATTGCCCCGGTGTCGCCTCAAGTTTAACCTCAAGCCGTTCCAGCAAGGTAAAGGCGTCCGCCGTCGATCCGGCAAAGCCCGCAACCACGTCAAAACCACCGGGGCTAAGCCTGCGGACCTTGCGGGCGGTGCCCTTGATCACGGTTTGGCCCAGACTGACCTGACCGTCGCCTGCGATGACCACTTCACCGTCTTTTTTAACGCCGATAATCGTGGTTCCGTGCCATCCGGGGAATTCTTGGCTAGACATGCTCGGTCTCCTTCTTTGACTTCTATATGGTCCCCGAAAACGCGCGGGGCAAGGGTGCGGCCCTTGGCACCGGCAGGTGTTTGCGGGTTCGGGCGCGTCGTGGCCGGACCATACACAAAGGGCGCCCCGTTTCCGGTGCGCCCTTGGCTAAATTACATGAATTTGGTTCAGATCGACTCTTCGATCCAGCTTTGAATCTGGCCCTTTGGGCGTGCGCCGGACAGGTTGGAAACGACTTCCCCACCTTTGAAAATAAACAGGGCAGGGATGCCGCGAACACCCATTTGCGCCGGGCTATTGGGGTTTTCGTCAACGTTTACTTTGACGATTTTGACCTTGCCGCCCATTTCCTCGGAAAGCGCTTCGAGGGACGGTCCGATTTGCTTGCAGGGACCGCACCATTCTGCCCAGAAATCCACTACGACAGGGATATCGGAATTTTTAACTTCAGCGTCGAATGTTGCGTCTGTGACTGCGACCGTGGCCATGATGCTCTCCTGCACAAGGAATGATTAGAATGGGAACCTATGTAGCCACCGTGCCTTCGTCAAGATCGACAGCGCGGGACAGGGCATTTGTGATCGTGTCGTCGGGCAGTTCCATCAGGGTGGCGTCCCGGGTCCATAAAATTGCCGTGCGAATACGGTGGTTTGGAAAGACTTGCGCCAAGGCGGCGGCGTAGGCACCCATTTGGCGCAAAATCCCGTCGGGGCAGGCGGCAGGGGTGGCGGGGACAACGCGGTTGGTCTTGAAATCAATCGCCAAGACATCCGTGTCCGACACCAGCAACCGGTCAATCGACCCATGAATGCGCCATTTGTTGATCTGGGCGGTAATCGGGACCTCTAGCAATGCATCGGGGGCAAAGACGTGGGCAATCTCCGGCTTGGTCATGACGCCCACAGCCTCTTGCAGGGCGCGGTTGGCGATGGTTGGATCATACCCGTCGCTGATGCTGCGCAGCTGATCATCCCAGATGTCAGTGGGCAAGGCGGGCATCGTCTCAAGCAGTTTATGAACCAAGGTGCCATAGGCTTTGGCCTCATCCTCGGTCATGCCGTCCTCTCCGGGCAGTGCTTTGGCACCGCCAAGGTCCGAGGGGGATTTTGTCTCGAACCGGTGTGGCGTTTCGGTGATCTTGCTTGCAAATACAGGCTCTAACACTAGTGAAACGGTCGTATCGGCCTTGTGATCCCGAATGGGCAGCCCGTCCCAATCGCCAGACTGAAACCGCAGCTTACCGCTTTCGCCCACAGGGGTGGCACCGGCCTGACTCATGGCGGCACCGATCATTTGGTACCAACTGCTGTCATCCTTGGGCAGGTCACCGGCGGCGGCCACGATCAGCCATTTTTCCGCCCGCGTCATCGCCACATACAGCAGGCGCAGGCGTTCGTCGCGTTCGCGGTCTTTGCGCGCGTCCAATGCATCGCGCATGGCGCTTGGCATATCGGTATCGGACATTTTCCAAACCGGTGTGTCGCCCATTTTGATAATCTCGTCGCGGATCACCAGATTGCGTTTGCCGGTATCGGGCAGGATCACGATCGGCGCCTCAAGCCCCTTGGCACCGTGCACCGTCATCACCCTGATCTGGTCGGATGCATTGTCGATCTGGCGCTTGATCTCAAGGTCATCGGTCTGCATCCACACCAAAAACCCCGTCAGACTGGGGATCGCGCCGCGTTCATAAGACAGCGCTTGGGCAAGCATCGCGTTAATGCCGTCCTCCGCTTCGGGCCCCAACCGCGCCAGCAGCTTTCGACGCCCCTCATGGCGGGTCAAAATGCGTTCGATCAGGTCATAGGGCCGCAGAAAATCCACTTTATCGCGTAAATCACGCAAGATTTCGACGGTTTCGGGGTAATCAGGATTGTCGCGCAACGCCTGCCAAAGGTGATCTTCGGTCCTGTAATGCGACAGCTTGAACAGCATCTGTTCGGTCCACCCGAACAGGGGCGATTTCAGCGCCGTGGCCAGCGACAGGCTGTCTTCTGGCGTGGCAAGGAACGACAACAGTGCCGCCAGATCCTTGACCGCCAGTTCTGCACCAACCTTCAAACGGTCCGCACCCGCGATAGGCAAACCGGCGGTTTTGCAGGCGCGAATAATCTCGGAGAACAGGGCGCTGCGCCGCTGGACCAGGATCAGAAAATCACCTGCCCGAATGCGCCGCCGCTCAAACCCACCGGGCGTATCTGCATCAACGGGGATATAATGTTCGCCATCGGTCAACGTCTTGATCTGCGCGGCAATTTTATCGGCCAGAACCACGGTGTGATGGTGATCCGATTGCTGATCGACGGGGTCGGACCATTCGCGATCATCCGGTTCTTCTGATTTCTCGACCAAGGGCCACAGATCAACGCGACCGGGCAGCGCGGATTTGAACGCGATATGTTTGCTATCTGCGGCAAATCCAGCGCTGGCATGGGGGGTAAAGCTGGTATCGACCAGTTGCAAAATCGCGGAGGACGACCGGAACGAATAATCCAGACTGCGCCGTTGGAAAACCTGCCCGGCATCGGTGATCTTGCCCTCGAACAGGGTTTGTTTGTGGTCAAATTCGCGTGGATCGGCCCCTTGGAACGAATAAATCGACTGCTTTTTGTCACCCACCACGAACAGCGTGCGCGCGTCGCCCTCGTTGGCACCATCGCCGCTGTAAAATTCATCCGTGAGCCGTTCGATCACGTCCCATTGGCGCGGGCTGGTGTCTTGTGCCTCGTCCACCAAAATATGGTCAATTCCGCCATCAATCCGGTACAGAACCCACGCGGCAACGGCGGGGTTGGTCAGCAATGCACGTGCCTTGAGGATCAGATCGTCGAAATCCAGCCAGCCACGTTTTTGTTTTTCCAGCGCATAGCGTTTCAGGAACGCATGGGCGAATTGATGCAAAACGAATGTGCGTTGCGCCGATTTTAGCGAAAGTCGCGCATTGCGCGCGCTTTCCACCCGCGCCATCAGATCATCAACCTGCGCCATGATATGCGACAACGCTTTTTGCGAGGCCTTGGTGGGCACGCTGCCGATTTTCGCGCTAAACGGCGACGCGGCAGACCCGCCGGTCAGAAACACCCCTTCGAGGACGGGCAGCGCAGTGAAGTCGAGCGCGCCAATCGACCGCAGCTTTTCGGCGTTTTTCTGATCGGTGACGCCTTTGTCTTTCATGACGCTGATCATCTCGTCGATGATGCTGCGTTCGGACCCCAGAAAAACCGAAGCTGCGATGGTGTCTTCGGTCAGGTCAGCGGGTTGATCGAACAGCGCCAGCGCGTCACCCCATGTCAGCGGCACCTCGAACCCTTCGCGTTCGCCAACAATGGCGCGGGTCAGTTTGCTGAAATCCTCGCCAGTGTAATGCCGGGCAAGGGCGACCACGTACTGCCCATCATCGCCTTCCACCATTTTATCGACAATCTCGGCGCGCAACAGATCGGCGGCGCGGTCTTCGATTTCGGTGAACTGCGGGCTTACCCCGGCCTCAAGCGGGAAACGCCGCAGCAAGGACGCGCAAAACGAATGGATCGTTTGAATTTTCAGCCCGCCGGGCGTTTCAATCGCGCGGGCAAACAACGTGCGCGCCATGCGCAGCTTTTCGGGGGTAAATGCGTCGGTGACACCCAGTTCAGCCAGTGACGCGCGCAGATCGTTATCCTTAAGCATCGCCCAAGCGCCCAGCCGTTTGAACAACCGGTTTTGCATCTCTGACGCGGCGGCCTTGGTGTAGGTCAGGCACAAAATATGCTGCGGTTCGACCCCGTTCAGCAGCAAACGCGCAACGCGGTCGGTCAAAACACGCGTTTTACCGGACCCCGCATTCGCACCCAACCATGTGGACGCATCGGGGCGGGCGGCATCGATTTGCGCGCGGGTTGCATCATCGAAATGCGCGGTCATGTCAGATCCTCCGGCACGGGGTCGTTCGTGCCATCCCATTCGCCAAAGCGGGCAAGTTGGTCATAATCGCCCGCGAAATCGGTGGTTTTCACCATACGGCGGGATGTGAACCCCTGATCGTCGGACAGATAGCTGGTCATTAGCGCATGCAGCTTGGCCAGCACCTCGTGCGGCGGCTCTTCCTCTAGCGGGGCGGAAAGCTCGACCGGGTTGCTGCCCAGCCCGATATAGGCGGCATTGGCCACATGGGCGGGGCCGATCTGTTTGAAACCGCCTTCTTCGACCATCGCCGCCTCAAGAAGCAGTTGTTTATCAAAGGCTTTTTGTTCGGCCTTGCTGGGCGGCGTGCCGGTTTTATAGTCATAGATCAGGATGTCGCCGTCATCCGTCCGGTCGATCCGGTCGGCAAATCCGGTGAGGGTAAAGCCAAGATCGGCAAAGCTGTGGCTGCCTTTTGCGGCCTTTTCAAAGGCGGCTGGGCTGGAATAGCTTTGGCGCTTGGTCTCGTTCTCGATGAACCAATCGGCGATGCGTTCGATTTTGGTTAGCCACATAACACGGGCAGCGGGCCAGGGGGCCTCGGCCTCAAGAACTTGCGCGGCAGTCTCTAACAAGTGGGATTTTGTCAGATTTGCGGGGTTTGCGGCCACAGATTTGATGAAACGTTCCATGATTTCGTGCACAATAATCCCGCGCACAGGCGCGTCAGGCGATTGAACCAGCGGATTCAGCGCGCGCAGTTTCAGGCTGTGCTTGGCATAAACCGCATAGGGGTCGCGGATCAGGCGCTTGATCTCGGTCACCGACAGCGCATGTGGCCGCGCGGCCCGTGGTGGCCGGGGCGAGGGGCGCGTTGCGGGATCGACGCGGGTGACCGTTTCCAAGGCGCGCGCCTGTTCAAGCCAATGATCGCCACGTTTGATCATCGCATCCCACGCAGTTTTACCGCCCTGATCAGGCAACCCGTTCAGCAGATTGCCAAGCCGGTTCAGCCAACGCGATGGCACGGTTTCAGCCTCGTCCGATCGGATGGCGCGGGTCAGGCAAACCTCGGGCGCGGCGATGGATTGCTGATAGTCGTGGGCAGACAGGCCGATGCGCCGTTCCGGCAACAGCAACCCGGCCTTTAGACGCATTTGACGGTTCAGCCACGGATCGGGCGGCGGTGCCTCGGGCCAGGTACTGTCGTTCAGACCGCCCATAATGATCAGCTCGGCCCCTTGAACGCGGGCCTCCATCGTGCCCCAGATCATAACATGGGGGTGGGGGGTGTCGCGTTCGCGGATTTCACCGTTTTGCAGCAGGGCACTGACCAGATCGGCATAATCAGACGCAGACATCTCGCCGCCATACTGCGCGTTTTCAGCCAGATCGGTCATGACCTTGAGCGCTTCTTCGCCCGCCGTTTGATGCCACAGCCAGCTGTCGGATGTGGGGTTTGATCCGTCTGCGATGGCTTTGGCTTGGCTTAGATGTTGCGCCACCCAAGTGTCGAGCGGCAGGTCGCCAACGATCTCAAGATCGGTGAAATTCTCGCCGACCCAAGTGGCCCAAGCGTCCATCTGATCGGGCTGCTTTGACCGTGCCACGGATTTTCGCGCCAACCGCAGGATGCCTTCGGCGTCAGGATAGGGCAGGCCGTCGCGCCGCAACTGCAGTTCTAACCGCTGGGTGTTGAGCTGATGCAGGTTCCGGTCGCCGCCACTGTGGGTCAGCGGATGTTTAAGGATGGTTAACAGCGCCTCTGAATCCAGTTTGCGCAGGAACAGATCGGTTATGTGGCGCAGGAAACGGCCGGGGGGCGACAGGTGCAAGGGCGATCCGGCGCTGTCATCGGGCAGGATGTTCCAGCGGTCCAACGCCGACGTGACCTGCCGCGACAGCATCCGGTCCGGCGTGATTAACGCCGCAGTTTGCCCGTCTTCCACGGCTTGGCGCAGACGCATCGCAATGGCCAGCGCCTCGGCGCGGGGGGTCGGGGCCTGTATCAGGGTTAACCCTTGGGTTGCGCGGTTAAGATCGGGCAGTTTCGGCCCCTCGGTCAGCCACACATGGGTCACGGGGGCAGGGCGCAATGACAACGATACCAATGCGTTACGTTCGGGCGAGGGGGATGGTTGATCCGTCCACGCCGCGACATTTCTGTGTGACATATCAAGCGCGCGCAGCATGTCGCGGAACCGGTATTGCGGATGGTCTTGCGACAGTTTTTCCTGATCCTCGCCCAAATCTGTCCAGACATTTCCGGGCATTTCAAAGTCGAAACCGGGCAAGATGATCGCACCTTGGGGCAGTCGGGAAACGGCCTGCATCAACAGTGCTGATGTGCCGCGTGATCCGGTTGAACCGGCCACGATAATGGGGTGCTGGGGCGGGTTTTCTGCCCAGCTTGCAATCAGCTGTGCCGCGACCTGACGTTGGCGGGCGCGGGGATCAGGGCGGGTGACGCTTTCCCCCAGATACCGGTGCGCGATGTCCAGAAATTGCTTGGCGCGTTCCCAATGGCCTGACTGATCGCTGACATCCAGATTGGTAATCGCCTCGACCGGGACACCTTCGCCCTGCATTTCGTCGATCAAACCGGCCAAACTGTCGGACAAATCATAAAGCGATGCGCGCGGGGCCAGATCGGGCGCTTGATCCAGCAGTTTTGACACCAGCGTGATCAGCTCCAACCGCCGCCGCAACGCGGGGCTGGGGCGGGGCAGGGCCACTCCGGATGACAGGGTGTCAAGGTTGTCGATCATGTGGATGCGCGGCAACAGACTGGCCGGACCGGTATCAAAGAACCCACGCAGCCGGCGCTGCATACGGCGGGTGTTCACGACCAGATCAATGCGCGCAATCGCTTGCGGGGGATGCCCCTTTAGCCGGTCCAGCAGACCGTTCAGCAGCTCTTGGGGGAAATCCACGCCGGGGGCGAGGCCAAAGACGCGCGGCGTGTCAGAGGGTTCAAACATCGGCATCCTTTAGCATGTTTTCCGCAAGGGTTACCCCCTCGGGGTGGCCCACGTCGCACCATTTTCCAGTATAGCGCACACCGTACATGCGGCCCATCGTCAGCATCTTGTCCCACAGCAGGTTCAGGGAAAATGCGCGGTCAGGAATCGTCTCTAACAAGTCGGTTTTGATGATTTGCACGCCACCATAGATCACGCCGGGGCCACGGGTCAGCCGCCCGTTTTGATCCATAACAAAGTCACCCGTGCCTGAATGGCCGACAGCCTGCGCGGTGGGGATGCCGATCAGCAGCGCATCCATGATGGCGGGGTTCCACGCGTCTTGCAGCATCGCCAGCGGGTTCGGCCCGGCCCAGATGGCATCGGTGTTCATGGTGAAAACCGGCCCCTTGCCCAGCAACGGCAAGGCATTGCGCAACCCGCCGCCGGTTTCAAGGATATCCGGGTCCTCCACAGTGGTCTGAACGTTGCGCCCCTTAAGATGCGCCAGCAGCGGCTCGGGTTTGTAATGCAGGTTCGCGACGATGCGATCCGGCGCAATCGCGTTCGCCAGATCAAGCGCGTGATCGATCAGCGGCCGGCCGGCGACCTTGACCATCGGCTTGGGCTGATCTTGGGTCAAATGCTTCATCCGCGTGCCAAAGCCGGCGGCGAACATCATCACGGATTTGGGTGTGTCGCGCATCGTGCTTTCAAATCCTCAAGTAAATCGGGGCTGGGGTGGGGCAGGGTTTCGGCCAGAAATGCGGCCAGCTCTGCCAGATCGGGGTGTTCAAGATTGCGCTGTAGATAGCCCCAGACGCGGGGGATAAAATCCACATAATGCGCCTTGCCGTCGCGCAGGCAAAGCCGTGCAAATATCCCCAGAATGCGCAGGTTTCTCTGGGCCCCTATGATCGCATAGGCGGTATGAAATGACGCAATATTTGTGCGGGTGTTGGCGCAGTAACGGGCGATCATCTCGGCCTCGATTTCAGGGGCAACATCGCGGCGAGCGTCTTGGAGGATCGACACCAAATCATAGGCGGGATGGCCCAGCAGCGCGTCCTGAAAATCAAGCACACCAACGCGTGCGATGCCCGTGCGTTCGGGGAGCCATAGCAGGTTTTCAGCATGGAAATCGCGCAGGATCACGACGCGGGGAACGGGGTCAAGCAGCTGCGCCAAGGGGCGGAACAGCGTGTCAAAACGGGCAAAAGCCGCGCCATCATCCGCGTACCAGTCGAAAACCAGATCGGTCATGGCGACCAGCCAGTTGGAATCGCAGATCGGCAATTCCAGCGGTTCGGCCTTGTGCAAGCTCACCAGCATGTCGGTGGCGGCTGCATAAAGCGGGCCGGTCATTTCCGGCTGATCGACCATTAGCCGCGCAAATAACGCGTCGCCCAGATCCTCGATCAGTAGAAACCCGTTGTCCGGATCCTGCGCCAGAATGCGCGGGGCGCTCAGGCCGTTCTGGATCAAAAACGTGGCAATGCGCACAAAGGGGCGCACGTCCTCCCCCTTGGCAGGGGGCGCATCCATGAAAATCGCGGTGCTGCCATCCGCCGCTGTCAGGCGGTCATAGCGGCGGTTTGATGCATCCCCGGCCAGCAGGGATTGCCGGGCGTCGCCCCAACCCGCGGCTTTGATAAACTCTTGTGACGCGATCATGCGGTTGGTCATTTGCGCCAGCTTTTTAATTTGGCCACCCATTTATCGTCGTCCCAAGATGCGGTCAGCACCCGGCTGTCTTCGCCTGTCGTCTCAAGGGTGATTTCCAATGCGCCGTCTGGCTTCAACTCTCCAAGGCGATCGGGCCATTCGACCAAGCAAATCGCGTCCTGAAACGCGTCAGACAGGCCCAGCTCCTCAATCTCGAATGTGGATGTCAGGCGGTACAAATCGGCGTGCCAAATCGCCCCCGCTGATGTGTCATAGGTTTGTACCAGCGTGAATGTCGGCGATGGTACGTCTTCGGGTGTGGTCAGCAGGGATTGGATCAAGGACCGCGCAAAATGGGTTTTGCCAGCCCCCACGTCACCGGTTAACAAAATCGTATCGCCTGCCGTCAACGCGGCAGCAAGGGCGCGCGCCGCTTGGCTGGTTTCTTCCGCGTTTTGCAGATCAAGGGAAAGGGTGTGGTCAGACATGTGCCCAAGCTACTTGGCCGGGCAGGTGCGCCGCAAGGCGAAAGGCGACGTTAAACGTTGCTCAGCATATCTTGGGGCGATCCTAGGCGGGCGCGGGCATCAGGCCGTTTCACGATGTGAAACCTGATAAGCGTCGCACCGGCAACGATGGGCGAAATCAGGCATGTCATATGGGTACCGTCGGTCAGGTAGACCGGAATGCTCCAGCTTTTGCGGTCCTCGAAACTGCGCACAAAGCTTTCAATCTCGGGCCACATGGGGTTTTCCGCAGCCTTGCGTTTCCAGTCCTGAATGGAATCGTGGATTGTCACATCGGCAAAGCTGGTTTCGGCGTCCACCTTCCAAAGGCTTTGATAGGCTTTGTTCGAGAATGTCAGAATACCGGTGCCGGAGAATACCGCGATGCCGTCATCCAGCGTGTCGAAAATGGATTGCCCCAGCTCAAGCTCGGCCCGGAAATGACGTGTCAGGCTGACCTCGGCAGTGATGTCTTCGATCAGCAGGGCCGTGGCCCCATCGGGGTGCGGGCGGCCCTTTACCCGAAAGGTCTGACCTGAATCCAGCGACCACGTGTCATCATACCTGCCATCATTCGCCGCGTTTACCAGTTCGGAAATCGCAGTGCGCCAATTGGCATAGTTCTTCGGCTCGGGCATTTTGCGGGTTTCACGCAGGCGGTCAAAGAAGGTTTGCAGGGTGGGTCTGGTGCTTAAAAACTGCGCCGGGAGGCCGGTCAGATCGACCAGTGCCGGGTTGAACAACGCGAGCTGCCCGTTCCGGTTAAAGATCGCCAGCCCAATCGACAATTGCGCAAATGTCTTGGTCATGGTTTGCACGAAATTGCGCTGGGCCTCTTCGGCGTGGACAAGGTTACTGATGCAGATGGCTTGGTAATTCAGCACGCCGTCAACCTCGCGGTAGGTGACGTCGAACCATTCTTTCTTACCGGTGGAGACGTCGCGCACGGAAACCCGCTGGCAGGTTGTTTCGTCTTCAGGCGGAAAAATCAGCTTATCCTCGATAGGAAGGGCCGGAAAAACGCGGGCGTGCAGCGCCTCGTACGCGGGGTTCCACCAGATCAAGGCCCCATCGTTCGAGACCTGCCAAACAGGTATGGTCAGGCTGGCGGTCAAGCCATGCGACATGATCCGGCTTTCCAGCGCATCTGACGGTTGATCGTCTTCAAGGCTTAGAAATTGCACCCAGTTCAGCCCGTTGTCCCAACTGATGTTGATTTGTGTCGGCCCGTTCATGTCAATCGCATCAAGGGTCATACTGCCGGTGCCATAAAGCTTGGGCTGCTTTGGAAATAACGTAAAACGATCTACGATCTTTTCGCGCAGGTCGGTCCATTCATGAAAGCCAGCCTCGAGCGGGACCAGATTTTGGGTGGCTTCTGATGCATGTTGCAGGACGCCTTGATCAAAAAGATAAACCTGATCTGTCGTGGCCTCCGCAGGGCTGGGCGTGGGATGTTGTTGAGGGGTATTCAGCCAGGCAAACGCCATCGCACCGCAAACGGTGGCGGCGCAAAAGACTAAAAAGATATCAAAGAGCAGCATCAACCAACACTCCGGGCTTCTTAACGGAATGGTAGGTCCCCAGATATTAACTTTTCGTTAATCGCTTGAGTGGTGTCCGTAAGGTAAATACACCCTTAGGTAGTGATCGGCATGTTTTTACCGGTGGGGATCGACGTCTCGCCATACACGGCGTCAATCTTGCTACGGGGCCAGACCAGTTCGACCACGGCACCCAATTTGCGTTGGTCCGCCCGCGATGCGCTGTCTGATCCGTTGGCAAAGTGTAGCTCTGCGCCGGAGCGTTCCAACAAGGTTTTTGCGATGAACAGCCCCAGTCCCATCCCCTCGTATTCGGGGCGCTGGGGTGCGCTGCCGTGGGACCGGCGTCGGCGCATCAACGGGTCGCCAATGCGACCCAACAGATGTGGGGGAAACCCCTTGCCATCGTCAAAAATACGTATCGAAATCTGCGTGTCGGTCCAGTTCGCCTCGACCCAGACGGTGCTATCGGCAAAATCGACAGCGTTTTGTATCAAATTGCGCAGACCATGGATAATCTCGGGCTTGCGTAGAATTGACGGCTGATGGGACGTTGATCCGCTGTCTTGGCCAAAGGAAAACTCGATGGTTTTGCCGCGGGCGATATGGGGTTCGGCGGCCTCTTCGATGACCGCGCTCAGCGGGGCCTGGCGTAGGTGCAAATCGTCTTTGCCCGCGCGGCCCATGTCGCGCAGAATATCGCGGCACCGGTCGGCCTGATTGCGGATCAATGCGGCATCGGCGGCCAGCTCTGGGTTGTCCTTTAGCTCGTCCAACAGTTCGGCGCTAACCAGTTTAATCGTGGCCAGCGGGGTGCCCAGTTCGTGCGCGGCGGCGGCCACCACACCACCCAGATCGGTCAGCTTTTGTTCACGCGCCAGCGCCATCTGCGTGGCAACCAAGGCGTCTGACATCGAATGGATTTCGGTCGTCACCCGCCGCGAATAGGCGGTCGAAAACAGGATCGAGATCACAAGCGCAATCCAATGGCCGAACACGAAAATGCCGGGCATCACCAACACGCCGCCGTTTTGGGTGTTCAACGGAAAGTGATAGACGCCCAACAGGCTGGCAAGGCCGATTGCGGTGCAGCACAAGATCACCGTCGATCTCAGGCTCAGCGTCGTGGCCGAGATCGTGACCGGCCCCAGCAGCAGCAAGCAAAACGGATTGTGCAGGCCGCCCGTCAGGAACAACAAAAACCCAAGCTGAAGCAGATCGAACAGAACCATCGACAGGTTCTCGTACTCTGAAAGGCGCTTGTTTTCGGGAAAAACAAATATCGCGACCAGATTGCCCACCACCGAAACGCCGACGGCAAAATAGCACAGGCCCAGCTCAAGCTGGAGCCCGAACAGCCGGTCCGCCACAGTAATCGCAGTAAGCTGCCCCGCAATGGCGACCCACCGCAGCACGATCATGGTACGCAGCCTGATCCAATTCGCACGGGTGCGATCGCCCAACGGTTTGATTGTGGCCTGCGTCATTGGCGCACCTTTTCAAGTTAGCCCATTGCATTGATAGGTAAGAAGCGTAGGTCTGCCGTAATCAGTGATCAAGAGCGCCTTTCGGCGTAGGAGAATGGATATGAACAAAATACTGGCAATAGGTGCCGTCGTCGTAGCGGTCGGGTTTGTGGCGATTTCCTATGTAATGGGCCTGAATGGTGATGGCGATGACAAGTATGCGCAATGTAAAAATTCTGCCGTTGCCGGCGGGGATAATCTGGGCGGCCCGTTTGAACTGGTGAATGCCGAAGGTCAAACCGTGACCGATGCGGACGTTATCACCGAACCCAGCTTACTCTACTTTGGCTATACTTTCTGCCCTGATGTTTGCCCCCTTGATGTTGCCCGCAACGCAAGTGCGGTTGATGTGCTTGCCGAACGCGGCATGTCGGTCACGCCGGTATTTATCTCGATCGATCCGGCGCGGGACACACCCGAAGTCGTGGGCGATTTTGCGGACAATATGCACCCCAAGATGATCGGGCTGACCGGATCGCCCGAGCAGGTAAAGGCCGCAAGCGAGGCATATCGCACCTATTACAAGGCCCATGACGCCGAGGATGAATTTTACCTCGTGGATCACTCTACCTTTAGCTATCTCGTGATGCCCGGCGAAGGGTTTGTGGATTTCTTTAGGCGCGATGTCACGCCCGATCAGATGGCCGACAAGATTGGCTGTTTCATCGATAATCAGTGAAAATTTGACATAAATTGGGCAGCACTACATAGCTGCTTGGTAATGTGACGACGAAACCAATGATTGCGAGGCATGAAATGGCTGAGAATAACGCGCTTGATCTAGGTGAAGATCCGACATTGCTGTTGGTGGATGACGACGAACCGTTTCTACGTCGTCTGGCCAAGGCGATGGAAAAGCGCGGGTTTTCCGTTGAAACTGCCGGCTCTGTCGCCGCGGGTCGGGCCATCGCAACCGCGCGTCCGCCAGCCTATGCCGTGATCGATCTGCGTCTGGAAGACGGCAATGGTCTCGACGTCGTCGAGGTGCTGCGCGCCAAGCGTCCTGATGCGCGTGTTGTCGTGTTGACCGGATATGGGGCGATCGCGACGGCTGTGGCGGCCGTGAAAATCGGTGCGACCGATTACCTGTCAAAACCTGCGGATGCGAACGACATTACCAACGCCCTACTGGCGACGGGGGATGATCTGCCACCGCCCCCCGAAAACCCGATGAGCGCGGACCGCGTGAAATGGGAGCATATTCAGCGCGTGTACGAATTATGCGACCGCAACGTGTCGGAAACCGCGCGGCGCCTGAACATGCACCGCCGCACATTGCAGCGTATTCTGGCCAAACGAAGCCCGCGCTAGGGTTTAGATGTCGTACCGCTTGCTGATCCTGTCCACGACCAAGCCCGACGCAATCTCGACACCCTCGTCATAGTGCCAGTCGCGAAAGCCGCGGCTTTGGTAATAGGTCAGCCCGCCGGTATTATCGGCGCGGATTGTTGCGTTGATCCAGACATAGCCCAATTGTTTTGCCGCGTCAGAGGTGGCGTTAAACAGCCCTGACCCGATGCCAAGCCCCGTGCGCCCGACCTGCACGAATGTCGCGATATCGCAGGCCTCGGCTGGCAACTTGGTATGAGGGCTGATCCATTGAAACCCGACGACCTTTTCATCGCCGTCCAAGGCAACGTGCCATGCGCTTTGATCCGGGTTTGCTGCCATCCGTTCTTTTAGATCATCGCCGGTGACTGGCCGCGTCATTGCCGTGGTGCCGCCAATTTCAATAATCTCGTTCAGCAGCTGCGCCATACTTGCGGCGTCCAGTTCGCTGGCGCGTCTTACGTTGATCATGACATCTCCGATAGCAGGGCAGCGTGACGGGCCGTGAAATCATTGCGGGTTTCAACAGGCGGGCGCAGCACGATTGTCAGGTCTTGGGTAATGCTGGTATCGGGCTTGCCGAAAAACCGTGTGGCCTCGGCCTCTTCAAATCCGGCGATTTGGGTGGCTTCCATCCAGGCGCTGATCCGGTCGGCCTTTTTGATCTGCTGCTTGACCGTTTTGGGGATCGCTGCAGGCAGGCCAAACCGAATGTGTATCGCTGCGGTCAACCGTTCGTCCAGCGCGCCATACCCCGGCCCAACGGCCGCTTTGACCGGAGAAATCATATC
The DNA here is from genome assembly GCF_964021855.1 of uncultured Sulfitobacter sp. Lineage (NCBI taxonomy): Bacteria > Pseudomonadati > Pseudomonadota > Alphaproteobacteria > Rhodobacterales > Roseobacteraceae > Sulfitobacter > uncultured Sulfitobacter sp. The sequence goes on from NZ_CAXHZD010000001.1 coordinate 357,208, forward strand.
GCCGATCACATATTCCGGCGCGTCGTGCAAAAGCGCGGCCAGCTTCCATTTCGTCGGTGCCTTTGGGTTCAGCCGCGCAAACAGCGTTTCCACCAACAGCGAATGTTCGGCAACCGAATAGGCGTAATCGCCGTGGGTTTGGCCATTCCAACGGGCAACAAACGCCAGCCCATGCGCGATATCTTCAATCTCGATATCGACCGGGGTGGGGTCCAGCAGGTCCAGCCTGCGACCCGAAAGCATGCGTTGCCACGCGCGGGGCTGCTGCGCCATATCGGTTCTCCGTTTCTGTGTGCCTGTCCGTTCTTCCCACGATGCCCGCGATCATGAAACCGTAAATACACGCGGCATCGGCGCAAAATAGCGGTGGTACGCCACCATTCCCATCAATCGTTGAGATTAAAGATTTAAAGTGCTACGCGCGTGGCAAATATCCGATCTTTTGAAAAGGGATGCCAAATGGCCAACGATTATATCGTTAAAGACATTAGCCTTGCCGCGTATGGTCGCAAGGAACTTGATATCGCCGAGACTGAAATGCCGGGCCTGATGGCGTTGCGTGCCGAATATGGTGAAAGCAAACCGCTGGCCGGTTCGCGCATCGTTGGGTCGCTGCACATGACGATCCAGACCGCTGTTCTGATCGAAACGCTGGTTGTGCTGGGTGCCGATGTGCGCTGGGCCTCGTGCAACATCTTTTCGACCCAAGACCACGCCGCCGCTGCAATTGCTGCGGGCGGCACGCCTGTTTTCGCGATCAAAGGCCAGTCGCTGGAAGAGCACTGGGATTACCTTGATAAATCCTTCCAGTTCCCCGAAGGCCCGAACCTGATCCTCGACGATGGCGGCGACGCGACGTTGTACATCCTGCTGGGCGCCCGCGCCGAAGCAGGCGAAGACGTGATCGCCGTGCCGACATCCGAAGAAGAAGTCGCGATCAAAGCGCAGATCAAAAAGCGCATGGAAGCCTCCCCCGGTTGGTTCACCAAGATGCGCGACCAGATCAAAGGCGTGTCCGAGGAAACAACAACCGGCGTTCACCGCCTGTACGATCTGGTGAAACAGGGCCAACTGCCTTTCCCTGCGATCAACGTGAATGACAGCGTGACCAAGTCGAAATTCGACAACAAATACGGCTGCAAGGAATCGCTGGTCGACGGCATCCGCCGCGCCACAGACACCATGATGGCCGGTAAGGTCGCCGTGGTTTGCGGCTATGGTGATGTTGGCAAAGGGTCGGCGGCATCGCTGGCCGGCGCTGGCGCACGGGTCAAAGTAACCGAAGCCGATCCGATTTGCGCGCTGCAGGCTGCTATGGACGGTTTCGAAGTCGTGCTGTTGGAAGACGTGTTGGCCACCGCTGACATCTTTATCACCACCACCGGCAACAAAGACGTGATCCGGATCGAGCATATGCGCGAGATGAAGGACATGGCGATCGTTGGCAACATCGGCCACTTCGACAATGAAATTCAGGTCGCCGCGCTGAAGAACCACAAATGGACGAACATCAAAGAACAGGTCGACATGATCGAGATGCCTTCGGGCAACCGCTTGATCCTGCTGTCCGAGGGTCGTTTGTTGAACCTTGGTAACGCCACGGGCCACCCGTCGTTTGTGATGTCTGCGTCCTTTACCAACCAAGTGTTGGCGCAGATCGAACTGTGGGAAAACACCGGCAAATACAAAAACGAAGTGTACATCCTGCCCAAGCATCTGGACGAGAAAGTCGCCCGCCTGCATCTGGATCGTATCGGCGTAAAGCTGACCCAGCTCAGCAGCGAGCAAGCGGCCTATATCGGCGTCAAACCCGAAGGTCCGTTCAAGCCGGAACACTACCGCTACTAAATCCGGGCCAACCCGCCCAAGATCGCGCCGCTTCGACATCTGTCGGGGCGGCGTTTTTCGTTTCAGGGGGCCGCAATTCCTGTCACCCTTTAAGCTTGGCTTTTGATCCCGGACCGCGTTATCAAAATAGGTGCAAACGCATGTATCTCATGCAAGGAGAGCCTGATGCCCATACGCCCCGCCCGCCGGATTACCGACACCAGCCCGAAAAACTTTGGGATGTTTGCCAAAGCGGTTGGGATGCCGGAGGATTTGATCCATCTTGAACTGGGGATGCCCGCCGAGGATACCCCCCAGCATATCAAGGACGCGACGATTGCTGCGCTGCAAGCTGGGGCCGTACATTATTCCGATCTGCAAGGGCTGCCCGAACTGCGCAGCGCGCTGGCGACAAAGCTGCGGGATCAGAACAAGCTGGATGTCACAGCCGACAATGTGCTGATCACCAACGGGTTGACCCAAGGGTCGTTTGCCGCGTTCATGGCGTTTCTGGATGACGGTGACGAGGCGCTTTTGCTGGTGCCCTATTACCCCCAACATATCGGCAAGGCAGAACTGGCGGGGGCCAAAGTGACCATCGCCCCTTTGGACGCAAGCAACGGGTTTTCCATCAATCGCGCCTTGATAGAGCCGCATATCACCCCTGCGACCCGTGTGATCGCCTTGATCAACCCCTGCAATCCGACGGGCCGAGTCTATACCCGTGCGGAACTGCAAATCATTGCCGATCTTGCGCAGGAACATGATCTTTTGGTGATCTCGGACGAGGTCTACGAAGAAATCACCTATGGCGAAACGCATATCTCGATCGCGTCCTTGCCGGGGATGAAGGAACGCACCATTTCGATGTTCGCCTTCACCAAAGCCTATGCCATGGACGGTTGGCGGCTGGGCTATGTGGTGGCAGACGCGGCTTTGATGGGCCCGTTGATGAAAATCACCACGAACGAGGTCACCCATGTGAACACGTTTATCCAGCACGGCGCGCTTGCCGCTGTCACGGGGGATGCGTCCGTTCTGGCTGGTATGGTCTCGCGGGATCGCGCCCGCCGTGATCTGGTGGTCGGGCGGCTGAACCAGATGCCCGGCGTCACCTGCGCCCCGGTTGAGGGCACGATTTACGCCTTTCCCAACATCGCCGCGACGGGCCTAAGCGCGCAGGATTGCGCGGACCGCTTGCTGGAAGAAACCGGCGTTGTGGTCGAGGCGGGCAGTTTTTACGGCGACGCGGGCGAGGGGCATTTGCGCGTGTGTTTCGGTTGCGCTGAAATTGATGTGCTGACCGATGCGATGGACAGGATGCAACGGTTCTTTAACGCGCTTTAGATCACCGCCTTCAGCGCCTGAAACAGACCCTCCACATGCGCGGCTGACGTAATCACCCCCGGCGACAAACGCAGGATCTGGCCGCGACAATCGACGTGGATATCCTGCGCGCGCAACGTGCCAACCAAGGCCTGCGCGTCAATGGTTTGCGGTAATTTTACCATAACAGACCCGCCGCGCTGTTCAGCATCCCTAGGCGTGGCAAGAGTTAACCCGGCATCATCTGCAGCCGCGATGATTTGATCGGTCAGCGCGCGGTTATGGGCCATTAGATCAGACTGCCCCGCATGCCAACGCAATGCGGGAATCGACCCTAAACAGGCCAAAACCGATGGTGTTCCATGGTCAAACCGCCGCGCATCGGGGGCATAGTCAAAGGCGTTCAAATCCCACGAAAACGGATTATCCTGCGAGAACCAGCCGCGCAGCTCGGGTGTAGTCTGTTCGATCAGATCACGGCGCATCTGGATGATGCCCGCACCGGGCGTACCGCACAGCCACTTCAAGCTGCTGGAAACCACAAAATCGGAGGCATAGTCATTCAGCGAAAACGGGATAATCCCGATCCCTTGGGTCAGGTCCACCCCGATCAACGACCCCATCGCGCGCCCATGTGCGATCAGCCGCTGCAAATCACAGCGGTGCGAACTGGTCGAGGTGACAAAGGTCAGCAGCGCCAGACCAACATCCGCGCCCCAAGTATCAAGCAGATCGTCATCCGTTACCCAAAATGCGCCGTCGCGTATCGGCACGGTATGCAGGGTGAACCCCATGCGATCCGCCAACCCGTTCAGCAGAAAATGCAGCGAGGGAAAGCAATCTGCCCCGATCAGCACGCGCTTGCCGCGCAATTGCCCCGCTGGCAGACCGCCAAGGATCGAAAACAGCGCCGTGGTGACATTTTCAGCGCTGGTCAGCGTCTCATCTGGCGCATCTATCAGATCGCGCCACAGGGTCAGGAACTCTTGTCTTTTGGTTAAAACCGACGGCCATTGCCCGTCATCCGGCGTGCCCCAGACATCGGAAAAATCAGCCAAAGCGGCGGCCATATCCTGCGCTTTTCCCGGATATTGACCGATAGAATGATAAAGAAAGTAGCCGCGATCAGGCATAAGTCCCTCAATTTATTGCGTAACTTTGTTAGCACGCTAATTTTATTGCAAATGCATATAACGCTACGTAGCATCCTTTATCAACAACAGTGCAACAGCATAACCACGGGAGATATGATGATGAGCGGCGCAGAAAGTCTGACGAACCTTGCAATGATGTTGGCGACCGGCGGTGTTGAGGTGATCGACTGTTCAAGCAGCCTTGGCCCTGACACCCCGATTTTAGAACTGCCCGAGGATTTTGCCAAGAACACCCCAAAGATCGAAATTCACAAGATCAGCGAATACGACAATGACGGCCCGTTTTTCGCGTGGAACTGGCTAAAGCTGGGCGAACATTCCGGCACCCATTTCGACGCGCCGCACCATTGGATTACCGGCAAGGATTACGAGGACGGCTATACCGACACGTTGGATGTGCAGCGCTTGGTCGCGCCGGTTAATGTCATCGATTGCGCCGCCCAATCCGCCGAGAACGAGGATTTCCTGCTGACCGCGGATGGTGTGAAAGCATGGGAAGCCGAACATGGCACCATCGGCAAGGGCGAATGGGTCGTGATGCGCACCGATTGGGACAAGCGCGTGCATGACGCCGCAAAGTTCCTTAACGCTGATGACGCTGGCCCGCACAGCCCCGGCCCGACGCCTGATTGCATCGAATACCTGCTGTCCAAGGGGATCGTCGGTTGGGGCACGCAATGTATTGGTACCGACGCGGGCCAAGCAGGCGGGATGGAACCGCCATACCCCGCGCATAACCTGCTGCACCTCAACAATTGTTTTGGCCTCGCCTCGCTTGCCAATCTAGACAAGCTTCCTGCCAAGGGGGCCATTCTGATCGCGGCACCGCTCAAGATTGAACGCGGCACAGGCTCCCCGATCCGTGCGCTCGCGCTGGTTCCAAAAGGTTAATTTACACTTCATGTTCGGCCCGATCACCCCTTCTGCATCAGGGAAAGGACCCTTGAATGGACGCCAAAGACAGCCCTGAAAAGCACGACGATACGACATTGGGCGAGGTGGGGCTGGATCAGTTCGCGCCCTATCTGATGAACCGGATTATGGGGCGCTATAATGCGGCCATGCAGGAAGAAATGGCCAAGCTGGGCCTGACAACCCCGCAGATGCGGTCGCTTGCGGTGCTGTCCGTGCGCGATGGTATTTTGATCCGCGAATTGGCCGTCTTTGCGGTTGTGCAGCAATCTACGCTTAGTCGGGCCTTGGATACATTGGCGCAAAACGGGTTGGTCCGGCGCCAGCCCGACCCCGACGACAGCAGGGCCACCCGCATCTTTCTGACCGACAGCGGGCGCGCGGCATTTCAGCGGCTTTGGCCGCATATGGCAGATGCCTATCAGGCGATGTTCGCGGGTATCGATGCTGCCGAAAAACAGGCCTTTGTCGGCACGTTGCAAAAGATGCTGAAAAACATCCGTAAACACGACTTTTGAAAGGGCCCAGATGGCCGAACGTTCCTTCAAAAAAGAGGTAGAACACCTGCGCAAAGGCGAGGGGGATGTCTTTACCGGCGAAGGCATATTGGCCCTGACCAAGGCGCTGTTGGAAAATGGCGTGGGCTATGTTGGCGGCTATCAGGGTGCGCCGATCAGCCATCTGATGGACGTGCTAGCCGATGCGCAGGATGTGCTGGGTGAACTGGGCGTCCGGTTCGAGGCAAACGCAAGCGAGGCTGCCGCCGCAGCCATGTTGGCCGCCTCTGTCCACTATCCGATCCGGGGTGCTGTCACCTTCAAGGGGCCGGTTGGCGTTAATGTCGCGTCTGATGCCTTGGCCAACCTCAGTTCTTCTGGCGTTACGGGTGGCGCGCTGGTGATTGTGGGCGAAGATTACGGCGAAGGATCGTCGATCATGCAAGAGCGGTCCCACGCCTTTGCCATGAAATCACAATTCTGGATGCTGGACCCGCGCCCGAATTTACCCAGCATTACCAAGGCTGTAAAGGATGGGTTCGAGCTGTCGGAAGCCAGCAATACCCCGGTGATGTTGATGGTGCGGATCAGATCGTGCCATGTGACGGGCAGCTTTGAAACCCGCGATAACGTCCCGCCGCCGCTGACCGTGCGCGACGCGCTGTCGGCCCCGCGCAGTGATTTCGCCCGCGTTGTGCTGCCCCCAATGAGCTATCTTCACGAGCAGGATAAAATCCAAAACCGCTGGCCTGCGGCTGAAAAATTCATCGCTGAAAACAAGCTGAACGAGGTGTTCGGCCCCGAACGTGCGCCGTTGGGCATTGTGGTTCAGGGGGGCATGTACAACGGCGTCGTGCGCGCGCTTCAGCGGCTGGGGCTGGCAGATATCTACGGCAACAGCGACGTGCCGCTTTATGTTTTGAATGTCACCTATCCCTTGGTCAAAGACGAATTTGACCGGTTTTGCCAAGGCAAAGAACACGTGCTGGTCGTCGAGGAAGGGCAGCCCGACTTTATCGAACAGCAGCTTGGCAGTTTTCTGTACAAATCGCGCAGTTCGGTCGAATTGCATGGCAAAGATATGCTGCCGATGGCGGGCGAATACACCGGTCAGGTCATGCTGGATGGTGTCACCGCGTTCCTGAAAACCGCCGCGCCCGAGATGCTGCCGGGCACGGTGCGCGCCCCAAATGCCGAGGCACTAAAGATACCGGATCTGTCGAAAACCGTCCCGATCCGGCCGCCCGGCTTTTGTACGGGATGCCCCGAACGCCCTATCTTCGCGGCAATGAAACTGACCGAACAAGAGCTGGGCAAACACCAGATCAGCGGCGACATCGGTTGCCATTTGTTCGCGGCGCTGCCCCCGTTTGAAATCGGGGGTGCTACCATGGGCTATGGGCTTGGTCCCGCCTCGAACGCCGCTTTTGATGGGGGCGGCGAACGGCGCGCGATCTCGATCCTTGGGGATGGTGGGTTTTGGCACAGCGGGCTTAGTTCCTCGATCGGGAACATGGTTTTCAACAAATCCGACACGGTCGCGGTGATCGTCGACAACTATTACTCCGCCGCGACAGGTGGTCAGGATGTCCTGTCGAGCCGCGCAAAAAACGATACTAAATCAACGAATAACCCCATTTCGGCGGCGCTCAAGGGGGTTGGCGTCGAATGGGTGCGCCAGATCGACCGTACCTATGACGTTGGCAAAATGCGAGAGGTTCTGCGCGAGGCGTTAACAACCGATTATGACGGGCCCAAGGTCATTGTCGCGTCGTCGGAATGTATGCTGAACAAGCAACGCCGCGAAAAACCGCTGCGCAATCAGGCGATCAAGGAAGGCCGCCGCGTTGATATCCCGCGCTTTGGCGTTGATCCCGACATTTGCACGGGCGATCACGCCTGTATCCGGCTGTCCGGTTGCCCGTCGCTGTCGTTGAAAAAGCTGGATGACCCGCTGCGCGATGATCCTGTCGCCCATATCGATCAAACCTGCGTCGGCTGCGGAAATTGCGGCGAGGTGGCGGATACCGCCATTCTGTGCCCGTCCTTCTATCAGGCCGATGTTGTGCATAACCCGACCCGGCTTGAGGCTTGGCGCACAAAACAGCGCAGTAAGGTGATTGGTTGGCTGCAATCCAGACGCGACGCCAAACGGTTGATGCTGCAATGAACGCGCTTTTCACGGAACAAACCGCTGATCCGCGTGCGGCCCAGATCACCAAACTGGCGGTCATGGCTGTGGGCGGGCAGGGCGGTGGCGTTCTGACGGGGTGGATCGAAACCATGGCCCGCGCCCAAGGTTATGCCGTTCAGGCCACCAGCGTTGCCGGCGTCGCGCAGCGCACCGGTGCCACGATCTATTACATCGAAATGACGCCAATGACCGATCAGCAGCCGATCTTTGCCTTGGCCCCGTCGGCCGGTGATGTCGATATTCTGATCGCGGCCGAGATGATGGAGGTCGGGCGCGCCATCCTGCGCGGCTTTGTCACGCCGGACCGGACCGTGCTGATCGGGTCAAGCCACCGCGCCTTGGCCGTGTCGGAAAAGACTGTTCCGGGCGACGGGATTGCCGATGCAGAAGAGGTCCGCGCAGCCGCTGAAATAGCCGCACAGAGACTGATTTTGGCCGATATGGAGCAGTTGGCGATTGATCAGGGATCGGTCATTTCGGCCAGCCTGTTTGGGGCGCTTGCAGGGACCGACGCCTTGCCCTTTCCCCGCGCCGCGTTCGAGGATGCGATCCGGCAAAGCGGCAGAGGTGTCGATGCCAGCTTGCGCGCTTTTCATGCGGGGTTTGATGCTGCGCGGAGTGGCGATGCAGGCAGGGTAAAGGAAGCAGAGACTCCGCCCGAAATCACAGGTCCGCAGAACTTGTTGCGCAGATATCAGGGGTTACGGGACCGTATCCATGCCATGCCGCCGATGGTACAGCAGATGGCCACCGCCGCCCTGCATAAGGTGGTGGATTTTCAGGACCACGCCTACGGCGCGTCCTATCTGGATCGGCTGGACGAGGTTATCGCCCGTGACAGCGTGGCGCATGATTGGCTGCTTAGCATCACAGCCGCAAAATATATGGCTAATGCAATGGCTTATGATGACATGATCCGCGTCGCTGACATAAAAACACGCGGCCCCAGATTTATACGCATCCGTGCCGAAATGGGCGCAGAACCGGATCAGGTCATGCAGCTGACCGAATATTTTCACCCAAGGGCCGAGGAAATCGCGGGGCTGTTGCCTGCAAGGTTTGGCGCTTGGGTCGAGGCGCGGCCAAAGATGATGGCATGGCTGGACCGGTGGTTTGACAAGGGGCGGCGGTTGCGCACCGACAGCTTGCCAGCATTCGTGATGTTATACGTCTTGGGCGGATTGAAATCCTATCGCCTGAAAACCCGCCGTCACGCGGTCGAGGTCGCACATCTTGAGGATTGGTTGGACCGCAGCCTTGCTCCGCTTGAGAAGGATTATGCGCTGTGCGTCGAGATGTTGCGCTGCCGACGTTTGATAAAGGGTTATTCCGATACCCATGCACGGGGGCTGACCAAATTTGACAGCGTGATGAATGGTGCGCAGATGGTGAAGGGGCGCAAAGATGCGGCAGATTGGGTCGCCCGTCTGCGCGAAGCGGCGTTGCAAGACCCCAAGGGAAAGGCGCTTTCCGGCGCGTTAGAGACTATTCGCAGCTTTGCCTAACCCAAATCGTGCGATCTGATGAAACCTGCTATCCATGTCTTCGCCGCATAGCGTCAGGCTATCAATATCAAACGGCGCGGGGATCGCGGGCATCAGATAGGCCTCGATCGCTTGACGCACTTGCGCCAGTTCCGCGTCAGGGATCGGCCCCGTCAGCGTGATGTGAAAGCGAAAGAATTCTTCGACATGGGGGTACCCCCATTGCCGCAATAACTGGCGCTGCCGAACCGACATATTGGGCCGGTTCTTGCGATTAAATTCCGCCTCGCCTAGGGGCGCGCGAAACGGGTCCAACGACTGCATTGCCGCTGATGCCAACCCGTTCAGCGCTGATGTGTCGCCCACGGGAGTCAGCGCCAAAAACCGGCCGATCTGCGTCAGCCCCAGCCCGCCCAGCGTAACGGAAGGATGGGCCGCACAAAACGCAGCCAGCGCGCCGGTTAATTCCTGCTCGGTCACGCCATCGGCAAGGGTACACGGTGCCTTGATCGTCGCATGTAACCCATATTTGCGCGGCCGTTCCGTGGTGGCCGCGACATTTACCCCTGGGATATCGGGATGCGGCACGGCGCACCCCTGCGCCAAATCCCACCCCAGCCAAGCGGTCGCCAATTGGCTGAAAGCACCTGGCGGGGGCGTGAAATATATGGCGTAGCGCTTGAACATAGGGTCAATTACTCCGCCATTGGCGATAGGTCAAAGATATCTGTTAACCAAGTTTTCCAACGCTTCTTGACGGCCAGATGCAGGCTGCGGGTCCAATGCATCCGCCTTGACCTGCGCGTTGATCGTCTCAAGGTCGGTATTCAACAGGCCCTGACCGCGCGCTGACCCCCAACCGGCGTACCGCGCCTTGCGGGCGTCCTCCAGCTTGCCGTCTTCCAACATTGCGGCAGCTGCCTTTAGCCCGCGGGCGCAAACATCCATCGCGCCGACATGGGCAAGGATCAGATCCTGCGCGTCCAGCGATTGACGGCGCAGCTTGGCGTCGAAATTCGTGCCGCCGGTCGTGAAACCACCCGCTTTCAACACTTCGTAATAGGCCAATGCGACTTCGGGCACGGAATTGGGGAATTGGTCGGTGTCCCAGCCCGATTGGTAATCGTTGCGGTTCATGTCGATGGACCCGAAAATCCCAAGCGCAGAGGCTAGTGCCAGCTCGTGCTCAAACGAATGCCCGGCCAGGATCGCGTGACCCTGTTCAATGTTTACTTTCACCTCGTTCTCAAGGCCGAAATCCTTGAGGAAGCCATAGACGGTCGCGACGTCGTAATCATACTGATGTTTGGTGGGTTCCTGCGGTTTAGGCTCGATCAGGATGCCGCCTTTGAACCCGATCTTGCGCGCATATTCGACAGCCATTTGCAGGAAGCGACCGGCCTGTTCACGCTCGCGTTTCATGTCGGTGTTCAGAAGGGTTTCATAACCTTCGCGCCCACCCCAAAGCACATAGTTTTCACCGCCCAGCTTGTGCGTGACGTCGATGCATTCTTTGACGGTCGCGGCGGCATAGGCAAACACATCGGGGTCGGGGTTTGTGGCCGCGCCCGCCATATAGCGACGGTTCGAAAACAGGTTCGCGGTGCCCCACAGCAGTTTGGTACCGGTCTGCTCCATCTTCTCGCCGAAATAATCGGTGATCTCGTGCAGGCGCGCTGTGCTTTGCGCGAAAGTATCGCCTTCGGGGCGCACATCGGCGTCGTGGAAACAGAAATACGGCTGGCCAAGGATTTTGAACATATCAAAGGCAGTATCGGCCTTGATTTTGGCGTGCTCCATCGTGTCGCCGAACCACGGGCGCACGAATGTTTGACCGCCAAACGGGTCGCCGCCTTCCCAGGCAAAGCTGTGCCAATAGGCCACGGCAAAGCGCAGATGCTCGGCCATGGTTTTGCCCATCAGCACCTCCTCAGGGTTATAGCTGCGATAGGCGAAATCGTGGCTCGCGTCGGGGTCATAGGTGATCGCCGGGATGCCGTCGAAAAAATCAGTCATGGGAGGGGTCCTTATCTCTAGGTCAACGCAAAGATTTGATTGCGCGGTATGTCTCGGAATAGCGGGCGTGGGCCTCTGCAAAGGTTGGAACCAGCTTTGAATCAGGCTCTATTACGCGGGAAATCGGGGGGGCGACGGCAATCTCGGCCCCTGCGCCGGTCGCTGCCATGCGGCCCAGACGGGCGGCCCCAAGGGCTGCACCAAAGTCGCCAGCCGCAGGCAGTTGAATGGGCATGTTCAGGGATGTTGCGATGGCCTGAAGCCAATAATCGGACTTTGATCCACCGCCGACGGCGATCAGGCTGTCGATCTTGGTGCCGGTCACAGCCATGGCGTCGAAACTGTCCCGCAGGGCGTGAGTGACGCCCTCAAGAACCGCGCGGACCATGGCGTTGCGGTCGGTTGCGTGGCCAAGATGCAGGAAACCCGCGCGGATTTGTGCGTCGTTATGCGGGGTGCGTTCGCCGCCCAGATAGGGCATGAAAATCGTCCGGCTGGGTGCCTGTAGTTGCCCCAAATCACCGGTCAACGTTTGCGCATCTTCTTGCAACACACCTGCCAGCCAGTTCAGCGCGTCGGTCGCCGACAGGATCACCCCCATCTGATGCCAAAGCCCGTGCAAGGCGTGGCAAAAACTGTGCAAGGCGCTTTCGGGTGCGGCGGCATAGCTGGGCGTGGCGGCGAACAACACGCCAGAGGTGCCCAGCGACACAAACGCCTGCCCCGGTTTCACAACGCCCATCCCGATGGCTGAGGCGGCGTTATCCCCGCCACCACCGGCGACAGGAATGCCCGCAGGCAGGCCAAGTTTGGCGGCAATTGATCCGCTCAGGGTGCCAGAAACGGCGGACCCTTCGACCAGCCGGGGCATTTGCGCCCGCGACAGGCCGGATAGCGCCAGCAATTCATCGGACCAATCCCGCGCGCCGGTATCCAGCCAGCTGGTGCCCGCGGCATCAGACATCTCGGACACGGCATCGCCTGTTAACCAAAACCGCAGGGCGTCTTTGGGCAGCAAAACCTTGTCGATCTTGGCAAATATTTCGGGCTCGTGCCGCCGGACCCATTCGACCTTGGGCGCGGTAAAACCGGGGAACACAATGTTGCCCGTTACCTGTCGCCAGACCGGATTGGCGTCGAATTCAGCCGCCTCAACAGCGGCACGGGTGTCATTCCACAGCATACAGGGGCGCAACGCCGCACCGTTTGCATCAATCAGCGTCGCACCATGCATGTGCCCGCTAAGCCCGATGCCCTGAACGCCGCTTAGATCAACACCAAGACCGGCGATTGCAGCCGCGCAGGCGGTGAACCAATCATCGGGATTTTGCTCGCTCCACCCGTCATGGGCGCGCGATACTTGCAAGGGCGCGCTGGCCTCGGCGATGATGTTTTCATCGGCGTCAACCAACAGCGCCTTCAGGCCCGAGGTGCCCAGATCAAGACCCAAAAACATGCGTTTTCCCCTTTGTCAGAGCCTAAGCAGCGTCGCGCGCTTTGCCCATGATGATCATGCTCAGGATGTCATCCTCGGTCACGTCACCGACCTTTTCGGTGCCGATCAATGTGCCGTTTTTCATCACCGACACACGGTCGCACAGGTCCAGCATTTCGCGGGTGTCGTGGCTGATCAAAAAGATACCCAAACCTTGGGCTTTCAGCTCTTTAATCAGGTCCGCGACCATCTTGCTTTCATGCACACCTAGGGCGGCAGTGGGTTCGTCCATAATCAGGATTTTGGCGTTGAAATACACAGCACGCGCAATCGCCACCGATTGCCGCTGACCCCCGGAAAGAGCTGAAACAGGCTCGTTTATCTTTTTGAAGTTGGGGTTGAGACGGGCCATGATCTTGCGGGTCTCGGCCTCCATCTGCGCATCGTCGACCAGACCGAAACGATTGGTTAGTTCACGGCCCAGAAACAGGTTGCTTGCCGCGTCAAGGTTATCGGCCAGCGCCAGCGTTTGATAAATCGTCTCGATATTATGACGGCGGGCGTCGCGGGGCGAATGAATGCTGGCTTTCTTGCCTTCGATCCAAATCTCGCCCTCGTCCATTTGATAGGCACCGGCAAGGATTTTGATCAGCGTTGATTTGCCCGCGCCGTTATGGCCCAGCAAGCCGACAACTTCGCCCGGATACAGGTCAAGCGACACGTTATCGACGGCACGCACACCGCCAAAAGACAGCGAGATATTCTTGAGCTCTACTAAAGGTGTCATCATTTCCCTCCCGTGCGGCGGCGATAGACAATGTCGATCCAGACGGCGAGGACCAGAACAGCCCCCACAACGATGTTTTGCAGCGGTGCGTCAACGCCGACCATCGCCATGCCCGATTGCAGCGACTGCATGATCAGCGCACCCAAGATCGCGCCGTGAATGGTGCCGATCCCGCCAGCAAGGGCAGTGCCCCCGATCACGGCCGCAGCGATGACGCGCAGTTCGTCCAGCGTGCCGATGTCGTTTGAGTGGTTGGTCAGGCGGGCCGATGCGACAACCGCAGACAGCGCCACCAAGGCACCCATCAGGGCAAATACCTTGACCGTCAACAGGCGTGTGTTGATGCCGGACAGCTCTGCCGCATCAGGGTTACCGCCGGTCGCAAAGATATAGCGCCCCAGCCGCGTGCGTTTGGCCATCACCGTCATGGCAATTGCAATCGCGATCAGCAGCAAGACGGAATAGGGAATGCCGTAAGCGGCGGCATAGCCGTCTGGCATCACCTCGCCGCGCGCCTTGAATTCACGGAGCAGACGGGCCGTTGGAACCTCGTAAGCGTTCAGGATCGCCACAAAGCCAAGGATACCCGCGGCGATGATCAGCCCGACGAGGGCTTCGGCCCAGACGGGTTTGACAGGAAAGCCATGCCCGATCTTGTTGCGCCGCGCGGCCCAGAGCGCCCAAAGCGCCAGCACCACCGCAATGATCCCGACGACCCAAGACCATGTTTCGCCTAAGGTACCGTTGATGCCGCCAAGTTTGCGGAATGTTTCATCAAGCGGGCCAATGGTTTGGCCGTCCGTCATGTACCACGCCACGTTGCGCCAAATCAAAAGGCCGCCCAGCGTCACGATAAAGGCGGGGATCGTGAGATAGCCAACCAGCCAGCCCTGAAGCGCGCCGATAATGGTGCCGATCAGCAACCCGACGGCAATGCTGATCCAAGGAATCAGCGGATGACCCAGGCCAAGCCCTAGCATTTTCGGCAAAATATCGGTCTGCGTCATGGCCATCGCGGCAGAACATGTCGCCAGCATGGCCCCTACAGACAGATCGATGTGGCGGGTGACGATCACAAACACCATGCCTGTGGCCATAATGGCGACACTGACGGTTTGGATGGTCAGGTTAAAAATATTGCGCGGTGTCAAAAACCGCCCATCGGTCAACACGTTGAACACCAGACACACCAGCACAAAGGCACCGATCATGCCCAACAGGCGTGTGTCGATTTCAAGCTGCGTTAGAAACGAACGTTTGGGGGCAGTCGGTGACGGATGTGTATCTGTCCCGGGTGTCGATGTGTCTGTCATGTAATTGGCTTCCGGATTGGGATGCGGTGTCTTTCAGCGGTGGGGGCACCCGTAGGTGAACGGCCCGCGCTTGAAAGGAAAATGGGGGTGCATCCCGGCCAATGCCGGGATGCGCTAGCTTAGTTTATTCGCAGGCTGCGACGTCTGTAACACCTTGGCAAAGCGATTCCTTGGTGATCCAGCCGGCGTCAAGCACAGCGTTCAGGTTGTCGAGGGTAACCGGCACGGGTGCCAGGAACTTGGCCGACAATGTTGTGCCGCCGGGCGATGTCCATTCGGACGCGCCGTCAATGGCACCCATTTCTGTACCACCGGCAAGGGCAACTGCGATCTCAGCAGCGTTTTTACCCAGATCGCGGGCATCTTTCCAAACGCTAACGGTCTGTGTGCCCTTGGCAACGCGGTTCAGCGCAGCATGGTCGCCGTCTTGGCCAGACACGGGTGTGCCTTCCATGCCTTGGGCTGTCAGTGCTGCAACAACACCGCCAGCTGTACCGTCGTTGGATGCAACAACCGCATCAACTTTGTTGTCTTGTGCGGTCAGGATCTGTTCCATGTTGCGCTGCGCGTTGGCAGGCAACCAGCCATCTGTGTACGCTTCGGCAACGATGGTGATGTCGCCCGCGTCAATCGCGGCTTGCAGCACTTCTTGTTGACCGCCACGCAGGAAATCGGCGTTCGGATCAGTGGGCGACCCCTTGATCATGACGTAGTTGCCTTTTGGCATGGCTTCGTAAACAGCGCGGGCCTGCATGCGGCCAACTTCGACGTTGTCGAATGTCAGGTAAAACGCACGTGGGTCTTCGATCAGGCGGTCATAGCCGACAACTGGAATACCTTCGTCAGCGGCGGCTGTGATGGCCGGGCCAATCGCTTGGCTGTCTTGGGCCAGAATGATCAGGGCATCAACGCCTTGGGCGATTAGGCTTTCCACGTCGGACAATTGCTTGGCCGAGGACGACTGCGCGTCGGAGCTGACGTATTTGGCACCAGCGGCATCCAAAGCAGCTTTGATCGCTGCTTCGTCAGTTTTCCAGCGCTCTTCTTGGAAATTGGACCAGCTTACGCCGACGGTAATGTCTTGCGCTGTGGCGGCATGGGTGAATCCGGCAGTGGCGACAGCCGCTGCCATAAAGAGTTTACGCATTTCTTTCCTCCCAGATGAAATGATTCCGATGTCCTAAGCGGCATCGATTTTTTCCGTGTACTGAGGTTGCGCGTTTTAATTCAGTTGTCAAAATAAATTTTTGATAATCGGACAAATAATTTGACAGGTATCGGCAAAATGAGGCCTATTTCGGAGGATCGAGGGAGAAGTGATTAGATCGAACGATCTGATGGGGGGATAAAGTTTGGCCAGCGAACTAATTCGGCAAGGCAGCCTTGAGAGCAGCGAAACGGCCACATTTGGCTGTGGGCCGCGGCTTATGCTGTCGAAAGACGACACACGCCCCCTGCGCCAACAGGTGTTCGAACAGGTGCGCGCGGCCGGTCATATGCCCCGCATGGATGTGGCACGCACCCTTGATATCAGCCCCGGTTCGGTCACCACCATCACATCCGATCTGATCACGCGCGGCCTGCTGCAAGAGGTCGAGGATAATCAGCGCGGCCCCAGCCGTGGCCGCCCGCCGATCGCGTTGCGCGTCGCACCTTGCAGCCGTTTTGTCATCGGGATGAAGCTGTCAGACGAACGCCATACCGCGATTCTGCTGGACCTTGCCGGGACCGTCATCGCCGAGGCCCATCTGGCCAGCGGTGCCTTGCGCCAGACCACGACCGAGGTGCTGGCCGAGGTGTCGAGCCTGATCCGCAAGCTGTTGCAAAAGGCCGGTCAAACCCATGATTCGATCAGCGCCATCGGCATCGGCTTGCCGGGTATCGTGGATGCGCAGACCGGTATTGTTCAATGGTCGCCTGTGTTGACCGATACCAATATTCCCCTGCGCGAAAAGCTGGCGCAGGAACTGGATTTGCCAGTGTCGCTGGACAATGACACCAACCTGCTGACGCTGGCCGAACTGTGGTTCGGGGCAGGGCGTGGCACGTCGAATTTTGTTGTCGTTACCATCGAGCGGGGCGTTGGCATGGGGCTGGTGCTGAACAACCGCCTGTTCCGTGGTGCGCTTGGTCCGGGGATGGAGCTGGGGCACACCAAGGTGCAGCTGGATGGTGCGCTGTGCCGTTGCGGCCAGCGCGGCTGTCTTGAGGCCTATGTCGCTGATTACGCCCTTGTCCGCGAGGCCGGAACCGCGCTGGATAGCGACCCGAGGGCCAGCAGTTCCGCAGTGACCATGATCGAAACCCTCTATGAAGAGGCAAACGCCGGAAACGAGGCCGCGCTGGCGATCTTTCGGCGGGCGGGGCGGTTTTTAAGCGTCGGCTTGGCAAATATCGTTCAGCTGTTCGACCCCGAGCGGATCATCCTAAGCGGGGAGCGGATGCGCTATGACTATCTGACCACGGACGACATGTTGGCGGAAATGAACAGCATGATTCTGCCCGCTGGCCGCACGCCCACCCCCGTGGATATCCACGCGTGGAGCGGCTCTGTCTGGGCGAAAGGCGCGGCGGCGCTGGCGCTGTCCGAGGTTACCGATGCGTTGCTGGGTGAAAACGCGGCATGATCCGCTGGTTACCCCTGATCGGTGTCATCGCGGCGGGATCAGTGCAGGCCAATCCGATCTTTCAAGACATCACCGACAGGGTGCCAAAGCACGAATACACCGGCGGGTGGGAGCATTTCGTCGGCGGTGGCGTGTCGGTCTTTGATTGCTCGGGCGACGGGTTGCCCGATATCGTGGCCGCTGGTGGCGCGTCGCCCATGACCTTGCTTAAAAACGTCTCTGACACAGGGGAAATTGCGTTTCAGCCGTTGCCCGGTTTGGTTGATATCACGGGCGTGACCGGGGCCTATCCCGTCGATATCGATGGCGATGCGGTTCTGGATCTATACGTGATGCGTGTCGGGCCTGATCGCGTGTTGCGCGGCGGGCCCGATTGCAGCTTTACCGATGTGACCGAACGCTGGGCCATTCCCCAAACCGATCAATGGACAACCGCCTTTACCGCGTGGTGGGATGTGGGCGCGCAATTTCCCACGCTTGCCGTGGGTCACTATGTGGACCGCGCAAACCCCGACGGGCCGTTTGGCACTTGCGACACACACACCATCCTGTCGCCATCTGCTGGAAGTGAACCAAGCTATAAAGCGATGACGCTGGAACCGGGCTATTGCACGCTGTCCATGTTGGCCGCCCAAGATGCACGCGGGGTGATGTCGCTGCGTATCTCGAACGACAGGCATTACTATTTGACCGGCGGGGCAGAGCAGCTGTGGGACATTCACGAGCGTCGTTTTCTAACCCCTGATGACGGGTTTCCGGCGGTGTCACTGTGGGGCATGGGGATCGCCAGCCGTGATCTGACAGGCGATGGCCGGGACGAGCTGATGTTGACGTCGATGGGCGATCAACTGATGCAGATCGCCCAACCAGACGGCACATATGCGAACGCGCCTTACGACATCGGCACCTATGCGCATAACCCCTATCTTAAGGGCGACGGGCGGCCATCAACGGGCTGGCATGCCACTTTTGGCGACGTGAATAACGACGCGCTGCCCGACCTATTTATTGCCAAGGGCAATGTGGATCAGATGCCGGGCATGGCCATGCGCGACCCGAATAACCTGCTGATCCAAGGGGGTGACGGCAAGTTTACCGAGGCCGGAGAGCATGCGGGCATTGCCGATGTTGCACGGTCGCGGGGGGCGGCGCTGGCTGATTTTGACGGCGATGGTCTGCTTGATCTGGTGGTGGTGAACCGCCGTGCGCCGATGCGGCTGTATCAAAACGTCACCCAAGGGGCGGGCAATGCCGCATGGGTGCAGGTGCAGGGCACAGGCGGCAACCGCTTTGCCATCGGCGCGCGGGTCAGCATCAACGCAGGCGATATGCAGCAAAGCCAACAGGTTACCATCGGCGGCGGGCATGCCGGGGCCGTTGCGCTGCCGCTGCATTTTGGGCTGGGGGATGCGGACAAGGCGCAGGTGACAGTCCGCTGGCCGGACGGGTCACAAAGCGATGGGTTTACCGTGAACGCGGGCGAAACCCTGACGATCCGCCAGGCCGATTAATCCGCGACACCGCCGACCGCCAAACCGCTGGGGACGGCATCTGGAATGCCCATGCGCCCGTTGAGCGCGGTGGCGTCGTCCAAGGTTTTCAGGAACGCGACCAAGGCCGCGATGTCTGGCGGATCAAGGGTGACGGGCGCGCGGATCAGCGCGGCCTGAACGATGCGATCGCGTGCCACCGGATCGTCCATCTCGCGCCAATCATCCGCCTCAAGCGGCGGAAGTTGCACGGTTTTACGCGCCTCTGGATCCGCCCCAAACCGGTTCGCTGCGGCGACGGGGTCAAGGTGATCGTTGATGAACTCATCAATCTTGCTATGGGCACCGGCATGACCCCACGGCCCGGTCTGCATGACATTGCGCAACGACGGTGTGCGAAACGCAAAATCATCTGCCGGATCGCCAGTCACCCTGTTCCGGCCCAGATCATGCGCATGGTTTTCAAACACCGCCGCCTTGCCGGGGCCAAGCTGGGGCGCGCCCATTGCGTGAAAGCTGTGATCCGTCTGAAAAGGTCCGCTGTGACAGCTGCTGCATCCCGCATCGCCATAAAACAGGTCCATCCCCTGTGCTGCATCGGCGGGGTATCCGGCATCTGGGTCGCGCAGATAGTCATCAAACACCGACGTGTCCGACCGCCATTCATGCGCAACAAACACCGCAATCGCGTTCGATATATCGGTAAAGGCGATCTGATCCGGGCTGTCGATGTGATCATAAACCGCCTGAAATTGCTGGGCATAGCCGGGCAGGGTGGCAACCCTGCGCGCCAAAATATCCCAAGCGCCGCCTTGGCCTGTGATCAGCCCCTGCCGCACGGCTTTGGACACGTCATTCTCAAGCTCTTGGCCAGCCATTTCATCGGGGCTGAGAACTGGAAACATGGTCTGCGCTGACAAAAGCGAGGCAAACCCGTCAAGCATGTCGTCGTCCAGTGGCGTGCGAAAGCCGGAGGGCGTGGTATCGTCGACCTCAATCCGGCCATCGTGGAACATGACCGTGAATTCAGCCGCACCAAGGTTAAACAACGCGGGCGAATTGCGCGGAATCCGGTCGGGTGGCATGTTGTTTGGGTCACCGCGCCGCGCTGGCCCCAGCCCAATGCCGCCTTCGCCGATGCCCAGCGACACCCCGTCGCTGGTGGCAAATTTCGGGTGGTGGCAGGTCGCGCAGGCAATGTTTTTGTTGCCCGACAGAATGGGGTCGTAAAACAGCAACTGGCCCAGCAATGCTTCGTCCATGTTTACAGGGGCATAGGCCGATGCCGGAACCGGATCAGGCAACGGCCCCGCAAAGGCACCAAGGGCGCTGGCGATAAGGATGAAAACTGAGGGGCGAAACAAAACCATGCGGTCAGCATTGCGCAGTTTCTTTCCGTCAACAAGGTGATCTAAGCTCCGCTCCGCGGTCATGTTTCACTCTGCAAACCGATAGTTGTTAAGAATTGGTTAACGTGGTTTCGGCCCAAGGGAACATAAATAACTTTTGCCAAAGCGAAATTCTGACTAGGGTCTAGCGCGAGGCCGCAATGAACGGTCAAGGACAAGCATGGAGCTAAGTAATGGGTAAGAGAGACGAATGGATCGCGAAATACGCGGATGATCTGACAAACAAATGTGGCATGACACCTGATATGCCGTTGCTGACCAAGGTGACAATCGGTTGCGGGCCTGCGATTTACAACGCGGATGCACAGACCGTCGCGGCCAGCCAGGACAGCGAACTTGAGCTGGTTAAACAGAACTTTCTGATGAAAAAGCTGGGCATGGCCGACGGCCCCGAGCTGATGGAAGCGATCCATAAAGTAATCGATATCTACGGCAAATCCGAGCGCAACAAATACCGCGCCGTGATCTATTACATGCTGACCAAACATTTCGGCAAAGAGGCTGTGTACGGCTAAGCCGCGCGCCCTTTCAAAGTGAACCCGATACAGGAGCGCCCAATTGGTTAATTGGGCGTTTCTTTATTACATCCCCTTTGAAACACTAGATTCTTGCGCTGAATCGTTCGGGGGGGTACCACAAACCAGTCGGCCAGGATGGCCAGAACATATTTCGATACACGCGAGGTGGCCTTTCGGGGAACGCGTGGGGTGAGAAAGGGTTCTGGCACTGCGCCGGAACCCTTTTTACATTTCAGACACCCAGTAAGTTACGCTTCGGTATCGCCCATGGCGCAGATCTGTTGCCACTGCTGGTCTGTGACAGGCTGCACCGACAATCGCGGGCTTTTGACCAAGGGCATGTCGTCAAATCGACCATCACCCTTAATCTGGTCCAGCGTGACCGGGTTCTTAAAGGGCCGTACAGCTTTGATATCGACGCAGGTCCAACGCGGATCATCGGTTGAACTGTCCTGATGGGCCTCGGCGCAGACCTCAACAATGCCGACAATGGCGCGTTCACCTTGAGAGTGATAGAAAAACCCACGGTCGCCGATTGCCATGTCGCGCATGAAATTACGTGCCTGATAATTGCGCACGCCGTCCCATTCCTCGCCCGCGTCCCCTTTGGCGACCTGATCATCCCAGCCCCATGTGGATGGTTCGGATTTGAACAACCAATACGCCATCAGCCGATGACCCTGTTCCACGCGACCAATTGCACATCTGCAAACAGACCGGCCTTGGCATAGGGGTCATTATCCGCCCAGCTTTGCGCGCCGGCCATATCGGCGACATCCAAAATCACCAGCGATCCGCACATTTGACCGTCGTCATCCAGCAAGGGGCCCGCCTGCGCAACACAACCAGTTGATTTCAGGTAATCGACATGGGCCGGGCGGTTTTCCTGACGCACAGGCAATGCGCCGGGTTTGTCATGGGCAAATAGGGCAACGAGCATATTATTCTTCCTTTAGCGGACGGGTCAAAAGCGATTTCATAGCGCTGGGCACATCTAATCGGTTCTCGACCAACCCTGCAACGGCCGCGGTGATAGGCAGATCAAGGCCCTGTTCCTGCGCAAGCGCATCAACAGCGCGGGCGGTGGCCGCCCCTTCGACGGTTGTGGTGCTGTCAAAGGGCTGGTTTTCCCCAAAGGCGAGGCCAAGTCGATAGTTCCGCGACTGGGCAGAGGTGCAGGTCAGCACCAGATCGCCAAAGCCGGAAAGGCCAGCCAGCGTTTCAGGCCGGGCCTTTAGATGCTTGGCCAGCCGCTGCATTTCAGCAAATCCACGGGTTAGCAAAGCGGCGCGTGCGCTTTCGCCCAAACCGGCACCCATCACGGCACCGCAGGCAATCGCGACGACATTCTTTAACGCACCGCCCAACTCAGCGCCGATTGTATCGGTTGTGCGGTAAAGCCGCAGGTTTTCTGTTGTAAGTGCGGCTTGCAGCGTTTTGCCCACGTCGGCGTTTTCACATGCCAGTGTTAGCGCGGTCGGCAAGCCCCGCGCGATATCCGCGCCAAAGCTGGGGCCGGTCAGAATGGCGGGCACCGCTTGCGCCAGTGTTTCGCGGATCACGGCGATGGGGCCAAGCCCGGTTTCCAGTTCGATCCCTTTGCAGCAGGCGACGATATTTTTGCCATCCAGAAATCCGGCGTTCTGGGTCAGAAACCCCCGCAGCTTTTGCATGGGCACGGCGACCAAAATAATGTCGGCCTTTGCGGCATCTGCAATGGATTCGGTCACAAACAGCTGGTCGGGAAAGGGGCAGCCCGGCAATCGCTTTGTGTTTTCGCGCGTTTGCGCCATGCTGCCGCTGTCACGCGCCCACAGCGAAACCGGCCCTTTATGCGCCAGCGAAATGGCCAGTGCTGTCCCGAATGCACCTGCGCCAAGAACTGCGATACTCATGCCTTTGCCCCTTTTTTGCCGCTGCCCAACATCGATGGTTGGTTGGTATCCAGCGGCCAGCGGGGGCGGGCGGATAGCGTCAGATCGTCGGGGTCGCGCAGGCTGCTTTGCTCTGCCGCGGCATATGCGATCATGGCGGCATTATCCGTGCACAGCGCAAGCGGCGGCGCGATGAAACGCGCGTTGTTCTTGGCCGAAACAGTCTCTAACCCGTGGCGAATGGCCGTGTTCGCGGCAACACCGCCCGCGACGCACAGGGCGGGGTCAGCGGGGGTGTGCTCCATATAAATCGCCATGGCGCGCCGAGTCTTTTCCGCCAATACATCCACAACGGCGGCTTGAAATCCGGCGGCAAGGTCGGCCTGATCCTGAACGGTCAGCCCACCCTTTTCTGCGATCACTTTGTCACGGGCGCGCAGCACGGCGGTTTTCAAGCCCGAGAACGACATGTCGCAATCGGGCCGATCCAGCAGCGGGCGCGGCAGGGCAAAGCGTTTCGGATCACCGCTCAACGCCGCCTTTTCAATCGCGGGGCCACCGGGTTGTGGCAGGGAAATCAGGCGCGCGACCTTGTCGAAGGCCTCGCCCGGGGCATCATCGATGGTCCCGCCCAGCCGTTCAAACCTGTCTGCCCCATGCACCAGCAGAAACTGACAATGCCCGCCCGACACCAAAAGCATCAAATAGGGATAGGGCACGTTGTCGGTCAGGCGCGGCGTAAGCGCGTGACCTGCCAGATGGTTAACGCCGTATAGCGGTTTGCCAGTTGCGGCCGACAACCCCTTGGCGCACATGACGCCAGACAGTACCCCGCCGATCAGACCCGGCCCGGCCGTCACCGCGATCACATCGATTTCTCCCAGTGTTAGAGCCGCTTTTTCTAAGGCCTGCTCAACACAAAGATCCAGCTTTTCCGCGTGGGCGCGGGCGGCAATTTCAGGGACAACACCGCCAAAAGCCGCGTGCAGATCGGTTTGCCCAACCACAACAGATGACAAAACAACCCCATCTGCGCCGGGTTGATGGCGCACGATGGCGGCAGCGGTATCGTCGCAGCTGCTTTCTAATCCTAGAACAATCATGGCCGTTTCCGTTGCAAGGGTGACCTTGGCCAAGTAACACCTTGGGACAGACGGAACAATCCTTGGGGTGCTGCTGCCGAATGTCGCTGCCTGTGCTGATCATGACCCGACCTGCCCCGGATTCCGAACGGTTCATCGACGGGATGAAGCCCGAAGTGCGGGCAAAGCTGTCGGCTCTTATCAGTCCGTTGCTGGAAATCGCGCCGACTGGGGCCGATCTGGATATTGCCCGCTATCGCGGCGTTATTTTCACCTCGGCCAATGGTGTGGCATATTCACCGCCGGGGACGGGGCGCATTGCCTATTGTGTGGGCGAACGCACCGCCCATGCCGCACGTGAAAACGGATGGAACGCCAGTGTTTCGGGCCAAAATGCAGAAGAGTTGATTAAAGAGCTGGCGAATACGCCGCCCCTAGGCCCCTTGATCCATATCAGCGGTGTGCATCAGCGCGGCGATATCGCGGCGCGGCTGTCAGGCGCGGGCGTTCAGACCGATGCCATCGCGGTTTACGATCAACAGCTTTTGCCGCTTTCCCCCGCCGCGCAGCAGGCGATATCCGCAAAAGCGCCTTGCATTGTAACGATCTTTTCGCCCCGGACAGCGACGCATTTCGCAACCTTTTGCACAAACGTTGAAAACCTCGTTATCATCGCGCTTAGCGATGCCGTTGCGAAACCTCTTGCATCTTGTGGCGCAAGGAAATTGATAGTGGCTGACGCGCCCAACAGCGCATCCATGTATGATGCACTTGAAACTGCTCTGGATTGGGCCACGTTATCTTGAAGACCAACCCAAATGCTGTCTAAGGTTGTGTAATACTGCCTGACAATTAACGAGAATCGGAAAGGTGCCAAGCGTGGCGAAAGCGAACACTCCGAGCACGGGCGGGGAGAAACCTGCGGAAAATCCAACTTCGCGCGCCTCCACCGCCGCAGCCAAGCCAAAAACCGCCGGTAAAACGACGGCGAAAACGGCCAAGCCGACGGTAAAGACTGAAGCTGCAAAAGCACCTGCACCATCGTCTAGCACGGCATCCACCCCCCCGGCGGCAAAGGCCGCTTCGACGGGAGCGGCCAAGACGTCGACCGTGGCGAAACCTGCCGAAAAAGCTGATGCGCCCAAGGCGGACAGCCCGAAACCTGCGGAGCGCGGGCAAACGGTGACCAAGACCGAAACAGCTACGACCGAGCCCAAGGCTGAGAAATCACCTGCGGCTGCAAAAGCTGCGGCACCGACCACCCCCTCCAGCCCCCCTGCGGCGTCACCTGACACCAAAGCTGCGCCAGAAAAGCGGGGCAGCGTGTTTTTCCCATTGGTCTTGGGTGGACTTGTTGCGGGCGGGATCGGTTTTGCCGCTGCCGAGCTGGACCTGTTGGGATTGCGCGGTGAAACAGACACGCAAACCCCGCTGGTGCAGGACCTTGCCGCGCTAGAGGGGCGGATCGCAACGCTTGAACAAACGACCGCAGAACCGGCACCCGCGCCCGATACCAGCGCCATTGATTCCGCGATTGCCGATCTGACTGCCCGTGTCGACGAAATCGCAAACCGTCCCGCACCTGTTGCGGGCGAGGCTTCGCAGCTTGATACCTCAGGGCTTGAGGCGGATTTGGCTGCGTTGAAAACATCCGTTGAAATCCAACGGGCAGAGATCCAGAAAATGCTGGAGGATGCCCTAAGCGTTGAAGAAGCCACGGAGCAAGCGGCCCAATCTGCGGCGGCGCAAACCGCCCTTGCACGGATTGTTGCAGCAGTAAGCACCGGCCAGCCCTTTGCCGCCGAGATTTCCGATTTGCAGGCCAATGGCGTTCAAGACGTGCCGCCAGCATTGATCGATGCCGCTGAAACCGGCGTTGTCACCATGACCAATTTGCAGGACCGTTTTCCAGATGCGGCGCGTGACGCATTAACTGCCGCGCGCGCTGATGCGCCCGCAGGTACCGGCGGTGGGTTGGGGCAATTCCTGAAAAACCAGCTTGGCGCGCGGTCTGTTACCCCACGTGCGGGCGATGACCCCGATGCGATCCTGTCACGCGCCGAAGACGCAATGCGCCGCGGTCAGCTGGCCGAGGCATTGACCGAGGTTGACGCATTACCCGATGGCGCAAAAGCCCCTCTTGCCGATTGGATTGCGGATGCGCAAACCCGCCAAGCTGCGCAAGATGCCCTTGATACCCTGTCGCAGCGCCTGACGGCAAACTAAGGAACCTAATATGCTTTGGTCACTGATTAAGATCGTTCTGTTCGTTGTTGCGATTGCTGCGCTGGCATGGGGCGCTGGTTTCCTTATGGAAAGCACGGGCGGGTTGCAGGTCACGGTCATGGGCACCGAATACAGCTTTGGCCCGCTGCAATCTGTCATTGCGGTTATTTTGTTGGTGGTTGCGGTTTGGCTATTGCTCAAGATCATCGCGCTTTTGGTGGCGACCTGGCATTTCCTGAATGGTGATGAAACCGCGATGTCGCGCTATTTTGACCGCAACCGCGAAAGAAAAGGCTACGAGGCGCTGTCCCAAGGGTTGATGGCGTTGGCCAGCGGCGAAGGGCATGTCGCGCTCAGCAAAGCAGCCAAGGCTGAGAAATATCTGGAAAAGCCGGAACTGACCAACCTGTTGATCGCGCAGGCCGCCGAGATGGCTGGCGACCGCCGCTTGGCCGAAGAATCCTATCGCAAGATGGTGGAAAATGACGCGACACGTTTTGTCGGCGTGCGTGGCATCATGAAGCAAAAATTGGCCGATGGGGATACGGATACGGCGCTGAAGCTCGCGCAGAAGGCCTTTGCCCTAAAGCCCAAGCATGAAGAGACGGGCGATGTGCTGCTAAAGCTTCAGGCCGAAAAAGAAGATTGGAAGGGTGCCCGCGACACCCTGAACACCAAGCTGAAAAACGGGCAACTGCCCCGTGATGTGCACAAACGTCGCGACGCCGTTCTGGCCCTGTCCGAGGCAAAAGATGTGTTTGCCCATGGCAACAGCATCGAAGCACGTGAAGCGGCGATCGAGGCGAACCGCCTGTCGCCCGATCTGATCCCTGCCGCCGTCATGGCCGCACATGGGTTTATCGACGAAGGCAAACCAAAATACGCCACGCGGCTGCTGAAAAAAGCATGGGCCGTTCACCCGCATCCCGATCTGGCCGCCGCCTTTGCCGCCATCGCGCCCGACGAAAGCCCCAGCGAGCGGTTGAAGCGGTTCACCACCCTGACCAAACTGCAGCCGGATCATCCGGAAACCAAGATGTTGCTGGCCGAACTGAACATCGCAAACGAGGATTTCCCCCAAGCGCGGCGGTCCTTGGGTGATCTGGTGGAAACCGACCCCACCGCGCGGTCCGTCACCTTGATGGCCGCAAGTGAGCGGGGCGAAGGCGCGTCTGACACCATCGTCAAAGGCTGGCTTGCCCGGGCGCTGACCGTGTCGCGCGGCCCGCAGTGGATTTGCGAGAATTGCCAGCATATTCACGCGGCATGGGCCCCGACCTGCGAAAATTGCCACAGCTTTGATACTTTGGCGTGGAAAACTCCGCCCCTATCCGAAGTCGCAATGCCCGGCGGGCTGCAAATGCTGCCGCTGATTGTGGGCGGTATAGAGGATAAATCCGGCGCAGATGCCAAACCGCCTGTCGCGACCCGGTCTGACATTGAAGACGCCGAATTGATCGACGATCCCGATGACAGCAGGCCCGGCGATACGAAAGAACCTTGATCCGCCGTTGAACACTATCGGTTCAGGTGCAGTGAGTAATACCGGCGTGGGCTAATCCGCTGACGCCGGTTTTTTATTGGGGTGTCCTCACGATGTGCGTTACCCACTGTTCAACTTTGTATCCGGCATCATATATGGGTGAGGTACACCAGATTTAGGATGCATGTTATGGCGCTGGATCAAACACAAACCCTTTCGATCAATGGAATGACCTGCGGCGGATGTGCCGCGCGTGTTGAAAAGGCGCTGCGGTCGGTGCCCGGCGTGACCGAGGTCAGCGTTAATCTGGCGAGTGACACGGCGATGGTGACCTATCCGCAGGGTGCCTTGAGGATCGACGCGCTTACCAAAGCGACGAGCGACATTGGGTATCCCGCGACGGCGGCGACCAAAGACACGACCCAGAACCAAGCCGTAAAACGGCGTGAAGAAGCTGAGGAAGGCGCGCGCGCCTTCTATTTCGCAGCCGCTTTGGCGCTGCCTGTGGTCGTGTTGGCCATGGGCGCACATATGTTCCACGCGATGCATATGTTGATTGCCAGCACCATCGGACAACAGGGCAGCTGGCTGATACAGTTTGTGCTGACGGCGGTGCTGATCCTTGGGCCGGGACGCAAGTTTTATACGGTTGGCATACCCGCGCTGTTGCGCGGTGCGCCTGACATGAACAGTCTCGTCGCCTTGGGCACCGGTGCGGCGTTTACCTATTCGACCGTCGCGTTGTTCCTGCCGCAGCTTTTGCCCGCCATCGCCCGCGAGGTGTATTTCGAGGCCGCAGCCGCAATCATCGCGCTGATCCTGCTGGGCCGCTGGCTTGAGGCGCGGGCAAAGGGGCGCACGGGGGCGGCGATCCAGAAATTGATGGGGCTGCAACCCAACACCGCGCGGGTCAAACGCGGGTCGGACTGGGTTGATGTTGATATCGCGGATCTTGTGGTCGGGGATGAAATCCTGATCCGTCCGGGCGAACGTTTGCCAACCGATGCCACGATCATCAGCGGTGAATCCGGTATCGACGAAAGCATGATCACCGGCGAACCCATGCCGCTGCGCAAAACGGCGGGTGACCCTGTTACCGGCGGTACGGTGAACGGCACCGGCAGTCTGACCTGCCGCGTGACATCGGTGGGCGACGATACGACCCTCGCGCAGATCATTCGGATGGTGCAGCAGGCCCAAGGCGCGCGGCTGCCGATCCAAGGGTTGGTCGACCGCGTGACGCTTTGGTTTGTGCCCGCTGTTCTGGTTGTGGCGCTGTTGACCGTGGCGGTCTGGGCAATATTCGGACCGTCGCCGGTGCTGTCGCATGCGTTGGTCGCGGGCGTGTCCGTGCTGATCATCGCCTGCCCCTGCGCGATGGGTCTGGCGACGCCGACATCGATCATGGTGGGCACAGGCCGCGCGGCTGAACTGGGCGTGTTATTCCGCAAAGGCGATGCTTTGCAGGGGCTTGGCAGTGTCGATATCGTGGCCTTTGATAAGACCGGCACGCTGACCCAAGGACGCCCGGCGCTGACCGCATTGATCCCCGCATCAGGCCGGTCGCGCGACAGCCTGTTGGCGCATGTCGCTGCCGTCGAAACGCAGTCAGAACACCCGATTGCCAGCGCGATTACCGCCGCGGCCAAGAACATGACCCTGCCCGAGGCCACGGGGTTTCAGGCCATCAACGGCCAAGGCGTCACCGCATCGGTGAACGGGCAGGAAATTCACATCGGCAACGCACGGCTGATGGAGGGGTTGAAGGTCGATACATCCGAGTTCGCGACCGAATTTGATACCCGCGCGGAGCAGGGCGAAACGGTGTTTTATGTCTCAATCGCTGGGAAAATGGCGGGG
The DNA here is from genome assembly GCF_964021855.1 of uncultured Sulfitobacter sp. Classification (NCBI taxonomy): domain Bacteria; kingdom Pseudomonadati; phylum Pseudomonadota; class Alphaproteobacteria; order Rhodobacterales; family Roseobacteraceae; genus Sulfitobacter; species uncultured Sulfitobacter sp. Next base: position 386,722 of record NZ_CAXHZD010000001.1, read on the forward strand.
TTGATCGCGATATCTGACCCTATCAAACCAGACAGCAAAGCCGCGATAGAGGCATTGCATGATCGTGGGATCAAGGTTGCGATGATCACTGGCGATGACCCTAAAACAGCGCAAAGCGTCGCGGCGCGCTTGGGGATTGATCATGTGGTCGCAGGGGTGTTGCCCGATGGCAAAATCGCCGCGTTGGACCAGTTGCGCGGGCAGGATAGTCACATCGCCTTTGTCGGGGACGGGATCAATGATGCGCCTGCCTTGGCCCATGCTGATGTGGGCGTTGCGATTGGCACCGGCACGGATGTGGCCATTGAATCGGCTGATGTGGTGCTGATGTCGGGCAGTTTGACCGGGGTAAACAGCGCCATTGCGGTGTCGCAGGAAACCCTGCGCAACATCCGTCAGAACCTGTTCTGGGCCTTTGGGTATAACGTGGCGCTGATCCCTGTTGCGGCGGGCGTGCTGTATCCGCTGTTCGGCATCTTACTGTCACCGATCCTTGCCGCGTCAGCGATGGCGTTTTCATCGGTTTTCGTGCTGACCAACGCCTTGCGGCTGCGGCGCATTAAAGTGCAGGTTTAATCCATAATCAGATGACGCCGGCAAAATTGGGCGCTATCCCTTGGCCTAAACGGCTAAAAGGATCCGCCCATGACCTCTGATACTTACGCATTCGCCCCCCCCGAACAGGCAAGCCTGGCGATCAAGGGTTCGGACAAGCGGTTTCCGGTAAGGCGTATCTTTTGCGTCGGGCGCAATTACGAGGCCCACGCGATTGAAATGGGCAAAGACCCGACGCGCGAGGCCCCGTTTTTCTTTACCAAACCGGCCGATGCCGCGCTGGATACGCCGTGCACCGTCCCCTATCCACCGCTGACCGAAAACCTGCATTACGAGATCGAGTTGATCATCGCCATTGGCAAAGGTGGCCGCGATATCGCCGAAGATGACGTGATGGATCATGTCTGGGGCGCGTCGGTCGGGATCGACCTGACCCGCCGCGATCTCCAGAACGAGGCCAAGACGATGGGTCGCCCGTGGGATTGGGGCAAAGCCTTTGATCACTCAGCCCCCATCGCGCCGATTGTTCCGATTGCTGACGTACCTTCGGTGGAAAACGGGCGCATCTGGCTGGCCGTGAATGGTGAGACGAAACAAGATGCCGATCTGGCCGATCTGATCTGGTCTGTGCGCGAACATGTGTCGATCCTGTCGCGATCAATGACGCTGGCACCGGGCGATATCATCATGACCGGCACACCGGCGGGCGTTGGCGCAATCGTCGCGGGCGATGTGGTCACGGGCGGCGTTGACGGCATCGGTACGCTAGAGGTCACAATCGGCCCGCGCGCATGACCGGTCTGGCGCTGCATAACTATTTCCGCAGCTCAACCTCGGTTCGGGTGCGGGCGGCGCTGAACCTCAAGGGGTTGGCGTTTGATTATATCCCCCTGTCCCTGCTCAAGGGCGAACAGGCGAGCGCAGCGCATCTGGCGCTGAACCCGTCAGGGCTGGTGCCAACCTTGGTGACGCCGCAAGGCGCATTGCCGCAATCGCTGGCCATTATCGAATGGCTGGACGAGGTGCATCCCGAGCCACCGTTGCTGCCTGCTGATCCTTGGGGCCGTGCGCGGGTCCGCAGCCTTGCGCATATTGTCGCATTAGACATCCATCCGGTGAACAATCTGCGCATCCTAAAACACCTCGAGTCCGAGTTCGGCGTCGACGCAAATGGCAAGGCCGCGTGGTTTCGGAAATGGGCCAGCGCGGGCATGGGGGCACTGGAAAATCGCCTGTCATCCGAGCCTGAAACAGGCGATTTTTGCCATAAAAACAAGGTGGGATTGGCCGATTTGTGTCTCTATGCGCAGGTTATCAATAACGCACGGTTTGACGTGGATATGACCCCCTATCCAACGATCCGGCGCATCCATGAAAACTGTTTGGCGATCCCTGCGCTGAACGACGCATTGCCCGAATTTCAGCCCGACGCCAGTTAGAACCCGCCGACCTGCCGATGTTGACTAGTGCCACCCTGCGCTATCTAGATCGTATAGGTTTCTAGGGAGATTACTGATGAAATTGATCTATACAGCACTTGTAGCAACTGTCTTTGCCGCACCGGTTTTTGCAGGCAGTCACAGCGCGGGCGATATCGCCGCGGGTGAAAAGAACTTTCGCAAATGCAAGGCGTGCCATGCGATTGTGGATGACGCGGGCGAAGTTATTCAAAAAGGCGGCAAAACCGGCCCGAACCTTTATAATGTTGTCGGGCGTCAAGCGGGATCCGCTGAGGGTTTTAAATACGGTAAATCGTTGGTTGCAGCAGGCGAGGCTGGCCTGATCTGGGACGAAGCAACCCTGGCCGCCTATATGACCAACCCTGTCGATTTCCTGCGCGAAACACTGGATGACAGCAAAGCCAAATCCAAGATGTCGTTCAAGCTGCGTAAGGGCGGTGAGGATGTCGCGGCCTATTTGGCAAGCGTGTCCCCTGCAGCGGTCGAAGACATGGGCGAAGAAGAAGCACCCGCAACCGAATAATCGATCCTAACATGTAGAAAAAGCCCGCCCGTTGGAAAACTTGGGCGGGCTTTTTTATGCGCTTTCGCTTACCGTGATCCCACCGTAGCCCGTGTGTTTTCAGCACGCGCGCGGGCCTTGGCCGCCTGTTCGGGCAGGCCGGATTTTTCATAGATATCCCCCAGCAACAGGTTCAACGGCACGCCGTCGGGGTCATAGGTCCGGCGCATTTCCAGCACTTGTTGCGCGGCAGAGGCGCGGCCATCCTGAACCAAGGCATCCAGATGGATTTGTTCAAACAGGTCGCGCTGCGCATGACTGCCGCCACATTCCGCCATGCGGGGCAATGCCTGACCCAGTTGCGCAATCGCGGTGGGCCAATCCCCCTCGCTGTGGGCGATGATCCCACGGGCGGCGGGCAAGGCGACCTCGGCCCAAGCGACGTGATCATATTGGGTAGTATCTGCGGCACGTGCCTCGATCGCGGCCATCAAGGATTGCGTTTCGGGCCGGGCGGTGCGGCCAAGCGCATAGAGATATTGCAGCGTTAGAAAGGCGCTGACCGTGTCCTGACCGCGCAGCGCGATGTGATCCGCCACATCATCCCAACGATCGCCGACGCTGACCCCTGCAAACTCCATCCGCGCCAGCATTGAAACCGCGCCGACCTGATCCTGCGAATAATCCTTTTCGAGGCCCCAAATATGCGTGTCATAAGCGCGGCGCACGTCCTCGTGACGGCCCTGCGACAGGTAAAACAACGCCAGATGCCACCAGTTGTGGCTGCGCATGAAGGAATTGAGCTGTTGCCAAGTATTCGCGACGCTTTCCAGAAACTCTGCCCCTTCGGACACGCGCCCTTGGGTCAACATAACATGGGCCAATGCATGGTGCGCCCAAGGTTCGTCATGGCGCAGGGCCATGGCCTGCCGCGCGGCGGTTTCGGCGTCGTCCAGCAGGTGGCATTGCTCGTATCCAAAGGCGATCATGCCGTGGACATAAGGAATATCGGCGGCGTCCGGCAGCGCCTTGAGGGCAAAGCGCAACATGCCCGCCGCATCGCCTGTGTTGAACAGATGGTACTGCGCGAGCTTGAGCATCACCACATCGCGGGGGTGTTCGGTTGTGATGGCATCACACCCCGCAAGCATCGCAGGGATATCGCCATCAACCCAGTGACCGATAGCGTCGATCACCTGCGCCTCGCGCGCGGTGCCCGGCGTCGCAGCGCGGGCGCGGGCCATATAGGGCGCGGCCTTTGCAGGGGCGGCGGGGGCTTCGAGGAACATCCACAGCATTGCGGCATAGGCATTGGCCAGCCCGCAATCAGGGTCCGCATCGGCGGTCGGGATGATATTGGGGGCCTTGGTCTCATAGGCGATAAAGCCGTGGATGAAATCATTGATCCCCTGCACCGTCTGCGGGTTCTGCGTGGTGATTGGCAAGCCATATAGATCGGTGGTCATAATGCCCCCTTTATCGGATGGGTCTGTGCAAGGGTTTTCACATGTGCGGCAACGGTGTCAGCGGCGTCCCAATGGATGGAATGCCCCGCGTTAGGGACGATATGAACCGGCAATCCTTCCAGTGCTGATTGGGCCAAGGGCAGCGGAATAAGCATGTCATCTGCGGCCAGTAAAGCTTGGGCAGGGACGGGCCATTCAGCTGGCAGAGTTGTTGGTTGATAGCCCTCTAACGCCTGCAACTGATGCGCCATGCCCTGCACCGTTTGCGCATGGGCATAGGCCAGTGACGCAGCAGTGGCATCATCCACGGCCCCCGGAATATCGTAGACGGCAGGGGCGAAAAGCCACGGAAAGAACGCGCGCAGCCACGTATCTGGGGCTGCATCGCTTTGACGGATCGCAAGCAGTGCTTTGAACAGGTGCAAGTTGCGGGTCAGGCGGATGGGCGCAGTGGCGGCAAGGGTCAGGCTGGCGATTTTTGTGGGCAATTCCTGCATCATTTCAAGCGCGATCATTCCGCCCATTGAGTGACCCAAAACATGGGCCTGCGGTATGTCCAGATGATCCAAAAGCGCGGCGCAATCTTGTGCGTAAATGCTGACCGAGACTGGCGCATCAACCGGCGTGGTCCGGCCCGTTGTGCGATTGTCGGGCCGGATCAGGGTAAAATGAGGCTCTAACAAGGGAATTAGTGGTGCCCAGCTTGCGCTGTCGCTGACCATACCTGCGATCATCAACAGCGGGGGGCCAGTGCCGCTGACCTCGTAATGCAGGGCGATGTCAGGCAGGGACAGCTTAGGCATTCAAGTCTCTCCAGCAGGGCAGCAGGTCATTGGAGGTTGGGGTCGCCTCGTACGCCGCGCGGGCAATTGCGCGGGCAAGGCACAGGGATGCGGCGTGGCCGATAAGCAGGAGCATGCGATCATCAACCTCGTGATCTGCGGTGCTGAGCGCAAAGACCAGATCACCATCATGGGGCGTGTGTGCGGGGACGGTTGCGCGGGCGATGCCGTCATGGGCCGCAACGGCCATCCGCTTGCACTGTGCTTTGGTTAGGGTCGCATCTGTGGCAACGATTGCAATGGTGGTGTTTTCGCGCGGCGACATGGCGGCGGTTTTGCGGCTGTCCATACTCAGCCCCAAGCCGCTGCTCATATCAGGCCCTAAACCGCCAAATTCGCCGTTCATCTCGAACGGGGCGGCATAGAAATGGCGATCCCCGGGCGTGGTCACGGCACCCACGGGGTTTGCTGCGACCAACGCGCCAACCATAGTGCCGTCGGGAAGCTGCAAAGAGGCGGAGCCGAGCCCGCCCTTGACCATCGCGCTGAGCGCGCCTGTCCCTGCGCCCACTGTGCCGAGCGCGAAACTGTCGCTGGCGTCATCTAGTGCTGCACGGCCAAGGGATCTGTAGGGGTTTTCGCCCCAGTCTTTTTCCCCGCCGTTCAGCAGATCAAACAGGATCGCGCCGGGCACCAAGGGAATTGTGGCAGGCCCCACCTGAAACCCGCGCCCCGCAGCGCGCAGCCCGTCCACCACGCCGGAACAGGCATCCAGCCCATAGGCAGAGCCCCCGGACAATACCAAGGCATCCACGGCAGCGACGGATTTATCAGGGGCCAAAAGATCGGTTTCGCGGGTGCCCGGCGCGCCACCCATGACATGAACAGACGCGGTGAATGGATGGTCGCCCAGCAGAACGGTCGTGCCGGATTTCAGGGCATCATCTTGGGCATTGCCGACATAAAGGCCAGCGACATCGGTAATCAGGTTTTTGGGCCCGGTTTTCATAAATCTGTGCCTGTTGAGAGTGCGGGACGCTCCGCGGGGAGTTTAGTTGGCAAAATGAAAGACCCCTAGATACAACGGCCGCCGTCGACTTCCATTGCGACGCCGGTGATCATGCTTGCCTCGTCCGAGCACAGGAATAGCGCCGCGTTGCCCATGTCTTCGGGTTGGCTGAAACGGCCCAGCGGGATGGTCGACAGGAATTTGGCGCGTATTTCGGGAGTGTCTTCGCCCATAAAGGTTTTCAGCAGGGGCGTTTCGCCGGCAACGGGGTTGATCGCGTTGACGCGGATGCCTTGGGGGGCAAGTTCAACGGCCATCGTTTTTGTGGCGGTGATCATCCAGCCCTTTGAGGCGTTATACCAGTTCAGATTGGGCCGTGGGGAGACGCCTGCGGTGGAAGCAACATTGAGGATCGCGCCGGACTGGCGCTGTTTCATATGCGGCACGATGCTGCGGGCGGTGAGGTAAACAGATTTCATATTCACCAAAGTGACCCTGTCAAAGTCTTCTTCGCTGATGGTTTCAAGGGGTGCAGGCATGTGGGATACGCCTGCGTTGTTGATCAGGATGTCGATATGGCCCCAAGCATCAAGCGCGGCTTGGGTCATCGCTTGGACCGATGTGCCATCACCGACATCGACCTGTTGGGCAAGGGCGTGATCGCCCATTTCAGTCGCGAATTGCTGGGCAGCGTTGCCGTTGATATCGGCCACCATGACACGCGCGCCTTCTTGGAGAAAACGGCGCACGATGCCCGCCCCAAAGCCGGAGGCACCTCCGGTCACGATTGCGGTTTTTCCTGTCAGTCGCATGTTGGGGCTCCTTTTTTGGTGGGTGTCGGGTGCATGCTACGCAGGTTCTTGGCCCCCGCCAAGTGGCGTAAGAAAGAAGTTATGGGTGCATATCTTGTGACATTTCGGGTTAAGCTATTGGCGTTCAACCCTAAAATTGAAGCTGCCACATTGATGCGGCGTTTTGGGCGGGCCAGTCGTAATCTCGCAGGCATTTTCACATTCGGCCAAGCATTGTTCCCAGAACGCCATGCTGCCGGGTGAATTTTCGACGACGCCCAGCGTCCAATCCCCACCAAGCGCGTTGAACACCAGATAGGCCGCTTGCGTGCCGACCCCTTGACGCCGGTGATCTGGATGGATCGTGAATTCGGCCAGTTCATGGGTGCCATCGGGGTGGTTCCAGACAAGGGCAAAGCCGATGGGCGCACCATCAAGATTGATCACATAAGGATGCCGGCCCTTTTCAATCCAGTAGCGGTTCAGCGCGGAGGGGTAATAGTTGGGCCCGTCTGGGAAGATTTCGGCGAAATATGCCTTGGCGAGGTCATCCAGGACGGCGCGATCTTGTTCGGAAACGGGGGCGATGGACAGGGTCATGGGGTCGCGCCCCCGAGTTCCGGCAGGACTGGCGCGGCCGCAAGAAGCGCCTGCGTATAGGGATGTTGTGGGGTTTCGAACACGGTTTCGGTGTCGCCCTGCTCAACGATCTGGCCGGATTTCATGACCAACACGCGGTCGGTGATGGTGCGCACGACGGACAGATCATGCGAGATGAACAGGTAGGTCAAATCGTAGGCCTTGCACAGATCGGCCAGCAGATCGAGGATTTGCGCGCGAACGGAGACATCAAGCGCGCTCACAGCTTCGTCGAACAGGATCAGGTCGGGGCGGATGATCAGAGCGCGGGCGATGGCGATGCGTTGGCGCTGACCGCCCGAGAATTCGTGAATGTATTTATGCGCGTCGTCTGGTGTCAGGCCGACGGCGGTCAGCGCCTCGGCGATGGCATCGTCGCGGGCGGCCCCTTTGGGTGGGTCGGCTAGCAGGTGAAATGGTTCGGTAATCAGGCGGTCGACACGGTGGCGCGGGTTGAAGCTGCCAAAGGGGTCTTGGAACACGACCTGCATTTTGCGACGCACGGCGAGGTTCGGTTTGTTTCCGGTGAAAACAGGTTCCCCGTCCAAGGTGATTGCGCCGTCTTGTACTTGTTCTAGCCCTAATATTGCCCGTGTTAGGGTCGATTTTCCGCAGCCGGATTCACCGACAAGGCCCAAACGTTCGCCGCGTCTTAGGGTAAAGGATACGTTGTTAACGGCGCGGAATGTGCCGGGGCTGCCAAAGACGGTGGTGCGCGGCAGGCGGTAATCGCGGCTGACATTTTGCACCTCAAGCAATGGTGTGGGCGGGGGTGCTGCGGGCAGTGCGACCTTGTGATTGGATGCCGCAAACAGCATTTGCGTATAGGGGTGGCGCATTTCGCGCAGGAGCGCTTGGGTCTCGCCTTGTTCGACGATTTCGCCCTTGCGCATGACGATAATCCGGTCGGCCATGTCGGCCACAACGGCCAGATCATGGGTGATCATCAGCAGGCCCATATTGTCGGCTTTGGCCAGTGATTTTAGCAGGTCAAGGATTTGCGCCTGCGTGGTAACATCCAGCGCCGTGGTCGGTTCATCGGCGATCAGCAACCGGGGCCGCAGGGCGATGGCCATCGCGATAACAACGCGTTGACGTTGGCCGCCGGACAATTCGTGGGGATAGCGGCTGAGCGGGAATTTGGCCTGAGGGAGCCCGACCCGTTCCAAGGTTTCGGCCGCGCGGGCCGAGGCATCACGGCGCGATACAGACCGGTCATGCACGCGGATCGTTTCGGCGACCTGATCGCCGATGGTCTGCACAGGGTTTAGCGCGGTCATCGGTTCTTGGAACACCATACCGATGTCGTTGCCGCGGATGTTGCACAGTTCCTGTTCAGACAGTTTTAGCAAATCCTGATCGCCCAGCATAATGTGGCCGGTGGCTTGGGCACCTTTGGGCAGCAATTGCATGGCGGCGAGGGCGGTCATGGATTTTCCCGACCCACTTTCCCCCGTCACGGCAACAATTTCGCCCGGATCGACGCAGATCGTCACATCATGCAAGATCGGATAGGCGTGAATGGCGATCGACAGGTTGGTGATGCTAAGCAAGGTCATACGCGCGTCACCCGCAGCCGTGGGTCCAGATAATCGCGCAGCCCGTCGCCCATCAGGTTAAGCCCCAACACCGTCAGGATGATCGCAAAGCCGGGGATCAGCGCCATATGCGGCGCGATTGACACCAACGTTTGCGCATCGGCGAGCATCCGGCCCCAGGACGGTGTTGGCGGTTGGGCACCCAAACCGACGTAGGACAGGCCAGCCTCGGCCAGAATACCCAGACTGAACTGGATGGTGCTTTGAACGATCAGCAGATTGGTGACGTTGGGCAGGATATGTTCGACCGAGATGCGCGTGGCGGATTTTCCAGCGACGCGGGCGGCAAGGATGAATTCACGCTCCCACAGGCTGAGTGCTGCGCCGCGGGTAATGCGGGCAAAGACGGGGATGTTGAAAATACCGATGGCAATAATGGCGTTGATCGCGCTGGCGCCAAAGATCGCCGTGATCAGAATGGCAATAACGAGTGACGGAAAGGCAAAGATCAGATCGTTGCCGCGCATGATCACCTCGTCCACCCATGACCCGCGCCGGGCGGCGGCCCACAGGCCCAGCGGGATACCCAGCCCCATGCCGATCCCCACAGCAACCAGCGCCACAGCGATAGAGGTACGCGCGCCGACCATGATCATGCTTAGAATATCGCGGCCAAAATGGTCGGTGCCCAGAATATGTTCGCCGCCGATTCCCTGCAGCTTGTTGGGGATATCCATCGCGGTGTGATCAAAGGGCGTCCAAATGAACGACAGCAGTGCGGCCAGAATGAACACGCCGGTCAGGGCAGCGCCGATAATCAGATTGCGGTTCATGTGCGTGACCTTAGACGCGGATCGACGGCGGCATAGGCCAGATCGACCAAGAAATTGACCACGATCACGGAAAACACCAGCAGCATCACGACGGATTCAACGACAATCAGATCGCGTGCCGAGATTGATTGGAACACCAGCCGTCCCAACCCCGGCAGATAGAACACCTGTTCGATGATGATTGCGCCCGCCAGCAGGAACGAAAACTGCAAACCGATGATGGTCAGCACGGGGATCAGCGCGTTGCGCAGCCCGTGCCGCCACAGCGCCTGCCGCGCGGTCAGACCTTTGGCGCGGGCGGTGCGCATGTAGTCTTCGCCCAGAACATCCAGCAATGCAGACCGCATGACCCGTGCCAGAATGGCGGCTTGCGGTAGGGCCAGAGCGATTGCCGGCAAGGTGAGCGCGTGTAGGCCGGCCCATAGCCCCTTGTCCCAGCCGACAAACCCACCAGCGGCGAACCACCTTAGGTTGATAGCAAAGATCAGCACCAGCATCATGGCGAACCAGAAGTTCGGGACCGCGACGCCCAGCTGCGTGGCCCCCATAACGCCCAGATCGCCAGCACCGCCCCGGCGGGATGCGGCGTAAATACCAGCGGGAAATGCGATCAACGTGGACAGCGCCAAGGCATACAGCGCCAGCGGCAGCGACACCCATAACCGTGCCGCGATCATATCGGCGACGGGGGTCCGGTAGGTATAGGAGGTGCCAAAATCACCGGTCAGCAACCCGCCGACCCAAGACAAGTACCGTTCGACCTTGGAGGATTCTAACCCCAATTCAGTCCGCAGCGCGGCCAAAGTTTCGGGCTGTGCGTTTATGCCCAGCATGAACGATGCCGGATCGCCGGGCGCGATTTCAATGACAGTGAAAATGACCAAAGACGCCACAGCAAGGCTGATGCAAAGAGAGATCAATCTTTTCATTGTGTAGCGCAACATTTCGCTAGGTTAGGCGCGGATTTTCCATGCGTCCAGATAAGAAAGCGTTGAACAGCGCTGAATTGACGGCTTTTAACCGCCTGAAATAAAAAAGGATATCAGAACAGGCAATAAAAATCGGAACCTTTAAGCAAATGGTCGAGTTGAGACGGCAGAAATGAGTGATAAGGAGCTTAACGATGACTACTACTTTTAAAACAATCGCATTCGCCACCCTGATGGGTACCATGTCCGCACCAGCATTTGCGGCGGCTCACGCCGATCCAAATATGACTTGCGCCCAATTCAACCAACTGTCTTCTGAGGATCAGGCAACTGTTGCCGCACTGGCAATCGCCGAGATCAACGACGGCTATAACGGTGAGTCCATGGAAGACAGCGCCAAGGCGACAGACACATCCACAGACGTAACAGCACGCGCAGCAACCGATGGCGCTTCTGAAGAAGGCTCACTGATTGATGGCGAAGCCAAAGCCGTTGCAGCAACCGGTGGCAACACCGCTGCATCGAATGCCACAGCAGAAGCCCAAGTTGTAACCGCAACCGAGCAGCTGTACCGCACTTGCGAGATCAACCTTGACGCGACTCTTGGCGAAGCCGCAGCTGGCCTTCCCGGCACCAAGTAAGCGTATTTGAGTAACGAGTATCAACGGGCGCAGTGTTGCGCCCGTTTTTTCATTTAAGGATCGTGCTAATTTTGGACATACTGGGATCAGGCCTATTAACGCCTGCCTAGATATCGCGGTTGTTGTCCATCTTCTGGCGCAGCTGCTGAAGTATCGGTAAAATGCCCTCAAGCCCGTCTATATCAGCGGCAAGTTGCGAGATGGGTTCTTGCATTTCCGCAATGACCTGAAGGTATAAGGTCCGGCCAGCATCGGTCAGGAATATCTGTTTTTTGCGCATATCATCGGGATGGATATGCATCGTGATCAGCCCACGTTTTTCAAGCTGCATCAGTGTGTTTGTCATCGACGGTTTGGGCACCTGAAATGCGCGCGCCAGATCGGCGGGGGTTTTTCCATCGCCAAGTCGGGCAAGATTTCCCAGCAGATTGAACTGGGACGGGTGCAGCCCGTCGGGCAACCGCCGTGCAAGCACAGCGGTCCCCAATTGTGTGATAATTCCGATCTCGTTGAAAATGCGGAACAGTGTTGTACGTGGATCGTTCAAAGGCGGCCTCAGATCAATTTTGCCTCTAGGGGCCAACGCGGGCTTGGGGCAATAGAGGCTGCATAGCCTATTCTGGCAAGCATTTGAACCGTTCCGCCATCGGGCGCGAATTGCGTATGAACGTCCTCATAGATGCCTTTCATTTCAGGATATTCCTGAAGCGCCTGACTGAGCGGTTGAATTGCCAACCCCTGAGAGGTCGCGGCCAGGTTGATACGCAGCCAATCGCGACCGGCGGTAATCTGGTCGAGCCGCGAATTCGCGGGGGTTACTTGCCACAAATGGCCCATGGCGGTGTCCGTATTGGCAAAGATCGCTTTCATCCCTTCTTTGTAAGAGGCCGACGATGTATCCAACAGCGCCTCGCGTTCCATCATCCCGGCAGCGCCCAAAAGTTCAAACACAGGTCCGGTGAAATCAATGCCATCTGGGTTTGCGTCCACAGCTTTTGCACCAATGCGGAACAGATCGACGCTTTCGACATAGGTTCTTGGGGTTTCGACCTCGATCCGTAATGCCTCGTGGGTCAATGTGCGCAACGCTTGGACATGCCTGGGCAGGACGCTGCCATTGACTTGGGTTTGGACAGCGGCGTCTAGCACGGTTTGCAGGGTATCCGGTGCCACGGCTTTTGATGTATCAAACGGCACCTTGTGAGAGCGACGGTTCAAGGCATATGCGAAAAGCGGATCTTTCGGTGCGGTGCCGCTAAATTTCAGGATGGCGACGGGTCTGCCATCAAGCGCTGCGGCGTCTGATCCGTCAGGAAACAGTTGTGCCGTCATGCGGATACCATCCTGAGAGGCAGCCAAGCGCGCCATTTCGATAAAGCAGCCAAGCCCGATGGTAATTTGCCGGTTAAACGGGTCCGTGTGCGGCAACATCCGGCTGGTATCGACATAGAGGGTCGCCTGATCCGGCTCGGAAAGATCAACCATCCAAGGCTGACGGTTATGCGGGTTCGGGGCCAAGATGGCCCAAGACAGCGCACGTTTGCGCGGGTCAGAATACTGGGTGCCCGCCGAGTCCCAAGGAAGAAGCGCGGTTTGTGTTTTACGGGTTGCGATCACGCCGGTTGCGGCCGAAACGGCGACAATTGTGCCGCCTCCGATAAGGCTAAGAAAATGTCTGCGTTTCATTGAGAATCTCCATTCATTCGATATCGAACATTAATAGTTCGAGATCGAACTAAGTCAACAATGAAGTTCACAGCCGTTGAAAAACGGGCGCTGAAATGAAAAACGCCCCCGCAAAGCGGGGGCGTTTAAAGCATAATACTCAGTGTTGTGGTGCTTTAGTCGGCCCAGCTGACGCCAGTCAAATCTACCGCTTGGGTCGGCGCATTTGTCCAAAGCCCTTGAACGCCAGACTTGGCAACCCCCAACGCAGCAAGCTGGAACAGGTAACCGTTCACATAATCCTGCGAGATGATTTGCTGCGCTTCGCCCATCATCTGGGTGCGCATGTCTTCGTCTGTGGTTGCGTTCAGTTTGGTCATCAGCGCCTGGAAATCAGGATTATCATATTGGAAGTAATAATCCGGGTTGGCGTAAATACCGATGTCCATGGGTTCGGTGTGGCTGACGATGGTTAGGCCAAAGTTCTTGCCCTTGAACACAGTCTCAAGCCATTGCGCCCATTCGACGTTGTTGATCTTGGCCGTGATCCCCACATCGGCCAGCTGTGCGGCGATAATCTCGCCTCCACGGCGCGCATAGGATGGGGGCGGCAGGTCAAGCGTCGTTTCGAACCCGTCGGGGAAACCCGCCTCGGCCAGCAGAGCCTTGGATTTTTCAGGGTCAAACGCGCTGATCCCGGTTTCATCGACATATGCCGGGTTATGCGGTGCGAAATGGGTGCCGATGGGCGTGCCATATCCGAACATCGCGCCGTCAATGATGGCTTGGCGGTTGATCGCGTGGGCGACCGCTTCGCGGACTTTGACGTTGTCGAACGGCGCTTGCTTGTTGTTCATCGCCAGAATGGTTTCGCCTTCGGTCGATCCGACCAACACTTGAAAGCGTGGGTCAGCCTCGAACTGGGGCAGGTTTTCGGGCGCGGGGAAACCGGTGAACACGTCGACATCTTCGGCCATCACCGACGCAAAAGCGGCGGTCGGATCCGAGATGAATTTGAACGTCGCCACGTCCAGCGCAGCAGGCGCACCCCAATAGTTGGGGTTCTTTTCGATCTTGATATTGTCGCCTTGGGTCCAGCTGGTGAACTTGAACGCGCCAGTGCCGATGGGCAGCTGTTTGATGTTATCGATGCTTTCAGGTGCCACGATCACGGCATCACCCCAAGCAAGGTTAAACAGCATGTTACCGTTTGGCGCGCTCAGCTTGATTTCCACAGTCGACGGATCAATCACGTTCACTTCGGAAATGGCGCTGAACAGGGCCTTTTGGGCGTTGGCGCTGTCTTCGGCATTAATGCGGTCAAGGCTGAACTTCACATCATTGGCGTCCATTGTGGTGCCATCGTGAAAGGTCACGTTCTCTTGCAAACGGAACGTATAGGTCAGACCATCTTCGGAGATTTCCCAAGATTTGGCGAGGCCGGGCACGACCGAACCGTCCCCCATAAAGCGGGTCAGCCCTTCGAATACATTCGAATACAGAACTGAATCGATTGCGCCCGCAGCGGCGCTGGTTGGGTCAAGATGCGGCGGCTCTAGCTGCATCGCGACGGTGATATCGCTTTTTGCAACGGCACCGCCGGCCATCAGCGCGGCAGTACAAGTGCCAAGAATAAGTGAGCGAAGATGGAACATCGGTGTCTCCTGTTAACTTTATGGGCCGAAGACTACTCAGTTAGATACAGTTTGGCCAGCGCTGCCTTGCTGGTTACAGATTTGTATTGTGCCGACTGTTCTGGCGGTTTATGCGCCAGCTTCGCTTTATCTGGCAGGGGTGCATTATGGCCGCGGTATCTTCCACTTTGGGCATTGATTTCGGCACGTCCAATTCGGCGGCGGGGTATGCCATCGATGGCGTGCCCCACCTTATTGATGTCGAATCGGGCGAAAACACCCTGCCCACAGCGCTGTTTTTCGACGCCGAAGAAAAACGGATCATCTATGGCCGCGGTGCCCAAAAGGCACTGATCGGCGGCGATGAGGGGCGGTATATGCGCGCGCTCAAAAGCTTGCTTGGGACATCATTGATGCGCGAAAGCCGGATGTTGCTGGGCAAACGGATGGATTTTATCGCCATCGTTGCCAGTTTTCTGGCCGAGCTGAAGAATCGTGCTGAGACCGCCACAGGGCAAACATTCGACCGTGCGCTGTCGGGCCGTCCGGTGATGTTTCACAGCGCCGATGCCGCGCGAAATGCCCAAGCGCTGACCGATCTGACCGAATGCTATCATTTGGCCGGGTTCAAAGACGTGCGTTTCATGCCCGAACCCGAAGCCGCAGCGCTGGCCAACCGCGCGGTGCTGGAGCCGGGCGATCTGGGACTGATCGTGGATATCGGTGGCGGTACGTCGGATTTTACGCTTTTCCGCCAGCAAGGTGACGCGGGCATTGATATTCTGGCCAGCAAGGGCCTGCGCTTGGGCGGCACTGATTTCGACCGCGAGCTAAGCTTGCATCACGTCATGCCGCATCTTGGCATGGGCAGTCAGATCAAACATGTGTTCGGCAGTGAAACCCATGCCGCCCCCCATGCGGTTTTCACCGATCTGGCGACATGGCAAAAGATCCCGTTCCTGTATACGCGCGAACAACGCCGTGCGGTGGATGATTTGGCGAAATATGCGGTTGAACCTGATTTGCTAAACCGTCTGGTCAAGGTGCTGGAAGACGAGCTGGGCCACGACATCGCCTTTGCGGTCGAGGCAGGGAAAATCGCCGCGAATGATATGGCTGCGACCGCGCCGCCCGAGATCAAGTTGGATATTCTTGAGCGGGGTCTGCGCGTGCCGCTGCCGCCCGCGATGATGGCCGCAACCTTGAATGAGATGGCGAACAGCATTGCGCAGGTGGCGACCGACCTTGTGGCGCAGACCGACCTTGAACCTAAAGATGTGAACAAGCTGATTTTCGTTGGCGGGTCGAGCCTGATGGGCGTGATCGACATGGCGATGCGCCGCGCCTTTCCGCAAGCTGAACTGCATCGGGGTGCCGCGATGACCGCCATCGTTGACGGGTTGGCCATCGCAGCATCTGATGCGTTTTCTGCCGGTTAGAGCCTATTCTTTCGGCAAAAGCAGCGTTTCCAAGGCCGCACCCATGACGCAGGCGCTGTCGATCATGTCATCGATGCCGATATATTCATCCGGCTTATGCGCCAGCTCCAGCAGGCCGGGGCCATAGGCTATACAGTTCTTGAGCTTGCCAATTCGGTCGATGTGTTTCTGGTCATATGACCCCGGCGAGGCGACGTATTCAGGGGCCTTGCCCATGATATCCTGGATCGCGTTGGCCACTGTTTGAACAACGGGCGCGTCGCGGTCTGTCATTGAGGGCAGGACCGAGTTTAGCTCGGTCAGTTCATAATCGAAATCGACCCGCGTTTCCCGCAAACCTTCGAGCAATGCGCGCACTTCGCCGCGCACTTGATCAAGCGGCTCTTCGAGCAGGAACCGTCGGTCGATGGTGATCCGGCAACTGTCAGGCACGCAATGGGCGGGCAGGCCATCGAAATCAGCGTCGTTTTCCTTTTGCCCGCCATGGATTGAATTGATGTTCATGGTCGAACTGCGCGCCCCTTCGGGTACCACGGGCATGTCAGTGTGACGCGCGGCCATGGCGGGGAACAGTTTGTTCTCAAATTCTGACAGGACGGCCCCCATGTGCCGCACCGCGCAATCGCCAAGGAAGGGCATAGATCCATGGGCGATCTCGCCTTTGGTTTCAATCTCGGCCCACCAGCCGCCGCGGTGACCCAGACAAATGCGGTCTTTTTGCAGGGGCTCTGGAATGATCACATGCTGGACACGGTCAGGGTTAAAGAACCCCTGTTCTGCCAGATAGGCCACGCCGCCGTAACCACCGGATTCCTCATCCGCAGTGCCTGAAATTTCGATGGCGCCGGAAAAGTCGGGATGGGTTTCGATAAACGCCTCGGCCGCGATGATCGATGCGGCCAGCCCGCCCTTCATATCGCAGGTGCCGCGCCCGTAAATCTTGCCATCCGAGATTTCGGCCCCGAAGGGATCAAAAGTCCAGCCGGCACCCACCTCGACCACGTCGGTGTGGCTGTTGAAATGCACGGTTTCGCCAGCGCGCGTCCCTTCGCGCCGGGCGATGATGTTCCAGCGCGGGTATTTCGTACTGTCGCCGGGGGTGCCATGGGCGCGGATCAATTGTGTCTCGAACCCGTGCTTTTTCAGCCGCTGGTCAAGGTATTCGCAAATCAATCGGTAGTCGCGGCCCGGCGGGTTAAGCGTCGGAATGCGGATCAAATCTTGGGTGAGGGCGATGAGGTCATCGCGCTTGGCAGTGATTGCTGCGGAAAGTATGCTTGTCATGGGCGCATGTTTGAACGGACGCGTCGATATGGCAAGCGGTGTCTTGGGTTGGGCCGTCGGATTTGAGTTTATTTTGCAAAATGAAACATACCCGGCGTGATTATTCAGCGATGTCCTTGATTGCAGTGAGAAATGCGCGGACTTCGTCGAGCGTATTGTAGTGGCACAGCGACACGCGCACGGCGGCATCAAGGCCAAGCGGCGTCAGGATGTTGCCCGAGTAATGATCGGCCTTGCGCAGGTGGGTGCGGATACCTTGGGCGTTCAGCTGTTCTACGATTTTGGCGGCGGGGACGGATTTGAGGGCAAAGCAAACCAACCCTTCGCGGTGGGGGTTGTCGGTGCCGCCCAGAATGGTGACATCCGGCAGATCGGCCAGACCGGCAAGGTTACCCGTGCCAAACAGCATGGCATCGGTCAGCTGTTTTTCATGGTCGTGGATGGCGGCACCGGCGGCTTCGATCTGGGCGCGGGGGTCGGTTTCGTCCGATACCTGCTGCCCTAGCCATTCGAAATAGCGCACCACGTCGCTGAACGTGGCATAGGATCCGGTATCGCGGGTACCCATTTCCCAATTGCCCGCCGGACCGCCCCGCAGCGTTTCAATAGGCAACGCGCTAAGGCGATCAGACACCCAAGCAATGCCATAGCCGTGGCGCGAGAACAGTTTGTAGGGCGAGATCACATAGCCGTCGATGTCATAGCTGGCGATGTCGATGCGCCCGTGGCTGGCGTGCTGAATGCCATCGACAAAGACGAACGCATCGGGGGCCACCGCGCGGATCGCTGCAGTGATACCGGCCACATCATTGGCGATGCCCGTAACGGGCGAGGTATGCAGGATCGTCGCGACCCGGACATCCGGCGTCATCAGCGCGGCATAGGCGGCGGGTGTGACCTGCCCCGTCGCATCATCATGGGGGACGTTGATATAGGGTTTGCCCGCCATGCCCGCCCAATGCTGCGCCGCACTGCGCGAGGCAGGGTGTTCAACGCTAGAGCCGATGACCGCGCCATCGGGGGTGCCCATGGCGGCGGTGCGGATCAGGCGGAATGTTAGCTCTGTCCCGCTTTCGCCGACGAAGAACTGGCCGCCCGTGGCATTAAAGAAGACCGCCATATCGGCCTTGGCCTGTTTGATTTTCGCCACAAGCGCATGAGAGGCGGGATTGTCGCGGCCCTGATTATCGGGGATCGCAGCAAAGAGCGCCGAGGTTTCAACGACCGCGTTCAAGGTCAAAGCGCCGCCTGCGTTCTCAAAGAAAATGCGCGGCCCTTGGAAGGGGCAGCTGTCGACATGGGCGAATTTGGCGCGGATTGCCTGTGTGAGTTCGGAATTTTCGGTGAACATTTTTGGCCTGCCTGCGTTAGCTTATGTGATTGTGTGATTTCTGCGCTAGATTAACCCCAAATCACAACCACAATTAATTGCTTTGGTCATATGCATCTGCGCGCGACCGGGCGCAGAACGTCACCTATTTGCGGGAGCAGCCAAATGGCCCCATTGATTCAACGCAGCGTGTCCCGGAAAAAACGCCAAGAGGCGGAAGACGACGAACGTTCAGTCTCGCAGGCGACATCCCTGTCGCCCAAGCTGATCTATGAGGTGATCCGCCGCGAAGGCGAGGAAGAGCTGTCGCGCACGAAACGGTCGCTGATCTGGTCGGGCATCGCGGCGGGCATCATGATCAGCCTGTCGGTTTTGGGCGAGGCGATCCTACGGACCTATCTGCCGGACACGCCTTACCGGTTTTTGGTCGAAAACCTGGGCTATTCGCTGGGTTTTCTGGCGGTGATAATGGGCCGGATGCAATTGTTTACCGAAAACACGATCACCACTGTCTTGCCGGTGATGCGCGCCAAAACATGGCATTCGATTATGTGTATGCTGCGGCTGTGGGGCATTGTTCTAAGCGCGAATGTGGTGGGCGCATTTGCCGCTGCGATGTTGTTTATCTGGACGCCTGCATTGTCGCCCGACATCATTCCGGCGATCTTGGAATTGTCGCATCACGCGACGCATATGGGCGCGTTTGAGGGGTTCTGGCGTGCTATTCCCGCTGGCGTGATTGTCGCGTTGATTGTGTGGATGTTGCCCCAAGCGGATGAATCATCGTTCTTTTTGATTCTGGTCTTTACCTGGCTGATCGCCGCCGGGGATTTCGCGCATATCGTCGCGGGATCGGTCGAGATGGCCGTGATGATCCTGGATGGTCAGTTGGGCCTCGGCGGGGCGCTGTTTGGTTTCTTTATACCGGTGCTTGCGGGTAACATCGTTGGGGGTACGATCATCTTTACCCTCGTGGCTTGGGGTCAGGTGCGCGACGAGGTAGAAGAAGAGGAATAGAACCTATGGCGGCGGTTGCCGTTTGATAGGTGGCGGGCGGCCAGCAAGAAAAGGCGCAGTTTTGGGGATATACTTTGGTGCATAGGGTCAAGCTTTATTGGGCGGCTTTCAAGGCAACCATCGCTGATATCAGCGAGTTGAATATCGCAATGGTCGCGGCCGGGGTCGCCTTCTATGGGATGTTGTCGCTGTTTCCGGCGCTGGCTGCTTTGGTGACGCTTCTTAGCCTGATCTCTGACCCTGTCGTTGTGATCGCCCAGTTGGAAGAGATGCGCGGCCTGCTGCCAGACGACGTTTACAAAATCATGAACAAGCAGATTGTGTCTTTGGTGACTACCAGTTCAGAGACCTTGGGGTGGGCGGGGGCAGTGTCGGTTCTTGCGGCGCTTTGGTCGGCGCGGGCCGGGGTTGGTGCGATGATGATCGGCCTGAACAGTGTCTATCACGAGCGGAACCGCAATTTTGCGCGGCATTATCTGCAGGCTTTGGTGCTGACCTTTGGGTTGGTGATGGTTGGGATCATCGCGTTGCTAACCGTGGTGATTGCGCCCATCGTCTTGTCGTTTATTCCGCTTGGCAGGTCAGGTGTGATCGTTGCGGATTTGATCCGGTGGAGCATTGCGATCACGGTATTGCTGGCGGGAATCGGCGTTTTGTACCGCTTTGGGCCGAACCGGCGTGGCGCACGGGCGCGGTGGCTGACGGTGGGGGCAGTGTTTGCCGTCGTGTCTTGGGCCATCGTGTCGTATTTATTCAGCTATTACGTCGCCAATTTCGGGAATTACAATCAGGTTTACGGGTCCATTGGGGCGGTTGTTGCGATGCTGGTTTGGCTGTGGATCAGCAGCTTTTTGGTGCTGATGGGCGCGTCATGGAATGCGCAGGTTGAATTGCGCATGCGCCCTGATACCACCATAGGCCCCGCGCGCCCGGCAGGGGAACGGGGCGCTGTCGTCGCGGATGGTTTCGTCACACCGGACGAAAGCGAACCCTTATAAGGGTCTAAGTTTTGGGGGAATGCGCCAGTGGCGTGAAAGCCCCGCCCATTGCCGGACGGGGCGTTGGTATAAGAGATTAAAGTCTCGTTTTTTTGCCAGCGTTGAAACCGTTGATCAGCGCGACCACGATGCCCACGATACCTTCGATTCCGGTTGGGCCCATTGCCCTGCGTTCGGCTTCTAGGCGCAGCAGTTCTGCTGCTCTTTTGCGTTGCAGGTGGCGTGACCGGATGTTCATTGCGGCGATCATCACCAGCCCAACGCCAAAAAACAGGCCGCCCATGATCAGGCAGGCCGTCAGCGCCGTGGTGATTGTGAGCAAAAAGAGCCACGCCGCAACGGCAAGAAATACCGATCCGACCATCAGGCAAATGCCAGCGCCCAGACCGATTGCTGCGGTCTGGGCTGTTTCGGTTGCCCGCAAGGCAACTCTATCCAATAAAACGTTCAGCATTACCGACGTGCCGCGATTAGCCCGACCAGAAAACCGACGCCTGCTGCGATACCCATCGCGGTCGCTGGCTGCGTGCGAATGAAATCTTCTGCGTTTTGCTGTGCTTCGGCGGCTTTTGCTTTGCCAAGGTCGGCATAGTCATGTGCGGCTGTCTTGGCTTGGTTCGCGGCATCACGAGAGGCCGTTTTGCCATATGTGCTGACAGAGCTTGTGAGCGCTGCGATGTCCTCTTTTAGGATCGAAATTTGCAGGGAAAGATCCTCTACGGTGACGTCCTTGGCCGCTTTTACGTCTTTTGCAGCGGCGTCTTTTGTCATTTCCTTAACCATTTCTAGTCTCCTTAATTAACTGAATATCTTGCATTACAAACGCGTGGGGAGTGATTCAGTTCCAGCCTATCATAGTCGATCTGCCGCCCGAACATAATGTGACGGACCGACGCGCAGCGGGTGGGCAGCGTTGGCCATTCAGCAGGCATTGGTTGTGCGTTCCTGATCTGCACCGAAATATGTCTTGAACCAGCTGGGCAGCGTGACGCGATGCTTGAACACCTTTGACGCGCTTCTAAGCACATTTTCTTTTGCGTCGCGGTAGGGATCGGAAATGATGGCCTCATATGCCTCGTCGCGGGCGCTGGCCCAGTCCTTGTCGTCATAGCGGACAAGATGCAGGTAAAACCGCGCGGCGACTTTGTCGGCCTCTTTCCATGCAGCGCCAGGCAGGCCTTTGCCAGCGGTGTTTCCGATGCCGATGCGGTGTTCATTGGCGATCTCAAGCGCCCTTAGGTTGGCGTATTTGAGATGGGCCAAATACACGCCCTTGGGCAGATTAAACGGTGCGGTGGCCAGCTTGTCCGGCGCAACCTTGATCCCGTGACGCCACAGGGCAGTGCCGCGTTTTGTTGCCCAGGCTTTGCTGTAATGTCCGGTAAAAACTGCCGTAGACCGGTGGCCCAACGCCATCTGACACTCAGCCAGAACCCGGTCATTGATCGTTTCGGCAACATCAAGACCCAAGGCAAAAACCGCATCCGAGGACGTTTCAAAGATATCCTCGAAAGACGTATAAATCGCCGGGTCAAAGCATACCAATTCGTCAACATCGGTCTGAATGGCCCAATCATAGGTCTGGCCCAAGTCATCCGCGAATTCATTCAGAAACTTGCCGCGCTTGCGGTCGAACCCTTCTAGGGTGTCGCGCGGAATCGTTGTGATATTGGCCTGCGGGCAGAGGTCGGCGATCATCGGGTCATGCCCGTGCGCGACGATATAAAGGTGCTCGTATCCCAGTAAGCGACCGTAATGCGTATACCACTGCGACAGCGCCCAGTAATCTTTGTAAACCATTGTGATCGCACAGGTGCTCATAGGGTCCTTTATGCCGCCTGCGAAACCTGTGACAAGGTTTTTTGCGATGTACGGCTGGCCAAGCGAACCCGGCCTAAGCCCCCCGACGCAAAAAGGCCGCGCAGTGGTGCGCGGCCTTTTAATTCCGGTCCTTGCAAAAGGATCAGGAGTTGAGCGTTTCCGTCGACGAAAAGAACATCGCCTGCGACACAGCCGAGACAACCTGATCAACGCTATAGGGCTTGGAGATCAGGAACGCGGGCTCAGGCTTGTCACCGGTCAGCAGGCGTTCAGGGAATGCGGTGATAAAGATCACGGGGCGGTGGCCCAGATCGGCCAGCAGATCGTTGACCGCGTCAATCCCGGAAGAGTTATCCGCAAGCTGGATATCGGCAAGGATCAGGTCAGGCACGTCGGCCTTGCCCAATTTAACCGCTTCGTCGCGGGTGCGGGCGATGCCGGTCACGCGATGGCCCATGTCGGCGACAATGGATTCAATGTCCATCGCAATGATCGCTTCATCTTCGATGATCATGACCGAACCTGTGACGCTATCGGCCATTTCACGGCGGGCGATTTGTACCAACTGGCCGGCCTCTTCCTCGTCCACATTGATGATCTGGCCAACTTCGGCAAAGGAGAAACCTTCGATGGTGTGCAACAGCAACGCTTCGCGGCTGTGGTTGGTCAGTTTCGCAAGGTGTTTCTGGGCACGTGCACGTGGGCCAGTCTCGCCTTCTTCGATCGGGGCACCGGCGCTTGACCAGATGCCGTACAGAACTTTGAAGATCCCTGTCCGAACGTCTACTCCGTCCAACATCGACCGATCTACCAGAATGGCCTCGAGCGCTGCTGCTGCAAATGCATCGCCGCTGGTTTGACTGCCCGTGAGTGCGCGTGCATAACGACGCAAGTATGGAAGGCATTGACCCAACGCGTCGCTGACACTCGTGTTTTCTGTGACGTCCGTCATTTATCGTTGTCCTTTTAAAATAATTATGGAACCAAACCCCGCAGATGCGTGTTTAGTTCCACATGGTGTGCAGAATATATGTCAAAGTCAGGAAAAATGTCGATGCAATTGGGCAATAACGAAGAAAAAGAACGTTTCATCGACGAAAACCTTCGACGTGTCTACGACGAGACGATGGAAGAGGGCATTCCCGACAAATTCAAAGACTTGTTGAACAAACTAAAAGAGCAAGAGAAAAGCGGCGGAAAATCCGAATGAACGGTTCAGACCCGCGTGATGAACTGGTCGAGCATTTGCCGGCCATGCGCGCCTTTGCCATCAGTTTGACCCGAAACGGGGCCATCGCGGATGACATGGTACAAGATACCGTGGTCAAAGCTTGGACCAATATCGATAAATTCGAGACCGGTACCAACATGCGGGCTTGGCTGTTCACCATTCTGCGCAACACCTATTATTCGTCGCGTCGCAAGTCGAACCGCGAAGTCGCGGACGTGGACGGTGTATTTACCGAAAGCCTGGCCGAAAAACCTGCACATGACGGCCATATGCAAATGACAGATTTCCGCAAGGCGCTGGGCGAATTGAAAGACGAGCAACGCGAGGCGCTGCTATTGGTCGGTGCGTCTGGTTTCTCGTATGAAGAGGCCGCAGAAATGTGTGGCGTTGCCGTGGGGACTATCAAAAGCCGTACCAACCGCGCGCGGGCCCGCATCGCCGAACTTATGGGCCTGCGGGATGACGAAAGCCTTGAGATGACAGATGATGCGACAATGTCAGTTATTTCGTCGTCAAAAGTTTCGTCCTTTTAACGATGACTTCGGGCTTTCCTGGCACTGATGTCTTTCGGGGGCTGACCTTTCGGGTTTTGCTGTTTCTATCGCTTGCGCTGTTGCCGATCGGGTTAATTTCGGTCGTGCAAACCCGCGAGATCGCAGAGCAAAGCATGATAAACGCCGAGCTTTCATTGCTGGCGATTACGGAACAGGCGTCGTCGAACGAAAGCAGCATTATTCAAGAAGCGTTTGGCGGGGCTGATGCGCTTGCGTCCGTGGTGAACCTGATCAAAGCCGACAGTTTCTCGTGCAGTGCGTTTTTGCGTGAATATCAAAAGACCTCCAACCTTTATACGCTGGTTAGCTTTGTCAGGGTCGACGGGCAGATGGAGTGTGTGTCGAACGGTATCGCCACCGACTTGAGCGAAAACACGAATTTCAAAAAGCTAATGATCAGCAAAAAGCGCACAGCGAATTTTTCGCTGCGACCCGCGGTCAGCCCGGAAGCTGTGCTGATCGTCAGCGCGCCGCTAAGGGTAGAGGGCGAATTGCTGGGCTTTGTGAACATGTCGATCCCTGAGCGTGTTTTCCGCGAGGGCGTGGAGCCTGACCTAGAGATCAGGCCCACCGCCATGGTAACCTTCAACGCCGAAGGTGAAATTCTGACAACCGAAAACGACCGCGAAATGGCCCGTCAAGAAATGCCGTCTGTGCAAGAGCTTAAGTGGTATGCTGGGCAATCGGGCCGCGTAATCCGCGCCACCAGCGTGCGCGGCGATGACCGCGTTTATGCAATCCTGCCAATCGTGCCCGGTGTCGTCTACGCGATGAGCGTCTGGCCCGAGGATTCCCCCCTTCTTACGGCGGGCGCATCGACGCGGCTGAACCTGGTGCTGCCGGTCGTAATGTGGATCGCCAGCCTGATCGTGGCATTCTGGGCGCTGAACCGGCTGGCAATCAAACACATCCGCAAACTGGGCCGTCAGATGCGCCATTTCGCGCTGAACAGAACCTTGCCGCGCACGGCGCTTGGCGGGGTGGTTCCGACCGAAATCGTCAACATGGAAGAAGCGTTTGTGGGGATGGCTGAATCGATCCTGCGGGACGAGGCCCGGCTGGAAGACAACCTGCGTCAAAAGAACATCCTTTTGAAGGAAGTGCATCACCGGGTTAAAAATAACCTTCAGCTGATTTCGTCCATTATGAACATGCAGATCCGGCAGGCCAGCACGCCTGACGCAAAGCGTGTTTTGCAGCGCCTTCAGGACCGTATTCTAAGCCTCGCGACGGTGCATAAAAGCCTGTATCAAAACGATAATCTGACCCGCGTTGATGGCGGTGTCTTGATGCACGAGATCGTTAACCAACTGCTGAGTGTCGGCCTGCCAAGTGGGTCCGGGATCACGGTGACCCAGAAATACGAGGCGATCCAACTGGACCCCGACGATGCGGCACCGCTGACATTGCTGGTGTCCGAAGCGGTCACCAACGCGCTGAAATATGTTGCGGTTGGTCAGACGGACAAAGGCTGGATCGAGGTTAATCTAAAGTACACGGCCCCTGAAATGGCCTTGCTGACCGTCAAAAACTCCACCGGTCACGGTGAAGTTGAAAAAGGCACCGGTTTGGGGTCACGGCTGATCAACGCATTCTCGCGGCAGCTGAATGGTCAGTTCGAGATCATAGAAGAGCCTGACAGCTATACCCTGTCGGTCGAATTCCCGGTGCCGCTGAAATCAAAGATCGTTTACGATTATTAGCGGCCCTTTGGGCGGCAGCTTGGCTGTCCACCCTCGGCCGCGGGTTCAGAAATCTTTAACCCTGCGCGCGTTAGACTGACGGAAATCTAGCGAAAAACCGTCAATCACAGCACCCCGGATGCCAATGCCGTGTGTTGCCTTTTGGGCGACTTCACGAAAGCAGCCGTGAAACGTGATCGCTGCTTTGGAACATTACGCAGTTCGGGCCGTTGACCCCCTGAATCGCGAAACACATTTTTTGAAAGGAGGTAGCTGTGACGATAGATCTATTCATAGGATCGCTGATGATCCTGACGCTGGCTGCCCTCGCCATAGTATCTTTGACGACGCGCAAACGGGATGACGAGAAACGCAACAAGTGGTCGTCATTTCGATCCGACGACGACGATCAAAACAATCTGCCGGGCATGTAAGTTAATGCGCTATCCGGTTATCAGAAGCTCGGTGGTGTACAGGCGCTGAACACGACGCAGACCGTGTCGCTGATGTTTCTGAACCGATGCGGCAGACGGCTGTCGAACAGATACCCGTCCCCCGCGGCAAGCACCTCAACCGTGCCATCGACAGTCACTTCGACTTCACCTGAAATGACGATCCCTGCTTCTTCACCCTCGTGAACGATCCACTCCGGCCCGGTGTCCGCACCGGGTTGATACGTTTCATACAACACTTGCAGGGTGTGCTTTTCCGCGTTGCCAAGCTGGCGCAGGGAAACCTGCTCTTCGCTTGACGGGGATACTTCGGTAAATTCATGCTTTCGGTAAAAGACTTTGGGGGTTTCTTGATCTTCCAGCGTGGCAAAAAATTCGGCCATGCTAATGGGGATCGCGTCTAGCAAGCTTTTGAGCGAGGCAACCGACGGGCTGGTTTTATTCTTCTCGATCAGTGAAATCGTGCCGTTGGTGAGCCCGGCCAAACTGGCAAGCTCTCGTTGGGAAAGCCCGCGTTCTTCCCGAATCTTTCTTAGCCGTTGACCTATGTTCACGTCTGGCCCCTGAATTTTTCTTTTTCGATCTCTAGCCTGTATCTGTGCGCGATCACAGGCAAATTTTGGCGCAGCATTGATATGGGCCATTGTTTGAATTGAAACATGATTGACAATTAAATTAAACGCAATAATAGGATTTTAAACGCACTCTGCTTCGTTCAAAAGGAATTTCATATGTCCAGCACAGTCAAAAAACAGCATCGCAAAGGCGCGGCCAAGAAATCGACTAAAAGCACAGTAGTTCCAGACATGCTGGAAGCGAATGTTGCAATCGCCACGAACGAGCAACTGATTGCCCGCCGCGAGCAGGCCGTGCCGCGCGGTGTTGCCTCTGCTGCCCCGATCTACGCGAAATACGCCGAAAACGCTGAGCTGTGGGATGTAGATGGCAACCGCTACATCGATTTCGTTGGTGGTATTGGCGTGCTGAACACCGGCCACCGTCACCCCAAAGTGGTCGCAGCTGCGAAGGCCCAAGAAGATCAGTACACGCACACCAGCTTTCAGGTTGTGCCCTACGGCCCCTATATCGAGCTGGCCGAGAAACTGAACGCGCTGGCGCCCGGTGATCAGCCGAAAAAGACGTTGCTGGTGACCACAGGTGCCGAGGCTGTTGAAAACGCGGTAAAAATCGCGCGCGCCGCGACGGGTCGCCCCGGTGTGATCGCCTTTACCGGCGGGTATCACGGCCGCACATTGCTGACGCTGGGCATGACCGGCAAGGTTTCCCCCTACAAAAAAGACGTGGGCCCGTTCCCGTCCGACATTTTCCGCGCGCCGTTCCCGTCGCAGCGTGATGGTATCACCGTCCAAGACGCGATTACCGGCCTGAAAAACCTGTTCCTGACAGATGCGCAGCCGGAACGCGTTGCCGCCATCATCATCGAGCCTGTCTTGGGCGAGGGCGGGTATACCCCCGTGCCGTTCGACATGATGCAGCAGCTTCGCGACATCTGCGACGAACACGGCATTCTGCTGATCGCGGATGAAGTGCAAGCCGGCTTTGGCCGCACAGGGACGTGGTTCGCGATTGAGCATTCCGGCGTTGTGCCAGACTTGATCACCGTGGCGAAATCCATGGCAGGCGGATATCCGTTGGCCGGCGTAATTGGCCGCGCCGACGTGATGGATGCCATGGCCCCCGGCGGTTTGGGCGGCACGTATGGCGGTAACCCAGTCGCATGTGCGGCGTCCCTAGCTGCCATCGCGGCAATCGAGGAAGAAGGCCTGCTGGCGCGTTCAACATCGATGGGCGAACATATCAAGGCACGTTTCGCCGAGATTGGCGCACGTTCGGCACCCTTCCGGATGTGGGACATTCGCGGCTTGGGCGCGATGATTGCGGTTGAATTCGTAACAGACTTTGACACAGCCACACCTGATGGTGATTTCACCAAACGTGTCATCGCCCATGCGCTAAAGCGTGGCCTGCTGCTGCTAAGCTGCGGCATGCATGGCAACGCGATCCGCGTGATGGTGCCACTGACCGCATCGGATGAGATTGTCGAAGAAGGTCTGAACATTTTCGAAGCGGCTGTTCAGGCTGCGATGGCTGAATAAACCCCAGACCTATAATATTGAAAAAGGCGCGCCGGGAAACCAGCGCGCCTTTTTATTTGGGCGGCGTTTTCTTTCAAAGAAAACGGGCTGGAATTTTTAAAAATTCCGGCACCTGCATCAATCGAAGGGCACGAAACTTGATGCCTGCGCGCGGTCCCAACGGGTCTTGTTGCCCCTATAATCCAACGCCTTGTCATCCAGCAGATACCCTTCGGGCAGATAGCCATAGACCTCGTCCCCTTGCACCATGCTTTTGTCGCCCTGACGCAGCATTAGGTGGCGCGGCAGGAATTCGCTGGGGTTCTCCAGCCCGGCAGCACCGGTCATTTCGCCCAAGGCTTTCAGCGTATTGCGGTGAAACCGTGCGACGCGTTCGCTTTTGTGACCGACATCCAGCGCGCGTTGGCGTATTGGGTCTTGGGTCGCGACGCCAACGGGGCAGTGGTTCGTGTGGCACGCCTGCGCCTGAATACAACCGATCGCAAACATGAACCCGCGCGCTGAATTGCACCAATCCGCGCCCAGTGCCAGACATCTTGCGATGTCGAATGCCGACACAACCTTGCCCGCCGCACCCAGTTTGACCTGATCGCGTATGCCCGCACCGCGCAGGGTGTTGTGCACAAAGGTAAGGCCTTCGACCATTGGCATCCCGACATGGTTCGCAAACTCAAGCGGTGCGGCACCTGTGCCGCCTTCGGTACCGTCAACGACGATAAAATCCGGTACGATCCCGGTTTCCAGCATCGCTTTGACCATGCACATGAATTCACGCTGGTGCCCGATGCACAGCTTGAACCCCACAGGCTTTCCGCCCGACAGGTCGCGCAACTGGCCCAAGAACTCCATCATCTCGATAGGGGTGGTAAAGGCAGAATGCGCGGCGGGTGACACGCAATCCTGACCCATGGGAATATCCCGCGCTTCGGCAATTTCGGCGCTGATCTTTGAGGCAGGAAGCATTCCGCCATGTCCGGGCTTTGCGCCCTGGCTTAGCTTGAGTTCGACCATCTTGATCTGGTCGCTGCTGGCTTGGGCTTTGAACTTTTGCGGATCAAATTGACCATCGGCAGTGCGGCACCCGAAATACCCCGAGCCGACCTCGTAAATCAGATCACCGCCGCCGTCGCGATGATAGCGGCTTACGCCACCTTCGCCGGTGTCATGGGCAAAGCCGCCCATCTTGGCCCCCTTATTCAACGCGCTGATCGCATTGGCGGAAAGGGAACCAAAGCTCATCGCGGAAATGTTGTAGATCGACGCATCATAGGGTTGTTTGCAAGCGTCATTGCCGATGCGCACGCGGAAATCGGTGTCTGTGATATGCACGGGTTGCACGGAATGGGTGACCCAGGAATAACCTGCATCGTAAACACGCATCCGCGTGCCAAAGGGCCGCGCGTCTTCTTGGCCTTTGGCGCGCTGATAGACCAAAGACCGGTCATCGCGGCTAAATGGTTCTTCGTCCTGATCGGATTCAATGAGGTACTGCCGGATTTCCGGGCGTATCCCCTCAAAGAAGAACCGCATGTGGCCCATTACGGGATAGTTGCGCAGGATCGAGTGCTTTTCCTGAAAAACATCATAGACGCCCATCATTGAGAGCGCCCCGAAAAGCGCGAGCGGTATGATGAACCAGATCGACCAAGTCACCAGAAAGACGAGGGAAAGCAGGGCTAAAAAAAGCACCCCCGCAAACGTTCCAAAACGGGCGAGGGACGGGATTCTTTTCATGCATTCTCCTGCGGGTGCGCCCATTTTAGGCAGTTTTTCGAGGCTGACATAGCCTATAGCATAAATACTTGGGATTTCACGAGGGTGCCACAATTTATCCGATACAATTAAAAATGCCGTCGTTTGATTTTCTCAACACTGCATGTGTGTTTGTAACTATCGTCACCGACCGTCTTTCCAAAAGCATTTTAAATCAATTGGTTGTATTGGTTCCATACCGGCACAAGTGACTGGCGAGCATTAAATCCAACGCCGATACACCAATAGGATGCAGGGGTGCGACCAAGGTCGCCGACGCTGAAACCGGTGTTTTTGACGTGTATTCAACCTCTAGACTGCAATAAATTGGCTTGTTTTACTCGAAAATATCTGCGCTCATTTCAGGTATCTATGAAACCCCGCGCTGAATGACGGGGGGTCTGGGAAAAAGTTGGGAGACTATCAAAATGACACTTTTCAAGTCCATCGCTATTGCTTCCGCGCTTGTCGCGGGCACCGCAGCGACAGCACAAGAAAAATTCATCACCATTGGTACCGGCGGTCAAACCGGCGTTTACTTTGTTGTGGGTCAATCGATCTGCCGTCTGGTGAACCGTGACAGCGCCAAAACCGGTCTGAAGTGCACAGCGCCTTCGACAGGTGGTTCCATCGCCAACATCAACGCGATCAAAGCGGGTGATATGGATATGGGCGTTGCCCAATCCGATTGGCAGTACCACGCCTATAACGGCACTTCTAAATTTGAAGGTGAAAAGTTCGACAAAGAGCGCGCGGTGTTCTCTGTACACTCTGAACCGTTCACTGTGATTGCACGCGCCGACGCGGGCATCGACAGCTTTGACGATCTTAAGGGCAAGCGCGTGAACGTGGGTAACCCCGGTTCCGGTCAGCTGGCCACAATGGAAGTCGTTCTGGACGCCAAAGGCTGGTCCATGGATGATTTCGCGCTCGCTTCCGAGCTGAAGCCAGCCGAGCAAGCCGCCGCATTGGGCGATAACAAGGTTGATGCGATCATCTATACCGTGGGCCACCCGAACGGATCGATCCAAGAAGCGGTTTCCACAGTCGACGCCAAGCTGGTTCCAGTTGAAGGCGAAGCAATCGACAAGCTGGTCGCTGAAAACCCGTTCTATGCATATGCGACCATTCCCGGTGGCATGTACAAAGGCACAGACAGCGATGTGAAAACATTCGGTGTGAAGGCGACGTTTGTGACATCGTCCGATGTTGACGACGCCGTGGTGTACGAAGTTGTAAAAGCTGTGTTCGACAACTTTGACCGCTTCAAAAAGCTGCACCCTGCGTTTGCGAACCTTCAAGAGGAAGAGATGATCTCTGGCGGTCTGTCCGCACCTCTGCATGACGGTGCTGCAAAGTACTACAAAGAGCGCGGTTGGATCGAATAATCTAACCCAAGCTAACCTAGAAAGCGGGCGCGCCCCGCTTTCTACGGGCTGCAAGGCCCGCCAGATACCAAAAAAGCGGCACTCGTCCTAAGATGGGGCCATCAGGGGGACTACACATGTCAAACAAAGATCAACAGCAAGCCGCTGCCGTCGAAGCCGGAGCCGCAGGGCGCGCGGGCCTAAGTCAGGCGGAACTGGATGAACTTGTTGCGTCTTCTGACACGGGCGGCCGTTCCGCGACGGGGAGCGTTGGCTTTTTCCTCGCGATGATTGCCCTTGCGTGGTCGCTGTTCCAGCTTTGGATCGCGTCACCCATTCCGTTTGTTGTGGGCTGGGGCGTGTTTAACGACACCGAAACCCGGTCTATCCACCTTGCGTTTGCCTTGTTCCTTGGCATCACCGCCTTTCCCGCCGCCCGCACCAAAGTACAGCTGGGCCTTGGTCTGATTGTGCCGATTGTGTTGGCCTATCTGTTTATGGTCGCTGCCAAAGACGGAACGCCGACATGGTGGATTCCGCTGGTCGCCCTTGGTGTTGTTGCCACCGTTTTGCTGGGCTCCCCCAAAGACCGCGTTCCGGTTTGGGAATGGGCCTTGGCCATCGTCGGTGCCGCAGCCGCGCTGTATTTGTTTGTTTACTATCGTGATATTTCCAGCCGCGTTGGCGCGCCCAACATGCAAGATACCGTGGTTTTCGTGATCGGTATCATGATCCTGCTAGAGGCAACGCGCCGCGCGCTTGGCCCGGCTTTGATGATCGTGGCCTCGGTCTTCCTGATCTACAATGTGCTTGGGCCGGTCATGCCCGACATCATCGCGCATAAGGGCAACAGCCTGTCCGAGATCGTGAACCACCAGTGGATCACCACCGAAGGTGTGTTCGGCATCGCGCTTGGTGTTTCGACGTCATTCGTCTTCCTGTTCGTTCTGTTCGGCGCGCTGCTGGATAAGGCCGGTGCGGGCAACTACTTTATCCAGGTCGCGTTCAGCATGATGGGCCACATGAAGGGCGGACCTGCGAAGGCGGCTGTTGTGTCCTCTGCGATGACGGGGCTGATCTCGGGTTCGTCCATCGCGAACGTGGTGACCACGGGTACATTTACCATTCCATTGATGAAAAAGGTCGGGTTCAGCTCTGAAAAGGCTGGCGCGGTCGAGGTTGCATCGTCCGTGAACGGCCAGATCATGCCGCCCGTTATGGGCGCTGCGGCGTTCCTGATGGTTGAATATGTGGGCATCCCCTATTTCGACGTGGTCACGCATGCGTTTTTGCCTGCGGTGATTTCCTACATCGCGTTGGTTTATATCGTGCATCTTGAGGCCTTGAAGGCCGGTATGGTCGGGCTTGAACGTCCCTATACGCCCAAGCCGATTGTGCAGCGTTTGCTGGTGACCGCGTTTGTCGTTGCGGCGATCTGCGCGCTTAGCTTTGCGGTGTACTATGGCATGGGCTGGTTGCGCCCTGCGTTCCCGAACAGCGCGGGCTACATCATCTTTGGTGTGCTCACGGCGGTTTATGCGGCGCTGCTGTATATCGGTTCCAAAGAAGAGCCGCTGAAGCTGGACGATCCGAACGAGCCTGTCACGCGTTTGCCGATGCCCGGTCCAACGGTGCGTTCCGGTTTGCACTTTATCCTGCCAATCGTCGTGCTGGTTTGGGCGCTTATGGTTGACCGTCTGTCCCCCGGCCTGTCGGCGTTCTGGGCGACCACCTATATGGTGTTCATCTTGGTCACCCAGCGTCCGCTGATGGCGATTTTCCGCGGCGAAAGCCAGTTCGCCAATGACGTGGTTGAAGGTGTCAAAGACCTGATCGACGGCTTGGTCGTTGGCGCGCGCAACATGATCGGTATCGGCATCGCCACTGCGACTGCGGGTATCATCGTGGGCGTTGTCAGCCAAACCGGTGTGGGGTCCGCTTTGGCCGATGTGGTCGAGGTCCTGTCGGGCGGCAATATCCTTGCCATTTTGTTCCTGACGGCAATCTTGTCGCTGATCCTTGGCATGGGTCTGCCGACCACGGCGAACTATATCGTTGTGTCCGCGCTGCTTGCCCCTGTCATCGTGACCTTGGGCCAGCAGAACGGTCTGATCGTGCCGCTGATCGCTGTGCACCTGTTCGTGTTCTACTTTGGCATCATGGCCGATGTGACGCCGCCGGTGGGTTTGGCGAGCTTTGCCGCTGCTGCTGTATCTGGCGGTGATCCGATCAAAACCGGTGTGGTTGCGTTTTTCTACAGCTTGCGCACCGCAGCACTGCCGTTCCTGTTCATCTTCAACACCGAATTGTTGTTGATCAATGTGACGATGGTTCAAGGTATATTCGTCTTCATTGTCGCGACCTTTGCGATGCTGCTGTTCGCGGCGGCAACCCAAGGGTGGTTCCTGGCCAGAAACCGCTTCTATGAAACCATCGCCCTGCTGCTGATTGCATTCACGCTGTTCCGGCCCGGTTTCTGGATGGATATGGTGTTCCCACCGTATCTTGAGGAAGCACCAGCCGAGATCGTGCAAGCCGCAGCCGATACACCCGTTGGCGAGAATTTGCGCCTGCGAGTGTCTGGTGTCGGTGATCTGGGTGATCCGATTGAATTTGTGGCGCTGCTGCCGATTGGCGAAGGAACCACAGGCGAGGAGAAGCTGGAAGCAGCAGGTATCGTGACGCGCATGGATGGCGACAAGATGATCATCGACGATGTGCTGTACGATTCATCTGCGGCAGCTGCCGGTCTGGACTGGGATCAAGAGGTTCTGCGCGTTCTCAAACCTGTGTCCGTGCCCAGCAAATACTGGATGTTTATCCCGGCGCTTTTGCTGCTTGCCTTGGTTGTGGTGCTGCAAAGAGGCCGGAATTCACGTGGCATTCGCCAGACGACAACGGGGTAAACAATAGAGCAATGTGCGTGTCACGCATACAAGCCATGCACAGGGCGCTTAAGGGGCCAGCACGTCACCTGTTTAGTATTCTGAACAGACGGGGTATGGACTGTCCAACTTGGGCCTCTGGCGGGAATATGTCCCGCCAGAAACGCCCCTTTGGACGGAGTAAGTTCTTATGACACCTTTTGCGATTGCAGGCGTGCAAATGTACGTCAATGCGTTGGAATCCAACGTCGATGGTATGATCCAGCGGCTGGATATTCTGATGGCGCGTTTCCCGTGGACACAGATGGTTCTGTTTTCCGAACTGGCCCCCTTTGGCCCGTTGGATCGCTTTGCCCTGCCGCCGGAAAATGAAGCGCTTGAGAAGTTTCAAGCCGCCGCGCGCAAGCACCGCGTTTGGCTGATCCCCGGATCGATGTTTTTGAAAAACCCCGAGGATGGCCGCGTTTATAACACTGCCGTGGTGATCAACCCCGAGGGCGAGATTATTCGCCGCTATGCCAAGATGTTCCCGTTCCGGCCGTATGAATCCGGCATCGCGGCAGGCACTGAATTCTGCGTCTTTGACGTACCAGAAGTCGGCCGTTTCGGCCTGTCGATCTGCTATGACATGTGGTTCCCGGAAACCACACGGCAACTGACCAGCCAGGGTGTCGAAGTTCTTTTGACGCCTGTTCTGACCGGCACCACCGACCGCGACGCCGAACTGGCCATCGCGCGCGCAACGGCGGCGCAATTCCAGTGCTATGTCTTTGCGGTAAACGGCCTTGGGGCGGGCGGTGTTGGCAAATCCTTGGTCGTTGATCCGACATCGATGGTGCTGCACCAATCCGCTGGCCAAGAAGACATGTTCCCGATCGAAGTTGACTTGTCGATGGTGCGCCGTCAGCGTGAAACCGGTATGAAGGGTTTGGGTCAGGTTCTGAAATCCTTCCGCGACCGTTCGACCGATTTTTCGGTCTATGATCGCAGCAGCGGAACCGATGCTTATTTGAACACGCTTGGCCCGCTTGAAATACCTCATCAAGGTACGCGTGCAGGTCTGCATGTTGATGTGCCCGCGCAACTTATCCCTGATGCGCCAACCTTTAAGGGGCAAGATGCGACACCCAGCTTCGCACACGAACCTTTACCAAACCCAACTGCTGGAACAGCGACAGTTCCGGCTGAACCTCATGTCGCTGCGGTCCCTGCCGCTGCACCACCTAATCCACCCGTAAAACCCGGCGCACCCGCCGGAAGCGGTCCAACATCCAGCGGCTAAGCTTGTGTATCTTGTCCCGGCCAATCTTTGGTCGGGACGCAGGATGCAAAAGCGGACGCCCTAACCGGAGTACGATTGATGCATTCTATGAACAACTATTCGTCGGCAATTCAGTTGCGGTCGGACAGGTGGAGCGCACTGCGCGGGGCGGCAACAGCCCTGACCCGCAAAGCAAGCCCCGCAGAGATCGAAAAACTGCGGGGAACATGCCAAGAGCTTTTTGCATCGCTTGCCCTGATTGAACCCTATTGGGCATTTCCGGGCATGCCCGCGTTCGAACATCTTCAGCGGATGCTGAATCACAACAACTTTGAAGACATGGCATTCGCCATCAACCGCATCGCCCGTGGGCTGACGACAGGGGCCTATCGCCGCCGGTCTATCCCGCTTGAGCGTGACAGCATCGACAACGAAGAACATGACGACGAGGCAATGCTGTCCCCCGAAGCGCGGGCGCTGACCAAGCCGTATTTCGAGGTGTTGATCGTTGACGATGTAAGCGAACAGCAAGAACGCTGGCTGAAATCCAACGTCAGCCGCATGCGCCGCCCCGAAGACCCGTTTCATTACGAGGCGGTGGTCGTCAAATCCATCGAAGACGCGCTGATTGCCGTGCTGTTTAACTACAACATCCAAGCCATCGTTGTGCGCCCGGGTCTGACGCTGAAATCCAAAATGGATAAACAGATTTTGACCCGTTATCTGGCGCGCGCCGGTGGTCAGGAAGAGATCGAAAAACTGCAGCCCGAAAACTATGGCCCCGAACTGTGCCGGATGATCGCCAAGGTGCGGCCTGAGCTGGATGCCTATCTGGTCACTGAACGGTCGGTCGAAGACATCGCAGGCCTTGATCTGGGTATCTGTCGGCGGGTTTTCTATAACCAAGAAGACTTTATGGAGCTGCACCTGAACATTCTGCGCGGTGTGCAGGCGCGGAACAAATCGCCGTTTTTCACAGCGCTTGTCGAATACTCCAAACAGCCCACGGGCGTTTTCCACGCAATGCCGATCAGCCGCGGCAAATCGATCACCCGTTCGCACTGGATTCAGGATATGGGCGCGTTCTATGGGCCCAATATTTTCCTTGCCGAAACCTCTGCCACGTCTGGCGGGTTGGACAGTTTGCTGGAACCTCATGGCCCGATCAAAGAAGCGCAAGAACTGGCGTCGCGGGCATTTGGATCAAAGCAGACGTTCTTTGCCACCAACGGTACATCGACCTGTAACAAGATCGTCGTGCAGGCGCTGGTACGGCCCGGTGACATCGTGCTGGTCGACCGCGATTGCCATAAATCGCACCACTACGGCATGGTGCTGGCGGGCGCGCAGGTCTGTTACCTTGATAGCTATCCGTTGAACGAATATTCGATGTACGGTGCCGTGCCCCTGCGCGAGATCAAGCAGCAATTGCTGACGCTCAAGGCGGCGGGAAAGTTGGATCAGGTGCGCATGTTATTGCTGACCAACTGTACCTTTGACGGGCTGGTTTATAACGTCGAACGCGTCATGGAAGAATGTCTGGCGATCAAGCCTGACCTCGTTTTCCTGTGGGACGAAGCATGGTTTGCCTTTGCCCGTTTCAACCCGACCTATCGCCAGCGCACCGGCATGAATGCCGCGAACACCCTGCGC
The DNA here is from genome assembly GCF_964021855.1 of uncultured Sulfitobacter sp. Taxonomy (NCBI): domain Bacteria; kingdom Pseudomonadati; phylum Pseudomonadota; class Alphaproteobacteria; order Rhodobacterales; family Roseobacteraceae; genus Sulfitobacter; species uncultured Sulfitobacter sp. The sequence goes on from NZ_CAXHZD010000001.1 coordinate 424,009, forward strand.
GACAAGTTCAAAACGGCCAAACACGCCGAAGCCTATGAGGCACAGCAGGCAACGCTGAAAGATGCAGATGAGGAAACCCTGCTGAACACCCGGCTGATCCCGCCGCCGACGTCGCGGGTCAGGGTCTATACCACGCAATCGACACATAAAACGCTGACATCTTTGCGTCAGGGGTCGATGCTGCACGTCAACGACCAAGACTTTAAAGGCGAGGTGGAGCAGTCGTTCCACGAAGCTTACATGACCCACACATCGACATCGCCCAACTATCAGATCATTGCGTCATTGGATGTCGGGCGTAGGCAGGTTGAGCTGGAAGGGTTTGAATTCGTCCAACGCCAGATCGAAGCGGCCCTGTCCATGCGCCGTGCGATTGCCGACCATCCGCTGCTCAGCAAATATTTCAAGGTGCTGACCGCAGGGGACATGATCCCCGAGGAATATCGCGAAAGCGGGGTCACCAGCTATTACGATCAGGAACAGGGCTGGACCGACATGTGGGACTGCTGGGAGAAAGACCAGTTCGTTCTGGATGCCAGCCGCGTGACCCTGTTGGTGGGCGGCACGGGCTGGGACGGTGACACGTTCAAGACCGATATCCTGATGGATAAATACGGCATCCAGATCAACAAAACATCGCGCAACACCGTGTTGTTCATGACCAACATCGGCACGACACGATCCAGCGTAGCCTATCTGATCGAAGTGCTGGTCGAGATCGCCAAATCGCTGGATGATCTGCTGGATGATGCCAGCAAGATGGAACGCCGCTCGTTCGACAATCGCGTGTCGAACCTGATGGAAAACTATCCACCGCTGCCAGACTTCAGCCGTTTTCACGATGCATTCCGCGCCGATAACGTGACCTCGGAAGGGGATATTCGCACCGCGTTCTTCCTCGCTTATGATGAAAAGAACACCGATTATCTGGACCTTAACGGCACCCTACGGGAGGCGATGGATGCGGGTGAAACGGTCGTATCGGCCAGCTTTATCATCCCCTATCCGCCCGGCTTTCCGATCCTTGTGCCGGGGCAGGTCGTCAGCCAGGAAATCCTGTCCTTCATGCGCGCCTTGGATGTCAGCGAAATTCACGGCTACCGGCCCGATCTGGGGCTGCGTGTCTTTACCGATGCTGCGCTCAAACGTGTGCGCAAGAAAAACCTCTCGTCTTCACCTGAATAACAAAAGGAACCCATCCTATGTCCACGACTGTTCTCAAGAATATCTCGGAAATCCGCCGGTTCTTTCACCGTAACGAAGACCCGATCTATTTCATCTCGGCCACCAATTTTAACCTGTTGGGTCTCGATGAATGGGTGAAGAACTTTAAATATATCTGCTACATCGACTGCTACGGCGGCAAGCACCCTAACGTGTTCTGCCCGTCCGAACAGCCGCACGCCGAATTCCAAAGCATCGAAGACATCAACAACTATCTGTTGCAGCACAAAGAGGTGATTGATTTCATCAAACGTCGCGGTGGCAAGCCCAAGTTTGTGTTCCTGATGTTCGACGAGGAAACCGAGCGTCTGTCCAAAGAACTGGGTGCCGATGTCTGGTTCCCCAAGGCCAAACTGCGCACCAAGATGGACAACAAGATCGAAACCGTCCGGATCGGCAACAAGGCGGGCGTGCCATCGGTGCCGAACGTGCTGGCCGAAGTCAAAAGCTATGAAGATCTGAAAAAGACCTGCGAAAAGGCAGGTATCGGTCACGATCTGGTGCTGCAATCGGCCTTTGGTGACAGCGGGCACACCACGTTCTTTATCAAATCCGAGGCTGATTTCCGTCGCCACGAATCCGAGATTGTCGGCGAGGGCGAGATCAAGATCATGAAGCGCATCGATTGCCGTGGTTCCGCGATCGAGGCTTGTGCCACCAAAGAAGGTACAATCGTTGGGCCGCTGATGACCGAGCTGGTCGGTTTCAAAGACCTGACACCCTATCGGGGCGGCTGGTGTGGCAATGAAATCCTGTCCACGGCCTTCCCGCCCAAAGTGCGCCAACGCGCGCGCGAACTGACGTTCAAGTTCGGTGAACAGCTGCGCAAGGAAGGGTATCGCGGGTATTTCGAGCTCGATTTCCTGATCGACAAAAAGACCGGCGATCTGTGGCTGGGCGAATTGAACCCGCGCATCACCGGCGCGTCATCCATGACCAACCACGCGGCATTTGCCCATGCCGATGCGCCGCTGTTCCTGTTCCACTTGCTTGAGTTCTCAAAAAAGAAATTCAATCTGGACACGGCCGAGCTGAACGATCGTTGGGCCGACCCCGCGATGATCGACGGCTGGTCGCAAATGGTGATCAAACACACCGAAGACAGCGTTGATATCTGTAGCGATGCGCCGGAAACCGGCATCTATAAGATGCTTGAAGACGGGCGTGTGGTGTTTGACCGTTTCGATTATCACCGCCGTGCGGTCGAATCTGAAAACGAAGCGTTCTTTTTGCGCATCCTTCAACCGGGTGATTACCGCTATGAGGGGGCCGATATTGGCATCCTTGTGACCCGCGGCCGGTCGATGACCAAATCATTCCAGTTGAATGAGCGCGCGAAAAAGTGGATTCACGGCATCAAGCAGTCGGTGCACGGTCGGCCTTTGCCTGTGGCAGAGGCAGGTCCAGCGTTTTCAGACCCGGCTTTTAAAATTCTCTAAGCCCCGAGAGGCCAGCACATGCTTTGGCGTGCGATATCAGAAGAAACGCCCGGTCCCAAATGGGCCGGGCTTTTCGCAGAATACTGGCCTCACTACCGTAAATGGTGGTTGAAGGAGGGCGAATCCGTGCGCCCGACCTATGCGGAATGCCTGCGCGCGCTGAAAACCCACATGCCCGAGATGGTCCCGCTGTATGAGGAACTGTGCGAGCAGGCCGGCGGCGGTGATCTGGCCGCGCGGTTCCTAAGCTTTTATTGTCCGCCGCCCTATCTGTCGGGGTGCAGTCAGGCCGTGTGGGGCGGCAGAGAACCGGTTTTGGTGCGCAATTACGACTACAACATCAACGCTTTTGACAGCTTGGTTTTGCACACGGGCTGGCAGGGCCGCAAAGTTATGGGCACCTCGGACGGGTTGTTCGGGTTGGTGGACGGTGTGAATGACGCAGGCCTGTCGATATCGCTGACCTTTGGCGGCAGGCGCGTCGTGGGTGTGGGGTTTGGCGTGCCGCTTATCCTGCGCTATGTTTTGCAAACCTGCGAAACCACGGAACAGGCAGGCGAGGTGCTGGCGCGCGTCCCAACGCATATGAGCTATAACGTCACCGTGCTGGACCGAAAACGCAAGTATCTGACGGCTTTCATGGCCCCTGATCGCGAGGCATTGATCACCAATGCCGCTGTGGCAACCAACCATCAAGAAACCGTTGAATGGATCAGCCACGCACGGTTCACAGCCACGGTCGAACGCGAGCGGTATCTGCTGCAACGCTTGCGTTTCCACCGCGACCCCGAGGAAAAGTTCATCGGCACGTTTCTAAAGCCGCCCTTGTATTCGCATGCCTTTAATGCCGGTTTTGGCACGCTATACACCGCCGTCTACCGCCCCCGAAAACGCGAGATGGAACTGCGTTGGCCCGGAACGGTCTGGCCCCAGACGATTGACAATTTTGAGGAAGGGGCGCGCAACGTGTTGCTGCCCGGTGCTGCTTAACCCTTAGCCAAGGATAACCCCATGTCGCATGTCTTTCCCCGTCACACCCGCAACCTGCCCCCGGTCGCCGTCAGTGGCGAGGGGTGCTATCTGACCGACGCCAGCGGCAAACAGTATTTAGACGCCTCAGGCGGCGCGGCGGTGTCGTGCCTTGGCCATGGTGACCACGAGGTGATTGATGCGATCAAGGCGCAATTGGACAGCCTTGCCTATGCGCATACGGGGTTCTTTACCTCTGAACCGGCTGAGATCCTTGCCGATCTGTTGATCGAACATGCGCCGGGCGATCTGGATCGTGTCTATCTGGTGTCCGGCGGGTCAGAGGCGGTCGAGGCCGCGCTGAAACTTGCCCGTCAGTATTACGTGGAACGCGGCCAGCCCGACCGTGGCCGCATCATCGCCCGCAAGCAAAGCTATCACGGTAATACCATTGGCGCGTTATCGGCGGGCGGAAACGAATGGCGGCGCGCGCAATTTGCGCCGTTGCTGCTGGATATCAGCCATATCGATCCGTGCTATGAATACCGCCTGATGCACGACGGCGAAACGCCTGAGGAATACGGCCTCCGCGCCGCCAACCTGCTTGAGGCGGAATTGCTGCGCGTCGGCCCTGAAACCGTGATGGCATTCATTGCCGAACCTGTGGTGGGGGCGACGTCGGGCGCGTTGACCGCCGCACCGGGGTATTTCAAACGCATCCGCGAGATTTGCGATCAATACGGCGTGTTGTTGATCTTGGACGAGGTCATGTGCGGCATGGGGCGCACCGGTGCGTTGTTTGCTTGCACGCAAGAAGGCGTGAACCCGGATATCTTGTGTATCGCCAAAGGGTTGGGCGGTGGATACCAACCCATCGGGGCGATGCTGTGCACGGCAGAGATTTATCAGGCCATCCGAGACGGCACGGGCTTTTTCCAGCACGGGCATACCTATGTGGGCCACCCCACGGCCGCCGCCGCCGGTGTCGCGGTGGTTTCTGCCGTGCTGGGGCGCGATCTGCTGTCCAACGTGCAACGTCAGGGGAACAAGCTGCGCAGCGCGTTAAATGCGGCCTTTGGCCAGCATCCAAACGTCGGTGATATTCGGGGTCGGGGCTTGTTCATGGGCGTTGAAATGGTGGCTGATCGCAGCACCAAAGCGCCGTTTGATCCGTCCATGGGGATCGCTGCAAAGATCAAGAAACACGCGTTTGAAAACGGCCTGATCTGCTATCCTATGGCGGGCACGATTGACGGGAAAACCGGCGATCACGTGTTGCTGGCGCCGCCCTTTATCATCACGGATGCGCAAATTGACGAACTGGTCGAAAAGCTATCCAAAAGCATTACGCAGGCCTTGGGCTGAAAACCAAAAAGGCAGGGCGTGAACCCTGCCTTTCCGATACGATACGCAAGCTGGTTTAGGCAGCTTCGCGGTCGTGTTTGCCTTCTTCGACCTCTTCAACGATCTTTGCGATGAACGCGTCCAGATCTTCGGGCGAACGGCTGGTGATGATCGCTTGATCAACCACAACTTCGCTGTCCTCAAAATGCGCGCCGGCATTTTTCAGATCGGTGGCGATGGACCCGTAAGAGGTTGCTTTGCGGCCCTCGATAATACCGGCCTCGATCAGCAACCAAGGTGCGTGGCAGATGGCGGCAATGGGCTTGCCTGAATCGCCAAACGCTTTGATCAGCGCAACGGCGTCTTTGTTCGCGCGCAGAATGTCGGGGTTCATTTGACCGCCGGGCAGGACAAGAGCGTTGTAATCATCAACACTTACGTCGGCCAGTGCCTTGTCAGCGGGAACAGTGTTGCCCCAATCTTTCTGATCCCAACCTTTGATGTCTTCGCCATCGGGGGTCACAACATGCACTGTCGCACCTTTGGCGCGCAGGTCATTCAGGGGGCGCTCAAGCTCGGATTGCTCAAAACCATTGGTTGAAAGGATCATGATTTTTGCATTTGAAATCTGTGTCATCGTTACTCTCCTTCATGCTCGTTATTTGCTTCTCCCTCCCAACACTTGTGTGGCGAATTCGTTCCAGCCAGCGATCAAGGATTGCACGGGCAGATACGCGTTTTCATGACTAAATCGTGTGCGGATTTGCATATCAAATGCCGAAAGACACTGTATAAAAGCGCTATGAAGGACACCGCAGATCTAGACACACAAATTCCGCTGACAGACCTGATTGTCTGTCCCAAATGCGATGCCGTGTATCATCTGAAAATCCCCAAAATGGGTGAAAAGGCGGTTTGCCAACGCTGTCACACCTTGCTGATCGCACCCCGGCACAAAGCGGGCCTGATTATCATCGCCATCTCAATCGCGACGTTCATTTTGATCATTGGTGCGGCGTTTTTTCCGTTCCTCAATATCGACGCGGCAGGCAACAAAAACTCGGTTTCGGTGATCGATGCGGCATTGGCATTTTCAAGCGGGCCGCTTTTGCTGCTGGCCTTGGCGACGGCGGGTTTGATCCTGATCGTTCCGTTGATCCGGGTGGTGATCACGCTTTATGTGCTGGTCCCCGTTGTGCTGGATTTACCCCCCGCCCGATATGCGATGCAGGCCTTTCGCGCGTCCGAGGCATTGCGCCCGTGGTCGATGGCCGAGATTTTTGCACTGGGCTGCGCAGTGGCACTGGTCAAAATCGCCGATCTGGCAACGGTCGGGTTTGGGCCTGCATTCTGGATGTTTGGCGGTTTGGTGGTTCTGGTGGTCGCCCAAGAGAACTTTATTTGTAGATGGTCTGTATGGAATTCTCTGGAACACCCAAAAAAATCCTAAGCGCGCGGCAGATGGGCCTTGTGGCCTGTACCCGTTGCACCCAAGCGTGGCCGATGGGCACGCAGATTTGCGGGCGGTGCGGGCACAAGATGGTGTCGCGTGACTATGGCAGTCTGCAACGTGTCTGGGCATTCTGGGTGGTCGGGCTGATGTGCTATATCCCGGCAAACGTGTACCCGATGCTGCGCACCAAGACGTTGTTTCAGAACGACGAAAGCACGATCATCAGCGGTGCGGTGGAATTGGCCCATCACGGTGCCTTTGGGGTGGCGGCGATCATTCTGGTCGCGTCGGTCGTCATTCCGTTGGCCAAATTCTGGGCCATTGCTTATCTGGCGATCAGCGTCAAAAGCCGCCGTATGGCCTCGAACAACGCGCGGCATTTCATGTATGAAATCGTCGAATACATTGGCCGCTGGTCGATGATCGATATCTTTGTGGTTGCGATTTTATCATCTCTGGTGCAACTCAAGACACTAGCCACTATCAATCCCGGTCCGGCGAGTATGTTCTTCGCACTTTCCGTGATTTTCACTATGCTTTCCGCACAGGCTTTCGATTCCCGTATGATTTGGGATGACCAAGCAGGGGATGGGGATTCCACGCAAAATGACTGATACACCACCTGACGTGCCGATCAAATCTGCGCGCAAGATATTCCTAAGCGGCGCATCGATCGTTTGGATCATCCCGTTTCTGGCGCTTTTGGTTGCATTGGGCGTGGCCTGGCAAAGCTATAACGCGCGCGGACCACAAATTTTTATCGAGTTTGAAAACGGTGCGGGCATCAAGGCGGGTGAAACCGAATTGCGGTTTCGCGATGTAACCGTTGGCCGGGTCGAGGCGGTTGGGTTTTCGCAAGGTTTGGACAAGGTGGTCGCCACAATCCGCGTCGACAAGGACGTTGCCCCCTATATCGATAACAGCGCTGCCTTCTGGATCGTTCAACCCGAAGTGTCGGCCCAAGGCATTACCGGCCTAAGCACCGTTTTGAGCGGTGTTTACATCGAAGGGTCGTGGAATGATGAAATTGGTTCATTCGCCAACCGTTTTAGCGGCGCGGAATCTGCGCCCCTGATCAGGACCGGCCAAACCGGTTTGCAGATCGCATTTCGCACCGTAGGAAATGGTCAACTGACAGACGACGCGCCGATCCTGTATCGCGGCATCGAAGTGGGCCGTCTGGGCAAGGCCGAGATCGCACCCCGCGGTAATTTCGCAATCGTCGAGGCGTTGATCTATGAGGAGCACCGCAATCTGGTGAACAGTTCCACCCGGTTTTGGGATAGCTCGGGGTTCAGTGTTTCAATTGGCCCCGGCGGGGCCGAGATCGACTTTGCATCCATCGCCACCCTGATCGGTGGGGGCATCACCTTTGATACTTTCGTTTCAGGGGGCGGTCGCGTTCAAGACGGGACGGTTTTCGAAATTTTCCCAAGCAAAGAAGAGGCGCGCAACGCGGTCTTTAATTCGTCTGCGGTTGAACCGGTCGAGCTGAGCGTGATCTTTGACGAGAATATCTCGGGCCTTGCTGTGGGTGCGGTGGTCGAGCTGAGCGGGTTGAACATTGGTCAAGTCGAAGCACTGTCCGGAATCGTGGATTATAACCAGTTTGGCGACAGCCGGGTCCGGCTGAACGCGACCCTGTCTATCCAGCCCGCGCGTCTAGGCTTGCCCGGCGAAGTGTCTGCAGAAAGCGCCTTGGCGTTTTTGCAAGATCGCGTGGCGAACGGCTTGCGCGCCCGTTTGGCCAGCGCCAGTTTGCTGACCGGCGGCCTTAAGGTGGAAATGGTTATTGTCGAGGATGCCCCATTTGCGCGGCTCGAGGCGACGGCGGATGGTTTGCCTGTCATGCCGACCACCAAAAACGAGACATCGGACGCTGCCGCCACCGTTGAAGGCGTGTTTACCCGGATCAACAACCTGCCCATCGAGGAATTGCTGAACAGCGCCATCGGCCTGATGAATTCCGCTCAGGCATTTATTGGTAGCGACGAGTTGCAACAGACCCCAAAAGACGTGCGGACGCTTATCAACGAGGTTACTGGACTGGTCTCATCCGACTCCGTTCAGAACATCCCCGTCAGTCTGAATGCAACATTGTCGCGGGTGGAAACCTTGGTTGCGACGCTCGAGCAAGAGCAGATGGCCAAGCGTCTGTTGGATGCGCTGGATGCGGTATCCGGTGCTGCTGATGGCTTTTCGACCTCTATTGAGGGGGTGCCTGAACTCATTACAGAAGTGCAAGCTGTTGCCGCCAAAGCCAGCGATCTTGAGCTTCAGGAATTGGTGGACGAGTTGACGGCACTAACCCGCTCTGCCGAGGCTGTGATTGATACGCCAGAGGCAGTTGCCCTGCCGGGATCGTTGAAAAACGCCTTGGACGAGCTGAACTATACCTTGCAAGAACTGCGCGAGGGTGGTGCGATCGAAAACGTCAATCAAACCCTGGCGTCGGCACGCAATGCAGCCGACAATATCGCTGTATCAGCAAAAGATCTGCCTCAGATCGTGGACCGGCTATCGGCCCTTTTCGATCAGGCCAGCCGTACCATCGAAGGCTATGACGAGGGCGAGAAGATCAGCCGATCCGCACAGGAAACCATGCGGGATATCCAAAAAGCGGCTGATGCGCTTGCATCTTTGGCCAAGACCATTGAACGTAATCCAAATTCGCTATTGCTGGGACGCTAGAACATGAACGTCGTACAAAATATCGCAGCTCTGGGGTTGTGTTTGGCTTTGGCCGCTTGCGGGTCCGCGGACCGCTATGCCGTAACGCTCCCTCCCGTGACAGAAACGGTGCGCATTGCATTCCGGTCGGTAGAGGTGCGTGATGTCTCTCTGCCCAGCTATGCGGCGGCTGATGAAATACACATCCGGAAGAATGACGGTACCTTGGTCAGTTCGACCGACACGCTCTGGGCGGACGCGCCAGAACGGGCCGTGGCGCTGGAAATTAGCGAAAGCCTGTCCCGGTTGACCGGCCGGCCTGTCGCGTCAGAACCGTGGCCTTTCGAGGCATACCCCGACGCCCGGCTAGAGCTGCGCTTTACCGAGCTGTTGGCAACCGAAACAGGACAGTTTCGCGCAACTGGCCAGTACTTTGTCGCGGTTTCAGGGGGCGGCAGGGAACGGTCGGGCCTGTTCGACCAAAGCGTTTCATTTGACCCCAAAAGCGGCCCGGCGGGCATTGCCAGCGCACGCGGTCAGCTGATCTTTCGGCTTGCAGAATTTATTGCTAAAGAAGGTTTGAAGTAACAGAATGGATAATACGCGGCGAGCAAGTGGGTAAAAGTCAACTTTATGTTGAAATTCTTGCCTAACCCATTAGTAGTCCACCCCATATTCAGGGGTCTCGCAATTGTAGATGCTGGGCAGTACCGCACAGCTTGGGCAGGCGAAATTCAATCGATCAAGCTTTATTTGAAAGTGCTTTGGTAGCGGGACGGCCTCCAACACGTTGGCTGCCTCTTTTAAGAACGACAGGAACAAGATGAGCGATACTTTGCAAAAGAACCAAGGCAGTCTTGAAGCCGAAGAAGACACGATCGACCTTGCTGCTTTGATCGGGACCCTGTGGCGTGGCAAGTGGCTTATTGCATTTGTGACCATCTGCGTCATGGGTCTGGCCATATACTACGCTTATTTCAAAGCCGTTCCCATGTACCGTTCTACTGCGGTTGTTATTCTCGACACTAAACAGGACAATTTTGCAGGCTTGCCCTCAATCGCGGGTGGTTTGTCGGGAGATAATGCCGAGGTCAATACTGAGGTTGAAGTATTAAGGTCACGCGGCCTTGCCGAGAAGGTAGTCGAGCGACTGAATCTTATAGAGGATCCGGAATTTAACTCTGAACTCAGAGAACCTTCGCTCATCGGGCGCGGGATCAAGGCGGTCAAATCGGTTTTTGGTTCGGGTATGTCCGAGGAAATGGCCCAAAGTGAGACGCTACAAGAAAACAGAATTCGCGATAACGTCACAGAGCAATTGCTGCGCCAGGTATCCGTTGGCAATATTCGACAAAGCTTGGTTTTCAACATCTCTGCGGAAACCCAGTCGCCGGTCAAGTCTGCCAAGATCGCAGATACTTTCGCTGAAACCTATATTCGCAATCAGCTGGAAGTAAAATTCACAGCCACTGATCAAGCCACAGAGTGGTTGAGCAACCGTGTGTCCGAGTTGCAAATTGAACTCGAGACCGCTGAAAAGAAAGTGAAGAGCTTCACCGCGCAGACGCAGCTTGTGTCGATCGAAGGTCTAGAAGCACTTGAGCGCCAGATTAAGGATATGCGGGACCGGATCTCCAATGCCGAGATATCGAAGATAGAGCTTGAAACGACGCTGAGCGCTTTGAACAACGCGCAAACCACCGAGGAAAAGCTGGCTGCCGCAAAAGACGCCACACTGACCCGCATTGCACGCGATGGGCTCACGTCGGAAGCAAGCGAGAACGCTTTTAATGCACGATATCAAACAATCCTGGACCGTGTTCGGGTCGACACCGCAAGAGCTGAACAGCAATTAACCACGTTGCGTTTGTCGGAAGTTGAGTTGGGGAGACAGGTCGCGAGCCAAGGCGAAGACCTGATTGTGCTCCAACAGTTGACCCGCGAATCCGAGGCAACCCGCCTGTTGTACGAATATTTTCTAACGCGGCTGAAAGAGACCTCTGCCCAAGAGGGTATTCAGAAAGCAGACAGCCGTATTTTATCACATGCTGTTGTACCTGCTGTGCCAAGCGCACCCAAGAAAACGCAGATCGTCGCGCTTGCGATGATCCTTGGTGCGATGATTGGTGCGGGCATTGTACTGCTTCGTGAATACAGAATGAGCACATTCCGCACGGCAGATGAACTCGAGAGTCACACAGGCATTAATGTCTTGGGGCAGGTGCCGCTCATCCCGACCCGCGCGCGTCAAGATACCTTGCAGTATCTCTCAGACAAACCAACGTCAGCTGCGGCCGAGGCCATCCGAAATCTGCGGACCTCCTTGATGCTTTCGAATATGGATAAGAAACCGCAGGTCATCGTGTCGACCTCATCGATCCCGGGCGAGGGTAAGACCACTGTGTCGCTGTCCTTGGCGAAATTTCTGTCAGGCCTTGGAAAGTCGGTTCTGCTGATCGAGGGCGATATCAGGCGCCGCACGTTGAACGAATACTTCCCGACGCTGCCAACGACAGGAATCGCATCTGTTCTCAACCAAGATGTTGATTTTGCCGACGCGATTCATCGTCCAAAGGGCTTTGACGTAGACGTTCTGGCCGGCGAGAAAACCAATGTGAATGCGGCGGATATTTTTTCGTCTGATACATTCAAGGCATTTATCGCCGAGATGCGTAAGCGATATGATTTTATTATCATCGATACGCCGCCGATACTCGTTGTTCCTGACGCACGTATCATTTCGGAAAGTGCCGACGCGATCCTGTTCTCTGTGAAATGGGACAGCACAAGCAGGGCGCTTTTGGATGAATCCATGCGTATGTTCCAAAATTCGAACCAGCGTATTACTGGTTTCGTATTGAGCCAGATTGATGAAAAACGGATGAGAAAATACGGCTATGGTGACAAGGGCGGTGCCTATTCTCAGTACGGAAAAGGTTATTACGATATCTGATAGGGCAGGATAGGGCTGCCCAGAAAAAGCCATATTCATACCCCCACCCTGCCTTAGCTTAGACGCGGTTATGTACGACATTTAACTGGGAATCATTCCCAGTGAGGTCTTGGACATGTCACGTACGAAAGAAATCCTTACCGTTGCAGGCACATTGGGCTGTGCCCTAAGCATTGGTTTCATCATGCAAAACTCTGACGCGGCCGCAAAACGGTATGGTGCGGCGTTAGATGCAGAGGCGCGGGAGCGTCATCTTCAGTCTCTAGACGCTGAAACATCAATTCTTGAAGTTCAAGACATCGAGCTGACATCGGCAGCGTTCAGCCTTCAACCCGGTGAAATTGACAGCGCCAGCCCGGCCCCGGACAGAAATGTAACCTTGGCCACAACATCCGAGGGTGAGAGTTCTGCGCTTGAGCCAACACCGCAAGCCCCCCTTAATGCCTGCGAGATTACTGCCGAGGCGCGCCCGATGGCTGCTGCGATGGTAAATCTTACGCTTAAGGCGACGTGCCTCCCGAATGAGCGGGTTAATATTCATCATAAAGGTATGATTTTCACGCAAACCACGTCGGCGACTGGTGATCTGAATGTCACTGTTCCAGCGCTCAGCGAAACAGCGGTTTTTGTTCTCGCTTTCGGGAACGGGGAAGGTGCCGTGGCGCAGACCGAGGTTGAAGATCTGGTTGATTTTGATCGGGTGGTCTTGCAATGGAAAGATGTATCTGGTTTTCAGATGCACGCGTTTGAGTTCGGTGCCAGCTATGACGATGCCGGCCACATCTGGTCGGGCAACCCGCGCGATACGGCATCTGCAATCACGGGCGAGGGTGGCTTTGTCACACTGAACGGCGATACGGGCGCTGCGTCCCCCATGATGGCCGAGGTCTATACGTTTCCTGTGGCCCATGGCCGTGGCAACGGCAGTGTCGCGCTAAGCGTTGAGGCCGAGGTAACAACAGCCAATTGCGGTCAAGAAATCGAAGCACAGACGCTGGAATTGATGCCGGATGATGGTATCCGCACACGCGATCTGACACTGGCTGTCCCCGATTGTGATGCAGTGGGCAGCTTTCTGGTGTTGAATAATCTGTTCGAAGACCTGAAACTTGCCAGCAACTAAATAAAGCTGAGGTCACATGCTCACTTCTCTACGTGCGGCGGTTTTCGCCGCACTCTTCTTGTCTGGCTGGGCGATACAACTGGCGGCGCAAGATGTTGCGCTTACCTCACGTGATGGCAAGATCGAGCTGAGCGGTACCTTGCTCGGCTTTGACGGCGAGTTTTATCGGGTCGAGACGGAATATGGCGAACTGACCATCGATGGGTCAGGCGTTCAATGCGCGGGGCCAGGCTGCCCAAACCTTGAGAAATACGTGGCAGAGCTGCGGTTGTCCGGGTCGGCGACCATGGGGCAGGTGTTGATGCCCGCCTTGATCGATGCCTTTGCCAAGCGCAGCGGCTACCGTGCGCTGCGACAAGACGGTGAAGGCACCCATTTTAACTATCAGCTGAGAGACCAGAAAACCGATGATCTGGTCGGCCGCTTTAGTTTTCATGCCAGCAATTCTGACGAAGGGTTTGCGGATTTATTGGCGGATGAGGCCGATATCGTGATGTCGCTGCGCGAGATGCGCCCGCAAGAACGCCAGCGCGCCCGCGAGGCAGGGCTTGGTGACATGACGGGTCTGAACCGCAGCCGTGTGCTGGCCTTGGATGCGGTTGTGCCTGTCGTGTCGCCCTCTAACCCGATCACGTCAATTTCGCCGGCTATATTGGCGCAGGTGTTCGCGGGCGAAATTACAAATTGGGAAAAACTGGGCGGGCCGGATGCGCCGATTGATCTGCATCTGCCCAGCGACAGCAGCGGGTTGGCGCAGGCGATTACAGATCAGGTTTTGCGCCCTGCCGGATTGGAACTGACAACTGATATCACGCGACATGCCCTGCCCGAAGATCTGGCGAAGGCGGTGACGGGCGATACCTTTGCCTTGGGGATCACCAGCTATGCCGAGCGGCGCAACACCGATGTGCTGACGCTTACGGGAAGCTGCGGTTTTGCCTTGGACGTGTCCCGCAGGACGGTCAAAACCGAGGATTACCCCCTGACTGCGCCGATGTTTTTATACTTTCCGGCACGGCGCTTGCCGCAGTTGGCGCGGGATTTTCTATCTTTCACCCGCAGCCCCACGGCGCAGATCGTGATCCGTCGCGCCGGATTTGTGGACCAAACCCCCGAAGAAATCGCGATTGATGATCAGGGCAACCGTTTTGCCAATGCCATCAGCGTGGCGGGGCCGGAAACCTCGTTAGAGGAATTGCAGCGCATGACCGCGACATTAACCCCGATGGCGCGGCTTTCCACCACCTTCCGCTTTGAGGCGGGATCGGTGCGGCTGGACGCACAATCGCGGTCAAATGTGCAGCAACTGGCCCGTGCGCTTGAGCTGGGCCAATATGATGCGCGGCGTTTGCTGTTTGTCGGGTTCAGCGATGGCGAAGGGGCCGCGCGCGGAAACCGTGAAATCGCCCTGCGCCGGGCCGAGGCCGTGCGCCGCGCCGTCACGACTGCGGCGATTACGGTTAATCTGGAACGCGTTACACTGGATGTTGATGCCTTTGGCGAGGCGATGCCGATGGCCTGTGATGACAGTTCCTGGGGGCGTCAGGCAAACCGGCGGGTCGAGGTATGGGTGCGTTAGCGGAATTGCGGCGGATCGTATTTCAGCAAAACCGGTACAACCAATTCTTCCTCGTCCGTCAGATGACGGTTCAGCATCGGACGAAAGGCATCAAGCTGCCCCTTTAGCGCGGCTGTCGCATCGATAAACCCGTCGGTCGCGCCGTCATGTTGCAAGACAGCATTTGCGCTGTTTGCGAGGTCGGACAGGATGCCATCAAGGCTGTGATGGTCGGCATCCAGAATATCAAATCCCCGCTCGGCAGTTTTCTCAAGCTTTGCCATGATGGGGAAATATTGGGCATCTTCGATCTGGTGATGCCCGTGCAGCTCGTTAATCAGCATCCCGCCAAACCGGTGCAGCTTGCGCTTGTATTGGTCTGGCCCCTCAACCCGATCTAGGGCCGCTTTCGCATCGCTGTCCAACTGATCCAACAGGCGGCGGAACATCAGGTGACGGTCCAGCCAAAAGGCGATCAACTGCGAATAATTGGGATTCTGCACCCATCCGGCGCGGGGATATGCCTCGATCAGGCTGCGCAGTGCATCGGGCAGGCCGCTGCGTTGCGACAGGGACAAGTCATCGGGAATGGGCATATCAATCATGGTTAACGTCATATCCGGCGCAGCCTATGCCGTAAATTCCGCAATTCTGAACAGGTCAGCCGCGGTTTATAGGTAGCCTTCGGAACGAAAACTAAGCTCGGTTGATTTTCCGATGATCAAATGGTCATGCAAGGTCATCCCAAGGGCCGCGCAGGCGGCCAATACCTGCCCTGTCATGTCGATGTCAGCTTGCGACGGGGTTGGGTCGCCTGATGGATGATTATGCACCAAAATCAACGCACTGGCGTTCAGTTCAAGCGCGCGTTTTGCAACCTCGCGGGGGTATACGGGCACGTGGTCAACCGTTCCCTTGGCCTGTTCTTCGTCTGCTATGATCACATTCTTGCGGTCCAGATACAGCACGCGAAACTGTTCGGTTTCGCGGTGGGCCATCACGGTGTGGCAATAATCCAAAAGAGCATCCCAGCTGGACACCACATGTTGCTGCATGATTTTTGACCGGGCCATGCGGTGGGCGGCGGCCTCGATAATCTTGAGCTCTACGATCACGGCGTCCCCGACGCCTGCAATGTCACGCAAGCGGGCCTCTGGTGCGGTGACGACACGGTTAAAGTCGCCAAAACGATCCATCAGTGCATTGGCCAGTGGTTTGACGTCGCGGCGCGGAATGGCCCGGAACAAGACCAATTCCAGCAGTTCGTAATCGGGCAGGGGGTCGGCCCCACCTTGCATGAAGCGCGCCCGCAGCCGCTGACGGTGATTAGCGATGTAGGAAGGTTGCTTGGCCGGTGCGGGCGTTGTTTGCACGGCCTCGTCCCGCAGAAACGGGAACACGGGATCAGCAAAAGAGGAGGTATTTTTCCGCATACCAGCACCATTTCGCAATGGTGGTTAGGATTGCGTTAATTTGCGCGGATCGTGGCGCACGGGGCAGGTCAGGTGGGGCAGTAGTTGCCCCACCTTGGTGTTAGCCCTTCATCGTATCCCAAAAGGATTTCACCGAGGAAAAGAAGTTGCTGGATTCCGGGTTATTATTCTCGGATTCCTTTTCAAACTCTTGCAGCAATTCTTTTTGGCGGCTGGTCAGGTTCACGGGTGTTTCGACAGCCAGTTCGATAATCATATCGCCTGCGCCACCGCCGCGCAGGGGCGGCATGCCCTTGCTACGCAACCGCATTTGACGGCCTGATTGGCTGCCTGCCGGGATTTGCACACGCCCGCGACCACCATCGATGGTAGGCACCTCGATGCTGCCGCCCAATGCTGCCGTGCTCATCGAGACGGGAACGCGGCAAAACAGGTTTGGCCCGTCGCGTTCAAACAGCTCGTGATCCTGCACTTCGATAAAGATGTACAAATCACCCGACGGCCCGCCACGCATCCCAGCCTCGCCTTCGCCAGCAAGGCGGATGCGTGTACCGGTTTCGACACCGGCAGGGATGTTCACGGACAGCGCGCGGTCTTTTTCAACGCGCCCTGCACCCCGGCAAGATTTGCACGGGTTCTTGACGATCTGACCCATGCCTGAACAGGTTGGGCAGGTACGTTCAACGGTAAAGAAACCCTGCTGCGCCCGTACCTTACCCATACCTGAACAGGTGGGGCAGGTCGTGGGTTCAGCGCCACCTTCGGCACCCGACCCGTTACACGAATTACAGGCAACCGACGTCGGCACATTGATCGATTTTTGCATCCCCTTGAATGCTTCCTCGAGGGTGATGCCAAGGTTGTACCGCAGGTCAGCACCGCGCGCGGCACGACGTCCGCCGCCCCCGCCACCGCGTTGGCCCATAAAGTCGCCGAACAGGTCGTCAAACACGTCGGAAAAGGCAGACGAGAAATCGCCCTGACCACCGCCGCCGCCGAAACCACCGGGCCGTTGGCCACCGCCGCCCATGCCACCTTCGAATGCGGCGTGACCATAACGGTCATAGGCCGCTTTTTTCTCGGCGCTTTTCAGAACCTCATAGGCTTCGTTCGCTTCTTTGAACTGGGCCTCGGCCTTGGGGTTGTCGGCATTGCGATCGGGGTGCAATTCCTTGGCTTTGGTACGATAGCCTTTTTTGATCTCTTCGGCGGATGCCCCTTTGGCAACGCCTAGTATCTCGTAATAATCACGTTTGGCCATGTATTAGCTCCTACGCTGAAACGTGACGGGCCGGCCCAGCAATCGGACCGGCCCCATCAGTGGTTTCAATGGCACACTTACGTGCGCTTGTTGTCGTCCAGATCTTCGAAGTCGGCATCAACGATGTCGTCATCACCGTGGGGCGCATCTGCCGCCTCGGCCACGTCTTCGTTGCTGTCCTGAGCGTTCTTATAGATCGCTTCGCCCAGTTTCATCGCTGCTTCGGTGACGTTCTGAATGCCCGATTTGATCTTATCGACGTTGTCGGTTTCCAGTTCATCGTTCAGGGCCGCGATGGCCAGTTCGATGGCTTCGACGGTGGTTGGGTCAACCTTGTCAGAATGCTCTTCCAGCGACTTTTCGGTCGAGTGGATCAGCGATTCCGCTTGGTTTTTCGCTTCGATCAGCGCGCGACGCTCTTTATCTGCATCGGCGTTTTCTTCGGCGTCTTTCACCATCTGTTCGATATCCGCATCGGACAAACCACCAGAAGCCTGGATCGTGATCTTTTGCTCTTTGCCTGTGCCTTTATCCAGCGCGCCAACAGCAACGATACCGTTCGCGTCAATGTCAAAGGTCACTTCGATCTGTGGCATACCGCGTGGTGCTGGCGGGATGTTTTCCAGATTAAAGGCACCAAGGATCTTGTTGTCCGCAGCCATTTCGCGCTCGCCTTGGAACACGCGGATGGTCACAGCATTCTGGTTGTCTTCGGCAGTCGAGAAGACCTGAGATTTTTTCGTTGGGATCGTGGTGTTACGATCGATCAGACGGGTGAACACGCCGCCCAATGTTTCGATACCCAGCGACAGTGGTGTAACGTCAAGCAGAACAACGTCTTTCACGTCGCCTTGCAGAACACCGGCTTGAATGGCCGCACCCATGGCAACAACCTCGTCAGGGTTCACACCCTTGTGCGGCTCTTTGCCAAAGAATTTGGTCACTTCTTCGATGACGCGCGGCATGCGGGTCATACCACCAACCAGAACGACTTCGTCGATGTCGGATGCCGAGATGCCCGCGTCTTTCAACGCAGCGGCGCATGGCTTCATCGATGCTTTGATCAGGTCGCCAACCAACTGTTCCAGCTTGGAGCGGGTCAGTTTCATCACCATGTGCAACGGCGAGCCGTCTTTGCCCATCGAGATGAACGGTTGGTTGATCTCTGTCTGGCTTGCGCTGGACAGTTCGATCTTGGCTTTTTCTGCCGCTTCTTTCAGACGCTGAAGCGCCATCTTGTCTTTGGTCAGGTCAACGCCGTTGGATTTTTTGAATTCATCCGCAAGGTAGTTCACGATGCGCATGTCAAAATCTTCACCGCCCAGGAACGTGTCCCCGTTGGTGGATTTCACTTCGAACAGGCCGTCGTCGATTTCCAGGATGGTTACGTCGAATGTACCACCACCAAGGTCATAGACCGCGATTGTTTGCGTTTCTTTTTTGTCCAAACCATAGGCCAAAGCAGCCGCTGTCGGTTCGTTGATGATCCGCAGCACTTCAAGGCCGGCAATCTTACCTGCGTCCTTGGTGGCCTGACGCTGGGCGTCGTTGAAGTATGCAGGCACAGTGATAACCGCTTGGTTAACTTCTTCGCCCAGATACGATTCAGCTGTTTCTTTCATCTTACCAAGGATGAACGCCGAGATTTGCGAAGGGGAGTATTTCTCGCCTTTGGCTTCGACCCATGCGTCGCCGTTGCCGCCGTCGATGACTTTGAACGGCAGGTTCTTTTTGTCCTTGGCCAAATCCGGGTCATCATTGCGACGACCGATCAGGCGCTTAACGCCGAAAATTGTGTTTTCTGGGTTTGTGACCGCTTGCCGCTTGGCAGGCTGGCCGACCAGACGTTCATCGTCGGTAAAGGCGACGATGGATGGTGTTGTACGTGCACCTTCCGCGTTTTCAATTACGCGAGGCTGGCTGCCGTCCATAATGGCGATACAGCTGTTGGTGGTTCCTAGGTCGATACCAATTACTTTGGCCATGATTTGATCCCTCATTGAGTTAAGGCGATGACACGGGACTAGGGCCCATTGTGGCACCCACGCCCCGATCTTTGTACGCTAAAGGCCGGATGCCTTCAGCGGTTCGATGGGTATATAAGGAGCAGTTCTGGACCCTGCAACCGTTGCATGAGAAAGGAATAGGAGAATCTGTGTGGATTTTTCGGTATTCGGGCTAGGAGAGGCAAATAAATGACGGTTTTGCGTTTACGTGGCTTTGAAATCCACAAAGCGTTGCTTGATGCCGATGCGCAGCGGGCTGTGCTGGACGATGTCCGCACGGTTGTAAAAGCGGCCCCGTTCTTTCGTCCTGTCACGCCGGGCGGGCAAAAAATGTCGGTCCGTATGACGTCAGCCGGTAAATACGGCTGGATGACCGACGCCGATGGCTACCGCTATGCAGAGGCGCATCCAAACGGTCAGGTCTGGCCTGCGATCCCCGACCGGGTCATGGCCATCTGGGACCGTTTAACGGGTCTGGATCGCAAGCCTGAATGTTGTTTGATCAATTACTATGCGGCTGACGCCAAAATGGGCATGCACCAAGACCGCGACGAGGCCGATTTCAGATGGCCGGTCGTATCGGTTTCGCTGGGAGACGAGGCATTGTTTCGCATCGGCGGGCAAAAACGCGGCGGCAAGACCGACAGCGTCTGGCTGCAATCGGGGGATGTTGTGGTGATGGGCGGCGAGGCGCGGTTGAACCACCATGGCGTTGATCGCATCCGCGCAGGGTCATCCAAGCTGCTGCCCAAGGGTGGCCGCATCAATTTGACGCTGCGTGTGGTCGAATAACCTAGCGGCGCGCGTTCCAGCTGGCCGAGGCATGCTTGCGCGTATAAAATTCGCCCATTAGGCCAATCACCATCAAAACCACGCCGACCCAGACGGCATATTCCCAATTGCTGTAGCGCGGGTTGTAATTGATAAACGCAAAGCCGCGCGCCTGATCAATGATGTGAAACAGCGGGTTCCAGTCAAACATCGCCAGCATGAAGGTGGGCAATGTGTTGGCCAGAAACATCTTGCCTGACGCAATCATGTTCGCCCGCTGGTACAGCGACGTAAAGATGGTCGTGAATGAAGGGGCCCAGGGTTTGATCGCCAGCAAAACCATCCCCACGGCCACGCCGGTAAACCATGCCACCATCATCATACCAAACACGCCGGACCAGTCGTAGATATCCACCGGATTAAACGCGAGGTGATAGACCGACATGATCATCACCAGCGAAAGCATCTGGATATAAAGCGACCCTAACGCCGACGCCGCCAGCGCAATCATGGTTGTCATGGGCGCGTGTTGCATCATGGCGCTTGCCGGCCCTTCGGACCCGACCACGGCTGTCACCGTTTTCGTATGCATCATATACAGGAAAATGCCGCTCATGATGTAGATAACGAAATCGCCCCGGATGGCCGAACCGCGCATCCCAAGGACCGTAAACATCACATAAAACACGCCGACGAACATGACCGCCTGAAAGATATTGATACCAATCGCGGCAAAGGCGTTATTGTGCTGCTTGCGCACCTGCCGGACAACAGAATGGTACACCAGCTCTGCCATAGACAGGGCACTTGCCAATGGCCCTTTGGCCGCGCGTCGGTGTTGGAACATCTCAAAAGCCTCTATGCTTTAGGTGTTAGCACGGAATTCTTGCTGTTCCGTCAATCTGTAATCATAAGGGGTTTGCTTACAGTAATCAACGAAACTCAGGGGACCGCGTCATTATGGATTATCAAAAGCTGGTAACAGTTATGCGGCGTCTGTCGCTTGAGGCTGGCGACAAGATCATGGAGATCTATGGCGCTGATGATTTCGAGGTTAAGACCAAGTCTGACGAAAGCCCGGTCACCATTGCCGATGAGGCCGCAGACAAGATTATCTCGGACGGTTTGCGCGCCGCATTTCCGGATGTGATGCTGGTCACCGAAGAACAATCCGAAACCCATTCCGCGCGTGGTGATACGTTTTTGATCGTCGATCCGCTGGATGGCACCAAAGAGTTCATCAACCGTCGCGGTGATTTCACCGTGAACATCGCCCTTGTCGAAGGGGGCGTGCCGACCCGTGGCGTTGTTTACGCCCCTGCTCGCCGGCGCATGTTCTTTACGCTGGCAGATGGCAGCGCGGTCGAAGAAACCGGTGATTTCCCCAAAGATGAAATGGGTCCGGTCACGCCGATAACAGTCTCTACCGCGGATAATACGGCGCTGATGGTGGTTGCATCGAAATCCCACCGTGATCAGGCGACGGATGATTACATCGCCAAGTATAACGTGCAGGATATGAAAAGCGCGGGATCGTCTTTGAAATTCTGCCTAATCGCGACGGGCGAGGCTGATCTGTACCCCCGCGTGGGCCGCACGATGGAATGGGACACAGCAGCAGGTCACGCGGTGCTGAACGGTGCGGGCGGGGCAGTTGTCCGCTTTGATGATTTGACGCCGCTGAAATACGGCAAGGCCGATTTCGCCAACCCGTTCTTTATCGCCCACGCGCCGGGCGTTGAGCTAAAGGCCTCCTGATGTCTGTTCTTATTGTCATTCCCGCCCGCTATGCATCGACCCGCTATCCGGCCAAACCTTTGGCGATGCTCAAAGGGGCCAGCGGCACATCGCGCAGTCTGATCGAACGCAGTTGGCGCGCCGCCTGCGAGGTGCAAGGCGTCGATAAGGTGGTTGTCGCAACCGATGATGATCGGATCAAAACCGCCGCCGAAGCCTTTGGTGCCGAGGTCGTCATGACCTCGGTCGATTGTGCCAACGGAACCGAGCGCTGTGCCGAGGCACATGCGGTTTTGGGCGGTGGCTATGATATCGTTGTAAACCTTCAGGGCGATGCGCCCCTGACCCCGCATTGGTTCGTCGAAAGCCTTGTACAGGGTCTAATAAACGCCCCCAAAGCGGGCATTGCGACCCCAGTGCTGCGCTGCGATGGTGCTGCGTTGAACAGCTTGCTGGCCGACCGCAAAGCGGGCCGCGTAGGCGGCACAACATCGGTTTTTGCCGCCGATCATAGCGCGATGTATTTTTCGAAAGAGGTGGTGCCCTTCACCTCGAAAACCTATGGCGACGCTGATCCGACACCGGTTTTTCACCATGTTGGTGTCTATGCATATCGCCCCGATGCACTGGCGGCTTACCCGTCATGGCCCGTCGGCCCGCTGGAACAACTCGAAGGGCTTGAACAGCTTCGGTTTATGGAAAACAGCCATACGGTTTTGTGCGTTGAGGTTGAGGCAAAAGGCCGCCAGTTCTGGGAGCTGAATAACCCCGAAGACGTGCCCAAGATCGAGGCAATGATGGCGCAGATGGGTCTGGAATGACCGATCTGCCTGTCAGCGTTGTGATCGTCAGCCGTGGACGCCCACAATCGCTGGCACGCACGCTGACAGGCATTTCCCAACTACAATACTGGAACTTCGAGGTCGTCGTTGTCGCTGACCCCGCCGGTATCGCCTCGGCGGCTGCTTTACCCTTTTCTGATGCGTTAAAGCTGGTGCCGTTCGATGTGCCCAATATCTCGGCTGCGCGTAATCTGGGGATTGGCCATGCGGCTGGCGACATCATTGCATTTATCGACGATGATGCGGTGCCCGAACCGATGTGGCTGCGCCGTCTGGTGGCACAGGCCAGCCAAAGCGACGTTGCCGCGATGGGCGGCTATGTCCGGGGTCGCAACGGGATTTCCTTTCAATGGAAGGCGGCCAGCCTTGATCACCACGGGCTGTCCCACCCCCTGACATTGGACACGGATCAAGCGACGGTTTTGCGCCCAACGGAAACCAGCGCCATCAAGACCGAAGGCACTAATATGGCGTTTAGACGCGATGTGCTGGTTGATCTGGGCGGCTTCGATCCGGCCTTTCACTATTTTCTGGATGAAACCGATCTGAATATGCGGTTGGCAAAGGCAGGCCATGCCACGTCGATTGTCCCCCTCGCCGAGGTGCATCATGGATACGCCGAGAACCGAATGCGGTCGGCGGCGCGGGTGCCGACCGATCTGTATGACATCGGGGCAAGCTGGGCGGTCTTCCAACGTAAACATGTGGCTGAGGACGCAAGACCTGCCCAATGGCGCAGCCTGCGGGATGAACAACGCAAGAGGGTGCTTAGGTTTCTGCAATCTGGCCAGCTGGAACCACGCGACGTTAAGCACCTGATGAAGCAGCTGGATCTGGGATATGCTGAGGGACAGAACCGAAAAGAGGCACCAACTACGCTGCCGAAACATGGGATTGACCCGTTCCGGCGGTTTCCCGCTGTACCCAGACCGGCCAAGATGATCGTAAGCAGGCCGCTTACCGCTGCCGCCGATCGCAATCGGGCGTTGAACGAACTGGCTGCGGGCCACATCGTGACGTTGCTGATAATTTCACCAACTGCGGTATTTCACCAACTTTCCTTTTCCGATGACGGATTGTGGGTGCAAAGGGGTGGGCTGTTCGGTAAGGTCGAGCGCACTGATAAGTTGATTAGTCTTTCGTCCAGAGCCAAGAAGGCAAAGCGCGAAAAGCGCCGTGTTGCCGTGCAAAGAGGGTTTAGTCATTAGACGAAACGAAGATCCGGACTATATTAACGCCAAGCTATTCAAACAAAACGGATATAGTGCTTTGCTGTTTTGCAGGGCAAAACCGATAACGCACAAAAAAGGCTGCTGCTATGCGTAAGAAGGTAACAAAAGCAATTTTCCCTGTGGCTGGGCTGGGCACGCGGTTTTTACCGGCGACCAAATCGGTGCCAAAGGAAATCATGACCTTGGTCGACCGCCCCTTGGTTCAATACGCGATTGATGAGGCCCGCGCGGCAGGCATCAAGGAATTCATCTTTGTCACCTCGCGGGGCAAGGGCGCTTTGGAAGATTACTTTGACCACTCTCCCGTGCTGGAGCAGGAGCTACGCTCAAAGGGTAAGACCGAGCTGTTGGAGGTTTTGAAGAACACCAACATGGACAGCGGTGCGATTGCCTATATCCGCCAGCACAAGGCGCTTGGGCTTGGCCACGCGGTTTGGTGCGCACGCCGTTTGATTGGCGACGAACCTTTTGCTGTGATGCTGCCTGACGATGTGATTGCGGCCGATAAACCCTGCCTGCAACAAATGGTCGAGGCGTATAATGAAACCGGCGGTAACATGGTCGCCGCGATGGAGGTCGCCCCTGACCGCGTGTCGTCCTATGGTGTGCTGGACGTGGCGGATGATCAGGGCGAACTGGTCAAAATCCGCGGCATGGTAGAAAAACCCAAACCCGAAGACGCGCCATCGAACCTCGCCGTAATCGGGCGCTACATCCTGTCGCCCAACGTGCTGCGCAATCTTAATCAGCTTAAATCGGGTTCGGGCGGTGAAATCCAACTGACCGACGCGATTGCGGCCGAGCTGACACAGGGCAACGATGTCTATGGCTACCGGTTCAAAGGGCAACGCTTTGACTGCGGGTCCAAATCCGGTTTCTTGCAGGCAACGGTATCCTTTGGTCTGGCCCGTGCTGATCTGCGCGATGATCTGCATGGATATTTGCAAGATATCATGAGCGTCGATAAAACGGCTCAGTAAGGGTCTAGCAAAGGCAAACTGATGGCAAATGTATTGGTGACAGGCGGCGCGGGCTATATCGGCTCACACGCTTGCAAGGCGCTTGCCGCTGCCGGGTTCACGCCGGTGACCTTTGATAACTTTGTCACCGGTTGGCGCGACGCGGTCAAATTCGGCCCGATGGTCGAGGGTGACCTGCTGAATCGCGCTGAAATTGACGCAGCTTTTGCCGAATACAAACCTGTGGCCGTGATGCATTTTGCAGCGCTTAGCCAGGTGGGTGATAGCATGGTGCAACCGGGGCTTTATTGGCGCAACAACGTTCAAGGGTCGCTGAACCTGATCGAAGCGGCCGTCGCGGCCAATTGCAAAAACTTCGTATTTTCATCTACTTGTGCCACCTATGGCGATCACGACAATGTTGTGCTGGATGAGAATACCGTGCAGCTGCCCATCAACGCATATGGCGCATCGAAACGCGCGATCGAAGACATCCTGCGCGATTTCGAGGTGGCGCATGGCCTGAAAAACGTGATCTTTCGGTACTTTAACGTGGCGGGTGCTGATCCTGACGGCGAGGTCGGTGAATTCCACCAGCCCGAGACCCATCTTGTGCCACTGATGCTGGATGCCATTGATGGCAAGCGGGACGCGTTAACCATCTTTGGCACCGATTATGATACACCTGATGGCACCTGCATTCGCGACTATGTGCATGTTTGCGATCTGATTGATGCGCATGTTTTGGGGCTGAATTGGTTGCTGGATGGCAAACCCAGCCGCGTTTTTAACCTTGGCACGGGGACGGGTTTTTCGGTGCGCGAGGTGATTGATCGCAGTCGCGAGGTCACCAATCGTGCGGTACCGATCAAAGAAGGCGCGCGGCGCCCCGGCGATTGCACCAAGCTGGTTTCAGGATCAACCCGCGCGGCAGCGGAACTGGGATGGGCACCAAAGCGGTCGACCATGTCGCAAATGATTTCTGACGCATGGAGATGGCATCAAACTGGCCACTACAATTCATAATATGCCCGCCGCACGCTTGCTGGATGTCACGCGGACCCTGCGCCGCGCCAGACGTATGGCGACGGGTGTGGATCGGGTCGAACAGGCGTATCTGGCGCAGTTTCTGTCCGATGATACCCCGTGCTTTGGCCTTGCGCGCACGCCGCTTGGCTATCTGTTGCTGGACCGCGCGGGCTTGCAGGGCATTCAGGACCGCATTGGCGGGCGTGTCGATTGGGGTGCGCCTGACGGGCTGTCGCGGCTCCGGCGCGGCAGGGCGATGGAGGTAAGGCGCGCCGAGGCGGATTTCAGGCGGCTTGCCATCGCGCGTACTGCTGTTTGGCGACTGCCACGGTTGATCAAAAACCTGCCCGACCCCTGCCAGTATTTCAATGTGGGTCACAGCAATCTTTCGCGGCGCGTGTTATCGACGCTTAGCAAACATGGGCTCGATATTAACGTTCTTATTCATGATGTTATCCCGCTTGAATACCCGCAGTATCAGCGCCCCGGTTCCGTTGAACCGTTCAGAGACAAATTGAAAAACGTACAAAAATGGGCTGATCGTGTCATTTATAATTCGGCAGATACCAAGGCCAAAGCCGAGGCGCAGATGACGACGCGGGGCGAAACGCCCGCCGGTATTGTCGCGCATCTGGGAACAGTTTTGCCGAAACCTGACCCGTCTGAACTGCCGCATGGCCAGCCCCCGGCAGAACCCTATTTCGTCACTGTCGGCACCATTGAGCCGCGCAAAAACCATAAGTTTCTGCTGGATATATGGGATGAAATGGGCCCTGACGCACCGCTTTTGCTGATCTGTGGCGCGCGCGGCTGGAACAATGACGCAGTGTTTGCGCGACTTGACGCGTTGGGCCCCGACAGCCGGGTGCGTGAAGTTTCAAACCTGTCTGACCCGGCCCTTGCGGCGCTGGTGCAATCGGCCTCTGGCAGTCTTTTCCCCAGCTTGGCTGAAGGCTTTGGCCTACCGCCGCTTGAGGCGCTGATGCTGAAAACACCGGTTTTATGTAACGATCTGGACGTTTTGCACGAGTTTTTGGGTGACATCCCTGTTTACGCAAGCGTTTCCGATCACTATCAGTGGACAAGGATCATAAAAAACTGGGCGAACACAGCTGAAATGCAAGAAACCCCGAGGGGGCTCCAAGGGCCGACGTGGAAAAAACATTTCAACATAGTGTTAAGTCCGAGAGCATAGGCTGTCCGCGCGTGGGCAACTTTGGTAAGGGCGGCAAGCACACCCCGAGAATGAAGGGCAGTTTTTGGGTATAATTCAGTCATATCGGCTTCGGCTGCAGCGCAAGAGATGGCGCATTCGCGCGTTTCGTAAACGCCGCGAGCTAAAGCAGATCGTGAACCGTACCAACCAGATCAAGCCTGATGATATCTTGCTGTTTTGCACCCAGCGAAACGAGCAAATCCGCCTGCCGTATTTTCTGGATTACTACCGCAAAATGGGTGTCGGCCATTTCTTTATCGTGGACAATGACAGCGACGATGGATCGGCTGAATATCTGGCACAGCAACCCGATGTATCGGTATGGGGCGCGCGGGCCAGCTATAAACGTGCACGGTTTGGGGCTGACTGGCTGAACTGGTTGCAGATGAAATATGCACATGGGCATTGGACGCTGACGGTCGATCCGGATGAATTTCTGATCTATCCGTTTTGCGACACACGCCCCTTGCGCGCGCTGACCGATTGGCTGGATGCGTCGTCGATCAAATCCTTTTCTGCGATGCTGCTTGATATGTATCCAAAAGGGCGTCTGGACGAACAGCCCTATCAATCCGGCCAGAACCCGATGGAAATTGCATCGTGGTTCGACAGCGGAAACTATTCAATGTTCCGCAATTTTAGTTTTGGAAATCTGTGGATTCAGGGCGGGCCGCGTGCGCGTGTGTTCTTTAAGGACGATCCTGAAAAGGCACCTGCCTTGAACAAGGTGCCGTTGGTCAAATGGGACCGGCGCTATGTCTATGTCAGTTCGACCCATATGCTGCTGCCGCGTGGCTTGAACCAGGTCTATGATGAATGGGGCGGGGAAAAAGCATCGGGCGTGCTGCTACATGCGAAATTCCTTGATACCTTCAGCGCCAAGGCGCTTGAGGAGCTTGAGCGCGGCCAGCATTACGCGGGGTCGGTCGAATACAAGGCCTATGCCGATAATCTGCAAACGGATCCCCAGCTTTGGTGCAAATGGTCCGAACGCTATATCAACTGGCGCCAGCTGGAGATTTTGGGCCTCATGTCCAAGGGGAACTGGGCATGACGGTCGGTGTCGTCATGTTGGTGCACACGGCCCTTGGCCGTGCGGAGCAAGTCGCCCGCCATTGGTCGGCCGCCGGCTGCCCCGTTGTGATCCATGTCGACAAAAGCGTACCGCGCAAGGTTTACGATAACTTTGTAAGCAGCCTGTTGGATGTGCCGGATTTGGCGTTTTGCAAACGCTTCCGCTGCGAATGGGGGACGTGGGGCATCGTCCAGGCATCGCAAGCCGGATCAGAGATGATGCTGGCGCAGTTCGAAGATGTGCGCCACGTGTACCTTGCATCAGGCTCTTGCCTGCCGCTGCGCCCGGTCAAGGAATTGATTAACTATCTTGCCGCGCGGCCAAGAACCGACTTTATCGAAAGCGCCACAACCGCAGACGTTCCATGGACCGTCGGTGGTTTGGACGAAGAACGATTTACCATGCATTTCCCATTCTCATGGAAACGGCAGCGGTTCTTGTTTGATAAATCCGTCGCCATCCAGCGTGGCCTGAACCTGAAACGAAAGATGCCTAACGGGGTTGTCCCGCATATGGGGTCGCAATGGTGGTGCCTGACCCGTCAGACGCTGTCGGCCATTCTGCAAGACCCCGATCGCAAGGCATATGATACCTATTTCCGACGTGTCTGGATCCCCGACGAAAGCTATTTCCAGACCCTATCGCGGCTGTATTCGACCAAAGTTGAAAGCCGATCACTGACCCTGTCCAAGTTCGACTTTCAGGGAAAGCCGCATATTTTCTATGATGATCACCTGCAGCTTTTGCGCCGCTCGGATTGCTTTGTCGCGCGCAAGGTCTGGCCCTATGCAGATCGCCTGTACAACGCGTTCTTGACGGATGAAGATAACGCGCTGAGCAAGACCGAACCGAACCCCGGCAAGATCGACCGGATTTTTGCCAAAGCGGTTGAACGCCGGACCCGCGGGCGTTCGGGCCTGTATATGCAAAGCCGCTTTCCCAACGAAGACTGGGAAAATGGCGTGACCGCCGCGCCCTATTCCGTGTTTCAGGGGTTTTCTGAGCTGTTCGAGAATTTCGAGCCATGGCTGGCGAAATCCACGGGGTCGCGGGTGCATGGCCATCTGTTCGCGCCGGATCGGGTTCACTATGCCGACAACCAAACCGCGATCAACGGCGCGCTTAGCGACAGTGCGACGGTACGCGATTATAATGCCAAGGCATTTCTGACCAACCTGATCTGGAACACACGTGGCGAACGGCAGTGTTTTCAGTTTGGGCCCGGCGACAATCAGGATGTCTGCTGGCGGATCGCAAAAGACCCCAATGCGCAGGTTTCTGTGATCACCGGTGCGTGGTCTGTGCCCCTGTTCCGGTCAAACAAGGATTTTTCGGTCATCCGTCGCACCGCCGCCGCGTTGCAAAAGATTGAAAACGAACACATGAATATCCTCCGCTCGCCCTATACCAAGGCACGGGTGCGGATCTGGAACATGGCTGAATTTATCGAAGCCCCGATGGAGCCGCTTCAGGGGATATTGGACGAGATTGGCCATGCAAAGCTGAAACGCATCTCAGAAGTGCCTAAAATGGTTGATCTTTCCGGGTTCGGGCAGTTCTTGCAGAACCTCAAAAACCAAGGGATGCACCCGCATCTTATGGGGGATTTCCCGGTTGAACGGGGTGTTGCCGCTACTCAACCGTCGCCGCGCAAGCCCTATCTGGTGAAATAACCATGGCACCCAAATTCGAAAGCTTTGTCGTCTTTGCCGAAATGCGGACCGGGTCGAATTTTTTGGAGGCAAACCTGAACGCGTTCGAGGGTATCAGTTGCCATGGAGAGGCGTTTAACCCGCATTTTATCGGTTATCCGAACGCCACTGATATTTTAGGCGTCGATCAGGAAACACGTGACACCGACCCCACTGTGTTGCTGTCTGCCATTCGCAATACATCAACAGGCTTGGGCGGCTTTCGCTATTTTCACGACCATGACCCCCGTGTGCTGGACACCCTGCTAAACGACGACAGCTGCGCCAAGGTTATTCTGACGCGTAATCCCGTCGACAGCTATGTCAGCTGGAAAATCGCCCGGGCCACCGGCCAGTGGAAACTGACCGATATGAAGGCGCATAAAGCGGGCCAAGCCGTATTTGACGAGGCAGAATTTTCCGCCCACCTAGAGGCATTGCAGGCGTTTCAATTGCTGTTGCTGAACCGTCTTCAGACCTTGGGGCAAACGGCGTTCTATATCGCCTATGAAGACCTGCAAAATGTCGATGTGATGAACGGGCTGGCACGGTTTTTGGGTGTGGACGAGGTGTTGGAAGGCTTGGACAAAAGCCTGAAAAAACAAAACCCTGATCATATCTCGACCAAAGTCAACAACTACGATGACATGCTGGCCGCGCTTGGGCGGCTTGACCGTTTCGATCTGACCCGCACCCCGAATTTTGAACCGCGCCGGGGGCCGGTGGTGCCGTCCTATGTCGCGGCAGCTGATGCACCTTTGCTGTATCTGCCCCTGCGCAGCGGGCCCGAGCCACAGGTGTTGGATTGGTTGGCTGCGGTCGATGGCGTTGGCCGCGACGATTTGCGCAGCAAGATGAACCAAAAGGACCTGCGCCAATGGAAACGGCGCAATGTGGGGCATCGCAGCTTTACCGTGCTGCGCCATCCGGTGGACCGTGCCCATGACGCGTTTTGCCGCCACATCGTCACGACGGGCAAGGGCAGCTATACCCAGCTGCGCGCCAACCTGATCCGCCGCTATAAACTGCCCTTGCCCGAGGGGGAGCCGGATGCGAGCTATGACGTCGATGCGCATCGTTCGGCGTTCAAGGCGTTCTTGGTTTTCCTCAAGGGGAACCTGAACGGGCAGACCGCCATTCGTGTCGATCAGGCGTGGTGTAGCCAAGCGCAGGCGTTGCAGGGCTTTGGCGAATTTGCCCTGCCTGACCGCATTATTCGCGAGGCGGATCTTGCGCATGAACTGGCTGAGCTGGCCGAGGACGTGGGTCTATCGACGTCACCAGCGATCACGCTACGCCCGGCAACCACCCCGTTTGCGCTGTCAGACATCTATGATGCCGAGATCGAGAAGCTCGCCTCGGACGCATATCAGCGTGATTATATGATGTTCGGGTTCGACAGCTGGCAATAACGCGGGGCTAGGCCGCTTGCGTGGCCTGCGATTCGGTCAGGATGGTGTACAGCGTCGCAGGCTCAGGGTTGGCCCGCAGCTTGGAACAGACAGACGGGTCGCGCAGGGTCCGCGATACCAGCGCCAACGCCTTGAGATGTTCAACACCGGCATTTTCCGGCGCGAACAATGCAAAGGCGATATCGACCGGCTGGCGGTCGACTGCATTGAAATCGATCGGTTTGTCCAACAGCACAAATGCACCCAGAACAGAATCCAACCCTTCCAGCCGCGCATGCGGCAGCGCAACCCCATGACCGACACCTGTCGGACCAAGGGATTCGCGCGTTTGAAGCGCCTCGATTACGGCACCGGAATCCATACCATAGGCATGAAACGCCAGCTCACCAATATCATGGAGCAGGCGCTTCTTGCTTGATGCAGACGTCAGGACTTTTACAGCCCCCGGCTTTAGGAGTGTCGCAAAATTCATTCTGCTCGCTCAGTTCTGGGCCGCCTTCGTGCGATCCGTTGTGTTAGGACGGGTCGATCCAGCCGATGTTTCCGTCATCACGACGGTAAACAACGTTTATGCCTTCTTTACCCTCTTTGCGAAACACGACGACAGGTGATCCTGAAATCTCCATCTGCATCACGGCTTCTCCGACAGACAAGTTTGCGATTTTTGTCTGCATTTCGGCAATGATCATCGGTTGGAGGGACTCGGGTTCCTGCGCATCTGAATCGCTTTCTGAGGCGAGGATATACGAGGAAGCGCCGAAAAGTTCAACAGGGTCCGACCGCTCTCTGTGGTGATCTTTCAACCGACGCTTGTAGCGACGAAGTTGCTTCTCCATTTTGGCTGCGCACGAATCAAAAGATCCATAAATATCAGTAGCATGAGCTTTGGCCGAAGCGGTCAGCCCAGTCGAGAGATGCACCGTTGCTTCGCACACGAATTCATGTCCGGACTTGGAAAAGACGACATTCGCATCCGTTGGACGCTCTGCGTATTTTTTCACCGCTTCGCCCAGTTCCGTTTTCACATGAGTCTGCAGGGCTTCGCCGATGTCGATCTGTTTGCCACTGATTTGGTACCGCATATACTCTCCTTATTCATATCGTTCTGAACTGCGTCACAAACCGCGAAATTCGCGGCGTGGGGCGGGGTCAGATGCGGGTGAATGACGATCTGTCCAGATTGAATGCCATCGGCCCTTTGTTGAAAGGGTCAGATAGGACAAACATGGAACGCAGTGTCGCCATATCCCTATTGAGCGCCCGAATGACACTGATTGTCAAATGAATCTGGTAGGTAATTGTGCGAAAATCAGCTGAGCAATTTCATCAAAAATTAAGAAATGCGGAAATTGTCACCCAGATAGACGCGCCGCACGTTTTCGTTCTGAACAACTTCGGACGGAGTGCCTGACATCAGAACCTTGCCTTCGTGCAGGATATAAGCGCGGTCCACGATCTCGAGGGTTTCGCGCACATTGTGATCGGTGATCAGCACGCCAATGCCGCGTTTCTTCAGATCAGCGACCAGATGGCGGATGTCATCAACGGAAATCGGATCGACACCGGCAAAGGGTTCATCAAGCAAAAGGTATTTAGGATCGGCGGCCAGACAGCGCGCGATTTCAACGCGGCGACGTTCACCACCCGACAGCGCCAGCGCGGGGGCGCGGCGCAGGTGTTCGATGGAAAATTCGGACAGCAATGCCTCAAGCCGTTCACGGCGCTTGCGCACGTCGGGCACTGAAATGTCCAAGATGGCCGAAATATTGTCCTGCACGCTTAACCCGCGAAAAATGCTCATCTCTTGGGGCAGGTAGCCGATGCCCAGTTGCGCACGGCGGTACATGGGCAGCGTAGTGACATCCTTGCCATCGATGGTGACGGTGCCACCTTCGGGCATGACCAACCCGGCCACCGCATAAAATGTCGTCGTTTTGCCCGATCCGTTGGGGCCAAGCAGCGCCACGACCTCGCCCCGGTCCAGATGCATCGAAAAATCGCGGATCACGGTTTTCTTGCGATAGGACTTGCGCAGATGTTCGATCCGCAGCCCGCCGCCGCCTTGTTCTATCGTCAATGGGGGCGTTGGCATCAGTTGTCGTTACCTGTTTGCAGGACCGTTTTAACGCGCCCCGTCATTTGCGCCGTGCCGTCAGACAGATTTACGCTCATCTTTTCAGAGCTTAGCGCATTACGCCCTTGAACCAGTAAAACATTGCCGGACATCACGATGGTTCCGCTGTCGATATTATAATCCGCACGCTCCGATTCGGCAGCATCTGCACCAGATACCAGCGTAACGCCGCCTGTCGCCTCAAGCCGTGCGATACCTTCGGATTCAGCGCGATAAACGACGAGAACACGCGCCGCCGTCAGCCGCATTTCACCCTGACCGATCAATACATTTCCTGTGAAAATCGCTGTGTCTGTGGTCTGATCGACCGACAGGTTATCGGCCGTAATCTCGACCGGCAGGCTGGTGTCCTGGCGGATCGATCCAAAGGCGACATTGGCCCCTTGAGCCGCCACAGACATGGCGGTGAACAACAAAAATAGCGGCAGCAGAAGGTATTTCACGCAGGTTACTCTATTAAAGGTTTCGGTTTATATATCAGCTTCACCCGATTTGTGAAAAACAATTGGGTGGCACCGCCATCTTCTGATTGTTCGACTGTCATTGAACCCGCCTCAAGCACGCCTTCGGGCGTTGTGCCGTAGACGGGGCCGGGGGAATTGATGCTAAGCGACGACAGGCCCGACGTCATGAAATCGCTTGTCATGCGGTACCCGTTCGAGGTCATGATAATCACGTCATTGGTCAGTTGCGCGGTATTGCGGCTCAGGTTGATCTCGGCCTCGCCAGACTGCAGCCGATAGGTGGTGCCTTGCGCCGTTTTGATCGTCACGCGGATATTTTCCGCTTTGTTTGCGCCAATCTTTCCTTCCGGCGTGGTCAGGACGTCGGCATAGAACATCAGCTCGTCCCCTTGCGCGGTAGAACCGGTAAAGAAGGGCGCGGTGATCTGTTGGTCGCGCAGCCTTTCTTGAATCTCTTTTTCCGCGAACGGGATAGCCTCACCCGGGTCAATGGCGCGCGACAGCAAGAACAAGGTCGACAGCAGCGCCAGGGCCATAAGCGGGAACAGCACCTTTAGCCAAGAGACTGTTCTGGTGTAGCGGTCCCCCTGCACTTTGGTTACCCCAGTCCGACGCGCAGGCAGTCGTGAATATGGATCAGGCCCGCTGGGATATTCTTGCCATCCGGTTCAACGACCAGCAGGCAGGTGATCTTGCGCGCATTCATCATCGCAACCGCCTTTTCAGCCAGTGCATCAGGCGCAATCGTGACGGGCGTCGCTGTCATGACGTCGCGTGTGGTCTTGGACATCAACCCATCCAGATGACGGCCCAAATCGCCGCTGGTGATGATCCCGGCAAGGGTGCCCGCGGCATCGGTCACGATGACCACGCCGAATGATTTACTGCTCATCATCATCAAGGCGTCAGACATCGGTGCGTCGTCTTTGACCATGGGCAGGGCATCGCCTGTGTGCATCAGGTCGGCCACACGGCTTAGCCGCGCCCCCAATTTGCCGCCCGGGTGGAATTCGCGGAAATGTTCGGCTGTGAACGACCGGTTTTCCATCAGCGCAATCGCAACCGCATCGCCCATGGCTAATGTCATGGTGGTCGATGTCGAGGGGACAACGCCGGTGCCGCAGGCCTCGGGCAGTTGGGGCAGCAACAAAACTACATCGCATTGCGCGCCAAGGCTGCTGCCCTCGCGGCTGGTGATGCCGATCAAGGGTATGGAAAAACGCCGCGAATAGGCGATCAGGTTGGCCAGTTCAGGGGCCTCGCCGGAATTCGAAATCGCCAACACCACATCATCGCCGGTGATCATCCCCAGATCGCCGTGGCTTGCCTCGGCGGGGTGGACGAATTGTGCGGGCGTGCCGGTGCTGGCGAGGGTCGCCGCGATCTTCTTGGCGATATGGCCGGATTTGCCGATGCCCGTGACGATCACACGGCCACGGGTGGCGACCAGCACGTCAATTGCCTGACGAAACCGATCATCCAGACTGTCAGCCAAAGCCGTCAGCGCGTCAGCCTCGGTGCGGATCACGCGCCGGGCGGTATCTAGGAATGGGGTGCTCATACGTGTGCAAAAATATCCGTGTCGGGCCAGCCTGCCAGATCTAGTTGGGCACGGGTGGGAAGAAAATCAAAACACGCTTGCGCGATGTCCATGCGGTCTTCGCGCAGCAGCATCACGTTCAACGCATCGCGCAGCTTGTGCAGGTGCAATACATCTGACGCGGCATAATCAATTTGTGCTTTGGTCAGCTTCTCCGCACCCCAATCGCTGGATTGTTGTTGTTTGGAAATATCGACGCTCAGCAATTCTTGGCACAGCTTTGCCAGCCCGTGACGGTCGGTATAGGTGCGTACAAGGCGGCTGGCGATTTTGGTGCAATAGACGGGTGCGGCCTTGGCCCCGAACCGGTTCAGCATCGCGGCGATGTCAAAGCGGCCAAAGTGAAACAGCTTGAGAACGTCAGGGTTTTCCAGCAGCGCACACAGGTTGGGCGCGGTAGTCTGGTCCTTGGCGATCTGCACCAGATGCGCGCGGCCATCCCCGCCAGAAAGCTGCACAACGCACAGACGGTCGCGGTGTGGATGCAGGCCCATAGTCTCGCAATCAATCGCGACGATTGCACCCAGATCAAGGCCGTCTGGCAGGTCATTTTGGTGTACTTTATGTGTCATGCCATCCCTATATCGCCCTCGCGCGCTTTGGGAAAGCACCGCTTTTTGGCGAGGGTTAAGCGGTGGCAATCTGCGTCGGGTCGGGCTGTGGATAACGCGCCAGCAGATCAGCGACCAGAACATGGGCTTTAAACCCGACCCAATCATCCCTGATCAGCGGTTTTGGCAAGGCCGGATGCTTGAGCGCCAGCCGCCGCCAGTTGTGCACGATCAAGCAACGAAGGGTCGCGATTTCAAGCGGGGTCAGTGCGTCCGGGGCGGGCAGATTTTGCGCCGCATGGGTCAGTGCCGTATGCAGCTGGGTGTAGCTTTCGGTCAAGGTTTGCGGCTCTAACTCGGCCTTAAGCCAATCAGGCGCGTCCGTACCGGCTGTCACATAGGCATCTTTTGGCGGTGCGATATTTGCCGGGCCGACAAAGACGCGCGGTCCCACTTGGGTGAACCCCTCAAGACCCAGGCTGTCGATATCGGTGGATTTCAGCAACAGCATTTGCCAGCTCGGGCACAGATCATCCGGGGGCGTGTAGATACGCGCGCTTGCCGTATCCGCTTGGGCGCGGCCATCGGGCGTCAGGCTGTGCAGGCTGATGCGCCCTTGTTTTTCAGACGCGATCCAATTGTCCTTGCGCAGCCGGTGCAGGGCGACACGGGCGGCCTCGGGCCGGACATCCATCGCCGCCATGATTGTGGATAACACAGGCCCATCGATCACATCGCCTTCGCGCCGCGCAAGATCACCGAACAGGCTGATCATCAGGGACCAGACCCGCTGCCCGCCAAGTTTTTTCAGCGCAGAGGTCGCATGGGCGAAATCATCAGTAAGCATTCATCGTCAGCAGTTCATATTCGGCCACAGCGGCATCATTCTGATTGGTCAGGGTTACATGCCAGCGTACCTCACCATATTCGTCATTGCGAGGGGTCTTTGCCTTGACGCTAAGCCGTACTTTGATGCTGTCGCCCGCCTGAACAGGGGCCATAAAGCGCAGATTATCCAAGCCGGTGTTCGCCAAGACGGGGCCGGGATCGGGCTGCACGAACAGGCCCGCCGCAAAGCTTAGCAATAGATAGCCATGGGCCACGCGACCCGGAAAGAACGGGTTCGCCTTGGCAGCATCTTCGTCCATATGGGCATAAAACGTATCGCCGGTGAAATGCGCAAAGGTTTCGATATCGTCCAGCGTGATGGTCCGGCTGGCGGAATTGAACGTCTCGCCCAGATCAAGATCGCCAAAGACTCGCGTGAACGGGTGATCGCGGTCGGATATCTCAGTTGCACCCGGCACCCATTGTTTTCCGATGGCGGTCAGAATGTCGGGGCTGCCCTGAATGGCGGTGCGCTGCATGTAATGCATGACCCCACGGATGCCGCCCAATTCTTCGCCACCGCCCGCACGCCCCGGCCCGCCATGCACCATATGGGGCAGGGGGGCACCGTGGCCTGTCGCCTCGGCCATGGATGTGCGGTTGTTGAAGTAAAGCCGCCCGTGGAACGCACCTGCGCCCATCGCCATTTGCCGCGCGATATCCCCGTCGCGGGTGATGACAGAGGCGACCAGCGATCCTTTGCCCTTGTTCAGCAGCTCAATCGCATGGTCGGTGTCGCGGTAGGGCATGATGGTCGAGACCGGGCCAAATGCCTCGGTATCATGAACACGGACCGCGTCGTCTGGGTCTGCACAATAGAACAGCATCGGCGGGACGAATGCCCCTTTTTCGCGGTCAACACCATCAACGGTAAAGCTGTCAGGGTCACCAAAGACGCGCTCGGCCTCCGCCCCGATCAGCGCGGCCTTTTCCAGCACGTCACGGCGTTGAGATTGCGAGACTAACGCGCCCATTTTTGTGGTTTCCAACCGTGGATCACCGATGGTCACCTTGGCCAGTTGTGCGGAAATTGCGGCGATCATTGCGTCGATATGCGGCTCTGGCACCATGATCCGGCGAATGGCCGTACATTTCTGTCCAGCTTTCGCGGTCATCTCGCGCTGGACCTCTTTGACGAACAGATCGAATTCGGGCGTTCCTGGGGCCGCATCAGACCCTAACACGGACGCATTCAGGCTATCTTGCTCGGACGCAAAGCGAACCGACCGTTCCAACAACGCGGGATTGCTGCGCAGATTGTTTGCGGTTTCGGCAGAGCCCGTGAAGCTGACCACATCCTGACAATCGAGGTGATCCAGCATATCGCCCAACCCGCCGGTCACCAATTGGATCGCGCCATCTGGCAGGATGCCGGACTGGATCATCAGCCGAAAACACGTCTCGGTTACATAACAGGTCGCCGTTGCGGGTTTCACGATGGCGGGAACGCCGGCCAGCAGGGTCGGGGCGAGCTTTTCCAGCATTCCCCAGACCGGAAAGTTGAACGCGTTGATATGGACGGCGACGCCTTGCAGCGGCGTACAGATATGCCGGCCCATAAACTGACCCGCACGGCCCAATTGTTCGGGTGGACCATCCAGAAATACCTGATCATCCGGCATCTCGCGTCGGCCCTTGGCGGCATAAACCTGCATCGTGCCGATACCGCCATCCACATCGATCATATGGTCGAATTGGGTGCCGCCGGTGTCGAAACTCAGGTCATATAGGCTCTGTTTATGGTCTTTTAGATAGCCAGCTAGCGCCTTGAGCATCTTGGCGCGGTCATGAAACGTCAGTTTGCGCAGGGCGGGGCCGCCAACATCATGGGCAAACGACAACATCGCCTGAATATCCAGCGCGTCATTCCCCGCCTGCGCGATCACCTCGCCGGTAATGGCGCTGGCGATGCTGCGCGAACCGGCCCCCGGATTGATCCACTGTCCAGCGCCAAAGCTTTGAATGTCGCGCATGATAGGCTCCTTAGTGATGATCGTAATCGATAACGAGGGTGTCGCTGACCGGATAACTTTGGCAGCTCAAACGATAGCCGCGTTCGACTTCGTAATCCTCCAACGCGTGGTTCGACAGCATTTCAACCTCGCCCTCGGTCACCTTGCACATACAGGTTGAACAAACGCCCGCCTTGCAGGCAAATGGCGCATCCAGATTGTTTTCCAGCGCAGCCTCAAGCACGGATTGGCCTTTGGTCATGGTGAAACTATGGGCGGCACCGTCAATGGTTACGGTCACTTGCGTAAGGGCTTGGTCTTCGCTGCGC
Source organism: uncultured Sulfitobacter sp. (assembly GCF_964021855.1). Classification (NCBI taxonomy): domain Bacteria; kingdom Pseudomonadati; phylum Pseudomonadota; class Alphaproteobacteria; order Rhodobacterales; family Roseobacteraceae; genus Sulfitobacter; species uncultured Sulfitobacter sp. The sequence goes on from NZ_CAXHZD010000001.1 coordinate 463,324, forward strand.
TTGGCCATTTCCTGCTTGGCCAGACGCCCTTGCTGGCTTTCGCTGAACAGCTCGAATTTGATCTGATCAGGCTCTAACCCGTGGGTTTTTAGAGATTCTGCAATGGCCAGCATCATCGGCTCCGGCCCGCAGATAAACGCGGTATCGATGTTTTTGATGTCGATCCAGGTCTTGAACAAAGCATCGCATTTGGCTTGATCGATGCGCCCTGTAAACAGGTCAATGTCCTGACCAGATTCAAGCATGTGGATCACACTCAGCCGCCCCATAAAGCGGTTCTTGAGGTCTTCGAGCTCTTCGCGAAACATGATCGTGTTCACGGCGCGGTTTGCATAGACCAGCGTAAAGGTCGATTGCGGCTCGCGCATCAAAACCGTTTTCAGGATCGACAACACTGGCGTGATCCCCGACCCGCCTGCAAACCCGAGGTAATTCTTCGAGATATCAGGCTCTAACGCGGTGAAAAACTTGCCTTGGGGCGGCATCGCGTGCAGCGTATCCCCGACCTTGAGCGTTTCATTCGCAAAGGTGGAAAAGGCCCCGCCGTCAACGCGTTTGATCCCAACCTGCAACACCCCATCATCCAATCCGGCACAGATCGAATAGTTGCGACGTAACTCTGTACCGTCGAAATCCTGCTTGAACGTCAGATATTGGCCTTGGGTAAAATCAAATGCGCTGGGGTCTTCGGGCTGAAGTGTCAGTACCACCGCATCGCGGATCGTGTGGTGAATATCAGTCACTAATAAGGGGAGAAATTGGTTCATAGGTCAGATGCACTTGAAATAATCAAAGGGTTCCAGACAGTCGGTGCAACGCCATTGCGCCTTGCAGGGGGTCGATCCGAACTGGCTGATCTTTTCCACATGCGTGGATTTGCAGCGGGGGCAGTGTTGCGGACCGCCGGCGGGTTGGGGCGGGGCGATCCCGTAACCTTCAAGCTTGGCGCGGCCGCTATCCGTCATCCAATCTGACGTCCAAGCAGGCGAAAGTTGCCGCTTTAGAGCCAGTTTTTCGATCCCATGCCCGCGCAAGGCGGTTTCGATATCAAGGTTGATGATCGTGGTGGCGGGGCAGCCGGAATAGGTGGGCGTTACCGTGACCTCAAGCGTATCATCCTGCCATTGGACATCGCGGATAATTCCCAGATCGGTCAGGGATATGACAGGAATTTCGGGGTCTGGCACAGCGTCAAGCCAGCCCCAAACAGTCTCTAACGTGGGTCTTTCGACTACCATGTGGCATCCGGATAGGCGCGTTGCAGCCATTGCATTTGCGTCAGCATATGGCCCAGATGTTCGGAATGCCGCTTGCCTGATTTACCACCCTGATGCCCAAAATCATCCTGCGGTTTCGTCAGCGTGGCGGCGGTGAACACATCGTCCAACAGCGCGTCATAGGCAGGCCGAAGCGACGTTGGATCGGGCGCAATGCCCGCATCAACCATCGCGGCATCCACATCGTCTGAGGTGAACATTTCCCCGACATAGGGCCACAATTTATCCAATGCGGCCTGCATCCGGGTGTGGCTTTCCTCGGTCCCGTCGCCCAGACCAATCACCGTGTCGGTGGCGCGTTCCAGATGATAGGTTACCTCTTTCGATGACTTCTCGGCGATGGCGGCTATCTGTGTGTTGCTGCTGTCCATCAGCGCGTGCAATTGCGACAGATGCCACGCGTCAAACAGGAACTGGCGCATCATGGTCTGGCCGAAATCACCGTTAGGCTGTTCGACTAGTAACAGATTGCGAAAATCCCAAACATCTCGGTGAAACGCCAGCTTGTCGGCATCGCGGCCTGCGTCCTCAACCTCTCCGGCTAGGTCCAGCCACAGGGTCGTTTGCCCGATCAGATCAAGCGCCGTATTGGCCAGCGCGATGTCTTCTTCGAGGACGGGCGCATGGCCGCACCATTCGGACACGCGGTGGCCCAGCACCAACGTATTGTCGCCCATGCGGCACAGGTATTCGAAAAGGTGGTCGCTCACATTGCACCCACTTCATCGGGGATGTCGAAAAACGTCGGGTGGCGATACACTTTGTCGTTGGCAGGCTCATAAAGCGACCCTTTTTCCTCGGGCGAGGAGGCGGCGATATCAGAGGCTTGGACGACCCAAATGCTGACGCCTTCATTGCGGCGGGTATATACATCGCGGGCGTTCTTGATCGCCATTTCGGCGTCAGGCGCGTGCAGTGATCCGACGTGGCGGTGGCTTAGCCCGTGTTGACCACGGATGAAAATTTCGAACAGGGGCCATTCTTGTGTGGGGTTGGTCATGTCAAATTACTCCGCTGCCAGTTTCGCTGCGCGCTTTTTCGCGGCGTGGGCCATCAGCCCGTCACGCACCCATGCGCCGTCATCCCACGCCTTGTTCCGCGCGGCCAAGCGTTCCTTGTTGCAGGGGCCGTTGCCGCGCAGCACGTCAAAGAATTCATCCCAATCGGGCTGGGTGAAGTCATAATGCCCGCGTTCCTCGTTCCATTTCAGATCGGGGTCGGGGACGGTCAGGCCCAGATATTCGGCCTGCGGGACGCATTCATCGACGAATTTCTGGCGCAGCTCGTCATTGCTGTTCATCTTGATCTTCCACGCCATGGATTGCGCCGAATGGACCGAATTTTCGTCAGACGGGCCGAACATCATCAGTGCGGGGCCCCAGAAACGATTCAACGCGTCCTGCGCCATCTTTTTCTGCGCTTTTGTGCCATTCGCCATTTTCATCATGATGTCGTAGCCTTGGCGCTGGTGGAAAGATTCCTCTTTACAGATGCGGACCATCGCGCGGGCATAGGGGCCGTAGGATGTACGCTGCAATGGCACCTGATTCATGATCGCGGCACCATCAACCAACCAGCCCACAGCGCCCATATCTGCCCATGTTAGGGTCGGATAATTGAAGATCGAGGAGTATTTCATCTTGCCCGACAACAAGTCGCGGGTCAGTTGGTCGCGGGTGACGCCAAGGGTCTCGGCGGCACAATAAAGATACAAACCGTGGCCTGCTTCATCCTGTACCTTCGCCAGCAGGATCGCCTTGCGTTCCAGCGTGGGCGCGCGGGTGATCCAGTTACCCTCGGGCAGTTGGCCGACGATTTCAGAATGGGCATGTTGGCCGATCTGCCGGATCAGGTTCTTGCGATACCCGTCCGGCATCCAGTCTTTCGGTTCAATTTTGCCGCCTGCGTTAATCCGTTCCTGAAAGGCGCGTTCTTGCGGATCCATTTCGTCGAGGGATTTGACGCCTTCGCCGGTGGATTTGATCATCTGTGCATACATCGTTCAGATCCTTTCAGGTGGGATTAACAGTTAGCTTGCGCGTTCCAAAATGATGGCGACCCCTTGGCCGACACCAACGCACATGGTGCACAAGGCATAGCGGCCGCCTGTGCGTTTCAATTGCAGCGCGGCGGTCATAACCAACCGTGCGCCGGACATGCCCAGTGGGTGACCGATGGCAATCGCACCGCCATTGGCATTCACATGCGGCGCGTCGTCGGCAACCCCAAGGGCGCGCAGGGTGGCGATGCCTTGGCTGGCGAAGGCCTCGTTCAGTTCGATCACATCCATCTGGTCGATGGTCAGACCGGCGCGGGCCAGAACCTTTTGGCTGGCAGGGACCGGGCCAATACCCATGACGCGCGGTTCAACACCGGCGGCTGAAATACCCACGACGCGGGCAATCGGGGTCAGGCCGTGCTGGTTGGCAGCGGCCTCGGACGCCATCAGCATCGCGGCGGCACCGTCGTTTACGCCAGAGGCATTGCCGGCGGTGACCGTCAGGTCGGGGCCGTTGATCGGGCGCAGTTTGGTCAGCGCTTCCATCGACGTGCCGGGCCGTGGGTGTTCGTCGCGGTCAAATACAATCGGATCGCCCTTGCGTTGCGGGATTGTGACTGGCGCGATTTCATCCGCGAAAATGCCAGCCTTGTCTGCAGCATCCCAACGGTCTTGGCTGCGTTTGGCAAATGCGTCTTGATCGGCGCGGCTGACGTCATAGTCGGTGGCCACGTTATCGCCGGTTTCAGGCATCGATTCGACGCCATATTGCGCCTTCATCTTGGGGTTCACGAACCGCCAGCCGATGGTGGTGTCATAGACGGCATTGTTGCGCGAAAACGCGGTTTCGGCCTTGGGCATGACAAACGGCGCGCGCGTCATGCTTTCAACGCCGCCAGCAATCGCCAGATCCATATCGCCTGCCTTGATCGCGCGGGCGGCGGCACCGACGGCATCCATGCCCGAGGCGCACAAACGGTTGATTGTGGCACCCGGCACATCCACCGGCAGGCCAGCTAGCAATGCGGCCATACGCGCCACGTTACGGTTATCTTCGCCCGCTTGGTTGGCACAGCCAAAGATCACATCGTCCACCTTTGACCAATCCAGGTCAGGGTGGCGCGCCATCAGCGCAGCGATTGGCACAGCAGCCAGATCATCGGCCCGAACCGATGACAAAGCCCCGCCAAAACGGCCAATGGGTGTGCGCTGTGCGTCACAAATGAAAGCGTCCATGAAAGTCTCCCTTGATTAATGAGCCTAGGGATAGTCGCGATTCGCCGCAACTTAAATGTTACTTAAATGAAGAATAATTTTACAATATGTAACATGATTAAGACGTCGCTAAACAGCATTAAACGCGTGGAGTCGAAGGGGCGAGACCACGCGTTCAGGGTCGCCGTAAGCGACGTAACTATATGAAAGAAGACAGGATAAACGCAGCAGCTTAGTGCTGCGGCTTACATCTCCACGCCGTTTTGCGCTTTGATACCATCGCGGAACGGATGCTTGACCAAGGTCATCTCGGTGACCAGATCGGCGGCTTCGATCAGCTCTGGCTTGGCGTTGCGGCCGGTCAGGCAAACATGGGTCATCGCCGGTTTCTGGTGCAGCAGGAAATCCACCACCTCGTCGATGTCCAGGTAATCATAGCGCAGGGCGATGTTGATCTCGTCCAGCAGAACGAACTGAATTTCGGGGTCCAGGATCTGTTCCTTGGCCATCTTCCAACCGTTTTGCGCGGCGGCGATATCGCGTTCGCGGTCTTGGGTTTCCCAAGTGAACCCTTCGCCGGACACGAAGAACCGGCATTCATCGGCAAAACGTTCGGTCAGGAACTTGCGCTCTCCGGTGACCCAATTGCCTTTGATGAACTGCACCACAGCGCAGGGCATACCATGGGCAATGCAGCGCATGATCATACCAAAGCCCGAGGATGATTTCCCCTTGCCTGCACCGGTATGCACGATGATCAAACCCTTTTCGTCGGTCTTGGTCTGCATCATCTTATCGCGCGCAGCCTTAATCTTGCGCATCTTTTCGGTATGGCGGGCGTTGATGTCCTCGGTCATTGGGGTTCCTCGTTCTTGACAAGTCTCGTGGATTAGGACCATCTGCCCTTATGCTGGTTCCTGTGTAAACAGGTGAAAAGGGAATGTGTATCCGGTTTTATATCGGTAAATACAGCCGCCCCCGCGACCGTGAACGGATTTGAGGAGGATCAACGCCACTGGCCGAAGGCTGGGAAGGCAGATCCACCGTGGGCCAACGCCCGACAACCGTGAGCCGGGAGACCTGCCAGCAAGAGATGCCAAGACCGGACGGGGTGTTCCGGTGTCGGGGTTTGTTCCGTGTGTCGGTTCGCCTCGTCATCAGACCCGCGTTCCATTTACCAGATGGGACCGAGGACCATGAAAGATACTGAACAAAACGCCACCGGCGGCGGGCAACCAACACAGCTTTTGGTTTGCGTGAAATGTCGTCGTGGCCAAGAAACGCCCGAAGATGACCGGCGGCCGGGTCAAGCGCTCTATGACCGGATTGTCGCACTTGATCTGCCCGATGGGGTGCAGGTGGCCCCGGTTGAATGTCTGCAAAACTGCGACCACGGGTGCACCGTTGCACTGCGCGGGGACAGTGACAAATGGACCTATGTTTTCGCCAATGTAGACGAGGGCGACCACCCCGAGATGATCCTGGACGGGGCCGCGCGCTATCATGCGACCCGCGATGGTTTGATCCCTTGGCGCGAACGCCCTGAACACTTCAAACGCAATTGCGTTGCCCGCATTCCCCCTCTTTCTCAACCGCTGGAGTCCTGAGATGACTGATTTCGCAAAATTGCCTGTAACCGTGATCACCGGCTTTCTGGGGTCTGGTAAAACGACACTGATCCGCAACCTGATGCAAAACCCCGGCGGCAAACGTCTGGCCATTATCGTCAACGAATTTGGCGATGTGGGTGTTGATGGTGATATCCTGAAAAGCTGCGCCATCCCCGATTGCCCCGAGGAAAACATTCTGGAACTGGCGAATGGCTGCATTTGCTGCACCGTTGCCGATGATTTCATTCCCACGATCGAGGCATTGATGGCGCTGAACCCGCGCCCCGATCACATCTTGATCGAAACCTCTGGTCTGGCGCTGCCCAAGCCGCTTTTGAAAGCGTTTGATTGGCCTGATATCCGGTCGAAGATCACTGTGGACGGCGTCATCGCGCTGGCCGATGCCGAAGCCGTCGCAGCAGGTCGTTTCGCGCCCAATGTCGCAGCGGTCGATGCGCAGCGTCTGGCGGATGAAAGCATTGATCATGAAACGCCATTGTCCGAAGTATTCGAAGATCAGATTTCCTGCGCCGATATCATTTTGCTGACCAAGCCTGATCTGGCTGGTCCCGAGGGCGTTGCCAAAGCCAAAGCATTGATCAACGCAGAAACGCCGCGCCCCTTGCCCATTATCGAGGTGGCCGAAGGTGTGGTTGATCCGCGGATCATTCTGGGGCTTGAGGCCGCCGCCGAAGATGACATGGACGCCCGACCCAGCCATCACGACGGCCATGATGATCACGAACATGACGATTTTGAATCAATTGTCGTGGATATTCCTGAACAGACTGACCCTGCCGCCTTGGTCGCCGCCATCGAAGGGCTGGCGCGCGATCACAACATACTGCGGATCAAGGGATACGCCGCTGTGACAGGCAAGCCCATGCGCCTTTTGGTGCAAGCAGTTGGTGCGCGTGTGCGGCATCAATATGACCGACCATGGGGCGCAGATGAGGCGCGCCAAGGGCGTTTGGTTGTGATTGCCGAGCATGATGATATCGCCCCCGATGTGATCCGCGCCGCCTTGGGCGCTGTGCAAAGCCAGGCTGCCGAGTAACCAGATATGCATGTCATATTTCGGGAAAGCCATGGGTTGGAGGAGACCGACACACCAACAGATCTGGGGCAGGACGCCGCAGATCTGGTGGTGCTTTCGCTATCTGATTCCGATCTGGGGGCCTTTGCCGAAGCATGGCATCGGGGCGGCGGGGCCGAGGGGCGTCTGCCGTCTTTGCGATTGGCGAATATCGCCGCATTAAAACACCCGCTGTCCGTCGATACCTATGTGGAAAACACATTGTCCGGTGCGCGCGGCATCTTGATCCGATTAATTGGCGGCGTGCCCTATTGGCCCTATGGGCTGCAACAAATCCGCGCGCTGGCCCAATCACGCGGGATTGCTTTGGCGGTTTTGCCTGCCGATGGCCGCGCCGATAGCCGTCTTGATGATATGTCGACATTGCCCGTCTCGACCCTGCGCAGGTTATCGCATCTGTGCACGACGGGCGGGGTGGTTGCGGCGCAGGCTGCACTGGCGCAACTGGCGCTGGCGGCGGGGTTATATGCCGGACCGGTGCAGGGGGCCAAAGGGTTGCCCTCCGTTGGCGCATGGACGCCTGAAACCGGGGCGGCCTGCCCGGTGGTGGCAATGGGTCACTCCGCCGCTTTGGCTGGGCGGTCGCGGATCGTAATTGTTTTTTATCGCTCGTATCTGGTGGCCGCTGATCTTGCGCCGATCACGGCGCTGTTTGACGCATTTCGCCAGCGCGGCTGCGATGTGATCGCGTTGTTTGCCCCCTCGCTCAAGGCTCCTGATGCGGCGGGCTGGCTGCGCAGGCAGATCACCCAACTGGCCCCCAGTGCCATCGTGAATGCCACCGCATTTTCGGGCAAGGGTGACGATGGCACCTCCCCCCTTGATGCCGCCGGTGTGCCCGTTTTTCAGGTGGCGCTGGCCACCTCGACCCGCGACGCGTGGAGTGAGGCCGAGCGCGGGCTATCCCCCGCCGACCTTGCAATGCATGTTGTCCTGCCCGAGGTCGACGGCCGTATTATGGCTGGCGTCGCGTCGTTCAAACAACCGGGCACGCGCGACGATCATCTGCAGTTTTCCCGCTACGCCCATCAGCCGGACCCCAGCCGGATCACGGCCATCGTCGGGCGTGTCATGGGCTGGCTTGATCTGGCGGCCAAGGCTCCGCAAGCGCGGCGCGTGGCGCTGGTGCTGTCGACCTATCCGGGCAAGGATTGGAACATGGGCCATGCGGTTGGTTTGGATGCCCCCCAATCGGCCACCGCTATTCTGGACGACCTAACCGCTTCTGGATATCAGACAGGATCGCCCGATGATCTGCCCCTGCAAGACGCCCTGCTGGCCCGCAGCGCCCGCTGGCCGCTCAGTGCTTACAAGGCCGCGTTGGCCCGCCTGCCGCAGCAATTGATCGATGATCTGGAGGAAGCTTGGGGTGCCCCCGAAGCAGATACAGACGTTGAAGACGGCGCATTTTGCTTTGCCGCCGTTCAGCGCGGCCATGTCGTGACCGCACTGCAACCCGAACGCGGCACACCGCAGGGGCGCGAGGACAGTTATCATGATTTGTCGCGGGTGCCGCGCCATGCCTATGTCGCCTTTTATCTGTGGCTTCAGCAAGAATGCGATGCGCTGGTTCATATTGGTGCCCATGGCACGCTGGAATGGCTGCCGGGCAAGTCCGTCGCGCTGTCGGACGCCTGCTGGCCAGAGGTACTGACCGGAAGCCTGCCGGTGATCTATCCGTTTATCGTCAATGACCCGGGCGAGGCCGCGCAGGCTAAACGGCGCATTGGCGCGGTGACGTTGGGCCATATCCCGCCGCCGATGCAAGTCAGCGAAACGCCCGACCGCTTGGCGCGGCTCGAGGCGTTGCTGGATGAATTTTCGAATGCTGACGGGTTGGACCCGCGCCGCCGTGACCGGCTTCAGGGCGATATCCGCGCCGAAGCACAGGCGCAGGGTGTCGAAGCTGATCTGGGGTTGGATGACGCGTCGTGCAGCGCCGAGGCGATTGGCCGGATCGACCGGTTTGTCTGTGACATCAAGGAAAGCCAGTTTGGCGTTGGTCTGCATATTTGGGGCCGACCACCTGCAAGTGATACGGCGTTTGCGACCGAAAGCTCGGTTCAAGGGGAACGCCGCGCGCTGTTGGACGCACTCGACGGGCGTCGCATTGCCCCCGGTCCGTCCGGTTCACCCTATCGCGGGCGGCGCGATGTGCTGCCGACCGGGCGCAATCTGTTCACGACCGATCCGCGCGCGGTGCCCACGCGGGCGGCCTATGCGCAGGGTCTGGTGCTGGCGCAAGAACTGGTCCGGCGGCATTTACAAGACGAAGGCGACTGGCCGCGCGGCGTGATCGTTGATCTGTGGGGGTCGGCCACCATGCGCACCGCAGGCGAGGAATTCGCCATGGCGCTGGCGCTGCTGGGCGTGCGCCCGGTCTGGGATGCGGGATCAGAGCGTGTTTCGGGCATTGAGGTTCTGCCCATCGCCGAGCTGGACCGCCCGCGCGTTGACGTGACCCTGCGGGTGTCCGGCCTGTTCCGCGATGTGTTTCCGACCCTGTCCGCACTTTATGCGCAGGCGGTGCGCGCTCTTGCTGCGCGTGAAGAGGCACCGGATTGGAACCCGTTCGCCGGACGTGCGGAACTTGCCCGTGTCTACGGGCCTGCGCCGGGGCAGTTCGGGTTTGGCATGGGGTCCGCGCTGGAAACCTATGACGATGCAAGCCGACGTGCGGCGGGGGAGGCATGGCTGAAGGCGAGCAGCTGGGCGCTGGATGGCGACGCCGCCGTGCAAGACCCCAGCGGTATCGCCAACCGGGTCGCCAGTGCCGACAGTTTTGTCCACCTTCAGGATTTGCCGGAAACCGATCTGCTGCTGGCCAGCGATTACGCCACTCACGAGGCCGGCTTTGCCGCAGCGCAACGGGTCACCGGTGGGCAGGCCAAGCTGTACCATCTGGACAATACCGATCCCGAAAACCCTCGCGCGCGGGGCCTGACCGAAGAAATTGCCCGCGTGGTTCATGCCCGTGCGGCGCATCCGGGCTGGATTGCAGGCATGAAACAGCATGGATTCCGCGGCGCGGCCGAGATGGCGGCGACTTTGGATCACATGGCCAGCTTTGCCCATCTGGCAGGTGCCGTACCGCCGCATTTGTTCGATTTGTACCACGATGCCACCTTGGGTGACCCTGAAACCGATGATTTCTTGCGCGATGCGAACCCGCAGGCCCATGCAGCGATGCAGGCGCGCTTTGCCGCGTTGTTGCGGGCCGGGCTATGGCAAACGCGGCGCAATTCGGTGCTGGCAGGTCTGGAGGCATTGTCGTGACCCAAGCGCCCATGGTCAAAGGCTGGTGCCCCGGTGCCTATCAGCCGATGATGGCGGCCGATGGGTTGGTCATGCGGGTGCGGCCAAAACTAGCGCGGCTCACGGTGGATCAGGCGCGGGGGCTGTGCGATATCGCTCTGCGCTATGGGTCGGGCCATATTGATCTGACCAACCGCGCAAACCTGCAAATACGCGGTGTAACCGAGGCCGATCATGACGCCGTTTTAATGGGGCTGGGCGGGCTTGGCCTGCTGGATGAAGACCCCGCGATGGAGCGTCGTCGCAATATCCTTGTCGCGCCGTTCTGGACCGCTGACGATATGACGGCGACCCTGACCGCGCAGCTTTTGGCGCGTTTGGGGGATTTGCCGGACTTGCCAACCAAGGTGGGCTTTGCCGTTGATTGCGACCCCGCTGGCCCGCTGTTGTCCAACGATCCCGCCGATATACGGCTGGAGCAGGGCCATGACGGCCTGATCCTACGGGCCGATGGCTGTGCCACTGGTCGCCCTGTGACCCTGCACACCGCAATCCCTGCGTTGATCGAAATGGCGATCTGGTTGGCGGATCATGTCACACCACAGGCGCGGCGCATGGCGGCTGTGGTCGCTGATACGCCCTTGCCCAAGGCTTGGACGGCCAGCCCGCCTTCGCCACCGCAGTCACGCCCGCACTTGGGTAGCAACTTCGGTGGCCCCTTAATCGGCGCGCCCTTTGGGCAAATCGATGCGCGTGCCTTGCTGCGCATACTTGGCGATGCGCAGGGGCTGCGGGTCACACCATGGCGGGCGTTTGTGCTTGAGGGGGCCACCGCCCCCAGTGACCCCGCATTTATCACCACTGCTGATGATCCGCTGATGCGCGTCGATGCCTGCCCCGGTGCGCCGCTTTGTGCCTCGGCCAGCGTGGAAACCCGCGATCTTGCGCGCCGATTGGCACCGCTGGTCACGGGCAGCCTGCATGTGTCGGGCTGTAGCAAAGGCTGCGCACGGGCGCGGCCGGCTGACCTTACCCTCGTCGGGCGGGACGGGACATTTGATCTTGTGCGGGGGGGCCGCGCAGGTGATACCCCCCTTAAAACAGGGCTGCGCCCTGATAAACTGCTGACCGGAGAATTCTGAACCCTCATGTCTTACAGCTATGAAATGGATGGCGCGGCCATCTACAAACAATCCTTTGCCATGATCCGTGCCGAGGCCGATCTGGACGCGTTTTCACCGCAAGAGGAACCCATCGTCGTGCGCATGATCCATGCCTGCGGGATGGTCGGTCTGGAAAAACACGTGCGCCTGTCGCCGGGTTTTGCCGATGCGGCGCGCGCGGCTTTGGCGAATGGCGCACCGATCCTGTGCGATGCGCGCATGGTGTCCGAAGGGGTGACCCGGGCCCGCCTTCCGGCGGACAATCAGGTAATTTGCACGCTGCATGATAGCGCCGTGAAAGACATGGCGGCCCAAATGGGCAACACCCGCTCTGCCGCCGCGCTCGAGCTGTGGCGGCCCCATCTGGCGGGTGCGCTGGTTGCGATTGGTAATGCACCCACCGCGCTGTTTCATCTGCTGAATATGCTGGAAGACCCCGATTGCCCGCGTCCGGCTGCGATCATCGGCTGCCCTGTCGGCTTTGTCGGGGCGCGCGAAAGCAAGGATGCCTTGTGGGCGGATCAACCCGTGCCCAGTTGCATTGTCGAAGGGCGTTTGGGTGGCAGTGCCATTACCGTCGCGGCGGTCAATGCCATCGCGAGCTATGCCGAATGACCGTTGGTACGGTTCATGGTGTCGGCCTTGGCCCCGGCGATCCTGATCTGATGAGCCTGCGCGCCCACCGTTTGCTGACCGGCGCGCGCCATGTCGCGTTTTTCCGCAAGGCGGGGCGTGATGGTCAGGCCCGCAAGATCATCAACGGGTTGCTGCGGCCTGATGTGGTCGAATTCGCCATGGAATATCCCGTTACCACGGAAATCCCCCTGACCGACCCGCGCTATAATGAAATTTTGTCGGGTTTCTATGCTGATTGCGCCGCGCATCTGCGCGGGCTGGCAGAGGGCGGCGAAGATGTGGTTGTGCTCAGCGAGGGCGACCCGTTCTTTTATGGATCGTTCATGCATGTCTATACGCGGCTGCGCGATCACGTGCCGGTTCAGGTCGTGCCTGCCATCACCGGCATGTCTGCCGCTTGGACAGCCACGGGCGCGCCGATCACGTGGGGCGATGATATCCTGACCGTGCTGATGGGCACCTTGAACGCGCAAGAGCTGACAGCGCGGATGAAAACCACCGATGCGCTGGTGGTTATGAAAATCGGCCGCAACATCGACAAGGTACGCGATGCGCTAAAGGCGGCGGGCAAATATGACGATGCGTGGCTGGTTGAATATGCCAGCATGCCGGGCCAGACCGTGCAACGCCTGTCAGAGGCCGAAGACCGCGTGACACCGTATTTTTCGATCATTGTTGTGCACGGGCAGGGACGGCGGCCATGACCGGTTGGGTGAAAATCGTCGGGCTTGGCCCCGGTGCGGATGATCTGGTCACCCCGCAGGTGGCGGATGCCTTGGCCCAGGCCACCGATGTGATCGGCTATATCCCCTATGTCGCGCGTGTTGCTGCGCGCCCCGGCCTGACCCTGCACCCCAGTGATAACCGGGTCGAGCTGGACAGGGCGGCCCACGCACTGACCTTGGCAGCAGACGGGCAGCGCGTTGTGGTGGTATCGTCTGGTGATCCGGGCGTTTTCGCCATGGCCTCGGCCGTTTTCGAGGCGCTTGAGGACGGGCCAGCTGAATGGCGCGAGTTGAAAATCGACGTGCTGCCGGGGATCACAGCAATGCTTGCCGCCGCCGCGCGGGCTGGCGCGCCACTGGGGCATGATTTCTGCGCCATTAACCTAAGCGACAACCTCAAGCCGTGGGCGTTGATCGAAAAACGTCTGCGACTGGCGGTCGAGGGCGATTTCGCGATGGCGTTTTATAACCCACGGTCAAAATCGCGGCCCGATGGCTTTGTCCGCACGCTTGAGGTGTTGAACGAAGCCTGCGGCGATGAGCGGCCCATCATCTTTGCGCGCGCGGTTTCCACACCGGATGAAAATATTCGCGTGGTGGCATTGCCCGATGCACGGCCTGAAATGGCAGACATGCGCACAGTCGTTATTGTCGGGGCGTCAAACACGCGGGTGATCGAAGGGGCGGATGGCCCCATCGTTTATACTCCCAGATCGGTCCTGCCATGATTGATCCAGTCCAGAACCGCAGCCACATCATGGGCCTCGGGGCGGTTGGGCAATGCGGGTCGGTCGATCATGATCATAGGGATTCCAAGGGTACGGGCGGCCAACAGCTTGGCCTGCGCGCCGGTCCCGCCGGAGTTTTTGGAGACGCCACGGGTAATACCGTGGTCGCGCATAAGCGCCAGATCGCCGTCGGCGGTGAATGGCCCGCGATCCAGCACGATTTTATGATCGGGAAAGGGCAATGGCCCATCGGGCGCATCAATCAGGCGCAGCAGATAGAAATGCTGCGGGTTGGGCGCGAATTCGGCCAGATGCATCCGGCCGACGGCCAGAAAGATACGCTCGGGCGGGCCGTTAAGTGCGGCAACGGCACCTTTGATGTCGGGCACGTGGGTCCAACTGTCCTGCGCGGTGGCCTGCCACGGCGCGCGGGTCAGCGCGATCAGCGGCGTGCCGGTTTGCCGGGTGGCGATAACGGCGTTGTGGCTCATCTGCGCGGCAAAGGGATGCGTCGCGTCGATCACATGGGTGATGTTGTTATCGCGGATGTAGCGTGCCAGCCCTTCGGGACCGCCAAACCCGCCAGAGCGTTGCGGCAGCGGTTGACGGATCGGTCTGGCCACACGGCCCGCCAGCGACACGGTGCCGGACAGCCCAACGCGGTGCATTTCGTTGCACAGCGCTGTGGCCTCGGTCGTGCCGCCCAGGATCAGGGGGTTGGTGTGCATGGCTGACTCGCTTTGGTTGACCATCATTGGACTGGGCGAAGATGGCGCAGATGGCCTTGGCTCTGCAAGCCTTGCGGCGTTGGCAGAGGCAGAAATCGTCATGGGCGCGCCGCGTCATCTGGATTTGCTACCAGATGTGCAAGCCGAACGGATCGTCTGGCCGGTGCCCTTTGCCGATGGGGTTGATCAATTGCTAGCGCTGCGCGGTCGGCGGGTTGTGATGCTGGCCTCGGGTGATCCGTTCTGGTTCGGGGCGGGGACCAGCATGATGCGCCACCTTGCACCGGGGGAATGGCGCGCATTGCCGGGCGTATCGACCTTTTCACTGGCAGCGAGCGCGATGGGTTGGCCGCTTGAGGCGACACAATGTTTCGGCCTGCACGCGGCCCCGTTGACCCGGCTGCGCCCGGCCCTTGCCCAAGGCGTGCGGCTGATCGTGTTGTTGCGCGATGGGGCTGCGGTTGCGGCGCTGGGGGACTACCTGACGGCGCAAGGTTGGGGCGCTTCAAATGTTTGCGTTCTTGAGGCGCTGGGCGGACCGCGAGCACGGCGCAGTGATCTGATGGCTGCCGATTTGAGCGGCGCTGAATTCGGGCATCCTGTCTGCGCCGCAGTGCAGGTTGCGGGCGATGGTGTTCCCCTGCCGCTTGCCAGTGGCCGCCCCGATGAATTCTTTGACAGCGACGGCACCATGACAAAGCGCCCGGTGCGCGCGCTGACCTTGTCGGCGCTGGCCCCGCGCCCGTTTCAGCATTTGTGGGATATTGGTAGCGGGTCAGGATCCATCGCGATTGAATGGCTGCTGAGCGATCCAAGCCTAAGCGCCACCGCGATCGAGCTAGACACCACGCGTGCGGCGCGGATTGTGTCAAACGCCGCCGCCCTTGGGGTGGACCGGTTGCACGTGGTCGAAGGCGCTGCACCGCATGCGTTGGCGACACTCCCCATGCCCGACACGGTTTTCGTGGGGGGCGGTTTGTCGGCGTCGCTGCTGGATTGGATTTACGACACTGTACCATCCGGCACGCGGTTGGTGGCAAATGCCGTGACATTGGAAAGCGAAACGCTGTTGATGCAGGCGCAATCGGCCCGTGGCGGCGATCTGCTGCGGATTGAGCTGGCCCAAGCGGCACCGCTGGGCACAAGACGCGGCTGGAAATCCAGCTACCCCATTGTGCAATGGAGCGTGACACTATGATCGTTGCAGGTTTCGGATTTCGCAAGTCGGCTGACGTGAACAGCCTGCGCAGTGCCCTTGCGCTGCATGATGTCACACCCGATCTGATCGCCACGGCGGCGGCGAAAGCGGGCGATACACCCTTTGCCGATCTGGCGCGGGCGCTTGGCGTGACTGCCAATGCCGTGCCGCCTGAACACCTGATGGCGCAACCGGTGCTGACCAGTTCCACCGCTTCGCAGAAAACCTATGGCACTGGCAGCGTCGCCGAAGCGGCAGCCCTTGCGGCAGCCGGACCGGGCGCACGTTTGCTAGGCCCCCGCCTGATTTCACCTGACACGTTGGCAACCTGCGCCATCGCTATTGGAGACCCAACATGACCATTCATTTCATCGGCGCTGGCCCCGGCGCACCTGACCTGCTGACCCTGCGTGGCCGCGATATCATCGCATCCTGCCCTGTGTGCCTATATGCCGGATCGCTGGTGCCCGAGGCGATTTTGGATCACTGCCCCGAAGGGGCGACCATCATCAACACTGCGGCGCTGGATCTGGATGCGATCATCGCACATATGCAAACCGCCCATGCGGCGGGGCAGGATGTGGCGCGGCTGCATTCGGGGGATTTGTCGGTCTGGTCTGCCATGGGCGAACAGATGCGCCGTTTGCGCGCGTTGGACATCCCAGTTTCGGTGACACCGGGTGTGCCGTCTTTTGCCGCTGCTGCTGCCGCCCTTGGGACGGAACTGACCCTGCCGGGGTTGGCGCAGTCGGTTGTGCTGACCCGCACGCCGGGCCGCGCATCCAGCATGCCCAAGGGCGAGACGCTGACCAACTTTGCAGCAACGGGCGCGACGCTTGCCATTCACCTTTCGGTGCAAAATATCGCATCTGTCACCGCCGATCTAACCCCGGCCTATGGCGCTGATTGCCCCGTCGCCGTGGTCTACCGCGCCAGTTGGCCGGATCAGCAGATTATCCGCGGTACGCTGGCCGATATCGGCGGGCGGCTTGGCGCGGATATTACCCGCACGGCGCTGATCCTTGTGGGGCCTGCGCTGGCGGGCGAAGGGTTCGACGAAAGCTGCCTATATTCGGTGGATTACGACCGCCGCTATCGCCCGCAAACGGCGGACAGCCCATGGGCAGGATGGAGCGAAGGCGATGACTGATACCGCAGGTTTCCCGCCCGGCCTGATGATATCGGCCCCGTCATCGGGCACCGGCAAAACAACCGTGATGCTGGGCCTTTTGCGCGCTTTGTCCGAGGATGGGCTAACCGTGCAGCC
The DNA here is from genome assembly GCF_964021855.1 of uncultured Sulfitobacter sp. Lineage (NCBI taxonomy): Bacteria > Pseudomonadati > Pseudomonadota > Alphaproteobacteria > Rhodobacterales > Roseobacteraceae > Sulfitobacter > uncultured Sulfitobacter sp. The sequence goes on from NZ_CAXHZD010000001.1 coordinate 480,221, forward strand.
CTATAAATCGGGGCCTGATTATATCGACCCCGCGTTCCACCGCGCCGCCTGCGGGCGGGCGTCGTTTAATATGGACACCTGGGCCATGGGGCCGAATTTGCTGGGGGCCGTTGCGGCGCAAGCCCAAGGTGCAGATATCTGTATCGCCGAAGGGTCGATGGGTCTCTATGATGGTGTAGCAACGCGCGGGCAGATCGGATTTGGCAGCAGTTCCGAAACCGCTGCGCGCATGGGCTGGCCGGTTGTTCTGGTGGTTGACGTCAGCGGGCAGGCACAGTCGGCGGCGGCAACGGCATTGGGATTCAAGGCGTATATGCCGGATCTGCCCTTTGCTGGCGTGATTTTGAACCGGGTCGCATCGCCGCGCCACGAACGGTTGGCGCGTCTGGGGATGGAGAAAGCGGGCCTGACGGTACTGGGGTCCTTGCCCCGGCGCGGTGATCTGGCGCTACCCGAACGCCATCTGGGTTTGATCCAAGCGGTCGAACATCCCGATCTTGAGGAAGCGATCAAGGGTTACGCCAATTTCCTGCGCGATCATATCGATCTTGCGGCGATCCGCGCGGCGGCTACTGGTCAACCTGCGCAAGCCGGCATGTTCCACTTGCCCAAACCACCCGCGCAACGCATTGCCTTGGCGCAAGACGCGGCGTTTTCGTTCACCTATCCGCATCTGCTGGAAGGCTGGCGCGCTGCAGGGGCCGAGATATTGCCATTCTCGCCCTTGGCGGATGAAGCGCCGGATGCCAGTGCGGATCTGGTCTGGCTGCCGGGGGGATACCCCGAATTGCACGCCGGACGTCTGGCAAGCGCCGACCGTTTTCGCGCGGGGCTGGTAAAGCACGCGCAAGATCGCCCCATTCATGGGGAATGCGGTGGCTATATGGCGCTTGGCGCTGCCTTGATCGACAAAGACGGGGTATCGCACCAGATGGCTGGGCTTTTGGGGCTGGTGACAAGCTATGAAAAGCGCAAGTTCCACCTTGGTTATCGTCGGGTTGAACTTGTCGCGGGGATGCCGGGATTTGACGCAGGGGACAAGCTGTTCGGGCATGAATTTCACTATTCGACGATCCTTGAACAACCTGATGCGCCGCTGGCCAAAGTGTCGGATGCTGATGGCAACCCCGTGCCAGAAACCGGATCGCAGAACGGGCATGTGACGGGCACGTTTTTCCATCTGATTACACCACAAGAGGCCCCAAAATGACCGGATTTGTCAGCTTTGTCGGGTCGGGTCCGGGGGATCCTGAGCTGTTGACGCTAAAGGCCGTTGACCGGTTGAAACGCGCCGACGCGGTTTTGTTTGATGACCTAAGCGCCGGGCCGATCCTTGAATATGCGCGCAACGGTGCGGATCTGATTGGCGTGGGCAAACGCGCCGGACGGGCCTCGCCCAAACAGGACCACGTTAGCCGCCTTTTGGTGGATTACGCACAGATTGACCAACGGGTCGTGCGTCTGAAATCCGGCGATGGCGGGTTGTTTGGCCGTCTTGAGGAAGAGCTGGTCGCGTTGAGAGCCGCTGGCATCCCCTACGAGATTATCCCCGGTATTCCGTCGGCGGTGGCGGCTGCGGCGGCCATCGGCATTCCACTGACGCGCCGGTTGACTGCGCGGCGGGTGCAATTTGTAACGGGCCACGATGTGACAGGCAAATTGCCGGGGGATGTGAACCTGCTGGCGCTTGCCGATCCTGCCGCATCAACGGTTGTCTTTATGGGCAAACGCACATTTCCGGCGTTGCTGGAAAAGCTGTTGGCCCATGGGTTGCCCGCCGACACCCCTGCCATTATGGCCGAGGACGTCAGCCGCCCAGAACAGCGCATCACACGGGCGACGGTCAGCGATCTGGCCGAGCAGCTGGCGCTTGAGGTCGGCAATAGCGCGGCATTGATCCTTTACGGCCCCTTGGCGCACGAGCTGCCATGAGCGCCGCACCGCATCATACAATCGAGGACCTTTGGCTGATTGGCATTGGTACAGGCAGCCCCGCCCATGTCACGGGCGAAGGGATGCAGGCGTTGCGCGATGCGGCGGTGATCCTTGTACCAGACAAGGGCGACGATAAGGGCGATCTCTTAACCCTGCGACACAATATCTTGACGCAAAGTGGCACGGCGGCGCAGGTCATCCGGTTTGAATATCCGGTGCGCGATCCGGCGTTGCCCTATCAGGACCGCGTCGCGCAGTGGCACGATGAAATCGCGCGCCGTTGGCAGGCAGCCATGGCCGAGGCTGACCGTGCAGGCCCCGTCGCGTTGTTGGTGTGGGGCGATCCGTCGCTGTATGACAGCACCCTGCGCATTGCGGGCAGGCTTGCCCCCGCACCGCGTCTGCGCGTTGTGCCCGGGATCACCGCCATTCAGGCGCTGACGGCGGCACATGCCTTGCCCCTGAACACGGTCAATGGCCCGGTCACGATCACCACCGGTCGCCGCCTGCGCGATCAGGGATGGCCGCAAGGGGCCGAAACAGTGGTTGTGATGCTGGACGGCGATTGCACCTTTCAAGACTTGCCCGCCGATACGCTGATTTGGTGGGGCGCGTTTTTGGGCATGCCAGAGCAAATTCTGGATCACGGCCGGATTGGCGATGTGGCAGACCGGATCGCCCAGACAAGGGCAGATGCCCGGGCGCAGCATGGCTGGATCATGGATACCTATCTTTTGCGCAAGGATGCTAACGGTTCTGGCGAATAGACTGACCCGCAGGTTTCGGCGCAGCTTTAGTGATTGACGTTGCCCGCACCGATCTGCCAAGACTGAATTATGACCGGTCCCGATCTTTTCGGGCGAAAGAGGGAATGTAGTGCGGCGCATCGGCGTCAAATCTACAGCTGCCCCCGCAACTGTCAGCGGCGAGCAGGGCCAAATACGTCACTGGAGCAATCCGGGAAGGCTGGCCCAACGCATTGACCCGCAAGCCAGGAGACCTGCCGGACACGCGCCCCATGGTAAACGGGGTGCATTCACTGGGCGCCGGGGTGTGCGTTTGGCCGTGGCAACCGCGCGCCAGTTTGGGTGTGTCGTCCCGGTCCAACCATATCCTTGGCGGTCGAATTTATACGTGCCGGGTGTGGCGCCAAGATGAGACTACTGATGAAAAAACTACTGCTCGCCAGTGCCGTTGTGCTGACACTGCCTGCGATGGCTTCGGCGCATTTCTTGTTGGAATATACCACCAATACCATGATCGACCGGCCCGGTGATGTGCCGGTCAAACTGATCTTTTGGCATCCGATGGAAAATAGCCATGTGATGAACCTGGAACGCCCGCAAGAATTTTACATGATTCACAATGGCGACAAGACCGATCTGATGGACAGCCTAGAGCCTGTACAATTCACCGGCGGTCAAAACACCGGTGCAGCGTTCAAGGGTTATGTGCCTGTCAAACGGTCGGGCGATTACGTTTTGGTCACGGTACCCACGCCGTATTACGAAGAGGCCGAGGATATTTATATCCAGCAGATCGCCAAGGCATTCCTGAACCGCAACCAGTTGCCAACAGATTGGATGAACCCGGTTGGCCTGCCCACGGAAATTGTACCCCTCAACAAACCCTATAACATCATCGCCGGATCGACATTTACCGGCCAAGTGCTGGCAGACGGCCAGCCGGTTTCCGGCGCGCAGATCGAGATTGAGTATATGGCGGCAGAGCCGGACATGAACAGCGCATCGGCCAGTATGCCGGTTGTCAGCGCCATGCCGGGCGGCGCGATTGTCGCGATATCGGATATGAACGGGTATTTTTCCTTTGGGGTGCCACGGGCGGGCTATTGGGGCTTTGCCGCGCTTGGGTCTGGACCCGTCACAGAACATGAAGGTAAGGAACTGAGCCAAGACGCCGTGATCTGGATCCGCGCGTGGGACATGGAGTGATACGCGCATGCATATCGTAGACGGAGCGCTGTCCAATACTGTTGTGATCGCTGGTGCAGTTGCTGCAGCGGGCGGTATCGCAATGGGTCTGCGCAGCCTGACGTTGGAGCGTATTCCAACGGCGGGTGTGCTGTCGGCCAGCTTTTTCGTGGCGTCGTTGATCTATGTGCCTGTTGGGCCGTCTTCGGTGCACCTGATTATGAACGGTCTGGCCGGAATTTTGCTGGGCTGGGCCGCCTTTCCTGCGCTGTTTGTCGGCCTTGTGCTTCAGGCGATATTCTTCGGCTTTGGCGGGTTGACGGTTCTGGGCGTCAACACCGTCAACATTGCCCTTCCGGCGGTTGTGGTCGGGTTGATGATGCGCCGGCTTGTGGCATCTGGCACGCCGACGGCGGGGGCGATCTGGGCCGGGATTGGTGGCGCGTTGGCAATTGCGCTGACAACCGGCGTCGTGGCCATTTCGCTGGCAGCATCGGGGGATGAATTCATTCCGGCCGCCAAGCTGGTGTTCTTTGCCCATATCCCTGTCATGATCATCGAAGGGCTGTTGACCGGCTTTGCCATTCTGCTGGCCCGCAAGGTGAAACCGGAACTGTTTGACACCGCGAAGGGGGTACATGCATGAAACGCTTTGTCCTGCTCTTGCTGCTATGTGCGGCCCCGATCCCCGCGATGGCGCATAAAGTTCTGCTTTCGGTTTTTCCATCCGGTGACGTGATTGAGGGCGAGGTGGGATTTTCAAACGGGACCATGGCGGTTGATCAGTTGATTACCGTGAGGGCCCCCGATGGCACCGTACTGGGTGAAACAACAACAGATTCCGACGGCTTTTTCCTGTTCAAGCCGGTATTGCCAGTCGCCCATATCTTTCGCGGCAATCTGGGGGCGGGGCACGTGGCCGAGGTGAAGCTGCCCGCCGAAGAGGTCGCGGAAATTTTGGGCAAACCGGTGCAATCCTTTGACACGGCAACGACGTCTGGTGCGGGTGTCCCTGTCGGCGGAGCCACGACCGGTGCGTCACTGTCATCCCAGCAACGTGCGGCGATCGCCGAGATTATGCGCGATGAAATTCGCCCGCTGCGCCGCGAGATGGCCGCGACACGCGAACACCGTGATTTGCAGTCTATCTTGGGGGGCATCGGATATATCGTTGGTCTGTTCGGCCTAGGGTTTTATCTGGCGGCGCGCCGCAAGCTGGCGGCTTAGACCTTGGCGCATGTGCTAGAGCAAGGGGACACGACGCTGACCGAAACTGGTGCGGCGCAGGTGTCGGGCCTCATCGGCGGCTTGGACCCGCGGGTGCGTATTCTGGCGGCCATCGGCTTTGGTATTGTGGTGGTTGGCCTATCTTCGCTGACCGCGCTTGGCACCGCGATGGTGCTGTCAGCCGCTTTGCTGTGGGCGTCTCGCTTGCCCCTAAGGCCCACCTTGAAACGCATGGCAATGATGGATGGCTTTATCATCTTTATGCTGGTGCTTTTGCCGTTTTCCATTCCCGGCGACCCGATCTTTACCCTTTGGGGGATTGCGGCCAGTTGGCAGGGGCTGTGGCGTGCTGTGGAAATTGCGCTGACGGCCAATGCGGTGATCCTTGCGCTGATGACGCTTGTCGGCACGATGGAGCCTGTGACGCTGGGCCATGCCTTGTACAAAATGCGGGTGCCTGAAATCCTGGTGCATCTGTTGATGTTCACCATCCGCTATATCGAGGTGCTGCGCGAAGAATACCTGCGGCTGCGCGGCGCGATGAAGGTGCGCGGTTTTCGCCCCGGTACGAATTGGCACACCTATCGCAGCTTTGGCTATCTGGTCGGCATGATGCTGGTGCGCGCGATTGAACGATCCGAACGTATTCTGGGCGCGATGAAATGCCGTGGGTTTTCCGGGCGTATCTATCTGTTGCAGAATTTCACCCTGACGTCAGCCGACAGGCGCTTTTCCCTTTTGTTCGTGATAGCCATGGGCCTGCTGATTTTTCTGGAGCTGGCATGGCGCTGATCGAGCTTGATGATATCCATTTTTCTTACCACGGGCAGCCGCCAATCTTGTCGGGTGCGTCTTTACGGCTGATGCCGGGGCAACGGCTGTCGCTGACCGGGCCAAACGGGTCCGGCAAATCGACGCTTTTGCGGGTGATCCTTGGCCTGCAAACCCCACAACACGGAACCGTGCGCGCCTTTGGCACAGAGCGCAGCCAAGAGGCCGATTTTCACGAGGTCAGACGCCGTATCGGGTTGGTTTTTCAGGATGCCGACGACCAGCTGTTTTGCCCCACCGTGGCCGAGGATATCGCCTTTGGCCCGCTGAACCTTGGTAAATCCAAGGACGAGGCGATTGAAATTGTCGACTGTCTGTTAGAGCAATTGCGCCTCACGCATCTGCGCGACAGGATCACGCACAAGCTGTCGGGGGGCGAAAAACGTCTCGTGACCTTGGCGACGGTTCTGGCGATGGAGCCTGAGGTGCTGTTGCTGGACGAGCCGACAAACGCGCTGGATACTCAAAACGAGGCCCGGCTGGTCGAGATTTTGCAAGATTTGCCACAGGCGATTTTACTGGTGAGCCATTCTGCTGAATTTCGCAGCCAGATCACGCAGGAGAAGGTCGAAATCCGCGCAGGTCAAATCTTCGCGGCCTAAGCCAACGACGCTGACGATCAACCGGCCAGCATTGCAAGCGTTGCCCATGCGCTGGTCTCGGATAAAAACTGTACCGTCCCCAATACGTCACCGGTTTGGCCCCCGATGCGGCGTCGGGCAATAGCGGCCACAAGGGTCGCAACCAAGGTGACCACAGCCAACACAATCACCCCATGCCAGCCCAGCACGAGAATGGCGACAAAAGCCAAGCCCGCCCAAAGCATCCAGCTTGTATCGCCACCGCTGGAGAGCACGCCTAGACCATCTGTTCTGGCCAAGGGCATCGTTGCCGAGCAAACCGTCATCGCAATCCGGCTAAGAACGCCGATGGCCAGAAAGCTCAGGATGCCAGCCTGCCCGCCAAGCTGTGTCAGGGCAGCAATCCAAACCGCGCAGCACAGGATCAGCGCGAGCACGCCATAGCTGCCGATCGCGCTGTCGCGCATGATTTCAAGGCGGCGCGCCTTGTCTTGGCCGCCCCAGATGCCATCGGCAAAATCGGCCAGCCCGTCCTGATGCATCGCACCGGTGGTCAGTATCACAGCCCCGAGCGTCAGGACCGCAGCAAGGGCAGGAGTCGCCCCGATACAGATGCTTAGGCCGTGGACACCCCACGCGATCAACCCGACGATCAAGCCCACCAAGGGGTAGGCCCACCGTGCCTCGGCCAGTGATGGTGCGGGGTCTTGCAGATGGCCGACGGGCAGACGCGTGAGCATCATGACCGCCAGCCGTACCTCGGCAAGTCGCCCCGCGAAATCGGTCATCCGCCAGAAACCCCGGCCTGGGCAAAGGTTGCCATACCGTTGTGGCATTCCAGTGCGGCGCGCAATACGCCAAGCGCCAAGGCGGCACCGGACCCTTCGCCAAGGGCCATGTTCATCGACAGGATCGGCGTCTTTTGCATCGCGTCGACCATCAGCTTGTGACCGGGTTCGGCGCTGGCATGGCCAACAAGGCAATGATCCAGCAGCGCAGGTGCGGTATCGTAAAGCGGCGCAACCGCTGCGGTGCAGATGTAGCCATCCAGAATGACGGGGATCGAATGCGCCCGCGCGGCAAGGACCGCGCCGCAAATCGCTGCCTGTTCACGACCGCCCAGTGCGGCCAGCATCGCCATGCCGCGCGCCGCGCTGTGCAAGGCAACGCCGGTTTCGACAACCAGCGCCTTCAGCTTTTGACCATCGCTGTCTGACCCGGTGCCGCGCCCGACCCATTGCGCTGCACCCCCGCCAAAGGTGGCACAGGCCAAGGCGGCGGCGATTGTCGAATTACCAATCCCCATCTCGCCCAAGATCAACACCGATGCGTCGGGATCAACGGCCTCTGCGCCGGTTTGCAGCGCCTTGATTGTCTCGGCCTCGGTCATTGCGGGGCCTTGGGTGAAATCCTGTGTGGGCTGGTCCAGATCCAGCGCCACAACCGACAAATCCGCCCCGCTGGCGCGGCACAGCTGGTTAATCGCGGCACCGCCCGCCTCGAAATTTGCGACCATCTGCACGGTGACTTCTTGGGGAAACGGGTTGACCCCTTGGGCGCAAATGCCGTGGTTGCCAGCAAAGACCAAGGCCTGCGCCTTTTTGATGACGGGCATTTCACTGCGCTGCCATCCCGCCATAAAGATCGCCAGTTCCTCAAGCCGGCCCAGCGATCCGGGCGGCTTTGTCAGGGTGTTTTGGCGTTCGGATGCTGCGGTCGCAGCGGCCTGATCGGTTTCAGGAAGAACCAGTTTGGCAATATCATCAAGGGACGTCAGATCAGACAGGATGGTCATTAGTTTTTACTTTCATTGGATAGCCCGCAACACACAGCACAACAGAGCCGCACGCCCGCGCAATAGTTTGATTGACCCAGCCAGCTGCATCACGGAAATCGCGGGCCAGTTTGTTTTCAGGAACGATACCGCCGCCGACCTCGTTTGTGACAAAAATCACCGGGGCAGTTTGGGCCGCAATTGTCTCAACAAGGGTTTCAGTCTCGGTGCGCCAGTCCTTGTCCGATAGCATAAGATTGGTCAGCCACAGCGTGAGGCAATCGACCAGACGCGGGTCGCCGCCATCCGATTGCGTAAGCGCGTTTTCCAGATCAAAGGGGGCTTGAACGGTTGTCCATTCAGGGCCGCGCCGCTTTTGATGTTCAGCGATGCGCGCTTCCATTTCGCTGTCATGTGCTTGGGCGGTTGCGATGTAAATCGCCTTGCCGGTCGGCTCCAAGGCATAGCCTTCTGCCAGTGCAGATTTGCCTGATCGCGCGCCGCCTGTAATCAATAAAGACTGTCCCATGGATAAGGGAAAAAGCAGGTTTCGACATGAAAGGGAAGCCGAAAGGCCACGCAAACCGCGCCAAAAACCACCGCGTCGTTTCAGGCACCGCCCTTGCCGCCATCCGCATCCAGCGCACCGTTGATCGCGGCCAACAAATCGCGGCGCATCACCGGCTTCATCAGCCGGATATCTTCGGGGCGCAGGCCGTTGCCGTGTACCGTCGCCTCTGACGCGTAGCCGGACATAAAGACCACCGGCAAGGTGCCTCTGATCTCGCGCAGTTCTTTGGCAAGGCCGGTACCCTGAAGCCGCCCGGGCATTACTATGTCGGTCAACAACAGATCATATGTCGGGTCCGCTTCAAAAATCTCTTTGGCCTGATCGCCGGATTGGGCAGGTTGAACTGCATAGCCAGACGCCTGCAACATGGCTGTCAGAACCGCGCGCACCTCTTCTTCGTCTTCGGCAAGCAATATCCGTTTGCCTTGCGGTTTCGGGTCCAGCTCGTCGGGATGCTCCAATACCGTGCTGGGTTGATCTGATGTTTCTGCGGGGAAATACAGCTTGAACGTGGTGCCAACGCCGATCTCGGAATAGACTTGGACCGTGCCACCCGATTGCCCCATGAAACCCATGACCATCGGAAGGCCCAAACCCGATCCGTGGCTGACCGATTTGGTGCTGAAAAACGGGGTGAAAATCTTCTCAAGGTCTTCGTCCGCGATCCCGTGTCCGGTGTCGGACACAGCCACCAAGACATATCTTCCAGCCTCCAGCTTTTCGTCGCGGCCATCAATATAACCGGCCTCGATCCTGACGTTCGAGGTTTCAATGGTAAGCCTGCCACCGTCCGGCATCGCGTCGCGGGCATTCAGAATAAGGTTCAAAAGCGCGCTTTCCGCGGCGACCGGATCGGCTTTGACCTTCCACAATCTCGCAAGAAGCGAGGTCTCGATCTCGACATTCGAGGGGAGCGTGCGGCCGGCCCAGTTCTTGGTGTCGAGGACCAGCTTGTTCATATCCATGATTTTGGGCTGCAACGGGGCGCGGCGCGAATAGCTCAGCATATTCCGGGTCAGCTCCGCCCCGCGCAAGGTTGCGTCGATGCAGGGCTGGATCATCACGCGCAGTTCCTCGTCGGTGCATTCTTCCTGCATCAGTTCGAGATTGCCAAGAATGACGGCCAGCAGGTTGTTGAAATCATGGGCCACGCCGCCGGTGAGCTGCCCGATCGTTTCAAGCCGCTGCGACGCGGCCAGCTGCGATTGCAATTCCTCGCGGTGCTTTTGATCGGCCAACCGTTTGGTAATGTCGGAAATATTGGCGCGGATTAGGGTCTTGTCATAGGGCGGCACCCGCAACAAGGTGACCTCGCAGTGAAACTCTTTCTTGTTCACATCAATATGGGTCCAGTCGAATGTGGGATGCCCGCCCGCAATCGCGTCTTGCAGATATTTTGTTGCCAGCTCTTCACTGCGTGCGCCAGATGGCTGAAATTCCGGGGTGAACTCGGCCATCGTACGGCCGTATAACAGTTTTTCCCGTGGCACCCCGAACAATCGTTCGGCTTGGGCGTTGACGGAAACCAGATACCCTTTTTCCATATCATAGGTCATGATTCCGCTGGGTGCGTATTCGACAAGCGTTTCAAATCTTCTGTGGTTCTCTTCGACCTCCTCCGAGGCTTTTTCCCAAAATTCACTGATGTTGCGAATGAGGACGATCATCAAGGCACTGGCCAAACAGTTGCTGCCGATGGCGACCATCCAATTTCGCGGGTTTTGGTTCCACTGGGTGACGGCATCATTTGGATGCTCCAAGGTCCCTGAGACAAACAGGTAGGCAAGCACCACAAGTGCAATGGTCAAACCGGCCAATGCAAAATAGGCTAACCGCCGGGTATAGAATGTGGCGAGCACCGCCAGAACACAGGGAAAACCATACAAGGCCGCAGCGGCAAGGCCCAAATTGGCGACCGCTGAAAACATGGCAAGGCTTATACCCGTTAAGGTTAGCAAACCTCTTGTTTTTAGGTGTTTTTCTGCCCTTAGAAACAGCATCGGTAAGACGCTGAATATGAGGAGCATAGCAATCGTCGGGAGATAAATACTCCCAAACTGAGAGGCACGAAGCAGCGTGAGCAATAGCGCGACGACGACGACCAATGAAACGAAATCAAGTATCCCGCGGAGCGCTTTTTGTAATCCGGTATCGAATACTTTTGTGGGTTGGATTTCGTCTCTTTTAGGCATCAAGCTTCCTTATTCCCCCCACGATTTTCTCTTGCTAACACAATATTTACTCAAAACCGTAGTTTTTTCGACGACCCCTTTTGGGGGCGATACGCAAAACAAAGCGGGGCCATAATCTGGGGCAATTAGGCGAAGAACCATCAAAGGGTCAATGATGTCATTGGATGCTGTGGCGGGCTTTGATCAACGCGCCGATACTGTTTCGTGCGACAGGCGGTCTTATTCAGCCGGTTCGGACGTTTTCGCGGGGCCGTCGCGATACACAAGCGGGGCGTCATCGCGCCCTGAAAATACATCTGCTTGGGTTTGCAGGTCCTTGTGGTGGGGCGATTTGATGCACACCGGATCGGTGGCGGATGCATCACCGACCACAGCCATTGCCTGACAGCGACAGCCGCCGAAATCGATGGTCTTGCGGTCGCAATCACTGCACGGGTCCTGCATCCAATCGGTGCCGCGATAGGCATTAAAGGCGGCCCCGTTGTGCCAGATGTCGGAAAGCGGTTTGTCTTGGACGCGGTCAAATGTCAGATGGGGAATGGTTTGCGCCGCGTGGCAGGGCAGGACCAATCCGTTCGGGGTGACGTTCAGACCCGTCGTACCCCAACCGCCCATACAACGTTTGGGATAGCTTTCGTGATAATCCGCTGGCACATAATCAATCACCAACCGACCCTTAAGCCGTGTGCGGGCTGCAATAACGATTTGCGTCGCTTCTTGGGCCTGTTCGCGGGTTGGCATCAGCGCGTCACGGTTCTTTAACGCCCAGCCGTGAAACTGCACGGTTGCGACCTCGATCCGGCGGGCCCCCATTTCCTCGGCCATCTCGATTGCGCGGGGCAGTTGGTGCAGATTGCGGCGGTGCAAAACGGCATTCAGGGTCAGCGGGAAACCGATTTTACCGATCCATTCCGCCACCTGCATTTTACGGGCAAAGCCGCCGCGATACCCGCCGATTTCGTCGGCCATTTCCGGGCTGGTACCTTGGAGGGACAGCTGCACGTGATCAAGCCCCGCGTCATCCAGCTGCATCAACCGCTTTTCGGTCAGGCCAATGCCGGAGGTGATCAGATTGGTATAAAGGCCGGCCTCGCGGGCGGCGGTCACCAGCTCTGTCAGGTCACGCCGGGATGCGGGTTCGCCCCCAGACAGATGCAATTGTAGCACACCCATGTCTGCCGCCTCGCGAAAGACGCGCGCCCAGGTAGCGGTGTCCAGCTCGCTGTCTATGGCGGCCATTTGAACGGGGTTCGAACAATACGGGCAGGCCAGCGGGCAGCGATAGGTTAGCTCTGCCAGCATCGCGATGGGGGCTGGCGCAGTCATTGTGAGACATCCAGAAAACGACGGCTGCGCAGCGCGTCCAGAAACCCGGAGCTGTCCTTGCGAATTTCATCGACAGGCGCGCTATAGCGTTCGGCCAGCGCGCCGGTGATTTCGCCAAAGCTGCGGGTACCGTCAACCTCGGTCAGGATGGCATGTCCCACCGCATCCAGCGTGATCGCCCGCTCCGGCGCCAGCAGCACCCACGTATCACGGACTTTGTCGTGATGCAGCCTTACGCCGCGGGGCAGGGTGGGGATATCAGCGGTTTGCACGGGTCAGGACGCCTTTTGCAGCAAAAGACCCTGATCGGGTTGCCACGCGCCCGGCGGAATGCGGGCGGGGGTGACGTAAGCGGCGGACAGCGCATCAAGCTGCGACCACAAAACATCGGTCTTAAAGATCAGCGCGGCGGCGGCGGCGTCTTGTTTCTCAGCGGTGTCCGCATTGTCCAACACCCAAGCAAGGCCAAAGGCGACGTCTTTGGGGGCTTCCTTCAGGCGGTTCTTGAAATACGAAAGCGAACTGTCATCGGCAAAATCATAGTTTTTCAGTAGCCCTTCGATCCGGTTGGCATGGATCTTTGGGGCGAAAAGCTCTGTCAGGGATGCGGCCACGGCTTCAAGCAGGGTTTTTTCGCGTACAAACCTTACATAGGCGTCCACGGCAAACTTTGTCGCAGGCAGAACGCCCTGACACGACGCCACATAGTCAGGATCAAGACCAACCGCTTCGGCCAGACGCAGCCAACGGCGAATGCCGCCTTCGTTGGTGTCGGTGCCATCGTGGTCTTCGATACGGGATCGCCATTGCCGCCGCAGCGCGGGGTCTTCGACCCGAGACATAAAGGCCGCGTCCTTCATCGGGATCGAATGTTGGTAATAGTAGCGGTTGATGACCCATGCGCGCACCTGATCCGCATTACACGCACCGCCATGCAGCATGTCGTGAAACGGGTGCAGATCGTGATACCGTTCGGCCCCGATCTGGCGCAGGCGGGCCTCAAATTCACTACGGGTTTGGGTCATGTCAGGTGATCTCCATTCCGTCTTGTCCGATTGTCCAACCTGCCGCCTCTGCCGTGGCTTTTTCCGCCGAATCCGGTCGCAAGACGGGGTTGGTGTTGTTCATATGCACATAGATTTTCTGCGCGATGTTCAGCGCATCAAAAGCGCGGAGCGATCCGTCTGGTCCGTCCATCGACATGTGGCCCATCCGCTTGCCGGTTTTCTGGCTTAGCCCGGCGCGGACCATTTCATCATCCTGCCAAAGCGTCCCGTCGAAAAACAGCAGATCGGCCCCATCAAGCCGCGCGCGCAAATCGTCGTTTAGCAATGCGCAGCCGGGGATATAGAATACCGTCTTGTCGGTCGTTTCAAGTTTCACCCCGACGGTTTGATCGCCGATTAGATCGGTCTGAACCTCGTCCCCCTCAAGGTACAATGGCACCTTGCCGGGGACGGCAAACAGCGTCGCGGTCATGCCGGGCAGTAATGGGAATGGTGTATCAAGCGCGATGGTTTGGCGTGTCACCTCATCACGGTTCAGCGCATCAAACATTGGATTTTGGGCCAAGACGTCATGAATGCCCGCTGTCGCGAACAGGGTAAATGGCTGCATTTCGCGCAAGGTAAGCAGACCCGCCACATGATCGATATCGCCATTTGTCACCAGCACTGCCGTCAGCGGCAGGCGGCGCAAATCCGTCGGGTGAAGTGGCGGGGCGGCAGCAAGCTGTTGCCTAATGTCGGGAGAGGCATTGAGCACAGCCCAAGATGTTCCATCGGCTGTAACTGCAAGTGATGACTGGGTTTGCGATGGAATAACCCCGCCCCGCGCGAAATTGCAGTTTTCACAACCACAATTCCATTGAGGCAGGCCGCCACCCGCGGCTGCCCCAAGGATATGCGCGCGGAAAGTCATAGCTGCCACCGCGCGCTGTCTGTCTTAGAACAATACGCCGCCGGCGTCTTCGCCGTCGCCATCTGGTCCGTACATGTTGATTTCCATACCGCATTCAATTTCGCGGATGATTGGTTTCGTCCATGCCATGATCGTGTCCTCCTCCTGATTGAAATATACCCCCACGCTGACAGAGAGATGCTGTTCAGGCGACTCTTATTTACTAAGAGAACCTTAGACTTTGGTGGGTATTAGACATCATTCAAAACGGGTGCCTGACCGGAAAGAACAAAACCTTTGTTCCGTACTGTTTTGATTTCAAATGGAAAATCATCGGAGGATAGTTTTTTGCGCAAATAGCCGATATAAACATCAACGACGTTCTCGTTTCCCGATCCGTCGCCGGCCCAAAGCGTATCAAACAAGAATCCACGCGAAATTGGCGTGCCTGCGTGCTGTATCAACAGCTCCAAAAGCTCGAATTCGCGCTCTGTCAGGGGGGTCTCGGACGCCCCGTTTTGCAAGATACGGGTCTGGCGTGACAGTTTGCACGGGGCAGGGCGTTCGGTGCTGACCCGGTGTTCCTGCACCCGCAACCGCGCCACCAGCTCGTCAAAATCAAACGGCTTGACGACATAGTCATCTGCCCCGGCCTCAAGCCCTGCGGTGCGGTGTTCCACGTCAGATAGGGCCGATAGCATCAGGATGGGCAGGGTGGCCCCGCTGGCACGGATGGTACGCACCAGATCAATACCGCTGTCGGCCCCCAGCATGACATCGACGATGGCGCTGGAATACTGACCCGTCTGAAGCCGTTCCAACGCGCGACCCGCACGGTTTTCCGTCTCGGCTGCATAGCCATGCAGTGCCAGCCCCCGCGCGAGGGCAGACGTGATTTCGGGGTCGTCATCAATGATAAGCAAACGGCCGGGCATGGGTGTATTCTAATCCTTGGCGATGGGAAGGCGAACCGAGATTTTAGTACCGGCTGCGGGGCCAAGCGCGTCGGATCGAGGGAGCGGGCTGGTCAGGGTGATGTCGCCGCCCTGTTCAGTGATCACCCAGTGGGCCAGCGCCAGCCCAACGCCAAATCCCTGTTTGGCGGATTTCGACGGCCCCTGCACAAACCGGTCGAACACGCGCGACTGATCTTGCGGGTCAATGCCGGGGCCGTTGTCGGTCACGGACAGCCCTGCCAATGTCGTGTCGGTTTCGGGGGCCAGCCGCACGATGCCGCCGTCCCGGGCATAGCGGATGGCGTTTCGGATCAGGCTAACGATCACTTGCCGGATCCAGTTGGGATCACTGCGCAGCACAATATCGGGCATCTGTGCGACCTCAAGCGTCATGCCCGCGTTGTCGATCTCGGCCTGAATTTCGGCCTGCACCTCATCGATTAGTTCCGGCAGGCGCACCGACTGCGGCTCTAACGCGAGCTGGCCGGTATCGGACCGCGCCAGCCTAAGCAGATCATCAATGCGCCGGTTCAGCCGCCGTGCCTGATTTTCGATGGTCGAAAATGCGGCATGGGTGTCATCGGGGCCTTTCTTGCCAATCTGCGCCTCCATCAGCATGACGGTCAGCGGCGTGCGCAATTCGTGGCTGACATCCGCAAAAAACCGACGTCTGTTGCTGTCGATCTCCTCCAACGCGGCATTCGCGGCGCGCAACGCTTTGGTACGGTCGGCAATCGTTTCGTTTAAACGCGCCCCTTCTGCCGCGACCTGCTGTTGGCGTTCGTGCAATGCGGCAGCCATCCGGTTTGTCTCGGCTGCCAGCAACCCGATTTCATCGGGTCGCGATACAGGAAGTGCGACGGCAAAATCCCCCGCACCAATTTGCTGGGCGGCGGCGCGCAGTTGATCCAGCCGCCGGAACTGTGGGCGGATCAGACCAAAGTAAAAGGCCGCGACCAGAACAACCGCAGCCGCTGCAATCAGCACCGCAAAAAACGCCAGCCGCTGCCGCAGTGTGTCGATCCCTGCCAGAATGGTATTGCGGAACATGACTTCGGTATTGATGGCTTGGCCTAGCAGCGGATCAAAGCCCGAGGCAAAACTGTCGATATAGGCGCGTAGATGTGATGCGTCGGTTGTGTCCGTCTCCAACCCTTGCAACGTTCTGTCCAGCAAGGCCTGCATCCGCGCCAAGCCAAGCGATTGCGTCCCATAGCGAGATTGTTCATCAAGGCCGAGGGTTTCGGCAGCGGCGACCGCTTTGGCCACATCGTCATGCAGTTGCACAAAGGTGCGGCTTATCTGGTCGGCGACGGGGGAAATACGCTCGGTCCTTGTGGCGACGGGCAGGCCGGTTTGCACAACCTCTGTCGCGACCACCAAAAAGGTCGCCGCCTGTGTCGACAGCCCGGCATAGCGTGACATCCGCGTTTCCGAGGCAAGCGCGGTGTCCAGCCTGCGCCCGACCTCGCCCAGCCCCAGATACAGCATCAAGGCGATCAGGATCGTCGATAAGCCCAGCAATGCGGCCCCAATCGCAAGGCGAAGCTTTAAGGACATTACTGGTTTGAGCGTGATACCTGATTGCACCGGATCAGCCCTTGCGTTTGATCAGACCGCGCGCCGGATCATAGCCCCAGACGGCGATCAGGCTAAGCACCAAGGTACTGACAATCACCCAAGCCAAGGCGGATAGGTTCAACTGTAGATACAGCAAAAACCGGATCAATTCGACCACATGGGTAAAGGGATTGAACGCGCAGATGTCGCGCAGCAAGGGCGAGCTTTCTGCCATTTTCCAAAGCGGATAAAGCGCGGAGGACAGGAAAAACATCGGAAATATGACAAAATTCATGACGCCCGCAAAGTTTTCAAGCTGCGAGATAAAGCTGGACAGAACCAGCCCAAGCGCCCCCAGCATCAGCCCGCCAAGGATCAAGCCGGGCAAGACGGCGACATACCCCCATGGCGGCATCGTAATCCCAAAAAGCGCGGCAATGCCAAGGAAGGCATAGACCTGCAAAACCGATATGGTGGTGGACCCGAACAGCCTGCAAAACAACAGCCACCATCTGGGATAGGGGCTGGTCAGCAGCAGGCGCATCGACCCCATTTCGCGGTCATAAACCAGACTAAGCGAGCTTTGCATGCTGTTGAAAAGCAGCACCATCGCGCACAGGCCGGGCACGATATAGGTCTCGTAGGTGATGTAGGTGTCATAGGGCGGTATAATCGACAGGCCGAGGGCGGCGCGAAATCCCGCAGCAAAGATGAACAGCCAGACGAGCGGGCGCACCAGCGCTGCGATGAACCGTTCACGTTGATGCACGAAACGCAAAAATTCGCGAATGACAATCGCACGGGTGACGCCCCAATAGCCCATCATGTTCATACTGAGGCCCCAGTGCGGGCCAAAAACCAATCGGGCAGCGGGGTATCACCGCGCAAGCTGCCTGCTTGGCCTGCGTTGATGATCTGACCCTGGTGCAGAACAAGCAGCGCGTCGGTATCGCGAACCTCGTCGGTTAGATGTGTTGTCCAAAGAACGCTTAGCCCCTGATCAGCTAGATCATGAACGTGGTCGGTAATCGACTGGCGCGCGGCGGCATCCAGACCCACGGTGGGTTCGTCCAGCAACAGCACCTTGGGATCGTGCAGCAAGGCGCGTGCCAGTTCGGTCCGTCGACGGTGCCCGCCATTTAGGTCGCGCGCCTTTTCGTCGATGCGTTCTCGCATGCCCAGTTGTTCTAGCGCGGCATCGATGCGGGCGGGGACTTCGCCGCGGGGCAACCCGTGCAGGGCTGCGAAATAGGACAGGTTTTGACGCACCGTCAGGCTAAGGTCGAGGGTGGATTGTTGGAACACAACGCCCAGTTCAGCCATCGCGCGGCGCGGTACGCTGCGCAAATTATGCCCTGCAATTTCAATGTCACCGGCGGGTGCGACCAACAGACGCGTTAACAGCGATATCAGCGTGGATTTGCCAGCCCCGTTCGGCCCAAGCAAGGCGCAAAACTCCCCCGGCGCGATGGAAAACGACACGTCTTGCAACGCTTTCTTTGCGCCGTAGTTAAAGCTGAGCCCGCGAACCGATAGACCGTTTGTCATTGTATTTCATACATAAAATAGACCGCTGTCATGCTGCACCTTTGGTTTTTGTGCCCGTGACGGTACTGTGCATTGAAAGCCCTCGCACGACAAGCCACGTCGCGAGACAGGATTTTCCCCGTGCTGTTTGGGCAAATCTTAACGCCCTTTTTACCATGTCTCGCTCAAGGTTCACGCGGCCCATTACCCCTAAAACGTTGGACGTATCGGGCTGTCTGACCTACGCTTGGCCAAACCTAAGGGACCAGATTATGCAACGGTTGATAATCACCGTGCTGCTCGCTTTGGGCATCGCCACGCAAGGCAGCGCAGATCGGGCGCGGTTTGTTGAACTTGCCCGCCGCGGATGGGGGTACGAGCTGCGCGCGGCACTGCCCAGCCGCGCGTTTACAGCACCGGTACATATCAACGGGCGCGATCTGGCGGGGTCCAGTCTGTGCGTGGTGGGCGATTTGCCCCATCCAAGCTCGCTTAGAACACTCAACGCGTTTCGCGCGCTGATCGAACACACATTCGGCAAGCCGTTGACCATGCGCCATGCGGGCAGGTCGGCTGAACAATGCGGGTCGGGCCGGACCGTTATCCTAAGGCTTTATTCAGGGCTTCCGCCCAATCGGGCGCTTACGGCTGACCTTGCTTGGATGAACCGTGTCCATGTGTTGGGCTTGCCGAAAGACAGCTATTACACCGCAACGTCGCCCGCCATGGCGCAGACCTTTTTTGGCAAGCGGGGGCAGGGGACACATATCATGGTCAAGCAGCCCGCGTTCGCCCGTCCGGGTGCCTTGGCAAGCGCGTTCTATAAATCCATTCTGATCGAAGAGCTGTTCCAGTCCTTTACCTTTGGGATGGACATCATGCTGTTTGACCGCGCAGCCGCATTTGAATCAAAACTGCAAGAGACACCCGTTAATCTGCACAGGCTTTCGTGGGAATCGCGGGATTTCATGCGCGCGCTTGTAAATTCAAACCCCGCCGGCCTGTGCTTTTTCGATATTTTCATGCTGCACGCCGTGGCCCAAGCACCGGTGGATCAGACCATAGATCCGGAGTTCATCGCATTCATTGATCACGCCTATGATCGCCTTTTGACACAGACGCAAAGCACCGTGGCAGACCCCAGATTTGTCGATCTTCTTGCGCCCGGATGCGCGGTTCTGCCCCAGTAAATCCGCAGGAATACGGCCCGATACTTTCGGGGGTGTATGCGCAGGCGGCTGTTCTGGCTAACCTGAAGGGGCGAAATACGCGCCGGGGGGAAGCATGAAAAAGGGATCGGATAGTCCACAAACAGGTGTAGCCGGGCTTGCCGCGCATCTGAAGCAGGGTCTGGTCGGGCACGACGCCCTGATCGAGCGGCTGTTGGTGGCATTACTGGCAGGCGGGCATTTGCTGGTCGAAGGGCCGCCCGGTCTGGCCAAAACCCGCGCCGTCAAATGGTTGTCAGACGCGGTCGAAGGGTCCTTTGCCCGTATTCAGTGCACGCCCGATCTGATGCCGTCCGATCTGACGGGCACGCCGGTCTATCATCCGCAAGACGGGACGTTTGAATTTGTGCCCGGTCCGGTTTTCAATAATCTGGTGCTGGTGGACGAGATCAACCGCGCGCCGCCCAAAGTACAGTCCGCGCTGCTTGAGGCGATGGCCGAGCGTCAGGTGACGGCAGGTAATGACACGCATCCACTGCCTGATCCATTTCTGGTGGTGGCGACCCAAAACCCGATCGAACATGACGGGACTTTCCCCTTGCCCGAGGCGCAGCTGGACCGGTTTTTGCTGCATGTGATGCTGGAACTGCCGGGGATCGAAACGGAACGTCAGATCCTTGATCTGGTCGAGGCCGAAGCCCAAGGGGCAACGTCGCCCGCGCCGTCCTTGTCCCTGACCGATCTGGCAAAAGCGCGCGCGCAGGTGCAGCAGGTTCATCTGGCACCGGAACTGCGCGATTACATCGTACGGCTGGTGATGGCGACGCGCGAAGGGCCGTTGGCGCAAGATATCGAACACGCCGTTTCACCGCGCGGGTCGCTGTCGCTTGCCGCCGCCAGCAAGGCGCGTGCTTTTTTGCATGGTCGTGATTTCGCCCTGCCCGAGGACGTCGCGGCCTTGGCGGGTGACGCGCTGGCCCACCGCATGGTGCTTAGCTGGCGCGCTGTCGCGGATGGTCGCCGCGCCCGTGATATCGTGGCTGATATTGTCACTGCGGTCGAACCGTTGTGAATACGGCGCTGGAGGCCCCCGGCGTTGCCCTTACTTCTGCGGCGTTGATCGCGTTGCGCGGGGTCGCGTTGAATGCGGATGCCGCCCCTGTGTTGGCAGCTTTGCCCGGCGGGTTCGCCACACGTCGCAAGGGGCATGGTCTGGAGGTCGCATCGACGCGGGAATACGCGGTCGGCGATGATCTACGGCATCTGGATCGCGGCACAACGGCCCGGACGGGCCGGTTACATGTGCGGCAGTTTCAGGAAGAACGTGATCGCGTCACGCTGCTGATCGCTGATTTTCGTCCGGCGATGTTCTGGGGAGTCCGGCGTGCCTTCCGGTCTGTCGCCGCGGCCGAGGCATTGACGCTGGTCGGCTGGAACGTGGTGGAAAGCGGCGGGCGTGTCGGGCTGCTGGCGCTGACGGCGGTGGGCCCTGTCATTGCAATGCCGCGCGGGCGCACCCGTGGCATGCTGGATGTTATCGGTGCAATGGTGCAGGCGCATGCCGATGGGTTGGCTGCAATGATGGACGGGCAAGTGGACGATCCCCTGCTTGATCAAGGCTTGGCGCGGGCTGACCGTCTGGCCCCGCCGGGGTCCGAATTGGTAATCGCCTCGGGGTTTGATGCGCCGGGTGCCGGATTGGCGGATCGTTTGAATGCATTGGCCCGTCGACGGTCGCCCCGGTTGTTGTTGATCACAGATACCGAGGCGGGGGATTTGCCGCGCGGGCGGTATCCGATCCGACTGCCCGATGGTCGCCGGATCAGGGTGCATCTGGGCGGGCAGGGCCAGCGTAACGCTGAACCGCTGCGCCAGATCGCCGGACGCACTGCGCTGGTGCTGGATGCGGGCGAAGCGGTGGAACAGACGGCGCGGCGGCTTGCTGCTGTTTTCGTGGCGGAGCGGGCAGCATGACCGATCAAGCGATGAGCGAAGCCGCAATGCTGATCAGTCTGCGCGATATCACCCTGCCCGTTGATGCGGCGGGCGGTCTCGGCGCAGATATCGCAGCGACCGTGGGGCTTGCCGGAATCTTGGCCTTGATCATTGCGGGTATGTTTCGGTTGTTTTCCATGCGACGACCGGCAGCGGCGTCCCCCTTGCGCGGGCAGCTTTTTGCGATCCGTGAAATGCCGGATGACGCCCGCCGGATCGCCTTGCTGCACCTATTGAGACAAGCACAGCCCGAACGCTACGCCGTCATTAAATGCGCACTTTATCAGCCGGGGGGCGGCGTGGATATCGACACGCTGGAGGCGGAGGTCGCGCGCCTTGTTTGAGCTTGCCGATCCTCTGTTTCTGCTGTTGCTGCCAGTGCCGCTGTTGGTCATCTGGCTCTTTGGAACGGCACCAATGGCGGGGGGCGCAATCCGGGTGCCGGACCGGATCGCAGAGGCCCTGCTGGCCGCACGGCAGTCCCGAACACCACATGGTGGGGTGCACCTGCGTTCTGGCGTTTTGTGGGTCATTTGGGGGCTGATGATCTTTGCGATTTCTGGCCCTCGTGACCTTGCCCCTGTGTCGGCGTTAAAGGTCACGGGGCGCGATCTGGCGATTGTTCTGGATCTGTCAGGCTCGATGGTGCGCGATGATTTTCATCTGGGGGACAAACCGCTGACCCGGCTTGAGGCGGTGACCACCGTCGGCGCTGATTTCGCCAGACGGCGCGGGGGCGACCGTGTGGCGCTGATCGTCTTCGGGTCAGAGGCGTATTACGCCGTCCCTTTTTCCTTTGATGTCGAAGCTATCGCCCGCCGGATTGAAGAAGCGCAAATCGGTATATCGGGCCGCGCGACCAATATTTCAGACGGGCTGGGCCTTGCGCTGAAACGGATGGCACAAAGCGATGCGGCGTCGCGGGTTGTGATCTTGTTGTCTGACGGTGTGAACAATGCGGGCGCGACCAACCCGCGCGGTGTGGCGGAACTGGCCGCCGATATGGGGGTGCGGGTGCATACAATCGCGCTTGGCCCCAAGGATCTGACGACTGCTGAGGCCGGCGAACGCGGCGTCGTGGATGCAGCCACCCTGCGGGCGATTTCCGAGATTTCGGGCGGTGAGAGTTTTCGCGTCAAAACCACAGAAGATTTGGCGCAGGTGGCCGATGCGTTGGACCGTTTGGAATCCACCGACAGCGACGGATTGGCGGCAGAGGTATTTCGCGATTATTGGCCGTGGCCTGCCAGTTTTGCCGCGTTGTTGGGGCTTTGGCTTGCATGGAGAGAACTGTCGTGAGCGCGGTGGATATCATCCTGCTGCGGCCTTGGTGGTTGCTTTCGTTGCCGGTGTTGGCGCTGGCGGGTTGGTGGCTTTTGACCCGGCGGGGCGGGCTGGGCGATTGGCAAAAGGCCAGCGATCCCGCGTTGCTGCGCGCCATGGCCGCGTTGGGGCGGATCGATACATCGTCAAGCCGCGCGCCAGTGCTGGCGATGCTGGCAAGCGTGACGGTTACATTGCTGGCCCTGTCCGGTCCTGCGATTGAACGGCGCGATACGGTGTCGTTTCGAAACCTCGACGGCGTGCTTTTTCTGATCGACACATCCGCCAGCGTGACGGACGATGCGCGTTGGCCGCAGATGCAGGCGATGGGGCGGTTTGGGCTGGCATCGCTGGGGACACGCCCCGGCGGGCTGATCGTTTACGCGGGTGACGCCTATGCCGCGGTGGATATGACGCTGGACCATTTGCAACTGGGTCAGACGTTGTCGCTGATTGATGCCAAGACCGTGCCTGATGCGGGCTCACGCCCTGCGCGGGCGTTAAAGCTGGCCGCCGATATGTTGCGCGAGGCGCAAGTGATCGCGGGGGACGTGGTCCTATTCTCGGACGGGGATGGGTTGGATGCCGCATCATTGCGCCAAGCGGCTGCCATCGCGGGGTTGGGCGCACGGTTGTCCGTTGTGTCCCTGAACGCGCCGTCTGCTGGGGTTGATACCCATGTCGCGGCGGGCGCGGGCAGAGTTTTCACGCTGGCTCAAAGTGACGCGTTTGCAGCGTGGATCGGGGAAACGGCCCGCACGCGGTTAGAGGCCCAAGATTATCCGCTGCTGTTTTGGAAGGACATTGGCCGTTACTTGTTGTTGCTGGCCCTGTTCCCGTTGCTGCTGCTGTTTCGCAGGCAAACCGCATGAGGGCGCTTGTTTTCATAACCTCGCTGGCCTTGACGCTTGCCGTGATAATGGGCGGCGGCGCACCGTTCGGGCGCGTGCTTTTGGCGCTTGGTCTGCCAAAGGTTGCCGCGCTGCTTTTCGATGATCCGGCATGGCAGGGGGCCGCCTTGTATCGCGCCGGTGATTTTGATGCGGCGGCGGATCGGTTCGCGCGGGCAGACGCCTATTATAATCTGGGCAATGCAGAGGCATATGCAGGCCGTTACGCAGCAGCGCTAGAGGCGTTTGATCTGGCAAATGCGCGTGGTCACCCCGATGCGCAGGCCAATTTCGATGTGGTCGCGGCTTTTTATGCGGGGCTTGGTATTGATCCAGAGGCGCTGGCCCTGTTCGAGCGACAAAAAGACGGGGCGGAAGCAGATAGCTTTGTCGCGCGGGGCAATGCGCGGGCTGCGGGGACCGGCAGTGAGGTGACCAACAACAATACGATGTTGGGATTAGCGCAACTGGACAGCCGGGGCCGCCAAGGGGTGCGGCGCATTTTTGATGACAAGTTTATGCAGGCCGATGCCAGATGGCTGGCCCAGCTGGCGGATGTGCCGGGAGAATATCTGGCGGCGCGTATTGCGCAGGAACACAAGCGCCGCGCAAAGCTGGGTCTGTCGCCCCCCAAGGCGGAGGACCCGCGATGAGATGGCTTTTGGCCCTGATCATGGTTGCTTTGCCGGGGCTGGCGCTGTCGCAATCAAAAACGGTGCTGCCCCAAGATTTGGAGCTGTCGGTGGAGGTGACCGAAACGGAGCACACGCCGTTTGTCCGCGAGATGGTGCTGATCACCATCAAAGGGGTTTACCGGCGTCACATCACCCGCGAAAAACTGGTTCAGCCCGATTTTGAAGGCTTCAGTTGGACGCAACTGGGCGACGACACATGGCGCGACGAGCGGATCAATGGCGAGTTGGTCAAAACGTTCAAGCGGCGCATGGCGGTTTACCCGGCCCGGCCCGGCGCGCTGACCATCGGGGCGTTCACGCACCAACTGACCTTGACCGATGAAGGCGATGATTGGTTCGATCACCAGATCATGTCAGCGCCAGTTTCGATTGACGTTGCCGCGGCTCCTACGGGTGAGGATTGGTGGTTTCCGGTCAAATTCCTGAAGGTGTCCGACCAATGGTCGAATGCGCCGGATCAGCTGGTCCCGGGCGAGGGCGTCTTGCGGGTGGTACGGGTAGAGGCCTTGGGCGTAACAGCGGAAATGATCCCGCCGATGCCAACGTTGCATTCGCCGTCTGCCATGATTTTCCCGCATCCTGAAAAACGCTTTGTCGAACTTACGCCCCAAGGGCCGCAGGCATTTGCGTATTGGCGTTGGACCATCCGGCCAAGCAACGACACATCGACCATCGTGGAACCGCTTAGCTTTACCTATTTCGACACGGTCAACCGGGTCGACCGGCAGGTCACGATTTCGGCGCAGCGGGTCGCTTACGGATCGGTGATCCCTGATCCGGGGGACGATGTGGCGGTCGAATTGCGTGGCGCTTCTACGCAATTGCCGGGCTGGCCAATGGCGGTGTTGGCGGCCCTGATCTGTGCTGGTGGCGTGTTTGTCACCCTAAAGGGGCACCGGATCGCAGGCATGTCCGCGCTTAGACGTTTTTGGTGGGCTGATCCGCTGGCCCGCCAGTTGCGGCGTGCAGCACGGGGCGGGCGCGGGGCAGAAATGCGGGGCCACGCGGCGGCGATGCTTCGGCGGGACGGGGTGACAGCGCGCCGCCAAGAGCTGCTGCATCAGCTTGATCTTGTTTTGTTTGATCCAAGCGCCCGACCCGATTCCATGCCGGATTTCGCCCGCGATTTCCTGCGTGCGGCAGATACGCCCCCTAAAGGGGACAGGCCGGTTTCATGATTGTCGTTGTAAAGAAGCGGTGATTAGCAACTTCCCGCATAAATTGAGTTTATTTTGCGGAATCTGTTGAAAAGTTTCTTGTTCTCCGTAGCATCGCGGCTGGGAGGACTACTATCATGGAACATTTCGGTGTGCCAATACAGCAGGACTTTGTGTCGTCCATGCTGATTGTTGATGACCATCCACTATACAGCGACGCCTTGGAATCGGCGCTGGAACTGGTGTTTGAAGATTGTGATATTCGCAAGGCAAGCACCCTAAAAGGGGCTTTGGAAATGGCGAAAGGCGGCTTTGAGCCGGACCTGGTCATGTTCGATCTTAAGCTGCCGGACGTGACCGGAATTTCCGGCTTCCGCACCTTGCGAAAGCATTTTCCAGACTCGCGGGTATTGGTGATTTCTTCGCTGGCCTCGTTCGAGCTGGTGCATTCCTTGTTGCGCGATGGCGCGTCCGGGTTTCTGCCCAAAGACACATCCGCACAAGCGTTGCGGGGTGCCCTGGCCGAGATTATGGCCGGCGGTGTTTATGTGCCCAAAGGGTTCCAGCAACCCAGCGGCGGGGATCGCGACGGGATCTGGTCAAAATTCGATCACCCAAAACTGGCAGAAATGACACCGCAGCAAAAACGGATCATGCGGCTGATTTGCCGGGGCAAAGCGAACAAGCAAATCGCCTATGAGCTGTCGCTGGCCGAAGCAACGGTCAAGGCGCATATCACCGCATTGCTGCGCCGGCTGGGGGTGCGCAACCGCACGCAGGCTGTTGTGATGGTCGAGGGCGCAATCGCCCAGCAATTCGGGGATGAGCCGGAAGCGCGCGCCTTTCTTAGGCATTGAGCATGCTGCACACGCACCCCGAGCAAACCGAACCAACCTGCGTTCGGGTTGCGGTTTCGCGCGCCGCAGATGCAGAAGAAGCCGCCCGCGAGGCGGCCGCGCAGATCAAAAACTCTGCGACCTGTTTTGTTTTGTGTTTCGTTCCGGGTCGTCTGGATTGCCAGGTCGTTGCATCGGTTTTGGATGACGCGCTGCACGGCTTGCCGGTCTTTGGTTGTTCGACGGCGGGCCAGATCACCACCCAAGGATACGAGACCGACGCGCTGTTATTGATGGCCTTCCCCAAAAGTCATTTCCGCTGCTCTTCGGTTTTGTTCGAACCCATGAACCCGCTGTCATCGACCGATGTGGCGGCCCAAGCGCAGCGCGCCGATCAACGTTTTCAGCACACGGCGGGATGGCATCGGTTGGGGCTGATTTTCACCGACGGGCTGTCCAAACAAGAGGACATTCTAAGTTCGACACTGGAAACCGTGCTGACCGATCTGCCGATTTTTGGCGGGTCGGCTGGTGACGGTTTGTTGTTTGAAAAAACCTTTGTGTTGCACAAGGGAAACGCCCTGAGCGACGCGGCGGTGTTGTTGTTGGTGGAAACGGATTTGCCTTTCCAAGGGGTCGGGTTTGATCATTTCCTGCCTGCCGGATCGCATATCATTGTCACCGATGCCGACCCCGAACAACGCAAAGTGTTCGAGATCAACGGCGCACCGGCGGCGCAGGAATATGCGCGGTTGGTCGGCAGTTCGGTCAAAGATCTGTCGCCCGAGATTTTCGCGGAGAACCCGTTGTTGATCCAATACAACGGCAATCACTATGTGCGCGCCATTTCAGATGCAGACGAGGATGGCGCGTTGTCGTTTCTGGCGGCCATTGATGACGGGCTGATCATGACGCTGGGACTGGGTCAAGAGATCACCAAGACGCTTAAAACGGGGTTGGATATCCGTGACCGACGTGGCCAGCGCCCGGATTTCATCCTTGGGTTCGATTGCGTGCTGCGCAAGCTTGAGATCGAACAAAAGCAACTAGGTGGGGCCGTGTCGGAAATACTAGCTGACGCGCGTCTGTTCGGGTTCAACACCTACGGCGAACAGCACTGTGGTGTGCACATGAACCAGACCCTTGTCGGCGTGGCCTTTTTCGGACCAGATGAGAGGACATTCTTTTGACCATGATTGATCCTCAGGCTCCGTTGCCGGAGCAGGTGAAAAGGCAGTCAAAAATCATTGATGCGTTGGTGCGCCGCGCCAGTCAGCAAAAAGATGTGGGGCCTTCTGCCTACCGCGCGTTTCAGTCTGCGATTGATCTGCAACAGCAGGTCGCGGCCCAAACGCTGGAACTGGAAAGCGCACGATATGAACGCGAACGCACGCGCAAGGCACTGGTGGAGGCGTTGGCCTCGATGGAGGAAGGCTTTGCGCTGTTCACCGATGGCCGGTTGAACATCTGCAACGAGCTGTTCAAGGAACTGCTACCTGATGTTTCCAGCATGGTCGTGCCGCAGCTTGAGCTGAAGCTGTACTTTGACTTGATGGCGACCAGCCGTTTTCTGGTGTCGACAAACCGCAAGCTGGTGAATGTCTGTAAGGATTTGGAAGACGCAGGCGCATCCGATCCGGCGGTGTCCATCGTGGCTGAGCTGCTGCGCGACCGTTGGTATCAGCTGAGCGTGCAAAAAACTTCGCCCGAGAATACGGTGCTGTTGCTGACGGAAATCACCGCGCTGGTGCAGCACAACCGGCGCGAAAAAGAACACCTGATAGACCAGCAAGAAGACTACCTTCAGGCGGTTTTCCAAAACATGAGCGCGGGCGTTTGCACCTTTTCTGCCGAGGGGCAGGTGATGATGCACAACGGGCGCTTTGGCGATATTCTGGGTGTTCCATTATCTGCTTTGCAACCGGGCACGCCGGTGCAGTCGCTGCTGGGTTATATGACCCATCGCAACCTGATCGAAGACAGCGTGCTGACGCAGATGGAAGCGTGGCAGCAAGAGATGGTGAGCAAAGGCTCGCTAAGCCGTCGTTTACTGCATGGCGGCGGGCGGGTTCTGGATGTCTATGCCAACGTTTTGCCAGACGGCCATTTTCTGGTTGAACTGAAAGACGTCACCCTTGAGGCGCGGTCGACCGAGCTGTTGGAAAACCGGGTGATGGAGCGCACCGCAGAATTGACCCGTGCCAATGAAAAGCTGACCGCGCAATACGAAGAGAAAGCACGCGTCGAAGAGGAATTGCGCATCTCGAAAGAACGTGCCGAAGCTGCGGTATCTTCGAAAACGCGGTTTCTTGCGGCGGCGAGCCATGATTTGCTTCAGCCGATCAATGCCGCGAAATTGCTGATTTCCACCCTAGAGGAAACCACCCGAGAGACCCGGTTCCTGCCCATGGTCGAACGGTTGGGCGGCGCGTTTGCGTCGGCAGAATATCTGTTGCATTCGTTGCTGGATATATCGCGATTGGAAAGCGCAGACCCTGATACGGTGTCAGCCAGCGATGTGAACCTTGGCACCATCATGATGGGGGTCAAATCGGACCAGATGCTGCTGGCCGAACAGAAATCAGTACAACTGGATGTGGTGCCCAGTTCGGTTTTCGTGCGCTCTGATCCGGTGTATTTACTGCGATCGGTGCAGAACCTTGTGGTGAACGCCATACAATACACCAATGTCGGCGGCCGCGTGTTGTTTGGGTGCCGACGCAAGGGTGACAAGATCGTGCTTGAGGTGTGGGATACCGGGATCGGTATCCGTCGCAGGGACCAAGCGCGCATTTTTGACGAATTTACCCGCGCTGAAAACGTACCGATCGGGTCGGGTGTTGGGCTGGGTCTGTCGGTGGTGGATCGCGCGTGCCGGTTGCTGGGTCACCGTCTAAGCGTGCGGTCCAAGCCCGGCCTTGGCTCCGTGTTCAGCATCGAGATGGACATCGTGCACGACGCCGCGCCCGTCGCGACGCAGCATATCCCCGTTCGCGAGCTTGAGGCGGAATCAGTGGATCACATCGTGGTGGTGATCGAGAATGACGCGGATGTTTTGTATGGCACGACCCAGTGGCTTCAACAGTGGGGGGCAAGCGTTCTGTCCGCCAGTTCAACCCGTCAGGCGGTGGAGTTTGTCCAGGACATGGGAATGGCCCCCGATATTATTCTGGCTGACTATCAGTTGGATGACGCAGATACCGGCATTCATGCAATTTCCGAGATCCGCGCGATGACGGGTGTCCAGGTCCCTGCGATTTTGGTGACTGCAGATCGCAGCGAATCTGTCAGACGCACCGGAGAGCAAAACGACATATCAGTCATGACCAAACCGGCGGATTTGCTGCGCCTTCGGGGGCTGATCGAATGGAGAATCCGGTCAAACAAGCTCCCTGCGGACATGTCGGGGTAGGCCAGACAGCAAGTATAGACAAAAGTCGAAGGTGACAGTGATGCACAAGCCCCGCACAGTTGACCACGAGAGGATACAACAATGATCATCAAAACCTTGGCCGCTGGGATTTTTGCGATCTGTATCGCGGGGGGCGGTGTGGCGGCCCCGCTGGGCGGCGATCAAACCTATGACATGCTGTTCCGCAACGGCACCTTGGATGACATCAACCGGGATGAGGCACTGGTGTATCGCCGTGTTGTTGAAAACGCGTTGAACCCCGAATTTGCTGCCCGTGACACGGGCGACATCGCGCTTAGCTTTCGCGAGGGGCAGGCCACGATGGCGATGCTCGAGTTCCAGCAAGATGGCAAACATCGTGTGCTGGGAACATTCCCGGCCAGTGTGGGCAACCCGATGATCATGTATTTCTACGAAGCCGTTGTGCGGGATATGGCAGAATCTGCTGGCGGCAGCCCTTTTTATATTCGCAACCGTGTCAAAGAGGCGTTGATTCAACCGTCTGATGTTGAAGTCGGCGAAGCCCGGTTTGACGGACGCGTTATCAAAACTCAGACCATTCGGCTTTACCCCTTTGAGGGCGACAAGAACCAAGACAGGATGAAGGGCTTTGGCGATCTTGAGCTGCGCGTGACCATGTCCGACGAGGTGCCGGGCTGGTACCTAAGCCTTGTTGCCGAGGCTGCGGGCGGTGACTTATTTCGGTCAGAACTGTTGTTCGACCATCTTGAGGACGCGCAATGAAGCGGCTGATTTGCGCCTTTGCCGTAGCCTGTTCCACCCTAGCCACTGCTGTGTCAGCGCAATCGGTGGCGGACCGGTTGAACGATTATCCCACAGCCGCGCGGGCGGATTATGTGTTCGCTTGTATGGTGACGAACGGGCAGACCCGCGAAATGCTGGATCGCTGCGCCTGTTCAATTGATGAAATCGCGTCGATCCTGCCTTATGCAAAATACCTTCAAGCCGAGACCGTGTTGTCGATGCGCCGGGTGGGGGGCGAACGGATGTCGTTTTTCAAAAGCGCCTCAATGGCTGAGCATTTGGTCGCTGATATGCGACGCGCCCAAGCCGAGGCCGAGATTGTCTGTTTTTGATGGCCTGATCACCCGCTGACGGCTTTGGGCAATACAGTCTCGAACATGTTGCCTTCGGTGTCTGTCGCTTTGACCGTCAATGCGGTCGACCCGTTGTCGTTATAGGCAAAACGGAACACCGGATTTTCCGAGATTGAAATGCCGCCATCCATGGTGAACAGCAATGCGTCGCCCTGCCAGACCTCCATATGGTCAATGAAATGTGCGGGAATGAACAGCTGTGTGATCTGGTCGCGCTGCAGCCCTGAATAATTGGGGTGACGGATC
This sequence comes from uncultured Sulfitobacter sp., assembly GCF_964021855.1. NCBI lineage: Bacteria > Pseudomonadati > Pseudomonadota > Alphaproteobacteria > Rhodobacterales > Roseobacteraceae > Sulfitobacter > uncultured Sulfitobacter sp. The sequence continues at coordinate 511,372 of NZ_CAXHZD010000001.1, forward strand.
ATAATCTGCGCTTCGCGGCGTGGGGTCGACATCTGAACGCCATCGCCCGCGAACTGGCGCAGCTTCATCGCACCCATACCAGCAAGCGCGGCTTGCGGGTCTTTGGTAGCGGGTGCCGAACAGCCACCCGACGCTTTGACATAGCGGCCTGTCATATAAAGACCGTCTTGCGTTTCAGCGATCACCCTGATGTTGGAATACTGGTTCACACGCACCCGCATTTCGAAATCCAGCACGCCCATATCTTTGCCAAAACCGAACACCGCCGCAACAGGCGCGGGGTTTTCGTCAATCACCACAGTTGCGGTGGAAATGGTCGCGGCGGGGTCCAACTGTTTGAGAACAATGGGCACGGTGGCTGCATCGTGCGCGCGGTAAGGCGCGTCGATGCTTAGCAGGCCATCGGCATTTTCCAACAGGGCATCGCCGACGACATCCCCCCTAAGATCATCCCACGTCGCGCTGGCTTGGAGCGGGTTTTGCGCCGTATCAGTCGCCCAAACAGGGCCCGCAAACAGCGTGGCCATCGCAGCCGCGATTGTCAGTTTAAAGAGCATTGCAGTCTCCTTCGGCATCCAATCAGCAAGTTTATCGCATATTTTGCGTGAAAAATATATCGATACCTAAGGCTGATTGGGTGTCACGTTTTCGTGTGAAACGATGGTCGGGGGTATTATGGGTGTTACGCTGCGCCCGTTGGAGTTTCAGATGAGCAGGGGGGAATACATGTGTTTGAAGCCGTTGTATCGCTGTGTCTGACGCTAAGCGACGGGCCTTGCCGCGATCAGCTTTTGCCGGGTCACGAGGCCGCAACCCGCGCGGCTTGCACCGCATCGCTTGCCGCATCCGCGCCGTCCTTGGCCAGCTTTGATGGCCTTGGCATTCTGGGGGAACCTACCTGCAAACCTGTGGGAAAGGCATTGGATGTCACAGAGATGACCGAAGGTGTCTTTGTGCATATGGGGCTAATCGAAGAGCCGAACCCAACCAACCGTGGCGACGTGGCCAATCTGGGATTTGTCATTGGCGAAAATAGCGTCGCCGTGGTTGATACTGGCACAGCGCGCTGGATGGGGGAGGCTTTGTGGCGTGCCATCAGGCGACGCACTGATCGCCGGGTGACCCATGTCGTGCTAACCCATATGCACCCCGATCATGCCCTTGGGGCGGCCCCTTTTGCCGCTGCTGGGGCGCAGATCATTGGCCACGCCAACCTGCCGCGTGCGCTTTCTGATCGACAAGGCAACTACCTTGAAAGTCTGAACCGTTTGATCGGACCCGCGCAATTTCTGGGAACGCAAACCGTACCGATAGATGTGCTGGTCCAAGACAGGCTGGACATTGATCTGGGCGGTCGCGTGCTAAAGCTGCGGGCGTGGCCCTTGGCGCATACGGCCGCTGATCTGACCGTGTTGGATACGAACACACAGACGTTGTTTGCGGGTGACCTGATTTTCCACAGACACACGCCCGCGCTGGATGGCAGCCTGATGGGCTGGCAAGCGGTGCTGACAGAGCTGCAAAAGATGGAATTGGCCAGGCTGATACCGGGGCATGGCGGCCCTGCGCTGGATTGGCCAGACGGGTTGGAGGCGATGACACGGTACCTGCGCGTGCTGGAGACAGATACACGTGCCGCGATTGAAGCCGGTGCCAGATTGGGCGATGCGGTTGAGACAATCGCGCAGGGAGAGTCCGCGCATTGGGAGCTGTTCGAGGCCTATAACCCGCGCAATGCAACAGGGGCCTTTACCGAGCTGGAATGGGACTGACCGCGCGGCGTTAACCCTAGTCCGCCGCGACCTGTTGCAACATCTGCGCGATGCTGAACAAACGGCGTTCCAGCAGAACCGGTGTTTCGCAGATATACTGAATGCTGCGCTGCCGATCCGTGTAAATGATCTGGTCCCAATCCAGTTGTTCTTCCAACGCGTCGACGCGATCATAATCAGGCTCTGACTTGGCCATGATCGCATCCATCTCGGCGCGGGCGGTGTCGATTTTCTTGGCCAGCGCAATCTGGCTTAGGGAAAAGTCGCCAATGCCGCCAATGATTCGTGTTCTGCGCTTCGAAAGCGTTTCAAACGCGCGGGAAAATACCAACCCTAGCAGTTCAGGATCGCCGTCATGCGCCTTGGCAAAGGCATCAACCTGCGGCTTTGCCTCGTCCAGATCGACCCGTCGCAAGGACAAACGGCTTGCCAGATCGTCGATCTCGGCGCGGGTTTTGGGGTCTTCGGGCATGGATTCAGGATCAACCGGAAAGGGCCACATCAACCCCAAGGATAGCGTTTCAACCTTGCGCTGCACACAAGGCCATGTCGGATCCGAAAAATCGGCAGCCAACCCCGGAAGGGCCGGCACCATCAGAAGAACCGATAACGTGAGGTGCTTGAACAAGGTCATTATGGCCCCCGAATTTATACTGCAACTATGGCCAAGCATCGCGTGCAAGTCCACTGCACCCAATACCCACCATTGTCCTAGTTGATTTGCAAATCGGGCGGTCACCATACTGATACAAACGTAAATCTGGCAGCCAATGCCATGAATGCTGGGGGGATTCTGGATGAGAACACGAGCGGCAGTAGCTGTTGAGGCGGGTAAACCGCTTGAGGTCATGGAGGTGAACCTTGAGGGTCCCAAGCGGGGCGAGGTTTTGGTTGAGATGAAGGCCACGGGCCTGTGTCACACCGATGAATTCACCCGCTCGGGCGATGATCCCGAAGGGATCTTTCCCGCCATTCTGGGCCACGAGGGCGCAGGCATCGTCATGGAGATCGGCGAGGGCGTGACCACGCTTGAGGTCGGCGATCACGTGATCCCGCTTTACACCCCTGAATGCCGCGAATGCGAATATTGCCTGTCGGGTAAAACCAACCTCTGCCAAGCCATTCGCGTCACCCAAGGCCAAGGTCTGCTGCCCGATGGCACCACGCGGTTTTCGATGCTCGATGGCACGCCGATCCACCATTACATGGGCTGCTCGACCTTTGCCAACCATACGGTTGTGCCTGAAATCGCGCTGGCCAAGGTCCGCAAGGACGCGCCGTTTGACAAGATTTGCTATATCGGCTGCGGCGTCACCACGGGCATTGGCGCGGTGATCAACACCGCCAAAGTCGAAATCGGCGCGCGCTGCGTGGTCTTTGGGCTGGGCGGCATTGGCCTGAACGTGATCCAAGGGCTGCGTCTGGCTGGCGCGGATCAAATCGTCGGCGTCGATCTGAACGACGACAAGGAAGAAACCGGTCGCTATTTCGGCATGACCGATTTCGTGAACCCCTCCAAAGTTGACGGCGACATGGTGGCCCATCTGGTGGAACTGACCAAGGGCGGTGCGGATTACACCTTCGACGCCACGGGCAACACCAAGGTGATGCGCCAGGCGCTTGAGGCGGCCCATAAAGGCTGGGGTGAAAGCATCATCATCGGGGTCGCACCCGCAGGTGCCGAAATCTCGACCCGACCGTTTCAACTGGTCACCGGCCGCGTCTGGCGGGGGACCGCATTTGGCGGGGCCAAGGGCCGCACTGACGTGCCCAAAATCGTGGATTGGTACATGAACGGCAAGATCGAGATCGACCCGATGATCACCCACAAACTGACGCTGGACGAAATCAACCACGGCTTCGAGCTGATGCACCAAGGCAAATCAATCCGCGCCGTCGTGGAGTTTTGAAGACGATGGAGCTGATCTCGGAAAACCGGAGTTTTGGGGGGCGGCAGAAAGTGTTCAAGCACCCGTCGAACACCTGCGGATGCGAGATGACGTTCGCGGCCTATCTGCCGCCGCAGGCCGAATTTGGCCCCGTGCCGGTTTTATGGTATCTTAGTGGTCTGTCCTGCACCCATGAAAACGCGATGACCAAGGCGGGTTTTCAAGAGCACGCTGCAAAACATGGGTTGGCGGTGATCTTTCCCGACACATCGCCACGCGGGGCCGGCGTCAGCGACGATGAATCGTACGATTTGGGGCAAGGCGCGGGGTTTTACGTCAATGCGACCCGCGATCCGTGGAAAAGCCACTATAGGATGTACGACTATATCGTGAGCGAGCTGCGGTCGGTCGTGATGTCGAACCTTCCGTTGCAGGACCGCCATGGCATTACAGGTCATTCGATGGGCGGTCTTGGCGCGATCACAATCGCCATTCGCAACGCCGATTTGTTTGAATCCCTGTCGGCCTTTGCGCCGATCGCGCATCCGACCCAATCCGATTGGGGTCGCAAGCAACTCAGCGCGTATCTGGGCGACGATGAAAGCACTTGGGCAGAATACGATGCGACCCTGCTGCTGGAGGAGCATGGTTGGAAGGGTGACATGTTGGTGGACCAAGGATCGCGAGATCAGTTCCTTGACCTGCTGAAACCCGAGGCACTGGCAAACATGATGGCCCGCCGTCGGCAACCCGGACAGGTCCGCATCCAGCAGGGGTACGACCATTCGTATTTCTTTGTGAACAGTTTTGCCGGTGACCATGTGGCATGGCACGCCGGACGACTGAACTAGTTGAATAATGAAAGGCCCAGAAAGGCTTGATATGTTGAAAAGAATTGTTGCTGTTACCCTTTTGACGATGCTCCCCTTTGGGGCATTTGCCGACGTTGCTGGCGATGCGAAAGCCGGTGAAAAGGTTTTCCGCAAGTGCAAGGCCTGCCACGCCGTGGGGGCGGAGGCCGAGAACAAGGTGGGTCCGGTCCTGAACGGGATCGTGGACCGCAGCGTCGCGGCTGTGCCGGATTTTAAATATTCTTCTGTTCTGACCGACATGGGCGAAGCCGGGAAAACCTGGACCGCCGAAGAACTGGCGGCGTTTCTTGAAAAACCGCGCACCTACGCCAAAGGGACCAAGATGTCCTTTGCAGGGCTGCGCAAGGAAGCTGATCGATTGAACATAATTGCGTATCTCGCGACCTTTGAAGACGGAGGATCGTGAGGACAGAATTTCCTCGTATTGCCCAGGCTCAATTAGGGCGAACGGAGAAGAACTGATGTCTTTCCCTGTGTTGGGACCGGACGTCATTTAGCGGCAATACCGCCGCATACTAGGGAGGTACTTTGATGAAAAGGCTATCGCTTTTAACGGCCGGGATTGCCGTTTGTGTTGCCGGTATGGCATCTGCAAACGACGATCTGATGACCCAGATGAGCAACTCTGCTCAGTGGGCTATTCAAACCGGCGACTATAAAAACCAACGCTACTCGGAACTTGATGAAATCAACGCTGACAACGTTGACGATTTGCAGGTTGCGTGGACATTCTCCACCGGTGTTTTGCGCGGACACGAAGGTTCGCCGCTGGTGATCGGGGATATGATGTATGTCCACACACCGTTTCCGAATATCGTTTACGCACTGAACCTTGCCGACGAAGGCAAGATCGTTTGGAAATACGAACCCAAGCAGGATCCGGACGTTATCCCGGTCATGTGTTGTGATACCGTGAACCGCGGTGTGGCATATGCAAACGGCAAGATCTTCTTGCATCAGGCGGACACCAAGGTTGTGGCACTTGATGCCAATAACGGCGATGTCGTTTGGGAAGTTCAAAACGGTGACGCGGCGATTGGCGAAACCAACACTGCCACGGTTCTGCCCGTCAAAGACAAAATCATTGTCGGCATTTCGGGTGGTGAGTTTGGTGTGCGCGGGTCGGTGACAGCGTACAACATGGAAACAGGCGCACAAGAATGGCGTGCCTATTCGATGGGACCAGACAGCGACATCCTTGTTGATCCGGTCAACACCACGCATCTGGGTCAGCCTATTGGCGAAAACTCGGGCACAAACACCTGGGAAGGCGATCAATGGATGATCGGTGGCGGCACCACGTGGGGCTGGTACTCGGCTGATATGGACGAGAACCTGTTCTATTATGGCACCGGTAACCCGTCGACATGGAACCCTGCCCAACGTCCTGGTGATAACCGTTGGTCGATGACAATCATGGCCCGCGATATCGATACAGGCGTGGCCAAGTGGTTCTATCAGATGACCCCGCATGACGAATGGGACTTTGACGGCATCAACGAAATGATCCTTTCGGAGCAGGAAATTGATGGCGTGGAGCGCAAGCTCTTGACCCACTTTGACCGCAACGGTCTGGGCTATACCATGGACCGCGTATCAGGCGAGCTGCTGGTAGCCGAGAAGTTTGACCCGGCTGTCAACTGGACCACAGGCGTTGATATGGATCCAAGCTCGGATACCTATGGTCGTCCTGCGGTTGTTGCCCAATACTCGACCGAGCAGAACGGCGAAGACGTCAACTCGACCGGTATCTGTCCTGCGGCCCTTGGGTCCAAGGATCAGCAACCTGCGGCCTATTCGCCAAAGACCGAGCTGATGTATGTGCCGACCAACCACGTGTGTATGGACTATGAACCATTCCGCGTCAGCTATACCGCCGGTCAACCTTATGTGGGTGCCACATTGGCGATGTATCCTGCCCCTGACAGCCACGGCGGCATGGGTAACTTCATCGCGTGGGACAACACAAACGGCGAGATCAAATGGTCCCTGCCCGAGCAGTTCTCGGTCTGGTCTGGTGCCATGGCAACAGCTGGTGACATCGTGTTCTACGGGACCCTCGAAGGGTATCTGAAAGCCGTGCATGCGGAAACCGGCGAGGAACTGTACAAGTTCAAAACCCCGTCGGGCATCATCGGTAACGTGATGACATACGAGCATGGTGGTAAGCAGTATATCGGCATCTTGTCAGGTGTTGGCGGCTGGGCCGGCATCGGTCTGGCGGCTGGTCTGACCAACCCCAATGACGGTCTGGGTGCTGTGGGTGGTTATGCCGCTCTTAGCGACTACACCGCCTTGGGTGGTCAGCTGACAGTGTTCGCACTGCCTGACTGATACAGCAAAACACTAGATGGGCGCGGCCTTGCGGTCGCGCCTGCATCAAAATGAAAAAGGCGAGACGAATGAACACCACAGGAAGATTGTTGGCCTTGTTCCTTGCAGCGGGCATATCGCAAACTGCCATTGCTCAGGACATAGATAACCTGACTGCCGTCTATAACGAGGACGGCAAGTATTTTACCGAAGATGATGTGCCGACGTATAACGTTCAGGAAGATGGGACCATCGACTGGCCCACCTATTCCGGTTTTCGCCGCTATCATTCCGAATGCCATGTCTGCCACGGGCCCGAGGGCGAAGGGTCTTCCTATGCCCCGGCGCTGAAGACGTCGGCCATCGACATGGATTACTATGATTTTGTGGACGTCGTCGTGAATGGACGCACGCGCGTTGGTGCTGCGGAAAATTCGGTGATGCCGTCCTTTGGTAACAACCCCAACGTGATGTGCTATCTTGATGATATCTATGTCTACCTCAAGGCACGCGGTGCCGAGGTTGTGCCACGGGGCAGACCCCGCAAGAAAGAACCCAAACATGATGCAATTCGCGAAGCCGAAAATGCTTGCTTGGGGTCATAGGTTTTTAGCCCTTTGGGTGACCCTTGTTTTCGGGGTCACCAATATTGATGCCGTGCAGGCGCAAACATCCGATCTGGTGTCCGGCAATGCGTTGCGGGTCTGTGCGGACCCGGCGAACTATCCCATGTCGTCCAAGGATGAGTCCGGGTTTGAGAACGATCTGGCGAAACTTGTCGCCAGCAAGCTGGACCTGCCGCTGCAATACACATGGTATCCGATGGCGACGGGCTTTATCCGCAATTCGCTGGGGGCCAAGAAATGCGATCTGGTGATTGCATATGCACAGGGTCACGAGCTGGTTCTGAATACCAACCACTATTTCACATCTGTCTACGTTTTGATTGTCCCCAACGACAGCGATCTGGCGGGGGTGGAAACGCTGTCCGATCCGGCGTTAAACGGCCGCCGCATTGGCGTTATTGCGGGTACGCCACCATCGGCACATATGGCGCGCAACGGTTTGATTGGCAAAGCCAAGCCTTATAATTTGGTGGTCGACCGCCGTCACGAAAGCCCGGCCGAAGACATGCTGTCAGATCTGGAGAGCGGCGATATTGATGCGGCTATCCTTTGGGGACCATTGGGCGGGCCGCTTGTTCATTCGGATCATCCCGATTTCAAGGTGATCCCCCTGATCAAAGAGCAGCTACCGCCCCGCCTGTTTTACAGGATTACCATGGGTGTGCGTCAGGGCGAGAAAGTCTGGCAGCGCAAGCTAAATTCACTGATCCGGCGCAATCAGGATGAAATCAACGCGTTGCTTCATGACGCCGGGGTGCCGTTGGTGAGCGATCTTGGGACGGAGGTTTTAGAGGTTTCGAATTGAAACGATTTTTAGCAATCGCGATACTTTCAATCGTACCTCAGACCGGCGTGATGGCGCAGCCGGTGCCGGAACCTTCAGACTACCGCATGGATCACTATCGCAGCCCGGTGCCCAGCGTGCTGTCCGGCGGGACGGTCGTGGGCCCGGAAGAGGCCTATGACATATGGCGCGCGGGCAATGCGGCCTTTGTCGATGTGCTGCCGCAACCGCCCAAACCAAGCAACCTGCCCAAAGGCACGATCTGGCGCGACAAACCGCGCCATTCCATCCCCGGTGCGATCTGGCTGCCCAATGTTGGCTACGGTGCCATCGCCGATGTGACAGAGGATTATTTTCGCACGGGATTGGAGAGCGCGGTACAGGGCGACACGGCGCATCCGGTTGTTTTCTTTTGCCTCGAAGATTGCTGGATGAGCTGGAACGCCGCCAAACGTGCCATCGAATGGGGATACACATCGGTTTATTGGCTGCCTGAGGGCACCGATGGTTGGGCACTATGGGGCTATCCGCTTGAAACGATTACCCCTGCACCGGGTCAGCCACAAACGCAGTGATCAGAAACCGGCAAGGTCCTTGTGCGCTGTGCTGACGGTGCCGTCTGTATCGGTCATGGTGACATCGACAGACCGGGTGCTTTGCGGAACGGCCAACCCGACACGCGGGTTTTCAGACAATGAGATTGACCCGGTCATGTCCACAAAACCCGCGCCGTCCAAATCAATCTCGACCTTTTCAACATAGCGCATGGGAATAAACAAAAGCGATATTTGGTCCATCTGCATGCCAGACAATGACGGGTGCGAAATATCCACGTCCATCCGGTTCAGCCGCGACGCCAGACTGGTCAGCGCACCACTGCCCAAAGCCGGTTTTTTGTTCGAGACACTGATGTTCATCTGACCCAGTGTGGCAAGCGCAAGTTCAGGATCAGTGCCGGGCGGGGCCGCGCAGGCCCCCGTGCCAGATGTCTTAACAAAGGTTTCTTTGACAAACAGCCGACCGTCGGTGGTTTCCGCAATCACGCGCAGCGGGGTTGGCCCGTTTACGCGCATGGTGATGTCAAAATAGAAACTTGGCTGTGGCGTATTCAGCGCAAAGATGGCCGATACCGGCATCGGGTTTTCATCCAGAACCACGGTGACTTTGCCAAGGTTCACCCCCTGTGGTGCCACAATCTGCGCCGCCAAATTGGTGCGTGTATCGTCAGGTGTGCGGTAGGGCGCATCGATCGCGATGAACTGCGCGCCGTCCAATATCGCGCGTTCGCCATATAGCTCGGTTTTGATGGCATCCCAGGATTCACTGCTTGCCAAGACCGGCATCGCGGTCGCACATATTAACGCAGCGGTTAAAGCAATTCGTTTCATCTGAAATCCCTCTGAACAAACTCCCCGAACGCGCGGGGACCATCGCAGGTCTCGATCTCTTTTATCACAGAAAGCGTAACTGCGTCGATTATTGTGACTGAATTGTCGAACCAATTGGCGACAATGATAGATTGGCCGTCGGTGCTTGTGTCGATCCCTTCGGGGTATTCACCGGAGGGCAGGGTGGCGAGCGTCTGATACGTGCTGGTGTCAACGACGCTGACCGTGTCGGCATATTGATTGGTGACAAAGGCCCGACCTTGGGCAAAGGCCACGCCATAGGGCCGTTCCCCCACGGAAAAGGTGGTAACAGCCCTATCCACCTGCGGATCAATCACCGTGACGTCATGGCTGCCGACATTCGCCACAAACAGCCGACCATCCGGTGCAAAGCGCAGGCCGAAGGGGCGGGTGCCCACATCAATGCGCCGATGTAGTGTCAGGGTATCCGCATCAAAGATCGAGACCTGATCCGCATCCCGGTCAGCAGAGGCAAGAAAGCGACCGTCGTCTGAAAGGGCCAACCCAGCGGGGGCTGCGCCGGTGGGCAAGTCAGCCAAATGCGACAGATCGCTTGCCGTCAGAACCCAGACGCGGGCGTTGTACCAATCGGACACAAACACCCGGCCCCGCGCCGGATCATGTGCGACGCCAATTGGCCCGCCCTCCAGCTGGATTTCTGCCGTGACCTTGCCCGTTGCTGCCGCATGACGGCGCACGGTTTTGCTGTCGGGTGCGACGGTAAAAACAACCGCGTCCGCCACTGCGACGCCAGCGGGTTTTCCGGGTACGGACCACTGTGAAATCTGCGTGCCTGCGTCCAAATCAAGCACGCTGACACCGTCGCCGTTTTGGCAGGTGACAAAGGCCAGATCACCGGCGATTGCTGGCGCTGCAGCAAGGGCGAAACCCGCCGCAGCGACCAATCTACCTGGCAGGCGCACCGAATTTCTCGACCAGTGCATCAAGGCCGGTTTGATAGACACCGGTCACCGCTGCGATTGCCGCCGCGTCGTTCAGGTTTTCCGGCGGGTCATTGTTGGGGTAGCCGCGATAAAAGGCACCGCGCCATTCGACCAGCGACCCGCCCCCGTCGCGGGGTTTGACCGTCAGGTGCGACGAATAATTCGTCACCGGCAAAACCTCCACCAGTACATCGGTGATCCGGTAGGAATAGCTCATCTTCTCATCGCTATACTTATACAGGATTTCAGAGATCGTCGGGTCGCCGTCTGCGGCTAATGTCAGTACGCGGGTCGCATCAATGGCGTTGCCGTTTTCCCCGACTGATGACTGCACGGCTGGATGCCAGGACATGTCCTGAAAATTTCCAACGGTGGCCCAGACCGTGGCGGGATCTGCGGCGACCTCTGCGGTTATGGTGACCTTTTGCCGTGTGGGGCCGTGGGCTTGGGCCACAGCAGGCAGCAGGGATGCCGCCGCCAAAATCATCAGGAATTTCCGCTTTTGCATTACTGCTCCTCCACTAAAAGCTGGTCGTCAGGCGATGGGGCATGCCGCGCACCTGTTGTTGTCACCATCGTCGCCCAACGGGGATAAAAACATAAGGTCAGCCGCATAACTCCGTTCTTAAAAAATAAGAGTCGAGGTCTATCGTGGCCCTGTTAGGCTGATTGTCACAACCCGGCCAAAAGTATCGGTTCACGCGCCAGTGCAATCAGTGCGTAGTGCAAGAAACCGAAACAAATTGATCGGGGAGGGAGGTCTTAGTCTTGAAACTTCACACGCTGTTTGCAGCTGCAGTTGCCCTATTTTTATCGACCCAAGCGGCCAGCGCTGTTGACGTAAAAGCGGCGGTGCTGCGCGTCGATTACCCCAGCTTGCTGCCCATCAGCCGCTATGATTTGCGGCCCGCTGATATCGGTTTTGCCGGGGCCGCTTTGGCGGATGAGGATAACGGCACCACGGGCAGTTTTCTGGGCCATAAATATGAAACAACGACCCGCGCCGTGCCGCCTGGGGACGCTGATAGCGCATTGGATGATATACTGGCCGAGGGCATCGACCTGATCGTGATCGCAGCGCGCAAAGATGATCTGCTGCGCCTTGCGGACAAGGCCGCGCAAAACGGGGCGCTGGTGTTCAACGCGATCACCCCTGACAATGATCTGCGCAGCGAGGGGTGCCGCGCCAACCTGCTCCACGTGGTGCCGTCGCATGGCATGATGGCAGATACGGTGGCGCAGTTCGCCGTCTGGAAAAAATGGCGCAACTGGTTCCTGATTTCAGGGTCAAACCCGCAAGATATCGCGCTGGCAGATGCTTACCGCAAAGCCGCCCGCAAGTTCGGTGCAAAGATCACCGAAGAACGGTCTTTTGAGGATACCGGCGGGTCGCGGCGCACGGATTCCGGCCATGTGCTGGTGCAGCGGCAATTGCCTGCGTTCACCCAAGGTGCTGCAGAACATGACGTTGTGATTGCCGCCGATGAAACGGATTATTTCGCCCGCTACCTTAGCTATCATTTGTGGACGCCGCGCCCGGTTTTGGGGTCGGGTGGGTTGGTCCCCGTCACATTTCATGGTGCGCATGAGGCATGGGGTGCCACGCAGTTTCACACCCGCTTCGAGGAATTGACCGGGCGTTATATCAAGCCCGAGGATTACAACGTCTGGCTCGCCCTGCGGATCATCGGAGAGGCGGTAACCCGCACCTCAAGTGCCGACCCGAGCGCTATACGCGACTACGTGATTTCGGATGAATTCGAGCTGGCCGCGTTCAAGGGGCAAAAGGTGACCTTTCGCGATTGGAACGGTCAATTGCGCCAGCCGATCCTTTTGTATGACGGATCGATAACCGTCAGCGTCAGCCCGCAAGAAGGCTTCCTGCACCAGACCTCCCCGCTTGATACGTTGGGTCTGGATCGCCCTGAATCTGCCTGCACCGCATTTAATTAATTGGAGTTTGCTTTGAGACACCATTTTATAGCCACGGTTTTGGCCCTTCTGCCCGCCCTTCCTGCAATGGCAGAAAAGGCTTTTGTGTCGAATGAACGCGGCAATACGATCAGCGTTGTGGATACAGCCACATGGGAAGTCGTCCATGAGTTTTTCGCCGGAAACAGGCCGCGCGGGATCACGGCCAGCCCTGACGGAACCAAGATTTATGTCTGCGCCTCGGACGACAGTTTGGTGCGGGTGTTTGATGCAAACACCTATGAGGAACTGCCAAGCCTGCCCTCGGGCCCTGACCCTGAGTTGTTCGTGCTCGAGCAAAGCGGCAAGCGGCTATACATCGCGAATGAAGACGACAATCTGGTGACGGTGACCGACACAGAGACCCGTACGGTGATCGCTGAAGTTCCTGTCGGTGTAGAGCCAGAGGGCATGGGGCTAAGCCCGGATGGCAAGTTCGTGGTGAACACATCCGAGACCACCAATATGGCGCATTTCATTTCGACGGATGACTACAAGATCAAGCATAACGTGCTGGTCGATCAGCGCCCGCGTTACGCGCAATATTCTGCGGACGGCAAATTGCTTTTCGTCACGTCCGAGATCGGCGGCACCGTAACGGTGATGGATATCGCCGAGGATGGAACCCCGACAGTTAAGGGCAAGATCACCTTTGAAGTTGCAGGCGTTCAGGACGAGTGGCTGCAACCCGTTGGCGCGCGGGTCACCTCGGACGGGCGGCGCTTGTTCGTGGCGTTGGGGCCTGCAAACCGCGTGGCGGTGGTCGATGTCGAAACGTTGGAGGTGCTGGATTATATTCTGGTGGGCCAGCGGGTTTGGCAGCTTGGGTTTACGTCTGACGAAAAATACCTGCTGACCACCAACGGCAATTCCAACGATATTACCGTGATCGATGTCGCCAAGGAAAAAGCCATCAAATCAGTCCAAGTGGGTCAGCAGCCGTGGGGCGTCGTGGTGGTGAAATGACCTGCCAAAGGGGTGCAAATGCTAAAAATGGGGAGAGTAACGATGAGAAAGACAATGATAGCTGCGGTTTTCGCCGCATTGGCCGGGCCGGCGATATCGGCACCGCTTTGTAATGATATGGGCTTTGCCGGACTATTGGCGAAATGCAATCGGGGTGAAACGATCAACCTGTTGCTCGCCTCTGGCCAACCGTTGGGGGAAGACGTTCAGCTGCAATCCGGGGCCTATTACAAGCTTGAGATCACGGCAGATGGGTCTGCCGAGCTGGCCGTTGAAGGCCCCAGCTTTTTCCGGGCGATCTGGATGAATGAAATCGTGATCAACAAGATCGAAATTCGCCCGATGGCCATCGACAGTATTGAATTCGACAAGGCAGGCACGGTCGAGTTGTCCTTTGTCGCGATCAAGCCGGGCAACCATGTTCTGCGCATTCCTGGCAGCAGGGGCGACAGCCAATCCGTGACCATTTCTATTCAATGATACTCTGGGAGGGTAAGATGAAAAAACTTGTTATGATGATAGCCGTCTGTTGCGCGGGGACTGCGCTGGCCAGCGACGAAATTGATGCCGGAACCGTGGCAAAGATCGAAGCCTATCTGGCGTCGATCGAGTGCCAGATGGATCCCGATGATATTGAGGTCGAGGATGAAGGCTACGAGTTGGATGACGTGATCTGCAAAGGCGGTCTTCAGTTCGATATCATGTTGGACAAAGACCTGAACGAGGTATCGCGCCGCGCAGAATAGGCCCCGCTATTGAAAAGGATAACCCCATGCGACTGATCCGCTTTTTCTGCGCCTTTGTGGCCGTGCTGTCATTGCCCGCATTTGCGCAGGACCTGCCAACCCTCCGCGCTGCGGTTCTTAAGATCGGGACCGTGAATTGGGAGCTGGCGACGATTTCCGCGAACGGGTTGGACAGAAAGCATGGGTTTGTTCTTGAGGTGCAGCCTTTCGCCGACAATGGCGCGACGCGCATCGCGGTCGAGGGCGATGCGGCCGATATGGCCGTAGCCGATTGGATTTGGGTCGCCCGTCAACGGGCGGCGGGCAAGGATTATGTCTTTGTCCCCTATTCAAAAGCGGTGGGCGGGATTGTGGTGCCCCAAAACAGCAGCGCCACATCGCTCAAGGATCTGGTGGGCGGCAAGATCGGCATCGCTGGTGGTCCGCTTGATAAATCATGGCTTATTCTGCGCGCCTATGCCCAGCAGGCATATGGCACCGACCTTAAGGCCGAGACAGAGCAGGTCTTTGGCGCGCCGCCGCTGATTTTTAAGACGGCGATGGGGGGTGAATACGCTGGCGCGATCAATTTTTGGCACTTCCTTGCCAAAAGCAAAGCGGCAGGGATGAGAGAGCTTATTTCCGTTCAGGAGGCCGGTGGCGCGCTTGGTCTGGATGCCAATACCCCGCTGTTGGGGTATTATATGAAGGATAGCTTTCTGGCGCAGCATCCCGGTCTGGCCCAATCGTTTTTCAACGCCAGTCGCGACGCCAAGGATTTGCTGGCCAGCTCTGATGCGGCTTGGGATGCGATCCGGCCCATTATGAATGCCAATTCTGATGCGCAGTTTGATCAGCTAAGGGCCGATTGGATTGCGGGCATTCCCGAACGTGCGCCGGTGAACCAAGCGGCTGTCGATAAAATGTTGACGCTGATGGGCACCCTTGGCGGTGCCGAGCTGGTGGGCAAGGCAACGTCGGTGCCAAGCGGCCTGTTCGCCGACGTAAACTGACCGAAGATGCAACCCCCTCACTCGCGCCTTACGCCGCTTTTCTCGATCCTTGGTTTGTTGGCCTTGTGGAGCGTGGCCGCGCTTGTGACCAATGATGTGCAGGTTCTGCCGCCGCCTTGGGGGTTGCTGGGGCCCTTGCAGCAGGAATTCGCCTCGGGTGAGTTGATTAGACATTTGGGCGCGACGCTGTCGCGTGTGGTCTGGGCGTTTTGCCTTGCGATGATTTTAGGGGTCTCGCTGGGCCTTGCGATGGGGCGTTCTACACGGCTGAATGCGTGGCTGGACCCGTGGTTGGTGATCTTTCTGAACCTACCTGCGCTGGTGCTGATCGTGCTGTGCTATCTGTGGATTGGCCTGACCGAAGCGGCCGCAATCATCGCCGTCACCCTGAACAAAGTGCCCAACGTCGCCGTGGTATTGCGCGAGGGCGCGCGCGCCTGTGATCCGGCGCTAGATGCCTTGGGCCAAGTGTACCGCATGTCGTGGCGGGCCCGCATGCGGCATATTTTATTGCCGCAGCTTGCGCCGTTCATTGCCGCGGCGGCGCGGTCGGGTGTGGCGGTGATCTGGAAGATCGTACTCGTGGTTGAGTTCCTCGGCCGATCATCCGGTGTGGGGTTCCAGATACATCTGTATTTCCAGTTGTTCGATGTGGCGATGGTGCTGGTCTATGCGCTGTCTTTCATTGGCGTGATGCTGATGGTCGAATGGCTGATCCTGCAACCGCTTGAACGGCATGTCAGCAGATGGCGGCGCGCATGATCAAGGTTGATATCCAGTCGAAATTCTTCGGCGCGACACCGGTTCTGGGGCCAATTCGTTTCGATGTTCCCCAAAGCCAGACGGTCGCGTTGGTCGGGCCGTCGGGCATTGGTAAATCGACGCTGCTGCGCATTGTTTCGGGCGTTGATACTGATTTTAAGGGGTCCGTCACCCGGCCTGACAATCAGGCAGTTGTCTTTCAAGAACCAACGTTGCTGCCATGGCGGTCGACCCTAGAAAACCTGTGCATCTTTCACCCCGAGCTGTCCAAAGACCGTGCATTGGATATGCTTGAACGTGTGGGTTTGGGCGGGATGGCCGCATTGTTCCCCGGTCAGTTGTCACTGGGCCAACAACGCCGCCTGTCGCTGGCGCGCGCCTTTATTGGCACCCCTGAGATGTTGATCATGGATGAACCCTTTGTCTCGCTTGACCCCAAGACGGCGCAAACCATGCTGACCCTGACACAAGAGCTGATCGCCGAAACCCGCCCCGCGACGCTGTTTGTGACACATGACAGCCAAGAGGCGGATGTGTTGGCGGATCATGTACTTAGACTGCAAGCTGGCCCGCAGGGCGCAGTACTGGTGTAACGCGGGCTAGCTGCGATGCGCGCGAAGGGCTTCGGGTGCGGCGATCAGCAGCAATATCGCGGCGGCAATTACGAACAGCCAATAGCCGACAAAGCCGAACAACAGGGCACCGCAGACGCCGCCCACCGCAAAACAGGCAAGGGTCAGGCTGTGCAGGCTTAACTTGGGCAGCGCATCTTGGCGCGAAGCATCCCCGCCCACCAATGCGGCCAGTTCGATCCCGATGTCGGTGGCCATGCCGGATACGTGGGTCGTGCGCACCCGTGCCCGCGATATCATCGTTGTAACGGCATTCTGCAGCCCCATCACAAAGCTAAGGATCACAACCAAAAACGTCTCGTGCATGCCCAAGGGGGCCAATACCAGTGCGGCGCTAAGCAGCAACAGGACCACAGCTTCGGCAGCGATCGCCAAAGCATAAATAGAACGAATTTTCTTGCGTTCCCCTGCCTGTATCACAAGCGCAGCTATACCCGCGCCAAATATAAAGGCGACCACCAGCCCCGCAAATGAAAGAGAGATAAGAACAGCGCCATCGGCAAGCGTATCCGCAAAGGCCGAGATATTGCCGGTCATGTTCGCGGTGAATGACCCCGCAATCAGGAACCCGACAGCATTTAGCGCCCCCGCAACCGATGACAGCAGCCCGGCCAGCGCGAGATCGATATTTGCAGTGCGCTCATCGCCAACTCTGATAAGCATTTTGGGGCCTTTTTGGTGGGTTCGGTCATATGATAGGTCAGTCTTTCACCCGACGCAAAGCCGTTTGAGCAGCCCACCGTTTTGCCGTGTCAGGCATTCGCACCGTTTTGCAGCCAGATCGAGAGAAAGCCCTCGTCTTGGGCGGCGGTTGCGGCGTCGTCTGCTGCGCGTTTGCGCGCCTCTGCGCGGCGGTGTCTGATCAGGTCGATGCGCTTGGCCTCTGCAAACAGGTCGTTAAGCTGTCGGTGCATATCGGCGCTGTTTTCCCGCAAACGGTTCGCCTGTGTTTCCTTGTGGTGGATCGTCGCAGACACATTGCGGATGAAGTCGGACAGAACGCGTGTGGCTTCGACAGCGTCGGGATCACCGCGATCATTCAACTGTTCCATCAGCGCCTGTCTTTCCGCTTCGATCTGGTTCAGGGCGCGGTTCACCTCGGCCATCTCTAACGCCACGTTTTCAGTCTCGTGGCGTTTCAGCCGGGCCAACACCGCCAACCCATCCGTGCGCCGAGACGTCATTCTCGGACGTTCAGCGATATCAGGACGAGCCGTTCACGCATGCGCGCAAGGATATCCGGATCAAGAATGTCCATGCCATCAGGCAGCGGGACCCGGCCGATGACACCATGACGACGCATTGATGCGGGCAAGGGGGGCTCGGTCGGGCCCGCCTCCGCTTCGGTTTCTTCTGCGGCTTCTGGTGCGCCTGCTGCCTGACCAGTGTCGGGGACTGCCCAAAGGGCCAGCAGCGCCAAAAGCAAGCAACCCCTCATACGGCAGGCAGTTCCCGCTGCGATGCCTCAACGCTTGAGAAACCGGGCTGTTTGGTCGTTGGAATGTTGCCGCGGCCCAACTCGATGCAGACGCTAGGCGGGTGGCCCGCGACGATTGCAACGATGATATCGCGGATCACGGTATAGATGGCACCGTCTTCCTCTTCGATCTGCTCCAGGCGCCCTGCAATGGGTTGAACCATACAATAAGCAAGGAAAACCCCAAGGAATGTACCAACAAGCGCGCCACCGATCATCGCGCCAAGGATTTCCGGCGGCTTGTCGATAGATGACATGGTTTTGATCACCCCAAGCACAGCGGCAACAATACCGATCGCGGGCAGGCCGTCGGCCATGCTTTGGATGGCGCGGGCAGACACCAATGTTTCGTGGTGGTGTTTTTTGATTTTGCGATTGATCACGTCTTCCATTTGAAAGTGGTCATCAAACTGCATCGACATGATGCGAAAGCTGTCGCCGATCAGATCGGTAATAAAGTGATCCTTCATCAGCCGCGGATAGCGTTGGAAGATGGCGCTGTTTTCTGGGTTCTCGATATGCTCGTCCATCGCCACGATACCTTTGGTCCGGAACAGCCGTGCCAGTTCGAACATCAGGTTCAGCAGGTCATTGTAATCTTCGGATTTCCAGCGCGGCCCCTTGAACACCCGCATCACCCCGACACAGGACGATTTTACCACGCCGAACGAATTGGCAATGACAAACGCGCCCAAAGAGGCACCGCCGATCATCATGCCTTCGTAGGGAAGAGCGTGAAGAACGATGTCCATATTGCCGCCTGACAGCATAAAGCCGCCAAAAACCAAACCAAAGACCATAGCAAGGCCAAGTAAGAGTGTCATTGAGGTCGTGCCTCCAAAGAATAAAACTATTCTTAGTTTATCCTTGAGTAGTGGCGTTTTCACAAGTAGTATATCGGAAAGAACTTGGATTTATTCAATGAATAGTAGTCTTTTGATCAAGAAACGTGCCCCGAGGATCGCAAAAGCGCCCTCTGACGTCGATGCGTTCGCGTATTTCGTGGACCCGGCGGAGCTGTCGCTTCTTGTGCCGGGTTGGCCTGCTGAGATGCGGCTGCTGGTTTGCATGGACGCGGCAGAGCTGTGCGAGTTTGTGGTCTTTCATGATGATGAAGAAGATGCGGTATTCGAGCGTGTCGCAGAAATTCTGGACCGCCCCGTGGGGGGCTTTGCAGTTAGTCCGGATGTTGCAGGTCACCCGCAGCGGCGCTTGTTGTTCTCTGAGGAAAACGCGCTTCTTAAGGCCATTCAGGACAGCGAGAACCTGAAAGAGATCGCAGCGGACTATTTGATTAACTATGACTTCGCCCTCGAAGAGGGGTTGGATTTCGACGCGCTTATGCGCCCGCGGCCAAGTGTCAGTGTCGAGGAAGATCAGGTATCCCGTGTGACGACGGACAAGATATTCCCGCTGACCTCAAGGAAAGCGCGCAAGAAACGCAAGGTTAGATCAGGCCCGCCCGAAGGTTATGCATCTGTTGAAGAGACTGCGCCGGAAGAGTGTTTCTATCTAGGTCTTGAGATGTGGTTGACCGGCGGCCGCGTCCGCATCGCGGCCCGCCCAGATTTGCCGCTGCCAATGGTGCCGATTTTCGTGCGCGAGGTGGCGTTTCGCGATGATTTCTCCTCTGTCTATATACCGCGCAATATCTTGCCGGGGCATTGGTCGCCCGAAGATCAGATGGTCATAGACATTCCCGCCGAACTGTTTCCTGCGGGCTTTTCCGACAACTGTGTACACCGCAAGGTGCAGGTTGCTGTGATGCCCCGCGGTGTGTTCGTCGAGTTTGGCGCACCTGTTCATGCGTCAATTTTGGCCGAGAAAGCTGTGGTTGAAGATGATGTCGTTGCCCCCTTGCCCAAGCAAGGTTGGCGCAGGCAGCCGCTAAGAAACCTGTACATTCCGTTGATTGCGGTCGCGGGCTTGGGTGTAACGGGTTTATTTAGCACTATTATTGCGCAGACGACCGCGACAGAAGTCGCGACAAAGTTTCCAAAATCGGCGATTTACGGAACCGTACCCCAGTCACAACCATGACGTGAAAGAGCTGTTTGAGCAAAAATATGCTTGTCGTAGCTTGATAAAGTTACAAAAACAGTTCGAATCGTGTTAAGAATAGATCGCGAAGATGTATTTATCTTTGAGGTATATTAAGTAGAGCTCGAAATTGAGCTTTTATTGAACTTGCAGAAGGCAAAACTAACTCATCTAACGAAAGTTTCCTCATGCCTACCCTGATCACAAAGAATAACCTGAGCGATACCGCGGTTGCGTCTATCGCGGCGGGTTTTGCAAGCCGCTCTGATGTTTCTATCGACGATATTGTGGCACTTGTTGAACGGTTAATGGCAATTACGCCTGAAGCCGGCGCACGCAACGTGCAAAAATCCAAGGCCATTCCATCCGCGCCCGCCCAGCAGAAAATGACCGAAGACACGATCTTTTGCCTGTGCTGCGGCAAGGGCTTTAAGATGCTCAAGCGTCACCTTGGTGCCGAGCATGGCCTAACCGAAGCAGAATACCGTGTCATGTTCGACCTGTCTGCCGACACGCCGCTGGTTGCGCCAAGCTATAGCAAGCGCAAAGCAGAATACGCCAAAAACTCCGGTTTGGGAAAATACAACCGTGACAAATTCGGCAAGAACGCAGAGATTTCTTAATCCGGCGGTCTACCTGTCCATGACACGTCCGGAGATATCCTTGTGAGTAACAAAAAAAACGTGACAGTCATCATCAAGCGTTACGATGATGGGGGCGGTCACGCGCATCATGGTGGTGGTTGGAAGGTGGCTTATGCCGACTTCATGACCGCCATGATGGCCTTTTTCTTGTTGCTGTGGATTCTTGCCGCGTCGGACGAAGAAAAACTGCGAGGGTTGGCGAATTACTTTACGCCTACCTTGTCAGATAGTGGTGCCCGGTCTGATAGCGCTGCGGATTTGCGGCCATTGACGGCACCCGGTGTGATGACCGGCGGCGTTGATAATACCGGCACGGTGCAGGCCCCTAGTTTCGGCCGCGACAATCCGATGATGGTGTTCGATAGCCGCTTGCGCGATAGACCTGCCGAAGTTGTCGTCGAATATGCCGACGCGCCGGAGCCGTCCGATGCACCAGATCCGACGGATGTGCAGGACCCGACGAACCCGGCGGATGTTTTGGCGGCCCAAGAAGCCGATAAGCGCCGCCGCGAGATTGATCGCATGGCCGAAGACATCGCCGAGCGTATTACATCGGACGCAGGCCTGCGCGATTTGGCACGCAATGTCCGGTTGGAAAAGTCTGACGGGGCGCTGACCGTCCAGGTGTTGGATCAAGACGAACGGTCGCTGTTTGAGACCGGTAGTTCCGAAATCAGCCCCAAAACCCGCAAGCTGTTGCAGGCCATTGGCGGGGTCATTGCAACCCAGTCAGAGCCGGTCGAGATCGTCGGCCATACGGATGCCGCCACGTATGACGGCACAACCGGGTATTCGAACTGGGAATTGTCGGCGGATCGTGCGAATGCCACCAGACGGACGCTTATGGATGCGGGTATCTCTGCAGCCCGATTTATGCGTATTTCGGGTGTGGCAGATACCCAACCAATCAACACGATGGACCTATTTGCCCCGGAAAACCGCCGCATATCGATCAAGTTGTTTTACCAAGCGGAATAACGAAGCGTGATAGACGACGCGCATAGATATTGAGCATTAATGCTTTAGTCGTAACTAGATAGGCTAAAAAATTTTCAATAACTACTAATTCGGACTATGCTAATGGCAGGGAACGTTCTACACTTGTCACGAGAACTGACGATCTAACGGCAGCCAAATGCGAATATAACGCTGGCATTGGTTAGTTTGAGATCGAAATAACCAAGGTGGGGGCCGAGGTGCACGAGAAATTTGTTATTGGGGGCATCTGGAAAGGTGCCTGCTGCTTAAGTGATGCTGCAGATAATCAGCTTTTGAAGACCTGGATGCGGGCGCTGGTTCCGGTTCAAACGTCTATTTTCGAGATGCAGGGGTGGTCGCTTGACCCCGCTGCCATGCCCGAAGATGTTGAGCCGTTTCCGGGGATTTCCCTTGGCGATATCTTGGCGGAAGAGCTGGACGCAGTTGTGCCTTATGGGTCGCTTGTCATCATCCGAAGCCAGAACGCATTCCCGAACCTGTCCAAAGCTGCTGGGACCTTGGTTGGGGAAATTCTGCTTCGGGTTGTCGGGCGGGGATTGTTCCCGTTGATCGACGAAGACAGCCTGCTGTACGCGTTGGGTTTGTCCTATTATCGCGCCGCATCTTGCGATGAGCTGTCAAAGTTAGGCGTTGAGCCGACTGCGTTCCGGTCGGGGCTAAGCGCCGTTCTTACCAAATATTGGGCGCGCCCTTGCGAGGATATCGGCTTGTTCTCTCCGAGCCTGTCGCCAAGAAATATACCGGCTCAGCGCCGCGACTTTATCGAGCGTAATTTGGCGGCACCGTCTTTGGTGGCGCTGAACGATTTTGACGCTATTCCGACGCTAAACCAGTGGACGATGAAATTGAAAATGCTGGTCGGCGGTAATCCGGGGCGCATTACGCAGCCCCCGCTGCATGGCAATGTTGGGATCGCTTGAAAGAACACCCGACACGCTGATCACTGTTACGGAGGGCACATATGATACCCCAAGCACTGCCCGCTAATGCGCCGCAAAACGCGGCCAAAACCGATACGATGCAGCAGGGCGGTAAAGCGGCCTCTGCTTTTGCATTGCTGATGCAGCAAACCACGGCGTTGCAGTCTTCCGATGGGTTAACGACAGCGCTTCAGCCAGCACCAGCCAAAGGCGGGTTGGCCGAGGCTATGCCGGAAATGACACTGCCCGAAGGGATCGACCCCGAAACGCCCGAGGGGCTCACGGCGCTGCTTGATCACGTCATTACGGAGCTTGAAAACAGCGGTGAACAGCCGACACCAACCAAGGTGTTGGCAGAGGTTGCCAAGGCGTTGGGTGTGGAACCCGCCCCAACCATCGTTGACTTCGCGGAGGTGGCCCAGCTTGATGATCCCGCGCTTGAGGCAGTGTTGACCGAACGTATCGCGAATGCCGTGCAAACTGCGACGCCGATCAGCCAGCTAAGCATTGCTGCGGCTGGCGTTCCGGCGGTCGATCGTACGGCAACACAGGCGACGCCCTTAGTTGCCGAAGCAGCCGTGACAGAGACCGCGGCGAAACAGGTAAGCGCAGCAGCAGCACCCACGCCACTGCGTGATTTATCTATTGAAAACAAAGCCCAAACGGTCACGCTAGCAGTTAATTCTGCTGAAACGCTTGTCGCCAAGGAAGCCACTGTTGCTGTGCCGGGGCAATCGGTCCCGACAGGCGAGGGCGCGCGGGACCTGCCGCAGCCGGCTGGCAACGTTCAACTGTCGCCAGAAATCCAACGCAGCGTGCCAACGCCTGAACGGGTGCAGGCCCCGACGACCGCTGCTGATGACCAACTACGCCAGCATGTTGCGACGCAAATTCGGGCAGTCGACACAAGCGATTCAAAGTTCCGCTTTTCGCTGTCGCCCTACGGTATGGGCGAGATCGAAGTCGAAATTGGCCGCTCTGAAACCGGACGGGTGCAGATCTCGATGGTTACGGAAACCGCATCGGTGCTGAACGTCCTGCGTCATGACCGCGAACAGTTGCTGGACGCGCTGCAATCGCGTGGCATTACGGCCGAGAGTTCAGATCTGGACTTTCAAACCTTTGGCGAACGGGGTCGCAATGACCAGCAACAGCCCGAGGGTGGCCTGACCACCGCAGATCAGACCGAGGCGCAGGGCGATAGCAACGAAACCGTGCAGGTGACGGCCCCCACAACGGGCTCAGGCTCTCTGGATATCCTCACATAAAGGGAAACGAACATGATTGATGCGACCACCACGAGCGGCCTTGTTACATCGACCACAGCGTCGTCGACCGCCGCGTCCGAGCTTGAGGAAACCTACAACAGCTTCTTGACCCTGCTGACCGCGCAGATTTCCAATCAGGATCCTCTTGAACCTGTTGATTCAACACAATTTGTTTCGCAGTTGGCGCAGCTGACACAGGTCGAACAAAGTGTGACAACCAACGCCAATCTGGAATCGATCGGGAGCATGCTATCCGCCGTGGCGGCCATGTCCGATCTTCAGTTGATTGGCCGGGATGTTCTTGTGCCATCGGATCAAATTCGCCTGACAGAAACCGACTTCCCGCTGAGCTATCAGGTTGGCGCAGGTGCATCCGAGGTGAAGATCAAGATTTATTCGGGCGAAGACCTTATCCGCGAGATCGACGGCCCCTCAACTGCTGAGGGCGAGCTGATCGATGTCACATGGGATGGTCTGGATGCAGACGGCATACCTGTGCCACCCGGTGCCTTCCGGGTGGAGCTTACTGCCGCTGATGATAATGGTGATGCGGTCGCCGTTGCCGGCCTGACCACAGCCAAGGTCGAGCGCGTCGACTTTACGGCGCAGGGGCCTCAATTGCTGCTAGGCAATGGTGAAACTGTGCTGTCTCAGGTCGTTCAATCGGTTCTCTGACGCGAAATCAGATTACAGCCGGGCGACGTCTTGTTTGTAAAGCGATACAAACAGCACGTCCTCGACGCCTTCATAATCCTTGCTCAGCAAATCGCGGATCAAAGCCGACAGTTCATCACTGTCGATCGCCACGCCACGCAATACCGTGCCTTCTGCGGCCAGGTTCATCGCGGTCAAAAGGGAGTCGCGAAGCCGTGTCGCCTCTTCTACGCGCTTGTAACGCTCTGCTACTTCAAGGCTTTCCAGTTTTAGCGCGAAATCTGCCACGACATAGGAAACGCTGTTGGCTTTTTCGACGGGGATTGTCATCTGCCCAAGGCGGATGATTGTCCGATCCTCTGCCAGCAGATGCCCTACGCTTACGTCTTCTTGGACGTGCTGGGTATCGTCTGCGGCGCGCTGAGCGGGTTCGTCAGTCACGCTGTCAGAAACAGCAAGGCTGTCGGTGGCGGGCGGAGCCAGCACCATCCCTGTTGCATAGCCACCACCCAAACAGGCCAGAGGCAGCGCAACAATAGCGATTGCAAGTTTGTTCATGATCGACCTTTCAACAAATGCTTGAGCAATTGATACAGGTCGAATTAGACAGTTTTGGTGTAACTTTGTGACTTAGTTATGGTTAATACGGAAGGATCACATCCAACGCATCTTCGCCATAACTACGCTGCTGTGTACGCGACAAACTGCCCCGACCACCATAGGCGATACGGGCCTCGGCGATCTTGTCATAAGAGATTGTGTTGTCGTTTCGGATATCTGCGGGGCGCACAATACCGGCCATCCGCAGCTCTCTTAGCTCGTGATTCACCTTAATTTCTTGACGCCCTGCGACCACCAAGGCCCCGTTCGGCAATTTATCAATCACCAGCGCGGCGACTTTCAGGTCGATCTGTTCATTGCGGTTGATGGCACCTGAACCGCTGGCCTGAGTTTGCGAATTGATGTCAACAATGTCGCCAGTCGGTAGATCGTCGCGGCTGATTCCGGGCAGAATTGAGGCGATTTTCGCACCATACCCAAAGAATGTCGGGAATCCGATCGAGCTGCCGCCGTCGCGTTGGCGGTCTGTCGAATTGCTAAGTTGGGCGCTATCGTCGATCGAAATGATGACGGTGACGATATCCCCCACATTGTCCGCACGTTGGTCGGCAAACAGCGGTTCGCGCATGCTCGAGAAAAGCGACGCCCTGGCGCTGCCGGAGCGCGGCGCGGCTGTGGTCTGTGCAGGCATGGGCACCTGCACCCGTGCGACCTCGGGGATGGTCTGGCCATCCACCACGAGATCAGAGGTTCTGGGTTCGCGGTCAAAATGCTGGGAGGCATCACAGCCAGCCAGCACCAAGGCCGAACCAAGAATGAGAGCGTTTGTATGGCTGCGTAGGGAAGTCATCGTTTAATCTCCACGGTGCCGTCGCCGGTGGCGACAGCAATGACCGTCTTGTTGCTGATTAGGTTTACGATACGAATTTCTTGACCACGGTGCGCATCACTAAGCGCGCGCCCGGGGGAGGACAAAGCCAAAAGGCCGTCGCTGAAATGGATGTCGACCCGGTCGCCACGGTCGATGACCAAGGGCTGAATGATGGATTGCGCTTGAATGGGCCGCCCTTGCGATAGAACACGGCGGACCTGTTTACCGATCACTTCGGCCGGGTTGGTGATGGCATAGCTGCCGATCCGGCCAATGGGCAGGTGGGCAATGACCAGATCAGCCTCGGCTACGATTTCACCGGGCAACAGCCGCTGGTTTGGTACCGGTACGGGGATTGTGATCTGTGCCAGCCCCGAAATCCGTTGGACGTCCCCAGTATTCAGCACCGCATTGGCCAAAAACTTGCCTGTGCGCGGGTCCATCCAGAATTCTGCCAGCGCTGCAACCTCGCCCTGCAACGTATCCTTAACCGTGATAGCAAAGTCGCCCACGTCTGGCAGGTCACTGCCATAATCGGCGCGCGCGCGTTCCTCGATCAGCACGTTGACGGATGCGGACAGGGCCGGGCCTGCCAACATCACCAGCGCCGTAAGGATCGCAGCGAGGTATCGCATTAGCGGATTTGGTTTGCCGAAGACAGCATCTGGTCAGCTGTTTCGATGGACTTTGAATTCATCTCGTACGCGCGCTGCGCCGAGATCAGATCGGTGATTTGCTGAATGACGTTAACGTTGGACGCCTCAAGATAGCCCTGCCGGATCAATCCGGTGCCGGGATCACCGGGGTTCACGGTCTGTGCGTCGCCCGATGCTTCGGTGGCCAGCAAGAAGTTGTTGCCGACCGGGCGCATGCCGGGTTCATTGATAAAGGTCGCGATGCTGAGCTGCCCCAGTTCCACGGGTTCTGGGTCACTCTCGATATAGGCCATCACGAGACCTTGTTCGTTGATATCGATCGAGGTGGTATTCTCGGGCACCACAATGCCGGGGTCTACTTGATAGCCTTGCATCGTCACGATCTCGCCCTCGGCAGACAGTTGGAAAGACCCGTCGCGCGTGTACGCTTGGCTGCCATCCGGCATCAGAACCGAGAAATAGCCCCGCCCGTCAATGGCAACATTGAGCGAGTTTTCTGTAGATACCATGCCGCCTTGGGTGTTCAGCCGTACTGTGCCGGCGGTTTGCACGCCCAGGCCGATGTCGATGCCGACGGGCCGGGTCGATCCGGCCTCGGACGTTAACGCACCCTCGCGCTGCATGGATTGATAGATCAGATCCTGAAAGGCCGCGCGGCTGGATTTGAAGCCCGTGGTATTGGCGTTCGCGATGTTGTTGGAGATGACATCAACATTGGTCTGCTGTGCCATCATGCCGGTTGCGGCGATGCTAAGTGCCTTCATCGTTTCACTCCTTCCGTTTGGGGGATCAGACGTTTTGCCCGATACGCTTCAGCGCGTCGCGGCGCAGGGTGTCTGCATTGCCCATCAGGGCGTTGGTACGCTCGTAAGCGCGCTGCACGTCGATCAGCCGCGTCATTTCCCGGATCGGGTTGACGTTGCTCAGTTCCAAAGCGCCTTGCATGACTTGGGTGGTTTCAGCCGGCTTTGGTGCCTCGGCACCTTCGGGTGCGGTTAGCATGCCAAATCCGGCGCGCTTGTAGCCTTGGATGTCAGGGATGTCGAAAACGCCGATCTTGGCCAGCGGCCCGGTGCCCTCGCCCGAGATCGTACCGTCTTCGGAAATGCTTAGCGCGCCGATGCCTTCGGTTGGCAGTGTGATCGGCCCGCCACCTTCGTCCAGCACCTTGGCACCGGAAAGTAGGGTCAGATTGCCTTGTGGGTCCAGCCTAAAGCTGCCGTCCCGACCAAAAGCTTCCTGTCCTTCGGGTGTTTCATAGCTAAACCAGCCTTCGCCGTGCAGGGCCACATCCAGCGGATTACCTGTCTGTGACAAGGCACCGGGACGGGTGTCGATATATGATCCTGTATCGCTGACAAAGGCAGCGGGGTCTTGGTCCGCGCCCGGATTGTTCTGCAAAAGACTTTCGAAAACAACGTGCTCGCCTTTGAAACCAGCGGTGCTGGCGTTGGCGATGTTGTTCGCTGTCATGTCCAGTTGCCGCTGCAAGGACGATGCTAGGGACATGCTGATATGGCTTGTTTCTGTCATCAGTGGCCTCAAGGTTAGCGCGGGAAATGTGGCGACTTTAGCCGACACTGTGAAATAAAGAATGGACCTTTACAAGAATAAACTGCATCTATTCATAGAAATGATGCGTTTGATAAACATTATCCTTGCTTTTTTCTTGACCCTTGCGCCGCCTGTTTGGGGTCAAGAGGGCGAAGTCTTTGCGCCTTTGGCGCTGGCTGAGTTTGGCGAGCGCGATTTTTTGCAGGAACGCAGGGCGCTACTGCTTGAGATGGTCACGCCAGCGTCGCAGGGTGGCGCTGCCCCATCATTAGAGGCAGAGACGCGGGTGTATCTTGATCTGGCGGAGCTTCATCTGGCCAAGATGATGCGGCCCGAAGCGGCGAATTATCTGTCAGCGGTTGACGTAGACACCGCATCGCCGCAAGCGCAGCGTCGGCACCGGACCTTGAAAATCGCCCTTGATTTAATGGCGGAGCCGGCAGTCTTGGGGCAGGCGGTATCGCGTTCTGTCGGTTGGACGCAGGGGCAGGCGTTACGTGCTGCGGCCTTTGCCCGGTTGGGTGAAGATGACGAGGCCGCAAGGTTGCTTCCCGTCACCCTTGACGCATTATCCGGGCTTTCATCAGCCATGACGGCGGCAATCCTGCCCGATCTGTTCGAGGCCGCCCTTATCGCGGAAAACTGGGCAGTGGCCGAAGGGCTCGCCGCCCGCTTCCCCGATCATGCAGAGCTGCGCGACGCCGCCGCGTACCGGTTTTTGCTCGCCCGCGCCTCGGAAATTTCCGGTGATTTGCTGATGGCCTATGATGGCTATGCCCATGCGGCACGGGGGCGTGACGCCTATGCGCATCGGGCGCGGTTGGCCCTTGTGCAATTGGGGCGACGGACCGGAACGCTCCCCCTTGATGATGCTGTGGCGCTTTTGAAAACCACCAGATGGGCGTGGAGTGGGGATGCCTTCGCGAAGGAAGGCGTTGGACTGTTGGCTGACTATGCGTTGGAGCTTGGTGATTATCAGACCGCGTTATGGGCTTTGGGGCAGTTACTGACCGACGCGGCATCGCCGAAAGAGGCTGAAGCGGTGCGCCAGCGTGCTCGCGATGCGATCGACGGTTTCTATCAGGCGGGGGCCGCCGGTGATCTGGATCTGGCAGCTTTTATAAACGGCCATGCCGCCATATCCGCACGGTGGCGATATGACGATAAATTTGTTGAAAGCGCCGTTGCCCTGCCGCAAACATTGCTTGGTTCTGGCATGACAGCGCTTGCCGCGCGGGAGTTTCGCAACTTGCGCACCATTGCCGAGGCCGCCGAAGAGTTAGAGCTGTTTACACCTGACCCCGACCTGATCCGGCACCTGCTGCGCGACGAGGCAGGCGCCCTACTTGCGGGCGGGCAGGCCGATGCGGCCGTTGATCTGCTGGGCGGCCTTGCGCAGGGGCAGGGCGATGATGCGGAGGCGGAGCGGTTGTTGGTTCGGGCGCTTAGCCAAGCTGGCAGATCAGATGAATTGGCCGCGTGGCGTGGCCGCGCGCTTGACATAGACTCGCGGCGCGGCAGGGCCGTCACACTATATGAGACCGGCAACTGGCGTGCGGCGCGTCACGCATTGCTTGATCTGTGGGACGCCTACCCGGCGCAGTTCAGCTTTTCCGACGCCACCCGTCTGACCCTTGCGGCCTATGAGCTTGGCGACGGGGCGACCGTCAGCCGGGCCGCGACTGCATTTCCATCCCTGTCGGATATGCCCGGCTGGACCGAAATCGCAACGCGGCTTGAGGCGCAAGCACCAACCACGGCCGATCTGAACTGGGACTCGATCCGTTCCAGCGTGGAAAGTGCCAACCGTGTTCTTGACGCGGTAAACGAGGTCAACGACGCCATGGATAAATAATACCCTAGATAAAACATCAATTTTATTCTTGCTTTATGTTTAATAATTTGCATTAATCATGCGAAAATCAAGAATAAATTACAACGGAAGCAGGATAAGTTCATGAGCATTACCAGCGCCCTTCAAATCGGGGTTAGTGGATTGCAGGCCAATTCCAACCGCGTTGAAAATATCTCGAGCAATATCGCAAACGCCAGTACGGT
This sequence comes from uncultured Sulfitobacter sp., assembly GCF_964021855.1. Taxonomy (NCBI): domain Bacteria; kingdom Pseudomonadati; phylum Pseudomonadota; class Alphaproteobacteria; order Rhodobacterales; family Roseobacteraceae; genus Sulfitobacter; species uncultured Sulfitobacter sp. The sequence goes on from NZ_CAXHZD010000001.1 coordinate 541,752, forward strand.
CGGTTATCGCCGTACTTTTTCCGAGTTTGTGACCCAAAATACAGGCAGTTCGCAGGCCGGTGTGCTGACCGAAGTACGCGCCAGCATCAGTACAAACGGCAATCTGCAAAATACCGGTCGGGCAGCTGACCTTGCGGTTGAAGGCGCGGGTTTCTTTGTCGTATCGCGCACCCCGAATGATCCGGTTGAATCGAATTACTACCTGACCCGCGCGGGTTCTTTCACGCCTGACCAAGACGGCAATCTGCGGAACACGGCCGGATATTACCTAAGCGGTTTTCCGGTGGATGAGACCGGGACAACCGGTGCGGTATCTGGTGGTGATTACGGCGATCTGAGCACGGTCAATGTGTCGTCCTACCAGATGGAAGGATCGCCAAGTTCGCAAATCACCATGTCAGGCAATGTTCCAGCGCAGGAAACGGGTCTTGCGACCCCGGGTGATCCTTTCACGTCAAGCGTGCGCTATGTGAACCAGCTTGGCGGTGCAGAGGAGCTGACGCTTTCGTGGCAGCCCGGTTCGACAGGCAGCGAATGGACGGTCAGCATCACCGATTCCGACGGCACGAGCTATGGCAGTGCGACTGTGGCGTTTAATGACAGCGGCCCCAATGCGGGCAGCCCGGCCAGCTATGTTTCGGGCGGTCTGCCGATTGACCCAGCAACAGGTGTTATCAGCCTGACCATCAACAACGGAACAACGCCGCAGGCGCTTGATATCTCGCTTGGTGCGCCGGGCAGCTTTGATGGCATGACGCAATTCGCCGGTGATTATACGCCGCCAAGCTATACGGGTGACGGTACAGAAACCGGCAGTCTGGTACGTGCCGAGATGAGCGACACCGGTGTGCTGTATGGCGTGTTTAGCAACGGCGAACGCCGCGCAATTTACGAGGTTCCGTTGGCGAATGTCACCAACCCTGATCAGCTGCGGTCGGTCGCGGGTAACGCCTATATCGCCACACGCGATTCCGGCGCGGTCAGCATGAGTTCGGCACTGACCAATGGTGTGGGTGCCGTCGTGAGCGGTGTTCTGGAGGGGTCCAACGTGGACATCGCCCAAGAGCTGACGGACCTGATTCAAACCCAGCGGGCCTATGCCTCTAGCGCCAAGATCATCACGACCAGTGATGAGATGTTGGACGAAACCCTTCGTATCAAGCGCTAATCTGGAACGCTGAATGAGCATCTCGTCCGCATACAATATCGCGCGCAGCGGTTTGCAAGCCACCAGCGGGCGCGCCAATCTGGTTGCGGGCAATATCGCGAATGCACAGACAGCAGGCTATGCCCGCCGCGACGGCTTGCAGGTCAGCGGGGGCGGTGTGCAGGGCAGCACGGTCGAATTGCGTATTGTGCGGCAAATCGACGAACGGCTTGCCGGTATGACGCGGGTTGCCGGTGCCGAGCTGGGCAGCGCCAATGTCACCGGAGAGATCTTGGGTGGCTACCTGCTCACCTTGGGTCAGCCGGGGGACGAGGTATCGCCCGCCGCGCGTATGGCCGAATTTCAGGTGGGGTTGGACCTTTTGGCCAACAACCCGTCGGATGCCTCGGTGCAAAATGACCTGTTGAAGCGCGCCAATAGCCTTGTGACCAGTCTGAACAGCGCAGCCAGCGCGCTTGACCGCAGTCGCGCGCAGGCAGCAGACAGCTTTGAAACAAGCGCGGCGCAGGTGAATGATGCCCTGTCAGGGATCGCTGCGCTGAACGAACAATTGAGCGGTACAAACTCGGGCACATCAACCGCCGGCGGTTTGATGGATGAAATGAACCGACGGCTTGATGCTTTGGGCGAACACATGGATTTTCAAACCCGGTGGGAGGCAGACGGCACGTTGTCGCTGCACACGTCGGGCGGCACCGAATTGGTGCATCGCGGTGATGCTGCGGTGTTAACGGCAGATGGGCAAACCGGTGCGCTGTTTGCGGATGGTGTCGATATCACGCCGGGCCAAGCTGGCGGGCGGGGCTTCTCGTCGGGGCGGCTAGCGGGGCTAAGCGACATGCTGTCGTCGGTTATTCCGCAAATGAACCTTCAGTTGGATGAACTTGCGCGCGGCTTGGTCCAAAGCTTTGAGACGGCGGATGCCTCTGTCGCACCGGGTGATCCGGGGCTGTTTACCGACGCCGGTGCGGCTTTTGATCCGGCGAATGTTGACGGGCTGGCGGGCCGTTTGGCGGTTAATGTCAGCGTGCAGCCTGAAAAAGGCGGCGCGCTGTGGCGGTTGCGCGACGGCCTTAATGTTAGCACCCCCGGAGACCCGGGTGCTACAGATCAAATCAATGCTATGATCGCCATTTTTGACGAATCTCAAGCGATGGATCCGGCGGCAGGGCTGGGCGCGACTGCGCGGCTAGGTGACTATGCCGCTGAACTGGTTGGCCATCAGCACAATATCCGCGTCAGCGCGGATACCCGCGCTGAAACCGCCACAATCCGGCTGGTGTCATATGAAGATGGCCGCAGCAATATCGAGGGTGTGAACGTGGACACCGAGTTGCAAAAACTGCTGGAAATCGAACAAGCCTATGGCGCGAATTCTCAGGTTCTCAGCAGTCTGAGCGACATGATCGATACCCTTTTGAATACGGTGTGAGACGGTAAATGACTGAAATATCCCGCACAGTATCGACTGCCCTGCAAAGCTTGCGCCAGCGCGAGACCTCCAGCCGTATTGCTGCGCAAATCTCGGATGCGTCATACGAGGTGACGACAGGTCTGAAAGCCAAGCCCTATGATGCGCTTGGCCATAAATCTGCGGACGCCATCGCCATCCGCATGCAGATCGTGCGCAACGACGGCTTTCTTGCATCGAATGCGCTGTTGGATCGCCGGTTTCTGGCGGTTGAGACGTCGCTTGGTGCGATGCGCGAGGCCGGGCAAGAGGTTCTGGAACAATCGTTTCTGGCGCAATCCTCTGCCGGGCAAACATCGGCGCAGTTGTCGCAGGCCGCGCGTGCCGCACTTGATACATTGATCGAACGGAGTGCGGTCAGCGACAGCTCCGGATATCTGATGTCTGGCACGGCAAGCGATACGAAACCCTTGCAGGGGTGGGATACGCCGCACCCTGATACGGGGCTGTCACCCTCGAGCATTGTGGATGACGTGGTAAGCGGCGGGCTGAATTCGCTGGCGGATGTGCAGGCGGCTATCGACGCCCTGACCGATATGTTCAACGATCAGCACACGGGCGACCCTGCGCGCAACTTTGAGGCCAGTTTTTACAACGGCACCCCTGCGATGGATGGCGGTGGGCAACCGAACGCACCGCTGACGGCACGGATTTCCGAAACCGAAACGATTTCCCAAACCGCCCAAGCAAACGACCCCGCCATGCGCGATCTTATGCGTGGGTTGGCGATGCTAAGCGCCGTTGACGTTAACCAGATCAGCGATCCTGACGCCCGCGAGGCGTGGGCGACTGCCGCACGCAACGCAATCACCAGCGGGTTAAGCGGTCTGACAGAGCTTGAGACCGACACCGGATTGAAACGCACCCGTCTGGCCGACACGGTCGCCGCCCAAGAAAGCCGCGCGGGTTTTCTGGATGGCGAACGGTTGCTGCTGGAAGGGGCCGACCAATATGACGCCGCGACCCGCCTGACCCAACTGCAAACACAGCTTGAATCCAGCTACGCCGTGACGGCGCGGCTCTCAAGCATGTCATTTTTGAACTTTATGTAGGCCGGTAACGCAGACCATGAATATCATAGTCAAATTCCTGTTGGTCGGCCTGATGGTTGGGCTTTGCGCGCCCGCCAGCGCGCAGGTGCGGATCAAGGATATCGTTACCGTTGAGGGTGTTCGTTCGAACCAACTGGTTGGCTATGGCTTGGTCGTTGGGTTGAACGGCACTGGCGATTCACTGCGCAACGCACCGTTTACCCAAAGTGCTATCGAAGGCATGCTTGAACGGCTGGGCATCGGCAATCTGAGCGAAGACCAGATGCGTACCGCAAATACCGCCGCCGTTATGGTTACCGCTTCGCTGCCAGCTTTTGCGCGCGCGGGCAGCACCATTGATGTGGTCGTGTCCTCCTTGGGCGATTCATCATCGCTGCGGGGTGGTACCCTGATTGTGACCCCGCTTTCTGCTGCGGACGGAGAGACCTATGCCGTCGCACAGGGCCCGATTGCGGTCGCGGGCTATGCGGCGCAGGGGCTGAATGCGTCCATCGTCGAAGGTGTCCCAACCGGTGCGCGGATCGAAAACGGTGCCATTGTCGAACGCGAGGTGCCTTTCGCCTTTAACGATATGGACCGCGTTCTTTTGGCGCTGCGCAACCCCGATTTCGTCACGGCCAAACGGGTTGAAGAGGCCATTAACAGCGCGATTGGCCCCATCGCCACTGCGCTTGATCCCCGTACAATCGCCATCGAAGAAGGCGGCAAGATGTCCTTGTTCGAATTGATGGCCGATATTGAGCCGCTGCTGGTGGAGCCGGATCAGGTTGCCAAGGTGGTGATCGACGCACGATCCGGGACCATCGTTATCGGGGCCAATGTCCGCATTGACCGGGTCGCGGTCAGCCAGGGCGGCCTGACGGTCACCGTGCGGGATGATTTCGATGTCAGTCAGCCTGAACAGCTGTCCATCGGCGGGACCACGGTGGTTGTTCCCAATTCAACAGTCGAAGTCGAAAAACGCGATGCGAAATTTGCTGTGATCGACGGGTCAGTAAGTTTGCAGCGTCTGGTCGACGGGTTGAACGCCATTGGTGTCGGCGCGACCGAGACGATTTCGATCTTGCAGGCGATCAAGGCGGCAGGTGCTTTGCACGCCGATCTTGAGATTATTTAGGAGGTATTTGCATGGAACTCCCTCCCCTATCCGCCGCACCGCTTTCCACGTCTGCTGGCGTGGCTGCGTCACCAAGCCAGCAAGCGCCGTCGCAATCGGCGGTGGATTTCGAAGCCATGTTTTTGGGCCAGATGGTGGATGAGATGTTGTCGACCGTGAACCTCGGAGATTTCGGCGGTGGCCATGCCGAAGAGACCTGGCGCAGCTTCCTGTCTGACGCCATCGGCCGGAGTATTGCAGAGCAGAATACGACGGGAATTGCCGGACGGATCGATACCGCGATCCAGCGTTATCAGACGGGGCAAGACCTATGAGCAATCAACGCAAAGCGCTGGCAGCCGTCGATGCATTGGGCAATCTGCTGCGCAAGGAAATCGCAGCGGTCGAGGGCGGAGAGTTTTCGCAACTGGTTGAATACGCCGGGGAAAAAGCACGTTTGAGCGCGGTTCTGGAAAAGCAATTGCAAGAGAACCCCCAAGCGGTAAGCAAGGAGCAGCTAAGCGGCCTGAAAGAACTAATTTTGCGCGACCAGCAGCATTTGCAGCAGGCACAGCGCGCAACCGCAGAGATAATCCAAGAAGTCACTGACACGCGGGAACGCCATAGTATCGCAGGGCTTTACGGACGCGGTGGCGCGAAACGTGTCAACCGCGCAACACCTTCCCAATCTGTGGACAAAAGCTTTTGATTTGCCTCAATGTTGACAGATTTTCGGATAAAACAGTTTACGCGGGCAACCCCCGCAGTTGTCAGAATGACGACATGACGTACTAAGAATAGTCAGGAATACACATGTCCTCAATCCTCACAAACAACTCCGCAATGAACGCACTTTCCACTTTGCGGAACGTGAATAGCAACCTTAGCGAAACCCAAAACCGTATCTCTACCGGTATGAAGGTTAACTCCGCCAAGGATAACGCTTCTTATTTCTCGATCTCTACAACGATGAAATCAGAAGGCGGCATGAACAAAGCCGTAAACGAAGGTCTTACACTGACCAAAAACTCGATCTCCACCGCCCGTCTTGGCGCTGAAACAATGGTCGATTTGTCGCAGCAATTCGTTGACCGTCTGGCATTTGCTCAGACCGAAGGCGTTGACCAAGCTGATGTTCAAAAAGAACTTACATCCTTGGCTGCGCAGATGGCGACCGCGATCAATCAGTCTTCCTTTAACGGTGAGAACCTGATTTCGGCCGCTGGCGCTGGCCCCAAAGAAGTCGTTTCCGGTGTAAGCCGTTCAGGTGCCACTTTGTCGACAACCAAGATTTCGTTCTCTGCCACCGATCTTGAAGCCGTACAGACCACTTTTGCAGCGATTGCGATCGATAACACAACGACCGCTGCCGATCTGGAACTGGCCCTGACAAACGCCGAAGGGTATCTTTCGGCCGTGACAGATGCTGCGACTGATCTTGGTATCGCCGAGAAGCAGGTCGAAACTCAACAAAACTTCCTGAGCGAGCTGGGTGACCGTCTCGACTCCGGTGTCGGCTCGATGGTTGACGCCGATATGGAAAAGGAAGCCGCACGCTTGCAGTCCCTCCAAGTGCAGCAGCAGCTTTCCACACAATCTTTGTCGATCGCAAACCAAGCTCCACAAAACATCCTGAGCTTGTTCCGTTAATGCCAACCTAGGCACTAAAAACACCTCCGGCCCCGGATATTTTTTCGGGGCCGGAACTCTACCAGACTAGGACGGACGATGGGTTGCGGTTGTCAGAAGACGACTTGAAAGAAACTAGAACAGTACGGAGACCACATGTCCTCAATCCTCACGAACACATCGGCGATGAACGCGCTATCGACTTTGCGCGGCATTAACGATCAGCTTAGCGAAACTCAAAACCGGATTTCCACCGGGATGAAAGTTAACTCCGCTAAGGACAACGCTTCCTATTTCTCGATTTCGACCACAATGGATTCCGAAAGCGGCATGAACAAAGCCGTGAACGAGGGCCTGACGCTGGCGAAAAACTCCGTCTCTACTGCCCGCCTTGGCGCTGAAACCATGGTCGATCTGGCACAAGAGTTTGTGGACCGTCTGGCATTTGCACAGACCGAAGGCGTTGACCAAGGTGATGTTCAAAAAGAACTTACATCCTTGGCCGCACAAATGAAGACCGCGATCGAACAGTCTTCCTTTAACGGGGAAAACCTGATTTCGACAGCCGGCTCTGGTGCCAAAGAGGTCGTTTCCGGTGTGAGCCGTAACGGTGGCACGCTGTCGACCACGACCATTGATTTCACCGCAGGGGACCTTGAAGGTTTGCAAGGCAGCTTTGCCGGGATCACGATCACCAACGCAACGACCGCTGCCGATCTGGAACTTGCCCTAACAAACTCCGAAGGCTTTCTGGCATCCGTGATCGATGCGGCGACTGATTTGGGTATCGTCGAAAAATCGATCGAAACGCAGCAGAACTTTCTGAATGAATTGACCGACCGCTTGGATGCTGGTGTTGGGTCTATGATCGATGCCGACATGGAAGAAGAAGCGGCACGTTTGCAGTCCCTCCAAGTACAGCAGCAGCTTTCCACACAATCCTTGTCGATTGCGAACCAAGCACCGCAGAACATTCTAAGCCTGTTCAAGTAAGGCGATAGATATGGCCGTAGCCACAACAGGTAAGAAAAGTCTCCGAATGGGGGCAATACGAGCAGGAAATACAGTAAAAGAGGCAACTACATGAGCTTGGCCGCATATAAAAAGACCATCCGGGAAAGCGAAACACCCCGCCAGATCGAACGTCGGATCCTGTCGCGCGTGACGCATGACCTTGCCGAAATGGGCAAGGAATTTGACGCGAGCGAGAGCCCGGCGGAACGTCTGGCGATCCTTTCCCAAGGGTTGCGTGACAGTCTTTATGAAAACCAGCGCTTTTGGGCTGCTCTGCGCCATGATCTGGCCGAGCCCGACAACGCGATGCCTGCTGCACTCAAGGCTTCGCTGATCTCGTTGGCGCTTTGGGTTGATCGTCAAACATCGGGTTTGATGGCCGGCCAAGGGACCGTCGCCGGGCTGGTTGAAATCAATACAAATATTGTGGCCGGACTTGCAGGTCAGGCGGCCACAACTGCGGTGCAGGAGGTTTAACATGCTGAAACTAACACTAAAGCCGCGCGAACGGGTTGTGGTAAACGGCTGCGTGATCCGGAACGGTGACCGCCGTCAGGCTCTGACGGTCGAAAACCGCGCCGATATCGTGCGTGAATCCGATCTGCTAAAACCCGAGGCGCAATCGACCCCGGTATCCAAGGTATATTTCCTGTTGCAGACCGCCCTGATCCGGCCCGAAACCCGCGATCAGGTGATTACAATGATCCAACAAGGCCTTGCTGAACTGGCCTGTTGCTTTGGCCCCGAAATGCGAATTCGCATTATGGAAGCCGCCAACTACGTGAGCATGTCGGACTACTACAAGGCGATGAGCGAGCTGCGCGGCGTGCTGAAATACGAGGCCGAGTTGATGCAAATCAGCCCGATCAAGCGTCCGCCCCCTCAGGAAATGGTGCACGTGTGATATCGCTAGGCGGAATGGGCACGCAGCTGGCTGTCAAACTGTTTGACGCGACCCGCGACAAGCAGCTTGATATGGTTGCGAACAATGCCCTGAACGCCCGGCAGGTTGCCGCATTCAGCGAACGTATCGCGTCCATCGGGTCTGCCAAAGAACTGGTTGCGGATACCGAGGTCTATACCTTTGTGATGCGCGCATTTGATCTTGAAGATCAGATTTTCGGCAAGGCCTTGGTCCGTAAAGCATTGGAAAGCGATGTTTCGGATCGCACATCCTTGGTCAACCGCCTGACCGATCCCAAAATCCGCGAGATGTACGACGCCCTTGGTTTCGCCCCCGATGGTGGGCCAAGCGCGAATTTTGACGATCCCGATTGGCAGGCCGAGATGATCGACCGGTTCAAGGAACGTCTGGTGATCAACAACGCCGCCGAAGATAACGTCGGGGCCGGTATTGCGCTTGAATTCAAGGCCAAAGCGTCTGAGATCAACACGTGGTTCGATGTGCTGAAGGACGAAGACCTAGGCATATTCATGCGCCGCGCACTTGGCCTGCCGGACGCGGTTGTTCAGGTTGATATCGACCGTCAGGCAGAGCTTTTTGCGCAGAAATTTGACATCGAGAAACTGAAAGACCCGGTAGAGGTCGACAGGCTCGTGTCACGTTTTTCTGCGGTTTATGATGCCATCGAAGGGATCAACACCCAAACGAACGGGGCGTTGACCTTGATGGCAAACGCGGTTTCCGCCTCGCAAGGCGACAACTTTAATATCATCACGATTGATATCCCCGCGATCGTTCGAAATGGCTACGGCAACTACAGCTGACCGGTTGGGCTATTCGAACAGCTCGTCGTCATCATCGTCGGCGCTGGAAGGCAGCTCAATCGTGCCTTCATCGGCAAGGCTCTTGGCATAGTTCACCATTTCTGCCTGAGCGGCACGCACATCGCGTCCGCGCACGGGGCCGGTGGCCTCCATCTCGTCCATGAGCATTTGGCGCGACCGCTGCGGCAGGCATTCCATCAGGTGATCGCGCAGTTCTTTCTTGGCCCCGCGCATGGCAAGGGGCAGGGTTTCCCCCTCTAGCCCGCGCATGACCTGTGCGATGTCCTGCATGTTCAGTTTGATCAGATCGTCAAAGACAAACATGCGTTGTTTGATGGATTGAAACGCCTCGGGCACCCGCGTGTTCAGCGCACCGGAGAGTTGTTCAAAGGCCTGCGCATCAAGTTTGTTGAACAAATCCGCCATGCGCTGATGTGTTTCGGCCGAACTGGTATGGATCGCGTCCGACATGATGTCCAGTTTCAACGTTTCTTCGATCTGTTGCATCATGTGCAGGGGGACGGCCTCCATCGTGATCATCCGCTCGGCCACGTCATGCATGCGTTCGGCCCCAAGCAACGGCAGAACCTTGGCCGCGACGGCCGTATCAACATTGTTCAGGATCGCCGCCGCCGTCTGATCATGTTCACCCTTCAGGTAGTTCGCAATCACCGTTTCGTTCAGCGCCCCAAACCCGCGCCACATGGCGTCTTCGCGTTTGCTGGTGCGGACGTTGTTCAGAATATCGGCGACCTGATCTTCTGGCAGGAATTTGCGCAGCATCGCTTCAGCCGTCGACATCGACCCCACGACCGCTCCTGTGCCGCTCACCACCTTCTGTGTGAATTCGCCAAGCACGGCCTCGACCACCTCGGACGGAATTGGCCCTAGCTGGCTCATCGCGGCTGTAATGCGTTCAATCTCGGCACTGCCAAGCTGCTGCATCAGTTTTGATCCGGCCTGTTCGCCCAAGCATAAAAAGGTAATGGCGGCCTTGGTTGGCCCCTTCATCTTTTTAAGCATGACCGCAGCGGTGCGATCTTCGGTAAGCGTATTGGTGGACATGAAACACTCCTTCTCAAGCGCAGGTCATCCGCTGGCCAACGGTACGTAGCTTTCGATCAATGACCCGGCAAGCATGTACCAACCATCGATCAGCACAAAGAAAATCACCTTGAACGGCAACGAGATCAGAACAGGGGGCAGCATCATCATCCCCGCGCTCATCAGGACCGAGGCGACGATCAGATCAATCGCGACGAAAGGCAGGTAAATCAGAAATCCGATGGTAAACGCCCGGCGCAGTTCGGATATCATGAAGGCCGGTACAAGATGGCGAAAGGTGGCTTCGTCGGCGCTGGCGGGCAGCGGTGTTTCTGCGGCCTCTTCATCTGTTTTCGAGACGTTCAGAAACAGGGCGTAATCCTCGGGCCGCGTGTTAACGAACATAAACGCGCGGAACGGGTCCGCGATCCGCTCGATCGCCTGTTCTTCGGCCAATGTGTTGTTCAACAGGGGAACAACCCCGCCTTCATACGCGTCCTCAAACACCGGCTGCATAACAAAAAAGGTCATAAACAACGCAAGCGAGGTCAGCACGATATTGGGCGGCGTCTGGTTCAACCCGAGGGCCGAGCGGAGCATCGACAGAACGATCACAAAGCGGGTAAAGCTGGTCATCACCACCAACAGGCCCGGCGCGATACTAAGAACCGTAATCAGGGCGATGAACTGTACGATACGACCGGACAGATTGGCATTGTCGTCACTGCCGGGGGCCGCATTGCCAACCACATCGGACAATGTGCCCAAAAAGCCGCCATCCTGCGCTGCTGCTATGCCGGTCGTGGCAAACAGCAACAGCCCGGCCAGCAAAAGCTGGCCCGGCACATAGCGAAGCAGATGATGGTTATTAGTCAGGGACATAGTCCTTGACGATCTGGGTCAAAGACACGCCCAGACGGTCTTCTCCGACTTTGACAAGGTCACCGCGTGCGACCAACCGGTCACTGACCATCAAATCGACGGGCGCGCCGATCTTGCGGTTCAGTTCCACAATCGACCCGCGCGTCAGCTCTAGCAGCCGCGAAATCGGCATGCGCGCTTGTCCCAGCACGACCTGCACATCCAGCCCGACGTTCAGCATCGCGTTTATCCCCGCCCCGCCTTTTTCAAGGCGCGCAGCGTCAAGACCGTCTTGGGTCGGGTCGTCTTGATCCAGGTTCGGGAATACGGTTCTCTTGTCTTGATCCGGGTCAACCGGCTGGCCAAGCGCATCGGCAAGCGGCGACGACGCTTGGGGTTGTGCATCGGCGTCCGCGTTGGTTTTAGGGTTTTGCAAGTCAGGCTTGTCCATGTCCGTCCTTTTCCTTTTGAGCGTTTATCGCCCGTTGATGAGTGTCGCGCAGTTCGACCAAAAGCCGATCGCAGATCTTCTGGAAGCCGTAATCAAGGTTGCCGTGATCCCATTCCATCCGCGCATCACCAGCGTGCAGTTCCGGATCGGCCTGAAGCTCAAGCGCATGATCGCAGTGATGTTGCACGGCCTGCATCCGCAGTTCGGGGCCGATCTCGGCCAGAGTTGCGGGCGACAGGCGCACCCGAATGCGGCTTGATCCGATGGCCATCTTCAATGACTGCGTCGCGGTTTTTCTGACCCGTTCGGCAGACATGCGTTCGATGATCTCGGGAAAGATAATCTCGCAGGTCTGAAGCGTGAACCCGACCACCTGAGCGACCAGCGCCTCGTGCCGTTGTTCGGCGGCGATGGCAAGGCGCGCCAGCTCTTGGCCCAGGGTTTCGACCATTTCGGTCTGCGCCTTTTCCATTGTCTTGGCCATTTCGGCGCGCCCTGCGTCGGCACCGGTCAAATACCCCTCGATATGACCCTGTTTGTGGGCCTTTGCGATCCGTGCTTCGATCTCTTCGTTGGTGGCAGCGTGATGATCATCGGGCGATGTGGTGCCATCGTCGTCAAAATTGCGCAGGTTCAGTCTGGTAATCATTTATCGTCCCTTTCCGCCAGCCATTCGCCCAGTACACGCAAGGCGTCTTCCGAGTTGTTCTCGGCCAAGGCGGCGACGGCTTTGATCTGGCTGTGACGTACTGCGCCTTGCACCGACGCGAGCTGCACCATTTCGCGGGGCACTTCATCGTCGGGGCCAAGCAGCGTTCCGGTTTGTCCGGTAGGCGGTGTTGCCAGTTGCGGTGCGGCGGTTTGATTTGGCAACGCGCGCTGTTTAGGCTCTGGCCCGGTCAGCAGCGCGGCATTCGGGCCAACGCCCGCCAACGACGGGGTAAGCGTCGTGGCATCAAGGATCATGCGCAGGGGTTTGGCACCCAGCACCATGATGATGGCGACCAGCGCCAACCCGAATACAGCGCGCAGGATCGACATGGTGTTATCGGCCAGAATGGCCATGAAACCGCGCCCGATGGGGCTGTTGAAATCAGCATCGAAATCCAAAAACTGCAGGCTGTCCACTTGGACCTGATCGCCGCGCGTTTCGTCAAAGCCGATGGCGGTGCTGACCAATTGCCTTAAAAGCTGCATTTCTTCATCGGAACGCGCAATATATCCCTCGGTGCCGTCGGGCAGGGTTCCGTAGCTGCCATTCACCAAAACGGCGACAGACACCCGTTCGATATCTCCCGGTTCACGGACCACTTCGCTTTGGACCGAACCGATTTCATAATTGATGACTTCGTCGTTTTCACTGCGGGTTGATTGCCCGCCAGCGCCGGCCCCATCTTCGCGCAGCTCGTCGGGGATATTGTTGGCCACGTCTACGGTGCCCGCGGCAGGGTCCGTTTCGCTCGAGTTGCGAACACGGGTTTCAATCGAACGGGCGACCTGCTGATTGGGGTCAAAGCTGCGCGATACGCGGACCTCGCGTTCGGTGGTCAGGTCCACGCTGACCCGCACGCGGGTATTGCCGGGGCCGACACGGGCGTTCAGGATCGCCTCTACTTTTTGGGCCAGCTGTTCTTCGATCATGCCCCGTTGGCTTTGCAACGAGAAATCCGAACTGCCCCCGTCTTCCTTGGCAAGGATCGTCTCGCCCGAGGCGGACAGCACAGTCACGTCTTGGGCATCAAGATCGGCCACAGCCGAGGCCACCAGCGCTTGAATGGCCTGCGCCTGCCTGCGGGTCATGGTTGTGTTGGCCTGTGAGCGTACAATGACCGAGCCGCTGGCCTCGGGCCGCGACCGCGAGAAAGCAGCACGCTCCGGCAACACCAGATGCACCCGCGCGGCTGTGATGCCATTGATGGTTTGAATGGAGCGGGCCAATTCGCCCTCAAGCGCACGCAGCCGGTTCACCTTTTGCATAAAGGAGTTCATCCCCATGCCGGACATGTTGTCGAAGATTTCCCAGCCCGGCACGCCTTCGCCGGGCAATCCCGCATCGGCAAGGGCCATGCGTGCCCGTGCGATGTCGGTTTCCGCGACCGAAATTGTATCGCCATTGCGCGACAGATCGACGGAAAGCCCCGCTTGCTCAAGCGTTTGCATCATCTGCGACGCGGTGCCGGGGCTAAGCTGGCTGTAAAGCGGAACAAAGGCTGGCGCGAATATGGTGCGGGCACCGATGAACACAGCCGCGACGATGGCCAAGCCGATACCGCCTAACAGGGCCAGTCTCCGTGGGCCTAGATCTCTAAGGTTGTCGACAATCTGACGCACATGTCCTCGCTTGGCAGTAAGGCCTCCAAAGTCCTCGGGTGACCCGTAGGAGGCAAGTACATATAGATTTATACTTGATTATCGAATAAATAAACATGTTTCTGTTGCATTAAAACTTGTTTTGAGGTCTATCTATTCTTGTTCTCCATGTAATGTACAGGTCTTTATCAGAGCTATGAAAGTGAAAAAGACTCTTGTCATTGTCGCTGTAATTCTTCTTTGCATCCTTGCCGGGGTTGGCGGGGTCACGCTTGCCATCGGGTCGGACAAGGTGCTGGCGATGGTCGGTCTGGGCCAAGATGAAGCATCGGAAGAACAACATGATGACCACGGCGACGATCATGCGGAAGCAGGTAATGAGGACGACGGCCACGGGGACGATGGCCACGGCGAGGCGAAAGAGGCAGACGCGGGCGATATGCCGGTGATGCCGTTTCCTGAAATCATCGTTAACGTCACCGATACCAGCATAAACGGACGGCATTCGAGCCGGTTTCTAAAGCTGAACATGCTGATGGTGTATGATGACACCCGCGAGGGCGCTGACCGGCTGGTCGCCCGCGAGATTTACTTGCGCGATACGTTTCAGGATTTTCTGCGCCAGCTGCACGTCAGCGACCTGAAGGGCAGCCAGGGGTTGGCCCTGATTAAGACCGAACTGCTGCGCCGCGCGCGGGCTGTCGGGCATACCGAAGCCCCGGTTGAAATTCTCATTGCAGATATGGTGGTTCAGTGAGCATGACAGCAACCCGGCCGGACGAAACACTAGAAGAAACGATGATCCGCGAGGCGCGTGAAAGCTTTGAGCGGCTGCCCACACTAGAGATCATCATCGACCGGCTGCTTTTGGCGCTGGTGCCTGATTTGAAATCCTATTGCACCATCGCCCCCGAGATTGATCTGATCTCGCTTGATTACATGCCCTATGAGGACGCGATGGAAACGGTGACGACGCCGTCGCTGATTGCCATCGCATCGGCCGACCCTTGGGACAGTCAGGTGGCCTGCGTGATCGAACCGGATCTGTTGTTTTCGGTGCTTGAGATCATGCTGGGCGGGCGCAGGGCGTCGCCAAACGAATGGAAACCACGCGGGTTGACCGCGATTGAACAAAAGCTGGGGCGCCGTCTGGCCGAATTGTGCCTGAACGGTCTTAGTAGTTGTTTTGCCGAGATCAGCCCGGTCACCTTCAACACGCATACGCTGGAATCTAACCCAAGGTCAGTACTGCTGGCACCGCCATCCACGGCAACGTTGCGCGTCCGGATGTGCCTGAACTTTGAAGATCGCAACGGGCATATGACCCTGATCCTGCCCTATGGCGCGCTGGACGAGGTAAGCGCACAGTTGGCCCAGCCGTTTCTTGGGGGCCGCTCTGGTGCGGACAGCAGTTCGCGCCGTGAAATGAACACGCAAATATCCGGCACCAATGTAACGGTTACCGGCGTTCTGCGTGAACTAACTGTGCCGCTGCACGAGGTGTTGAACTGGGCACCGGGCGATATCATTGATCTGGGCATGACACAGGACACGCCGGTTGTGGGAATGGTGAACGCAAAGCCGATGTTCGAGGCTTCGTTCGGCCAGCGCAGCAATGGCGCATTGGCGCTGCGGGTTATTCATTCTTTGCTGCCAAAGAATAAGGAAGAGGGGATCGCGGATGCTTCCAGCTTTGATTGACGTCATTATCGTTGTGTTGCTGATCGGCACGCTGGTCTATGCCTATATACTGGATCGGCGCGTGCGCAATCTGATGCTGACCCTGCGCGAGATGGGGCCGATGGTTGGTGAATTTTCCAACGCGGTAGAGCAATCCACCAAATCGGTCGAAGACCTGCGAAGCCTGAGTACCGCCGCCCGCCGCGTAGAACCGCCGGTGAAAAAGACGCGCCAAGGCATGGTTGATCGGGAGCAAGTTAAAGAACCCGTAATGCCAGAGCCGGTTAAGGTAAGAAAACAGGTGCGGGGTCAAACCTCGGTCCCCGGGAAATCTGATCTGGTGCGCACGTTTTTTGACATCACCAAGGAACGCAAGGAATGAGCTGGCTTTCAGTGCCGAAAATGATCGTTTTGGGATTGGGCGTTACGGCAGTTTTGAAACTGACAGTCGGTCTGGTTCCGATGGCGGCGACTGCCGAAACAGCGGCCAGTAACGCACCCTTATCGCTCGACATTGACCCGACCTTGCCTGCCGAGCCCTATGATGTGACTGCACCGGGTGCCAACGGGATGTGCGAACCCAGTCATGTGATTGCCGAAGCCATCGCCGAAGAACGCGCCCTTCTGAATGATCAGCGTCAGGCCGTTTCAGATAGCGAGGCGCGTCTTGCCCTTGCACAGGAAAGCCTGAAGGCCGAACAGGTACGTCTTTCCAAAGTGCGGGACGAAATCGGTGTCCAGTTGCAGGTGATACAAGACGCCAACGCGCAGGACATGACCAAACTGGTCGAGCTTTACCGCAACATGAAGCCGCAGGTGGCGGCGGGCATCATGGATGAAATTGACGCTGAGACCGCAGTGCAGGTGATTAGTGCCATGCCGGAACGCGATGCGGCGCAGATTATGGGTGCCGTTAGTCTGGTCCGTGCACGGCTGATCACCAAGATCATCCTCGAGCGTTCCAAGCTGCCTGCCGACAGAAACCTTGAAGGGCTGCGCCTGCGCTAAATGCTAGTCCTCGCGCAGGCTTGACCCTTCTGGCGGCTTGCGCCGCACGTTCCGGCGCATGTCCATCACAAAGCCAATGATTTCCGCCACGGCCTGCCAATGTTCCATTGGAATGCGTTGATCGACCTCGACGGTGCTGTGCAATGCCCGCGCGAGGGCACGGTTTTCGATCATGGGGATATCATGTTCGCGCGCCAGTTCGCGGATACGATGCGCCATCACATCGGCACCTTTCGCAACACAGACCGGCACATCGTCTTGGCCCTGCTCGTATTTCAGCGCGACGGCGAAATGGGTCGGGTTGGTCAGAATAACGCTGGCGGTGGGGACAGCCTGCGCAATCCGCTGGCGGGCCCGTGCGCGGCGCAGATCGGCACGTCTTGCGCGAATATGCGGGTCGCCTTCGCTGTCTTTATGCTCATCGCGGACTTGTTTCAGGCTCATCATCTGCTTTTTCTTCCACTGGGCGCGTTTCCAAATGATGTCGGCCAGCGCAATCGGGACCAGAAACACTGTTGTAGCGATGAAAATCCAACGCACCTTGTGCAGCGTTGTTTCGGCAAGGCTTTCGGGCAACAGCCCTTGGGCCTGTCCCAGCTGTTGCGCGACGTCGATCACCGCCCAGATGGTGAGCGCCCCAATCACAAGAACCTTGGCGGTATTCTTGAGGAACTCCACGAAGGCATCGATTGAGAACAGCCGTTTGAACCCCGACAACGGGTTCAGTTTCGACAGCTTTGGTTTGATCCGTTCGACGGCGACAACGGTGTCGCCCTGCACCATGACCCCAAAAAGTGCTGCCATGACCATGATCGCTGCGATGGGGATCATCGCCATGCCCAGGGTGAACCCCAGCGTTTTCATAACATTACCCGCCTCGGCCACGCCTGTGTCGCCGGTGCCAATGACGGTGACGCCAGCGCCCAACAGGGGGCTTTGCAGCGCCTCAACCAGACGGCCGGTCGCCCCCGGCAATACAAAGGTCAGGATCATCAGCAGCGCAAAGACCACCATGGCGGTGCCGGTTTCACGCGAATGCGGCACGTCACCTTTCTTGCGCGCGTCGCGTAATTTCTTTTCCGTTGGCTCTTCGGTATTTGAACTTTTGTCTTCTTCCGACATCTATCTAAATCCGTAGGTTGCCAGCCATTCCGCAAAGGGTTCAAGGAACCCGCGCATCATGGTTGGAATTGCCAGCACCATCAACGCCAGACCTGCGGCGATCAACAACGGTTGCGCGATGAAAAAGACCTGAAGGCTGGCCATCATGCGGTTTGCCAGCCCCATGCCAACGTTCAGCACCAGCCCTGCCACATAAAACGGCCCGGCAATCGACAGGCCAAGATACAGACTGTACTGAACCGCCCGCGCATACTGGTCCATCAGATCAGCCAGCATAAAGCTGCCCGGCTTGAACACCTGATACGACATCAGCAGCGATTCAATAATGAGGTGATGCAGATCGGTGGCAAAGATCAATGCGGTGGCCCCGACCAACAGCATCGCCGCCATGCTGGTTGCCCCCTCAAACGCGCCGATATTGGGGGCAAGAGCATTGGCAAGCCCCGACATCAACGCAATCTGGTAACCCGCGAATTGCAGTGCTGACATCAAAGTGCGGGCAACCAGACCAATCCACAACCCGATTGTGATCTCTGCCCCAAAGATCAGCAGCAGCGCCGCCGGGCGATCTTCGCTGATGGGGCCCACGCCGGTGGCCGGATATAATGCGGCGCTTAGAATAAGCCCGAACAACAGCCGCTGCCGTACGGGCACCGTTTGTTCGGCAAAGCCCGGCATAAACAGCAAAGCCGCCCCAAGCCGTGCGAAAACCACAAAGTACCCCATCAGCGCGTCGGTGAGAAAGGCAGAGAGGTCCACTGCTCAAGCTCCGATGGTGGCGACCGTCCGCAACGACACCTTGCGGTGTATTTCGGCGTTGGAAATAACCGGTGTCATCGGACTGACCCGTTCCAGCATCGACCGCACATAGGTACGTGCCTCGGGGTTGACCATCAACGCGGGCCACGCGTCATCGCTGGCAAAGCGCTGGATTTGCTGGCGGGCTTGCAGCACGAATTCCTGCACCCGTTTTGGGGACATCACAAAGGTGCGGTCGTCGCCGACGACTTTCACCGCCTCGATAAACTCGGTCTCCCACGCGGGGGATAGGGTGATCACGGGCACAAAACCCTGATCGTCGGACAGCCCCTGGCAGATCTGGCTCGACAGGCGGCGGCGTACGGTTTCAAGGATCAAAGCGGGTTTGCTGGTTTGCCGCGTGGCTTCGGCCATGGCTTCGACGATCAGCGGCAGGTTGCGGATAGAGACCCGTTCTAACAGCAATGCCTGCAGCACTTGTTGCACCATGATCGCGGGTGACGGCACAGGCAGGTCCGTCACCAGTTTTTGATAACTGCGGTCCAACCCATCAATGGCTTCTTTTGCGCAGCCATAGGTCAGCAGCTCGGCCATGTTTTCCTTGACCACTTCGGTCAGGTGGGTGGTGATGACGCTTTCGGGGTCTACCACGGTAAAGCCGTTAGCCTCGGCTTGGCCAGCGACATTGTGATCAACCCAAAGCGCCTCAAGCCCGAATGTCGGTTCGCGGGTCTGTTCGCCGGGCAGGTGCAACGCGGCACCGTCAGGATTGATCACCATCATCTGATTGGCGCGAATATCGCCGCGGGCCACGTCGACGCCGTGGACCTGAAATGTGTAGCTGTTGATCGGTAGGGCAGGGTCATCTTTGATCCTGACCGACGGCATCGGAAAGCCGTATTCTTCGGAAAAATGTTTACGCAGCGATTTGATCTTGCTTGGCAGAACCGCATCAGGGCGGTTGGCCAGCCCGACCAATCCTTCGCCCATGACCAGACGCAATTCATCCAGCCGCATCGGGTTGGCATCCACATCGGGGGTCGCTTTTTGGTGCAGTTCCAGCGCTTCGACGCGGCTTTGTTCAATGGCGGCTTCTGCGGCGGTCCGTTGGATGAAATAACCCAGAACGCTCATCGCGGCGGCAAGAACGGCAAAAACCAACAGCGGAAAACCGGGCAATAGGCCGATGCCAAACAGCAGCATCGCGGCCATGTATAACGCCTTGGGAAAGCTTGATAGCTGATCAAGAACCACCTCGTTTGCCGCACCGCGTGTCCCGCCCTTGGTGACAATCAGGCCAGCAGCAAGCGACACGACAAGTGCGGGAATTTGGCTGACCAGCCCGTCGCCAATGGTAAGCGAGGTAAAGACGCTGGCCGCATCGCTTACTGACATGCCGCGTTGCAAAACGCCGATCAGAATGCCGCCAATAACGTTGATCAACGTAATGATAAGCCCGGCCACCGCGTCGCCGCGGACGAACTTTGACGCACCATCCATCGCACCGAAAAAGGCGCTTTCGTCTTCCAGTTCTTTACGGCGTTTGCGCGCCTCGTCTTCGTCGATCAGGCCTGCGCCCATATCGGCATCAATCGCCATCTGTTTGCCGGGCATCGCATCAAGTGAGAACCGCGCGGCGACCTCGGCGATACGGCCCGAACCTTTGGTGATGACGACAAAGTTGATCACGATAAGGATCGCAAAAATCACCACACCGATGACGAAATTATTCGCCACGATGAACTTGGAAAACCCTTGGATCACATCGCCAGCAGCATGCAAACCGGTGTGACCCTGACTAAGGATCAACCGCGTCGAGGCCACGTTAAGCGACAGCCGCAACATGGTCGTGACCAGCAGCAATGTGGGAAAGGAGTTGAACTGCAACGGCGACGGAATCCAAAGCGCGACCATAAAGATCAGCACGCTCAGCGAGAGCGACAGCGCCAACCCTAAATCCAACAGGATCGGGGGAAGCGGCAGAAACAGGACGGCCAATACCAGCGCCATCCCAAGGGCAAAGCCGATGTCTTTGTTGGCGCGCAGCATCGCAAGGCGCGGCAACGTGGAGGGAGGGGTGTCGCTCATCCGGTTGTCTCTGCGGTAATGATCGTGAACTGCGGCAAGATCGGTTGGATTTCCTGCGCCGAGTAAAGCGAGGTTCGCGCCGTTGCATCCCCGCCCAACTGAGCGCCCCATGTGCCCCGCGCTACAGTGGCGCTGCGGGCAGAGTTCTCGGGCGTTGCACGGCGCATGTCGCGATCTGGGATCGTGTCATTGGCGAGCGCGAGGAAGGCGGGCAAACCTGCGTTTGCAGCCGAAATGTTCTTTTTCAGCCGGCCGAGGTAGGCATCGCGGTATTCTGGTTCAAAAGAATGATACGCCCCTGCGGCCTGCATCCAATCGCCGGTGCGCTTGCGTAGCTGTTTCAGAAACCGAGCCGCATAATCGACATTTGTCCGCGGATCGAACCCTTGGTCCGCAGTGGCAAAGGCATCGGGATGCCAGCGCAGGTTAATCTGCATACAGCCCACGTCGATTGATTCCACGCCCGCACGCTGCCGCGATGTCACCCATTCAAGCGCTGCGGCGCGGGTGTCGAAAAGACGCCCCGTGCCAGCGGCGTTGACGGCAAAGGGCCAGACCGTGAAATGCCCGTTCCTGCGGGTGCCGGCCTCTTGCAGGCCAATGGCCAACAGCAGGTTGTCGGGAATGCCGTGACGGCTTTGCGCGGCCAGAATTTCGCGGATGCAAATGCCCATGTCGTCACCGCGCGCCGGATCGCTTGTGATGGTTGGTTCGGTCGCGGGTTTTTGCGTGGGCACATAGAACCGCGCCCAGCCTTCGGCCCCCGCCGCATTGCACAGCGACAGCCCCAGCACAGCAGTGCAGAGGAACGACCGCAGGCCTCTCATAGTCCGCCGCTTCCGATAAGATCGAAAACCGTGTCTGCCAGTGCTTTTAACGTGGCATACATGAATGGGGTCGCGGCCAGCAGCGTCACAAAAATCATCAAGATTTTGGGCACGAATGTCAGCGTCATTTCCTGAATCTGCGTCAATGCTTGAAAGAATGCGATCACAAGCCCGATGACCAGCGCAACACCCAGCACCGGGGCGGATGCCAAAAGCACGGCCAACACAGTGTCTGAGATTACCTCATAGGCTTGGACTTCTGTCATACCCTAGATCGGCATCCGCAAGATTTCCTGATACGCTTCGACAAAGCGGTCGCGCACAGAAACGGCCACTTTGACCGTCGATTCCATCGCCAGCATCGCTTCGACTACGTTTTGCGTGTCCGCCTCGCCGCGCAATCCGGCCTGCGCTGTTGCCTCGCCTGTGCGCACGGTTTCAAGCGCGGCTTCCGAGGCGCTGCGCACCATGTTGGAAAAGCTGTTGGCGCTGATCTCTTCGGCGGCACCTTCACCCTTTTGGCCCGTCAGCGATTGCGAGGACCGATAGGCACCGCGAACGGCGGCAGAGGAGATAAGGGAGGCGGGATCGCTCATTTTGATATCACTTCAGCAGGTCGAGCATTTGGCCACGCATCCGGCGACCGGCTTCGAACATGTTCATGTTGGCTTCATAGTTGCGCGACGCTTCGCGCATGTTTGCCATCTCGATGATCGGGTCGACATTCGACCGTTTCACATAGCCGGTTTCATCCGCTGCGGGGTGCGAGGGATCGAAATCGAGCCGGAAATCAGATTGGTCGCGCCCGATGCGCCCCACCTCGACCATGGACGCGCCATTGTTGCGGTCAACCAGCTCTGAGAAACTGATGGTCTTGCGGCGGAACGGGTCCGCGCCGGGTGTAGTGCCGGTGGATTCAGCATTGGCGACGTTTTCCGAAATAACCCGCAGGCGGGCTGTTTGCGCGGTCATGCCGCTGGCGGCGATACGGGCGATAGACTGAAGAGGATCCATTGGTTTTTCCTTACCTGCTTCCGGTGACTGCCATTGTCAGAAGGTCATAGCTCTTGCGGTAGAGCTGTGCGGCCATTCTGTACTGGTCACTGATATCCGCCGAACGGATTGCCTGATCTTCAAGGCTTACAGTGTTGCCATCCAGCGTTGCGGCCGTTGCCGAGGCATCGGTGACCTCGCGGATGCCCGAAGTGCTCACGGATCGGCCAGAAATGTGATTGGCGTGGGTTGTGACAAGCCCGGCATCGGTGGATGTGCGGTTTTCCAACATCGATTGAAAGGACGTCACGTCGCGCGCCTGAAAATTGGGCGTCGCCGAATTTGCGATATTTTCCGATGTTACCTGTTGCCGTGCAGCAAGCCATGTCATCCGGTCAGAAGCTAGGCCAAAGATAGAAAGATTAGACAAGTTCATTTTTATACTACCCCCTAGTTAATTCTTGTATAGTAAATAATAACCTTCTCTCATAGAGGAAATTATCCATGCAAACCATCTTTTCCGAGCTAACAAGCTTTGCGCGGAACGCCGGCGATGCCCAAATCACCGGCGAGGTGCGCGCGATCACGGGTATTACGCTGACGGCGGTCGGGCTGGAACGGGTACTTGGGATCGGGGATCGTTGCATTGTTTATGGTGCGGATCGGCCCGTTCACGCTGAAGTCGTGGGCCTAAGCGCGCAAGGGACCGAGCTGTTGCCCTTTGGGTCATGGCGCGGTGTGGCAGCGGGCGACCGTGTCGAGGTCGAGACCAGCGGCGATGTGATCCGCCCCGACGAAAGCTGGAAAGGTCGGGTGATCAATGCGTCAGCCAAGCCACTGGATCGCAAGGGCCATCTGCCCGAAGGCAACATGGCATATCCATTGCGCGGGTCGCCGCCCGGTGCATTTGATCGCAAGCGGATCGGGCCGAAACTGGCGACGCATGTGCGTGCGCTTGATATCTTTACGCCGCTATGCCGGGGTCAGCGGCTGGGCATCTTTGCCGGGTCGGGCGTGGGTAAATCAACCTTGATGGCGATGCTTGCCCGCCACACCGAATGCGATGTGGTGGTAATGGCGCTGGTCGGTGAACGGGGTCGCGAGGTGCAGGATTTCATCGCCTCTGATCTGGGGCCGGAGGGCATGAAAAAGGCCGTTCTGGTCGTGGCAACGGGGGACGAGCCGCCCCTCACACGGCGTCAGGCGGCGTGGACCGCGATGGCGGTGGCCGAATATTATCGCGATCAGGGGCAGCATGTGCTGCTGCTTATGGATAGCGTCACACGTTTCGCCATGGCGCAGCGCGAGATCGGCCTCGCCTCGCGCGAACCGCCAACGGCAAAGGGCTATCCGCCGACAGTGTTCTCCGAGCTGCCCCAGATGTTGGAGCGCGCGGGGCCGGGCCCCGAGGGCAAGGGCGATATCACAGCAATCTTTACGGTGCTGGTGGATGGTGACGACATGAACGACCCGATTGCTGATGCCGTACGCGGGATCACCGACGGGCATATCGTGCTGGACCGGCGCATCGCGGAAAAGGGGCGCTATCCCGCGATTGATCTGTTGTCGAGCGTGTCGCGGACCCTGCCTGACTGCCACAGCGAGCTGGAATATACGTTGCTCACTGCAGCGCATCGGGCGTTGGCGGCCCATGCCGATATGGAGGAGTTGATCCGCATCGGTGCCTACCGCAGCGGCAGCAATCTGGAACTGGACCGCGCGATTGCCTTTGCTGGCCCGTGCGAGGCTTTCCTGACACAGCGCAAGTCAGAGCAGACCACGCCCGACGTCTCGTTTTCATCCGTTGCGACGTTGCTGGACAATGCGGGCATCAGCCCGGACGGGTAAACCTAGGGTGGCCTTCACCTGAGTGGGCATTCGGGTCTTACGGGCTGGAGGAAACTGATCGTAGTCTCTATCTTGATCTGTGAATGCGGATGCAATTGGGGGCGGATCAAACGCGATGGAACATCACGCTCCAGAGTATTTTGAGTTGCAAGGTGCCCCGGTCGAAGCGGTGTTGGCCCTGTATGATCGGGGTGCCGACGGGCCCATACGCGCGGATATAATAAACGCAACGCAGCGCCGTCTTGGGGTGCCCGAAATACCCATCCCTTCAGGACCAGACGGCGCGCCCGTTTGGCCGCACACCCATCATGGAAGTTTGAGCCATTGGGGTCGCAAAACGGTATGTTTGCTGGCCAAGGGAAACGCATGGGATTGGGGCGTTGATATAGAAGGCCACGCGGATGCCGAGACGGTTCAGGCCATTTCGGATGAGGCAATGGACGCGAGCGAGCGCAGCATTCTGGCGCAGGCCGATGACAAGGGACGTTTCAGCGCCTTGGTGTTTTCTGGCAAAGAAAGCTTCTTTAAGGCGGCGTTCCCCTGCGTTGGCCGTGTGTTCGGGTTCGAAGTGCTGAGACTTGTATCGCCCCCTCGCTCTGGTCAGATGCAGTTTATTACCACTCTCCCGCTGGCACCGAGCCTGCCGCGCGGCACAAGGGTCACGGTCAACTTTGTTGATATTCAACACGCGGTCATCACCTGGACGGTGCTTCAGGCCTTTTCGCATAATTCGTTGGCCAAATAGGTCTGCGCGGCGTGAATAAGCGCGTGCACGCGGGCTGGCGATAACCCCATTTCCGATGCGATCTCATTCTGGCGGCGGGCTTTAAGCCGATGCTCTGTAAAAGCATGTTTCTGGGTCTCGGGAAGCGAGATAATAGCGCGGGCCAGTGCGGCAATTATTTCGCGTGAAACCAAAGACTGCTCTGCCGTTGGGCCGTTCGCGACCGGCTCTGGTGTGGTGTCATCCATCGATGTTTCATGGCCACCGCGACGCCAATGGTCCAAGGCCAAATTACGCACCATTCTGCGCAGCAATCCGCGCGGACTGGTGGGTTGGGCTGTGATGGCGCGGCTGGATAAACAGCGCAAAGCGGCGTCTTGCAGCACATCTTCGGCGCGGTCACGCGACCCAAGAATTCTTACGGCATCACATAGAAAAAGCTCTCGCTCTTGCATGAGATGGTCGATCAGCTTGTGACGCGTGGCAATGCAAGCAGGTGCATTCGGAGACAAATTTGCGGATAAAGGCGCAGAATTCCGTATCTCAGACATGACGTATCCCGATGTAGACTTGGGCACGAATCTACCGGGCGGGGTGCTGAGTGGATGCGGGGTTTCGGTAACATGGAATCCGCGCGGCCGCCAATATGGTGCCCGCGCGATAAGAAAAATTTCCCGCGATAGTTGAAATTTAAGACGATTATTCCGCAGCGATTTCCCGGGCCTGTACGGGCGCTGAAGCAAGGGTCGCGACGATCTCTTCGGACCTTTGCGCAAGCACGGATAGCAGCGTATCGCTTAGCCCGTGGGTCGGCTCACTATAGCCTTGGACATAGATCGACGGCGCAAACCCATCCGTCATCGGCAAGCGATAGTCGCGGCCCGGTACCGTGTTGAGGCAGTATTGCGCAATCCCATGCAAAACCTGCTGGTCAAGCGCGCGGGTGTATCCGGTTGCACAGATGATATGGTCATACCGTTCCGTCCGCATTTCCTCGGCTTGTGACAACGTTAACGCCAGTGTGTCGCCTGCCGTTTCCATCTGGGTCACCAGCGTATCTGGCTGAATCGAAAGACGTTTTTCCGAAACCACTGATTGCTCGTAAACCATTTCGTAGATGGCACAAATCAGGTCCTCATCCACGACCGAATAGTTTGTCGCGGCCAGTTCATCCAGCGCGGCATGGCGTGCGCCGTCGGGCAAGGCATAGAATGCATCGGTCTGGCTGGGGTCAAAAATCTCGTTCACGAAGGGGCTGTCATCAGACGGTTTGATGGTTCTGCCACGCATGATCAGGTCAAGCTGCGGTGCCTCGGGACGGTCGGCCAGATCGGCAAAAATCTCGGCAGCACTTTGCCCCGCACCAATGATGGCAATCCGTTCACCGGGGCGCAGGCTGGGGACGACGGATGTCATATAATCCTTGGAGTGTACGACGCGGGGGTCATCGACATGATCATTGCAAAACGCGGGGAATTTGGGTGCACCGCCCGGCGCGATCACAAGGTTGCGCGCCCGATATCTGGTTTCGTTACCGTTGGCCGCACGTGTGACGACATCGACGGCATCAACCGCGCCATGACGGTCCACCGCTTCGATCCCGACGACCCGGCGATCATAGTCGCAGACCGGAAATTGCGCGGCCACCCACGACAGGTAATCGTTGAACTCCACACGGCTGGGAAAGAACGTTTTACGATTGATGAACCGGTTCAACCGCCCCTTTTGGTGCAGATAGCTTACAAAGGTATAGGGGCTTTGCGGATTGCGTTGGCCCACCAGATCCTTGAGGAACGAAATCTGCATATCCGCACCGGGGATCATCATACCGGGGTGCCAGGCAAAACGCGGCTGCGCCTCAAGGAATTTTGCACGGATCGGCGTTTGTGCTTCGTCCAATGCGACAGCAAGCGAGAGGTTCGAGGGGCCAAAGCCCACACCGATAAGATCGTATATCTCTTGATCAGATGTCGTCATGTCCAGTCTCCTGTGGTGGGAAGGCGCGCGGGGGAAAAGCAAAGCGGTGTCCCGCGCCCGGTTTCGGGCCGCGCCCAAAGGCGGGCTTCAAAGAAGTGCTGGCGTTCGAGTTGAACAAGGCTTGCGCGTTTATGGGAAAAGTCGAATTCGCGGATATGAGCAAAGCCACCGCGTGACAGGTTTTTCAGCTGTTGGGCGTGGCTCGCTTTCGGTTCGCCCATCAAGGATTGCGTGCGGGGTTCAGACAGAAACATGTAATGCATCAATGACGGTAGCCATGCGGTGACATAGTCGGCACCGCGCACGTTTTCTTCGCCAATCAGCACATGCCAGCCCCGATCCCATGGGGCGGCGTCATAATGTGCCCCGATCCGGTTTTCACGCGCCCAGTATAGTTCGAAATATGCAAAATCCTGACCGTCAAGCGCACCAATCACGGGCAGCATATGCGGATCAGCCATAAGCGTTTCCAGATAGGCACGGTGTTGTTCGATTGTACCGGCTTCTTCGAAAAACTCGGCGACGCGCGGATCGTTTTGCCAGCGGTGAAACGTCTCAAGATCGCTGTGATCCAAGGCGCGCAGGGTTAGCACTTGATCAAGCCAAGGGATATGACGCTGATACAACAGCCCCTTTGGTTTGGGTGGGCGGATGGGGTGGCGCCCCTGTGGCCCTTGTTGCCAAAGTGTCGGGTAATTTGGCGCAGGGTGCGGACACCAGCGGTCTGGAACCTGCCAGAACGCAGCAGGCAAAACCACTGCTCCAATCTCGGTCTCAAGGGCAATGCCCTTGGCCAAGAGGTCTGGCAAAAGCGGTGCCCAATCCGAACCCGTCAAACGGATTGCGCATTCTTCGCCGTGGTTGGTCAGCGTCTCAAAGGCGGCAAGCGCGATGTCTAGGGCAACAGCACCCGCTTCTTGCGGGGCAGAAAGCTCAAGCCGCCCGCCGCCAAGGTCGGCCAGTGCCAACGACGCATGGTTTGCCACACGCACAAAACTGCCATCGCGCTGCGCACGGATCGGGGAGGGTGTTAGATCGCGGGGCATCAAATGTCCTTTTCCAATATTTGAGGGGGATGGGGCGTTTGCGCCGATGTTTCCCAAAGATCGAAATGTGATCGATCAATCGCAAAGGCCCAGCTGAGCGCGCGGTTCACGGCAACTGGCAGAACAGACATGTGCGTCTCGCCAGCGTAGGTTTCATAGGCGACGTCCAGCCCGCGCGCGGTAAGTTCGCTGGCCATTTCCTGCGCGGCGGCAACGGTGCGTGTGACGGCTTTTTCCGCAATGCGCGTTTCAACCTCGTCCCCGGTGCGTTGAAACGGGGCAAGGTCGGCCCCTTCCCATTCTCCGGCAGACAGATGAACGCGCGGGGCGTTTTCAGGCGGGGTGAATGCCTCAAGATGATCCAGCAATGCGCTGTCTTCCCACGTGATCGCGGGGCTGGCAGCAATCAAATTGCGAAAGCCGCCGGGGTGGTTGAACAGCATCCAAAGAGCAAACAGCCCGCCAAAGGAATGGCCAAACAAGGACTGGTTCTGAAGATCAAGCCGGATGTGATCCGCCAGAAATTCGCGTGCATCCTCAAGTAGGAAACGCGCCATCTCGGCACCGCCGCCAGTTTTGACCTCTGGCCCGCCCTCATGAAACGGCGGATAGCTGCGGCCCGGCGGTGGCCCCAAATCCCAACTGCGCCGAAAACTGTCATAGGCGTCATCGCTTGGGTAGCCCACGGCGATCAGCGCGCCCCAGCCAAGGTTCGTACCGCTGGGCCAAAAGGCCTGCGCCCGCATGGCATCCACGGCCGTGCCGATCACCGCGTTTCCGTCCATCAACCACAGTGCGGGCCAGCCTGCTTCGGGCTCTGGCGCGGGCGGGGTCCACAAAAATACTCTCCGCACGGCCCCCGTGACGCTATCGCGCAGGTCAAACCAGCGGATGCCGCCAACGGTCCATTGTCCTTGATCGACCAGAAGGTTGCTCATGCTGCGATGGCCAGTGCTTGGCCGATGGCTTGAGATAAATCCGCCAGCAAAACATCTGCGGGTTCCAAGCCCGCCGCCAGCCGGATGGTACGGGGGCTGACATTGAAACGCTGGAACGAATTGGCAGCACCGGCCAGTCCGCAGGCGGCTTGCCCCGGCACGATCAGGCTTTCCGGCCCGCCCCAGCTTACACCCAACCGGATCACCTGCAGGGCATTGCAGAACTGTTCGACGTTCACGCCTTCAGCCAGATCAAAGGCGAACAAACCGCCATAGCCGCGCAGCCCGGCGGGGTGCTCTGACAGCAGGCCGGGATGGTGCACCTTTGTCACCATCGGATGCGCGTTCAAGGCCCCCGCCAGCGTCAGACCGGTTTGCATATGGGCATGCATGCGCAGTTCGAGCGTTCGCATACCACGCAGCACCAAAAATGCATCCATCGGCGACATGCGTCCGCCAAACAGATGTGTGGCCTCGTGATCGATCTGTTTGATCATCGCCGATGATCCAGTGACCAGCCCGCCCAATGTATCGCTGTGCCCGGACAGGTATTTCGATGCGGCATGCACGATCAGATCAATGCCAAGCGCGGCAGGGTTCTGGAAAATCGGTGTTGCCCAGCTGTTGTCGATCACTGAAATAGCGCCGTGGTGCTGTGCCGCCGTGGCGATGGCCCCAAGATCCTGCAGCTTAAATGTCCAGCTTGTCGGGCTTTCCAGATACACCATCCGCGCGCCCGGAAGGGCCGCAATCACCGCCGCTGTGTCGGTGCCATCGACATAAACCGTTTCAACGCCGAACCGGCGCAGGACAGTCTCAAACAGGCGGTAGGCGTCAGAATACACATGCTCAATGGCCACGATCCGGTCACCCGATTTAACAAAGGGCAATACCGCGCCGCAAATCGCCGCCATGCCCGAGGAAAAGCCGCGCGCGGCTTCGGTCCCCTCAAGCCGTGCAATCAGCGCTTCAAGCTCGCTGACGGTTGGATTGTCGCCGCGTGAATAGACCAGTTGATCAGACCGCCCCGAGAACACAGCCTCGATCTGGGCATAGGTGTCGAACAAGAACGACGACGCTTGGAAGATCGGCGGGGCACTGGCAGCAAGCGGCGTTTCGCGGGCCGGCGTGATCAGGTCTGGCACGAAAGTGTGATGGGTCATGCGGATACTCCGATTGGGTGTGGTGAAGCGCTGGTAATTTTCAGCAAAACAAGGGCGACGCAGGCGGACAGGTAAGCGGACAGCGTTATGGCCATCGGCAGGGCGGACACCCCATAGGTTGGCAGCAGGAACGCCAGCGTGGGCCAAAGCAGCCAACCCATCGGGGCCAGCCCCAAGAGCATGGCCAGACGGGGGCGGATCGCCGCTTGAAGGCTGATCTGCCCGATAAGGCGGATTGCAAATGCGGGAATAGACAGCGCAAGCCAGCGCAAATGTGTCGCTGTTTCTACGACGACAGCGGGTACATCGCTCATCACGCTGGCAAGAGGCGTGGCACCGATCCACAGCAAGGCCGCGCACATCAGGCAAATCATTGGCGCGAACCGCAGCAACAGGGATTGCGCGCGCGCGACCCGCTGGCCATCCCCGGCACCATAGGCATAGGACAGGATCGGTTGAACGCCGATTGCGAACCCTTCAAGCGGCAAGGTCACGAACAGGATCAACCGCAGCGCCACACCAAGGGCCGCTACGGATTCCAAGCCCCCGTGCTCTGCCGCGAGGCGCAGCACCGCCAGCAAACCAAAGGTGGTGACCGCAAAGCTTGCAGCTTCGGGCATGCCGACGCGCAGTACCGGCGCAAGCAACCGGACAGATCCCCAAGAGGGGCGGCGCGCTGGGGTGTGAAACCACACGGCCCAGACGGATAACGTGACAAGCTGCGCCGTGATCGTGGCCCACGCCGCACCGTCTAGCCCAAGACCGAAACCAAAGATGTACAAGGGGTCCAGCACCATATTCAGGCCAAAGCACAGCGCCAATGTGCGCATGCTCATCCGGGCGTGCCCGCGTCCGATGGCGGTGAAATCGCAGACGATTTGAATGATCCCAAAGGCGACGGTCAGCGTTTGGATAGGATAATACGCCCGCGCCATCGGCAGTGTTTCTTGTGGCATCGACAGCAGATGGAGCACCGGCGTCATGCCCAGTTGAAGGGCGGCCCATAACACAGTTGCCAGCGCTGCGGCGGTCGCAAAGGACAGGCCGGATATCTTGCGCGCGCGCTCGGTCTCGCCTGCGCCCAAGGCCCGCGCCACGCTGCTGGCTGCCCCAATGCCGATACCGATCCCGACGGCCACTGCAAACCCCGCAAGCGACGCCATCAGCGCCAAAACAGCAAGGGGGGACGCGCCAAGTTGGCCGACGAAAGCGGCATCCACGATTTGATGGCTCGCGTTCAGCGACAGGCCCACCATTGCAGGCAGCCCAAGACGCAGCATCAGCTGTGGCAGCTTTTTATGCGAAAGGTCGACGTCGGGCATAGTTTGTCCTGAATGATGCGGGATACGCGTGCTTCAATGACAGGACGGGAGAGCATGGAGGAAATTCACCTTTCCGCGAAATATTTTTCAAAATCGCAAAATAATCTGCCTGCCGGGTGAATTTCGAACCGGCTCATACGTCTGGGTGACAGGATCCACGAACTGTACTCAAAGGACAGGCGCATGACACATTCCACACTGGCCCATGCTCAATGGCGCATTTTGCGCAATCACGAGGGACGCTATTCGGTTTATCCCGCCACGCGACCCGCACCTGATGGGTGGGATGTTGTCGGCGAACCAGGGACCCGTGAGGCCTGCCTGGAAACGATTTCCGCGCGCTGGACTGACATGCGACCCGATGCGCTGAAGGAGGCGATGTCATGAGCAAAGACCTTGATTTCCCGACGCCCGCCCGCACGCTGAACAGCCACGAAAAACGTATCTTTGCCCATGAACAGGTGGGCGATCTGGCCCCCTTTACCCCTGAAGTTCTAGTGCTGAAGTTCGAAAGCGGGTGGGACGAGGAACATCTGACCGATGCCGTGGAACGGGTTCTGACCGAGCATCCAGCCTTTACCGCGCGGTTTGAAATCCAACCCGGCGGAGAGGCGCTGCGCCATTCCGACCGCGAAACAAAACTAGCGCTTTGCGGTTTCGGCGATGCGGCGATGGCGCAAGGTGCAGCTCAGGCGCACCTCCCGTCGCTTGAGGGTACCAGCGCCTTTGCCGACTTCTGGTCGGCTGCCGATGGGGGGTATATTCTGGCGCTTACATTGCACCCGATCTTGGGGGGTGATGGGGTCTATGCCTCGATCGAGCGGGCGATTTGGAATGCGCTTGATGCAGGTCAGCCGGGCGAGCCCGCCGTCGAGGTCGAGGAGCCCCAGATCGACCGTAAAACCCGTGCGCAACGTCTGAACACATGGCAATCTTTGATGGACAGCTATGGCGTGGTGCGGGTGCCGCATCGGTTTGACGCGCAGGAAGGGCCGCAACGGTTGCGCGAAATCCGGATTTTGCCACAGGCGTTTTGCAAAGAGATATCGGGCACCGATGGCAATGCTCAACTGGAAACCACTTTGGCCGCCGCGACGGCTGTTGTGCTGTATCGATACAGCGGCATGAACGCGTTTCGGTTTGCCTGCGGTCAGACTGTGGAAAGCACCCAAAGGACAGCAGGGGTTTTGCCGGTCTGCATCAGTGTGATCCCCGAACGGGGCTTTGGTGCGGTACAAACTAAAATCGAACAAGTCATCGGTGAAGGGCGCGCCCATCAACTGCCCAGCGAAACATTGGTGCAGGATCGGCTGGCTCGTGCGGATGCTGATCCCCACCCCCTTGGTGCGGTGTCGTTGCATGTCTTGCCCACGCGCGCCTTGCCCAATGGTGTGACGCGGCTGGCCCGCCCAATGCCACCGCTGGCCGAAGAGATTGTGATCGTCGCCGAGGAAACGGACGCCGGGCTGGTTCTGACGGCTGACGCGGATACAGGGTTGTTTACCGCGCCGCAGATCACGCGGCTTTTGACCCATTTCGAACGTGTGTTGTACGGCGGGCTAGAGACGCCAACCGAGCCGGTCGCGCTATTGCCGATGGTGAGCGACGCCGAGCTTGACGCGCTTTCCGCGCCTTATCCTGACGACACGCCGGTTGATCCACGGCCAACCCATGAAATCATCGCCGAACATGCGCAGCGCACGCCTGACAAGGTGGCTGTGATCTGTGGGCAAGATCAGATTACCCACGGCAGGCTGGACGCGCAGGCGAATGCGCTTGCCCATCGGTTGGTGGAAATGGGTGTCGGCCCTGACGTGTCGGTCGCCATTCTGATCGAACGTGGTACCCACGCAGTGATGGCGATCCTTGCAGCATTGAAGGCAGGGGGGGCCTATATCCCGGTCGAGCCGGATCACCCGACCAGCCGCAACCACCACATTCTAACAGACGCCGGTGTGCGTGTGGTGTTAACGCGTCGCGGGTTTCTGGATCGCTTGCCAAAGGGGCTAGAGGCGCGTGTTCTGTGCCTTGAGGACTTTGCCGATGTCCCGCGCGTCGATGCGCCAGATGTGACCATCCATCCCGAACAGCTGGCCTATGTGATGTACACATCGGGATCGACGGGCAAACCCAAAGGCGTGGCCGTCGAACACGGGCCGCTTAGCCATCACAACCAGACCACCGCCCGCGTGTACGAGATGAGCGCGGAAAGCCGCGAATTGCCGTTCTTGCCGTTTTCGTCAGACGGGGGGCACGAACGTTGGATGGTACCGTTGATGATGGGCGGTTCGGTGGTGATCCCCGACGGCCCGCTTTGGACGCCTGAACAGACGCTGACAGCAATGCGCGAACATGGGTGCAATAACGCATCTATCCCGACGACTTACCTGCAACAGCTTGCCGAATGGGCCGAGGATACCGACAGTGCCCCGCCCATGCGGCTGTATTCCTTTGGTGGAGAAGGTCTGGCGCAATCGACATTCGATCTGTTGTCGCGGGCGCTAAAGGCGAAAACCCTGATCAATGGCTATGGGCCGACCGAAACGATCATGACGCCGATGGTGTGGAAAGTGGACGCTGGCACACGGTTTGAAGGCACCTATGCGCCGCTGGGGCGCGCGGTCGGGGATCGCCGGGCCTATGTGCTGGATGTTGAAATGATGCCCTGCCCGCAGGGTGTTGTGGGGGAAATATATCTTGGGGGGACCGGTGTCGCGCGCGGCTATGTTGGCAAGCCAGACGTGACCGCCGACCGGTTTATCCCTGATCCCTTTGGCCCCGTGTTGGACGGCACATCGGGCGCGCGGCTGTACCGCACGGGCGATCTGGGGCGCTGGCGCGAAGACGGCACAATTGAATTCGTCGGGCGTGTTGATCTGCAGATCAAGATCAACGGCTACCGGATCGAACCGGGAGAGATTGAAGCCGCCCTTTTGACCGACCCAACCGTGAGCGAAGCCTTGGTGTTGCTGCGCGAGGATAGGGCCGAAAAACGGCTTTTGGCCTATGTGGTCGGGCCTGACCTGAACGCTGGCGATGCGCTGTTGAATGGTCTTGGCACGAAGCTTCCCAAGCACATGCTGCCAGATGCGGTTATCGTGCTGGCCAAAATGCCAACCAACCCGAATGCAAAGCTGGACCGTGCCGCCATGCCAATGGCCCCTGTGAAACGGCACGGCGGGGAAGGTATAGCGCCCACAACCAAGGACGAAAGCACGATCTTGGACATTTGGCGTGATCTGATCGGTGCCCCGCAGATGGGGGTTACGGATGACTTTTTTGCCATGGGGGGCAAATCGCTAGTCGCGCTTAAGGCGCTTGCAGCCATGCGCAAACATTGGCCCGAAACCGCCCTTACCATTGCTGATTTGTTTGACGCGCCGACGGTGCGGGGGATCGCGGAACGGATTGCAGCGGGCGGTCAAACCGGGCGCAGCGCGATTGCATTGCGCGCCAGTGGCACCAAGCCGCGGCTGTATTGTTTCCCCGGATTGCTGGTTTCAACGCGTGAATATCTGCACCTGACAGATCATTTGGGGCCGGATCAGCCGGTGACCGGTTTCTTGTGCCATTCGCTGAACGAAGAAAAGCAGTTGAACGTATCGGTGGAGGACGTCGTGGGCGAATACGTCGCCCATATCCGCGCTGAAAGCGCGGGGCAGCCCGTCGCATTCCTTGGTTGGTCTTGGGGCGGCCTGCTGGCTTGGGAGGCCGCGCGCCAACTGCAAGGTGATGTGGATGTGCAGTTGATTGGCATGGTTGACGTGTGTGATTTGGGGACAGATTTCACACCCAACGCCACCCCGAAGTTCGAACCCGGTGAACGCGCGCAGCTAGAACAGGACCTGTTGGTCTGGCTCGAAAAGACCAAAATGCGGGCGCAATGGGACCGGCTGATTGGCACGATGGACGATGAATGCTTTGATCAGTTTCTGCGGTTCATCGGTAATGAGGCGGAACCCCTGCCGTTCGACGGGCCTGACATCTCTAGCCGGGAACATACGTTCTGGGTCTTGATCGACAACGCGCTGGTGTTCCGGCGTCACAAAATGGCCGCGCTCGATGTGCCTGTCGCCTCGTTCAGCGCCGGTGACAGTCTAAGCCGTGGGCTGAATCTGGTCGATTGGCGCAAGCTGTCGCCGCGCGCCACAGCGGCAGACACGGTCACCGGCACCAACCATCTGCGCATTATTGGCGACACCAGGTTTCACGAACGCTTCAAGGCGCGGCTTGACGCGGCCTTTGCGCCAGACGCCTAGATCGGGCCCTTGCCCTGACGAAACATGACGGTGCTGCGCGTATTTGACATCGCGCAGCACCAGCCAAGAGCATTCGGGTTTGCGGCTTACTCCCGCCACCCCAATAGGCGACGTTCAATGAACCCGATCACCGTGCTTAGGATCACGCCGAGCAGGGACAGAATAACGACGCCCGCAAACAAGCGCTCCAAATCATACAGCGACCCAGCTTCGAGGATATAAGCGCCGATCCCGTATTCGGCCCCCAGCATTTCAGCGGCGACCAACAAGATGATCGCGATGGCAAGCGAGATGCGCAGGCCAGACAAGATACCGGGCATGGCACCGGGCAGCACAATCTTGCGCACGATGGAAAACCACGACAAGCCAAAGCTTTGACCCATGCGGATCAAAGAGCGGTCCACATTATCGACCGCGCCATAGGTGGCCACCACGGTGGGGGTGAACGTGCCAAAGGCGATCAGCGCATATTTGCTGGCCTCGTCGATGCCGAACCAGATCACAAACAGTGGCAACAGGGCGATTTTGGGGATTGGGAAAATGGCGGCCACCAGCGGGACCAGACCCGCGCGGACATAGGAAAAGAGGCCGATCATTACGCCGACACAGATCCCGACCGAGGCACCGATTGCGGCCCCGACAGCCAAGCGGCTAAGCGACGGCAGCAGATGTTTGAACAACATCCCGCTGTCCCACAGCTCTTTAAACGTTGCCAGAACGTCGGATGGTTTGGGCAGTGTCAGGGCAGATATCCAGCCGCTGCGTGTGCCGATCTCCATGATCGCGATCAGCACGACAAACACGGCCAATCCGACCCAACGCCGCGCCTTTGGGGCAAAACCGCCGCCGCGAAACCGGACTTCGATAGGTTGGGCTTTGATCGTTGCATCAGACATCTAGCAATTCCTCATCAGCTGCGCGGGCCTCGTCGCGCATCATATCCCACAGGTGTTTCTGGATCTGCTCAAGCTCGGGGTTGCCGTGGCTGCGCTCTGCCAGCGGCATATCAATCTCGACCATTTCGCGGATTTCACCGGGTCGGCGTGACAGCACAACAATGCGGTGGCCCAGGCGCACAGCCTCGGCCAGATTGTGGGTCACATAGGCGGCGGTAAAGGGCTGGCGAGTCCACAAGGCCACCAGATCATCCATCAGCAATTCACGCGTCTGGCTGTCTAGGGCGGACAGCGGTTCGTCCATCAACATCACGGCCGGTTTGACGGCCAGCGCGCGGGCAATCGCCACGCGTTGCTTCATGCCGCCCGACAATTGGCGCGGCAGGGCATTGCTGAAATCGCTGAGCTTGGTGCGGGCCAAAACGTCAGAGATGATCGCATTGGCAGCGGCCCCTTTGATGCCGTGGTCCTCAAGCACGAGGGAAATGTTCCCGTGCACAGTGCGCCAAGGCAGCAGCGCGAAATCCTGAAACACATAAGTAAGCGGGTTAAGACATCCGGCAGGCGGCGTGCCAAGTTGCAAGACACGGCCCTTGGTTGCGCGTTCCAGCCCGCCGATCAGGCGCAGCAAGGTGGATTTGCCACAGCCGGACGGCCCGACAAAGCAGACGATCTTGCCCGTTGGAATATCCAGCGAGATGTCGCGCAATACCTCAGTGTCGCCATAGGAATGGCTGATCGCATCCAAGCGAATGTCCATGAAACTGCCCTTAGAAATGAAACGACTGGCCGCGCGATTGGCGGCCAGTCTTGGGTTTGGTCTTAAGCCTCGAACGTCTCGACAAAGCTGGTGTCGACAAACGTATCCAGCGTGATGTCACCGTCGATCAACCCTTCGGACTGGAACCAGCTAAGCTGATCCTGAACCGAAGCGACGTTCAGACGCGCGCCTTCGTTGATGCGCATGGTGCCGTTGATGATCGACGGGGCCGCTTTGGCCCGCTCGCGGTCTGTGTAGACGTATTTATGGATCAGATCGACCATCTCGTTCACGCCGTCTTCGCCGCCGGATTTATCGATCATGGTGGAGTTGTAATCAGAAGCCCCCATGCTGAACGCCTTGAGGAAATCTGATGTCTGCTGGCGTTCATCATTGGCGTTCTTGGCCGATGTGAACACGGTCGTGACCTGATAATTTGGCAGATAATCAGACACATTGCCGATGATATGCACCGCACCAGAGCCCGCCAATGGCTTGGCGATATGGGGCACAATGGACCACGCATCAATCTGGCCAGATTTCAGCGCGCCAATGATGGCACCCACTTTTTGCAGCGGCGTAAAGGACACATCGACGCCCTCGGCTTGGGCAATTTTCGAGCCCATATAGTGGAACGACGACCCAGCCGTTGAGATGCCGAATTTCTTGCCACCAAGGCCTGCTGGCGATGTCAGGCCCGCTTGGAAAGCTGCGTCCGAGGCAAGGATTTTCTGGCCATCAATGCCCGGCTCTTCGCTCAGCGCGCCGCCGATAACCTTGATTGCGCCCTTATCTGCCAGCGAAATCAAGCCACCCGAGACCGCGGTCACGGCATAGTCTACGTCACCCGACGCAATCGCGACCGCCATCGGTTGCGCCGCTTGGAAAAAGCGCAGTTCAACATCAAGGCCAGCATCGGCGAAATAGGCGCGTTCGGCGGCGATAAAACTTGCGGAATGCGATGTGAAGCGCAGCGCGCCCACAACAATCTTTTTGTTTTGCGCAAGCGCTGGTGCTGCGAGGCCTGATGCCGCCGCTGCCCCGATCAGACCCAGTGTCTGACGTCTGTTAAAAGTGACCATTGTTTCCTCCCTAAATGATCTTTTCGTTTTTTTAGGCACCCAAGTCGGCACCGATTTCGTCTTCTAGAACTTGCAAAGCGCGCTGTTCGTCGCGCGCGATGACAGCGTTTTGTAGCAAAGCCCGACGCGATGCGCGGGCGGCAAAGTCGATGCGCCCTTCGCGCAAGAGCGCCAAGCGAAAGCGACGCGACTGACCGTAAAACTGCGCGGCCATGTCCATCAGTCTGGGTGATCCGCTGGCCGAAATCAGCGCCATGCTCAGATCGCGGCAGGCCTCGTCCCACTCCAGCGCGGTGACATCATCAGGATTGTTTTGAACGACCGTGTCGGCGCGGCTCACCGCATGAAGTGCGGCAATCACACGGCCTTCCCAAGCTACATCCCCACGCTCGATCGAGCGTTTCAGGCCAAGCTTTTCAACCTCGAGCCTCACTAGCAGAATATCACGCAGATCATCCTCGGTCGCCGAGGTGACGCGGAACCCGCGCTGGCTGATCGCCTCGACCATCCCTTCGGAGGATAAAATCCGCAGCGTCTCGCGCATTGAATGGTTCGAGCCACCATAGGACTGGCGCAAATCTGCGAGCTTTAGTTTCTGATCGGGGCGCAGCAGGCCAAAGGAGATGTCGCGCCGGATCGCAGAGGCGAGCATTTCGACAACTGTATCGTCTTCCGATTTACGACCACCAAAAAGCAATTTGCCCACCATTCCAAATAATGTTGGATATTACTGGGTATATTCGCAACATCGAGTCAAGGCGGTTTTTGGACAGATGCGCCGACTTAACCTTCGCGGCCCCCCGTAACCTAAACGCCATTTTGCGGCAAAACGCGTTGCGCGGCCTGCCTGAAATACCTAAGTTAATTTATAAACTATCGGAGAACATCATGCGCCTGACCTGTCTTGTCCCGCTGCTTTTCCCTGCATTGGCGGTGGCCGGACCTGTGCAAATTCCCGGACCTCAGGGGCCATTAGAGGCAGAGCAGATCACCGTCGAGGGTGCCGATCATGCGGTGGTTATTATCCCCGGATCAGGGCCGACTGACAAGGACGGGAACGCGTCGGTAATGGGGATCAAGACGGATGCCTACAAGCAGTTGGCCGAGGCGTTGGCCGAACAAGGGGTCGCGTCACTGCGCATCGATAAAAGGGGCTTTTACGGCAGTGCCAAGGCCATCGCAGACCCGAATAATGTCACCATCGCCGCCTATGCCCAAGATGCCCGCGATTGGGTGGATCACGCGTCCGCCCTTGCCCCTTGTGTCTGGATTGCAGGGCATTCCGAGGGCGGGTTGGTGGCGCTGGTCGCCGCGCAGGACCAACCCGAAAACCTGTGTGGTCTGATCCTGATGGCAACGCCCGGGCGGCCAATGGGGCAGCTGCTGATTGAGCAGTTTGAGGCCAATCCCGCCAACGCCCCGCTGATGCCCGAGCTTAGAGAGATCGTCGAAGGTCTTGAGGCTGGCCAGACCCGCGACCCCGCAGCGCTGACGCCAATTTTGCGACCGCTCTTTTCGGAAGGCATCCAACGTTTCATGGTCGACGGATTTTCTTATGACCCCGCGATGATAGCCAAAGATTGGCAAGGCCCTGCGCTGATCATCCAAGGGGACGAAGACATTCAGGTAAACGCCCGCGACGCCGGTTTGCTTCAAGGGGCGCTGCCGCAGGCGCAGTACATAGACCTTGCTGGCGGAACACATATGATGAAGGCGGCGGTCGCTGGAAACCCCGTTGCCACATATACAGATCCAAGTTTACCGCTGCATGAGGCGCTTATACCGGGCATTGCGCGTTTCCTGATTGAGCATACCAAGCCTGAATAGGCGAACAGGGCGGCGAACGCATAGCTGCCCTTTATTCCTCCGGATACACAACCGGGCGTGCGAAAACCGGATCGGGCCGCACCTGCGCGCGAAGACCATAAAGCTGCATGACAGTTTGGGGGGTTAGGGCTTCGGCGGGGGCTCCGGCGCAGACCAGCTTGCCCTCGGACAGGCCCACAAGCGTGTCGCAGAAACGTGCCGCAATGGTCAGATCGTGTAGCACCACCACGACGCGGCAGGCCTGCCGCTGTTCATCCACAAGTTGCCGCAGCAGCTGCATCAGGCGGATTTGGTGTGGCAGATCAAGGTAGGATGTCGGTTCGTCCAGCAGAATGACGTCGGTTTGCTGGGCCAGCGCCATTGCAATCCACGCCCGCTGTCGCTGCCCCCCTGAAAGCGCTGTTAACGGGCGCTGACGCAATGCGCTCAGCTGTGTGGCCTCAAGTGCCTGCGTAACGGCGTCACGGTCGGCCCGCGAAGGCGGCAGAAAGGCCTTTCGCCACGGTGTACGGCCCTTGGCGACCAATCCCTCGACGGTCATATCGGCCAGCATTGGCGGTTCTTGCGGCAAGAACGCGATTTGGCGTGCCCGCGCGATTGAGGGCATCTGAGCAATATCCGCCCCCCGCAATTTGACGCTGCCATTGTCGGGTGTTTTCAGACCGCCAAGGCAACGCAGCAGCGTTGATTTTCCGCAGCCGTTGGGGCCGATGATACCTGTGATCCCCACATCCGGCAGACGCGCGCTGAACTGGGAGTAAACCGTTTGATGTCCTAAGCTTACCGTCAAGTCGTGGATGTCAAAAAGGGGCTGTTTCATCACGCGGTCTTTCGCTTCTCTGACCATAGGAAAAAGATAAGATAGGGCGCGCCGATCAGGGTCATGATCAAGCCTGTCGGCAGAGTTACCAATGGCGCGATCAATCGGGCGGCCAGATCGGCGGCTGTTAGCAGACAGGCCCCCATAAGGGCCGCGGGGAACAGGGCGGGTGGTTCGGCCCCGGTGACCGCGCGGGCAAGGGGGGCGGCGGTAAAGGCGAGAAACCCGATCGGCCCAACCGCCAACGTGGCCGCTGCCGTCAGCAAGGTGACCAGCCCAAGCACGGTGAAACGCAATACGGTCAAGTTGACGCCAAGCCCCGTCATCACGTCGTCACCCAGCCAAAGCGTACGCAGATCACGCGCGCGACACAGCACCACAAACATTGCGCAGCCAACGCCGCCAAGCAGCATGCTGGCGGTCGTCAAATCGGCACGGGCAAGCGAGCCGGACAGCCACAACATCATCTGGCTGATTGTCGCATCGGGCGCGCGCAAGAGGATCACGGTCGTCGCGGCCGACGCGGTCGCGCCGACGCCAATGCCATATAGAACAAACGCAATTGGTCCCTGATTGCGGGCCAAGGTGATCACGGCAAACAGGGCAACGGCGGCACCAACGGTTTCACCCAGAAAGACAGAGGTACCCAACCCAAGCGCCACGATGTGGCCAAGGCTGGCCCCCTGCACCAGACCGATCACATCAGGTGTGGCCAAGGGATTGCGGGTCAGCCCCTGCATCAAGGCCCCTGCAAGACCAAGCGCCAGACCGGCGGCAACAGCCAGCGCAGTGCGTGGCAGACGCAGCACTTGGATTACGAAATCATCCGTGTCCCAAAGCCCCCGCCAGACCTCGGTGGGCGACAGCCAGTCGCGCCCGCCCGATAGGGCAAGGAACACAAGGCAGACCAACGCAAGCAACAGGGTAATCACAGGCTTCATTCCGCGCGCCACCGTGTTGGGCGCAGGACGCGGCGCAACACCATAATCAGCGCTGGCCCCCCTAAAAGGGCAGCGATAATACCGGCATGGACCTCTCCGGGGCGGGCGATCACGCGGCCGATTGTGTCTGCTAAGACGAGGGCGGAACCGCCAAGCGGTAGGGCAAGAAGATAGGCCCGCCGCAACGACCCTGCCGCCAGACTGCGGGCGACAAAGGGAACGAGCAGGCCCAGAAACGCCAAGGGACCCGCAATCGCGACGCTTGCGCCGCTGAGCATGGTAACGCAGGCCAACACAAGCGCGACGGTGCGGTTGGGATTGCGCCCCAAGCTATCGCTTTGCTCTGCCCCAAGGCTCAGCAGTTCAAGCCGTTCACAGGTGAAATACCCTGCGACAAGCAAAACTGAGATCACTGCCAAAGGGGCAATCTCAGTTCGGGCGACCGCAGGAATAGCGCCGGAAATCCAGCGCAAGTATCGCGCCTGCATTTCCGCATCGGCCAAGATCAGGGTTGAGGCGAGCGCAAGGCACAAGGTTTCAATGGCGAGACCGGCAAGGGGCAAGCGCAAGGCAATGCCGCCGACCCCTGCCACGGGGTCAGTTCCCGCCAGATGCCACAAGGTGTATCCTGCCAGACCTGCCCCGACACTTGCCGCCAACAGAATAGCCATGCCGCTGCTGAAGGGGGTAAAATAGGCCAAGGCGATGGCCGCCAGCGCGGCCCCTGCGTTGATCCCCGTGATCCCCGGATCGGCCAGTGGGTTGCCCGTTAACGCCTGAAGCATCAATCCTGAAATGGCCAATGCTGCCCCGACACATATTGCGCACACCGTTCTAAACGCGCGGCTTTCGAGCAGGCCAATTGTGTCGTTGAACAACGCGTTCAGTGTCACCGGGGCGGCGCCGAACCGCAACGACAGTGCTGCGCTTAGGCATAAAACCAAACACAGCAAAACAAGGCTAATGGCGAAAGATGCGCGTGACATGACATTCCCGTTGGTTCCGGCTGGCATGACGCTTGCCCTTAACGGGTATTCATATTCGTAAGGCGCTGCAAGAGGGCGCACGGCCGTCTTGACACCCGGCAGGGATTGCGAGAGCACTGCCAAAACCGCCAAGCCAGACGCCAGGCCCGATCTGCTGGAGAGTCTGATGCGTCTTGTTGCCCTTATATGCTGTGTTTCATTCCTGCTTATGCCTGTCAGGTTAAGTGCCGAGCCAATGATCATCGCGCACGGTTTCGGCGAAACCCGCATCCAAGACACGCCGCAACGCATTGTGTCGGTCGGCTATCATGAGCAGGACTTTCTATATGCGCTCGGCATCGCGCCCGTGGGTGTTCACGAATGGTTCGGCGCGCGCCCCTATGCGACGTGGAGCTGGGCAGAAGACGCACGCGCGGCGTTGGGCGCAAAGCCGGATGTCCAGCGCGGGTTCGAGATTGATCTGGAGTGGGTCTGGCAGCAAAAGCCGGACCTGATCGTCGCAACCTTTGCGCCCCTTGACCAGCGAACCTATGACCGGTTGTCACAGATCGCACCTGTGGTTGGCCCGCCACTGGGCTACGCGGCATGGACCGCCCCCTGGCAGGCGGAAATGCAGCTTATCGCGCAGGCCATGGGCCGGCAGGAACAGGGGGATGCCGTAACCGCCAGGGTTGAACAGGAGTTGGCCGATCTGGCCGCTGCTTATCCCCAGCTGTCCGGCACCGAAGTCGCTGTTGCATATGTTTCCGGGACCGAGCTGATCGGGTATAGTTCAGGCGACGGTTCGAACCGGTTGATGGCCGCACTTGGGATGAAAATACCGGCCGAATATGACGGCCTTGCATCTGGGTCCGGCAATTTCTCGGTCAGCCTCGAACGCCTTGATCTTTTTGAGAAAGACGTCGCCCTGTGGTTGTCTGACGAGGCTGGGCGCGCGCTGATCGAAGGGCTGCCTG
This sequence comes from uncultured Sulfitobacter sp., assembly GCF_964021855.1. NCBI lineage: Bacteria > Pseudomonadati > Pseudomonadota > Alphaproteobacteria > Rhodobacterales > Roseobacteraceae > Sulfitobacter > uncultured Sulfitobacter sp. The sequence goes on from NZ_CAXHZD010000001.1 coordinate 585,598, forward strand.
CCTACCGCGAAAGCGCGTTGTCCCAAAACGGCCGATCCGTCTGGGCCGATGCCGAGGAAATCGGGGCGATGAGTTTTCAAACCCCCCTGTCTATTTCGTGGGTCGCCGGGCGGTTGATGCCCCGATTGGCCAAAGCGGTCGGCAACCACGGCGGGAACCAAGGTAATTCGTCAAAGACCCCCTCAGGCGATTGACAGCGGCAAACTTCGCGGTATTTTGCCCTAATCCCAGGACAGACCCAGGTGAGACCCGAGCCTCTTTGCTCGTCATCCGGGTGCGTTTTCGCGCCATTTCCTGGGGAGCTACATGACCTATTTTGATATCCGTCAATCGTTGCGTTTGCCAACGAGACCCAAACTGCTGTGCCAAACCGCACTGGTTAGTTTGGCCGCCACATTTCCTGCCCACGCGCAAGAAGATGTCATCGACCTGTTGCCAATTGTTGTTGAAAACGAACTGGCCTATTCGGGTGAAATCGATGGCTACCTTGCGCTTGCAACCGAAACCGGCGTGAAATCCGGTGTGCCGCTTGCCGAAGTACCGCAATCCATTTCGGTCGTGACCTCGACAGAGCTTGCATCCCGTGCACCGCGTCAGGTCGAAGACAGTATCGCTTATGTGCCCGGTGTGTTGCCGTCGACATGGGGTATGGACAACCGGTTCGACCAATTCGCCATCCGCGGCTTTGATATGGGGTCTTCTTCGCTGTACCGCGACGGGCTTCCGCAAAAAGTGCTGAACTTTTCCGGCTTTACGACTGACCCCTACATGATCGAACGTGTTGACGTTCTGCGTGGTCCTGCGGGCGTGCTCTATGGTTCGAACGATGCGGGCGGTATGGTGAATCTTGTCACCAAACGTCCGGTGTTTGGGCGTCTGGCCGAGGGTAAAATCGGCTTTGACAGCAACGGGTCGGCCTTGGTCGGTTTCGACTGGTCGAACGTGATCAACGAGGAAGGCACAGTCGCCGCGCGCATCACGGGGCTGGTACGGGACGGTGAAACCGAAGTTGATCGCTCTGCCGACGACCGCAGTTTCCTTGCGGGTGGTCTGACATGGGCACCGACTGACAACACATCGCTGACTATCCTGGGCCACATCCAAAAGGATTCGCTGACGCCGTTGATTTTCTCACCGGTGAACGGCGAAGACGTTGACAGCGCATGGGGCACGTTGCCCGAGGGCTATAACCTCAAGCAGTCGGCCTATAACCACTTTGATACAGAGCAAGAGACGATTGGCTGGGAGTTCACGCACAGCTTTGCACCGAACCTGACCTTTAACCAAAGCTTCCGCTATGCGCATCAAACGACCGACTATGCGCAGTTGGATTATTCTTCGGCGTCCGCGAGCGGGCTAAGCTATTACGCTTTCTCGAATGATGAAGACGCGGAAACCTTTGGTATCGACAATCACCTGAAATGGACGACGTCCTTTGGTGCTGCCAAGAATACGCTGACCGTTGGTTTGGATCACCAAACATCGCGCTATGATGTGACACAGTACCTTGATTACACAATGTACACGGTGCCCTACAGCGACCCAAATCTGGATTTCGCAGTTGCTGATCCCGCGCTTGGTTCCAGAAAAAGCACGGAATACGGCGAAACAGGTTTCTACCTGCAAGATCATCTGGATCTGGGCACGGGCACCAAGATCACCATGGGTCTGCGCCACAGCAGGTTTGATACCACCATTGACGATCTGGTCGCCTCGACCCAAAGCAGTCAGAAAAACGAGGCAACCACAGGTATGATCGGAGTCACCCATGAATTTGCCAACGGTCTGACCCCGTACCTAAGCTATACTGAAGGGTTCACCCAGAACGTTGGTAAAACGCTTGCCGGTGATGTGCTTGACCCTTCTGAGAGCACCCAGTGGGAGGCAGGCCTGCGCTATCAACCGTCTGCCGATCTCATGCTAAGCGCGGCGGTGTTCGACCTGAGCAAGACCAATGTAAAGGAATACGACACAAGAGACACGACATGGTCCAGCTTTACCCAAACCGGCGAGGTACGTTCGCGCGGTCTGGAATTGGAAGCGCGTGGGCGTTTGAATGAGGCGTTAGAAGGCGTGTTTAGCTATGCCTATCTGGACTCAAAAGTTAGCAAATCCTCGAACACCGCGCTGATTGGCAATCATAATTCGATGGCACCGCCCCATCAGCTTGCCCTGTGGTTCGACTATGACGCCGCTAATTTCGTGCAAGGTCTGACGGTCGGGGCAGGGGTGCGCTATGTGTCCTCGTTCTATGCAACCCAAAGCAACGGTCGCAAAACGGACGGATATGCGCTGGCTGACCTGAGCCTAAGCTACGAGATGCCGGAAATGACGGTGAACCTTGATGTGAACAACCTGTTCGACAAGGATTACGAGGGCCTTTGCTATGACAGCTACGGCTGCACCAAAGGTCAGGGACGGGTTATTTCCCTGACACTCAGCCGCGAATTCTGATTAATATCGCAAAACATGACCAAGCCGGGCCTTATGGGCCCGGTTTTTTTGTGCGAGGCGCGGAAACGTATGTTGGCGCACGTCTGAGAGGGTTTTTGCCAGCACTCCGTCAGTTACTTGACAAAAATAATCAAGATTATAAACCACAGGTAGAGGCAAGCCACATCAGCCAGCCATCATGTTAAGGATGCTTACTGATGTTGGATTTCGCGCCACTATCCGATGCAACTCTATCCGCGATTGCGTTCTTAAAGGCTGGCGGCCCTTCGATCTGGGCTATCGCCGCTTTGTCAGTGATAACGGCCGCCCTTATTCTTTGGAAGATTTGGGATCTTATCTGGCTGGGTGCGTGGACAGGTGGCCGCCGGGTCGAGGGGTCACTTACCGCGTGGCAAGACGGTAATTCAGACGTTGTTTTGGCTGACCTTCGTAACCGCCGAACCATTCGCGCCCGATTTGCCCGCACCGCATTTCAAGCGTCTTCCAACCCTGAATTTGACCGGGAAACAGCGCAAGACGAAACCCTGCGGGTAGCAAAGCTGTGTCTGGCCCGTGCCCGTGCGGGTTTGCGCCCGTTAGAATTGATCGCGACCATTGCCCCGCTGCTGGGGCTGCTGGGCACCGTTCTGGGCATGATTTCCGCGTTTCAAGCGCTGCAAGAGGCTGGCGCGCGGGCTGACCCGTCGATGTTGGCCGGCGGCATTTGGGAGGCATTGCTGACCACAGCGGCGGGTATGGCTGTCGCCATCCCGGCCTCTGTCGCATTGACGTGGTTTGAAAGCATCACGGACCGGCTGCGGCTTGAGATGGAAGACATCGGAACGCGGATTTTCCAAACGACACGCGCACAGGAGATTACGCAGGCGTCAACCGGGCTGGCGGCAGAGTGAACCCATGCAAATTGCTGAAGCACGCAAGCGTCGCACTCCATCATTGACCCCCATGATTGACGTGGTTTTCCTGTTGCTGGTCTTTTTTATGCTGGCATCGCGCTTTGGCATGGATATGCAAATCCCGCTGAGCCTTGCGGGTGGGTCTTCCGGATCTGCCTACGAAGGCCCGCCACGGTTGATCGATATCACCGTCGATGGGTTGCTGTTAAACGGGAATACGGTCGCGCGAGAGGCATTGCCCGCTCAGCTAAGCGAGCTAACCTCTAAACCCTCCGACACAATCATTTTGCGCCCAAAGAGCGGTGCGAAGCTACAAGCCATGGTGCAAATTCTTGGCGATCTGGGGGATGCAGGTTTCACGCAGGTTGTGGTGGTGGATTAACCCATGGATTTCAGCCAGCATAGCCAGCGTAAGCCGCGTGAAGAAAACGTCATTCCGATGATTAACGTGGTTTTTCTTTTGCTCATCTTCTTTTTGATGACCGCGCAAATCGCCCCGCCTGACCCGTTCGAGGTTACTCCCCCCACCGCGTCCTCCGAAGCGCCGGATGACAGCGCATTAACGCTTTATATCAACACCAAGGGGGATATTGCTTTTCGCGACGCCATTGGCGAGACCGCAGCGATTGACGCGCTTGAGCTGGCGTATATCGATCTTTGTGCCGATGTCATCTGTACCGGTTCAGATGCCCGCCCACCCCTTACAATCCGGGCCGATGGGGGGGCAGATGCCCTGCTGATCCCAACCTTGCTCAAGACACTTGCCGCGCGCGAGATCACAAATGTCTTTTTGACGACACGCGTTGAAACGGCTCAGCCATGATACGTGTGTTCATCAACGGCGCTATTTTTCTGCTGATTGCTGTCGGCCTGCACGTTGCGGCCTTTTGGGTAAAGCCCAGCGATGGTGCTGCAGCGTCGGCCGGTGCGGGGGGAAGCGGGTTGATGACGATGGTCGCGGCCCCAGAAAGCTATGGTGATCTGATCAAAGCATGGGAAACGCCCCCGGATGTCGCCGAGGCCAGCGTTGAACTAACGCCGCCCGAAACCGTTTTGGCTGAACCCGTCGCGCCGGTTTTGGACGCTACTGTTACCACGCCAATCGCACTGCCACAGATGCTGCAAAGCCCAAGCGTGCTGGATGACGTGCCAGTTGTTCAATCCGCGCCGCCGCCGCCCGAACCCCCTGTCCACCCCCTGTCCAAGATAAAGCCCCCGCAAAGGCCCAAGCCGCCGGTCAAGAAGCCTGCCAAGCCGGCACCTGTCAAAAAGCAACCGGCGCAGGCGACCTCGACACCGTCCAAGGCGGCGACTGCGGCGGGGACGGGCGGCACATCCAATGCAGGAAACCGCCAGACCTCGGCCCATTCGAACCTGTCAAAGTCCGAAAAGCAGTCTTTGGTCGCGGCATGGGGCACCTCCATTCGCGCCAAAATCGACCGTGCAAAGCGACGTCCCCGTGGCGGCGAAACCGGGGTCGTTACCGTCGTGGTATCCGTGGGGCACAATGGTGCGCTGTTGAACGTAGGTCTTGCCCGTAGCTCTGGTCAGCCAGAACTTGACGCCGCCGCCATCGCGGCGGTCAAACGGGCAAGGCGCTTTTCAAAGGCCCCAAAACAACTGGCTAAAACAAACTATAAATTCCGACTAGAGATACAGTTCACAGGTTAGTCTGATCCATCCCGTCCACACGTGGTGCCGTGGAATCGCGGATGATGTCGAATAACAGCCGCGTGGCCGGAGACAGACTTGCCGGGTCGCGACAGACAAACGCGAAGGATCTGCGAAGCCGCTCACCAGCGACGTTGATTTCGGTAAGATGCTGCCCCGTGACATCGTCCTTTAGGTTCTTTGTGGACAGAAGGCTTAGCAACTGCGTGCCCCCGATAAGTGAGGGGAGATACAGAATCGATGTTGCCTTTACCTGGGCTTTTGGGGCTGGGCAGCCGTGCCGGTGAAACAGGTCCTGTAGCCAAGGCAGGATGGCTGATTTCGTCGGTAGGACCCAGTTGTAATGAGTGAGATCCGGCACCTGCACCTCGCGGGCCGCGAGGGGATGTGACCAACTGGCGACGATTGCAACTTCGTCATCCATCACCGGGGTGACGTGAAACCCGTCAATCGGACCTGTAACATGGGTCAGCACAGCGTCCAGTCGGTGTTCCCGCAGCGCCTTGAGCAAGGGGCCGCTTACATTCGTTTCAAGGTCGATTGTCACGCCGGGGCTTTGGTCCAGCAGCTGGCGCATGATCTCTGGAAGGTAATATTTGGCCAGTGTCGGGGCGCATCCAAAACGGATATGGCCCGCTTCCCCCCGCGCAAAACCGCGCAGTTCGCCGTGGGTGGCATTCATCATCTGCTCGATTACTTTGCTTCTCTCAAGCAGAACCCGCCCGAGCTCAGTTAAGGCGATGCCGCGCCCCTCACGAAGGAAGATCTTTCCCTCGATAGACTCTTCAAGCCGTTGCATTGCTTTGGTCAGGGCGGGTTGGGTTAGAAATAGCCGTTCGGCTGCCTGACCCATATGCCCCAGCTCGGCAATGGTTCGAAAGTAAACGAGATCACGAAAATCCAATGATGCCTCCAAGTTATCAATTCATGATAATTATGAAATTGTAATTATTAAAGCCTTTTGCAATGTTTCTTTCAACATCGGCACCCGCGTCGAAAAGACCGGGCATAATAAACTGGAGGAATTCACGATGAGCGTCGGCTTCCGCGTGTTCAATAAACGCAAGCTTCCCACCCCTCAGGTCGTCAAAGCCCTGGGCGAACTGCCATCGGCGAACGTCGCGGACGTTATGAACCGTTTGAATTCCTTGCCGGCAAGCACGCGCCTACAAGGCCCCCGTCTTGCCGGTCCCGTATCCGGGGTAGCACTGACGGTACAGGTAAGCGCGGGCGACAACCTTGCCATTCACAAGGCGCTGAATATGGCGCAAGAAGGCGATGTAATCATTGTCTCTAACGGTGGTGCCCAGACTCAGGCCCTTATGGGCGAGGTCATGTTCAGCTATGCCAAGTTTAAAGAGGTCGCCGCGATTGTCTTTGACGGACCGATCCGCGATCTGGATTCCCTCGATCATCTTGATTTGCCTGTCTATGCCACGGGTACGCGTCCGGGTGGCCCGATGAAGCAGGGACCGGGGCAGATCAACGTTCCGATCTCGTTCGAGGGATGCGTAGTTAGTCCGGGCGATGTGGTCCTTGCCGATAACGATGGCGTTGTGATCATTCCGCGCGCGGACGCCGAGGCCGTGCTGGCCGCTGGTCAGGCCCTGTCCGAAAAGGATCAGGCCAAGGTGGCTGCGGCCAATGACGGCACGCTCGACCGAAGCTGGGTTGATGCCGCGTTGGCCAAAGCGGGCTGCGAGATCATCGATGCTGCCCATGAATGACGCGCGCAAAACAGTGTTCCTACGCTCGCCCATCCATGACGATGCGGTAGCGTTTCTGAAGGCTGACGCGCGGCTGGATGTGGTCACGTGGGACAACGCGCGGATGGACAACTGGCGCGAAGAGGCGGACGCCGTGATCCTGCGCGGTATGGATTTGCCCGGTGAAGACATCCGCGCCGCCAAACGGCTTAAGGTCATCGGGCGGCACGGGGCCGGGGTCGATTCAGTTGATGTTGCCGCCGCCCGCGAGCGCGGGATTGTGGTTCTCAACACGCCGTTCGAGAATTCCCAATCGGTGGCTGAACTGTCGGTCACCCTGATGCTGTCGGCGGCCCGACGGGTGGTTTATGCCGATCACCTTGTCCGCAATGATGGCTGGGCCGAGGGACGCAAGGGCAAGGGCTGTCGCGAACTTTACCGGAACCGTGTCGGCTTTGTCGGCTATGGCCGGATCGCGCGAATGACCGCAGATATCTTGCGCAACGCATTCGAGATGGAGGTCGTCGCCTACGACCCGAAAATTCCCGCCGAGTTCTGGCAAGAGGTGGACGATATCGTTCGCGCAGACACGCTGGGCGATCTTTTCGCAGCCTGCGATTTCGTGAGCATCAACCTGCCGCGCACGCCTGAAACCACCGGCCTGATCTCTGAATCAGTGCTGGCGCATGCCAAGCCGGGCTTGATTTTGGTGAACACATCGCGAGGCGGAATCGTGGACGAGGTGGCGCTGGCCACAGCGCTTGAAACCGGTCAGATAGGTGCGGCGGGGATGGATGTTTTCGAACAGGAACCACCGTCGCCCACGCACCCGCTGCTGTCCTTACCGACGTTTATCGCAACGCCCCACTATGGCGGCGCGACCGAGGAAAGCCTGCGGCGCGTAGCCTGTTCCATCGCGCGGGAGACCGCACAGGCGTTGTTCGGGACAGCGACGGAAAGCTATCGGGTGGCATGAAATGAACCAATACTTATCAGACAGATTTACAGGATGTTAGGGACGACGGCGGCTGCATGATGCCGGTGACACGGGGACATGCATAGACGTTTGGCAGTGCTTTTGGGAGGAGCCTGAAATGACAAAGAAAATGACCGACGGGATCAGCGGTGCAGTCATCCTGCTTTTCGCGATTGCGATGTATACAAGTTTACCCGGTCCGGGAGAGACCGTGATTGCTGGTCTGGACATGAGTCTCGCGCCGCGACTGGTCGCTTTGATCTTGGGCGGGCTAAGCGTCGTGTTGCTGATCATGACCTTCGTGCCGTTCAAAGGTCTGGCTGCAATTGCGGGCGACACCGTTGACGACGAATTGCTGCACAAACGGCGGTTCGCTTATCCGGGCCGTCTGATCGCTACGGCGGCTCTTATCATCGCGGCGGCCGCTGTGTTCGAATGGCTCGGATTTGTGATGACCTCGGTGATCTACATCTTTGTGCAGTGTTACATCCTTACCTACGACGCGGGGGCGTTCAAACCCATCCGCACAGCGATCATCGCCATAGCCTTTCCCGTGGCTGTCTATCTGATGTTCTGGCACTGGCTGTCTATGCCGCTGCCCCAAGGCATCCTGTGAGGAGCATGTAATGTTTGACGTATTCCTTCAGGGCGCTTCAGCCGCACTCGATATCTACTGTATCCTTCTGGTTTTTGGCGGGGTCGCTTTGGGCATCGTCTTTGGCTCTGTGCCTGGCTTGACCGCATCAATGGGTCTGATCCTGTGCTTGCCGCTGACCTTCACCATGCCAGCCTTGCACGGACTGTCGCTGCTATGCGGGCTTTTCATTGGCGGCATTTCGGGCGGGTTGATACCTGCGATCCTGATGAACCTGCCTGGAACGCCCGGTTCGGTCGCGACACTGTTTGACGGCTATCCGATGGCGATGAAGGGCGAGGCGAAAAAGGCCCTGAGCGCGGCGGTGTTGTTCTCGTTTCTTGGGACCGTGTTTGGCATAATTGTGCTGGCCGTCTTTGCGCCGATGCTTGCCCGTTTCGCACTGCGGTTTACACCGTTTGAATATTTCGCCGTCTCGTTCTTTGCGCTGTCCCTGATTGCCAGTCTTAGTGCCGGGTCGATGGTCAAGGGTTTCATCAGTGGCGTGATCGGGATTGCCTTGGCCATGGTGGGGATGAGCCCCGTTGGCGGAATCGAACGCCTGACCGCTGGGCAGGTGGACCTCCAAAGTGGCTTTGCCATGGTGCCGTTTCTGGTGGGGCTATTTGCAATCTCGGAGCTGCTGCACGACGCGGGCAACGGGCCGGCGCGCGCCACCATGCGCAAGCAGGGCAAGGCGATCAAGGAGGTCGGGCTCAAATTTGCTGACGTGGTCGGCAACATCCGCACCTTTTTCGTTGCCGCCACAGTTGGCACCGGCATCGGTATTCTGCCCGGAATTGGTGTCAGCACCGCCAGCCTTACCGGTTATCTGGCGGCCAAGAAGACGTCGCGCCGCGGCGATCAATACGGCACCGGTATCGTCGATGGGGTTGTGGCATCGGAAAGCGCGAACAACGCCTGCATTGGTGGCGCGCTGGTACCATTGCTGGCCTTGGGTATCCCGGGTGACACCGTGGCCTCGATCTTGCTGGGCGCGTTCATCATGAACAATGTCCAGCCCGGTCCACTGCTTTTTCTGACTCAGGGAGAGTTGGTATACGGCATCTTTACCTCGCTTATTGTCGCCTCGGTCGCCATGGCCACGTTTATGTTTGCGCTGATGCCGGTGTTCATCCGCATTGTGCGGACCCCCAAGAACGTACTGATGCCGCTAGTTGTGGTGATGTGCTTTGTTGGAGCCTTCGGCCTCAATAACCGGGCGTTTGATGTGTGGTCGATGGTGATGTTCGGCGGGCTGGGTTTTGCGCTGCGGACCTTTGGCTTCCCGCTGCAACCGGCGGTCCTGGGGTTCATCCTTGGGCCTATCGTCGAAACCAATTTCTACCGTGCCCTGACTGCATCCAAGGGCGACTACACCGAATTTCTGACACGTCCGATCAGCGGCACCTTTCTGGTGCTGTCGCTGATCTTTATCGCGCTGCCCTTGTTCAGCGCGCTCTACACACGATTTCGTCCGGCTGTCCAAAGCTGACTGAACCAAATTAACAGGAGGAGAGAACCATGAAACTGAAGACACTAAAGATACTCGCCGCAGCGGCCATTCCGGCGCTTGGCCTCGTTGCCGCCGGATCGGCGACAGCGCAAGAATACCCGTCCGAGCCGATCCAGCTTGTGATCCCCTACAACCCCGGCGGTGACAGCGACCTTGTGGGCCGTCTTTTTGCAGGCCAGCTTGAGCGGGTTCTAGGCAGCACAGTCGTGCCGGTGAACGTGGCAGGTGCGTCTGGCAGCATCGCCACGACCAAAGTGTATCAGGCCGATCCGGATGGCTACACCATGCTGTTCCACCACTCCGGCGTGTTGGGAAGCATGCTGACCGGTGCCATCGACTTTGCCTTTGACGATCTGACGGTGCTTGGCTCTGTCGGCCTGTCCGAAGGATCGATCTGGGTGACCTCGAGCAGTTCGCCCTACCAAAATATGGAAGAACTGGTCGCAGCCGCAAAGGCCAACCCAGGCACGGTCAAAAACGGTATCAACTTTGGCAGCCAAACCCATGTCCACGCCGCTGCCTTTGAAGAGGCGGCAGGTGTAGAGATGCATAACGTTGATGTTGGCGGGATCGGTGAGAAGATCGTGAGCATCCTTGGCCAGCACGTCGATGTGTCCGAAGTGCAGGTCGGCGCGGTCCAAAGCTATCTTGAGAGCGGTGACATGCGCGCGCTTGGTACCCCTGCCGGGCAGCGGTTCAGCGGTTTGCCGGATGTGGCAACGTTCCAAGAGCAAGGGATCGACGTTGCGATGCCTGACCGCTTGTTCTGGGTAGCTTTGCCACCAGAAGCACCTGCGAATGTCGTCGAGACGCTGCAAGCGGCGCTGGCGGAACTTGGTGAAAGTGACGAGTTGGCAACCGAATACGCCAAGGTCCAGATTACGCCGCAGTTCCTCTCTGCCGAGGACACGGTGGAGTATCTGAACAACGAATTTGAGTTCAATTCGCAATACAAAGACATCTTCCTCTCGCGTAAGAAGAAGTAACAGATTGCTCCGGACCTCGCGTCCGGGGCGATTTGTTGATTTTCTTGGTAGAGAACCCTGAATTTCACACTGATCCGCGCGGTTTGTATTTTAATTTGATCCGCGCGGATCGCCTCGTTTTACCGTTTCAGCAGGACCCCAAGGGATGAGAATGAACAGCTTTGATCTGATCTCCGAAACAGCAGGTACTCGGTTCATCGATTTGTCAAAGGCCGTGAAGCTTTTCCCGTCGCTGGGCGAAATGCCCCTTAGCATCAAGCTTCTTTTTGAAAACCTTGCCCGTCACGAGAATGGCGAAAGCATCACCCAAGACCAGCTTGAAAGGCTCGCTTGCGGTAACGCGCACGGCGTCGAAATAAACTTTCATCCGTCGCGGGTTATCATGCAGGACAGCGCCGGCATGCCCGCTTTGATCGACATGGCAATGCTGCGCGACAAGGCCCGTGAGCAGGGCATAGACCCCGGCACGCTGAACCCGCAGGTGCCCGCCGATCTGATCATCGACCATTCCATCATGGCCCACCATTCGCGTGGAACGGATGCGTTGCTGCGCAATCAAGCACGAGAATTTGCCGAGAACGAGGAACGCTTTGCCTTTTTGAAATGGGCGCAAAAGAAGATGGATAACCTGACAGTGATCCCGCCCGGGCGCGGGATTATCCATCAGATTAACATCGAACACCTCGCCGACGTTGTATCCTCGCGCGATATAGATGGTGTGCGGTGGCAATTTCCCGACACCGTGATCGGCACCGATAGCCACACCACAATGGTCAACGGCATTGGCGTACTGGGCTGGGGTGTCGGCGGTATCGAGGCCGAAGCGGTCATGCTGGGCGAAGCGATATCCATGTTGGTCCCGCCGGTGATCGGGGTGCACCTGACGGGAACGCTGCCACCGGGTGTGCTTGCCACCGATCTTGCCCTCACGCTGACTGCCGCGCTTAGGCGTTTTGGTGTGGTGGGCAGCATTGTTGAGTTCTTTGGCCCCGGGGTTGCCGCGCTTTCTGTGGCCGACCGCGCGACGATTGCGAACATGAGCCCTGAATTCGGGTCCACCTCCGCGCTATTCCCCATCGATCAGTCAACCATCGACTATCTGCGCCTAACCGGGCGGGATAGCGGCCGGGTCACAGCGGTAGAAGACTATTGCCGCCACACCGGTTTGTGGTTTGATCCCTCGGCGCGGCCCCGCTTTGACGATGTGATGGGTTTTGATCTGTCCACGGTTCGGCGCACTGTCTCTGGTCCCTCACGCCCTGAACAGGGCCGGGATATTGATGCTATCCCGGCCGTCGTGGACAAGGCCATTGGCCGCAAAGTCAGGACGGAAGGCGGCGTTTCAGACGGCGACATTGTCATCGCTGCGATTACCTCTTGCACCAATACCTCAAATCCCGAGGCGATGATTGCTGCCGGTCTGTTGGCCCGGAATGCGCGGCAACGCGGGCTGACTGTGAACCCCCGGATCAAATCCTCGCTCGCGCCTGGTTCGCGCGCTGTGATGCATTACCTTCGCGCTGCTGGCCTTGATGCTGAGCTTTCCGCACTTGGGTTCAACCTGACGGCTTTCGGCTGCACGACCTGCGTTGGCAACTCGGGCGAAATCGACGCGGACGTGGCAAAGGCGGTGACCGATGGCGATTTGTGCGTATCGGCCGTCCTGTCCGGGAACCGCAATTTCGAGGCGCGTATCCACCCGTTGGTAAAGGCCAACTTCCTCGCCTCGCCGCCGCTGGTCGTGGCCTACGCCATCGCGGGTACGATGCGAACCGATCTTTCCGTTGTCGGCATCGACCCAGATGGGAAACCGGTCAGCCTTGCCGATCTTTGGCCCTCCGCCGAAGAGATCGACAACTTACTTCGCACAGTGGTCGTGCAAGAGGGTTTCACCGCGTCTTATAGTGATGTCACACGGGGTGATGACAGCTGGGAAGCACTGGATGTCGTTGGCGGTGACACTTTTGGCTGGTTGGACGAAAGCACCTATATCCAGCGCCCGCCGTTCTTTGATCTACCCGCGCATTTCGCGGGGACGGGCAAGATCCTGGACGGTGCCCGCCCGCTGCTGATCCTCGGGGATGCGGTGACAACGGACCATATCTCTCCGGTAGGGACCATCGCTCGCGACAGCGAAGCCGCGGCGTATCTTTTAGACCGGGCTGTAGAGCAGGGGAGCTTCAATAACTACGGCGGCCGGCGGGGCAATCACGATGTGATGGCACGCGGGACATTCGCGAATTTGCGGATACGGAACGAGATGGTCGATGGTATCGGCCCCCGCACGCTGGTGATGCCAGAGGGGCGCGAAACCACGGTATTCGATGCCGCACAGGCCTATGCGGCGCGCGACGAACAGGTCGTGGTCATCGCCGGTGAGCTTTACGGTGCAGGCTCTGCGCGGGATTGGGCGGCCAAAGGCACCCGGCTTCTTGGCGTTCGTGTGGTGATTGCAGAAAGCTTCGAGCGGATACACCGATCGAACCTTGTCCGGATGGGGGTACTGCCGTTGCAGTTCTCGAAAGGGGAGGGTCGAAAATCGCTCGGGCTCTTAGCCGAAGACCGTTTTGCCATCGAGGCAGGATGCGACACGCTAGGCCCAATGCAGCAGGTTTCGGTTTCTGTTATCGATCCAGGTGGAGCCGTACGCATGGTGTTTAACGCTCAATGCCGCGTGGATACCGCAGAGGAGCACCGCTATCTCCGAGAAGGTGGAATCCTGCCCAGTGTGGCAAAACGGTTGCTTCAAAACCCATAGGTGAAACCGGTTCCTGCTGGCTTGTACCGATTGTTCGTCCGGGGGTGGAATGACGCGTTAGAACGTCCCTCAATACACACCGCTCAAACCGGTAGATGCCGTTCTTGGAATAATGAGAACGGTGCCGGTCCATTGGACGCTTCCGAAGCTTCCTAAAGAACACTAAAGGCTGTCATGGGGTTGTAAGATAAATGGTGCCCAGAAGAGGACTCGAACCTCCACACCGTTGCCAGTACTAGCACCTGAAGCTAGCGCGTCTACCATTCCGCCACCTGGGCACAGGGGGGTTGTGAGGGCTGCTCTAATCGTGCGGGGCGGGGGTGTCAATTGGATTCGCTGACATTCTTTGATCTTGTTGCCATGCCGCGCAAACGACGCAGCGCTGTCTTAACCAGTTGGATCAAACTGGTCTGATTTGAAGCTTGTTCCCAAACTGGCAAAACTGTATCTATCGATCAGATTTTCTGGACAGGAGCATCATCATGTCAAAGCTGGTGACGATCTATGGCGGCTCGGGGTTTGTGGGGCGCTACATTGTGCGCCGTATGGCCAAAGCAGGATGGCGTGTTCGTGTTGCGGTGCGCCGCCCGAACGAGGCGATTTTTGTGCGCCCTTACGGTGCTGTCGGTCAGGTTGAACCGGTTTTCTGCAACATCCGCGATGACGCGTCTGTGCGCGCCGCGATGCAGGGCGCAGATGCTGTTGTGAATTGCGTGGGTATTCTGGCGGAAACTGGCAAAAGCACGTTCGAGGCCATCCAGTCGGATGGGGCTGAGCGGATTGCCCGTATTGCTGCGGCTGAGGGTATCAGCCGGATGGTCCATATCTCGGCCATCGGGGCGGATACTGAAGCGGCCAGCGAATACGCGCAGACCAAGGCGATGGGCGAGGCGGCGGTGTTAAAGCACGTGCCGAATGCCGTTATCTTGCGCCCCTCGATCGTGTTTGGACCTGAGGATGAATTCTTTAACCGGTTTGCCGGTATGACGCGGCTTAGCCCGGTTGTGCCAGTGATCGGCGCGGGTACCTTGTTCCAGCCGGTGTATGTGGATGACGTCGCCCACGCGGCCGAGATGGCCGTTGTTGGCGATGCCGCTGCAGGTGTTTACGAGCTTGGCGGCCCGGATGTGGAAAGCTTCCGCGCATTGATGAAGCGGATGCTGCACGCCGTACATCGCCGCCGCTTGGTTTTGGCAGTGCCGATGTTTGCGGCCAAGATTATGGCATTTGCCTTTGATCTTTTGCAGTCCGTCACGCTGGGTTTGGTCAAGAATGGCGTGGTCACCCGTGATCAGGTCAAAAACCTGGGCAATGACAATGTGGTCGCAGAGGGTGCTAAGGGTTTTGATACGCTTGGCATTGCGCCGGTGTCGATGTCCTCGGTTCTGCCGGATTATCTGTGGCGCTTCCGCCCATCTGGTCAGTATGACGACATCATGGCTTCGGCCAAGGATTTGCGCAGCTAATCAACCCCGTTCTCTTGCAAAAGGCCCTGCCCAAAACCGGCGGGGCCTTTTTGCGTTTACGAATAGGCGTAGGCCAATAGCGCGATGCCCAAGATGACGCGATAGATCACGTAAGGTGTAAAGCTGACGCTGCGCAGCAGGCGCATCATAAGCACCAGCGCCAGCATTGCCGCGACAAAGGCGAATGCCGCAGCGATTGATGCGTCTTTGGCTAGCTGCCAGTCCGCCTCTCCAATCACATCAAGCGATAGCAGCGCGCCCGAGGCAAGGATCGTCGGGATCGACATGAGCATCGACAGGGTCGCGGCGCTTGTCCGGTCATAGCCCAGCTTGCGCGCTGCCGTAATGGTGATGCCTGAGCGGGACGTGCCGGGGATCAGTGCTACGGCTTGGGCAAGGCCCATCCAGACCGCGTCTTTCATACGCCAGCTGGCGGCACTTCGTGATTGGCCGCCGGTTTTGTCGGCCCAATACAAGACAAGGCCAAAGATCAGCATGGTCCAGCCGATCACGGCCACAGACCGTAGCATTTCGTCGATGCCCAGCAGTTTGAACAGCAGCCCAACCACCAGAACCGGAATGGTTGCGACAATCAGCAAAAGCGCGGTACGCGCGCCGGGCGTATCAACCTTGCCGCGCAGCAGGCGACCAATGCCAATGGTGGCTTCTGTGACTTCGGCCCTGAAATACAAGATAACAGCCAGCAAGGTGCCGACATGAACGGCGACATCAATCGCCAACCCTTGATCGGGGCCACCTGTTACAAAAGGCAGCAGGATAAGGTGGCCGGATGAGGATACCGGCAGGAATTCCGTCAGGCCTTGGATGATCGCGACGAGTAAAATTTGAAACAAGGTCATTAATCTGTGCCTGCGGGTTTTGAGGTTAACGCGAGGTATAAACCCACCATAAAGAATGCAAAGCGCAATATTTGATCCGGATCGGACCTAATATTCGATAATATCAGCAACATTCATTTCTGCGCCCTGAAAATATTTGCATAAAGGTCAGCAATGCTGCCTTTATTATCTTTCTGCACCTGTGTAAGGGAAGTTAACACAGTTTTTCTGGCGGAGTTTTCAATCATGGCAAAGCAGCCAATGCTCAAGTTTATATCGGTTTCAAGGGACATGCCTGAAAAACGGCTCCCGAATCTGCGCCGTGAAGATTTCAACGAGATTTACGCAGAATACGCGGATGAGAAAGCAAAAGAGCAGTCCAGCCGCTGCAGCCAATGTGGTGTTCCCTATTGTCAGACCCATTGCCCGTTGCACAATAACATCCCCGACTGGCTGCGCCTGACCGCCGAAGGCCGCCTGAAGGAAGCGTATGAAGTGTCCCAAGCCACTAATACATTTCCCGAGATTTGTGGCCGTATCTGCCCGCAGGATCGCCTGTGCGAAGGCAATTGCGTGATTGAGCAATCCGGCCACGGCACTGTGACCATTGGGTCGGTCGAAAAATATATTACCGATACCGCATGGGAAAACGGCTGGGTTCAGCCGATCAAGCCGCACGCTGAGCGTTCCGAATCCGTTGGTATCATCGGTGCGGGCCCCGGTGGTTTGGCTGCTGCTGACGTATTGCGCCGTCAGGGCGTGCAGGTCACCATCTATGACCGCTATGATCGTGCGGGTGGTTTGCTGACCTACGGTATCCCCGGCTTTAAACTGGAAAAAGACGTGGTGATGCGCCGCAATGACCAGCTTGCCCAAGGTGGCGTAAAGTTTGAATTGAACTGCGATGTGGGTGTCGACATCAGTTTTGCCGATATTCGGGCCAAGCATGACGCAGTGATCATCGCGACCGGCGTTTATAAAACCCGCGAGATTCAGGCCCCCGGCGTGGGTGGTGTAGGCCTTGAGCGTGCGATTGATTTCCTGACCGTCAGCAACCGCAAAAGCTTTGGTGACACGGTCGAGGAATTTGAATCCGGTCGTTTGAACGCCCATGGCAAAAAGGTTGTTGTCATCGGCGGTGGCGATACCGCGATGGATTGTGTGCGCACGTCGATCCGTCAGGGTGCCACATCGGTCAAATGTCTGTACCGCCGTGACCGCGCCAACATGCCGGGCAGCCAGCGCGAAGTACAAAACGCCGAGGAAGAAGGCGTGGTATTCGAATGGCTGTCCGCGCCCAAAGGGTTTGTCGGCGATCCTGTGACAGGCGTTATGGTGCAAAAGATGCGTCTTGGCGCGCCGGATGTTTCGGGCCGTCAGGCACCCGAGGTGATTGAAGGGGCTGACTACGTTGAAGAGGCCGATCTGGTTATCATGGCGCTTGGTTTTGAGCCCGAAGATCTGCCAACCCTGTGGAAGACACCGGAATTGCCCGTGAACCGCTGGGGCACGATCAAGGCCGATTACATCACCGGTGCGACCGACCTTGATGGTGTCTATGCCGTGGGTGACATCGTGCGCGGCGCGTCGTTGGTTGTTTGGGCGATTAAGGACGGGCGTGATTGTGCACAGGCGATCCTTGAAAAAATAGGCGCGTCAACTGCCATCGCCGCTGAATAAACGGCCAATAGCCACCAGACTGGGAAGCAAAGATTGAACGAAGATAAGACACCACTGGAATTGTCAGGCAGCTGCTTGTGCGGTGCGGTCACGGTCACAGCGACCGCGTCTGACCCCATTTTGCGGGCCTGTCATTGCACCATGTGTCAGCAACATACGTCTTCGGTTTTTGTGAACATCCGCGCGGATCAGGACAGCATTGTCATGAATGGCCCTGTCAAAGTCTTCAAATCCTCGGATTGGGCACAACGCGCCTTTTGCGAGGTTTGCGGATCGACGCTTTGGTACGGGTTGATCCACGACAATTCGCGCAATCTGGCCGCTGGCCTGTTTGAAAACGCAGGCGGTGCCGCCTTGGCCATAGAATATTTCACTGATGATTGTCCGCAGGGATATGCCCTTGCTGGTGATCATCAGAAACTGACTAGAAAACAAACTTTTGCGCTGTTTGCGCCCGATGAAGGAGAAGCCCAATGACCAAGTATGATGACGCCTGGGTGGCCCGCGAAGAAGCGAAACGCGCGTATATGGCCGAGAACGGTCTGTATTCCGAGGAAGAAGAGCATTCTTCCTGCGGTGTCGGCCTTGTGGTGAACATTGATGGTTCGTGCAGCCGTGATGTGGTTTTGTCGGGCATCAAAGCGCTTAAGGCGATCTGGCACCGTGGTGCTGTCGATGCCGACGGTAAAACCGGCGATGGCGCGGGCATTCACGTACAGATTCCGGTTAATTTCTTTTATGATCAGGTGCGCCGTACAGGTCACAGCCCGCGCGAAGGAGAACTGATCGCCGTGGGTCAGGTGTTCCTGCCGCGCACCAACTTTGCCGCGCAAGAAACCTGTCGGACCATCGTTGAAACCGAAGTGCTGCGCATGGGCTATTACATCTACGGCTGGCGCCACGTGCCGGTTGATATCTCTGTGCTGGGTGAAAAGGCGAACGCCACCCGCCCCGAGATTGAACAAATCCTGATCTCGAACGCCAAAGGCGTGGACGAAGAAACATTCGAGCGCGAGTTGTATGTGATCCGCCGCCGGATCGAAAAGGCCGCGCTCGCCGCGCAGGTGCCGACACTGTATATCGCGTCGATGTCCTGCCGGTCGATCATCTACAAAGGTATGATGCTGGCCCAGGACGTGGCCAACTTCTATCCCGATCTGATGGATGACCGGTTCGAATCCGCCTTTGCGATCTATCACCAGCGTTATTCCACCAACACCTTCCCGCAGTGGTGGCTGGCGCAGCCTTTCCGCATGTTGGCCCATAACGGCGAGATCAACACCCTCAAGGGCAACCTGAACTGGATGAAGTCGCACGAAATCCGCATGGCGTCGGGCACTTTCGGCGACATGGCCGAAGACATCAAACCAATCGTCGCTGCAGGGTCGTCTGACTCTGCCGCCTTGGACGCGGTGTTCGAGGTTCTGGTTCGCGCAGGCCGCAACGCGCCGATGGCAAAGACAATGCTGGTACCTGAATCATGGTCCAAGCAAGCGGTTGAGCTGCCCGAAGCATGGCGCGACATGTATTCCTATTGCAACTCGGTGATGGAACCGTGGGACGGCCCCGCCGCCCTAGCGATGACCGATGGTCGTTGGGTTTGCGCCGGTCTTGACCGCAACGGTCTGCGCCCGATGCGTTATGTCGTCACCGCTGACGGTATGCTGATCGCCGGTTCCGAGGCGGGCATGGTCCCGCAGGACGAGGCCAATGTGATCCATAAAGGCGCGCTTGGGCCCGGCCAACTGCTGGCCGTCGATATTGAAGAAGGCAAGATGTTCGGCGATACCGAGATTAAGGACAAACTGGCAGCATCCCGCCCCTTTGGGGAATGGGTCGGCAAGATCAATGAGCTTGACGAAGCGCTGAGCAACATTGACGAAAAGCCATTGTTCCAAGGCAATGAATTGCGCCGCCGTCAGGTGGCTGCGGGCTATACCATCGAAGACCTCGAACAAATCCTTGCCCCAATGGCCGAGGATGGCAAAGAAACATTGGCGTCGATGGGCGATGATACCCCGTCTGCCGTTCTGTCGAACCAGTACCGACCGCTTAGCCACTTCTTCCGCCAGAACTTTAGCCAGGTCACCAACCCGCCGATCGACAGCTTGCGCGAATTCCGGGTGATGAGCCTGAAAACACGTTTCGGTAACCTGAAAAACGTGTTGGACGAATCCAGCGCCCAGACCGAGATTCTGGTGCTCGACAGCCCGTTCCTTGCCAATGCGCAATTCGATCAGTTGATGGGTGAATTCAACGCGGATTCCGTGACCATCGACTGTAGCTTTGAACCCGGTGGCAGCAACCTGAACGAAGGCTTGCGCCGTATCCGCGACGAGGCCGAAGATGCCGTGCGTTCGGGTGCCGGACACATCGTGTTGACCGACCAATTCAGCGGCGAAGGCCGCGTGGCGATGCCGATGATCTTGGCGACCTCTGCCGTGCACAGCCAGCTGACCCGCAAGGGCCTGCGCACATTCACATCGCTGAACGTCCGTTCGGCTGAATGTGTTGACCCTCATTACTTTGCCGTTCTGATCGGCTGTGGTGCGACCGTGGTGAACGCCTATCTTGCCGAAGATTCGCTGGCTGACCGTATCGAGCGTGGCCTGCTGGACGTGAACCTGACCACAGCAATGGCCCGCTACCGCGAGGCGATTGACCAAGGGTTGCTCAAGATCATGGCCAAGATGGGGATTTCCGTCGTGTCGTCTTATCGCGGCGGTCTGAATTTTGAGGCTGTTGGCCTTAGCCGTGCGATGTGTGCCGAATATTTCCCCGGCATGACCAGCCGTATCAGCGGTATCGGCACCACAGGTATTCAGCGCAAAGCCGAAGCCGTGCATGCCCGTGGCTGGAAGGGCGACGGCACCGTGCTGCCCATTGGCGGCTTCTACAAGGCGCGCACCTCGGGCGAGACTCACGCTTGGGAAGCGTCCTCAATGCACATGCTGCAAATGGCCTGCAACAAAGCATCCTATCAAATGTGGAAGCAGTACAGCGCCAAGATGCAAAGCAACCCGCCGATCCATCTGCGCGACCTGCTGGATATCAAACCGCTGGGCGAGGCGATCCCGATTGAAGAAGTCGAAAGCATCACCGCGATCCGCAAACGTTTCGTGACACCCGGTATGTCGCTGGGCGCGTTGTCGCCAGAGGCGCACAAGACCCTGAACGTCGCGATGAACCGCATCGGAGCCAAGTCGGATTCCGGCGAGGGTGGCGAAGATCCGGCGCATTTTGTGCCTGAATCCAACGGCGACAACCCGTCGGCCAAGATCAAACAGGTCGCGTCAGGCCGTTTCGGTGTGACCGCCGAATACCTGAACCAGTGTGAAGAGCTGGAGATCAAAGTCGCCCAAGGGGCCAAGCCCGGCGAGGGTGGCCAACTGCCCGGTATGAAGGTCACCGACCTGATTGCCCGTCTGCGCCATTCGACCAAGGGCGTGACGCTGATTTCTCCGCCACCGCACCACGACATCTATTCAATCGAAGACCTTGCGCAGCTGATCTATGACCTCAAGCAGATCAACCCGCGGTGTAAGGTGACCGTGAAGCTGGTCGCGTCTTCGGGCGTTGGCACGATTGCCGCCGGTGTGGCCAAGGCCAAGGCGGATATCATCCTGATCTCGGGCCACAATGGTGGCACCGGTGCATCGCCCGCGACATCGATCAAATATGCAGGTTTGCCGTGGGAAATGGGCCTGACCGAGGCGCATCAGGTGTTGTCGATGAACAACCTGCGTGACCGCGTGACCCTGCGGACCGATGGCGGTTTGCGCACAGGTCGCGACATTGTCATGGCGGCAATGATGGGGGCCGAGGAATACGGCATCGGCACCGCCGCGCTGATCGCGATGGGCTGTATCATGGTGCGTCAGTGCCAGTCGAACACCTGCCCCGTGGGCGTCTGTACCCAAGACGAGGCGTTGCGCGGCAAGTTCACCGGCAATGCCGATAAGGTCGTGAACCTCATCACCTTCTACGCCACCGAAGTACGCGAATTGCTTGCGTCCATCGGCGCACGCAGCTTGGATGATGTGATTGGCCGTGCCGATCTGCTGGCGCAGGTCAGCCGTGGTTCTGCCCACTTGGATGATCTGGACCTGAACCCGCTGTTGATCACCGTCGATGGCGCGTCCGAGATCGTTTATGACCGCAACAAGCCACGCAACGCTGTGCTGGATACGCTGGACGCTGAAATCGTGCGCGACGCTGCGCGGTTCCTTGAAGACGGGGAAAAGATGCAGCTAAGCTATGCGGTGCAGAACACGCACCGTACCGTTGGCACGCGGACATCTAGCCATATCATTCGCCGCTTTGGCATGAACAACCAGCTGCAACCTGATCACCTGACGGTGAAGCTGACGGGATCGGCTGGTCAAAGCCTTGGCGCATTTGCGGCACCTGGTTTGAAACTGGAAGTGTCCGGCGATGCCAATGACTATGTCGGTAAGGGGCTATCGGGCGGCACAATCGTGGTGCGCCCGTCGATGGCCAGCACGATCACTGCGGCTGAGAACACTATTATCGGGAACACGGTTCTATACGGTGCGACCAAAGGGTTCTTGTTTGCAGCGGGCCGCGCCGGTGAACGTTTTGCGGTGCGCAATTCCGGCGCGCATGTCGTGATCGAAGGCTGCGGCAGCAACGGGTGTGAATATATGACCGGTGGTGTTGCCGTGATCCTTGGCAGCATCGGTGCAAACTTTGGTGCCGGTATGACCGGCGGGATGGCCTATCTGTATGATCCCGAAGGGCGTGCGGATTCAATGTTGAACACCGAAACGCTGGTGACCTGCCCGGTCACTGTGGATCATTGGGAAAACGAGCTGAAAACGTTGATCGAGCGGCATTTGGAGGAAACAAACAGCCGCAAGGCTGCTGATATTCTCCAGCATTGGTCGATTGAAAAAGATCATTTCGTGCAGATTTGCCCGAAAGAGATGTTGATCCATATTCCGGCACCGTTGAGCCACGATAGCAAAGCGATCCCAGCCGAATAGGCTTTGGAAAACAGCCGGGCATGACTGCGTATCATGCCCGGCTGATTGCTGCGTAAAGCCACGGATTCGGCAAAAGGCGATTTCAGGGTGTAACGCCCGTTCACAAGAACCGCTCTGGGCAGTATAGCTGGTGCCCATGGCTAAACGCGCAACATCGAAAAAGACCAAAGCGGCCGCGAAATCGCGCAAGAGCTTTAAGCAGCGCGTGATACGTGCGGCGTTGAAGGTGACGTTGGTCATTGTCGGAATCTTGCTGGCATTTATCTTGCTGTTTGCCGTGATAAATCCGCCCACGACACCCTATATGTTCAGCGAGTCGCGCAGGTTGGGTGGTGTTGATCATCAATGGGTCCCGCTTGAGGATATCGCCCCGGTTATGGCACGGTCCGTTGTGGCGGCTGAGGATGCGAATTTTTGCAATCACTGGGGCTTTGACCTGCCGGCAATCAAAAAGGCGATTGCCGAAGGATCGAACCGTGGCGCGTCGACCCTAAGCCAGCAAACGGTCAAGAATGTCTATCTTTGGCATGGCCGCACATGGGTACGAAAAGCGTTGGAAGCCGCGATCACCCCGCTTGTCGAGGCGATGTGGTCCAAGCGCCGTATTGTAGAAGTTTACCTAAACGTCGCAGAGTTTTCCGAAGGGGTGTTCGGTGTTGATGCGGCGGCCCATTATTACTTTGGCGTCACCCCTGCGAACCTGTCGCCGACCCAAGCCGCACGGCTTGCCGCGATATTGCCATCGCCCAAAACCCGGTCTGCATCAAACCCCGGCAGCTATACCAAAAAGCGGACTGCGCGGATCCGCGACGGGGCGGCGACAATCAGCAAGGATGGGCGCGCCGCTTGTTTCGAGAGTTGAAAATGCCAGTTAACACAGGCATGAGTGGATAAGCTCAACCCTAGTTTTGGATCCCCATATGGCCCGCCTGTTTCACGTCCCTCTTTCTCCTTTCTGCCGAAAGGTCCGGCTTAGCCTTGCCGAAAAGAAGATCGAGGTAGAGCGGGTAGAAGAAAGATATTGGGAGCAAGACCCTGATTTCATGCGTAGAAATCCCGCTGGCAAAGTGCCCGTTCTGCAGTTGGATGGCGTTATGATGTCTGAAAGCGCGGCGATCTGCGAATATATCGAAGAAACCCGCCCGGAACCGTCCCTGATGCCAAGCGATCCGGTTCAGCGCCTTGAAGTGCGCCGTCTGGTCAGCTGGTTTGATGACAAATTCCATGCCGAGGTCACATCAAAGCTGCTGTATGAGCGGGTGAACAAAAAGGTCATGGGCCAAGGTTTCCCTGACAGCCGCAACGTCAAGGACGGTGCCAAGGCTATCAAATACCACATCGATTATATGGCGTGGCTGCTCGACCATCGCCGGTGGTTGGCGGGTGATGTCATGACGCTGGCCGATTTTGCGGCGGCTGCGCATCTGTCGTCACTTGATTATATTTCGGACGTGGATTGGAACCGGTCTGACGTCGTGAAGGATTGGTACGCCAAGATCAAATCGCGCCCTGCGTTTAGATCGCTGCTGGCCGATCAGGTACCGGGGTTTCCGCCGCCAAAGCACTATAATGACCTTGATTTTTAAGCGGAAAACGTTGGGGGCTGTCTGCCCCCAAACCCCCAAGGATATTTTTGAGCCAGAGAAGACATGGACGATTTAAAGGATCGTTTGGTGGCTCAGGCCTTGGCCGAGGGGTTTGTGGCCTGCAAAGTGTGCCGCCCATCGGATGTTCCGGAAGTGCCCGCGCGGTTGGCGGCCTTTGTCGAGGCGGGGTATCACGGGCAGATGGCGTGGATGGCGGACCGGATGGCGTGGCGCGGTAATCCGGCGGCTTTGTGGCCCGAAGCGGGGTCGGTCATTATGCTGGCAGAAAGCTATGCGCCCGAGCATGATCCGACGGCGGTGTTGGAGCATACAGATAAGGCCGCGATATCTGTCTATGCCCATGGCCGCGATTATCATGACATTGTTAAAAAGCGTCTCAAGCGGTTGGCGCGTTGGCTGATCGAGCAGGAAACCTGCGAGGTGAAGGTGTTTGTCGATACCGCCCCCGTACCGGAGAAGGCGTTGGGTCAAGCCGCGGGTTTGGGGTGGCAGGGCAAGCACACCAATTTGCTGAGCCGTGATTTCGGCAACTGGGCCTTTCTGGGCGCGATTTTCACCACGCTTGAGCTGCCTGTGGACGGTGCCGAGGTTGATCATTGCGGGTCTTGCAGGTCGTGTTTGGATGCCTGTCCGACAGATGCATTTCCCGCGCCCTACCGGCTGGATGCGCGGCGCTGCATTTCCTATCTGACGATTGAACACAAAGGCCCAGTTGATCTGGAGCTGCGCAGCAAGATGGGCAACCGGATTTACGGCTGCGATGATTGCCTTGCCGCGTGCCCGTGGAACAAGTTCGCCGTTGCGGCCAGCGATATGCGTTATCACGGCGGGGTCGGCGCGCCTGATCTGGCGGAGCTTGCTACGCTTGATGACACGGCATTTCGGGCGCGGTTTTCCGGATCACCGATCAAGCGGATCGGGCGGGACCGGTTCATTCGCAACATTCTTTACGCCATTGGAAATTCCGGCAAGCCGCAGCTTGCGGCAGCGGCGCAAAGCCTTGTGCAGGACCCTGATGCGACTGTGGCGGATGCGGCGCGTTGGGCAACGGCCCGCTTGGCCGCAAAATGACGCAAACGGGCTGGACCTGAACGGCGTTATCACTACACCCGTGGCAATAGTTCAAGGAGAAGACGATGGCGTTGCTTCTGGGTGTTGATACCGGCGGAACCTATACCGATGCGGTTTTGATCCGCGACGAAAAGACTGTGATTGCATCGGCCAAGGCGCTGACCACCCGGAATGATCTTGCGATTGGTGTCGGAAATGCCGTGCGTGCGGTGCTGGCCAAGGCGGATGTTAATGCGGCTGATGTGTCGCTTGCATCGCTGTCGACCACACTGGCGACCAATGCGCTGGTCGAAGGGCAGGGCGGTCGCGTTGCGTTGATCTATGTCGGCTTTAAGGAACGGGATTTGCAGGCCCATGGCTTGGCCGACGCGTTAAAGGGCGATCCGTATCTGATTTTGGCGGGCGGCCATGACCACGCTGGCAGCGAAGCGACCCCGTTGGATGAGGAGGCACTGGTTGCCTTTCTTGAGCAGCACAAGGGTGATGTCAGCGGTTTTGCCGTCGCCAGCCAGTTTGCCACGCGCAACCCTGCGCATGAGCTGCGTGTTGCTGATCTTGTGACGCGGTTGACGGGCAAGCCTGTATCATCGTCGCATCAATTGTCGGCCAAGTTGAACGGGCCGAAACGCGCGCTGACGGCGGTTTTGAATGCGCGTTTGATCGGGATGATCGACCGGCTGATTGGCCGCGCCGAGGATGTGCTGACCGAGATTGGCGTAACGGCCCCGTTGATGGTGGTGCGCGGAGATGGTGCGCTGATTTCAGCGGGCCAAGCCCGCGAGTGCCCGATCGAGACGATCCTAAGCGGGCCTGCGGCGTCTATCGTCGGGGCGCGTTGGATGACGGGTGCGGATCATGCGCTGGTCAGCGACATAGGCGGGACCACAACCGATGTTGCCTTGTTGCGCGAGGGGCGGCCTGCAATTGATCCGGCGGGTGCGCAGGTCGGGCCCTACCGTACGATGGTCGAAGCAGTGGCCATGCGCACGACGGGTCTGGGTGGCGACAGCGAGGTGCATTTCCTGACCGAGGGGTTACAGGGCGGTATCACGCTTGGGCCAAAACGTTTATTGCCGGTCTCGCTGGTGGCGGTTGATGCGCCGGATATTGTTCACGACGCATTGGATGCGCAATTGCGCAGCGCGACACCGGGTGAATTTGATGCAAGGTTTGTGCGGGCCGTCGCCGGGCAAACCCATGAAGGCATTGGCCCCCGGGAAAGCACCCTGCTGGAACGTATTGGTGACGGGGTGCATCCGCTGGGGAAAATCTTGCGTTCGCGCATCGAAACTGGTGCGCTGCAGCGGTTGGTTGAGCGGGGTCTGGTGCAGATTGCGGGCGTGACTCCGTCGGACGCCAGCCATGTGTTGGGCCGGGTTAAGATGTGGGATGCAGATGCGGCGCGCAAAGCCTTGGCGCTGTTCGGCCGTCGGCGGACGGGAGCGGGCAATATGTTGGCCCCTGATCCGGACGTAATGGCGCAGATGATCGTGGATCAGTTGACACATCAAACTGCGCTGGCGTTGCTGGAAACCGCTTTTGCAGAGGAAGATCCGGCGTTCGATATCGCCCCTGAAGTGCTAGCGCGTCATGTGCTACTGCAACGGGGGTTAACGGGGCATCGGGGACTTTTGCGGATAGATGCGGGGCTGAATGTCCCCGTGATCGGCTTGGGTGCGTCTGCGGCGGCTTATTATCCTGCGGTTGGGAACGCGCTTGGCGCGCAGATGATTCTGCCGGAACACGCGGATGTGGCAAATGCCATCGGTGCCGTGGTGGGCCGCGTCACAATGCGCGAAAGCGGCACGGTCACATCGCCAAGCGAAGGGCGGTATCGGGTGCATCTGGACAGCGGGCCACAGGATTTTACCGATCAGGCCAGCGCGATTAAGCAGCTTGAGGATGCTTTGCGCCACAAGGCGATTTCAGCCGCGCAGACCGCTGGTGTGGCGGACCTTCAAGTGAATGCGACGCGCGATATTCGAACCACCAGCGTGGAGAGCCGCCAGGTGTTTATCGAAGCTGTGATTACGGTCGAGGCGACGGGCCGCCCCAGAATTGCGAACGGATAAATATTAACGTAATCTAGATTTTGTTAACCTTTTGTTAATAAATTGCGTGGTGACCATGGTATCGCCATATTTAATCACTAGTGCTGCGCGCGGTATCGGAGCGCAGTGACAATATTCGCTGACCAATCCGCGACCACATAACTAGTTAAGCGCGCGTTTCTCTTGCGAAAGTGGGGGAATGCTTTGCTGTACGTTAAAAAGTAAACCGCCAGCGGAGAAATCCGCTGGCGGTACGTTAACGAATGGGGGGCGGCCCCCAACTTTAATCAGATATTAAGAGCAGCTTACTCAGCAGCCGCACGTTTGGGCAAAACCCAATCGGCGCGCGGGAAATGGCAAGTATAGCCATTTGGAATCCGCTCAAGGTAGTCTTGGTGCTCGGTCTCTGCTTCCCAGAAATCACCAACGGGCTCGACTTCGGTGACGACTTTGCCGGGCCAGATGCCCGATGCGTCTACGTCCGCGATTGTATCCAAGGCGATGGCCTTTTGATCGTCGTTTTCATAGTAGATTGCCGACCGATAGC
The DNA here is from genome assembly GCF_964021855.1 of uncultured Sulfitobacter sp. Taxonomy (NCBI): domain Bacteria; kingdom Pseudomonadati; phylum Pseudomonadota; class Alphaproteobacteria; order Rhodobacterales; family Roseobacteraceae; genus Sulfitobacter; species uncultured Sulfitobacter sp. The sequence goes on from NZ_CAXHZD010000001.1 coordinate 613,459, forward strand.
TTAGTCCGCGGTCATTGCCCTGCCGGTTGATCGTCGACGGGTCGTGAATTTGAAAGAACAATTCTAGCAAGTCGCGATAGCTTAGCACTGCGTCGTCAAAGATAACTTCGATCGCTTCTGCGTGGGTGCCGTGATCGCGATAGGTTGCGTTGGGCACGTCGCCGCCGGAGTATCCGACACGGGTTGAAATGACCCCATCGCGTTTACGGATCAAATCTTGCATGCCCCAAAAGCATCCGCCGGCCAATACTGCGCGTTGTTGTGTCATGCTACGTCCTCCACCTGATTGATGTAATCGCCATATCCTTCGGCCTCCATTTTGTCGCGATGCACAAAGCGGAGCGAGGCCGAGTTGATGCAATACCGCAGACCGCCACGGTCTGCCGGACCATCGGGAAAGACATGCCCCAAATGGCTGTCGCCATGGGTGCTACGCACTTCGGTGCGGATCATGCCAAGGGTGTCGTCGCGCAACTCGCTTACATAAGCTGGTTCAATCGGTTTGGTGAAACTAGGCCACCCGCAGCCGGATTCGTATTTATCGGCTGACGCGAACAGCGGCTCGCCTGAAACGATGTCGACGTAAATGCCTGGCTCTTTGTTGCTGAGCAGTTTGCCCGTGCCGGGGCGCTCTGTCCCGCTTTGTTGGGTGACGCGGTATTCCTCTGGCGACAGGGCCGCGACGGCGTCGGGTGTCTTTTGATACTTTGGCATGGATGTCTCCTTTGCGATCTTAATATATTATATGGGGCGGCAACGGAGTTTTTCAAAACTCCAGTCCGGTTTCTTTAGGCGGCACGTTGCCGTGAAATCTGAACGGCCAGAATGCCAAAGGTGATGATGATCACGCCAAGGATATCCTGCCCGCCTAACGGTTCGCTGAGCAGTACAGCCGCAACCGCCACGCCGAAAAACGGGTTCAAAAAGTGGAAGGTCGCAGCACGTGTTGCCCCGATGCGGTTGACCAGCCAGAACCAGACGACGGTGGCCAGCAGACCCGGCACCAGACAGGTATAGGCGAACGCCGCCAATAGCGTCCAGCTTGGGGTGATGTGCGGGGTTTCGAACAATACTGTCGCGAGCGATAGCGTCACGCAGCCCACCAGCATTTGCAGGCCCACAACCATCATAAAGTTGCCCCCCGACGTTGCCCCGCGCACCAGCAAGGTTGCGGCGGTCAAGGCCAGCACGCCTATCCCGCACAGCATCAGGCCCATCATATCGACACCGCCGCTGATCCGCGCGCCCATGATGATCGACACGCCGACCACGCCCGCCACCAAACCGGCAATGCCCAGTGGTTTTAGTTTCTCGCCAAGGAAAATCCAAGTGGCCAAGCCAACCAAGAGCGGCATTGTCGACGCAATGATCGCGGCGAGTGAGGCTTGGACCGTTTGCATCGCGACAAAGTTCAGGCCCAGATAAACGGCGTTTTGCAAGATGCCAAAGATGATCGTTGCACGCCATTGTGCCTTTGTCAGTCGCCAGGTTTGCCCCAAGGCCAGCGCGATACCGACCCCTAGCAACCCCGAGATAAGATAGCGCGCCGAAAGGGCCATCAGTGGCGACGCATCAGAGACGATAATGCGCGCCGAGGTAAAGGCGGAGGACCACATGAAAGCAAAGGCTAGCCCCACGAGAATTGCGCGAATATCCATGGGCAGCCTTTCTGAAACCTGGGGTCGGCCGACCTTTTCCCAGATAGGTTTGATGCGCAAGGGGCGGTGCGCCGGCGGCAATAAAAAAGGGCCGCCCGAGGGCGACCCTTTTGGATAAATCTGTTGCCAGACTTAGCCGTTAACGCTGTCTTTCAACGCTTTCGCGATGGTCATCTTAACGACCTTGTCCGCTTCTTTTTTGAACTGTTCGCCGGTCGCAGGGTTGCGAACCATGCGCTCTGGACGCTCACGGCAATAGATTTTGCCGATGCCAGGAAGTGTCACAGCACCGCCGCCGGAGACTTCTTTTGTGATCAAAGCACATACTGCATCAAGTGCAGAGCCAGCCGCTTTTTTGTCTGTGCCCATTTCATCGGCCAGAGCTGCGACGAGCTGGGTTTTTGTCATTGGTTTTGTAGCCATCTTTTTTTCTCCTTCGTCCGCCCGGATTAGGGCCTCACGGGCAGAATGTAACGGTATGTTGTGTGAGAACACAACGAATAGGTGCTGAAAATGAGCGAAAACATGCGCTTTTCTGCTTTTTTACACGTTTAAAGGAAGGCGGTTTCTTCAAATGAACGCAGTTTTCGGCTGTGAAGCCTTTCAAGCGGCATATCGCGCAGCAATTCCATCGCGCGAATTCCGATCATCAAATGGCGTGCGACCTGGGTTTTGTAGAATCCGGAGGCCATGCCGGGCAGCTTTAACTCACCATGCAGGGGCTTGTCGGACACGCATAAGAGTGTGCCATAAGGCACGCGAAAGCGATATCCGTTTGCTGCGATTGTGGCGCTTTCCATGTCCAACGCGACGGCGCGTGATTGCGACAGGCGTTGCACGGGGCCGGATTGGTCGCGCAGTTCCCAGTTCCGGTTGTCGATGGTTGCCACGGTGCCGGTGCGCATGATGCGCTTTAGCTCGTACCCCTCAAGCTGGGTCACCTGTTCAACAGCATCTTCCAACGCGATCTGGATTTCGGCGAGCGCGGGGATCGGCACCCAAACTGGCAGGTCATCGTCCAGCACGTGATCTTCGCGCAGATAGGCGTGGGCCAGAACGAAATCGCCAAGCTGTTGCGTATTGCGCAGACCGGCGCAGTGGCCGACCATCAACCATGCATGGGGGCGCAAGACGGCGATGTGGTCTGTGGCGGTTTTCGCGTTCGACGGACCAACCCCGATGTTCACCAGCGTGATGCCAGACCCGTTTTCCCGTTTCAGGTGATAGGTCGGCATTTGCGGCGTCTTGCCCGTGCCGGGCAAAGGCGCATCGCCATCGGTGATCTCTACATCGCCGGTCGATACAAACGATGTATAGCCGCTGTTCGGGTCGCGCAGCATGGCGCGGGCGTATTCTTCGAACTCGGTCACATAGAACTGGTAGTTGGTGAACAGCACGTGACACTGGAAATGATCGGGATCGGTCGCCGTGTAATGGGCCAGCCGCGCCAGTGAATAGTCGACACGTTGCGCGGTGAAAGGGGCCAAGGCACCCACACCGTTTGGCGGCGTATATGTGCCGTTCACGATGTCATCATTTGTGGTGCTTAGATCAGGCACATCGAACACATCGCGCAGGGTGAATTCTGCCGCCCCATCATGAGGGACCGTAATCGCGGCATCCCCCGACACAGCAAAATGAACCGGGATTGGGGTGTCGGATACGTCGATGACAACGGGCTGGCCGTGATTTTCGATCAGCAGACCGATTTGTTGTGTCAGGTAGTGTTTGAACAATTCGGGCCGCGTGATCGTCGCGGCATAGGTGCCGGGGCTAGATACGTGACCGAAGGACAGCCGCGAATCAACCTGTGCATAGCTTGAGGTCGTGAACCGGATTTCAGGATAGAACGCCCTGATCCGGGTGTCCGGTGCCGCATCATCCATGGCTTTCTGAAAATGCTCGGTCAGAAAATTAGTCGCCTGCTGGTACAGCGAGATCAACCGCTCCACCGCTTTTTCTGCATCGGTAAATTGCTCGGCGGGCGGGCTGTCGGGGCTTAGAATACGGGTCATGAATGCGGCTCTAACACTGGGATAAATTCAAAGCTACGGACATCCACCAGCCCAAGGTCCGAAATGCGTAATTCGGGGATCACAACGAGGGCAAGCAGGGAATGCTGCATATAGGCGTTATTCAGGGTGCAGCCACAGTCGCGCATCGCTTGCATCATAGCTTCGGTCTTTTGGGCCACCTCGGATGCCGGGCTATCGGACATCAACCCGGCGATGGGCAGCTCGACCAAGGCAAGCTCCTCTCCATCTTTAAAGATCGTGATGCCGCCGCCGACCTCGCCCAGTCGGTTTGCAGCCATCGCCATGTGGTCGGCATCGGTGCCAACGACAATCATGTGATGGCTGTCATGGGCCACGGTGGATGCCATGGCCATCGGACCCTCGTAGCCAAACCCCGAGACAAAGGCGTTTACCACGGTGCCCGTCGCGCGGTGTCGTTCAACCAGTGCGATCTGGCATACTTCGCCAGTCGCTTGCACGCGCCCCTCGGTCACGGGCAGTTCGAACTTTAGCGCGCGTGTGGGGGCCTGATTTTCGACCACGCCAATGACATTCGCTGTGACCGCGTTTGCGCCCTTGGGGGCCTTAATCACAAAATCGGACGCATCCAGCGTCTTGCCCATATGCACCGTTTGTCGCGCGGCGTCCGGCCAGTCGTAATGCGGGCAATCCACCACACATTCACCCGCCTGTGCCACGATCTGCCCGCGTGCGATCACAGTTTCAATCGGCAGGGTCTTCAGATCAGAGGTCAGGATTACATCCGCCCGCCGCCCGGGGGTCAGCGACCCAATCTCGCGTTCTAATCCGAAATGGGTGGCCGTGTTGATCGTCGCCATTTGCAAGGCAACCAAAGGATCACAGCCACACTCAATCGCGTGACGCGCGACCCGGTTCATATGGCCGTCATTGACCAAGGTGCCGGAATGACAGTCATCGGTGCACAAGATCATATTGCGCGAATCCAGCCCCTTTTCCGTGATCGCCGTGATCTGTGTTTCCACGTCATACCATGCCGACCCCAACCGGATCATCGACCGCATCCCCTGACGCATCCGCGCAATCGCGTCGGCCTCGCAGGTGCCCTCGTGATCATCCGCCGGCCCGCCTGCGACATAGGCAGCAAAGGCCGGCCCCAGATCGGGCGATGCATAATGCCCGCCGACCGTCTTGCCGGCACGCTGGGTCGCGGCGATTTCTGCCAGCATTTTCTCGTCGCCGTTGGTAACGCCGGGAAAGTTCATCATCTCGCCCAGACCGATGATGCCGGGCCATTCCATCGCCTCTGCCACATCTTCGGCGGTGATCTCAAAACCCGTCGTCTCCATCCCCGGTGCCGAGGGCGCGCAGGATGGCATCTGGGTGAAAATATTGATCGGTTGTAATAACGCCTCGTCATGCATCATCCGCACACCTTCAAGGCCCAAAACATTGGCGATCTCATGCGGGTCGGTGAACATCGACGTCGTGCCATGGGGGATCACCGCGCGGGCAAATTCCGCAGGCGTCAACATGCCGCTTTCAATGTGCATATGCCCGTCACACAAACCGGGGATCATATAGCGGCCTTTGGCGTCGATCACCTGCGTATCATCGCCCTTACAATGCTGCGCATCGGGGCCAACAAACGCAATGCGGCCTGCAACAATGGCAATGTCATGATCGGGTAACACCTCTCGGGTGTGGACATTAACCCACGTGCCGCCGGTGATAATCATATCCGCCGCCGCGCGTCCCGCAGCGACCGATACCAATTGAGCAGCCACATCGGGCCAAGAGGGGAAAGGAGTATGTGTCATGCCTGACGTTGACACGAAGATTGCACGAGGTTCAAGGTTATGCGACGCAAGGGCAGCCGATCACTTGTGCAAATCAGGGAGACACCGATGACCGTGACGCAAATCCGCCATAACATGGACCACTGGCAGGAACGGGTCGATATGGCCGCCGCGTTTCGCTGGACCGCGCGGTTGAACATGCACGAAGGGGTCGCAAACCACTTTAGCCTTGCTGTGAATGACGATGGCACCAAATTCCTGATGAACCCGAACCAGGTGCATTTCAGCAGGGTCAAAGCCAGCGATCTGATCGAGGTGGATGCCAACAATCCTGATACGCTGAAAGGCCCGGATGCGCCTGATCCCACTGCTTGGGGTTTGCATGGTGGTGTGCACCGCGCCTGTGCCCACGCGCGCTGTGTGATGCATGTGCATTCGATCCACGCGACGGTATTGGCCAGCTTGCAAGACAGCCGCCTGCCGCCGATTGATCAAAACTGCTGCACGTTTTTCAACCGTGTTGTGATCGACGAAGACTACGGCGGGCTGGCCTTCGAGGACGAAGGCACCCGCTGTGCCGGATTACTGACCGATCCCAAGCAAAAGGTGATGGTCATGGGCAGCCACGGTGTGCTGGTGATTGGCGATACCGTTGCCGATACATTCAACCGCCTGTTCTATTTCGAACGCGCCGCCGAGACCTATATTCGCGCCCTGCAAACCGGCATGCCCTTGCGCCGTATCCCCGACGATATCGCAGAGAAAACCGCGCAAGAATTGGAAAGCTACCCCGAACAAGACGCGCGCCATCTGGCAGAGCTGAAGGCGATTTTGGATGAAGAAGGATCAAACTATGCGCAGTGACCTTCTCGGTTCAGGAGGCCAGCAATGAATTACGGTCTGTCCGAAGAGAACCTGATGATCGCCGACACCGTGCGCAGCTTTGTCGAAAAAGAGATTTACCCGCACGAGACATTGGTCGAACAAACTGGCGAGGTCCCGCAAGAGATCGCGGACGAGATCAAGCGCAAGACGATTGAGTTGGGGTTCTATGCCTGCAACTTTCCGGAAAGCGTCGGCTGCGCGGGGCTGAACCATCTGGAATTCGCTTTGGTCGAACGTGAGTTGGGGCGCGGATCAATGGCGCTGAACCACTTTTTCGGACGCCCGCAGAATATCCTGATGGCTTGCGAGGGCGACCAGATCGACCGCTATCTGATGCCCGCCGTGCGTGGCGAGCGGATGGATGCGCTGGCGATGACCGAACCCGGTGCCGGATCAGATGTGCGCGGCATGAAATGCATGGCGCGGCGTGATGGCGGCGATTGGGTGGTGAACGGTACCAAGCATTTTATCTCGGGCGCGGATCACGCCGATTTTATCATCGTCTTCATCGCGACCGGTGAAGATATGACGCCCAAAGGCCCCAAAAAACGGATCACCGCCTTTCTGGTCGATCGTGGCACGCCGGGCTTTACCATCCGCGACGGGTACAAATCAGTCAGCCACCGTGGCTATAAAAACATGATCCTGGAATTTGACGATTGCCGCCTGCCGGACGCGCAGGTTCTGGGCGAAGTGGACAGCGGGTTCGACGTGATGAACACATGGCTTTATGCAACCCGTATCACGGTCGCGACAATGTCGGTTGGGCGTGCGCGCCGGGTGTTCGACTATGCCATGGACTATGCTGCGACCCGCGAACAGTTCGGCCAGAAGATCGGCAAATTTCAAGGCGTGAGCTTTCAACTCGCCGACATGATCACCGAGATTGACGCGGCGGATCTGCTGACACTTGCCGCCGCGGATCGCTTGGACAAAGACCTGCCCGCGAACCGAGAGATCGCCAGCGCCAAGCTTTATGCCTCCGAGATGCTGGCCCGCGTGACTGATGCAACCTTGCAGCTACACGGGGGCATGGGGCTGATGGATGACTACCCGATTGAACGTTTTTGGCGCGACGCGCGGGTGGAACGGATTTGGGACGGTACCAGCGAAATCCAGCGCCATATTATCAGCCGCGAGATGCTGCGTGCATTGGGAGCCTAAAGTTCCGCTGCCTTGCGGCATCGGCCGGGAAGGGGGGCCAGCCCCCCTGGGCTTACGCCCCTCCCCCCGGGATATTTTAGAGCCAGAGAATGCGGGGCTTAAGCCTTTATTCAGCATAAGCGGAATAGCTTATCTGTGCGGTACAGGCGGGGACGCCGATGACCGCAGCCGGAGAAGCCCCCTATCTGCGATATTGGATAGGGGGCGGACCCGTATTCTCTGGCTCTTAAATATCCTCGCCGAAGGCATAAAAACTCTTTGGGTGCGTAGCTGGATATGAGGCGCAACCTTGATAGATTGTTGCGGCCAAAATCGGTTGTTTTGATTGGCGGGGGTGCGTGGGGCGCGCAGGTTATCCGGCAATCCCAACGAATGGGGTTTCAAGGTGCGCTTTATATTGTTCATCCAAAAGGGGTGAGCATTGAGGGTATTAGGTCCGTCGCTTCGCTGGCTGAATTACCCGAGGTTCCAGACGCTGCTTTTATCGGGGTGAACCGGCTTACGACAGTTGATGTGGTCGCCGAATTGTCAGCCATGGGGGCGGGTGGCGCGGTGTGTTTCGCGTCGGGATTTTCAGAGGCAGACGCTGAGGATGAGACTGCAACTGCGCTACAGGCCCGTTTAGTAGCGGCAGCAGGTGCGATGCCAATTTTAGGCCCTAACTGCTATGGGTTTATCAACGCTTTGGATGGCGCGCTTTTATGGCCGGATCAGCATGGTTGCGCCCCCGTCGCCAGCGGCGTCGCGATTCTGACGCAGTCGTCCAACATCGCGATCAATTTGACCATGCAGCAGCGCGGCTTGCCGGTTGCCTATATGGTGACCTGCGGAAATATGGCCCAGACCAAGCAGGCCGAGATTGCTCTGGCTTTGCTGGATGACCCTCGGGTCACGGCGATTGGTCTGCATATCGAGGGGTTCTCGGATACCTCTGCGTGGCATAGTCTGGCCATTGCGGCGGCAGCGAAAAACATCCCCCTAGTGGCGCTTAAGGTGGGCGTGTCGGAGCAGGCCCAGCGTGCAACCGTGTCGCATACGGCCTCCCTTGCCGGTGGGGATGCGGGTGCCGACGCGCTGTTGCGTCGATTGGGGATCGCCAGGTTGCGGGACTTGCCCAGTTTTGTTGAGACGTTGAAGGTTCTGCATATCAACGGGCGTCTCGACGCGCCGTCGCTATCTTCGATCAGTTGTTCGGGCGGAGAGGCGAGTTTGGCAGCAGACACGGCGCATGGTCGCGCGGTGTCATTTCCCGCCCTGACCGATGCGCAAAAGCTGGCGTTGCGCGATGCGCTTGGCCCGATGGTCGCGCTTTCCAACCCGTTGGACTACAACACCTATATCTGGCGCGATGTTGAGAAAATGACAGCCGCGTGGTTGCCGATGGCAGCGAAACATGTCGGTCTGACATTGGTGATTGTTGATTATCCACATACGGATGCGGAGGATTGGGAATGTGCCACGCAAGCCGCACTGAATATTTGTGCCCGTTCAGGACGGCCCGTTGCCGTTGTCGCGACATTGCCGGAATTGATGCCGCTTGATGTGATCGAGCGGTTGATTGACGGGGGTGTCACCCCGATCTGCGGTCTGAGCGAAGCAATCGCGGCGGCAGAGGCTGCGGCGTTCGATATGCCGCCTGACCCTGTGCCGCCCTTACAGCCCGGTGCTGACCGCGACGCGCAGTTGACATCCGAGGGCGCGGCGAAACAGATGTTGGCCGAGTTTGGGCTTCGGGTGCCTAAAGGGCATGTCGCAAACACCCCTGCTGAGGCTGGCGCGATTGCCATCAAAATCGGCGGTTTGGTTGTGCTGAAAGGTCAAGGGCTGGCCCATAAGTCAGAGGCCGGTGCCGTGATCGTCGGGCTTGCCCCTGACGCAGTCGAGGCACGCGCCAAAGCCATGCCCACCGACAGCTTTCTGGTAGAAGAGATGGTGGAAAAGCCCGTTGCGGAGCTGCTGGTTGGCGTAACGCGTGACCCTGCTCATGGGTTTTTGTTAACCATCGGGGCGGGCGGTGTGCTGACGGAGCTTTGGCAAGATACGGTGTCGATGCTGTTACCCGTGACGCCCGCGCAGATCCAAGACGCGCTGCAAAGCTTGCGTATTGCGCCGTTGTTGAACGGGTATCGGGGCAAACCGGGCGCTGATCTTGGGGCGATTACCAAGGCGATCCTGTCGGTTCAGTCCTATGTGATTGCGCATCAAGATGCGATCAGCGAGGTTGAGGTTAACCCGCTGCTCTGTGGCACCGACAGCGCAATTGCTGTCGATGCCCTGATCCGCCGCACCTAAAAGGAACATGTCATGAGTGTTGTGAAAACCGAAACCGACGGAAGCGTGTTGCTGGTGACTTTGGACCGGCCCAAAGCGAATGCAATTGATCTCGAAACCTCGCGATTGATGGGCGAGGCGTTTCGCGATTTTCGCGACAACCCTGACCTGCGCGTGGCGATCATCACGGGGGCGGGCCCCAAGTTTTTCTGCCCCGGTTGGGATTTGAAAGCCGCCGCTGGCGGCGATGCCGTAGATGATGACTATGGCGTGGGCGGCTTTGGCGGGTTGCAGGAGTTGCGCGGCATGAACAAGCCGGTGATCGCGGCAGTGAACGGCATCGCCTGCGGTGGCGGGCTAGAGCTGGCGCTGAGCGCGGATATGATATTGGCGGCGGATCACGCGACATTTGCGCTGCCTGAAATCCGGTCGGGCACCGTGGCAGATGCCGCGAGTGTAAAGCTGCCCAAGCGTATCCCCTATCACATCGCAATGGAGCTGTTGTTGACCGGCCGTTGGTTTGACGCCGCAGAGGCGAAAGGCTGGGGTCTTGTGAATGAGATCGTGCCAGCGGATCAGTTGATGGATCGGGCATGGGAACTGGCGCGGCTTTTGGCGTCAGGCCCGCCCTTGGTCTATGCCGCGATCAAGGAAATCGTGCGCGATGCCGAGGATTCCAAATTTCAAGATGCGATGAACCGCATCACAGGGCGGCAGTTGGAAACGGTAGATCGGCTTTATGCGTCCGAGGATCAACTGGAAGGGGCCCGCGCCTTTGCCGAGAAACGCGACCCCGTTTGGAAGGGCAAGTAACGGCAGTGTTTGCAATGCGCGGCTGGCTTGGGCTATCTGAAATCGCAGCGGTCACTTTCGGGCGAAACCTATGAAGATCATGTTTGTTCACCAGAATATGCCCGGCCAGTATCGCGAGCTGGTGCAATGGTTGGCGGACACGGGTGAACACCAGATTTACTTTCTGACGCAGCGCCAAAAACCGCCCAGCTTTGATGGGGTGGCGACGCGTATCTACAAACCGCACCACAAGCCTGCTGAAGGTGCTTACGGTCTGTCCAAAAATTGGGAAGAATGCGCCGGAAACGGTTTGGGGGCTGCCCGCGCGGCGCGCCGGATTGAAAAAACCGAAGGGTTCAAACCTGACATCGTGATCGGGCATGTGGGCTGGGGCGAGCTGACGTTTTTTAAAGATGTTTGGCCGGATGTACCCATCATCGGCTTCTTTGAATACTTTTACAGTGACAAGGGTGGTCCCGTGGGGTTCGACCCCGAAGACCCGGTGTCCGAAGATACCGCGTTTTTGCTGCGGGCGCGCAATGCCGTGCCGCTTGCGAATATCGAAACGGTCGATCTGGGGCTTAGCCCGACCTATTGGCAGCGTGACCGTTTCCCCCAAAGCTTTCACGAGAAGCTATACGTTTGCCATGATGGCATTCGCACGGACCAGCTGAAATCGAACCCCAAGGTGACGCTAAAGCTGGGCCGCTTGGATCATGAATTAACCCGCGACGACGAGATCGTGACCTATATCGCTCGCAACCTTGAGCGGACGCGCGGGTTTCATGTGTTCATGCGCGCCTTGCCCAAAATCCTAAAAGAACGCCCCAATGCGCGGGTCTTGGTGCTGGGCGGCAATGACACGTCCTATGGCGGCAAAAGCAAACACCCCGGCGGGCTGCGCGCCGAGATGGAGGCTGAGGTTGGCAAAGACATCGATTGGAGCCGCGTGCATTTCCTGGGCAAGCTGCCGTATGCTGAATACCAGAAGGTCGTCCAAATCAGCCGCTGCCACATCTATCTGACGATGCCCTTTGTGCTGTCTTGGTCGCTGCTTGAAGCCATGTCGATGGAGGCGACGATTGTCGCGTCCGATGTGGCACCCGTGCGCGAGGCGATCACCCATGGCGAAACCGGTTTGCTGTGTGACTTTTTGAAGCCCCAAGCGCTGGCGGATCAGGTGATTGATGTCTTGGCCAACCCCACCAAATACAACTACCTAGGGTTAGCAGCACGCCAGCATGTGGTTAAAAATTATGATTTTACGACCAAATGCCTGCCCGAACATATCGCGCAGATCAACGCCTTGGTCAGTAAAGAAAAGCGGATAAAACTGCCGCTGGAAATGTGATGTTGTGATGGAAAAAACACTTTTATCGATTGGCCACGGGTACAGCGCGCGGGCCTTGGCAGAACGGTTGGTCCCGCAAGGGTGGCGCATTGTTGGTACCACGCGCAGCGCCGATAAGGCGGATCAAATAGCCGCGACTGGCGTCGAACCCGTTGTCTGGCCGGGCACCGATCTGGCGGCGCTTGTGGCGGGGTTTCCCAACATTCTTGTGTCAGCCGGGCCGGGGCCGGATGGCGATCCGGTCTTGAACGCGGTGCAGGATGATATCGCCCTAGCTGCGCCAAATCTTCGCTGGCTCGGCTATCTGTCGACCACGGGCGTTTACGGCGATCACGGGGGGGATTGGGTGGATGAAACCACGCCGCTCAGCCCCTCTACCAAACGAGGGCAGGCGCGGGTGGAGGCCGAAGCGCGTTGGCAGGCTATCCCTGATCTGCCGCTGCATATTTTCCGACTGGCGGGCATTTATGGTCCCGGTCGTGGCCCCTTTGCCAAGGTGCGCGCGGGGACGGCACGGCGCATCATCAAGGATGGTCAGGTGTTTTCACGCATCCATGTGGATGACATTGCCCAAGCGTTGGAGCTATCGCTGCACAGCCCGGACCCCGGTGCGATCTATAATCTATGCGACGATGATCCGGCCCCACCCCAAGATGTGATCGCCTATGCGGCCAAGTTGCTGGGGGTCCCGATCCCGCCTGCCGTTGCGATTGAAGACGCTGAAATGACCCCGATGGCGCGCAGTTTTTATGCCGAAAGCAAAAAGGTTCGGAACGACCTGATCAAGCAGGCGTTGGGTTGGACGCCAAGATACCCGACATATCATGAAGGGTTGAATGCGATGCTTGCCTTGGAAGGCTGATCTAGAGGGTCTGATGCTGACTGCGACCAACAACAGTTTGAACGACCTGCTGGACGGGATGCAAAGTGCCGCCGAGCAAGAAAACGTCACATTGCGCGACGTGCTGGACGAGTTCGGCGACCGGTCGATCACGCCGTTCATTTTATTGGCGTCGGTGTTGCTGGTGTCGCCCCTGTCCGGTGTGATCGGGATGTCGACCTTTATGGCGATCTTGGTATTTATCCTGTCAGCGCAGGCGCTTTGGGGCCGCAAGCGGCTGTGGTTGCCGGAATTCCTGCTGAACAAACAGATGAAATCATCCCATCTGCACAGCGTCGTGCGGTGGCTGCGCAAGCCATCGTCGTTCTTTGACCGGCATTCAGGCAAGCGGTTGCAGTTTATGACTACCGGGCCAATGCGCGTACTCACGTTGCTGATGTGCACGATCCTGCCCATCGGGTGGCCGTTTCTGGAATTCGTACCTTTTGCATCGTCAACGGGTGGGGCCACTGTGGCACTGTTCGCCTTTGGGCTTTTCACACGAGACGGGCTATATGTGCTGTTGGGCTATCTTGCGATGCTTGGCGTTGCGCTGGCATTCTATCTGGTGATTTTCTGACTACCCCAGATAGCTGCGCAGCTCGGCCGGTGGGTTATCCATCAACGCCTTGGCGGGTTGCGGGGCATGGGCGATGCCGCCCGCAACAAATATCACCTCATCCGCTATGCGTGCCACGTCTTTCGGGTCGTGGGTGACCATAATCAGCGACGCGTGCGTCTCTGTAACCAGCTGTTGCACCAAATCCAGCATCTCGTTTCGCAACGCGGGGCCAAGTGCTGCAAATGGTTCATCAAGCAGGACGAGCGGCCGCGCCTGAACCAAGACGCGCGCAAGCGCGGCGCGGCTTTGCTGCCCGCCGGACAGCGAGCCGGGTTTTCTATCAGCCATCTCTGCCAGTCCGACCCGTGACAGGGCGCGTTCTACATCTGCCTTGTCGCTGGCGGTCAGCCGCATGTCGCGGCGCAGGCCAAGCCCGACATTCTGCAAAATGCTGAGGTGTGGAAACAGATTGTTGTCCTGAAATAGCATCGTCATTGGCCTGGCACCGGGCGCATCATTGGTGATGTCGCGCCCTTGCCACATCAATCGGCCCTCGGTTATGGGGGCAAACCCGCACAGCGCGCCCAGCAGCGTTGATTTACCAGCACCGGAGGGGCCAATAACCGCATATTTCTTTTGCGGTTCAATCGACATATCGGCCCGCAGTGAAAAACTGCCTTGGGTGATAAGCACCTGTTCAAGCTTGAGCATGGGCGCGTCCTGCCTTGTCGAAAATCCAAAAAATGCCCAGCGATAGCGCCAAAAGAATAAGCGCGGCCCCGGCTGCGGCCTCCATCTGGTAGCTGCCCATAAGACGGTACATTTGCAATGGCAATGTGGTGTGGTCTTGATCTGCGAATAGGGCGATCACACCAAGATCCCCCATGGAAAGCGCCCCGGTCAGCCCCATCGCAAAACCGATCTGCGGGCGCAATCGCGGGAAAACGACCCAACGCCAAAACGGCCAGCATTGCAGGGACAACGCTTGGGACAGACGCCCATAAACCTGCACGGTGTCACGCAAGGGTGGCACAAGGATGCGCAGCGCAAAGGGCAGGGCCATCAATGCGTTTACCAAGGCCGTCACGGGCAGCGCAAATAACACAGGATTCGCGACCGGGTGGATCAGAATAAACCATCCGGTGCCGATCATCAGGGGGGACGCCGCGATGCCGAACAGGCCGATGGCCTCGACGCTGCCGCGTTTCGCGGTGGCGATCCAGCCCGCCATGGGCAATGCCAGCAACAGCAATACGGCCACACTGCACAGGGCAACGCCGATGGAGGTCACGGCCGATTGCCAGACGATTGCCGGTGTTACCAACAACCCGGCCAGCCCTTGCGCGATGATGGCACCAAAGGGCAGCAGCAAAAACAGCGCGCCGATGGTGATGACGATGCCGTCTAGCAGTCGTTGGACCCCGCCCCGTGCGTCCCAGCGTCGGCGCAGACGGTCTTGGCCGCCGCCAATGCTGACGTTTGGGATGATCCACAACGCAAAAAATGCGGCGCTGCCAGCCAAAACAAGCTGTACCAAGGAGAGTAAGGCGGCGCGGCTTAGGTCGAAATCAAACCGGAACGCCTGATAGATTGCCAGTTCGATGGTCGTGGCGCGCGGGCCACCGCCAAGGGTCAGTGCGACGGCAAAGCTGGTCAGGCAAATGACAAAGATAAGTGCCGCCGTTCCGGGTAAAATCTGCCTTAGCATAGGCAATTCGATTGTTTGGAAAACGGCGCGCGGCGTTAGATCAAGCTGTCCCGCCAATCGAAACCGTTCAGCAGGAAGCGTTTGCCACGCTTGCAACAAAAGGCGCGTCGCAAGCGGGAGATTGAAAAACACATGCGCCAGAACAACCCCGTGCAGCCCGTAAATCGATATCGTGGGCAGGTTCAAACCGGCAAGCGCCATGTTGAGCCAACCCGCCCGCCCAAAGACGGTCAGCAGGCCCAGAACCGCGACAATAACGGGCAGGATGAACGGCGCACCCAGCAAGGTCACCAACAGGCCGCGCCCGACGAACTGCCTGCGGGCCAAAGCGCGGGCAACAGGAACGGCCAGCACGGTTGAGATACCGGCGGACAGCGCGGCTTGGACGACGGTAAAATGGATTGCAGACCATTCAGCGGGGCCCAGGCCGCTGCCGTATTCTGCGCGCGTTAAAACGGCCCAAACTGCGGCAAGGATCAGCAGGGCCACCAAAGCGGCCGCGCTGATCCCGGTTTTCGTACTTACTGCGAAAGGGCGGAGAGCCATTCAGCCAGCGCTTCTTTTCGGAGTGCAGGGACGGCTTCGTTCGGAATCAAAAGCGCCTTTCCGGGTTCGATGGTTTGGTCAAATGCGGCAGGCAAGCCGCCTTCTGGCATAACCGCAGGATACATCCAGTTCGTTGTTGGCAGCACAGATTGTGCCGCATCCGACACCATGAATTCCATGAACGCGTCGGCCAGATCGCTTTGATCACTGTTCGCCAGTTTGCCGACAACTTCGACCTGCATGTAATGACCTTCGTCAAAGGGGGCCGCGACCTTGGTTCCATCTTCTTCGGCGATGATGTGGTAGGCGGGCGATGTGGTATAGCTTAGCACCATATCGGCCTCGCCCTCAAGGAACAGGCCGTATGCTTCGGACCAGCCTTTGGTCACGGTGACGATATTGTCGGCCAACCCGTCCCATATTGCTGGTGCCTCATTGCCATATGCCTCTTTGACCCACATCAGCAGGCCCAAGCCGGGGGTGGATGACCGTGGGTCTTGGATGATGATTTTGACATCACTTTCGCCCAGCTCACGAAAATTCTTGGGGGGTGTCATATCGGTGTTGTGAACAAAGGCGAAATAGCCCCAATCATACGGGATAAAGCTTTCGTCGTTCCACGCGATTGGCAGGTCATAGTCGGCGCTGATGTCAGTCGGTGCAAACAGGCCGGTTTTCTTGGCCGCCGCGATCAGGCTGGTATCCAGCCCCAGCACAATATCCGCGTCAGATCGCGTCCCCTCAAGCTTGAGACGGGCCAGCAATGCGGGGCCATCCCCCATGCCAACGAATTTCAGATCGCAGGCGCAGGTTTCTTCGAACGCCTTTTCGATCACCGGGCCGGGGCCCCATTCGGCAACGAAACTGTCGTAGGTATAGACCACCAATTCGGGCGTGTCGGCATAGGTCGATGTGGCAAGAAAAGTTGTGGCAGCAAGTGTAAGATACTTCATGGCATCCTCCAAAATGCGGCGTCAGAAAGCGTTGGAGTGATGTCCAGACCTTCCCTCCGCCGGTGTTAACCGGTTCAGGTTCTACGGGTCAGCTTTCGCAATCTCAGCACAACAGTGCCCCCCGAGGTATTCAAAGACGTAGGAGGCTTGTGCGCCCTTGGCAAGCCAAAACCCCTTGAGGCATGCCGCCACCCCCGTTAATGCGGAGGGCAAAGGAGCATCCAATATGTCGATCAACAGCTTTGGCCATCTTTTCCGCGTCACCACTTGGGGTGAAAGCCACGGCCCTGCCTTGGGTGCGACCGTTGATGGCTGCCCGCCTGGCGTGACGATTACCGAAGAGATGATCCAGCACTGGATGGACAAGCGTAAGCCCGGCCAGAACAAATACACCACCCAGCGGCGCGAGGCCGACGAGGTGCGCATCCTATCGGGCGTGTTCGAAGGGGTGACAACCGGCACGCCAATCCAGTTGATGATTGAAAACACCGATCAGCGGTCCAAAGACTATGGTGATATCAAGGACAAGTTCCGCCCCGGCCATGCCGACATCACCTATTTCCAGAAATACGGCATTCGCGATTACCGCGGGGGTGGCCGGTCGTCTGCGCGGGAAACGGCGTCGCGTGTGGCCGCAGGCGGATTGGCCCGTGAGGCGATCAAGGCGATTGCTCCAAATCTGCAAATCACCGGCTATATGGTGCAGATGGGTGCCCACAAGATTGACCGAGATGCGTTTGATTGGGACCAGATTGAAGAGAACCCGTTTTGGGTGCCGGATGCCAAAGCGGCGGCGGATTGGGCTGATTATCTGGATGGTTTGCGCAAGTCCGGATCGTCGGTCGGCGCGGTTATCGAAATTACAGCGCGCAATGTCCCTGCTGGCCTTGGCGCACCGGTTTACGGCAAGCTTGATACCGATCTGGCAGCCGCGATGATGAGCATTAACGCCGTCAAAGGTGTGGAAATCGGCGAAGGCATGTCTGCCGCGATGCTAACGGGCGAATTGAACGCTGACGAGATCAGCATGGGCCCTGACGGCCCTGTGTATTCGTCAAACCACGCGGGCGGTATCTTGGGCGGGATCAGCACAGGGCAGGATATTGTGCTGCGTTTCGCGGTCAAACCGACGTCAAGCATCCTGACCACACGCAAGACAATCACGAAATCCGGCGAGGATACCGAGATTATCACAAAGGGCCGCCATGATCCTTGCGTTGGTATCCGTGCGGTGCCGGTGGGCGAGGCGATGATGGCCTGCGTCTTGCTGGACCATATGCTGCTGCACCGGGGGCAGGTTGGCGAAAATCAGGGCATCATCGGCTAAGCTGGCCGAAAAGTTCAAATTTTTCGGTAGGCCGCGCGCGGGCTCTTGAACTTTGATCCGCAGGGGCGCAAGCATCCGGTATGGCAGCAACAATGACTGAACACCGCCCGGGACGGGCCATTGCCCTCAAACTGGGGGCGGTCTTTTTATTCACGGCCATGGCGGCCATCATCAAGACCGCGACCGATACGGTCCCGGCCGCGCAGGCTGTGTTCTTCCGGTCGTTCTTTGCTTTTCCGGTAATTATTTTGTGGCTCTGGCAGCGCGGCGATCTGCGCCACGGGTTAGAGCCGTCAAATCTGATGGGGCATGTCTGGCGCGGGGTGTTTGGCACCACGGCCATGGGGCTGACCTTTGGCGGGCTGAGCTTGTTGCCGTTGCCCGAAGTCACGGCAATCGGCTATGCGACGCCGTTGTTCACCGTTGTTTTTGCCGCGATTTTTCTGGGCGAACGGGTGCGCCTGTTCCGCCTGTCTGCGGTTGCCGTTGGTTTGGTGGGGGTTTTGATCGTGCTCTATCCGCGCTTTACGATTGGGGGCGATGCGGTGTCGCAGATGGCGACGATGGGCGCGATTATGGTTCTTGGCGCGTCGATCATGCGGGCCATGGTGCAAATTCACGTACGCCGGTTGGTGCAAACCGATAGCACCGCAGCGATCGTGTTTTTCTTTTCTCTGACGGCGACTGTGCTTTCCTTCCTTACGCTGCCTTTGGGATTGATCCTGAATTGGTCGCCTTTTGTATGGGTCATGCCAGGGTTTGGGGTAAGCGCCTTGTTGGTTGTCGCCGGGCTGATTGGCGGGATTTCGCAAATTATGATCACGTCCTCCTTCAGGTTCGGGCCTGTTTCGATGCTGGCCCCGTTCGATTACGCGTCGATGATTTTTGCGACCCTCATCGGGTGGCTGGTCTTTAGCGAAGTACCGACACCTGCCATTTTGATCGGTGCCGGATTGGTGATGACCGGCGGCGTGCTGATCATTTGGCGGGAACGGCAACTGGGGCTGGACCGGTCAAAAGCCAAGGCCAGCAGCCCCCCGCAAGGCACACCTAGTTAGGGTGTCCGACGTTGCGTCATGCGCGCTTGGGTGGAAATCATGTTAGCCTGATCCTCTGGACATGCGGAATCACCTCTCAAAGAAGGGGCCGCATTTATTTTCTGGGAGGAGAAGTACCATGACATTGAAATCAATTATTGTTGCGACAATCGCCTGTGGCTTTGCGGCCAGCAGCGCCTTGGCGCAGGATTGTGTGCCTTCGAAATGGGGCGCGGATGATCAGATCGGATCGGCCAACCTGATCAGCACCGAGCGGACGTTGGAGGCGTCAAAACTGATCAAACGCGGTAAATCCATGCCGCTTGGTATCGTGATCGGTCCTGATACGCCTGCCTTTCCACCGCGGTCGCTGAACCTGCAGATCGTACAGCCAAACCAGCAAGGCGGGCAGAAACTGTCTGCCTTTGGGTACGAGGGGAATTATAACGACGACATCATCCAGACATGGATCGGCATCGGATCGCAGCTGGATGGTTTGGGCCATTTGGGCGAAAACGGCCAATACTACAACTGTCTGGACGAGAAAGAGATTTCAGCGATTGGCGGGCTGACCAAACTAGGGACCCACGCCGTGCCGCCGCTTGTTGCTCGCGCGGTGATTGTCGATATGGCCAAACATTTCGGCAAAGACGTGTTGGCCGCTGGTGAGCATTTCGGAGAGGCCGAGATTAAGGCCGCGATGGATGCCCAAGAGATTACGGTGAATGAAGGCGATATTGTCATGTTCCACACCGGATGGACCGACGGCATGTTGGAAAGCAACCCTGCCGCATGGGGATCGTCAGAGCCGGGTTTGAACAACGAAGGTGCGGTTTACATGGCGTCGATGAACCCGATGGCTGTGGGTGCGGATACATGGGGGCTTGAGGCTATCCCAGCAAAAGAGGGTGACAAGATTTTCTATGGCCACGTCACGCTGTTGAAAGACAACGGTATCTATATTCTTGAGACGATGAACACCGGCCCATTGGTGCGCGACGGAGTGAAGGAATTCATGTTCGTTCTGGGTCAGCCGCTGATCAAAGGCACGGTGCAGGCGATGATTAACCCTGTCGCATTGTATTAAGCCGCTATCGGAACGGAAAACGGCGCGGGGATGAACCGCGCCGTTTTGTTCGGTTAAGGTGGGTTGGCACCCACCCTACATCCGGACGAGGCGTTCGTAGGCTTCCGAGATGTCGCGGGTCAGGGCACCGACCTCGAAGGTGTAATCCGCGATCTGGCCGACGGGTGTAACCTCGGCGGCGGTGCCGGTCAGCCAGCACTGTTCAAAACCTTCAAGCTCTTCCGGCATGATGCGGCGCTCGTGAACGATCAGACCCTTTTCCTTGAGCATCCCGATTACAGTCTGACGTGTCAGACCGTTCAGGAAACAGTCGGCCAGCGGTGTATGCACTTCGCCGTCTTTGACGAAAAAGATGTTCGCGCCTGTCGCTTCGGCCACATAGCCGCGGTAATCCATGAACAACGCGTCAGAGCATCCCTTGGCCTCGGCCGCGTGTTTGGATGTGGTGCAAATCATATAAAGACCGGCGGCCTTGGCATGCACGGGGATCGTCTCGGGCGAGGGGCGCTTCCATTTGGAGATGTCGAGCTTGGCGCCCTTCATCTTGGCGTCGCCATAGTAGTTGCCCCATTCCCAGCCGGCGATTGCCAGACGCACGGGGTTGCGCGCGGCAGAGACGCCCATGTCAGGGCCAGCACCACGCCACGCCACTGCGCGCACATAAGCATCTGTCCAGCCATTTGCCTGCAGCATTTCGTATTTGGCAGCTTCGATTTCATCGACGGTATAGGGGATTTCGAAATCCAGATACTCGGCGGATTTGCGCAGACGTTCCGAATGTTCGCGGCCTTTGAAAATCTTGCCGTTATAGCACCGCTCACCTTCGAATACAGACGAGGCATAGTGCATGGCATGGGTCAGAATATGGACATTGGCATCACGCCAATCGATCATCTTGCCATCCATCCAGATCTTGCCGTCGCGATCATCATATGCACCGTCCATGGTGAATCCTTCCTTGATCCGTCATCATAATTTACGAATGTTGCGTAAGATGCGCCTGAAATGGACATTTTGTTACGCAAAACCTGAGATTCGTTAGCCTTTGACACTTGGAAAGTCAACAAGGCTGACGTAAACTCTGATGTGAAGTTGCAGGAGACAAGAATGGCAGACGGACGCGGCACATCTTCTCACTCCGGTGAAAACCTGTTGTTTTTAACGGATGAACAGCTGCGGCAGGCGATCGAGGCCATGTTTTTTGCCTATCGCGGATTTACAGCAGATCCTGACCGAATTCTGGTGGATATGGCCTATGGCCGCGCCCATCACCGCGCGATCCACTTTATCAACCGGGCACCGGGCACAACGGTGAATAATTTGTTGGGGCTGCTGGGTGTTACAAAACAGTCCCTGAATCGTGTGTTGCGCACGTTGATTGCCGATGGTCTGGTGGAAAGCCAGGTGGGAAAATCAGACAAGCGGGAGCGGCATTTGTACTTGACCGAAGCAGGCCGCGTGCTTGAGCAGACATTATCGGACGCGCAGCGCGTGCGAATGCGCAGCGCCTTTCGCGACGCGGGGCCAGAGGCCGTCGCCGGTTTTAGAACTGTGCTGGAAACGATGATGGACCCGGAAATGCGCCACAGCTACCTGCGCCTGAAAGAGAATAGCGGATGAGCAGCATGGATGCGCATCTGCTGATCGTGGACGATGACGAACGTATTCGGACGTTGTTGCAGAAATTTCTGATGCGGCACGGGTTTTTGGTGACCGCTGCACGCGACGCAGCACATGCACGGCGGATTCTGGCCGGTCTTGATTTCGATTTGATCGTGCTGGACGTGATGATGCCCGGCGAAGACGGGCTTAGCCTGACCCGCAGTTTGCGTGAAACAATGGCGACGCCGATTTTACTGCTGACGGCCAAAGGCGAGACCGACAACCGGATCGAGGGGCTTGAGGCCGGTGCAGATGACTATCTGGCAAAGCCGTTCGAGCCAAAGGAATTGCTGCTGCGCATCAACGCGATTTTGCGCCGCATGCCCGATACCAGCGTGTCAGACAGCGCGCCAAAGGTACTGTCGATGGGGCCAATCCGCTATGACATAGAACGCGGAGAGCTGTGGCAGGGCGATGATCTGGTGCGGCTGACGGCAACCGAGATCCAACTGATGCGCATTTTTGCCGCGCAACCCGGCGCGGCACTGAGCCGGTCAAAGCTGGTTGAAGAATTGGGCCGTGATCGCGGGCAGGCGCAGGAACGCGCTGTTGATGTGCAGATCACCCGGCTGCGGCGCAAGATCGAGGATAATCCAAAGCAACCGCGCTATCTGCAGACCGTGCGCGGTGCGGGTTATATGCTGGCCCCGGATTAATTCAGCTGCTGCCCTATGGGGGTTTCACACCCCCAAACCCCCGTGAGATATTTTTGAGCCAGAGAAGTTGTGATCGGCGACTGGAAGGCGCGCGCCATGCGAGCTATGGTTGGGAAAGATTTAAGTATGAAGGTTGGCAGATATGACTGAAACTGCGGTAGACGAAATGAGCTTTGAAGCGGCAATGGCCGAGCTTGAAAAAGTATTGGGCCAGCTGGAACGGGGCGATGTCGCGTTGGATGAAAGCATTGCGCTGTACGAACGTGGTGCCGCGTTGAAGAAACGCTGTGAAACCAAGTTGAAAGAAGCAGAAGAAAAAGTTGCCCAGATTACCTTGGACGGGGATGGCAATCCGACAGGGGTGACGGCTGTTGGCGGGGTTTGACGTTCATTTGGACGCAGAGCTGACGCGCAGGCCGTTTGATCAGGCGCTGAGCCATGCGGCCGATTTGGCGACCGGGCAGATTTTGCATGGGCTGGGCGGTGTCGATGGTACGGTCGCCGAGGCGATGCGATATGCCGTGACCGGTGGCAAAGGATTGCGCGCCTTTTTCGTGATCGAGAGCGCGCGGCTGCACGGCATTCTGGACGCGCAGGCGGCCCCTTGTGCCGGTGCGATCGAGGCGCTGCATGCCTATTCGTTGATACATGATGATTTGCCGTCGATGGATGATGATAATCTGCGCCGCGGGCAGCCGACGGTCCATGTGCAATGGGATGAAGCGACGGCCATTTTGGCCGGGGATGCTTTGCAAACCTTGGCGTTTGAGCTGATTGCAAATGCCGGATGCCCTGATGCCGCGCGTGTGGCGTTGATTGCGGGGTTGGCCCGTGCAGCCGGCGTGCGCGGTATGGTCGGGGGGCAGGCGATGGACATCGCGGCCGAGACCGCCAGCCAACCCTTGACGTTGGAGCAGATCAGCGTTTTGCAAGCGGGCAAAACCGGCGCGTTGATTGAATGGGCCGCAACCACCGGCCCGGTGATGGCAGGTGCCGATGCTGGCCCGTTGCGGCGCTATGCCCGCGACCTTGGCCTTGCCTTTCAGATTGCCGACGACATCTTGGATATCGAGGGCGATGCCGAAACTGTTGGCAAAGCTGTCGGAAAAGATGCAGGTGCCGGTAAGGCGACATTCGTATCGCTGCTGGGGTTAGAGCCGGCGAAAGAGCGGGCCCGCGCGTTGGTGAATTCTGCTTGTGACGCTTTGGCCCCTTATGGCGACGACGCGGAAACCTTGCGAGACGCGGCACGCTTCGTTATTGCGCGCAAAAGCTGACCCTTCGGAGGGGCCGAGATGACTGAAAGACCCAAGACACCATTGCTGGACCGTGTGGCACGCCCTGCGGATCTGAAACAGTTTTCCGATCCCGAGCTGATCAAGCTGTCGGATGAGCTGCGTGCCGAGACGATTTCGACTGTGTCCGAAACCGGCGGGCATTTGGGTGCTGGCTTGGGCGTTGTTGAACTGACGGTCGCCTTGCATGCCGTTTTTGACACCCCCCGTGACAAGCTGATTTGGGATGTTGGCCACCAATGCTATCCGCATAAGATCCTGACGGAGCGGCGTGATCGTATCCGCACCTTGCGGATGAAAGACGGGCTGAGCGGTTTCACCAAGCGCAGCGAATCCCCCTATGATCCCTTTGGCGCGGCCCATAGTTCGACGTCGATTTCTGCTGCTTTGGGCTTTGCCGTTGCGCGTGATCTGGGTGGTGTTGTCCCCGAGGGGCTGGGCGATGCGATTGCGGTGATCGGTGACGGGTCGATGTCTGCCGGTATGGCTTATGAGGCGATGAACAACGCGGGCCATCTGAAAAAGCGGATGATCGTGATTTTGAACGATAACGAGATGTCGATTGCCCCGCCTGTCGGCGCGATGTCGTCTTATCTAAGTCGTTTGTACGCGGAAGAACCGTTTCAGGATTTCAAAGCGGCGGCCAAGGGGGCGGTTAGTCTGCTGCCCGGCCCGTTCCGCGAGGGGGCAAAGCGCGCCAAGGATATCCTGAAGGGCATGGCCGTTGGTGGGACATTGTTCGAACAGTTAGGGTTCTCGTACCTAGGGCCGATTGACGGGCATGATCTGAACCAGTTGTTGCCTGTGTTGCGCACGGTCAAGGCGCGGGCGACGGGGCCGACGCTGATCCACGTGATCACGAAAAAGGGCAAGGGCTATGGCCCGGCTGAGGCGGCCCGCGACAAGGGGCACGCCACGGCGAAGTTTAACGTGCTGACCGGCGAGCAGAAGAAAGCGCCGTCAAATGCGCCAAGCTATACACGTGTGTTTGCCGATAGCCTGATTGCCGAGGCGGCAAAGGACGACAAAATTTGCGCGGTCACGGCGGCGATGCCGGATGGCACCGGGCTGAACCTGTTTGCGGAACGTTATCCCAGCCGCTGCTTTGACGTGGGCATTGCCGAACAACACGGGGTGACGTTTTCCGCCGCTTTGGCGGCAGGCGGGATGAAGCCGTTCTGCACAATGTATTCGACGTTTTTGCAGCGCGGCTATGATCAGGTTGTGCATGATGTAGCTATCCAGCGTTTGCCGGTGCGCTTTGCGATTGATCGCGCAGGGTTGGTCGGGGCCGATGGGGCGACCCATGCGGGCGCGTTTGATGTGGCGTTTTTGGCCAATTTGCCGGGTATGGTCGTGATGGCCGCCGCGGACGAGGCCGAGCTGGTGCATATGGTCGCCACCGCCGCGGCGCATGATGACGGGCCGATTGCTTTCCGTTTCCCACGCGGCGAGGGCAACGGCGTTGATATGCCGGAACGCGGTGTGCCGCTGGACATCGGCAAGGGGCGGATCATCGCAGAGGGAAAGCGCGTGGCGCTGCTGTCATTCGGGACGCGATTGGCAGAGGTCGAAAAGGCCGCCGAAGCACTGCGGGCTAAGGGAATCACGCCGACGATTGCAGACGCACGATTTGCCAAGCCGCTGGACCGGGACATGATCCTGACACTTGCCGCCGATCACGAGGCACTGATTACGATTGAAGAGGGCGCTGTGGGTGGCTTTGGCAGTCACGTCGCGCAATTGCTGAGCGATGAGGGCGTGTTTGACGAAGGGCTTAAATATCGGTCGATGGTTTTGCCTGACATCTTTATCGATCAGGCCAGCCCGGCCGATATGTATGCGGTCGCTGGCATGAATGCCGAACAGATCGAAGCCAAGGTGCTGGATGTGTTGGGTATTGCCAGCATTGCGGCGCAGCGGGCCTGACGCGCAGGCCCGCGCGGGTTTAGGCGTCTAGCAACTGGCGCGCGGCAACAACCCCAAGGGCAGCCGATGCGGCCTCGCGGCCTTTTTCCACAAAATGCGCGCGGTAGATTGCGTTGTGGTGGTCGGTTTCCTGATAATGATGGGGCGTCAGGGACACGGATAGAATCGGCACCCCAGTATCCAGCCCCACGCGCATCAATCCATCGACAACGGCCGACGCCACAAAATCGTGGCGGTAAATGCCGCCGTCGACGACAAAAGCCGCGCAGATAATGGCGTCGTATTTGCCGGACTTGGCAAGCGTCTGCGCCATCAAGGGCATTTCAAACGCACCGGGCACATCGACCACGTCGATTTGGGACGCGGGGATGGTTTCGGAAAACCCGTCATAGGCACGATCCACGATATCGGCATGCCAGCGGGCTTTGATAAAGGCGTAGCGGGTGTGTGTCATAGTGATCTCCTTTTTAACGTCAGCGACACAAGTCACCCAAGGCGATCACGATTACGGACGGCCCAGAATTGGGTCGGCGCAAACGCATTCTCTTCCATCCGGACTATGACCGTCGGCTCTGGCATCTCACCAGATCTGCTGACCAACCGACCCTTGCGGGGCAGTCGCGCTCGCGGGCTCGTGGCGCAAGGCCACATACCGCCGGTGGGGAATTGCACCCCGCCCTGAGAATATGTGCAAGTTGCCAAGCTGCGCGCGGGTCTGCAATACCAAAAGTGAACTTGTAGGAAAGTCATAGCCCCATGCACCCGAACCCGATCTATCATGATGCTGATACAGCCAAGAACATTGCCTTTGCCCGGGAACGTGGGTTTGGCGTGCTTGCAGCGAACGGGGCGGAGGGGCCGTTGATGTCACATGTGCCGTTCTTGTTGAACGATGCGGGCGATATTGCCGACCTTCATTTGGTGCGGTCGAACCCTATCGCGCGGGCGCTGTCTGAGCCGGTTACCGTGAAATTGGCCGTGGTTGGTGGTGATAGCTATGTCTCGCCAGATTGGTACGGGGTCGAGGATCAGGTCCCGACCTGGAATTATGTCGCTGTGCATTTGACCGGCGTGTTGGAGCTGCGCCCAGCCGACGAACTGCTTGATCTGCTGAACCGTCAATCAGCGTTTTACGAAGACAGGCTGCTGCCCAAACCGCCTTGGACCACCGACAAGATGCAAGACGAGACGATGCACAAGCTGATGCGGATGATCGTGCCCTGCCGGATGACCATCACGGGCGTCGATGGGACATGGAAGCTGAGCCAGAACAAACCGGACGCGGTGCGCTTTGCGGCGGCTGATAGTTTGGGTGCGCATGGTTTCGGGGCCGAGGTGGATATCATCGCCCAGATGATGCGCGCGGCCACGGGCGGTTGAATAAGTTGAATAACAAGTGATTGCACCGCGCCGCGTTGGCAGCGATATTGGCGCAACTCTTGGAGGAGACGACGATGAAGCTCTATTATTCCCCGACCTCGCCCTATGTTCGCAAAGTCATGGTGTTGCTGCACGAAACCGGTCAGATCGATGATGTGACGCTTGAGACAATGCATACCACGCCTTTGTCACCTGACGCGGCGTTGCTGTCGAAAAATCCGCTGACCAAAGTTCCGGCACTTGAGCGTAATGAAGGGCCGACATTGTATGACAGCCGGGTGATTTGTGCCTATCTGGATGATCGCGCTGGCGGCAAGCTGTACCCGTCGGCCCCGCGCCGCTGGGATACACTGACGCTTGAGGCGACGGCGGACGGAATATTGGATGCCGCATTGCTGATGGTTTACGAGGGGCGGATGCGGCCCGACGACAAACAGATGCCGGAATGGGTCGAAGGACAATGGGGCAAGATCGAACGTGCCGTTGCCGTGCTGAACAGCCGCTGGGTGAGCCATTTGTCCGGTCCGCTGGATATGGGGCAAATCGCCGTGGGCTGTGCGCTTGCCTATCTTGATTTCCGCCACGACGCGCGGAATTGGCGCAAGGGGAATGACGCGCTGGCAGGCTGGGCGAAAAACTTTGATTCGCGCCCGTCAATGCAGGCAACAGTGCCGCCTGCTGCTTAAATTAGTAAAATTTCAGGGTTTTAGGCCCATTGAAACCCTAGCTGCGGCGGTTTGCGCATCAAAGGCATCTGGACGTGCGCAGTCCTTGAGGCTAGTAAACAACAGAACTACGGGAGGCGTGTTTTCGCCGCCCCTTGGATTAATGGCCTTTTGGCCCTCGATTTGGAGTTAACCCGTGTCCCAAGCAGAAGATCACGCAGGCACCCGGAGGGATTTCCTCTACTACGCTACGGCAGGTACAGGTGCAGTTGCAGTAGGTGCGGCAGTCTGGCCTTTGGTCAATCAAATGAACCCATCCGCCGATGTTAAGGCGTTGTCCTCTATCCGTGTTGATGTTTCCGCGGTTGAGCCGGGCACCCAATTGACGGTCAAATGGTTGGGTAAACCTGTGTTTATCCGCCGTCGTACCGACGACGAGATCGCCAAGGCGCGCGACGTTGAAATGTCTGAGCTGCCTGACCAAGGTGCCGAAAACGCGAATATCGCGGCTGATTCACCTGCAACCGATGAAAACCGCGCAATGGTTGGCAACGAAGAATGGCTGGTCATGATGGGCGTGTGTACGCACCTTGGCTGTGTGCCTTTGGGTGACGCGGGTGATTTCGGCGGCTGGTTCTGCCCATGCCACGGCTCGCACTATGATACTGCGGGTCGCATCCGCAAAGGTCCAGCACCGCGCAACCTGCCGGTGCCAATTGCAGAATTCGTGGACGAAACCACGATCAAACTGGGTTAAGGGAGAACTAGAATGGCTGGAATTCCTCACGACCATTACGAGCCAAAATCAAACGGTGAAAAGTGGCTGCACAGCCGCCTGCCGGTTGTTGGGCTGCTGTATGACACATTGATGATCCCGACCCCAAAGAACCTGAACTGGATGTGGATCTGGGGCATCGTTCTGACGTTCTGTCTGGCGTTGCAAATCATCACCGGTATCGTTCTGGCGATGCACTATACACCGCATGTTGATCAGGCGTTTGCCTCGGTTGAACATATCATGCGCAACGTGAATGGCGGCTATATGCTGCGCTACATGCACGCAAACGGCGCATCGCTGTTCTTTATTGCTGTATATGCTCACATTTTCCGCGGCCTGTACTATGGTTCCTACAAAGCACCACGCGAGGTGACGTGGATCATCGGTATGCTGATCTATCTGTTGATGATGGGCACCGCATTCATGGGTTACGTTCTGCCATGGGGTCAAATGTCCTTCTGGGGTGCGACCGTTATTACCGGTCTGTTTGGTGCTGTGCCGTTTGTTGGTGAAGCTATCCAAACCCTGCTTTTGGGTGGACCAGCCGTTGATAACGCAACGCTGAACCGTTTCTTCAGCCTTCACTATCTGTTCCCCTTTGTGATTGCGGGTTTGGTTATCGTTCACATCTGGGCGTTCCACACCACGGGCAACAACAACCCAACTGGGGTTGAGGTGCGTCGCGGATCAAAAGAAGAAGCAGAAAAAGACACACTGCCCTTCTGGCCGTATTTCGTGATAAAAGACCTGTTCGCGCTGGCCGTGATCCTGGTGATCTTCTTTGCCATCGTCGGGTTTATGCCAAACTACCTTGGCCACCCCGACAACTACATCGAAGCGAACCCGCTTTCGACACCTGCACACATCGTTCCTGAATGGTACTTCCTTCCGTTCTACGCGATCCTGCGCGCCTTTACTGCCGAAGTTTGGGTTGTTCAGATCGCGTCCTTTGTGACCGGTGGCATCATCGACGCCAAATTCTTTGGTGTGTTGGCGATGTTCGGTGCGATTGCTGTGATGGCGTTGGTGCCTTGGCTCGATACATCTTCGGTTCGGTCGGGTCGGTATCGTCCGATGTTCAAATGGTGGTTTGCGCTGTTGGTTGTCGATTTCTTTGCGCTGATGTGGCTGGGTGCCATGCCTGCCGAAGAACCATATGCCAGCCTTTCGCTGATCGCAGCCGCCTATTGGTTCGGTTACTTCCTGGTCATCATGCCGCTGCTTGGCGTGCTTGAGAAACCATTGCCACAGCCCGAAACCATCGAAGCCGATTTTGCATCGCATCACGACGCGAAAACCGGCGGCACCAAGACGCTGGTCAACCCAGCAGAGTAAGGACCATGACAATGATCAAGAAAACTTTCATATCGGCTGTTGTCGCCTTGGGCCTTACTGGGTCTGCCGCTTTGGCGGCGGGTGGTGCAGCGCATGTAGAAGACTTTGACTTCTCTTTCGAAGGCCCGTTTGGGGCCTACGACACCAACCAGCTTCAACGCGGTCTTCAGGTTTACACCGAGGTCTGTTCGGCGTGCCACGGTTTGAAATTCGTACCGCTGCGCACATTGGCAGATGAGGGCGGCCCACACATGCCCGAAGATCAAGTGCGCGCCTATTCGGAACGCTACGAAGTCTTTGACGCCGAACTGGACGATTTTCGCCCGGCAACACCGGTCGACCACTTTCCGGTCTCTGCCCTTGAGAACGCGCCTGACCTAAGCCTGATGGCTAAGAAACGCGCTGGTTTCCACGGGCCTTACGGTCTGGGGATCAACCAGTTCTTCAAAGGCATTGGCGGACCGGAATACATCGCGTCCCTGATGGTCGGCTATGAGGATGCGCCAGAATGTGCGCCCGAGGATTTCCCCGGCTCGTATAACAAAGCGTTCGCAAATGGCGGCATCCCTGATTCTTGTAAGGACGATCACGGCCACTCCATGGTCGAGGGCAGCTGGATCTCCATGGCACAGCCGCTTTATGGCGATGACGTTGAATATGCCGATGGTCACGAATCTGACCTGCACCACGAGGCGGCTGATGTTGCTGCATTCCTGATGTGGACAGCAGAGCCCAAGATGATGGCCCGCAAGCAGGCTGGTTTCGCCGGCGTGGTTTTCCTGACGCTTCTGTCGGTTTTGTTGTACCTGACAAACAAGCGCCTTTGGGCACCGGTAAAATACAAGAAAGACTGATTTATCAGTCTTTCGACACCGCTAAAAAGTAAAGCCTTCTGGACCGGGACTGATCCAGAAGGCTTTTGCGTTTGTGCGAAGTGGGGAGCCTTCTTGTGAAGCACAAACAAATTGGCCGATAAAAAGAGAGAGAAGAGCAAGCGCCCAGATCAATTGAACGCTATGGCAAAGGCGGATAACTACCTTGGCCGAACCCTGTCCCTCTGTCTCTAAATCGGGCCAACATCATCCAGAGTAGAAGGATGATTTTTATCGCTGTCCCGTGTTTTCAATAAGTTAATTATTAGTTAACTCGGGCTCTCGGGTCTGTGATCTTGATCACATAGCGGTTAGATATCCTCGGAAGCTGCTATTTTTTCTAGGTTTTCTTGCTCAAGTATCCGCAATGACCCGCGACTTAGGTCAATCACACCTTCGCGCTTCCATATGGCTAGGGTCTTGGAAACCGATTCGCGGCTTACCCCGACAAACTCGGCCAATTCCGCCTGAGATAGCTTAAGAGTATTGCCATCTGCGCCGTTATGCTTGGCGAGATACAGAATTTTTTGTGCCAATCGCATCGATAGCGGCAGGAAAACCTGATCGCGAAGCTGTTGGCCCATCCACCGCATACGCCGCCCTGCCAACTGGATCATGTCGACGCCCAGTTCTGGACGTTCGTTCATTGACGCCAGAACATCAGCGTTCTTGATCCCCCATACGGTTGCCCTCTCAAGAGCTATAACAGTCGCGGTTCTGGGGCCGGGGGAAAACAATGCGATTTCACCAAAGATCGCGCCCTTGCTCATTACATCAAGGATCAGCTTGCGGCCATCGGGGGACAGCACGCTGAATTCCAAGGTGCCGCTGCCAATTGCATATAGGGTTTCGCCGAGGTCGCCCTGTTCAAACAGAACCTCGCCCTTTTCCAATCTCTTTTCCGTCGCCAACTCAGCCATCAACTGCTTTAGTACGTCAGATGCACTCGCGAGAAATCCGTTCTCAATCAGCTTTTTTAGGTTCTTGGGGGGGGAATCTGGCAATGCTAGGTGTCCATCTTGTGCAAGGTGCAGCTGTTCCCGCTACCTTCTACATACCCTTGGGGAAACGCAATCTTAGGTGAGCATTAAAACAGGGAAATCCGACTAGCCGACCAATAGATGGGTTTCGTCGTGGTCCGTGATTTTTGCCGCAACAATGCTTCCCTCGATCTGGGGGTGGGCAAAATGAACTTCGGTAAATTGTTCCGTCCGGCCCATCACGGCGCTTTCCATCAGAACGCGGTGATCGACGCCTTGCTGTGCGTTCAGATGCTTGGCCACTTGCTGTGCGCCGGCTTCACGCAGGCGGGCCGCACGTGCTTTGATCAAGCCACCGTTCACTGCGGGCATCCGCG
Organism: uncultured Sulfitobacter sp.; assembly: GCF_964021855.1. Lineage (NCBI taxonomy): Bacteria > Pseudomonadati > Pseudomonadota > Alphaproteobacteria > Rhodobacterales > Roseobacteraceae > Sulfitobacter > uncultured Sulfitobacter sp. The sequence continues at coordinate 645,402 of NZ_CAXHZD010000001.1, forward strand.
CGGCCGGCGTTCCTTCGCGGGCCGAGTAAGGAAAGACATGCAGCCAGGTCAGATCGCAGTCATCGACCAGCTTGAGCGAGTTTGCGAACATCGCTTCGGTTTCGGTCGGGAAGCCCGCGATAATATCGGCGCCAAAGGTCATATCCGGCCGTAGTTTCCGCGCATCCTCAGAAAACTTGATCGCATCGTCGCGTAAATGGCGCCGCTTCATCCGTTTGAGGATCATATCATCGCCATGTTGCAGGCTAAGGTGCAAATGCGGCATCAACCGGGGTTCGGTCGCAATGGCCTGCATCAGGTTGTCGTCCACCTCGATCGAATCGATCGAACTGATTCTCAGACGCGGCAGATCGGGGACCAGCCGCAAAATGCGCATGACCAGATCGCCCAGCTTGGGCTCTGATGGTAAATCAGCGCCCCAACTTGTTAGGTCCACTCCGGTCAGCACGACCTCGTTAAACCCTTTATCGACCAACCGCTTGATCTGATCGACGACAACGCCAGCGGCGACAGACCGCGAATTACCACGGCCATAGGGGATGATGCAGAAGGTGCAGCGATGGTCACAGCCGTTTTGCACCTGAACATAGGCGCGGCTGCGCGTACCAAAGCCGTCAATCAAGTGGCCAGCGGTTTCGGTGACCGACATAATGTCATCGACCTGCACGGCCTCACTCTCGCCAATGAAATCAGCAGCCAGCCCTTGCCACGTCGCGCCGACCATTTTTTCGGTGTTGCCGATGACAGCGTCGACTTCGTCCATCTTGGTAAAGGTGTCAGGTTCCGTCTGGGCGGCGCATCCGGTGACGATTAGTCGGGCATTCGGGTTCGCTTTGCGCAGCTTGCGGATATCCTGGCGGGCTTTGCGCACGGCCTCGGCTGTCACCGCGCAGGTGTTGACCACAATAGCATTTTCCAGACCCGCCTGCTGGGCAAGGTCTTTCATCGCCTCAGTCTCATAGGCGTTCAGACGGCAGCCGTGGTTTGAAAAAATAGGCGCAGTCATTTCACGCTGTCCAGAAAGGCGGGGGTCAGGGTGCCGCTGAATACATGCGCGGTTGGCCCCGTCATCCAGACACCATCCTCGCGCCAGTCAATTTGTAGCGTGCCGCCATCAAGGTCGATGCGTAGCATACGCCCTGTCAGGCCCCTACGGGCCGCAGCAACGGCTGTGGCGCAGCTAGACGACCCAGAGGCGAGCGTGACCCCCACGCCCCGCTCCCAGACGCGCATACGGATATGGTCGGGCCCGACAATCTGCGCGACCTGTACGTTGGTGCGTTCGGGGTAAAGCGGGTGATGTTCGATCTCGGGGCCAAAGCTGGCCAGATCGACAGCAGCCACATCATCCACAAAGAACGTACAATGCGGATTGCCCATGCCGGTCGCCGTCGGCGCGCCTTCAATTGGCAGCTCTAGCGTATCCATGGCGTGGGCCAGCGGAATGTCCTGCCATTCAAGCTGCGGTTGCCCCATGTTCACTGACGTTAGGCCATCCCCCAAATCCCGCGCCGCCAGATCACCGCGATCTGTTGTCAGATGCAGGGACGATTTTCCCGTCTCCTCCATCAAGAACCGCGCAATGCAGCGGGTGGCATTGCCGCAGGCCGCAGATATCGAGCCATCCGAATTATAGAAAGTCAGGTGCGCGTCGCCCTTGCCGTTCGAAATGACGGCAAGCTGATCAAAGCCAACACCAAAATGCCGATGCCCGATGGCCTTGGCCAGCGCGGGGGTGACGGAAAACGAATCCGGACCCGACTCGCGCGCATCCAGCACGACAAAGTCGTTTCCCAGCCCATGCATCTTCATGAAGGGCAAACCTTTGGTCATATCACTGCACATTTGGCGCATATAACGCGGCGAATGAAACTTATCCAGCATGTGCGGAAAATTTCGTACGTTAAGGGCTTGACCCCACCGCGCCACCTTTCTAGTAAGCCGCCTAGTGGGCCTGTAGCTCAGTTGGTAGAGCAACTGACTTTTAATCAGTAGGTCTCCGGTTCGAACCCGGACGGGCTCACCATTTTTACTTACGAATTTGAGCGTTCGTATACACCCCCCCTTAATCGTTTCCCCAGCCCCGTGATGCGCCCTTGGCAAGCCGATGCGCTAGAATTTTCGGGTTTTCCCAAGTTCTTACACGGCGATCTGTAAACGGGTTGATTTGTGGTGACCCCGGCAGGATTCGAACCTGCAACCTGCCCCTTAGGAGGGGGCTGCTCTATCCAGTTGAGCCACGGGGCCGCCAAATTAGCTTTAGCAAGCCAGGGTAGGGGCGTCACCCGCAAAAACGGGGTAGTGGTTTTGGCGGTGGCCTCGTGATGTCTTGCGCCATGCTCATAATCTACGTTAGCGTGAGACATTGGTTGAAGAGTAGGATATTGCCCTTGTCACAGACCCCCAAACGCCCGTTAACGCTTCGTGATGTATCTGACGCCTGTGGCGTTTCCGAGATGACAGTCAGCCGGGTTTTGCGCAAACGGGGCGATGTGTCAGAGGCAACGCGCCTGCGGGTTTTGGCCGCCGCGAAAGAGCTGGGGTATGTGCCCAACCAGATCGCAGGATCGCTGGCGTCGCAGCGGGTGAACCTTGTTGCGGTTATCATCCCGTCCCTGTCGAATATGGTATTTCCCGAGGTGCTGAATGGCATCAATCAGGTGCTCGAAGACACGCCGCTGCAGCCTGTTGTCGGGGTGACAGATTACATGCCCGAGAAGGAAGAACGCGTTTTATATGAAATGCTGTCCTGGCGGCCGTCCGGTGTAATCATCGCCGGGCTTGAGCATTCGGACGCTACCCGTGCCATGTTGAAAAACGCAGGTATTCCAGTGGTCGAGATTATGGATGTCGATGGCCGTCCGATTGATGCGGTCGTGGGGATTTCGCACCGTCGTGCGGGTCAGGAAATGGCCAAGGCAATCCTGAAAGAAGGGTACGAGCATATCGGGTTCATGGGCACCAAGATGCCGTTGGATCACCGCGCCCGTAAACGTTTTGAAGGGTTTACCGAAGGGCTGGCCAAGGCAGGGATCGAGATTGAGGATCGCGCGTTTTATTCCGGTGGGTCGGCGCTGGCCAAGGGACGCGAGATGACCCAAGACATGCTGGAACGGTCGCCCGATCTGGATTTTCTGTATTATTCCAATGATATGATCGGGGCAGGCGGCCTGCTGTATCTGATCGACCAAGGCATTGATATCCCCGGGCAGATCGGGTTAGCGGGCTTTAACAACGTCGAGCTGTTGCAGGGTTTGCCCCGTCAATTGGCCACAATGGATGCGTGCCGCGCTGAGATTGGCAATGCTGCGGCGCGGATCATTCTGAACGATACTTTGGATGAACCTGACCCCGATTTGCAGACTCATGTGACGATGACACCAACCCTGTCCTTGGGGGATACGCTACGCCGCAAACGTAGCGGATGAACACCCTCACGCTCAGCAACAAAGACGCGCGGCGTCTGTTCCTGCACCGTCATTTACTAAGTGACACGCCGAAGGGCGATGCAAAGGGCGACGCGCTGTTGCAGGTGATCGAGGGGTTGGGCTTTGTCCAGTTGGACAGCATCAACACCGTCGCGCGGGCGCATGATCTGATCCTGTTTTCCCGCAAACCCCGGTATCGCCCCAGCGGGCTAAAGCGGCTGTATGAAAAAGACAGCGCGCTGTTTGAGCATTGGACCCACGACGCCGCCGTGATCCCGATGGTGTATTACCCCTATTGGGAAATGCGCCGCCAGCGTGATGCTGAAACCCTGCGCAAGCGGTATCGCAACTGGCATAAGCACGATTTTGAATCGCAGTTTAGTAAGCTTTTGGATCAGATCCGCGAACAGGGCCCGGTCTGTTCTGCAGATGTTGGTAAGGACGAGAAAAGATCAAACAGCGGCTGGTGGGATTGGCACCCGTCAAAGACCGCGCTGGAATACCTGTGGCGCACTGGCGCGCTGCACGTGGTTGGCCGGGACGGGTTCCAGAAACGCTATGACCTGACCGAAAACGTCCTTGAGGCGCATCTGTGTGACGCGACCGCTGCGCCAGATGATACGGCGACGATTGATTGGTGCTGCAACGGTGCGTTGGATCGCCTTGGCTTTGCCACCCACACAGAACTGGCGGCGTTCTGGGATCACATCAGTCCGGCAGAGGCCAAGGATTGGGTGCGCGGAGAGCTGACCGCAGGCCGGTTGCAGCCGATCCTGGTCACCTGTGCGAATGGCGAAATGCGCGATGCCGTTGCTCGCCCTGACATAGCGGATGATCCGGCGTTGCACATCGAGCCGACCCAGCGGTTGCGCGTGCTCAGCCCCTTTGATCCGGCGTTGAGAGACCGCAAACGGGCCGAGCGTCTGTTCGGTTTCAACTACCGTATCGAGATGTTCGTACCCGAGGCCAAGCGTACCTATGGCTATTATGTGTTCCCGATCCTGCAAGGCGACAGCGTCATTGCCCGCGTCGATATGAAAGCGTTCCGCGACCGCGATACGCTAGTGGTGCGCGCGCTTTGGCCCGAACCGGGAACGCGATGGGGCAAAGGCAAGCAAAGCGCGTTCGAGGCGGAACTGGCGCGGCTGACCAAGCTGGCGGGTGTGTCCCAGATCAGCTTTGACGATGATTGGCTGCGCGCGCCGCAATCCACCTAAACAGCACGGTTTATAGGCACTATCGTTGCTCGTGTTGCACTACGATGGCATTTTATCAACATTTTGTTGACGTATTGCATTTCTGTGCGAGAGTGACTCCAAAGGAATCATGACCATGCGTAAACTTAAACCTTCTCCGCAGGGGACTTCGCGATGACCCGCCATGTTGCTGTTATTGGCGCTGGCATCGTCGGCGTTTCGGCGGCCATATGGTTGCAGCGTGCTGGCGCAAAGGTGACGATCATTGATCGCGCTGCCCCCGGCACGGGCACGTCGCATGGCAATGCTGGTGTGCTGGCAGCAAGCGGTGTTGCGCCGGTCACCGGGCCGGGATTGCTGCGCAAGGCACCGTTCATGCTGCTGGACCGCGACGTGCCGCTGTATCTGCGCCTGTCCTATCTGCCGCGCTTGCTGCCGTGGCTGCGGAAATACCTAAGCTATGCCAATGACGCCGACACACGGCGCATTTCAGCGGCCCTTGCCCCGATTGTCAGCGACAGCGTTGAGCAACACAAACGCCTGACCGCCGATCTGGGTCTGTCTGATTGGGTGACTGACAGCGACTATGTCTTTGCCTATCGCAGCCGCGCCGACTTTGACGCCGAGGCATATACATGGGCGCTGCGGGCGCAGGCGGGGTTCACCCCCGAATTGATCGAAGGTGGCGCGGTACACGAGTATGAGCCCGCGTTAGGGCCTGAAATCACCTGTTTGGCCACGTTAAAGGATCACGGGTTTATCCGCGATCCGGGTGGCTATGTCGCCGCGTTGGCGCGCGCGTTTGAACAGGCGGGCGGCACCATTATGCAGGCCGAGGTCAAGGATTTCGACCTTACCGATGGTACTGTAACCGCCGTGCAAACCCGCCAAGGGACCGTGGCTTGTGATGATATCGTGCTGGCAACAGGGGTTTGGTCAAAGCCGCTGATGGCCAAGCTAGGTCTGAACGTCCCGCTGGAATCCGAGCGTGGCTATCACGTGATATTCGAAGGGGCGACCGGCGGGCCATCGCGCCCGATCATGATCGCCAGCGGTAAATTCGTGGCTACCCCAATGGCCCAAGGCGTGCGCTGCGCGGGTATTCTTGAGTTTGGCGGGCTTGAGGCTGGCCCCTCCAAAGCGCCGCTGGCCTTGCTGCGCCGTCAGGCCAAGGCCGCATTCCCAAACCTGAAAGCCAGCAATGAAATCGAATGGCTGGGGCACAGGCCGGCCCCCAGCGACAGCCTGCCCCTGATCGGGCAGGTTGGCCGCAGCCGGGTCTATACCGCCTTTGGCCACCACCACATCGGGCTGACTGGCGGGCCTAAAACCGGGCGTCTGATTGCAGGCATGATCATGGATCAGCCAATGAATACCGACATGAAACCCTATCATCCACAACGGTTCAGCAACGACTGAACCATCGAAATCACCAACAAGGAGAGAAACATGAAACTGACCAATAAACTGATGACTGGCGTTGCCACTGCGGCAATCGCAATGACAAGCGCGCTGCCCGCACTGGCAGCCGAAAAATGGGATATGCCAATGGCCTATTCCGCGTCTAACTTCCATTCCGAGAACGGCATGGCATTCGCGAAATGCGTGACCGATGGCACGTCTGGCGATATCGAGATCACCGTTCACCCCGGTGGATCGCTGATCGCGGGCGCTGACATCAAACGCGCCATTCAGACCGGCCAAGTACAACTGGGTGAACGCCTGCTGTCCGGTCACCAGAATGAAAATGCGCTGTTCGGCTTTGATTCCATTCCATTCCTAGCGCCCTCGTTTGATGATTCCGCAGCACTTTGGAAAGCCGCGAAACCCAAGATCGAAGAGCTGCTGGCCGAGCAGAACCTGACGCTGCTGTATAACGTGCCATGGCCGCCCCAAGGTCTGTATTTCAAGAAAGACGTGAACAGCGTCGAGGACATGAAAGGCGTCAAATTCCGGTCATATAACAACGCCACCAGCCGTCTGGCTGAACTAACCGGCATGTTGCCCGTCACCATCGAAGCGGCGGAGCTAAGCCAGGCCTTTGCCACTGGCGTCGCTGAATCGATGATCTCAAGCGGTGCGACGGGCTATGACCAGAAGGTTTGGGAAAGCCTCACGAACTTCTACGAAGTCGATGCATGGTTGCCGCGCAACTATATCATGGTGAACAGCGATATTTGGTCGGACGTGTCTGATGCAAACAAGGGTGTCATCACCACCTGCGCAACCGAGGCTGAAGCCCGCGGTTTGCAGGCGTCCAAGGACTATACCCAGTTCACCTATGACGGTCTGCGCGACGGCGGCATGAAAGTCGAAGCCGCCAGCGAAGAGCTGATGACGGGCCTGCGCGCTGTGGGGGACACCATGACGTCTGAATGGCTGGAATCAGCTGGCGATGACGGCAAGGCCATCGTCGATAGCTATAAGTCGATGCAATAAGCATCTCTTTGGCGGCCCTATACCTCGGGCCGCCATTCTTCCGCTGACCGGAGAGAGACCTATGAAAGCCCTGCGCAAATCGCTTGATGCCCTTTACCTAATGTCAGGGGCTTTGGCCGCCATGTGTCTGGTCGCGATCCTGATGTTGATTGTCGTGCAAATGGTTGCCCGCTGGACCGGCGAGGTCTTTCCCGGTGCCGCAAGCTATGCCGGGTATGCGATGGCAGGGGCCAGCTTTCTGGCCTTTGCCAATGCGCTGAACCGCGGGTCGCATATTCGCGTGTCGATTTTGCTGAACGCGTTGCCGGATGGCCCCAAACGGCTGCTGGATATCTGGTGCTTTGGGTTGGCTGCGGCAATCGCGTGGTATTTCACCTATTACGCCTATTGGTTCGTCTATTGGTCGTGGAAGTTTAACGAGGTCAGTCAGGCCCAAGACGCCACGGCCCTTTGGATACCGCAATCGGTGATGGTGGTTGGCGGTGCGATCCTTGCCATCGCCCTGACAGACAATCTGCTTAACCTGATCGTAAAGGGCGAACACCGCCTGACCCGCGATCTGGTCGATCAAAGTTTTGGGGAATGATGCGATGACCGAACTTTACGCAATCGTCCTCTTCCTCGTCGTTCTATTCTTTTTGCTGGGCACCGGCGTCTGGGTGGGCCTTGCCCTTATGGGGGTTGCCTGGGTCGGGATGGAGCTGTTTACAACCCGCCCCGTAGGCGACGCGATGGTCACAACGATCTGGGCCAGCTCCAGCTCTTGGACATTGACAGCGCTGCCCCTGTTCATCTGGATGGGCGAGATATTATTTCGCACCCGCCTGTCCGAGGATATGTTCAAAGGTCTGTCGCCGTGGCTGGCCAAGCTGCCCGGCGGGCTGGTGCATACAAATATCGTCGGCTGCACAGTCTTTGCCGCCGTGTCGGGATCATCCGCCGCGACACTGACCACCGTCGGTAAGATGTCGATCCCCGAACTGCGGGCGCGCAACTATCCCGAAAAGATGATCATCGGTACGTTGGCCGGTGCCGCCACCCTTGGCCTGATGATCCCACCATCGCTGGCGCTGATCGTCTATGGCGTGACGGTCAACGAGAGCATCACCAAACTGTTCTTTGCCGGTGTGCTGCCGGGCTTGTTTCTGGCAGTGATGTTCATGGCTTATGTGGCGTTTATCTCGCTCACCTCCAAAGACTGGAACCCCACGGTTGAACGCGACATGAGCTTTGCCGACAAGCTGCGCAATTCGCGTTTCTTGCTGCCGGTGTTTGCGCTGATTTCGGTTGTGATCGGGTCGATGTATCTGGGGTTCGCCACCGCGACCGAAGCCGCCGCTATTGGTGTGATTGGCGCGTTGGTGCTGGCGCTTTTGCAAGGGTCGCTGAATTGGGACAGCTTTCAACAAAGCCTGATGGGCGCGATGCGCACCTCGGCAATGATTGCGCTGATCCTCGCGGGGGCGGCGTTCCTAAAGCTGTCGATGGGCTTTACCGGTTTGCCCCGCGCATTGGCCGATGGCATCGCAGGGATGGAGCTTTCGCGCTTTGAACTGCTGATGGCGCTGCTGGTGTTCTACATCGTGCTGGGCATGTTCCTTGATGGAATTTCATCTGTAGTGCTGACCATGGCCGTGGTCGAACCCATGGTGCGTGACGCAGGGATCGATCTGATCTGGTTCGGCATCTTTGTCGTCGTGGTGGTCGAGATGGCGCAAATCACCCCGCCGATCGGGTTTAACCTGTTTGTGCTGCAAGGCATGACGGATCACGAAATGGGATACATCACCAAGGCCGCGTTGCCGATGTTTGCGATCATGGTGGTCATGGTGTTTGTGTTGATCTTCTTTCCGGACATTGCCACATGGTTGCCAGACAACATCAGACAAGGGCCATCATGAGCGCGTTCCCTAAAATACAAACGGTCGGCCTTACCGGTATCCTAATCAGCTTTGCCGATACCATGTCAGAACCCGCCAATCGCGCGGCATTGTCCTTTCGTGCAGCCGTTGATGCTGCGGATTGGCCTGAGGTGTCCGAGACAAGTACATCGCTGGTGTCGACCTTTCTGCAGGTCGATCTGGTCACGCAACCGCTGGACGATATGTTGACGCGGCTGAATGATCTGCTGGCGACGCAAGACTGGTACACAGCGCCTTTGCCCTCTGGCCGCACGCTGTGGCACATCCCGACCGTCTATGGCACCGATCTGGCCCCCCAGCTTGAGGAAGCCGCCGAACTGGCTGGCCTTGATCCCGACGCCGCGATTGCGGAGCTGTCGCAGGCCCGTGTGCGCGTGCTGACCATCGGTTTCGCCCCCGGTCAGCCCTATATGGGCGAGCTGCCAAAGAACTGGGATATCCCGCGCCAACAGGCATTGACGAAATCGGTGCCCGCCGGTGCCTTGATCGTCGCAATCCGGCAGTTGATCATTTTCACCAACGCGTCGCCCACCGGATGGCGGCATATCGGGCAGACAGCGTTCAAGACATTCCGCCCGCGCAGCGACAGTCCCTTTTCGCTCTCTCCGGGGGATGAGCTTTGCTTTCCATCCATCTCGCGCAGTGAATACGACAATATTCTCGCGACTGATGACAGCGGCGCTGGCGGCGCAGAGACCGAGGTGCTGTCATGACCACGACGATGACAATTGCGCAGGCCGGTCCTGCCCTCACGATCCAAGACCGTGGTCGCGCCGGATGGTTGGCCCAAGGGCTGACCAAAGGCGGGGCTGCCGATCTGGTTGCCGTCTACGAAGGGGCTGCATTGTTGGGCCAATCGCCCGATCTGGCGGTGATCGAGATGACAGGCACCGGCGGCACGTTTACCGCTGACGTTGACATTCGCATTGCCCTAACCGGGGCCAGCATGACCGCGAATATCGACGGCGAGGCTATCGTTTGGAACGCCAGTCATCTGCTGCCTGCTGGGGCCAAGCTGACCATCGGCGGGGCGACATCCGGCACCTATGGCTATTTGCACGTCGGCGGCGGCATCGCGACAGAGCCCGCCTTGGGTGCGCGTGCCAGCCATCTGAGCGCCGGTCTGGGCGCTGCATTGAAAGCAGGTGATCGTTTTCCGATTGGCGCTGACAAAGGGCGCGGGACGGGCATGCTGCTGCCACGTGATATGCGTTTCGATGGCGGCGTTGTCCGTGTGGTCGCCAGCATGCAAACCGACCGCTTTACGGCAGCGGAACGCGACCGCTTTACCAGCACGCAGTTCGCCCGCGACCCCCGCGCCAACCGCATGGGCGTGCGTATGGATCACGACGGCGAAGGGTTCTATGCCGAGGGCGGGCTTACCATCCTGTCAGAAGTTATCGTACCGGGTGATATCCAGATCACCGGCGATGGCGCGCCTTTTGTGTTGATGGGGGAATCGCAAACCACTGGCGGTTACCCCCGCATCGGTACTGTGATCCCGCGTGACTTGCCGCGCGTGGCACAGGCCCCGGCTGGCACAAAAATCACCTTTGAATTTGTCACGCTTGATCAGGCCATCGCGCTTGAGACCCAGCACCGCCGCGACATCAAGGCGCTGCCGGGCCAGATAACCGCCCTCGTCCGTGATCCCGCTACAATCAAAAACCTGCTGTCTTACCAATTGGTGGGGGGCGTGACCTCGGCCACCGATAACCCGTTTGAAAAGGATACCTGACATGATCACCGTCGATCTGAACGCCGATATGGGCGAAAGCTTTGGCCCCTGGAAAATGGGCGATGACGCGGCTTTGCTGAAAATCATCAGCTCGGCCAATATCGCCTGTGGCGGCCATGCGGGCGACGCCGATGTGATGGCGGCGACGATGAAAATGGCGCATGAAAACGGCGTGGGCATTGGCGCGCATCCGGGGTTCATGGACATTGCAGGCTTTGGCCGCAACCGCATGTCAGTGCCGCGCAGCACATTGCAAAATCAGGTCCGCTATCAGGTGGCCGCAAGCGTCGGCATGGCGCGCAGCATCGGGGCGCAGGTGCGCCACCTGAAACTGCACGGTGCGCTGGCCAATATGGCGTCCGAGGACGAGATCCTTGCGCGTGATCTATACGAGGCTGCGCTAAGCGTGGCCCCCGATTTGATCGTCATGGTGCTGTCGGCAACGGCACAACAAGACGCGGCGCAATCGCTGGGCTGCAAATGGGCCGGAGAGATATTCGCCGACCGCGCCTATAACGACAATGCGACGCTGGTGGATCGGTCCCAGCCCGGTGCCGTGATCCATGATGCAGCCCTTGCCGGCCAGCGGATGGTCAAAATGGTTCAGGCGGGTGCGATCATCACCGAAAGCGGCAAGGAAATCCCCGCCGCCATCGACACGATTTGCTTGCATGGTGATACGCCAGAGGCGGTTGATATCGCGCGCTCTGTCAAAACCGCATTGCAAGAGGCTGGCATCGCATTGAAGTGTTTCGAGGGGCGCACGGGGGCGTAACGCAGGCCGCTCGCCAAACTAGTCTAATCCAGAAGGGTGGTGGCAAAGTCGCCGCGCAGGGCGGATTCCAACAGCTCAAGATCGGACGAGCAGTTGGTGTATTGCGCGACCATCCCCGGCGGGATGACAAAGGCGTCGCCGGGCTGCAGGTCGCGCGGGTCTTGGCCTTCGGCGGTCAGGGTCATCGACCCTTCCATCACAAAGGTGAAATGGATGTCGGCGTCATGTTTGCTGGGCGGCGGGGTTTGCCCGTCAGTGCGCACCACTTGGATACCGGCCACGCCTTTGGTGCCGTCGCTGATCCCTGTGTCACGCGCGGTAAAGCCGGGGATGCGGAAGGGCTGCCAGACGGCACCGTCTTTCAGGTGATGCACAAAACGCTGGCCGTCCCATTCGCGCATCGGGTCGCCTTTGCCGTTGGGCAGGGTCATCTCGTGATCGATGGTGGTCACGTGCTCAGCAGGCACGCCAATCTCGATCACCTCGATATTGGCTGATGCTTCGACGACGCGGTGGCGGATGCCGGGCGGCTGTGTGACACAATCGCCCGCGTGCAGGCGGATCAGATCGCCTTGGTCCTCGTACAAGACATCGACCCAACCGCGGTAGCAAAAGATCAGCTGAAACCCGACCGTGTGGTAATGCACCATATCCGGCACCGGGCCGCCATCGGGAATGCGGATGTGGCTGGCGATGATCGATCCGCCAAGCCGCGATGGGATCAAATCACGGTAGTGCATGCCCGCACGGCCAATCACCCAAGGGGCCTCGTCGCGCAGGCGGCGCACGGCGAATTCGTGCTGCGTTTGGGGCTGGTCAACTGTGGGCGAAAGCGGTGCGATTTCGATTTGCGTGCCGTTGGGGGCCACCAGCGCGCGGGTACCATCCGCGAAACCGTCAGGATCATCGGTCAGGATGCGGATTTTGCCGGGCGGTACATCCGCCCCTTTTTCGATACGGATGCGCAAACCGTGGCCTGAAAAGCTGGCCACCGACGGATCATCGGCGGGAAAGATGCTATCCAATCGCAGGCCAAGCGTTTTAGTATAAAACGGCAGATCATTCCGCAGCTCTTGAGTGGGCAGCAATACTTCGGCTTGGATGGGTGTGGTCATGTGGGTCTTCCGGCTGGGATCAGCGCGACACTGGCACTAATCGCTGGCATCCTCAACGGTTTGCTGAATTTCGGGATTGGCAAGGCTGATGCGGGGCAGACCGCCCATTTCGGGGCGGCGGCTTAGGGCGCGCAGTACGGGCTTGTTCAACGACACGGTGCCACTGGTTTCGCGCACCACGATGTAAATACCGCTGCTGATAATCACCCCTGCGCCGACAAAGGTCATCAGGTCTGTTGTTTCATTAAAGAACAGCCAGCCAAACAGCGCGGCCCAGATGATCTGGCTGTATTGCATCGGGGCGACCAGCGCCGCATCGGCAAGGGTATAGGCGCGGATCATCAGCGTCATCGCAAGGACCGCCAGCACGGATACAGCCAGAACCAAGCCGAGGTCAGCCAAAGGCATTGGCACATAGACAAGCGGCAGCAGGCACAGCATCACCACGAAATTCGCCAATAGCGGATAGAGCAGCAGCACCTCGCGACGTTCACCGCCGCCGATCTTGCGCATGACGACGGCTGTCAGGGCGGTGCAAAAGGCCGATACGAATCCGGCAAGGTGACCAAGCCCCAGCTCGGCAGTGCCGGGGCGCAACACAATCAACACGCCAAGCATGCCAACGACGACAGCGATCCAACGATGTGCGCGCACGACCTCGCCCAGAATAGGGACAGACAGGATTGTGATCAGGATCGGGGCGGCGAACAGAATGGCATAGGTTTCGGCCAAGGGCAGGACCGAGAACGCATAAAAGGCGCTGAACCCGCCGACAACGACAGCGACGGTGCGTACCAAGATCAAGAAAGGTTCCCGTGGCCGCAAGTTTGCGGCGGTCTTGTCGCTGATCAGCATCAGGGTGACGACAGGAAAGCTGAGCAAAACCACAAAGAAAACGATCTGCACGGGGGAGTATTTTTCGCCCAACTGTTTGATCGCGGCGTCATGGGTGGCGTAGACGGCGAACGCAGCCAGCCCCAGTACCATCCCGCGCAGGGTGGTGTTGCGGGTCACAGAGGGGCCGGGAGTGTTTTTTGTATCGTTCATGCCGTCTGCCCCTTTGTCGTGTGTGCAGCCCCCCGACTTGATCCCAAGCCGAGGGTTGCGCAAAGCTTAGAGGCTGGCGTCTAGCGCCTCAAGGATGGCGTCACCCATCTGCGTTGTCGAAATCGGCGTGCCCCCTTCGGGACCCATGAGATCGGCCGTGCGTGCGCCATCGGCCAGCACCTTTTCGATTGCGTTTTCCAGACGCGTGGCCTCGTCGCCTTGGTCAAAGGAATAGCGCAGCGCCATTGCAAAGCTTAGGATACAGGCGATCGGGTTCGCCTTGCCTTGGCCCGCGATATCGGGCGCAGAACCGTGTACGGGTTCGTACATTGCTTTGGGGCGGCCATTGGCGTTCGGTGCGCCCAAAGACGCGGAGGGCAGCATACCGAGCGATCCGGTCAGCATCGCGGCACAGTCAGACAGGATGTCGCCGAACAGGTTGTCGGTCACGATCACGTCAAACTGCTTGGGCGCGCGAACCAGCTGCATCGCGCCGTTATCAGCGTACATATGCGACAGCTCGACGTCGGGGTAATCTTCGTCGTGGACTTTTTGCACAACTTCGCGCCACAGGATGCCGGATTCCATCACGTTGGCTTTTTCCATCGAACAAACCTTGTTGCCACGGCGGCGGGCCAGCTCGAACGCTGACCGCGCAACGCGGTCAATCTCGGATTCCGTATAACGCTGAGTGTTGATGCCAACGCGTTCGTTGCCTTCTTCGAATATCCCGCGCGGTTCGCCGAAATAAACGCCGGACGTCAGTTCGCGCACGATCATGATATCCAGACCGGCAACCAGTTCCTTCTTGAGCGACGAGAAATCCGCCAAAGCGTCAAAACATTGCGCAGGGCGCAGGTTGGAGAACAGATCCATTTCCTTGCGCAAACGCAGCAACCCGCGTTCGGGCTTTACGCTGAAATCCAGATCATCGTATTTGGGGCCACCAACGGCCCCCAGCAGGACGGCGTCGGCCTCTAGCGCTTTGGCCATCGTGTCGTCATGCAGGGGTGTGCCGTGCTTGTCATAGGCGGCACCGCCGACCAGATCATGTTCAACGTCAAAGGCCAGATCACGTTTATCGCCGTACCAATCAATGATGCGGACAACCTGGTCCATGACCTCGGGGCCGATGCCGTCACCGGCGAGGATAAGCAATGTTGGGTTGGCCATGGGGAAACTCCTGCAAAATATGTTGCAAGCGGCGTAGCGCGAGCAGCTAGGGGCGTCAAGAACGGCTAGCGGTCAAGATCGACCCAGATCAGGCTGTGGCGGCTGGCAGCGGGGTTTCTGACAACACCCGAGGCAATGACGTGCCAGTCACTTGAGGGCAGCAGATAATCCACGCGCATCTCGCCCAGCCCTTCAAATTGAGCGGTTGGCTGACCTTCCAGCCGGTCTTGAAGCAGGGGGTGATCCAGCAATCGATGGATCGCCGGTTTCAACCCTTCGCCCTTGTCTGGGTCGTTGTTCATATCGCCAAGCAGTACGAATTTCTCGGACGGTGGCACGGTAAAAGCGCCGCCCATGTAATGATCCCAGAACAGGATCTCGTCTTGGTTGCGCAAACCGTTGCGATCCTCGGGGCCGTCAAAGACCGGCGGCGTCGCGTGCGAGGTCATCAGCGTGACCGTGCCATGTGTGGGTGTTTCGACGGGAACGACCCAATGTCCGTGCGATGACAAACGCTGTTCTTGCTGCGCGGCAACAGATGGAAACGGCCCCGCGTCTGTCGTGGGTAGGGTCGCGCCGGGCAGGTCGCGCCACAGCAGGGTGGAATAATCCTGCACCTGGTCTGTCACGATAGGATAGCGCGACAATATCGCCATCGCGCCATCGCCGAAGAATCTGCCGTAGCCCTGCGCATCACGCGGCCCGCCGGTTTTACCGTCGCCATCCATGTCTAACGTTGTCTGCAAGCCTGCGTTCGGCGGCAGCGCGAATTGGGTGGGGTAAGCGGCCCGGCCATCTGCCAACAGATCAGCAAAGGCAGACAGGGCCGCGCCACCCAAATCGTAATCGAACCCTTGGAGGACCAAAATATCGGGGGACACCTGCGCAATGGTCTGTACCACCGCATCAATCTGCGGATCAGAACCCCTTAGAATGTCGCGCAGCAAAAGGCCGGGACCATCGCGTGACAGTTCAGTGTTATAGGTGGCGATGCGGAGAGGGTCAGCCCACAAAGGGGCCGGTAGGACCAGCAGGCAGACGGCTATGCTGGCTGCATATTCTTTTTGTTGTCGTCTGTTTCCGCCTTCTTTTCGGCGGCATAGGCGCGGCGACGTTTTTCCCCGATCATGTCGGCAATCTTGCTCAGCGCAAGGCCGCGCATAATCATACTGGCGGGAAGAAATGCCCATGCGGCGACGGTCCAAATCTGGGTTTGCGGGTGCTCCAATGTGATCGGGTCTATCAGATCAGAGGCCGCCTTGACCACTGCGGGGATCACGAAGGGCAGCAAAAAGCCCAGCACGATGTTGATCCGAGCGTCACGGCGAAGGCGGTTGATCACGTCACCGCCTGCTGTCGGGTCGAACAAAGGCATGTTGACCCAGACGTTAAACGCCCCTTTGCGGGTGGGCCAATTCAACACGCGCACCAAGAAAACAAAGGCCGCCATCGAGATAAGCGAGATAAGGTAGGCCATACCAGCCGACACCCGGACGGATTCAACCAGCGCGAAATCCGAGTTTTCCGGCAGCATCAGAACAATCATCCGCACCGGAGAAAACGGGAAATCCATGGCGTTGCCAAGGATTGTGCCGATTGACGTCAACGCTTGCGAAATGCCGGAAGGGTCTGATTTATGTTTCAGGATCAATGTCAGCACGATCACGGTCGCAAACAGCGACGCAAACCGCAGCCGGTTGAAAGGCGGGGCGTCGCGGAATTCAACGATGCTGGGATATTTCGAGTTATATTCGACAAAAGTCAGAAAAGACGCCAGCAACGCGATCAGCATGGTGATTTGGTTGGCGTCAGTAACGGTACCTGGCAGCTTCAAGGCTGGTGTGGTGACTAACAATGCCACAAGGATGCCACGCGCTCCCGCGCCTGCTATGCGTGCAATCACAAAACTACCCTTCCAAGACTGGCCAGCCACGATTCAATGCCGCGTGCTTGTTCCAACTTGTTGCCCTCTGACGACGAAGGCCTGCCTCATTCTTGCCCAATTCATGCCTTCTTTTGCCAAAGTTCTCAAGTCCGATGTTAAATAAGACGTAATGTATCGGGCATTTTGAAGGAGCAGGTGGTGCGATAATGCACCAATGGTGGGTCAAAAATAAGGCAAGCACTATATGTAGTGGGCCGGATTTGGCGGCCCACTATAGAGGTGAAATTTAGTTCGCTTGTTTTTTGAAAAAATTTAGACCCAAGGACGTGCTTGGGACGCGTTAGCTTCAAAACTGTCGATCGAAGCCGCCTTTTCCATGGTCAGACCGATGTCATCCAGCCCGTTCATTAGGCAATGCTTCTTGAAGGGGTCGACATCGAAGGTGAAAACCTCGCCATCAGAGCTGGTAATCGTTTGTGCTTCAAGGTCGATTTCGATGCGGGCGTTCGCCCCTTTTTCGGCATCTTTCATCAAGACATCGACCTGCTCTTGCGGCAATGCGATGGGAAGAATGCCGTTCTTAAAGCAGTTGCTATAGAAAATATCGGCATAGCTGGGGGCAATCACGCATGTGATACCGAAGTCAGCAATCGCCCATGGCGCGTGTTCGCGCGACGATCCGCAGCCAAAGTTATCGCCCGCAACAAGGATCTGCGCATCGCGGTACTGCGGCTTGTTCAGAACGAATTCGGGAATTTCGTTGCGGTCGTCATCATAGCGCATTTCGTCAAACAGGTTCACGCCAAGGCCGGACCGTTTGATTGTTTTCAAAAACTGCTTTGGAATGATCATATCGGTGTCGATGTTGATCAAGGGCAGGGGGGCGGCGATGCCGCTGAGGGTGGTAAACTTGTTCATGATTGAACTCCAGTTTGGGAACCGCTGGGCTGTGTTTCTGCGGTTTGTTCAATGGGTGCGTCACAAGCGCCGTCAATGATCTGACGAAGCGCTTTGCGCACATAAGGTTTGGACGTGATACGATTTGAGGACACAGTAACCGCACCCGAAGCGCTTCGGGTTAGAATGCCAGAGGCTGACATTTCCCCCATCATCGCATGTGCTTGCGCCGGGTTGACCCGAAGCTTGGCAATCAGGTCAGCGGCGTTCAATCCAATGCGCGTACGGGCGTGGAATACCGCCAGCCCGTACTGATAGCGGTTATAGCCGTTCGCCATTGCCGCTGCCGGTGCGGATGCACCGAGGGCTGGCAACAGTGGCGTCAGGCTGACCGCGCCGATCATGGATAGAAAGCTGCGTCTTTGCATGCTGTGTCCTTACTGTCTGGCAAGGGCTGAAACCCTTGCCAAAACCTTACATCATCTCGCGTACATCGGTCAGATGGCCGGTAATCGCCGCAGCCGCCGCCATTGCGGGTGACACCAGGTGGGTGCGTCCGCCCCGGCCCTGACGACCCTCAAAGTTGCGGTTCGACGTGGCAGCACAGCGTTCGCCCGGTGCCAACTGGTCAGGGTTCATCGCCAGACACATGGAACACCCTGCCAGACGCCATTCAAAACCTGCGTCCTTAAAGATATCGGCTAGGCCTTCTTCCTCGGCCTGCGCACGAACAAGGCCGGAGCCCGGGACGATCATGGCGCGCATGCCTTCCTTGATCTTTTTGCCTTTCAGGATTGCGGCAGCTGCGCGCAAATCCTCGATCCGGCCATTGGTGCAGGACCCGATAAAGACCGTGTCGATCTTGATGTCGGTCAACGGCATGCCTTCGGTCAGGCCCATATATTCGATGGACCGCTTGGCCGCATCGACCTTACCGCCTTTGAAATCCGCAGCGGCGGGAACTTTGGCCGTGATTGGCAGCACGTCTTCGGGCGAAGTGCCCCACGTGACCGCAGGCGCGATGTCTTCGGCTTTGATCGTGATGACCTTGTCCCAATGCGCGTCGTCATCGGAATAAAGCGTTTTCCACCATGCAAGGGCAGTTTCCCATTGTGCGCCTTTGGGGGCGTGCGGGCGGCCCATGCAATATTCGAACGTCTTTTCATCCGGCGCGATCAGGCCAGCGCGCGCGCCGCCCTCGATTGCCATGTTGCAGACGGTCATGCGCCCTTCCATCGAAAGCTCGCGGATCGCTTCGCCGCAATATTCGATGACATAGCCGGTGCCGCCAGCGGTGCCGGTTTCTCCGATGACGGTCATGGTGATGTCTTTGGCGGTCACACCCAATGGCAGTTTGCCGGTGATCTCGACCTTCATGTTTTTGGATTTCTTCTGGATCAGCGTTTGCGTGGCCAGAACATGTTCAACCTCGGACGTGCCGATACCGTGGGCCAATGACCCGAATGCACCATGGGTCGCCGTGTGGCTGTCACCGCATACAACGGTCATGCCGGGCAGGGTCCAGCCTTGCTCGGGGCCGACGATGTGCACGATGCCCTGACGCACGTCGGACACGGGGTAATAATGCAAGCCGAATTCCTTGGCGTTGGTATCAAGTGCTGCCACCTGAACGCGGCTGTCTTCGGTCATTGTGGCGGCGTTGGCACGGTCCAGCGTGGTGGGCACGTTGTGATCGGGCACCGCAATGGTTTGATCCGGGCGGCGCACGGTGCGGCCGGTCATGCGCAAGCCTTCAAAGGCCTGCGGGCTGGTTACTTCGTGAACCAAATGGCGGTCGATATAAAGCAAGCAGGTGCCATCGTCGGCTTCGTGCGCAACATGGGCATCCCAGATTTTATCATAGAGCGTTTTGGGGGACATGTGGTCCTCTCCCGTAAATAAGTGTGATTGGTGGTCGTCAGACGGAATGCGCCAAGGCGCAAGCAGGCTTTATAGTCGTGCCAGCACGGTGTGGGTCGCCCCAAAAAAGCGTTCGCGCAGGCGTGCACGGTCGCAGATGTTGAACAAGTTGTCTGAAACATGTGTCATAAAGCGCTAATTAGACCCTTTCAGCCCTACAGGCAAGGCGGCTGACGGCCCATCGGGGGCAGTATTACGGGCCGTTGGTGCTGCGGATCATAGGTGGTGCGGATCACCGCTTGCCCAATCGTGCCGATTGTCCCACCATCGCAGGATGAATTATTCACCTTGCGCACGAGGTTTTTGTCGATGACCCCTGATCCCTTTGCCACGTTCATGGAAAGCATTCAGGCGCTGATTGCCGGCGGCGTCGGTCTGGGCGAAAGCCTGCTGTATCCCGGATGGCGGCAGTATCAGATCCTGATCCTGATTGCCGTGGCGCTGGTCGCATGGGCGCTGCATCACCTGTCGGGCAACTGGATTCAGGCGTGGGTGCGCCGCCATGACGGGTGGTCAAAATGGCAGCTGCGCATGGTCGTGCAGATCAAGCGGCGGTTGGGCCTAATCTGGTTCGCCGCGATATCGAGCGGGATCTATCTGGTGATGCAGAACATCACTTGGCCGTCGCGATCCTATCTGATCGGTATTTTCGCGACGTTGGTGTCGGTCTGGGTCTGCATCGCCTTTGCCACCCGGCTGGTGCGCAACCGTCCGATGCGCCGCTTGGTCACGTGGGGCCTGTGGATTTATGCGACGCTGTATTTCCTGAATGTCGTCGATAGCGTTTCAGCGTTTTTGGATTCGCTGGCACTGCATGTCGGGGATTTCAGGCTGTCCGTTCTCACGGTGATTACGGCGCTTGTGGTGATTGGCCTGCTTTTCGCGGTCGCGCGGATTTTTAGCCAAACCACCGCCGCGACCATTCGCAAAAACGAAGACATCAGCCCGTCGATGCAGGTGCTGGCGGTCAAGGGCATCCAGCTGACGTTCTATGGCATCGCGTTCTTTATGGGGGTCAAGGCGGTTGGCATCGATCTGACCGGGCTTGCGGTATTGTCGGGTGCCATTGGTGTCGGCCTTGGTTTTGGTCTGCAAAAGGTGGTGTCGAACCTCGTGTCGGGCATCATCATCCTGATTGATAAATCGATCAAACCGGGGGATGTGATCAGCCTTGGGGAAACCTTTGGCTGGATTCAAACTTTGGGTGCGCGCTATGCATCCGTCGTCACGCGCGACGGCAAGGAATACCTGATCCCAAACGAAGACCTGATTACCGGACAGGTGGTGAACTGGTCGCATTCCAACGATTTTGTGCGCCTCGATATCTATTTTGGCACGGCTTACGGTGACGATCCGCATGTGGTGCGGAAACTGGCGATCGAGGCCGCCCAAGGCGTGGAGCGTGTGTTGTCGTTCAAAGCGCCCGTTTGTCATATCGTCGGCTTTGGCGATAGCAGCGTCGATTACATTCTGCGGTTCTGGATCAAAGACCCGACCGGCGGACTGACGAATATTCGCGGCAATGTGTATCTGGCGCTTTGGGATACGTTCAAGGAACATGACATCTCTATCCCGTTCCCGCAGCGCGAGGTCAAAATGCTCGACACCAACCCACCCGCCTTAGTTGAGGATTAGCTTGTTGTTGGACGCATATCTTCTATCATCTTCACATTGCGCGATAGCAGATTGGCAAAGCCCATGATCGATGAACAAAAAGTGGTGTTGATATTGGGCAGCGGGCCGAATGTGACGGAAAGCCAAAGCTGGCCTGCTGAATGGTTCGACCACATCGTTGTTATGAACAACGCCTGGCGTGTGCGCCCCGATTGGAATGCGCTGGTCTATCCCGAAGATTTCCCCGCTGACCGCATGCCAGATAGCGTCGCAGCCGATCAACGACTGGTAGGGGCGAATGCCTTTGTGCCCGCGCAAAACGGTTTCGGCGGCTTTGTCTATGCGGGTGGGACGATGGCCTTTACCACGGGCTATTGGGCGCTTTCGGCTTTGCGGCCCACGGTTCTGGCCTTTATGGGCTGCGATATGGTGTATCCGAAATCTGGCGATACGCATTTTTACGGAACGGGTACGGCCGATCCGTTGCGCGATGACATTACGCTGCGCGATCTGGGGGCGAAATCCGCCCGCTTGGCCTTGGTCGCGGCAGAGCAGGGATGCTGCTGCGTAAACCTGTCCCAAGACCCGTCTGCCCTGCTGTTCCCCCGCGCAAAGCCGGACAGGCTGCGCAACCGTCGGGCCAACCTTGATCTGGACCGCGCCCGCTATGCTGCGCTGCGCGAGAAAGAAGACGCGCTTGGCTATCATACACCAACGGGCCGGTATTGGGAGGACGTGCGTGACGTCGATCCAAATGCCGTGGCCGCCTTGGATCAAGGATGGCGCGACTTGTTCGTTCGCTACGCCAAAAGCTAACCACCCGATTCTTGATAAGCCGCTATTTTGGCGTGGCCGGGGCGTAGGTGCGTCGAATCAGGCGGTAAAACACAGCATCCCCCGGGAAGGGCTGGATTGTTGTGCATGAACGCCACGTTACTTTTGGGCGGCGGGTAATTCAGCGCATGAGCCGCACAAATGCGAAACCAATTAGCCCTTTGTAAAGAAGAGCATATACGACTTTTCTCCTACAGGGACGCTCCTACCATAAAGGCGCTTTTCCGGCTTCTGAACGTGGTGTGTTGAGATAGGTTGCCCCGCAAGAGGGCGGTATTGCTACACAAGACGGCTGGTAACTGCCTGATCGCCTTGCTTGTCATTGAAATTTCACCCATGTGGGCATATCCTAAAGTATCCCCAGCGCCGGGGGACTGTCGGCGCGCCTAAAGGAGGACAATGTCCTGTCTACTCTCTCAAACGCAGCTCCCGCTGCGCACCCGCAGGCAGCAATGATGACTGCCGACACAAATGTAACAACAAGCGACGCACTTCTCGCTTCGATCCTATCCCAACTGGACGACGACAAAGCCGAAGATATCGTGCAAATTGATCTGCGCGGCAAAACGGCTATCGGCGACTATATGGTCGTGTGTTCTGGCCGGTCTTCGCGTCAGGTATCGTCGATTGCCGAAAAACTGGCACAGATGGTTAAGGACGAATACAACCGCACGCCTCGCGTCGAAGGTAAAGACACAGGCGACTGGGTTTTGATCGACACAGGCGATGTGATCGTTCACGTCTTCCGCCCCGAAGTGCGCGAATTCTATCAGCTGGAAAAGATGTGGATGCCTACAGACACACCTGAGCCACCAGCCGTCATGCCACACTAAGCCCGCAAGGCTTTTGGCATGCGCGTTCATATCTGCGTGGTCGGGCGTTTGCGCGCCGGACCAGAAAAAGAACTGATCGATGATTACCTGAAAAGGTTTGATCGGACAGGCCGTGCGCTGGGCCTTGGCCCCGCACAAATTCTCGAAGTTGAAGATAAGAAAAACGGCGGAATGGCGGCCGAGGCTGCATTGCTGCGCCGTGTGATCCCGGATGGATCGTTGATCTGCGTTCTGGATGAACGCGGGCGGGTTGAGCCGTCGCCCGACTTTGCCAACCGGCTTGGGGGTTGGCGTGATCAGGGGCGCGGTGACATTGCGTTTGTGATTGGGGGTGCTGATGGCATCGCCAAGGATTTGCGCAATGATGCAGACCACGCGCTGTCATTTGGCAAGATGGTCTGGCCGCATATGCTGGTGCGTGTGATGCTGGCCGAACAGTTGTACCGCGCCGCCTCGATCCTGTCGGGCGGCCCGTATCACCGGGTCTAACCCTACTTAAGCTTCACCTTTTTGATGTCGTCGGACCAGCCGTTCATCGTGTCGCGCGCCTGAACGCCGACTTCGGTAATGCCGGGTGGGATCGCAACACCCGACAGCGACCGCGTCAGCGGCTGTTCGTCGACATGTGGGTGAATAAGCTCGCGGATCGCTATTTGGTTGCCAGAGCCGTCCAAAATTCGCCACGCGTCGGCGAAATGGCCCCACCCTTTGTCGTCATGGCTGATGGTGACATCAAAGGTCCACAGGCCATCCGTTTGCACGGCGCGAACGTTTTCAATCACCGCATTATCTGCAGCGGCGTATTGCGCGCTTAAGACAAGTGCGGTTGCGAATGCGATCTTGAACATAATTTCACCAAAGGATTTAAAAAATAGATATATGTCGTCTGCGTCAGCTTTCCAATAGGATGCGCCGGGACTCTGATTTAAATTCACGTCGTCCAACAATAGTAACAGTAACAATAGCTGCAATAATTAACGGGATCGGGCCGATCAGCCATGGTAGGCTGGCCAGTGCAAAGTAAAGCGATCGCAGCCCTCGATTAAAGCTCCGCGCTGCGGTGATGTTAATTTCAGCGGCTTTTGCTGCCATTTGCGGCGCGCGGGGATCTTTCGCGTCATTCGGAACAGCGGCCATCAATACCGAGCAGTAGCCAAACAGACGGTTTGACCAGACAAATTTCAAAAAGCCGTTGGCCAAAAAAAACAACGGCAACAGCATCTTCAGCTCCCACACGATGGTGGGCAGGTCGGTCAGGGACAGGTCTTCGACCACGGTTGCAAGTTGTTCCGAATTGCCCAGCAGCGCCAATGTACCACCCAAAGCGATCACACTGGTCGAGGCGAAGAATGCAGTGCTTTGGCGCAGGGTGCCCAGAATGTGAGCGTCGAAAATCCGCGGTTCGCGCGTGATCATCTGAACCATCCATTCGCGCCGGTGCACCGCCATCAGTTGCGACATCGACGGGCGTTTAGTGCCTGAATTCTCGGTCAGCCAACCGATGCCGAACCATAGAATAAAAATGCAAGCCAGTGCGGCGCAATCTAGCGGCCCGAAAAGGGCAAGGCGATCCATCCAAGTCATGCAATGATGCATACGCTGGACGGTTCCAGCTTGCCAATGGCTTAAATTGGTAATATTATTTTACCAAAATGCGAGGTGCGCCATGGAAATGCCTATTCCCAACCCTGAAATCATGGCCCGCAAGGCGCGGGTGGTTGAACGGTTGCAAGGTGTCTTGCCGCCCGATGCGGTTATTCACGACGAACGTGAAACCCGCGCTTATGAATGCGATGCCCTAACCGCCTATAAATGCCCGCCCATGGTGGCTGTGCTGCCGTCATCCACACAGGAAGTGTCGGATGTGCTGCGCATCTGCCACGAGGAAGGCGTGCCGGTCGTACCGCGCGGGTCGGGCACATCCCTTGCGGGTGGCGCGCTGCCAACGGCGGATTGCGTGATCTTGGGCGTGGCCCGGATGAACGATGTGATCGAGACAGATTACGGAAACCGCATCATTCGCGTACAGACCGGGCGCACGAACCTCAGCGTGACCGGCGCGGTCGAAGAGAACGGTTTTTTCTATGCGCCTGATCCGTCCAGCCAGCTGGCCTGTGCCATTGCGGGCAATATCGCGATGAATTCGGGCGGGGCGCATTGTTTGAAATACGGTGTGACCACGAACAATCTGATGGGCGTCAAAGTGGTGCTGATGGATGGTGAAATCATCGACATCGGCGGCGCACATCTGGATGCAGGGGGGCTTGATCTGCTGGGCTTGGTCTGCGGGTCCGAAGGGCAGCTTGGCGTTGTCACCGAAGCAACCCTGCGCATCTTGCACAAACCCGAAGGCGCACGGCCCGTTCTAATCGGCTTTGACGATAATGAGGTCGCGGGCACCTGTGTGTCCGACATTATCAAGGCCGGTGTTTTGCCTGTCGCAATCGAATTCATGGACCGGCCCTGTATCGAGGCAACCGAGGCTTTTGCCAAAGCGGGCTATCCAATGTGCGAGGCCCTGTTGATCGTCGAGGTCGAGGGATCGGACGCCGAGATTGACCACCAGCTTGAGCTGATCTCGGACATCGCGCGGCGGCATAACCCGGTCGAGTTGCGCCAATCCAAGTCTGCGGAGGAAAGCGCCAAAATCTGGCTGGGCCGCAAATCGGCCTTTGGGGCGATGGGCCAGATCAACGATTATATGTGTCTTGATGGCACGATCCCCGTGTCGTCCTTGCCGCATGTGCTGAAACGTATCGGCGAGATGAGCGATCATTTCGGCCTGAAGGTCGGGAATGTATTTCACGCAGGCGATGGCAATATGCATCCGCTGATCCTGTTTGATGCGAATAAACCCGGCGATCTGGAGCTGTGCGAAGAATTCGGTGCCGAGGTGCTGAAGCTATGCGTCGAGGTGGGCGGTTGTCTTACCGGCGAGCATGGCGTGGGAATTGAGAAGCGTGACTTGATGCATGTGCAATATGCGGCCGCTGATCTGAATGCACAGATGGCCGTGAAGGATGTTTTTGACCCAGCATGGTTGTTGAACCCGGCCAAAGTATTTCCGCTGGATGCGTCCGAAACCCGCCGCGCGGTGAAGATTGCCGCGGAGTAGGCTGACAGCTGGCCGCCCGTGTTTGGGGCATAGGGCTGGATTTGGATATTTAGGAGCCAGAGAAGAATGGACATCACTTCAGAACAGGCACTTGTGGACGCGGTTAAGGGCGCTGGCGGTCCATTGGCAGTTCAGGGCGGCGGCACGCGCGGCGTTCCGGTCGGCGGGCAGGTTCTATCTGTTGCGGGTTTAACCGGCATTACATTGTACGAGCCTGGTGCCATGACTGTGGTCGCCAAGGCGGGCACGCCAGTGGCTGAAATCGAAGCGGCGCTGGCCGGTGAGAACCAGCGGTTGGCGTTCGAGCCGATGGATCATCGGGCATTGTTGGGTACCCGGGGCACGCCAACGATTGGTGGGGTGATGGCCGCGAACGTGAGCGGCCCGCGTCGTATTTCCGTCGGCGCGGCGCGCGATTTTCTGTTAGGCGTTCGATATGTCGACGGGCAGGGTGCTGTCGTCAAGAACGGCGGGCGCGTGATGAAGAATGTCACCGGCTATGATCTGGTCAAGCTGTTGGCGGGGTCTTATGGAACCCTTGGTGTGCTGAGCGAGGTATCGTTGAAGGTGCTGCCCAAGCCGGAAACGCACGCCACGCTGATCTTGCATGGTTTGGATGACGCGGGCGGTGTGGCGGCGATGGCGCGGGCGCTTGGCAGCCCGTTTGAGGTAACAGGGGCGGCGCATGATCCGGAACGTCAGGAAACGAAGCTGCGGGTTGAAGGGTTCGAAGCCTCGGTTGCGTATAGGTTGGGCAAGCTTCGCGAAGTGTTGGGCGCGACTGGCGCGGAAATAGATGTTCGCGATGCTGCAGCATCTGACGCGACATGGGCCGATACCCGTGATGTGGCCGCGTTTCACGGCAAGGATGGCGATGTGTGGCGGGTGTCTTGCAAGCCATCTGATGGCCCCGCCATCGCGGCGCGGTCCGGTGCACAGGCGTGGTTTTACGATTGGGCCGGTGGGCTGATCTGGATGTTAACCACCACCGGCCATGATTTGCGCCAAGCCGTGGGGGCGTTTGACGGCCACGCGACCCTGATCCGGGCCAGCGCCGAGAGCAAAGCGCGATTGGGCATGTTCCACCCCGAACCCGGCGGTCTGGCGCGGCTGACGTCGAAATTGCGCGCGCAGTTTGATCCCAAGGGCATCTTTAACGCGGGCTTGATGGACCATGCGGCATGACGCTGATCCTCTTTTTTTTACTGGTGTTTGTCGTCGGGCCGCTGATTTTTCGCGTGATGACGAAACGCCAGCCGACCAGGGGGCAAATGCTGTTTCTTTTGTCGTTTGCCCTAGTGAGCGCCGCTGCCGCCCTAGCCATACGCTATGGCTTGGCACGTCCTTTGGATGCAGAGATGCTGATGGCCGGGGTCAGTCTGTTGTTGATTTGGCTGGCGTGGATCGGCGTGTTGGCCTTTGTCACTCAGGCCCTGCGCCGTGCCTATCCGGGGCAGAAATTCCGGCGTTGGACGTCCTTTTTGGGTGCGATTGGCACCACTATCCCTTGGTTCGGGCTGGCTTGGGCCAGTATCCTTGCCCCCTGACATACCAATGGTCCACGGGCCGTGACCTGTAATCGCCGGAGTTTTCCATGCAAACCACATTCACCCCAGATCAGCTGAAAAACCCTGCAATCAAACGCAGCAACGAGATATTGCGCGCCTGTGTGCATTGCGGTTTTTGCACAGCCACATGCCCGACCTATCAAGTGTTGGGGGATGAGCTGGACAGCCCGCGAGGGCGCATTTACCTGATCAAGGACATGCTGGAAAATGACCGTGACCCGGATGCCAAGACGGTCAAACATATCGACCGCTGCCTGTCCTGCCTTGCCTGCATGACGACCTGCCCGTCGGGGGTGCATTACATGCATTTGGTGGACCACGCGCGCGACTATATCGAACAGCGCTACAAGCGGCCTTTCAGCGACCGGGCGCTGCGGTGGATCTTAGCGCAAATTTTGCCCTATCCGACACGGTTTCGTTTGGCGTTGCTGGGGGCCAAGATCGGGCGGCCCTTTGCGCGGTTGATGCCGGACGCGCGGCTTAAAGCGATGCTTGAGATGGCGCCCAAGACCATCCCGCCCGTCAGCCGCAATGATGATCCGCAAAGCTTTGCCCCGCAAGGTGCGCGCAAGAAACGTGTGGCGCTGATGACGGGCTGCGCGCAAAAGGCGCTGAACACGGACATTAATGATGCCACGATCCGTCTGCTGACGCGGTTGGGCTGCGAGGTTGTGGTGGCGGAAGGGGCCGGATGTTGCGGGGCACTGACACATCACATGGGCAAAACCCGCGAAAGCCATGCAACGGCGGCGAAAAATATCAAAGCATGGTGCGCCGAGATTGACGGGCAGGGGCTGGACGCCATTGTTATCAACACGTCCGGCTGCGGCACCACCGTCAAGGATTACGGGCATATGTTTCGCAATGATCCCCTAGCGGCGGATGCGGCGCGGGTATCGGCGATTGCGCGGGATGTGTCAGAGGTGCTGATCGATCTGAAACAGACAGAGGATACCAACGCAGCACCCCGCCCCGCCAAGTATAACATAGCCGGAACAAATGCCGTTGTGCCACGTGAGCCGGTAGATCAAGGGATGGTTGTTGCCTATCACGCGGCGTGTTCTTTGCAGCACGGCCAGCAGATCAAGACCTATCCCAAGGATCTGCTAAAGCAGGCCGGGTTCACCGTTGTCGAACCGGCCGATTCCCATCTGTGTTGCGGGTCGGCGGGCACCTATAATCTGATGCAGCCAGAGATTTCAAAGCAGTTGAAAGATCGCAAAATTAAAACCCTAAAGGCCAAGAACCCCGATGTGATTGCCGCCGGGAATATCGGCTGCATGATGCAAATCGGGTCGGCTGCGGGCATTCCTGTTGTGCATACGGTCGAGCTGTTGGATTGGGCCAGCGGCGGGCCGAAACCACCGGCGCTGACCCGCGAGTATGACCCCAAGGGCGAGATTCCGAAACTGCGGTGACGTCTTGCCCTATTTATGCCTCATCTTGCCATTAGCGGTGGGTTCCATATTTAGCGAACTCCGAAGGAAGGGAGCCTTGCAATGCGCCGTTGGGTAGCCCTTTCTCTTGCCTTGCTGACCGTCTCGACAGCGGCGTTATCCGAAGATGCTTACCTGCGCAGCCTGGAGACTGGCGTTGACGCGCGCGCGTGGGAGGCGGTTGGCCGGTTGGACATTGGCGGCGCAGGGTTTTGCACCGGCGCATTGATCGCACCACGCCTTGTTTTGACGGCGGCGCACTGTCTGTTTGACCGCAAAACCAAGCAACTTATCGATCACAGCACTGTCGAATTTCTGGCTGGATGGCGCAACGGGCGGGCGGGCGCGTACCGCAATATCCGCCGTGCTGTCGTGCATCCGGACTATGTCTATGACGGGGCCGTATCGCCCCAGCGGGTGCGCAATGATCTGGCCTTGTTAGAGCTTGATCGCCCGATCCAAAACACCACGATTGTCCCCTTTGAGACGGCGGCACGCCCACGTCGGGGCGACAGGTTGGGTGTCGTCAGCTATGCCAAGGACCGCGCCGAAGCACCGTCACTGCAAGAGGTGTGCAGCGTTCTGGCCCGCCAAGAGGGTGTTCTGGTGACCACCTGTTCCGTTGATTTCGGATCAAGTGGTGCCCCGATTTTCACCTTTTCAAACGGTGTGCCGCAGATCGTTTCGGTGGTGTCCGCCAAGGCGCAGGTCGAAGGGAATGAAGTCTCATTAGGCACTGCATTGGGAACGCCGCTTGCGCAGTTGCAGGCGGAACTGGTTGCCGGAAAAGGGGTTTACCATGCCCCGGGCATTAAGCGGAAAACGATATCTGCAACGGACCGTCGCCGGACAACCGGTGCCAAGTTCGTAAAGCCTTAGACTAAATTTCTGCGCGTATCGCGTTATCGCGCCCCTCTTGAAACCGGAATTATTCATCCCCACATCAGTTTCACCAAGACGCCTAGTTAGGGTTTTGGACATGAAACAAGGGCCTGTCCGCAGTGGAAGGTCCGGATATGTAAATCGCTCAAACGAGGATGAACACCTATGCGTAATTTTGATTTTGCACCCCTTTACCGTTCCACCGTCGGCTTTGACCAAATTGCCAACCTGATGGACCGCGTTGCGACCAATGATGTCGCACAAAACAGCTATCCCCCTTACAATATCGAAAAGCTTGACGACGATGCGTATCGCATTTCGATTGCCGTCGCCGGTTTCTCTGAGGCGGAGCTGAACGTCGAAGTACGGGAAAAATCCCTTATCGTTTCTGCCCGCAAGGCGGATGATACGGCCGAGAAAACCTATCTGCATCGCGGCATTGCCACACGCGCATTCGAGCGTCGGTTCCACCTTGCCGACCATGTGCAAGTAACGGGTGCCACCCATGTTGATGGGATGCTGAACATCGATCTGGAACGCCAAGTGCCCGAAGCACTGAAGCCGCGCCAGATCCAGATCGCAAGCTCCACCGCGGGCGCGATTGAAAAAGATGTCGTTGATGCGAAGTCTGTGAACTAAGCATTCTTCAGATCGCGTGGATTGGACCCGGGGCAGTGCCTCGGGTCTTTTTGTATTGGCTGTCAGGTGGTTTAGGTCATTAATATTGACTTAAAATGAGTCGCGCGCCAATGCGCCTGAAATCACCGAGGGAGGCGGGCACCATGTCCTTGCAAGAAATATTCGCAACACGCGCCACACGCATGAAGGCATCTGAAATCCGCGAGCTGCTCAAGCTGCTGGATCAGCCGGGTATCATATCCTTCGCCGGCGGCATTCCCGATCCCGACCTGTTTCCAAAGCAGGCTTTCCAAGACGCATTTAACACAGCATTGACGGGCCCGATTGCCGATCAAGGGCTGCAATATTCAACCAGCGAGGGGCACAAACCGCTGCGGGTTTGGATTGCGGATCAAATGCAGAAAATCGGCATTCCCGCCACGCCGGATAATATCCTGATCACGTCGGGATCACAGCAAGCGCTGGATTATCTGGGCAAGCTGTTCCTGTCGCCCGGTGACACCGCCTTGGTCGGGTGGCCCACCTATCTGGGCGCGCTAGGTGCGTTCAACGCCTACGAGCCGCGTTATGACAAGCTGGACCCGCTAAGCAACCGTTCCGCCGCCGATTACATGGCAGAGGCCGATGCCGCAGGCGGTAAAGCCAAGTTTGCCTATCTGTCGGTTGATTTCGCCAACCCGACCGGTGCCACCGTCAGCCGCGCAGCGCGCGAGCGTGTCATTGATCTGGCGGACGAGATGGACATCGCGGTGATCGAAGACGCGGCCTATCAATCTCTACGCTTTGACGGCGAGGCGATTCCGCCAATTCTAGCGCTTGAGGCAGCGCGCAAGGGCGGTGATATCGAGGCTTGCCGCACGATCTATTGCGGGAGCTTTTCCAAGACATTGTCGCCCGGCCTGCGCGTCGGTTGGGTATGTGCCGCGATGCCCGTGATCAACCAACTGGTGCTGATGAAACAGGCCGCAGATTTGCACAGTGCGACGCTGAACCAAATCGCGATTGCCGACGTCGCACAGCAGCATTTCGACAGCCATGTTGCCAAAATCCGCGCGGCTTATCGTGGGCGGCGCGATGTGATGCTGAACGCGCTGGAAGAGTATATGCCAGACGGTGTCAGCTGGACAAAACCCGAAGGTGGGATGTTCATTTGGGTGACACTGCCCGAGACGTTGGACGGGGCCGATCTGCTGGCTGAATCACTTAAGACCGAGCGGGTCGCCTTTGTACCGGGGCATGCGTTTTTTGCCGATGGGTCAGGGCGGAACACGCTGCGGCTTAGCTATGCCACATCGGACGAGGTTAAAATCGTCGAGGGGATCAGCCGGCTGGGCAATCTGATCACCAAGGCGCTGGCCGCTTAAACGAAAACGGGCGGCAGGATCATCCCGCCGCCCGCATATTGCATATCAGACAGACATGCAGATGTATTTCATCTCAAGGTAATCTTCGATCCCGTGGTGGCTGCCTTCGCGGCCCAGACCGGATTGTTTGACGCCGCCAAACGGTGCCACCTCGGTCGAGATCAGACCGGTGTTTACGCCCACGATGCCGTATTCCAGCGCTTCGGCGACTTTATAAACGCGGCTTAGGTCTTTGGCATAGAAGTACGACGCCAGACCAAAGATCGTGTCGTTGGCCATCGCGATCACGTCATCGACCGTGTCGAACTTGAACAGCGGTGCCAGCGGGCCAAAGGTTTCTTCGGTCGCGACCATCATGTCTTGGGTCACGCCGGTCATGATCGTGGGCGGCAGGAAGTTTCCGTCCATCTTGCCAGCATCGCCCAAGATCACGTTGGCACCCTTGGATTTTGCATCTTCAATATGCTCTTTGACCTTTTCGCCAGCGGCGGGGTTGATCAGCGGGCCAAGCGCCACGCCGTCTTCAAAGCCGTCACCGACCTTGAGCTTCTCGACCGCGACCTTCAGCTTTTCGGCGAAAGCGTCATAGACACCGGCCTGCACATAGATGCGGTTGGCGCAAACGCAGGTCTGGCCGTTGTTGCGGAATTTACACAGGATCGCGCCTTCGACAGCGGCATCCAGATCGGCGTCATCAAACACGATGAACGGTGCGTTGCCGCCCAGTTCCATCGAACATTTCATGACCTGATCGGCGGCTTGCTTCATCAAGATGCGGCCGACTTCGGTCGATCCGGTGAAGGTCAGCTTGCGCACGGCGGGGTTTTCGCAGAATTCCTTGCCCACGGCAGAGGACGACGACGATGGCACCACGTTGAACACGCCCGCAGGGATGCCCGCGCGTTCGGCCAACACACCCATGACAATCGCCGACAGCGGCGTTTCCGCAGCAGGGCGCGCAACAAAGGCACAGCCTGCGGCCAATGCCGGTGCTGCCTTGCGGGTGATCATTGCGTTGGGAAAGTTCCACGGCGTGATTGATGCTGCAACACCGATGGGCTGCTTGATCACGGTGATGCGTTTGTCGCGCTGGTGGCCGGGAATAGTTTCGCCGTACACGCGCTTGGCCTGTTCGCCCATGAATTCGATAAACGACGCGCCATAGGCGATCTCGCCTTTTGCCTCGGCCAGTGGTTTGCCTTGTTCTGCGGTCAGGATGGCACCCAGATCGTCCTGGTTCTCCATCATTAGATCAAACCATTTGCGCATCACAGCGGCACGTTCCTTGCCGGTCCAGGCGGCCCATTCCTTCTGGGCTTTCTCGGCTTGGGCGATGGCACCGGCAACTTGGGCACGGCTTAGGTCGGCCACTTTGGCGATTACATCGCCGCGTGCAGGGTTGGTCACATCAAAGGTGCCATCGTCGCCATCTACCCATTCGCCGCCAATATAGGCACGGGTTTCCAGCAGACTGGGGTCCTTGAGCATAGATTTCAGATCGGTCTTTGCGTCAGTCATTTTGATCTCTCCGCTTTTGTTTGTGGAACCCAAAGCAACATTCGCTATGATTGTCTAGTTCCAGTTTGTTTTGGAGTGTTAAGGGAGACCCAAATGCAGTTAGATGATGCTTATGCCAACGCCGCTTATATCGAGGGTGCGGAGGACTATCCGCCCCGCTGGCAAAAGGCAGCAGCAGCGTTCCGCAAGAAGCTGGGGTTTCGCGCGCAAAAGAATATCTCATACGGTCCGTCCGACCGTCAGGTTTATGATTTCTTTGAGCCCGAGGGCGTTTCCCGGGGCACTGTCGTTTTCATCCATGGCGGATATTGGAAGGCTTTTGCCCCCTCTGACTGGTCGCATCTGGCGGCGGGTGCGTTATCGCGCGGTTATGCCGTTGCGATGATCGGTTATGATCTGTGCCCGGATGTGCGCATCAGCCAGATCACCAGCCAGGTGGCCAAAGGGCTGGCAGATGTTGCCAAGCGGACCCAAGGGGCGATTTCACTGGCCGGACATTCCGCAGGGGGGCAGTTGGTCGCCCGCATGACCGACCCGCTGATCCTGCCCGGTGATGTGCGCGAACGGATTTCCAATATCGTGACGATTTCCCCCGTGGCCGATCTGGAACCGCTGCTACAAACCACCATGAACGAGGTTTTGCAGCTGGACGAGGCAGAGGCCGCTGCCGAAAGCCCCGTCAACATGACCCCGCCGCATGGGGTGAATGTCACGATCTGGGTCGGTGCGGATGAACGCCCCGCCTTTATCGAACAGGCAGAACAATTATCGCGCGTTTGGGGGGCCAAGATGACCGCGGTCGAAGGGCGGCATCACTTTGATATCATCGATTTATTGGAAGACCCCGACAGCGACATGATGAAAGCATTGCTTGGCATCAAGTGACCCCTTGATCGGTGCGCTGAAATAGGTGAAAGGTTGCATGGGCTAGGGCGATGGCGTCGTTCTGAATATAGGCCCTTGCGTCCTGCACGCCGGGACCTTTCTGAAAAGGAGGGTCTGATATGACCAATCCATCTAAAGTTTTACGCCCCGACATGTACCGTTTTCACAATGGTGAGAAATCGCCATTGCCCTTTGATGCGGCAGAATACGAGGCGCGTCTGGAAGAGCTGCGCGAGCGGATGGAAAGCGCAGGGGCAACTGCTGCTGTTTTCACATCGATGCATAATATCGCCTATTATTCGGGCTTTTTGTACTGTGCCTTTGGCCGGCCCTATGGCTTGGTCGTCACAGACACCGATTGCGTGACCATTTCTGCGGGTATCG
Organism: uncultured Sulfitobacter sp.; assembly: GCF_964021855.1. NCBI lineage: Bacteria > Pseudomonadati > Pseudomonadota > Alphaproteobacteria > Rhodobacterales > Roseobacteraceae > Sulfitobacter > uncultured Sulfitobacter sp. Next base: position 680,009 of record NZ_CAXHZD010000001.1, read on the forward strand.
ACGCGGGCCAGCCGTGGCGGCGCAGCTTTGCTGACAACATCACCTATACCGATTGGCAGCGCGATAATTACTGGCGGGCCATTGCGTCTGTCACGGGCAAAGGGGCCGTGATCGGTTACGAAGGCGATCACCTGACCATGATGCAGCGCGACAAGCTTGAGGATTTTCTGGAACCCGTCGTGATGGTCGATCTGTTCGAGACCACGATGCGCCAGCGGATGCACAAGTCAGAGGCCGAGATCGCCCTGATCCGCCAAGGTGCGCAGGTCGCTGATGTAGGCGGTTATGCCATTCGCGACGCGGTCAAGGTCGGCGCACGCGAGATCGACATCGCCATGGCGGGCCGCGACGCGATGGAGCTTGAGATCGCCAAACGTTTCCCCGATGCCGAATATCGCGATACGTGGGTCTGGTTCCAATCGGGCCTGAACACCGATGGCGCGCATAACCCTGTCACAGCGCGCCAGTTGGAACGCGGTGATATCCTGTCGCTGAACACCTTCCCGATGATATCCGCCTATTACACCGCGCTTGAGCGGACGATGTTCGCAGGCGAAGTCGATGCGGCGAGCCTCAAGATTTGGGAGGCCAATGTCGCTGCCCATGAATACGGGATGAGCCTGCTGAAACCGGGATCAAGCTGCGCCGAGATCACCCATAAGATTAACGACTTCTTTGCCGAGCGTGATCTGCTGCAACACCGCACCTTTGGTTACGGGCATTCGTTTGGCGTGTTGTCGCATTACTATGGACGCGAAGTAGGGCTGGAATTGCGCGAAGATGTGGACACGGTGCTTGAGCCCGGCATGGTCATCTCGATGGAGCCGATGCTGACCGTGGCCGCAGATAAGCCCGGTGCTGGTGGATATCGCGAGCATGATATCTTGGTGATTACCGACGATGGAAACGACAATATTACCGGCTATCCTTATGGGCCCGAATTTAACGTGGTAGGGTAAAACCTAAGCCTTAGGCCCCATCGGCGTTGGATCATTTCCAATGTCGGAGGGGCCGCTTCGGGCGAAATTGCGTGTCAGGACACAAGGACAACTCGCCATGCTTGCATTTCTTCAACTAATTGTGGTCGGCTTTGCTGTCTTAACCATTATCTATGTGGGCCTGTCGATGTATTCCCGTCGTGTCCGGCGTGGCAAACTGCGCGAGAAATGGCGCAAAGGCCCGCGGCTTGTGGATTTGGACAGTTTCGTGCAACGAGGCCTCAAAAGATATGACAGCTCGATCCGTCGTAAATTGATCTGGGGTGTCTATATTGTACCGGTGGGGCTGGTTATCTTAATCATCTACCTCACCAACTTTAGCTAGGGGAAGCCGGCGCTATGAATATCATCAAATGGGTGTTCTGGATCACGATCTGGACGATTGTCGCCGGATTCTTTCACTATACGCTGCCGCAGGTCGATATCGTGCGGATCACCGACACATATGAAAAGCGTGTCGATTTTGGTGACAATTCAATCTTTTGGTCCAATGCGGATGTGGGAAACAACAACAGCTTGGGCAACCGGGATGTGTTCTTTATCCAGACCCGCCGCGCCAAGGGCGATGTGATGGTGTACCGCAACGAGGACACCGGCTGGGGATGGCCGCCCTATTTCAAGTTTGACACGACCAATTTGCAGGCCGAGGCATCGGATTTACGATCCGCATCGGGCGCGCCGCAATATGTGGCGCTGAAGCATTACGGCTGGCGGAACGAATTCCTGTCCATCTTTCCCAATGCGATTTCTGTGCGTCCTGTTGCGGGTCCGGATGTTTCAAAAGGCATCCCGTTTTTGAACATCATCATCCTGACGCTGTTTGCCGCGCTGATCTATGCGACCTGGGTGCGCTGGCGCAGGTTCAGAGAGAAGCGGATTGATCCAACTCTAGAGCGGATCGAAGATGATTTTGCCGAAAAGCAGGGGCGTTTTTCGCGCTGGATGGCAAGCTGGAAAAAACAACCGTAGGCGCGTGTGTCGGGCGGGAGAGGGGGCCAGCCCCCGCCCTTTGGGCACCCCCGGGATATTTTAAAGCCAGAGAAGCCGGGGATTAGGTCGGGCGAGCAACCATGCGACCCATGGGGCGGCCGCCCAAGATGTGGAGGTGCAAATGCGGGACCTCTTGAACGCCATCCGCGCCTGCGTTCGAAATCATCCGAAAACCATTGCCGTCCTCAAGCGTGACCCCTTCGGATTTGCAAACCTCTGAAATTGCGCGGATGTAACCGACGATCTCGGCGTCTGAGGCTTGGGCCGCGAAGTGGTCAAAGCTGACATAGGGGCCTTTGGGAATCACCAGCACATGGGTCGGGGCCTGTGGTTGAATATCGCGAAACGCCAATGCGTGATCGGATTCAAAAACGGTATCGTTGGGGATTTCACCGCGCAGGATTTTGGCAAAGATGTTCTGATCGTCGTAGGCGTAGGCCATTGGGTGTCCTTAGTCTGAAAAGAGGTAATGCATTTTAGCGATATCTAGCGCTTTTTCGGGTGGTATCTGAAGAAAATCAGACAAGACATTGGCATTTTCCTGTGGCGATGCATTTTCCCGCATCCGCGCGTAGTTCTCGAACTGCGAGTCGCGGATACGGTCGGATTCAAACGTCATGTCATTGCGGATTGTCGGCAAGAGCCGGCCCAAGGTTTCTGCCGAGGTGCGTTCACCAGCAAGGCCGACGCGCACCGCGTGGCCCGCCAGATAGTCGTCAGAGAACTGGCATTCGATTTCCAAAATGCGCGTGATCGACCTGTCAGAGGCGAAATCATTCAGCAGTTCAATATTGCCCGGGTCCATGCAGACAATCAGTCGGTCTGTTTCATAGTAGTCAAACAGCATGCGCATCAAGGCGCGCCGGTGGCGCGTGCGTTTGCCAAGGGTGTTCTGAATGCCGCCAAGATCGGGCAAGGGCGTGCTTTCTTCGTTGAACAGGTATTCGATCGACGGCAGGTTTGTTGTCTGGCGGATGCGTTCAAGAACACGTTTGGCGACGTGCCATTTTTTGCAGACAACGATCAACAGTTCGCGTTCGCGGCCCAGCGTGCTTTCGGCTTCCCAAAAGCGGGTGGCAAAGCGCCGCCCGATCCGGCCCCGCCCGCTGAGAAAGTTGAACAGGCTGCGGCCTTCGTTGCTGATTTGGAAATCGACGCCTTGCGCGGTGTACAGCAGGCCCAAGCGGCGCTTGAGGTCTGTGGCCTCGCTGCTGATTTTGCGCGCAAACAGGTAGTCTTGGGCAACGAGCAGGTCGTAGTGGTCGTTATAAAACGTCAGCGGCATGCCGTAATCGGTGAACATCAGGAACGTCAGCGTACGCGCGCGGATTTCGTCGCCGGGAATGACGTGGCGCACGATGGTTTGGAAGAATGTCTCATCCGGAATCCACGTGGTGCGAAAGAACCGCATGACGTCTTTGCGACGCTTGCTGAATTCCAGAACCTTTTCGATGGTTTGGCGGCGCAGGCACCACCATTGGCTGCCGATCTGCACCTGTATGTCGGCGGGAATTTTGCGGGTTATGCCCAAACGTTTTTGCAACCCGTACATCCAGTAAAAGCGTTTCTTTTGGGTGCGTTCATTGAACCAATGCCGATAGATCAGCCGCTCTTCCTGCCAGCCGGTCTTGATCCAGTCGCTTTCAAAATAGTCGAAGCTTTCGATAAAATCGAAGTCATTATCATTCAGATAATTATGGGTGTATTCGGCCGATTTGATCGCCATGCAGTCACCCGACAGCATATAGAAATGCGTCGCACGTGGAAACGCGTCAACCGCGCTTTCGACCGCGTTCAGGGTTGCTTGGACCAGTGACCATTCCCCCCAACCGCAGCGAATGCGTTTGCGCGTGAACACCACGTTTGGATTGGCGCAAAGTGCTTTGGTGATCTGTGCGAAATCGGCGGCGCTGGCAGAGGCGTCGAAATGGATCGACATATAATCGCCCGACGACGTCAGCCGTTCCGCCTGCTTGATGATCGCAGTCGGGTCCTTGTGACATAGTAAGATATAGGCGATTCTGGCCATGAGTGACGACGCTGCCCTTTCGTATCGCTCAGGCGACAAGATAAAGATGATCAGTGATTGAATAAACCGCGAATATTTGCTTTTTTCTAACTCAGGCCATTCTCTTGCCATAAACTGTGGTAATTGTGGCCAAAAATAAGAGGTTCGGGCAAAAAAATGGGTTTTCCAGGGACTTGGATGACGGAAAGCGAAAGCGTTGTGTACCGTGTGGTGCCCAAATGCGCCTGCTCGACCATTGGGCAGATCATGTATTATTCGGATCATGGCGCGTTTTTCGACGGCGATATTCACGATGCGAAATCCGGCATGCACAAATGGGCGATGGAGGAATCGCAAGAGCCGATTACCAGAAATGTGCAGGCCCACGGTTCCTATGCGTTTACCTGTGTTCGGAATCCCTACACCCGTGTTCTAAGCTCGTTCTTTGACAAAATCTGCGGCATCCAGCGCAACGGCAAGCGGTATCGTGGCAACCTTGTTCCGCTATTGGTGCAGAAATACGGTATCGAAGTCGGCGGCATCGATGGCAAGCAAGAGTTCGACCAAATCGCCAGCTTTCGCCGCTTTTTGCTGTTTGCACGCGATACCATTCGGTGGCGTCGGCCCATGGACCCGGATATTCACTGGTCCGCCCAAGCGGGGCATGTCAGCACCTTCATCGTAAACGGCGGCACCTATGACAAGATCGTCTGGACCGAGCAGTTTAACGACGGCATGCAAGACGTGCTGGATGCGATCAAAACACCGCACCCTGTCGCCTTGGCCGATATCCCGAGGTTTAACGAATCCGAAGGGCACGGACCCAAACGGGCGCATCCGGTAGAGGATTATTTTGACGATCTGTCGATGCATCTGGTGCGCGAAATCTACAAGCGTGACTTTGAGTTGTTCAGATACGATATGGACGATCCGGCCAATAAGATGCCCATTTCCGAGATCGACCTGAAAGAAGTTCACGCGAAACTGGGCGAATAGGCGGCATAATTGCCCGTTCTTGGCAGGCGTACCAAGCGCTGCGGATTTGATGCAGAATTTCAAACGATGCGCGGCCCATCTTGCGCAGGCGGGCGCTGCGTCCTACATCATCGGCATGTCACAGGTAAAATCATCATCCAAATCTGACCCCAATTACAAGGTCATCGCCGAAAACCGCCGCGCGCGGTTTGACTACGCCATCGATGATGACGTCGAATGCGGCATTATGCTTGAAGGGTCCGAGGTGAAATCCCTGCGCAACGGCGGGGCCAATATCGCAGAAAGCTATGCCGCGGTTGAGGATGGCGAGCTGTGGTTGGTGAATTCCTATGTCGCCCCCTACAGCCAGGCAAAAACCTTTAGCCACGAAGAACGCCGCCGCCGCAAGCTGCTGGTGTCGAAAAAGCAGCTGTCGCACCTGTGGAACGAAACGCAGCGCAAGGGCATGACCCTTGTGCCGATGGTGATGTATTTCAATCATCGTGGCATGGCCAAGATCAAGATCGGCATCGCCAAGGGTAAAAAGCTGCACGACAAGCGCGAGACAGAGGCCAAGCGCGATTGGTCGCGTCAAAAGCAGCGCCTGCTGAAAGACCATGGCTGAGGGGCTGACCCTCATCGGTTACCAATACAGCGTTTACACCCGCATTGTGCGCGCCGCCCTGATCGAGATGGGGTTGGAAGCAGCCTATCACGAGCTGAACCCGTTCTCTGACGCGCCCGACCCTTTGTTGTTGGAACACACGCCATTCGGCCGAGTGCCTGTGTTGCGGCACGATGATTTCACGCTGACCGAAACCAGCGCCATTTTACGATACCTTGATGCAATTGGCCCGGGCCTGTCTTTGGTCCCGACGCCCCCGCACCAGATGGCGCGGATGGCGCAGGTCGTCGCCGTTACCGATTTTTACGGATACGTGCCATTGGTGCGACAGGTTTTCGCAAACGCTGTTTTTGCGCCGATGATGGACGAGGCCGCGGATGAATTGGCCGTGACCGAGGGGCTGAAAAACGCGCGACCCGTGTTGCAAAGCCTGAATGCCATCGCAGCCGAAGGCCACCAGTTGAACGGGGTCGACATTACGCTTGCCGATCTCCATCTGGCACCGATGATCGCCTATTTCACGATGGCACAGCAGGGTAGCGCGATGCTGGCCGCATTCCCGGCCCTTCAACGGTGGTGGCAAGGTGTCGCAGACCGCCCCAGCCTGCTGCAAACCGACCCTTTTGCAGCCCCCTAGGCCAGCCGCACCCTTGCCTGCCCCCGCCTGCGCGGTTAGGCATAGCAAAACCTGTTCTCAAAGGGGGCTGACCCATGTCCGACGATCCGAAAACACTTGTTTCAACCGACTGGCTGGCACAACATATCAAAGATCCCGACCTGCGTTTGTTGGATGCGTCATGGTATCTGCCCGACATGGGCCGCGATCCCAAGGCCGAGTATGACGCGGCCCACATCCCCGGCGCGCGTTTCTTTGACATAGACGAAATTTCGGACGGGCGGTCTGACTTGCCCCATATGGCACCCCCGGCCGAGAAATTCATGTCGCGTATGCGGGCAATGGGCGTCGGCGACGGCCATCAGGTTGTTGTCTATGACGGCGCGGGCCTGATGTCAGCGGCCCGGGTCTGGTGGCTGTTCAAGCTGATGGGCCAAGACAACGTTGCCGTGCTGGATGGCGGCTTGCCCAAGTGGGTCGCCGAGGGTCGCAAGACCGAAGACATGCCCCCCATCCCCCGCGACCGCCACATGACGGTTCGCTTTCAAAACCAGCTGGTGCGCGATGTCACGCAAGTGGCCCAAGCGTCCAAGCTTAAGGATCCGCAAATCGTCGATGCCCGCGCAGCTGGCCGGTTCCGCGGTGATGATCCCGAACCACGCGAAGGGCTGCGTGCGGGCCATATCCCCGGTTCGCGTAATCTGCCCTATACCGATCTGCTTAACGCAGACAAAACCATGAAATCCGTGGACCAGATAAAAGCCGCCTTCGAGGGTGCTGGCATTGATTTGTCGCGCCCCGTGATCACCAGCTGCGGATCAGGCATTACAGCTGCAGTCCTTGGGCTGGCATTGGAACGGATAGGCCACAAAAGCTGGTCTTTATATGATGGATCTTGGGCCGAATGGGGGATGTTCCCCACTGTGCCCGTTGCGATCGGAGACGCATAATGTTCGAAAACCTGCAGGCGCAGCCCGCCGATAAAATCCTTGCTCTCATGCAGATGTACAAGGACGACCCCCTCGAGACCAAGATCGACCTTGGCGTGGGTGTCTACAAAGATGCGACAGGGCTGACACCGGTCATGCGGGCCGTTAAATCTGCCGAACACCAAATCTGGGAAGCGCAAGACAGCAAAAGCTATACCGGACTGGCCGGCGATCCTGCTTTTGGCGATGCGATGGTCGCCATGGTTCTGGGCGATGCTGTCCCGCGCGCCAATGTTGCCGCCGCCGCGACCCCCGGTGGCACAGGGGCCCTGCGCCAAGCATTTGAGCTGATCCAGATGGCGCGCCCCGACGCGCGGGTGTTTGTGTCAAACCCGACCTGGCCCAATCATTTGTCGATCCTGAAATACCTTGGCATGACGACCGTGCCTTACCGTTATTTTGATGATGAAACCCGTGGCGTTGATTTCGACGGCATGTTGGCCGATCTCAAGACCGCCCAGAAGGGCGATGTGATCTTGCTGCACGGCTGCTGTCACAACCCCACCGGCGCAAACCTGAACCCTGCGCAGTGGGACGAGGTGATCAAGGTCCTGCAAGACACCGGCGCAACGCCGATGATCGACATCGCCTACCAAGGTTTCGGTGATGGTCTGGACGCAGATGCCGCAGCAACCCGCAAGGTCGCCGCGGCGGCGCCCGAATGCCTGATCGCGGCCAGCTGCTCCAAGAACTTTGGCATCTACCGCGAACGCACCGGCATCTTGATGGCTGTTTCCTCGGATGCCTCTGCCCAGCAGCTGAACCAAGGCACACTGGCTTTCTTGAACCGCCAGAACTTCAGCTTCCCGCCTGACCACGGTGCGCGGATTGTGGCGACGATCCTGAACGACGACGCCCTGCGCGCCGACTGGATGGCCGAGCTTGAGGATATCCGCAACACCATGTTGGGCCTGCGCAGCCAGCTTGCCGGCGAATTACAGCGGCTCTCTGGCTCTGACCGTTTCGGTTTCCTTGCCGAACACCGCGGCATGTTCTCGCGCCTCGGCACGACCCCAGAAATGGTGGAAAAGCTGCGCGTTGATCACGGTATCTATATGGTCGGCGACAGCCGCATGAACATCGCAGGCCTGAACGCACAAACCGTTCCGATCCTTGCCAAGGCAATCATCGACGTGGGCATCTAAGCGGCTTCTTTCCGCTTCACCCTTTCTTAAATACTCAATAGCGCCGCGCTGTCCCCCAGCACAGCGCTATTTTTTACCCGCTTTTCACACAAACAAAAAAGACCCGGACGCGAAGGCCCGGGTCTTAAACTCGTTACGGTGTGGCTCTCTTAGCTTTTCGAGAACTCAGGATATGCTTCCATACCCAGCTCCGACACGTCGAGGCCGGTAATCTCGGCTTCCTCGCTGACGCGGATGCCCATGGTGACCTTGAGGATCAACCAGACAACCAGCGATACGATAAAGACGAATGCACCGATGGACGCAAAGCCGATGATCTGTGTCACAAAGGATGTGCCGTCGGTATAGACGGGAACAACCAGCGTGCCCCAGAAACCGGCGATCAAGTGTACTGGGATCGCACCCACAACATCGTCGATTTTCAGCTTGTCCAGGAATGGAACCGCGAAGACCACGATCACACCACCAACTGCACCGATCCAAAGCGCGCCAAACAATGTTGGGTCAAGCGGACCCGCAGTGATGGACACCAGACCCGCCAGCGCACCGTTCAGCAGCATGGTAAGGTCGACCTTTTTGTACAGGATCTGCGTCAGGATCATCGCCGCAACAGCACCGGCAGCCGCCGCCATGTTGGTGTTGGCAAAGATTTGCGCAACAGCGTCGGCGTCGATCATCGACCCCATGGCCAACTGCGAGCCACCGTTAAAGCCGAACCAACCCAGCCACAGGATGAACGTACCCAGTGTGGCAAGCGGCAGGTTCGAACCCTGCATCGGGATCACACGGCCGTCTTTGTATTTGCCGATACGTGGCCCAAGGATGATCGCACCTGCAAGGGCAGCGAAACCACCAGCTGCGTGCACCAATGTGGAACCAGCAAAGTCAGAGAAACCTGCGTCAGACAACCAGCCTGCGCCCCACTGCCAGCTTGCTTCGATCGGGTAGATAAAGCCGGTCAGCACAACGGTGAAGATCAGGAAGGGCCACAGTTTGATGCGTTCGGCCAATGTGCCCGAAACGATGGAGGCTGTGGTTGCACAGAACATCAACTGAAAGAAGAAGTCGGACGCGTTGGAATAGCCGCCTGCGTCGATCGCTGTTTTGATGTCTTTGGTGCCAAAGGTGCCGAACACGCCTTGGATGATCCAAGCGTCGCCCGGGTACATGATGTTATAGCCAACCAGCCAATACATGATGGCAGCCAGCGAAAACAGCGCGATGTTCTTTGTCAGCTGTGTTGTCACGTTCTTTGAACGGACAAGCCCGGCTTCGAGCATGGCAAAACCAGCGGCCATCCAGAAGACCAGGAAGCCACCGATCAAGAACAGCAGCGTATTAAAGATGAATGCAGTCTCGGACGCGCTTGCAAACTCGGCGTCCTGTGCAAAGCCCAATGTCGGCAACAGCGCGGCTGTCGCGGCCATGGGAAGGAGAATTCGTAATTTCATTTCGTCATTTCCTCAAGCGTTAAGGGTCAAATGGCGTCTTCGCCGGTTTCACCGGTGCGCACACGCACGGCCTGCTCGACATCGAGCACAAAGATTTTGCCGTCACCGATTTTGCCGGTGTGGGCGGTGCGGGTGATGGTTTCGACCATCTGATCGGCCAGCGCGTCTGCGACGACCAATTCAAGTTTTACTTTGGGTACAAAGTTCACGACGTATTCAGCGCCGCGATAGATTTCTGTGTGGCCAGACTGGGCACCAAAGCCCTTGATTTCTGTTACCATCAACCCACGTACGCCTGCTTCGGTCAGCGCTTCGCGGACCTCTTCAAGCTTGAAAGGCTTAATTGTTGCTATGATGAGTTTCACCTAAAGTCCCTCTTCTAGAATGCAGGTTCTTCCTGCGTGATGCCTGAGAAGAAAAGCGGGACTCTGGTCGATTATGATAGGCAAAAGGGCGCACAATGGCCTGTTTTACAGGCGTGTGTGTCTAAAAAATGTGCAAAAAGGTAAATGTGATTAAAAAATGTGCAAAAAATAGACGCGCGCCGATGACCTCTACGCTAAACAATCATCGGCATGCAGGATAGAGTGGCGAAAAAGAATGGTCGAGCGAGCAGTAAATGAGTGATTCACCCAAGCGGAAGCGGCCCATGGTCGCCGACAAGCGATATAGCGCAAAAGCGGCAGCGTCGGCCAAAAAGAAGCCTGCAAAAAAGGCACCTGCCAAGCGCAAGCCTGCACGCAAACCGGTCAAACGCCGGGGCGGCATCCTTGGCTTTTTCAGCGCTGTGATCCGCTGGATCCTGAACCTGATCTGGAAAATCGTCTCGCGGGTGACGCTGGTGATCGTGTTGTTGCTGGCCTGTGCGGTTGGGTATTTTTACACAACGCTCCCGCCGCTTGATGCGCTGCTGGATGGTCGCGCGCGTGGATCGGTCACCTTGTTGGATCGCAATGGGGATGTGTTCGCATGGCGTGGGGATCAGTTCGGCGGTGTGGTGAACGCGTCAAACGTATCACCGCATCTCAAGAACGCGGTCATCGCCACAGAAGACAAACGTTTCTACCGCCACTTTGGTGTGTCCCCGCGCGGCATCGCATCGGCTGTCCGTATCAACCTGTCCGAAGGGCGCGGCCCGCTGTCGGGGCATGGTGGGTCAACGATCACCCAGCAAGTCGCAAAACTGCTGTGTCTGGGCGAACCTTTCGATCCATCCTCGGGCCAGACGGAAAAGGAATACGAGGCCGAGTGCCGCCGCTCGTCCCTCAGCCGCAAGGCCAAGGAAGCGCTGTATTCCATGGCGATGGAAGTGAAGTATTCCAAGGATGATATCCTGTCGATCTATCTGAACCGCGCCTATATGGGCGGCGGGGCATTCGGTGCCGAAGCCGCCGCACAACGCTTTTTCGGCAAGCCCGCAACGGCCCTGCGCCCTGCCGAGGGTGCGATGCTGGCGGGTTTGCTGACCGCCCCCACAACATTGTCGCCGACCAATAATCTGGATCGGTCGCAAAGCCGTGCAGCCACAGTGGTGCGCCTGATGGAAGAGCAAGGGTATCTGACCCAAGCCGAGGCTGACGACGCGATTGCGCACCCCGCCGAACTGTCAGAGGCCGCCGAAGCCCAAGCAGGCGGGTATTTCGCTGATTGGGTCATGTCGTCGGGGCCCGAGTTCTTTACCCGCAACACGACCGAAGACGTGATTATCAAGACAACGCTGGATCAGCGCATTCAAAAGGCTGCCGAGGCCGGGCTAAGCTGGGTGTTCGAAAACAAAGTGCGCGAAGGGTCCAATGCGCAGGCCGCCGTTGTGGTGATGTCTGCCGATGGTGCCGTGCGTGCAATGGTTGGTGGCCGCAAGACCAAGGTGGCTGGTGCCTTTAACCGCGCGACCCAAGCGATGCGTCAGACGGGGTCGTCGTTCAAGCCGTTCATCTATGCGGCGGCCCTTGATCTGGGGTATTCCCCCAATGATCTGATCGAGGATGCACCCTATTGCCTGAATATTCCGGGATCGGGTGAATGGTGCCCTAAAAACTATACCAAAGAGTTCAAAGGCCAGGTGTCGCTGACGACCGCGTTAAAGGATTCGCTTAATATTCCGGCAGTCAAAGTCTCTGAAAGTGTGGGCCGCGATGTGGTCAGCCAAGTCGCGACGCAGTTTGGTATTCAAAGCGATCTGGCCGTCGGCCCCGCGCTCGCGCTTGGTGCATCCGAAAGCACCCTGCTTGAGATGACAGGTGCCTATGCAGGTATCTTGAACGGCGGGTCGTCCGTGAAACCTTACGGCTTGATTGATCTAAAGCTGTTGGGCGATAGCGAGCCGTTGATGGGCACGGGCGGCGGTATCGGCGAACGGGTGATCCAAGAGGATGCCGCCCTGCAACTCGTCTATATGATGGAGAAAGTCGTGTCGGAAGGCACCGGCAGACGGGCGCAGTTTGGCGGGCGTGAACTGGCCGGCAAGACCGGCACCACACAAGCCAACCGCGACGCGTGGTTTATCGGGTTCTCGGCCGATTATGTGGCCGGTGTCTGGATGGGCTACGACGATAACACCCCCCTGACAGGTGTATCGGGCGGCGGGTTGCCGACCGAGATCTGGAAAGAAGTGATGGAGCGGGTACACGAGGGGCTGCCTGTGCGGCCCTTGCCGATGATCATACCGGCCCCTGCGGTGGTCGAGGCTCCCGTGCCGGTCCCCGCGCCGCAACCGCAAAACCCGCTGAGCCTGATTGATCAGGTCCTGCGCGATATATTTGGTGGCGGATCATCCGGGGGCAACGGGCAAGAAGATAACCGATAGCCGCAGCCATAAACGTGAAAAAGGGAGACTGGGTTAAACCCAATCTCCCTTTTCTGTCAGGCTTGAACGGTCCGAGGTAACAAACCCGCCCAAGCCAGATGACAGTCTGCCTTAGAAGCCGAGAACCAAGGACACACCCAAGGTGTTGTCAGTGGATTTCAGACCCGCAGCAGGATCGGTGTTGTAGTCAGTACGGTAGCTGACCCGTGTCGACAGGTTGTCAGACATTTTGTAGTTGATGCCCGCATCGTTCGACAGAACAGTGTTGACCTTGGAGCTCACAACGTCGGTGTCCATGGTGAACGACACTGTGTCGTTGAAGGCATAGAAGTAACGCGAGGATGCGATGGCACCGATTTCGGTTTCAGATGTACCAGTCACGTCCTTGTAGTAGCGAACGCCCGGGCCCGCTTGGATGCGCCATGTGTGATCATTTGTGTTGATCGCACGGTAACCAGGACCAAAGCCCAAGAACGCGTCGGTTTCCGAACCAGGAACCTGTGCGCCGGTGTTGTCGGTCAGGTAGCCATCATATTGGTAACGGGCCAGACCAAAGGCATAAAGCTGCTCAGAGAAATAGCGGCTACCTTCGTATGTGCCGAAAAACTTCTCTTCGCTTTTTTGACCATTGGCTTCGCCGTATTCGACCGCGAAACCAACCAAGTGGTTCCAGCTGCCGATACCGTATGTCAGACGGCCAGCGCCTGAAACTTCACCGTTGTCGGTGTTGCCGCTTGTGCCCGATGCGGACAATGCGAACGAACCGCGCCAGCCTTGTGCGACGCCGTTGGGGCCGTAACGCTCTGCGTCATCGCCGCGTGCAAGATCGGTTTGAACATCATCTGTGATGTCGTCGATCTGGTCATTCAATGTCTCAATGCCCAAAGCGCGTTGCTGAGCGAAAACTGGGGCGGCAGCCATCAGTGCGATTACGGAAACCGCCGAAACTTTAAAGAACGTATTCATTGGGGAATCCTTTCCCTTAGAAGTGACCCGACCCTGAGAGCGGGACAGGAGCATCTCTGCTGAGAATGGATTTAGGGTAGTACTTCACATAAGTTAAATTCGAATTACTCGTGCATAAAACGAGCATTACTCGTTTGTAATTCGGCGGCTGTGATCAGTGTATGGGCATCAGCTGGTGGGCGATTGCTCAATCAGGTTATCTTGTTCATTTTCAGCCGCTTGGGCGACGTCAATCAAGGTGCGCCGCGCGACCGACAGCAACTCGGGGTCCAGGTCTTCGCGCCAAACAACCCACGCGGGATATGAAAACCGTGGCGCATCCGCAACAAGGTGCAACCTTCCTGTATCGATATACCGCTGGGCGGAGCGTGCAGGCAGATATGCGGCGGCGCGGCGGTTCACGATATAGTCGCCAGCCAACGCGCCAAGCGCCATGGCACGCCCCGCATTTGTCAGATGGGGTAGCGCGGTTGCATGCATATGCGTGAATTCTGGACCCCAATCGACAAAGACATATTCCGGCCCGATATCCTCCAGCGCCGTCTGGAAAGACGAGACCAGCACCAGCTCCTCGGCCAGCACGGGTTGGACCAGCAGACCGGGGCGGAGCTGCGGGGTATAGAGCAGGGCAGCCTGTATCACCCCTTCGACCAGAAACCGGGTCAGCCTGTCGGTCATGCCCATTTCGGCCCGCACGCTTAGGTCCGGTAAGGCCGTTTGCAGCGCATCAATCCAGCGAAACCCCAATCGGTGCCAAAGCGAATACTGCGCCCCCAGCGAAAGACTGCGGCTGTAGCCCTCGGGGATGGCGATTTGTTGGCGGGCTTCTTCCCATATCTTAAGCAGGCTCAGGGCATAGGGGACGAACTGTTCGCCCTCGGACGTCAGCAACGCGCCTGATTTGGAACGTTTGAACAGCGCGTGGCCCAAGCTGTCTTCTAGCCGTTGAATGCGCAGGCTGACCGCTGATTGCGTGACAAACAGCTTGTCCGACGCAGCCACGAAAGAGCCGGAGTTGGCGACCTCGATAAAGGTTTTGATCAGCGTGATATCCATGCGCCGACCATGGGGCAGGCAAGGGCTGTTGCCAAGCGTCTAGCGTACGGCTTTCAGGTCTTGGGTCGCTGCAATCAGATCACCACCGCGCCGGTCCAGCATCGAACCGATTTCACTGCGTTCGGTCAGCAGCAGGTTCACGCCCTCAAGGAACATGTTGAAAAACTGAAGCTCGCCGGATTTGTCGGACACCAGAAAAATCACATCAATCGGGTTTTCGCCCCGAAGATAGGCGGTGGTCTTGATCTCGTAACCCTGCTTGATTTGGCGGGCACCTTCGACCTCGATCCGGCCACCGATAAACTGGCCAAAGCGACCGCCGTATTTTTTGGCGATGTAGCTGGAAAAGACATCGGAAAACGCTGCCTTTTGCGCGGGGCTGGCGCTGCGTCCGTCAACGCCAAGCGCATATTGTGCCATGATATCGACGTCAGCATAGCGTTCGAACAACGTCTCGAACTGCGGAATCATATCGGTCTCGGGCATGCCGCTGTCGATCACGCGGTAAATGTCGGCGATCAGCCGCGTGATAAACGCAGTCGCGTCATTTGCCGTCAAAGCGGCTGCGGGTCGTGCGACGGCCAGTGAACAGACCCCGCCAATAAAGGTGCGTCTGCCAAGCTTAGTTTGCATAGGGGTCATCATATGTAGCCATCGTGCCGGTGCGGCGGGAAAGTTCATAGCGGCGTTTTTGCAGATAGATCAGGCGCGCCTGCGCATAACTGTCGGCGCTGTTGCCCAGCACATCACTGATCATGTCACTGCGCCGGCTGTTCTTGAGGATGCGGTCGGTCAGCTTTGCGGCAGTGCCAACATATTTCTCAGGGCTGTCCAGTACGTTGGACAGCGGGTTTGTAAACATGTCCACAACGCGCCCGGCAACATCACGGCCTGTGGATGGCCCCAGAAGTGGCAGTTCGTAATACGCCCCTTCGCCAACACCCCAAACATATAAGGTTTCGCCAAAATCGGTGTCGTGTTCAGGTACTTTGAATTCGCTGGCTGCATCAACCAAACCGGCAAAGCCAAGGACCGAATTGATCGCAAAGCGCGATGTCGCCAGTCCGAAGCCTTGGATATCGCCCTGAAGGAACGAATTCACCGCGACTTGGGGCATCGACATGTTTTCAGCAACGTTGTGAATCATCGTCTGGAATTCAAAGGGCACAGCCTTGGCCAGTCCGCCACCCTTACCAGATCCTGCAATCTTTTTGTTAAAGGCATGTACCTTGCGGTTGTTTTGCTCGTAGGGGTCATTGATGCCTGTCGGCTCAACCCTCGCGGTACCGCTGCACGCGGCAAGGGCTGCCACAATGGCGAGCATCGTCAGGTTGCGCAGCATTTTGGATGAACTAAATCGATTGATCACGGCAGCCCCCTTGGCGGCGGTAAGGATTTTGCACGTTATGGGGGCAGTACATGTAATTGGCAACATATCATTACATGATCCCTGCCACCCCGAAAAACCGTAGATTTCGTTGCATGAATGCCCCCTTTCCGTTTGGCCGTCGCAGCGTTAACCTGTCGCGCAAACATATCTGATTTCAAAGGAAGAAACCCATGAGCATCACCAAACGTCTCAGCGATTTAGGTGTCACATTGCCAGACGCGCCTGCCCCTGCGGCCAACTATGTGCCGTTCGTTAAGACAGGCAACATCGTCTATATCTCTGGCCAGATATCGAACGGACCTGATGGCCTGATTCTGGGAAAGCTGGGCGATACGATGGATGTTGATGCCGGTGCGGCGGCAGCCAAAACCTGTGCGATCAGCCTTTTGGCGCAGGTCAAAGCTGCCTGTGATGGCGATATCGAGCGTCTTGTGCGTGTGGTGAAACTGACCGGTTTTGTGAACTCTACCGACGATTTCACCGACCAGCCCAAGGTGATCAATGGCGCGTCTGACTTTCTGGTTGAAGCCCTAGGTGATGCAGGGCGGCATGCACGTTCTGCGGTATCGGCAGCATCCTTGCCACTGGGTGTCGCCGTCGAAATCGAAGGCATTTTCGAGATCGCATGACCTTTCCAGCAGCCCTTGTAAAAGCACCTTTTGCCCACCGGGGCTTTCATGATCTGAACGCGGGACGGCCTGAAAACAGCCCGACCGCGTTCAGTGCTGCGATTGACCGTGGCTATGGCATCGAACTGGATGTGCAGTTGAGCGCCGACGGGCAAGCGATGGTGTTTCATGACTATGCGCTGGATCGTCTGACGGCCGAGACAGGACCGATCCAGCAACGCACCGCCGCCGAGCTGGCACAGATCACGCTAAAAGGCGGCACCGATACGATACACACCTTGCCAGAAATCCTAACGCTCATCGGCGGGCGTGTGCCGTTGCTGGTCGAGGTCAAGGATCAAGACGGGGCCATGGGCGCTAACATCGGTCCGCTGGAAAAGATGACAGCCCAAGCGTTGCAGGGCTATGAAGGCGATGTGGCAGTGATGTCGTTCAATCCAAATTCCGTGGCCATGATGGCGCAGCTTGTGCCACAGGTGCCGCGCGGGATCGTGACCAGCGCCTATCGCTATGCCGATTGGCCGCTGTCTCGGGCGACCTGCGATCACTTGCGTGAGATACCTGATTACGACCGGTCCGGCGCATGTTTCATCAGTCACGAGGTTGATGATCTGTCGCGACCGCGTGTGGCAGACCTGCGCAAGGCGGGTGCGATGGTGTGTTGTTGGACAGTGCGCAGCGCGGAAATCGAAGCGACGGCGCGGCACTATGCCGATAATATCACGTTCGAGGGCTATGACGCGTTGCTGACCGCTTGAACCCCGGCGTTTCGGCCACAGATACAACCCATGGCAAGCGGGACACCCTCATGAGCGCGCAAGAAGTCGAAATTCGAATATTCCCCAAGATTGCCGATATTGGTCAGGCCGACTGGGATGCTTGTGCCTGCCCCGAAGCCGCATCAGGCGGGCGGCCAAATGATCCGTTTACCACCTACCGTTTCCTATCCGCGATGGAGGACAGCGGCAGCGTTGGCCCCGGCACGGGCTGGCAGCCGCAATACCTAGCGGCGTCAATCGGCGGGCAGATCATCGGGGTCGCGCCGATGTATGCGAAATCCCACAGTCAGGGCGAATATATCTTTGATCACAACTGGGCCCATGCGTGGGAACGAGCAGGTGGGCGGTATTACCCCAAACTGCAAATTGCGGTGCCCCACACCCCGGCCACCGGTCGTCGCTTTCTAACCCGTCCGGGTTTTGAGGACGCAGGCATGGCCGCATTGATACAAGGGGCCGTGCAGCTCACGGATAACAACGGGCTGTCGTCGTTGCACATCACCTTTTGCACCGAGGCCGAGGCGATAGCGGCGCAAGAATTGGGGCTGATGGCGCGCAAAAGCCAGCAGTTCCATTGGCAAAACCACGGCTATGCGGACTTCGACGGGTTTCTTGCCACGCTCAGTTCGCGCAAGCGCAAAAACATCCGCAAAGAACGGCTGCAAGCCCAGGATTTTGGCGGAACGATTGAAACCTTTACCGGCGACCAGATCGAGCCTGAACATTGGGATGCGTTTTGGGAGTTCTACCAAGACACCGGCGCGCGCAAATGGGGCACGCCTTATCTGACGCGCCAGTTCTTTGATATCGCGCAGGAAACCCTGCGCGATGACATGGTGTTGGTGTTGGCGCAACGTAATGGGCGGTGGGTCGCCGGTGCGCTGAACTTTGTCGGGGCTGACGCGTTATATGGCCGGTACTGGGGGTGCAACGAGCACCATCCGTTCCTACATTTCGAACTGTGCTATTATCGCGCAATCGACATCGCAATCGACATGAAGCTGGCAAGCGTAGAGGCAGGGGCCCAAGGCGAACACAAACTGGCGCGCGGCTATCTGCCCACCGCAACATGGTCACTGCACTGGATGCGCGATCAGGGCTTTGCCCGCGCGGTGGGGGATTATCTGCAACAGGAACGTGCTGCCGTAGATCACGAAATCGACATACTGACAGATTATGGCCCGTTTAAGCGGGTAAATATTGAGGAACAACAATGAGCGAAAAATTAAGCGAAGAGACCCGGAAAACCGTGCTCGCCCCCTTGTTTGCAACAGGCTGGGAGATGGTCGATGGGCGTGATGCCATCGTCAAGACGTTCAAGTTCAACGATTTTGCGGATGCATTTGGCTGGATGACCCGCGCGGCCATCTGGGCGGAAAAATGGAACCATCATCCCGAATGGGAAAATGTGTACAGCAAGGTGGTCGTGACGCTGACGACCCATGATTGCGACGGCCTAAGCGCGCTGGATGCCAAGCTGGCGCGCAAGATGGATGGTTTGTTCGGCACCGCCTAACAACGATGCAGCGCACAGAAATCGAAAACGCCGCCCGTGAAGGGGCGGCGTTTTGCGTTTAAGTTTGAGTAATAAGGGGCGACCCTGATCACATGTTGTCCAGCAGCGCCTCGCCACCGGAGGTTTCGCAAACGCCGGGGTTTTCTTCTGCTTGGAACAGCGTGACCTTGCCATCATCAACCAGCATCGCATAGCGCTTGGACCGTGCCATCAAGCCAACAGGTTCAGCTGTGAAATCCATGCCAAGCGCCTTGGTAAAGGCGCTGTTGCCGTCGGCCAGCATGGTAATACCGGCAGCAGAGGCACCAGTCGCATCGCCCCATGCTTGCATAACGAAGGGGTCATTGACGGAAATACAAATAATCTCGTCCACGCCTTTGGCGTCAAACTGGTCTTTGGTGCGGATAAAGCTGGGCACATGTGCGGAATGGCAGGTGGGCGTAAACGCACCCGGCACAGCAAATACCACGACTTTGCGGCCTTTTACCTTGTCCGCCATTTGCACGGGCGCGGGGCCATCGGCACCCATTTCCATCAGCGTGGCATCGGGTAGCATATCACCTTGAGAAATCGTCATCTGTCTGACCTTCCATGTCATTGCGTTTGTCTTGTGCTTAGATATAGGTTTTGGGCGCAGGCGGGAAACCGATTTTTTAACTAAGGGATGCAGCATGGGACATGTCGTTGTTATTGGGGCAGGTCAGGCCGGGTCATCATGTGTGGCCAAGCTGCGCAATTCCGGCTTTGAGGGTAAGGTAACCCTGATCGGTGCCGAAACCGTGCCGCCCTATCAACGCCCCCCATTGTCCAAGGCGTATTTGCTGGGCGACATGACGCTTGAGCGTCTGTTTCTGCGCCCCGAAAGTTTCTATAGCGAGTATGATATTGATCTGATGTTGGGCACCCATGTCGACAGTATTGATACCGCGGCCCAAACGATCCGCGTGAACGGCGACGACATGCCCTATGACAGCTTGGTGCTGACCACCGGGTCGGTGCCGCGTCGTTTGCCCGCCAGTATCGGCGGCGCATTGGACGGGGTGCATGTGGTGCGCGATTTGACAGATGTCGATACGATGGGCCCGCGATTTACCAAAGGCGCGCGCGTGTTGATCGTGGGTGGCGGATACATCGGCCTAGAGGCGGCATCGGTCGCGGCCAAGCTAGGGCTCAACGTGACCTTGGTTGAGATGGGCGACCGTATCTTGCAGCGTGTCGCGGCCCCGCAAACATCTGATTTCTTCCGCGATCTGCACCGGTCGCACGGCGTGGACATCCGCGAGGGCGTGGGCCTTGAGCGGTTGATCGGAGATACCCATGTTACTGCTGCACATCTGTCTGACGGGTCTGAACTGCCTGTCGACTTTGTCATCGTCGGTGTCGGCATCGGCCCGGCGCAAGAACTGGCCGAGGCGGCAGGGATCGAGATTGATAACGGGATCAAAACCGACAGCCACGGGCGCACGTCAGCCCCAAATGTCTGGGCGGCGGGCGATTGCACGTCTTTTCCCTATCGCGGCACGCGCATCCGGTTGGAATCGGTGCCAAACGCCATTGATCAGGCGGAATGTGTCGCCGAAAATATCATGGGCGCGGACAAGGAATATGCGGCAAAGCCATGGTTCTGGTCGGATCAATATGATGTGAAATTGCAGATCGCGGGCCTGAACACAGGCTACGACCGTGTGATTACCCGCCGCACAGACGAAGATTCAGTGGCGTTCTGGTACTACAAGGGGGCCGAACTGTTGGCAGTGGACGCCATGAATGACCCGCGCGGGTTTATGATCGGGCGACGTTTGATCGAAGCGGGGAAATCCCCCGCGCCCGAGCTGATCGAAGACCCTGAAACTGACCTGAAAGCATTGCTGAAAGCATGAGGATCATCGCCGGAAAATCGCGCGGCACGCATCTGGCCGAGGTGGGCAAAGGCGATGCAGATGCACATCTACGCCCCACCTCTGACCGTGTGCGCGAAAGCCTTTTTTCGATGCTAGCATCGCATAATGTGATCAATGGCGCGCATGTGCTGGACCTGTTCGCGGGCACCGGCGCATTGGGCCTTGAGGCGCTGTCGCGCGGCGCGCGCGATGTGGTGTTTGTTGAAAACGGACGTGTCGCGCAAAAGCTGATTACCGAGAACATCAAGAAACTGCGCGCCGAAGGCGAAACGACGCTGATGCGGTCGGATGCCACAACGCTTGGCAGTTGGATCGCGGACCCGTTCGATCTGGTGTTTCTTGATCCCCCCTATGCCAAGGCGATGGGGCAGGCGGCGCTGGCCAAGGCGCTTGCTGGTGGGTGGTTGGCCAAGGGTGCGATGATCGTGTGGGAAGAAAGCGCGGCGATGGACCCGCCCGACGGATTTACCCGCATCGACAAAAGAAAATATGGCGACACCTGGATTACTTTTTTAAACGTGAGCTAACCGAAAAACTGTTCAGGCTTTGCATTCACCCTACTTACGCCTATGAGCTAGTCAATTATTCCAACGGAAAGACGCCCCCATGAGCCTGAGCATGACCAGTACCTTTATCAAACCAATGCACCCAGAAGGGCGCAAGTTTGTCGCGATCTTTGCCGCGATCACCTTGGTTCTGTTTTTGCTGGCTGAATTTCTGGGCTGGCTCGGCGTCGGGGCAACGGTTTGGTGCTATTACTTCTTCCGTGATCCTGAACGTGTGACCCCCAAGGGCGACAATCTGGTGATCAGCCCCGCCGACGGGATTATTTCCCTGATTGAACCCGCCATCCCCCCGGCCGAGCTGGGCATGGCGGATACCCCGCTGACCCGTGTGAGCGTTTTCATGAACGTGTTTAACTGCCACGTTAACCGCGCCCCGGTCGCCGGAGAGATCACTGAAATCGCTTATCGTGCGGGCAAGTTCTTTAACGCGTCGCTGGACAAGGCAAGCAAAGACAACGAGCGCAACAGCCTGCGCATCAAAATGGACGACGGGCGCGACATTGCCGTGGTGCAGATTGCGGGCCTCGTGGCGCGTCGCATCGTTTGCTTTACCAAGCCCGGCGCACACACGCAGGCAGGTCAGCGTTTTGGTCTGATCCGCTTTGGATCGCGGGTGGATGTGTATTTACCCCAAGGCGTTGAACCCAAGGTCAGCATTGGCCAGACCATGGTGGCGGGCGAAACCATATTGGCAGAGCTGTCGTAAATGCCCGACAAAACCCCCGCGCCCCTAGACAAAGCAAAGACCGAATTTTCGCTGCTTCAGCTGTTGCCAAACATGCTGACCATTGCGGCGATCTGCGCGGGCATTTCAGCGATCCGTTTCGCGGCCGAGGATAAATTTCCACTGGCGGTGTTTTTGATCGCGCTGGCCAGCATTCTGGACGGTATGGACGGGCGCGCGGCGCGGTATCTGGGCAGCGATAGCAAAATCGGTGCCGAATTGGACAGCCTTGCGGATTTCGTCAATTTTGGCGTGGCACCGCCCTTGGTGGTGTATTTCTGGGGCTTGCAAGATTTCTATCGCGCGGGCTGGCTGGCGGTGCTGGTATTTGCCGTGTGCTGCGTAATGCGGTTGGCGCGTTTCAACGTGGATTCGCGCACCAAAACGCCGTTGGATGATGGCGGGTATTTCACCGGCGTGCCGTCACCAGCGGGTGCGATGCTGGTGATGTTGCCGATTTATCTGCCCTATGCGTTCGGCCCCGGCGCGGCGATGCCGGACTTGCTGGCCTGTCTTTATATCGTGTTTGTCGGTTGGGTTATGATCAGCCGCATCCCGACATGGTCGTTTAAGTCCGTCAGTTTTTCGCGCAGCAACGTGACCTATTTCCTGATCGCTTTCACAAGCTTTATCGCCTGTCTGGTCAGCTTCCCTTGGGCCACGCTTGTGATCTGCTGCTTCGCCTATGCAGGCAGCGTGCTTTGGGCCGTGATCGAGCTCAAGATGGCCAAGCGCAAAGCTTAGTCTTGGGAATAGGTCGGGTGGAACTTTCCGGCGGGCGATAGGGTGAAAATCTCGCACCCCGTTTCGGTCACGCCGATGGAATGTTCAAACTGCGCAGACAGCGATTTGTCGCGGGTCACTGCTGTCCAATCGTCTGACAAAACCTTGGTTTCCGCGCGGCCCAGATTGACCATCGGTTCAATCGTAAAGAACATGCCCGGTTCCAGAACCGACCCTGTGCCGGGGCGGCCATAGTGCAAGACATTGGGCGGGGCGTGAAAAACGCGGCCCAAGCCATGCCCGCAGAAATCGGTTACGACGCTCATCCGGTGGCTTTCGACAAAACTTTGGATCGCGTGGCCGATATCGCCAAAGGTATTGCCGGGTTTCACGGTCTCAATCCCGCGCATCAGGGCGTCATGGGTGACATCGATCAGACGTTCGGCCTTGCGGGGCAATTTGCCCGCAACATACATCCGCGAGGTGTCGCCAAACCAGCCATCAACAATCACCGTGACGTCGATGTTCAGAATATCGCCGTCTTTCAGTTTTTTGTCGCTGGGGATGCCGTGGCACACAACGTGATTGATCGAGATACAGCTGGCGTGTTGATAGCCCTTATAGCCGATCGTTGCCGATTTGGCCCCTGCGTCCTCGACCATCTGTGTGATCAGGCCGTCGATGGCCCCGGTTGTCTGACCCACGAAAACATGCGCGGCGATATCATCAAGGATCTGCGCGGCAAGTTTGCCCGCGGCATGCATGCCTGCGAAATCCGATGGGTCGTAAATGCGAATGCCGTCTTTTGTCTGGCGTCCTCGGTGTTCATTCATCACCGGTATCTCCGTAGGTCTATTTTGTTTCGTTCGGGATGGTCCAAGGGTCCGTGCAGGTCAACCCTTTAGGGCCAACTCTGTGCCCAAAGTCACCTGTTGAGGGCTGATATGGGTGCCAATCACCAATGTTTCCAGCCCTGCGGCCCGCGCAGCGTCGAAAGCGGCGGCATATGCGGGGTCAATATCGCGGGCGACGGAAAAGGCGGTGCAGTCGGTTCGTTGTACCAAATATAGCAAAACGGCACGGTGCCCGGCCCGCGCCATTTGCGCCAGTTCAGTCAAGTGTTTTGCCCCGCGTGCTGTCACGCTGTCGGGGAATTCCACCAATCCGGGGGAGCGTGACAGGGTTGCTGACTTCACCTCAACATAGGCATCTGGCAGACCCGGTTGCGTGAGCAGGAAATCGATGCGCGAGTTTCCACCGTATTTCACCTCAGGCTTAACGGTTTTGTACATTGCCAGTGCGGGTACTTGCCCCGCGATCAGCGCAGCTTTGACCGCGCGGTTGGGCAGGGCCGTATCAACGCCCGTGAAATGCCCGTTTTCGTGATCAACCAAGCGCCAGCCATAGTTCAGCTTGCGTTTGGGATCGTCATTGGGCTCCAGCCAGATCCGCATGCCGGGGTCGGCCAGCCCCATCATTGAACCGGGGTTGGCGCAATGGGCGGTCACTTCGCGGCCATCTTCCAATGTGCAATCGGCTAGAAACCGTTTGTAGCGGCGGATCAGGCGGGCGGGGACAAGTTCAGTTTGAAAGCGCATAGGGTGTGACCTATACCTCAATCACAGCCCCCTCAAGGAGACAGGCCCATGCCAAACCCCACCGCAGCCATGATTGTGATCGGCGACGAAATTCTGTCGGGGCGCACGCGCGACAGCAATATGCACCATCTGGCGGGGCAACTGACCAGCGTGGGGATCGACCTAAAGGAAGTCCGCATGATCGGCGACGAACATGGCACAATTATTGCGGCGGTTCAGGCGATGTCAAAAGCCTATGATAATGTGTTCACCAGCGGTGGTATCGGGCCGACCCATGATGACATCACCGCCGATTGCATCGCGGCGGCCTTTGATAAACATATCGACGTGCGCGACGACGCCCGTGCCATTCTGGCGGCGCATTACGCGCGATCCGGTACTGAGCTGAACGAGGCGCGGTTGCGGATGGCCCGTATCCCTGATGATGCGCTGTTGATTGATAATCCGGTTTCGGCGGCACCCGGCTTTAAGCTTGAGAATGTGCATGTGATGGCAGGTGTTCCGTCTGTGTTCGAGGCGATGGTGGCCACCGTGCTGCCCACCCTGACCGGCGGCGCGCCACTGCTAAGCGCGACATTGCGCATTGACCGTGGCGAAGGCGATATTGCCGGGCCACTGGGGCAAATCGCCAAGGATCATCCCGCCCTGTCGATCGGATCATATCCGTTTCAAAAAGATGGCAAATACGGTGCGCATATTGTGATCCGGGGGAGCAATCAGGCCGACATCGATGCCGCTATGAAAAAGCTGGAGGCGGCATTTTGACGGCACCGGATATTCCCCAACTTTACGAGGTGATTGATCAAACCTGGCCCGCCGCGCGGCGCTGGACCGAAAACGGCTGGACCCTGCGCGACGGGCAAGGTGGGGGCAAACGTGCCTCTGCGGCGACGCAGGCCAGCGCGGGCGCGGATATCGGTGTTGCCGAGACCGCCATGCGCGCGATGAACCAAACGCCGCTTTTCATGATCCGGCAGGGCGATGATGCGTTGGACGCTGAACTGGCCGCGCAGGGGTACGAGATCATTGATCCCGTGAACATCTATATCCTGCCCGTCGAAGGGCTGACCGACGTGCCGATCCCCCCTGTCACCGCGTTCGAGATTTGGGAACCTCTGGCCATCATGCTCGAGATTTGGGCCAAGGGCGGCATTGGTCCGGCCCGTATCGATGTAATGCGTCGCGCCGCGAAAAAGACAGCGATATTGTCGCGCTGGAAGGAAAAGCCCGGCGGCGTGGCCTTTGCCGCGATCCACGATGGCGTGTGCATGGTGCATGCTGTCGAGGTGCTGGAACATCAACGTGGTATGGGCGTCGGCAAGTGGATGATGCGCCGCGCGGCCACGTGGGCGCAGGCCCAAGGTGCGAGCCATGTGGCGGTTCTTTGCACAAAGGCGAATGCGCCCGCGAACCGGCTTTATCAAGGGCTGGGCTTTGCCCATGTGGGCGACTATCATTATCGGCAACCCGCTGAATAAAGGAGCCATCCGATGGCAAATGACGCCCCAACCGCCCTTGATCTGCCGATGGTTGATCCGCTGCCCGAAGCCACGCAAAAATACTTTGATGTCTGTCAGGAAAAGCTGGGCATGATCCCGAATGTTTTGCAGACATACGCGTTTGATATCGACAAGCTGAACAGCTTTACCGCGATGTATAACGATCTGATGTTGGGCGCGTCGAACCTGTCCAAGCTTGAGCGCGAGATGATCGCGGTTGTCGTGTCGTCGGTGAACAAATGTTACTATTGCCTGACGGCGCACGGGGCTGCCGTGCGGCAGCTTTCTGGCAACCCGATCTTGGGCGAACAGATGGTGATGAACTGGCGTGTCGCTGAATTGGATGCACGGCAAACCGCGATGCTGGAATTTTCCGAAAACCTGACAGTGGCCAGCGCCAAAACCACCGAAGCCGACCGTCAGGCCCTGCGCGATGTGGGTTTCACGGACCGCGATATCTTTGACATCGCATCGGTCGCGGCGTTCTTTAACATGACCAACCGTGTGGCCAGCGCCACGAATATGAAACCTAACGAAGCCTATCACGCGCAGTTCAGATGATCCTGCGCGCCACAGCTTTTGCTTTGCTGGCATTGGCGATGCCTGCCGCAGCGGTAGAGCTGTCATTGCCGCAATCCGCGCGCCTAACGGTTGAGCGAAATACTGGACCTGACAGCTATGTAGCGCCGATTGGCCCATTTGCGGACGGTGCCCTGAATACAGTGACTGTTGAGGGGAACGTTGCGCGTTCCGCGTGGCGGCTTGAGGCGTTAGGGTTGACGCCCTTGCAAGTGCTGCGCCCGCTTCGGTCACAACTGACTGAGGCTGGGTATGACATCGTGCTGGATTGCGGCGCAGTCGCCTGTGGCGGGTTTGATTTTCGCTTTGCCACCGAAACGATGCCAGGGCCGAATATGTACGTCAACATTCGGTCCTATCAGTTTGTGACCGCGGTGCAGGGGCCGTTGTCGGCCCCGACGTCCATTGTAACTGTGCTGGCCAGCACGGCGGCGTCTTCGGCCTATGTGCAGATTATTCAGGCGGATGCGGTGAAGGCCGCGCAGGTGCCAAACGAGGGTATCCAAGTGCCCGTGGCAACTGCGGATGGGAACACGCTGGCCGACGCGTTGCTTGGCCAAGGACATGCGGTATTGGGCGGGCTGGATTTCACGTCGGGCACGGCCACATTGGGCGATGCCGGTGCAGGTGCGCTTGAACGGCTCGCCGCGTTTCTAAAGGATCAGCCGACGGTCCGGATTGCGCTGGTCGGGCATACCGATAGCGTTGGGTCGTTGCAGCCGAACATTGCCTTGTCGCGCAGTCGCGCGGCCGCTGTACGTGACAGATTGATCGAGAGATACGACATTCCCCCGGCCCAGATCGAGGCTGAAGGTATGGGGTATCTTGCCCCGGTCGCATCAAACCTGACCGCGCAAGGGCGCGAGGATAACCGCAGGGTCGAAGCGGTCTTGCTGTCGCGGGATTGACGTTCAAGAAATGATAAACCCTCGCTACCTAAGTGGTGAGCGAGGGTTGATTTCATCTTGCTTGGGCCGATTGCGTCGCAGGGTCTATTTACCAGTCGTTCGGGCCTTTGTCTGCAAATTCATGCGCCAGAAAGTCAATGAACGCGCGGACCTTGGGTTGGGTAAAACGGCCTGGTGGGTAAACGGCATATATGCCCTGAGTTTCCAAGGGCAGCTCGGGAATTGCATCTTCGACAAGGCCTTTTGCCATCGCATCAGCGTATAGAAAGCTGGGCAGATATGCGATGCCAAGGCCCGAAACTGCGGCGTTCAACAGGGATTGCCCGTCATTGACAGACAACCAGCCGGCAGTGCGCACCTGACGCTTTTCGCCCGATGGCGAGGTCAGTTTCCACATGTTTCCGCTGGATTGGTTCGAATAGTGCAACAGCTTGTGGTCGTTCAGATCGTCGATCTTTTCAGGGCGGCCGTATTTTTCGAAATACCCCGGCGACGCAATCATGCGTTTGGTGGTTTCGGTCAGTTTGCGGGCGCGCAGGGTGCTGTCTTCTAGCTCTCCGATGCGGACGGCCATATCAAACCCTTCGCTGATCAATTCAACGTAGCGGTTGTTCAGAACCATGTTCACGGTGATGTCTGGAAATTCCTCAAGAAAACCGGACAGAGCGGGGGAGAGGTGGTTCACCCCGAAATCCGTCGCCACTGAAATGCGCAAAAGGCCCGAAGGCGCGGATTGCATTGACGTGACCAGCGCATCTGCTTCGCCTGCATCATTCAACACACGGCGGGCGCGGTCATAATAGGCAAGGCCGATTTCCGTGGGGCTGACGCGGCGGGTAGTGCGGTTCAGCAGGCGCGCGCCAAGGCGTGCCTCAAGCGAGGATACATGTTTGGATACGGCAGACTTCGAGATGCCCATTTTCTTGGCCGCGTCCGTAAAACCACCCTGATCCACGACGGTGGCGAATGCTTCCATTTCTGTCAGGCGGTCCATTGCCGTCCCCTTTTCTATCATCTGAGTTTGCAGAGATATGCGGGTCAAATCGGGCAAGATCACGGCAGGGGTGGGTCAGTAGAAAGGTTATTGCGTGGATTGTTTGCGTCAGGGAAACAATCGCAAGTTACGCGCATTCGCAGGCGTATCAGATCCACCGCAGCTTTCTAAGCAACGCGAACATCAAGACCGCCAGAACGAAGATACCCAGACATAAAAACGCAAAGGCCCAAGGGGAATGAATGCCGGGCATGCCAGCGACGTTTACGCCAAACAATCCGGTGATAAATCCCAACGGAAGAAAAAGGGCAGCTGCCACAGATAGCACATACCCATGGCGTGCTTGGCGTTGGGCAACGTGGACGTCATGTTCTTCTTGCACCGACACAAGACGGTCTCGCAGCTCGTCCAGTTCCTCAACCGCGATCAGCGCGCTGTTGGCCTGTTCGTGCAGTTCAAGCTGGCTGTTCTCCGGGATCAGGGGGATATCAAGGGCGGCAAGTTTGCTAAGTGCTGCGCGTTGCGGATCAAGATAGCGCCGCAGCCGGATCACGCTGCGGCGGATTTCTGGCAATTCGCGCGGCATTGGCGTGTCTTTGTCTTCCAAATCCACCTCAAAGAACTCGGTCTGTTCATCGATGCCTTCGACATGTTCCTGAACCCGCCGGGTCAGCCGACCCACCAGATCCTCTAGAAACACGGCAGGGCTGGGCGGGGCATTTTGCGCTTCGGCCAATCGGCGGATTGCTTCGAGGGCGAATACTCTCTTCCGGCGGACGGTGATCAACAGGTCGGATTCGATGAACATGCGGACCGACACCATTTCATCGGCTGCCTGTCCCTCGTTCATGTTGATGCCGCGCAGGTTCAGGATCAGCCCGCCGGTGAACTGGTCACAGCGGGGGCGCGTTTGTTTTTGAACCAACGATCCGGCAGGGATGTCATGCAGATTTTCGCGTGCCCAAGGTTCAAGCATCTCGTCCGTCAGGTCGAAATGCCACCATCGATAGGCACCCGGACCCGTTAGATTGGTGTCCGTCGGCACCGTCGCGGTGCCGTCGGGATAAATATCAAAAACGCAAATGGGCATGGGGTCCGCTTTCTAACTGCTTTTGAAAGCAAAGTTTCGCACCCTATCGGCCCAAGGGCAATATCACAGCGCCGCGGCGAGCCGTGTTCCCTGATTAATCGCACGTTTCGCGTCCAGCTCTGCCGCGACATCGGCCCCGCCGATAACGTGACAAGGGATGCCTTTCGCCTCAAGCGCGTCTGCAAGGGACCGATCCGACAGTTGGCCCGCGCACAGTACAATCGTATCCGCCTCGATCAGCTGGGGTTTCTCGCGTGCTTCGCCAAAGCTGATGTGCAGCCCGTCTGCGTCGATCTTTTCGTAATTCACGCCACCAATCATCTGGACGTTTTTCATGGTCAGCGATGCACGGTGTATCCAGCCTGTCGTCTTGCCCAAACCTTTGCCGACCTTCGTGGCCTTGCGCTGCAACATCGTGACCTCGCGCGCGGGGGCGTGGGGTTGCGGCCCTTCGGGGGCCAGACCGCTGCGGTGGTCGGCAGGGTCGGTGACGCCCCATTCCTTCATCCATTCGGGCAGGTTCGTGGTGGTGCTGTCGCCGTCGTGAACCAGATGTTCGGACACGTCAAAGCCGATACCTCCCGCACCGATGACTGCAACCTTGTGGCCCGCCGTCACCTTGCCGTTCAGGATGTCGATATAGCTGACCACATTGCCGGTGTTTTGGCCGGGGATTTGTGGGTCGCGGGGCACGACGCCGGTGGCGATAATTACTTCGTCGAAATCCCCCAGATCATTGGCGGACACTTCGGTGTTCAGTTTGACGGTCACGCCATGTTCTTTGACCATCGCACGGTACCAATCGACAAGGCCCCAGAACTCCTCTTTGCCCGCGACTTGCTTGGCAAGGTTTAGCTGTCCGCCGATTTCGGACGCGCGGTCAAAGACGGTAACCTTGTGACCCCGTTCAGCCGCTGTGATGGCCGCCGACAGACCGGCAGGGCCAGCACCGACAACCGCGATTGTTTTGACATCGGTCGTCGGCTCTACCTTTAACTCAGTCTCGTAACAGGCGCGCGGGTTCACCAAACAGGTCGAGATTTTGCCACCAAAAGTGTGATCCAGACACGCTTGGTTACATGCAATGCAGGGCGCGATCTGATCAGCCTTGCCCGCCGCCGCCTTGGCCACGAAATCAGCATCCGCCAGCATCGGTCGCGCCATCGACACCATGTCGGCGCAGCCTTCGGCCAGCACGTCTTCGGCGACTTGGGGCGTGTTGATCCGGTTCGAGGTGATCAGCGGAATACTCACCTGACCCATCAGTTTCTTTGTGACCCAAGCGAATGCGGCGCGGGGAACGGACGTGGCAATCGTTGGAATGCGGGCCTCGTGCCAACCGATGCCGGTGTTGATGATTGTGGCACCTGCGGCCTCGACCGCTTTGGCAAGCTGCACGACTTCTTCAAATGTTGATCCGTTGGGGATCAGGTCGATCATCGACAAGCGGTAGATCAGGATGAAATCAGGGCCGACGGCGTCGCGCACGCGGCGTACGACTTCGACTGGCAGCCGCATGCGGTTTTCATAGGACCCGCCCCATTCATCGTCGCGCTTGTTGGTGTGGGTGACCAAAAACTGGTTCAGGAAATATCCCTCGGACCCCATCACCTCGACCCCGTCATAGCCTGCTTGCTTGGCGCGCAGGGCGCAGGCGGCGATGTCGCTGATCTGTTTTTCGATGCCTTCCGCGTCCAGTTCTTTGGGGGCGAACATTGAAATCGGGGATTTGATCGCTGAAGGGGCCACGCAATCGGGGCTGAACGCATAGCGACCTGCATGCAGGATCTGCATCGCAATTTTACCGCCAGCCTCGTGAACACGCTGGGTCACGATGCTGTGGTTATCGACATCCTTTTGCGAGGTCATCATCGCCGCCCCATGGGCCACTGACCCTTCGGGGTTGGGGCCGATGCCGCCAGTGACCATCAACCCCACATCGCCACGCGCGCGGGTCGCGTAAAATTCAGCGACGCGGTTCCAATCCTGCGTTTCCTCAAGCCCCGTGTGCATCGACCCCATCAACACGCGATTTTTCAATGTGGTAAAGCCCAGATCAAGCGGGGCCAGCAGGTGTGGATAGTCGGACATGGGGCGAACCTTTCGA
Source organism: uncultured Sulfitobacter sp. (assembly GCF_964021855.1). Lineage (NCBI taxonomy): Bacteria > Pseudomonadati > Pseudomonadota > Alphaproteobacteria > Rhodobacterales > Roseobacteraceae > Sulfitobacter > uncultured Sulfitobacter sp. Next base: position 711,637 of record NZ_CAXHZD010000001.1, read on the forward strand.
AGGATGGGGACGTTGCGACTGACTTCATCTTAAGCGCTGGCATCTGTCACGCACAACGCTGCGTAAGCCAATATACATCGGGCGGGCTTTTGTGATAGGCCCGCGCTGAACCGAGACAACCCAAAGGCCCCGCCATGACACCCGAAGAAATCGCCAAACTGCCCTATCGCCCCTGTGTCGGCGTGATGCTGATGAATGCCGATGGCCATGTCTTTGTTGGGCAGCGCAGGGACCGGGACCAAGACGCATGGCAGATGCCGCAAGGTGGCGTAGACAAAGACGAAGAGGCCAAGGCCGCCGCCCTGCGCGAGCTTGAGGAAGAGACCGGCATTCGCTCCGGTTCCGTGTCTGTCATGGCCGAGACTGAAAACTGGCTGCCCTATGATCTACCGCATGATCTGGTGCCCAACATCTGGAAAGGTCGCTATCGCGGGCAGGAACAAAAATGGTTCCTGTTGCGCTTTCATGGTGAGGATTCCGAGGTTAATCTGGAAACCGATCATCAAGAGTTTTCAGAATGGCGTTGGCTGCCTGTTGATGATCTGGTGGACAATATCGTGCCGTTCAAACGCGAGGTCTATCAGGCCGTCGTGGCCGCGTTCCGCCCGCATATTACACCCGCCGATATCTGATCGGTTTTCATACTGCTTATTTCGTAGCAAATGCCGCCCATTGTGCATGATCGGAAACCACCGCGTCGCTTAAGGGCGCGCGTGATGCTGCTTTGGCGCGGCAATTGCATATGCGTCTATTGACCGCGCAAACGGCTTGGGAAACACAGGCCCGTCGAAGCCATGTGCCGCTTCCTTTCTGACTGGACCTGAACCCATGAAAAACTTTGCTCTTACCGTCGCATGTCCTTCGACCCGTGGGGTCGTCGCCGCGATTGCGAATTACCTTGCCGATAATGCCTGTAACATCACCGACAGTGCCCAGTTCGACGACAAGGAAACCGGCAATTTCTTTATGCGCGTCAGCTTTGAAAGTGACGACGTTGTTGATCTGGACCGGTTGGCCGATGGTTTCGCCGCCACGGCCAGCCCTTTCAACATGACCTATGATTTCCACGACCAGACCGAAAAGATGAAGGTCGTGATCATGGTGTCGCGGTTCGGGCATTGCCTGAACGATTTGCTATACCGCTGGCGCATTGGCGCGCTGCCCATTGATATCGTTGCCGTGGTGTCCAACCATATGGACTATCAAAAGGTCGTCGTGAACAACGACATTCCGTTCCACTGCATCAAGGTCACGCCGGAAAACAAAGCCGACGCCGAGGCGCGGATCATGGCTGTGGTCGAAGATGCGGGGGCCGAGCTGATTGTGCTGGCGCGCTACATGCAGATCCTGTCGGACGAGATGTGCCAGAAGATGTCGGGGCGGATCATCAATATCCACCATTCTTTCCTGCCCAGCTTCAAGGGGGCGAACCCGTATAAACAGGCGTTCCAGCGTGGGGTGAAATTGATCGGTGCGACATCGCATTACGTGACCGCCGATTTGGATGAAGGCCCGATTATCGAGCAGGATATCGTGCGTGTAACCCATGCCCAATCGGCCAATGATTACGTATCACTGGGCCGCGATGTGGAAAGTCAGGTACTCGCCCGTGCCATCCACGCGCATATTCACCGCCGGGTGTTTTTGAACGGCAACAAGACCGTCGTGTTCCCTGCATCCCCCGGATCATACGCATCGGAACGGATGGGGTAATCACCCCGACCTGCGTGGCCCCTTAGCCGATGATCGGCACATGTGGGCCAGCGTCGCTGTCCAGCAGGCCCGTTAGGCGTGGATCGTCAGCAATTTCGATCTGGCGGCGGTACGGGGTAAACCCGCTACGAAGATAGAACGCTAAGGCCTGCGGGCTGTCGATGGTACAGGTGTGCAGGTGAAAACGGGTGATGTCCCGCGACCACGCGGTGGCAATCGCGTGGTTCATGAGGAAACGACCTGCACCCGCACCAATCAGTTTTGGCGTGAGGCCGAAATACGCCAGCTCGCATTCGCCGGATTGGCTGAAATCCAGCTCAAGCAAAGCTTCGTCCTGGCCGTCTTTGCCAAGGGTATAATAGACTCTATCGGTATCTGTCAGAATTGCAGCCAGATCAGCATCAGACATCTTAAGCCGGGAAAACCACAGCCAATGCTGTGCGCCAACCCGGTCAAAGACGTCACGGTACCATTCCAGCGTCGGGGCGACTTGTCGCAGGGATACGCCATCGGGCAATTCTATAGGCCGCAGAGCGGGTGCCGCACGCATCTCAAGATGGGTCACAACCATCGCCAGTTTGCCATCCGGCACGTCGTGATATCCATCAGTCAGCATAGATCACACCAATCCTTGTTCTTTGAATAGGGTCATCATGTCGGTTTGTGGGCGGGGGCCCACGTGGCTGATGACCTCGGCCGCGCAAATGTGGCCCATTCTGCCGCAGGTTTCCAGATCACGCCCTGTGGCCATACCAAACAGGAAACCCGCAGCGAATTGATCGCCCGCGCCTGTTGCATCTACGGGGGTGACCTTGGTCACGGGGACTTCGACACGTTCACCGTCGCGGATCAGCGTGACGCCATCGCCGGAACGTGTGCAGACAACCATGCCGCATATCGCGGATGTTTTGGCCAGTGCTTCCTCAAGATCGTCGGTCTGGAACAGAGATCTGATCTCGGCCTCGTTGCCGATCACATAGTCCAACTCGTCCGCGATCATGCGCAGAAAATCGTCGCGGTGACGATCAACGCAAAACGGATCGGAAATCGCGATACCGGCCTTGCCGCCCGCGGCACGGGTCAGGCGCGAGGCTTCCAGGAAGGCTTGCTTGCCTTGGTCCTTGTCGAACAGATACCCCTCAAGGAACATGATCTTGGCCGATTGTGCCACCGCATCGGGCACATCCGCAGGCCCCAGATCGGTCGAGATGCCCAGATAGGTGTTCATCGACCGCTCGCCGTCGGGCGATACAAAAATCATCGAACGCGAGGTGGGTAGATCACCGCCCGCGACGGGCGCGTTCACGAAATCAGTGCCGCCGTCGATCATGGATTGCGCATAGAATTTGCCCAGATCATCATCGTTCACACGGCCAATAAATGCCGTCGGCAGGCCAAGCGCGCCGATGCCAGCAATCGTATTGGCGACCGATCCACCGGGGGTTTGCACTCGGTCGTTCATCGCACCATACAAGTCTTCGGCGCGGTCACGCTCGATCAATTGCATGATGCCTTTTTCGATGTTCATTTCGCCAAGAAACGCATCATCGGCATGCGAGATTACATCGACAACGGCGTTGCCGATACCAACCACTTCATATTGGGTCATTCAGTTTTGTCCTCGTAGGGGCAGAGATCGCGGATGATGCAGGTTCTGCACAGCGGCTTGCGCGCTTTGCAGTGATACCGACCGTGCAAGATCATCCAGTGATGGGCGTGTTGTTGAAAATCAACGGGAATATTGTCTTCGATGGCGCGTTCAACCGCATCAACCGTTTTCCCGGGGCAGATGCGCGTGCGGTTGCCCACGCGAAAGATATGCGTATCGACGGCTTGGGCGGGGTAATGCCACCACATGTTTAAAACCACATTTGCCGTCTTGCGCCCGACGCCGGGCAGCGATTGCAGGGCCGCACGGCTGTTTGGCACGATACCGTCATAGTCATCGACCAAAATCTGGCTTAGCTTCATGACATTCTTGGCTTTTTGGCGGAACAGACCAATGGATTTGATGTGATCCGTCAGCCCTTCCAACCCAAGGTCAAGCATCTGCTGGGGCGTCTCGACGATCTGGAACAGGGATTTTGTGGCCTTGTTGACCCCCGCATCAGTTGCCTGCGCGCTAAGCGCTACGGCAACCAGCAAAGTGTATACATTTGTATGATCCAGTTCACCCTTCGGTTCGGCATCTGCTGCCTGAAACCGGGTAAAGATCTCTCGGATGGTATGATAATCAAGGGGTTTGGCCATGTGCCTTGGTATGGGGGGATTTTTCAATCAGGGCAAGGCTGGGCGCGTTCAAGAATGGTCGTTTACCTAATTTGCACATTCTGTTCGCTAGATAGGGGGCGCGGGCAGTAGGCTGGTAATGTGCAATGGGCGGTAGCCCTCAGTAATAGGGGAATGCGTAATGGCGGTTGAAGCGATGTTTTCAAAGGTTTCAGGTTTCGGTCCGGGCGCGATGATTATGACATTGGATGGCGAACTGCCGGTGGAATGGTTGGAATCGGGCGATCACGTCATCACCCGCGACCGCGGCGCACAACCGATCCTGGCGATCAAGCGGTCGCGCGGCATTGGGCCAGACGGCCTGCCGTTGCCATCGCCCGTGCATCTGCGCCCCAGGGAAAACGTCGCACCCGAAGGGCTGGTTGAACCCCTGCGCCTGTCGCCACATCACAACGTGCTGGTTGCGTCGCATTATGTGGCGCGGCATTTCGGTCATACCGAAGCGATGGCTGAAATTGGTGCGTTGTCCCGACGGTCTACACCGCGCTTTGAGATGGGCGCCCCCGCGCTAAGCTATCACCACATTATAACAGAGCATCACGATCTGATTATGACATGCGGCATTTGGGCGGAAACCACGGGCCGCGATACGGCGTCGATGCTGGATGTCAGTCCGGAACTGCGCCGTGCAAGCAAGGTATTCGATGGTGTTTCCACGTCCCCGCGTACCTGTCTAAGCAAAGAAGAGGCCGGTTTTTTGCGTAATTTGCTAAGCCCTGAGGAAACTCTTTTGCATCTGCTTGCCGCGTGAATTTTTATTTGGCGCAAGTTTCGGGTCGCTTGAACAAAGCGCAGCCCCTAGTTTGGCGGCATGATACAAGATCCTACATCCCCGACTCGCGCCCCTGATGATGGCTACCACTATGGTGTGATGCGCCGCGCGATTGATTTGATCGATCACGCATCTGATCCCTTGGCGCTTGACCAGATTGCAGACCAAATGGGGATGAGCGCCCCCCATTTTCAGCGCCTCTTTTCGCGCTGGGTGGGGGTGTCGCCGAAACGGTATCAGCAATACCTGATGCTGGACCATGCCAAGGATCTGTTGCGCGACCGCTTTACCACCCTTGGGACGGCGCATGAACTGGGGCTGTCCGGGTCAGGGCGGTTGCACGATCTTTTCCTAAGATGGGAAGCGATGAGCCCCGGCGAGTTCGCCCGCAAAGGCGCGGGGTTGGAAATCTCATGGGGTTGGTTCGACAGCCCCTTTGGCCCGGCCTTGGTGATGGGCACAGATCGGGGCATTTGCGGCCTCGCATTCTCGGCCGAGACGGGGGAAGCCGAGGCGATGGAGGATTTGCGCAGCCGTTGGCCCGGCGCCACCTTCGTAGAGAACCCCGACCTTTTGTACGATTGGGTGCAAACCGCCTTTGGTGCACGGGCGGGCAGCGGTGACAAAGCCCCGATGTATCTGATTGGCGCACCTTTCCAGATAAAAGTGTGGGAGGCGTTGTTAAGCATCCCATCGGGCAATGTCACAACCTATTCCGAGATCGCGCAAACGATCGGCACGCCCAAAGCGGTGCGCGCCGTGGGCACTGCCGTTGGGCGCAATCCGATCAGCTGGCTGATCCCTTGCCACCGTGCCCTGCGCAAGTCGGGCGGGTTGGGGGGCTATCATTGGGGTATTCCGGTCAAGCGGGCGCTGTTGGCCTATGAATCTGCCCGCGCGGATGCAGGCGCATAGGCGGCTTGGCGCCGAAAGCTCTGCCAAAATATTTTTCTTGGGAACCTGATTTCGTGTAGGGCGTTAAACGGTGATATGCCTCGCCCGAACGGGGCCCCAACAAAGGCAGAAAGAGACTATGACATTTTCGAAAACCACAATCGCCGTCGCCCTGACCAGTGTGCTTGCCCTTAGTGCTTGTGAACCGGGTCCAATCGGCGGTAACCCCAATGATCCAAACGCTAAAACCCGCAATGGTGCGCTGATTGGTGCAGGCGCAGGCGCCGTTATCGGTGCCCTGTCCAAAGGCGACGGTAACCGCGCTGATGGTGCCTTGGTCGGTGCGCTGGCCGGTGGTGCCATCGGTGCTGGCGTCGGCTATTCACTGGACAAGCAAGAGGCCGATTTGCGCCGCCAGTTGGACAGCAACGTGATCATCACGAACACAGGTGACCGCCTGATCGTAACCCTGCCCCAAGACATTTTGTTCGCCACAGACAGCACAACCGTGCAGGCTGGCATGCAGAATGATCTGGCCGCATTGGCGCGTAACGTGAACGTTTACAGCAACTCGACGCTGCAAATTATCGGCCATACCGATAGCGATGGAGATGCGTCCTATAACCAACAACTGTCTGAGGGTCGTGCGCGCGCTGTGGCGAATGTGCTGATCAACAATGGCGTTCCAAGCAGCCGTCTTCGCGCGATTGGCCGGGGTGAAAGCCAGCCGGTTGCAAGCAATCTGAACGCAAGCGGCAAAGCACAGAACCGCCGGGTTGAGATCGTTATTCTGCCCAACGCGTCCTAAGATCGTCTGAGATTTAGTAGGAGAGGCCTCGGTAACCACCGGGGCCTCTTGCTTTTTCGGGGTAATGGAACACTTTATGTGCAAGTGTTTTTACCCAAAGGATTGCTGGAATGGCCAATTTGAAACTTATCGGATTTTCCGGATCGCTGCGTAAAGGGTCTACAAATTCGATGCTGTTGGCCGAGGCCGCCCGTCTTTTCGGCCCTTGCGATTATACCGAAGTGGATATCCGCTTTCCGCTTTATGACGCTGATGACGAAGCGGCGACTGGTGTTCCGGCCGTGGTGCAGAAAGCAGCAGATCAGATCGCGGGTGCTGATGCGATCCTGATCTCGACCGTTGAATATAACAAAGGCCCCTCCGGCGTTTTGAAAAACGCGCTGGACTGGATCAGCCGCGTCGGAAGCAAGCCATGGGATGGCAAGCCACTGGCCGTTATGTCGGCTGCGGCGGGTCGTGCTGGCGGCGAACGCGCGCAGCTGATTTTGCGCAGTTTCATGGTGCCGTTTCGCCCACGCATTTTGCAGGGCCCTGAAATCCATCTGGCCAACAGCTCTAACGCGTTTGACGAGAACGGGCGTTTGACGGGCGAGATTTACGTAAAAGAGTTAACGCAATTGATGGCATCGCTGCGGGCCGAGGTTGATCGCAAGTAGGTTTTCAGAGACAGCTAAAAATTGTCTGACACCCGAAACCCATCGGGGATCATATCGCGCCCGTCCAGCAGCAAATCGGCCATAACGTCGGCGATCTTTGGGGCCATGCCGAAACCGATTTTAAAACCACCATTGGCGATAAACTGTCCGGGCCTGTCAGGCCACGCCCCCAGCATCGGTGCGCGGCTGTGACTGCGCGGGCGCAATCCGGCCCAGCGGTCGATGACCGGCGCATCTGCCAACGCTGGCACCGCAGCGCGGGCACGTGCAATGACGTCATCCAACAGCGCATCGGTTTGATCGGGGCTATCGAAATACCGCTCGGTCGTTGAGCCGATGGCGACGGTGCCATCGCTGTGCGGAATGATGTGCACACCATCGGCAAACAGTTGCGGCAATCCGCGTGCGTCATGGGCCAGCAATGCGGCTTGCCCCTTTTCCCCCGCACCGACAACACGGTCGTAATTGGCCGACATCTCGGTCAATCCAGCCACGCCGGTCGCCCATAAAACTTGTCCCCGATCATTCCCTTCGGTCTTTATCTCAACGCCCTTGGCCACCAAGGCCATCACCAATGCGTCGCAGGCGTGGCGGGGGTGTATCAGCGCGCTTAGGCTGTCGTAGATCAACCAGCCGGTCGGGCTTGTTGGTTCCCAATCGGCACCCGTGGCCTGTACGACCTGCCAAACCGCGTTGTCATGCCAGAATTCATGGGCCGCGTCCGCACGGCGCTGTGCCAGTTCTACGCCACGGTCGTTCATGATCGGCTGCAAGCGGCCCTTGCGTGCATAACCGGAATGGCCGCCGCCTATCGCCTCAATCTCGCGCCAGAAGGTTTCGGCCATCAAAAGACTGTCCAGCTGGAACGCTTTCTTAGCGCTCCATTTCTCGGGCACATGCGGGGCCAATGCGCCGACGATTCCGCCGCTGGCACCGGAGGCGGCACCAAACGGGTCAATGATCTGAACGGCCGCGCCACGTTTGACGCAGGCCCAAGCCACCGACAGGCCAAAAATCCCTGCGCCGCGTATCGTGATTTCGACCATTGCTAATCCTCGCCGTTTTTGCGCAGTGTTTTCAAAACTTCCGATAGCACAAGGCCGCCGCATGGAGAACCAGACAGCTGATATTGAATGGAAAGAAAGCGGTGTTCCGGTGTCGACCAAATTCGATGATCCTTATTTCAGTCTTGAGGACGGTGTTGCCGAAACCCGCCATGTGTTTTTGCAAGGCAACGACCTGCCTCGCCGGTTCCGCGACGGGTTTCGCATTGGTGAATTGGGGTTCGGCACGGGCCTAAATTTGCTGGTGGTCTGGGATGCTTGGGTACAGTCGGGCCAGCGCGGCACGCTCAGTTTCACCTCGTTCGAGGCCTATCCGATGTCGCGTGAAGACATGGCGCAGGCGCACCAAACCTTTCCCGATTTCGATGGCAGGCGCGACGCTTTGCTGAACGCCTGGACGCCAGAGGGCGGTGAGATGTCATTTCCGGGGCTTGAGGTGAATGTGATCATTGGTGACGCGCGCCAAACCGTGCCGCGCTGGCATGGCTTGGCCGATGCGTGGTTCCTTGACGGGTTTTCACCCGCCAAAAACCCCGAGCTGTGGGAGCCTGAGTTGCTGCATGACATATACCGGCACACCGGCCCGTTCGGCACGGCGGCGACGTATACGGCGGCGGGGGCCGTCAGGCGGGCGTTGGAGGCGGCGGGTTTCGCGGTGCAACGCACCCAAGGATATGGCCGCAAACGCCACATGACACAGGCGGTGCGCACATGAGCCGCGCCACCAATAAAGCGGCGGCGCTGGCGCAGTCGAACAACATCCCGCTTGGCATCACCTTGATGGTGCTGACGACCTTTGTCTTTGCGGTCCAAGACGGGCTGTCGCGGCATTTGGCGTCGGAATATAACGTGATGATGGTGGTGATGATCCGCTATTGGTTTTTCGCGGCCTTTGTGATCGCCATTGCCAAGCGGCATGCGGGCGGTCTGCGCGCCGCGGCCAAGACCAGCCAGCCGGTTCTACAAGCCATCCGCGGGCTGCTGCTGGCGGCCGAGATTTGCGTGATGATTGTTGCCTTTACCATCCTTGGGCTGGTGGAAAGTCATGCGGTCTTTACCTGTTATCCCCTGTTGGTCGCTGCGCTGTCCGGCCCCGTGCTGGGGGAAAGCGTGGGGTGGCGGCGCTGGTCGGCGATTGGTGCGGGGTTCATCGGTGTTTTGATCATTCTGCAACCGGGCATGAATGTCTTTAACCCCGCTGCGATTATCCCGCTGATCGCGGCGGCCATGTTTGCCGTCTATGGCCTGTTGACCCGCTATGTGGGCCGCAAAGACAAAACCGCAACCAGCTTTTTCTGGACCGGGGTCACGGGATCAATCGCGATGACTGCGGCGGGGATTTGGTTTTGGGAACCGATGATCGCCACCGACTGGATATTCATGGGGTGCCTGTGCATCACCGGGGTGACCGGCCATTGGCTGCTGATCCGCTGTTACGAGGTCGCCGAGGCCAGCGCGGTTCAACCCTTTGCCTATCTGCAACTGGTCTTTGCCAGCATCATCGGCATCAGCATCTTTGGCGAGGACGTGCGCACCAATGTGGCCATCGGTGCGGCACTGATCGTGGCGGCGGGCCTATTCACCTTTTGGCGTGAAAGACAGCAGCGTTGACCCGATCAGTTCCTCGGTAAAGGGGCGCGGCAAGGGGTCTTTGCCAAGCCGCGCACGATAGACGGGCAAGCTTTCGGTGACGCGCATGACATAGTTCTGTGTCTCGCGAAACGGGATCATCTCGATCCAGTCGACGATATCAATGTCGCCTTCGCGCGGATCGCCATAAGTATCCATCCAGCGTGCGGGGCGGGTTGGGCCGGCGTTATAAGCGGCAGACATCATAACGACGTTGCCGTCAAATCGTTTCGCCATTTGTGACAGGTATTCCGACCCCAGCCGCGCATTGTGGTCCGGGTCGGCGGTCAGCCGATCTGTTGTGTGCAAATCGCTGATCCCCAGATCGCGCGCCACATCATCAGCGGTGCCGGGCATCAATTGCATCAATCCACGGGCCCCCACATGGCTTTGCACAACGGGGTCGAATTCGCTTTCGCGCCGGGCAATGGCCAGCACCATTTCGGGGGCCATGTTCAGGTCCAGCTTGATCGCGGGGTGCAGCGGGTAATAGGGCGCGGCGATGGTAATGCCACGCTGCGCAACCCGCTTGCCGATCATCACCGCCAGATGCGGTTGTTTCATATCAATCGCGGCCTGACCCAGCAGGGCGGCATCATCTTGGATCAACTGCTCTGCCAGATGGGTCCAAAACCGCTCTGCCAGGCTCAACTCTCCAGAGGCTTGCAGCAGCATTCCCGCTTGAAACAACGGCGCGCGGGCCAAAGCGGAGCTGCGCCAATCCTGTGTTGGTTTTTCCCCTGCCAATGTCTGATCAAAGGGCAATCCGCCCCGTTCGGCCGCTAGCAATCCATAGAACGACGACTGGAATTTCGCCCCTTGGGCATAGGCCTTGGCGGCACCCTCAGCATCGCCCATGGCCTGCAAGGCGCGGCCCTGCCAATAGCCTGCACGCCCTTGGCTGATGGGGGATTCAACGGCACCGTCATGGGCCTTGAAATGGGTCAAAGCGCGCTTTGGATTGTTAAGGAACCGCAGCGCGATATAGCCAGACAGCCATTCAAGATCGGCGAAATTCGATCCGCTCTCAAGAAAATGCTCCGATGCCATTTGGTAGGCGCGTTTGGGGTTGCCATTGCGCATGTCATCGCGTGCCAGTGCACGGCGACGGTTGGCCCACGCCTCTGGCTGACCAAGGGCGTCTGCGCTGATGGATTGGGACAGCAGCAAATCCTTGGCGCTGTCTTCGAAGCCTTTGCGGATACGCCATTCAAACCGGTCTTTTTGCAACCCCGCATCGCCGCCCATGCGGGCAGGCAGGGCATTGATCAGTTTATTCACGTCGTCTTGGCGGTTCTGTAGGGCAATGCGGGTTTCTGCCAGCGCACGATCAGTGTCACTTACCAGATCAAGCATTTGCCGCGCGCCTGCGTGATCGCCCTGCCATAACAGTTCGTCCAGACGGGCAGCGTGATGGGTTTTTAGCAAAGGTTCATGGGCGGTGATAAACAATGCTTGCGAAACCGCATCCATCGGCATTGTGCGCCATGCCAGAACAAGCCGCGCATCCGCCTCGCCCGAACGTCCCGCGTTCCTAAGGGCGGTTGCATGGCCCAGTACCCCGATGGGTGTTTGCGGGGGCCGACCCGCAAAGAACGCAAGCACAGCCGCGTCACCATGGGCGACCACGGCGTCTTCAGATTTCATGCGCAGATAGGGCTCTCCCGGCCAGTCGGGGCGACGCTTTAGAAAGGCCATCACATCGTCATAGGTGCCCAGCCCCGCGCGCAGGCGGTGCCATTCGACGATATCTTTGGCCACTGCACCATCACGCTGTGCAATACGCGCTGCATTGTCCCAATTGCCCGCCCGTACGGCGCTCATCGCCCAGCCCAAGGGGCGCGGGCGCTCCGCCAGTGCTGGGAAAGCAAAGGTGAATAGCAGTATCAGCGTCAAGGCGGCGCGTGTCATCTCTTGCATTTCCTAGTGATCAAAGGCTACAGCCATGCAGCATACTGTAAGGCGGGTGGGTTTCAACTCACGTTGCCGCCAATCAGCAACCGGGCGCCTGCCCAGCAACGCAAGAAAAGGAGCGTGCATATGTTACAAGGTTCTCTGCCTGCACTCGTCACGCCGTTCATGAACGGCGCGCTGGATTTGGACACGCTCAAGAAACTGGTTGAGTGGCACATCGCCGAAGGATCGAACGGGTTGGTGCCCGTTGGTACCACCGGTGAATCGCCCACGTTGACCCATGCCGAACATGAAACCGTCGTCGCCGAAGTGGTTAAGGCCGCTGCCGGGCGCATCCCTGTTGTTGCAGGCGCGGGATCGAATAACACGACCGAAAGCATCCGCTTGGCCCAGCACGCCGAAAGCGTCGGGGCCGATGCGGTGCTGGTTGTAACGCCATACTATAACAAGCCGACCCAAGCCGGGCTGATCGCGCATTTCACCGCGATCCACGAAGCCTGCGGTTTGCCGATCATCATCTATAACATCCCCGGCCGGTCGGTCGTGGACATGATGCCCGCGACCATGGCCGAGCTGGCCAAGTTGCCGCGCATCATCGGTGTCAAGGATGCCACCGGTGATCTGGCGCGGGTCTGTGACCAACGGATGCTGTGCGGGCCGGATTTCGTCCAGCTTTCGGGCGAGGATGCTACCGCGCACGGATTCAACGCCCAAGGCGGTGTTGGCTGTATTTCGGTAACCGCGAATGTCGCGCCCAAGCTGATCAGCCAGATGCAGGCGCTTTGCCTTGCGGGGGATTATGCGTCGGCGTTGAAAATTCAGGATGCTTTGATGCCGTTGCACAAAGCGATCTTTACCGAGCCGGGTTTGGTTGGCGTGAAATACGCGATGGCCCAGCTGGGTTTGTGTTCAGACGAGGTGCGTTTGCCGCTGGTTCCGCTGACGGATGGCACCAAGGCATTGGTAAATGCCGGTCTGCGTCACGCCGGATTGATGAACTAATACACGCAGTTTTTAGACTATGGCGGCGCAAGGTGTACCCTCACCCTGCGCCGCCATTTTAACGTTTGCCGTAATAGAGGCCGACCACATGCTCGGCCTGTGCAAAGAACAACCAGCGCGCCGTCAGCACACCCGCCACATGCGCAAGAACCGCTAATCCACCAGCGGCATGTGAAAACGGGATCAGCAGCAGGATGACCGGCAAGATGGTCATCAGCAGCAAGGCAATAACGCGGAGCTTGAAGGCGTGTTTGCGCCCGATCACATAGACAAATTCACGCAGCAGATAGTTGGTGCCGGTGTGTGGCGGCTCGAACGCGCGCACGGTGCCGATTTGACCCAATTGCGTCGCCGTGGCGAGGGTGGTTCCCGAGGTCGCAAAGCGTGTGTCGCCGATGATCCACGTCGTCAGTTGAATGCCGCCCGCGATCACGATCAGCCACAGTGCCCAAGTGACTTGCCCTGCAAGCAACGCGCCCCCCGCAATTGAAAGCGACAGAAAATTCAGCGGGGTTAGGGGGCTGTGCCAACGTGGGACGGTCTTGAGCTGCGTGTAAATCATCGAGGTGGTAAAAACGGTGCCAAGTGACAGCACGCCCCCCAAAACGCCAATGACGCGCCAGTGCTGATCTAGGAACACGGCCCCGCCCCCGTAAACCGCCATAAACAGCAACGCCGCCACAGCGCAGATCGCCTCGCGGCTTAGCCAGCTGGTTTTCCACTGGCTGAACGCCTTGAGCGCGCGTTCGGGCCGACCCAGGTGAAAGGTGGATGCGATCAGCCCGCCGACGGCCAGCACATAGGCGATGGCGAAGAACACAAAAGCCACAACGCCGGTCGGCGAGGGGAAGCCCAGCCCCAGCCAAAACAGAAGGCCGAACCCAAGTCCGGAAAATACGCTGAAAAATATGACAGAAGGTGCAGGGTGCATCAGAGCCTATCCAAAGTACGGTCAAGCCAGCCAAGGAACCCTTTGGGTTCTTGGTCAATCGGGGCGAGGAAAGGGGCAAGCACGTCAATTTCGGGCATTTGATCTTTGGGCCGTGGCGGCAGGTATTTGTTGACCGGCTTGGTGCCCTGTTCGGGCATCAGATCAACGCCGCCGCGCTCCGCCACCAACTGGCTGACGTCGCTATCAGGGTCGCCCAAATCCCCAAAATGTCGCGCGCCCGACGGGCAGGTGCGCACGCAGGCAGGAATGCGGTCTTCCTCGGGCAGGTTGTCATTATAGATACGGTCAATGCAGAGCGTGCATTTCTTCATCACGCCAGCGGCTTGGTCCAACTCGCGCGCGCCGTAGGGGCAAGCCCAGGCGCAGAGCCCGCAACCGATGCAATCGCTTTCGTTGACCAGCACGATCCCGTCCTCACTGCGCTTGTAGCTGGCCCCGGTGGGGCAGACGGTGACGCAAGGTGCGTCCTCGCAATGCAGGCAGGATTTCGGGAAATGGACCAGCTGCGCGGGACCTGTGTCGGGTTGGACCTCGTAACTGTGCACGCGGTTCAGGAAAGTGCCCGAGGGGGCCGCGCCATAGGCGTCTTGGTCAGACAGCGGTGCGCCATAATTTTCGGTGTTCCACCCTTTGCACGAGATCACACAGGCATGGCAGCCGACACAGGTATCCAGATCGATCACGAGGCCGAGTTTTTTCTGTGTTGTTTTTGGCAGTTCGGTCATGTGCGGTTTGCTTTGCTGGTGGCGGAGTGGGGGCCAGCCCCATACCCCCGGGATATTTTTGAGCCAGAGAAGGGGCTATTTGGATGTCCAAGCGATGTTTTCCGGTGCGGCGGGGACGGGTGATTTTTGCTTGGGGGTGATGGGTTTGGATTCTGTCGGGGCGGTGGTTTTCTCGATCCTGACTTTGAGGTCGAACCAAGCGGCCTGGCCTGTGATCGGGTCCGAGTTGGACCAGCGCAGCCCGTCGCCCTTGGGCGGTAGAAGTTCATGGATCAGGTGGTTCAGTAGGAAGCCTTTGGTTGCTTCGGGCGCGTTGCTGTCGAGCGCCCAAGCGCCTTTGCGTTTGCCGATGGCATTCCATGTCCAGACGGTGTTTTCGTTCAGCGCGGCCATTTCGAGCACCGGCACGGTGATCTGTCCATGTGGGGATGTCACACAGGCCCAGTCGCCGTCTTGCAAGCCGTTTTCGCGCATCAGCTTGGTCGGCAGGTACAGCGGGTTGTGGCCGTGGATCTGGCGGAGCCATGCGTTTTGACTGCCCCAGCTGTGGTACATCGCCATGGGCCGTTGGGTGAGGGCTGTGATGGTGAAACCCTCGTTGCCCTGTTGGTCGGTCTCGTACCAGATTGGCAGCGGTGACATCGTGTGTTTGATTTGGTCGCGCAGATGATCGGGGGGCTGGCGATCACCGTGGCCTTCGGCGGCCAGTTGAAAGCGGCGCAAGGGTTCGACGTAGAGCGAAAACAGATAGGGTTGGGGCGCATCAAAAAGGCCGGTTTTCACGGCCCAATCTTGGTAGGCGTTGTTCCACGGTTTATAGTACTGCGCGCCATCGGGAATGTGGTGGGTGAAGAAGCCGCCGTTCTGGATATAGCGGTCCAGCTGGTCGGGGTTCGGCGCACCGCGCCCGACTTGGGTACCATCCGCACCGCGAAAACCGGCGAGCGGGCCGATACCGGGGCGGCGTTCGTGGTTGACGATATAATCGGCGTAATCGGCATATTTTTGCGCGCCCGTTTCGGTGACAAAGCCGGGCAGGTCAAGCCGCGCGCCAAGATCACAGAGCACCGATTGAAAGCCGCGCACGTCGCGGTCGGGTTCAACAACGGGCCAACGGATCGCATCGGCTGCGGCGTCAGCCTCGCAAATCGGGCGGTCCAGCAGGCTGATACAATCGTGGCGTTCCAGATAGGTGGTATCGGGCAGGATCAGATCGGCAAAGGCCACCATTTCAGAGCTGTAGGCGTCGGAATAGATGATGCGCGGGATGACATAGTCGCCGTTGTCATCTTTGTCGGTCAGCATCTGCATCACGCCGCCGGTGTTCATCGACGAATTCCACGACATATTGGCCATATACATGAACAGCGTATCGATCTTGTACGGATCACCGGCATGGGCGTTCGAGATCACCATATGCATCAAGCCGTGGGCGCTCATCGGGTTTTCCCAAGTGAAGGCTTTGTCGATGCGCACGGGGCTGCCGTCATCCTTTAGGGCCAGATCGTCGGGGCCTTGGACAAAGCCCAGATGCGGGCCGTCGAGCGGCTGGTCGGGTGTCACGCCGCAATGGGGTTTTGGATGCGCCGTGGCGGGTTTGGGGTAGGGTGGTTTGAAACGAAAGCCGCCGGGGACCTCGACCGTGCCGAGGATGATTTGCAACATATGTAGCGCGCGGCAGGTCTGAAACCCGTTGGCATGGGCAGAAATCCCGCGCATGGCGTGAAAGGATACGGGCCGCCCAGTCATGGTTTTGTGTACATCACCGCGGAAGTCTGTCCATTCACGGTCCAGCTCGAATGCCTCGTCAAAGGCGACGCGGGCGATTTCGGCGGCGATGGCGCGGATTCGGGGCGCGGGAATGCCGCACCGTTTGGCGACCGCTTCGGGCGCGTGATCGTCGCTTAGGTATTTTTCGGCCATGTGGTGGAAAACGGGGCGATGGGTGATGCCGTTGACGACATGGGTCGCGGATAAATCGGGGCGCACACCGGGTTTGTCGAACGCGGTCAGCTTGCCGGTGTTGCGGCAGATCACCTGTTGTTTGCCATCCGCGCCGCGCAGGAATAATCCGTGCTGGTCCGACGTGGGATCGCCATTGACCAACACCGGCGCATCGGTGAACCGAGCGAGGTAATCCAGATCCATGCGCCCGGCCTTCATCAGGCAATGCACCATCGACAGGATAAACAACCCGTCCGTGCCCGGCGTGATACCAACCCAATCATCCGCCACGGCGTTATATCCCGTTCGGATCGGGTTCACGCCAATGACCCGCGCGCCGCGCGCTTTGATCTTGCCGATGCCCATTTTGATGGGGTTGCTGTCGTGATCTTCGGCCACACCGAACAGCATGAACAGTTTGGTATGGTCCCAGTCCGGCTGGCCGAATTCCCAGAACGCGCCGCCCATGGTGTAGATACCAGCCGCCGCCATATTGACGGAGCAGAAGCCGCCATGGGCCGCATAGTTTGGTGTGCCGAAATTCTGTGCCCAGAACGAGGTAAAGCTTTGCGACTGGTCGCGGCCCGTAAAGAACGCCAGCTTTTCAGGTGCTTTGGCGCGCAAGGGCGCAAGCCAGTCGGTGGCGATTTGCAACGCTTCGTCCCATTCGATTTCCTCGAAATCGCCCGACCCGCGTTCGCCAACACGCTTTAGTGGTTTGCGCAGTCGGGCGGGGGCGTTGTGCTGCATGATGCCCGCGCTGCCCTTGGCGCACAGCACGCCCTTGTTGATGGGATGGTCGCGGTTGCCTTCGATATAGGCGACCTTCATGTCGCCATCGGCGTTGGCTTTCATATGCACGTTGATGCCGCAGCGGCAGGCGCACATATAGCAGGTGGTCTTGCGAATTTCGTCCGACACCGGCGGGCTAAGGTCAAGAACGGGTTGCTTATGCGTCATTCTTGCTCTCTTTGATCAGCGTTCAGAAGGCTGCGGGCGTCGCGCGCGATCTGAATTTCTTCCTGCGCCTCAACGGTATATCTGGGAAAGTTTCCCATCCATGAAAGCTTGTCAAGAATGCCGTTCTGAGTGCGGGCCGAATTTTCACCGATGCCACCGGTAAAGGCGACAGCATCCAGCCCACCCATGGCCGCAATCATGGACCCGGCCTGCCGCCCGGCCCAATAACAGAAATGATCGATGGCAAAGGCCGCTTTCGGGCTATCGCTTTGCTCCAGCTTGCGCATGTCAGAGCTGAGCCCAGACAGGCCGAGCAGGCCGGATTTATGTTGTAGTAAGGTATCAGTCGCGTCCAACCCCAGCTGCCCGACAAGGCGCAGGACGGCACCGGCGTCAATCTCGCCGACCCGCGTGCCCATGGTTAGGCCGGACAACGGGGAATAGCCCATCGTTGTTGCCACGCTTTGCCCGTCAAGGATGGCGCAAAGCGACGCGCCGTTGCCAAGGTGGCAGGCAAGCAATCGTTTCGGCAGGGTGCCGCTTTGCTGGGGCAGGGCGCGCACAAGGGCGGCATAGCTGGTGCCGTGAAAACCGTAGCGTTGCAGACCCTGCAGGTCGGGCCGGTCAGGCAAGGCATAGCGGCGGGCGACGTCGGGAATCGTGGCATGAAACGCCGTGTCGAAACTGGCGCATTGCGGCAGGTCGGGCGCAAGGGCGGCGACCGCGTCAATCGCTGCCAGATGATGCGGGTTGTGCAGAGGTGCAAGTGGCACGCAATCCGCGATGGCTTGGCGAACCTGCGGCGTGATGCGGCTGGCGGCGGTCAGCGTGGTGCCACCATGGACCACGCGATGCGCGACAGCACGTAATGAGGTGAGAGAGATGCCTTGTTGCGTCAACGCGGCAAAGATCGCGGCAAGGGCAGCGGCATTGTCGGGCAGGTCGGCGGGTTCAGCAGTCGCGCCGATTTTGACAGCACCTGTGCCGCCGATACCCGTGGCCTCAACCCGCAGGGTTTCGCTCAGGTCATCGTCAAACAGGGCCGTCTTGATCGACGACGACCCTGCATTCATCACAAGGATATGACTGGCTGACACGTGCTAGACCGTCTGCGGGCGCATGTCATCTTTGCTGATACCCGCAACCGACACTGGTTTCTTCATCGCATCGCGGCGGAAGGGTTCGCCCAGCTCTTGGTTGATCATCGCCTCGATCAGGGTGGTTTTACCGTGGTTCATCTGATCATCGATCGCCTTGTTCAGTGCGGCGGTCAGTTCGTCCATATTACGGGCGATGACACCTTGCAGGCCACAAGACTGCGCGATCCCTGCGTAAGATACGTCTTCGTCCAGTTCCGTCCCGACAAAGTTGTCATCGAACCACAGGGTCGAGTTGCGCTTTTCCGCACCCCACTGGTAGTTGCGGAAAACCACTTGGGTCACTGCGGGCCACTCCCCGCGCCCGATGGCGGTCAGTTCATTGACCGAAATGCCGAATGCACCATCACCGGCAAACCCCACGACAGGGACATCACGGCAGCCGATCTTGGCCCCGACAATGGCGGGCAGGCCATAGCCGCAAGGGCCGAACAGACCGGGGGCGAGATATTTGCGGCCCTCGTCAAATGACGGATAGGCGTTGCCGATGGCGCAGTTGTTGCCGATGTCAGACGAGATGATGGCATTGGCAGGCAACGCCGATTGGATCGCACGCCACGCCATGCGGGGGCTCATCCAGTCGGGCTTGTCCGCGCGGGCGCGTTCGTTCCAGCTGGTGCCGGGATCGTCGTCTTCGTGGTCCATGCCGGACAGTTGTTGTGCCCATTTCGATTTGGTTGCGCCAATGGTGGCTTTTCGGTCCTCGCGTCCTTCGTCGCCAGCGGTGCCGGACAGGTTTTCCAGCAGCGCCGTGGCGACTTTGGTTGCATCGCCGACAATACCGACGCTGACCTTTTTGGTCAGGCCGATGCGGTCTGGGTTGATATCGACCTGAATAATTTTCGCATCGGCTGGCCAGTAATCCATGCCATAGCCGGGCAACGTCGAAAACGGGTTCAGCCGCGTGCCAAGGGCCAGTACAACATCGGCTTTCGCGATCAGCTCCATCCCTGCTTTGGACCCGTTGTATCCCAAGGGACCCGCGAACAGGGGGTGCCCGCCGGGGAAAGCATCATTGTGTTGGTAGCCCACGCAAACCGGTGCGGACAGGCGTTCGGCCAGCAGTTTGCTCGCCTCGATGCCGCCTTGGGCCAACACCACGCCAGCGCCGTTCAGGATCACGGGAAACTTGGCATTCGACAGCAGCTCTGCCGCCTTGGCGATAGCTACTTCACCGCCCGAGGGGCGCTCGAACGCAACAATCTCGGGCAGATCAATGTCGATGACTTGGGTCCAGAAGTCACGCGGCACGTTGATCTGCGCCGGGGCAGAGGCACGTTTGGCCTGCATGATCACGCGGTTCAGCGTCTCAGCGATGCGGGACGGGTCGCGGACTTCTTCTTGATAGGCGACGCAGTCGGCGAACAGGTTCATTTGCTCCATCTCTTGAAAGCCACCCTGGCCGATGGTTTTGTTCGCGGCTTGGGGCGTGACCAAAAGGCAGGGCGTGTGGTTCCAATAGGCGGTTTTCACTGCCGTCACGAAATTGGTGATGCCGGGGCCATTTTGCGCGATCATCATCGACATCTTGCCGGTCGCGCGGGTAAAGCCGTCGGCCATCATGCCGGCGCTGCCCTCGTGGGCGCAATCCCAGAACGTAATACCCGCATCGGGGAAAATGTCAGAGATCGGCATCATCGCGGACCCGATAATGCCAAAAGCGTTGTCGATGCCATGCATCTGAAGGGTTTTCACAAAAGCTTCTTCGGTGGTCATCTTCATGTCTGGGGGCATCCTTGGCGGTGATTTTGAGTTGTCTGCACAGTAGGGGTTGGGGCAGGTACGGGTTAGGGCCAGCAAGAGGAGCTGGATAAGGCCAGTTTAGCCCATGTCGCGAATTTCTTGGGCGACATGCGCAATGCCAGCCGCGATCTGGCTGGACGGGATCGATGAATAGGCCAGCCGGTAATAGTTTTGCGGTGGGGCGTCGCCATTAAAAAAGGGCGCGCCGGGTTCGATTAGCACGGATTTAGCCCGCAGCCGCATGGCCAGATCATCGGTGCGGATATGGTCGGGCGCGCGCATCCAAAAGGACGACCCGCCATAGGCACCACGCCCTGCAATTTGCAGATCATTGGCCTTGATCGCGTCCTCCATCACCGTGCGGCGGTCATGCAAGGTGTTGCTCATCCGGCGAACCAGCGCGTCATAATGGCCAAGCGAAAGGAAATAGGCGGCAGTGCGTTGGATGTGCCCCGGCGGATGGCGCAGCACGGAGGCACGAAGGGCGCGCGCCTCGCGGATAAACGGCTCCGACCCTACCAGATAGCCAAGGCGCAGACCGGGAAACAGCGATTTGGAAAAGCTGCCCACATAGATCACACGCCCGTCCTGATCGAGCGATTTGAGCGACGGAGAAGGGGATTTCAGAAACGACATCTCGAACTCGTAGTCATCTTCGACAATCAGCGCATCCAATGCGCTGGCCCGTTCCAGCAAGGCCCGCCGCCGTGCCATCGGCATGGTCGCCGTCGTGGGGCATTGGTGGCTGGGGGTGGTGAAAATCACATCGGTATCGTCGGGGATCGCGTCGGGAATTAACCCTTCATGGTCCACCTGCACGGGGGACACGTGGCAGCGCGATTGCGTCAGGATATCGCGAAGCGCAGGGTAACAGGGATCTTCAAGCGCGGCGCGGCGCCGCTGTGTCAGCAAAACTTGGGCCGTCAGCCACAGCGCATTCTGGGCCCCAAGCGTGATCAATATCTGTTCAGGGCGGGCCGAGATGCCGCGCCGGGGCAGGGAATGGCGTGCGATGAATTCGATCAGCTTGGGATCGTCTTGGTCATAGTAGTCGGTCGTGAGCGCTGTGAAATCCCGTTGCCCCAAAGCCTGCAGCGCACACAGCCGCCAATTCGCATGATCAAATAGCGTTGGGTCTGCTTGACCGTAGATAAAGGGATAGCGGTACTTGCCCCAGTCTTGCGGTTTGACCGGCGTGACGCCGCCGCTAAACCGCTGGCCGATTGCGCGCGCCCAATCGACGGCGTCGGGGGTGTCAGCGGCGGGGGTGAATTGCGGCGGGGCAGGCGCGTTTTCAGAAACGTAATATCCTGACCGCCCCTTGGAGGTCAGATAATCGTTTGCCAGCAGTTCGGTATAGGCGATTGTCACCGTAATACGGCTTATCCCAAGATGGCGCGCCAAGCTGCGGGTGGAGGGGAGCTTTTCACCCGTGCCAAAGCGCCCGGTCAAAATCCCTTGTGCGATCATTTGCTGTATCTGCTGCTGCAGAGTGCCCTGTGCATCGGGATGCAGAAAGAATGTTTCAACAGGAAGCGCCATGGCGTCAACCTAAGCTGGACCTAGGCGCGGCGCAATCTGGCATTACCCGATGGGGCAACGAAAAAGGCCCCGGCGTATGCCGAGGCCTGATTGCATGTCGGTTTGCTAAGCAGAAATGCTTATGGGCAAGCAGCGGTATAACGCTGACCGGCAGAGTTTTGGTAAACGCACTGACCATTTGCGCCACGGCCAACATATGCGCCAGCAGCTGCACCGGCCAAGCCACCCAAAACAGCGCCTTTTGCGCGGTCGCTGTCGTTGGAAACGACGGCACCCAACGCAGCACCTGCGGCGGCACCGGTCAAAGCGGATTGGTTTTGTGTGTCACAGGCGGCAACTGCGCCGAGCAGTGGCAGAATCAACAGAAACTTTTTCATGATATTCTCCAAGTTAGGTTCATCGGATAAACGCAGCATGGCAGAAATAGTTCCAGCGTATTTTCAGCATCGGCAATAAATGGCTGAGCAAGCGTGATGCACCGCGGTGTCGGCGCATCACATCAAAAGGTGCCTTTAGCCAAAAACGCGGCCCATTGCGTTATCAACCGCTGTGATGATTTCGTCGATATCATCTTTCTTGGCGATTAATGCTGGGCTGAAACACAGCGTGTTGTTCTTGCCCGGCAAGGACCGGTTGGTCGCCCCGATAATCACCCCTTGCGCCATACAATCGGCAACGACGGCCTGCACGAGCTTTTCTGCGACCGGCGCACGGGTGGCGCGGTCTTCAACCAGCTCTGCGCCCAGGAACAAACCTTTGCCGCGGACTTGGCCGATGGCCGGGTATTTGTCGGAGAGCTCTTCCAGCTGCTCAAGCATATAGTGGCCCATATCGGTGGTGTTTTGCAGCAGGTTTTCACGCTCAATGATCGCCATGTTTTCGATGCCCGCGGTGGGGCCAGCCGTGCAGCCGCCAAAGGTCGAAATGTCGCGAAAATAGTTCATCGGATCTGCGGCGTCATCTTTGAACATGTTGAACACCTCTTCGGTGGTCACAAGACAAGCGATGGCGGCATAGCCCGAGGCGACGCCTTTGGCCATCGTCACCATATCCGGTTTAATGCCGTAGTGCTGATAGCCGAACCATTCGCCCGTGCGGCCGACGCCGCAGACGACCTCGTCAATATGCAGCAGGATATCATATTTGCGGCAAATCTCCTGCACGCGCTCCCAATAGCCATCCGGTGGGGTGATCACACCGCCGCCAGCGGTTACGGGTTCAAGGCACAGTCCACCAACGGTATCTGGCCCTTCGGCAAGAATGACCTTTTCGAT
Source organism: uncultured Sulfitobacter sp. (assembly GCF_964021855.1). Classification (NCBI taxonomy): domain Bacteria; kingdom Pseudomonadati; phylum Pseudomonadota; class Alphaproteobacteria; order Rhodobacterales; family Roseobacteraceae; genus Sulfitobacter; species uncultured Sulfitobacter sp. Next base: position 734,675 of record NZ_CAXHZD010000001.1, read on the forward strand.
CTGATCAGCCGCCCAAACGCCATAGTTTTCATCAGGCGCGCCGTCTTGTTCGAATTTGCGATACTCAAGGCAATGGGGCACGCGCACAAAGCCATCGGTGAAGGGGCCGTATTGTGCATTGCGTTCATCCTGACCGCCCGCCGACAAGCAAGCAATGGTCGTGCCATGATAGTCGCGGTCGCGGTACAGGATCTTGTGCTTTTTGCCGCCATAGCGCTTGTGCGCGATCTGGCGGACCATCTTAAAGCCCTTTTCGTTCGCTTCGGAGCCCGAGTTACAATAGTAAACGCGGCTCATCCCGGGCATTTTCTCGATCAGCTTTTCGGCAAAGATCGACCCCGGGATCGACCCGGCAGACCCCGCAAAATAGTTCAGCTTGATCAGCTGGTCGCGCACGGCATTGGCGATGCTTTCACGGCCATAGCCGACGTTGACGGTCCACACGCCGCCCGACACGGCATCCAGATGCTCTTTGCCTTTTTGGTCCCAGACCCGCATGCCTTTGCCCTCGACAATGATGCGGGGATCGGTGGTTTCATAGGGTTTATGCTGGCTTAGGTGGTGCCAGATATGGGCGCGGTCAACCTCTACAATACGAGAGATATCGTTCTCATTGAATGTACCGTCCATTGGCTGACCTTTCGAACATGAGGAGAATAAGGGCGTAGGTATACAGCCCTGTTTGATATGACATCATCGTAAATGGAAGGTGTGCTGTAGGGCCAGTCAGTACCTATCTTTAGGTCCACATGGCAGGCCGTGCATCGAATTACCGCTAATAACAGCTATGCGATGGCGTTTTCTTTGAAAGAAAACGGGTCGGAGTTTTTCAAAAATTCCGGATGGTCTCGCGGAGTTTGGGTGTTATTTGAGCACGCGGATGAAACCCGCGTGCTCAACGGCATCCTATTTCGGACGGAAGCTGCTTTTGGCGCGTTTTGGTGCACCTTCGCCGCCCTTGGGACGGCCCGCGGGTTTGCCGCCTTTTGGTTTGCCGCCCGCTTGGCCCAGCTTGTTCGGTGGCACGAAACGTTTCGACGGATCAGAGGCGCGCGCCTTGAACGGCTTATCTGCCGCTGGTTTCGCATCACCGCGCGGGGCGTCGGATTTCTCTTTTTTCCAAACGGCTTTTGCTTTTGGCTTGCCTGCTGGTTTGTCAAAAGCGTCAGGCTTCGGGTTCGACTTTGGCTTGGGCGCGGCACCGGGCTTCATCGGGCTGCGTTCAGTCTTGTGTGACTTTGGCGGGCGTTCGCCTTTGGCCGCGCGCGGTTTGTCGAACTTTGGTTTGTCGCCGCGTGGCTTCTCACTGTAAGCAACAGGCGCTTCAGTGTTCTCGGCGCGGGGTTTGCGCGGTTCTCTTGGTGCATCGGGGTCATAGGCCGGACGCGGCGCGCGCTCAGGACGGGGGCCGCGATCTGGCCGTGGACCACGATCAGGCTTGGGCCCGCGGCCGCCGGGTTTCGGGCCGCGCGACAGGTCAGGTGCCTTGTCCAGTTTAGTGACAATCGCGCCGTCTTCGACCTTCATATCGGGGCCAAGCGCATTGGTGAATTTCGCCTCGGACTTGGCGAGGATCTCCACGAATGTATGGCTGGGCTGTACGCGGATCGCGCCAACGTCATCCTTGGTCAAATCGCCCATGCGGCAAATCATCGGCAAGATGGTGCGTGGTTCGGCATCTTGGTTACGTCCCACAGAGATCGAGAACCACACAGACGGACCAAAGTCGCCGCGCGGTTTCTCATCCGCAGGTGTACCGGGTTCGGCCAATTGTTCGGGCGCGGATTGACGCGCGCGGTAAAGGTTCACAAACGCCGTCGCCAATTGTTCGGCGCTGAACTGTTCAACCAGATTGGCAACAAAGCCTGCCGCATCATCAGGGATCGGGGCAGACCATGCGGAATCGGCCAGCAAACGCTTTTCGTCCTCGGCATTTACTTCTTCGGCTGACGGCGGGTTGGCCCATTCGACTTTCAGCTTGGCACCACCGATCAGACGGCTGGCCTTGCTGCGCAGTTTTGCGGGGACGATCAGTGCAGACACACCTTTGCGTCCCGCGCGGCCGGTCCGGCCAGAACGGTGCAGCAACGTGTCAGAGTTCGATGGCAAATCGGCGTGGATCACCAGTTCGAGGTTTGGCAAATCGATACCGCGTGCCGCAACATCCGTCGCAATACAGACGCGGGCACGGCCATCGCGCAGCGCTTGCAACGCGTTGGTACGCTCGGATTGCGACAGCTCGCCCGACAGCGCCACGACCGAGAATCCCCGGTTGGTAAAGCGTGTGGTCAGACGTGCAACGGCTGCGCGGGTGTTGCAGAATACGATGGCATTTTTCGCCTCGTAGAACCGCAGCACGTTGATGATCGCGTTTTCCGTGTCGCGCGGATGCACGGTCAGGGCGCGGTATTCGATATCGGTGTGCTGCTTGGCCTCGCCGATGGTTTCAACGCGCTGTGCATTGCGCTGATAGGATTTCGCCAGCTTGGCAATCGCCGCAGGGACGGTGGCCGAGAACAACAAGGTGCGGCGTTCTTCGGGGGCTTCTGACAGAATGAACTCAAGCTCGTCGCGGAATCCGAGGTCCAGCATTTCGTCGGCTTCGTCCAGCACCACGGCGCGGATGTCCGACAGGTTGATGTTATTGCGCTTGATGTGGTCGCACAAACGGCCCGGTGTGGCGACAACAACATGTGCACCACGGTCCAACGCACGGCGTTCGGTACGCGTGTCCATGCCGCCCACACAGGTGGTAACGACAGCGCCGGCTGGACCATACAGCCAGGTCAATTCGCGGCTGACCTGCATGGCCAGTTCACGGGTCGGGGCAATGATCAATGCAAGCGGTGCGCCAGCATGGCCAAATTTTTCGGAACCGCCAAGCAAGGTTGGCGCGATGGCCAGACCAAAACCAACGGTCTTGCCTGATCCGGTTTGTGCCGATACCAAGAGGTCAGCGTCGGCAAGGGCCGGATCGGTGACCGCCTGTTGTACGGGTGTAAGTGTCTCATAGCCTTGTTTGGCAAGCGCGTCTGCGATGGTTTGGATCAACGGTAAGTCCTGACTGAATAAAAAGGGCGGCAAAAATGCGCGCGGCACGGCAATGGCGCGCACGCCAGCCGAGTGTTGCCGCCGTCCCTAATCGCTTGTGTCTGGAATGTACATGACTTTGTCAAAAGCGGTGAATTCTAGGCGTGACGCCGCTTTGTTTTGTTGAGTGAAGCCAAGCAGGGTCTTCGTGATGCCCCGATTGTATCAGTGCATCACGATCTTTAAGGGGCAGTTAGCTGCCGCGCTCCATCAGTGCAAAGACCGGTTTGGCCGCCGCACGCGTATCCGGGTGAAGATTGTCGTTGGGATAGATAAAGCCATTGACCGGATAGACCCGGCCATATGAATCCGTTTGGCTTTCCAACCGCACAGCGGACCAGTCGTTGCGCGGCGACACGTCTATGACGCTCATCTGAAGGGAGATTTTATTGCGCTTCCAGTTCGCGTGGTCGACCAGAACTTCGCGCGGTGACACCACTTTGGAAACCACGGCGACATGGCCCATCGGGTTCCGGCGGGTTGCCTTGAACGCCATGACAGCACCGGTCGAGGGGTCTTTGCCCCGGGTATATTGCCCCTTGGCCTTGGTCCACCAGGTATTGGCATTGCCGCGGATATTCACACCGCTGGCGTTGCGGGCGAAAGGAACGCACCAAACGCGCTGCCCTTGCGATTGCAATGTACGCACTTCGCGAATCGCAATGGCGTGAAGCTCGGGGTTGATGCCCGCCGATGAAATTGTGCGCAGCCCCGAGGGCGATTGCGCACAGCCAGCTGCAAAGAGCAGGCCCAAACATAGAAATGGAATGCCGAGTTTTTTCGATAAGGCGTGTTTCACGCTCATTTTTTGCTGCCCTCAATGGTTGTCCAAGACTTAGCGTCACTGTCCCGGCGACGCAGGGGGAGCTTTGACGATTTGGGATGGAAATCAAAGCGCTGTGTTAACCGACGGCAGGAATCCGCCAGTTTTATTACAAATTGTCAATCAACGGGAACCGGCTGTAACCCACCAATTTGAATAATCAAATCCAAGACTTCGGTAATGCCTTGATCCGTTTTCATCGCGGCAAAGACAAAGGGGCGTGCGCCGCGCATCCGTTTTGCATCGCGGTCCATCACCTCAAGCGATGCACCCACATAGGGCGCGAGGTCGGTTTTATTGATAATCAGAATATCGGATTTGGTGATTGCAGGGCCGCCCTTGCGGGGGATTTCTTCGCCAGCGGCCACGTCGATCACATACAAGGTGATATCGGCCAGCTCGGGGCTGAAGGTCGCAGACAGATTATCGCCGCCCGATTCAATCAAGATGCAGTCCAGATCGGGATGGCGTTCCTGCATCCGTGCCACCGCCGCCAGATTGATCGACGCGTCCTCGCGAATGGCGGTATGCGGGCAGCCGCCGGTTTCGACCCCGATGATTCTGTTTTGGGGCAGCACCTGCATCCGCATCAGGGCTTCGGCGTCTTCTTGGGTGTAGATGTCATTGGTGATCACACCGATTGACCAGCGGTCGCGCATGGCACGGCACAGCGCCGCTGTCAGCGTGGTTTTGCCCGCGCCCACAGGTCCACCGATTCCGATCCGCAAAGGGCCATGGGGTGAGGTCATGTTTGGAACATCCTTGAGTAAAGCGTTTCATGTTGCATCGACGCGATGTCGGCCAGAAAGCAGGCGCTGCCGATGTCATCAATGGTTTGGGTCAGGGCCGTTTCGACGGTTTGGTGACACAATGGTGCTAGGGCCGTGATCACGCGTTGCCCATCGGTCTGGCCCAAAGGCACCGCGCGGATCGCGGCAGAGACTAGCGCGCTGGTGAATGCGTGCAGGAACATCTGCGCGGCGTCGCGTACGGGTAACCCCTGCGCTGCGCAGGCCGCGCCAAAGGCGACGGGCAGTGTCAGATCGGGCAGGTCATGCCCCCAGACGTCATTCACCACCCGCACGAAAGCTGCACCTTGTTGTGTGGTCTCGGATAGCCGCTCTGACGATGGTGCCAAAGCACGCGCCAGCGCATCCAAGTCGGCCAATCTCTCACCCTGTAAGCCAGCGTTGAGTAGGATCGCATCGGTCCGGCCAGCTCCGTGGGCGATGATATCGCCCAGCCATGCTTGCAGCGAAGCCGCGTCATGGATGGTGCCATCATGCACGGCCATCTCAAGCCCGTGGCTATAGCTAAACGCGCCAATCGGAAAACTGGGCGACAGCCACTGGGCCAGCGTGATGATGTCTTGGGTCTGCATCAATGGGCGTGGCTATGGGTACGACCGTGGCCATAGGCACCGCCTTCGGGAAGGAAGGGTTCGGACACATCGCGCAGGCTCGCGCCCAGCTTGCCCAGCATGTCGCGGATCACGTGATCGTTCTGGATCAACAGCCGTGTCGGTTCCACCTGGCAGGGGCAATGCCGGTTGCCAATATGCCATGCCAGTCGCACCAGATCGTCACCGGTGATTTCCAGCAGCGCTTCCTCGGCCGCGATGACTTCGACCAGTTTGCCGTCTTCCAGCAGAAACGCATCCCCGTGGTTCAGGGATTCCGTATGGGGCAGATCGACGAGGAACCCTTGATCGCGGGTGGTCGTCAGACGTTTGCGGCGCAAGAAACGGTCATCATAGGTTAGAATGCAACTGTCATCTGCGTCGTCCCAATGGCCGCTGCGTTTGATACTATGGGCGGGGGAAAGATCGGTCATATCTGGGCCTTAAAACATGAAATAGCGTTGTGCCATCGGCAGGGTTTCGGCGGGTTCGCAGGTTAGCAATTCGCCATCCGCGCGCACCTCGTAGGTTTCCGGGTTCACCTCGACCTTGGGAGTGGCAGAGTTGTGGATCAGGTCAGACTTGCCGATGTTACGGGTGTTTTTGACGGCGATGGTTTGCTTGGACAGGCCAAGGCTGTCGCGCAGTCCGTTTGATTGTGCGGCTTCGGAAATGAACGTGACTGCACAATGCTGAAGCGCGCTGCCATAGGCCCCGAACATGGGGCGCGTGTACACGGGTTGCGGCGTCGGGATCGACGCATTCGGATCGCCCATCTGCGCCACAACGATCATGCCCGACATTAGCACCATTTCGGGTTTAACGCCAAAGAAGGCAGGGCTCCACAGCACCAGATCGGCCTTTTTACCAACCTCTATCGACCCGATCTCGCGGCTGACGCCATGGGCAATCGCGGGGTTGATCGTGTATTTCGCAATATAGCGTTTGACGCGGAAGTTGTCGTTGTCGCCGGTTTCCTCGGGCAGACGTCCGCGCTGTTTGCGCATTTTATCGGCGGTTTGCCATGTGCGGATCAACACCTCGCCCACGCGGCCCATCGCCTGACTGTCGGATGCGATGATCGAAAACGCGCCAATGTCGTGCAGGATATCTTCGGCGGCAATCGTCTCGCGCCTAATCCGGCTTTCGGCAAAGGCGACATCCTCTGGGATGGATTTATCAAGGTGGTGACAGACCATGAGCATGTCCAGATGCTCTTCCAAAGTGTTCACAGTGAAGGGGCGCGTCGGGTTGGTGGACGACGGCAAGACATGCTCTTCGCCGCAAATCTTGATGATGTCCGGCGCGTGACCGCCGCCTGCGCCCTCGGTATGGAAGGCGTGGATGGTACGGCCTTTCATGGCGGCCAATGTGTGTTCGACAAAACCGGATTCGTTCAGCGTATCGGTGTGGATCATCACCTGCACGTCCATGTCATCGGCGACACTTAGGCAGCAATCAATGGCGGCAGGTGTGGTGCCCCAATCCTCGTGCAGTTTCAGCGAACAGGCCCCGCCGTTCACCATCTCGACCAGCGCGCCGGGCTGGCTGGCGTTGCCTTTGCCCGACAGGCCGATGTTCATCACCACACCGTCCATCGCCTGCAACATGCGCCCGATATGCCAAGGGCCGGGGGTGCAGGTGGTGGCCAGCGTGCCATGGGCAGGGCCGGTGCCGCCGCCAAAACAGGTGGTCACGCCGGAATGCAGCGAATCCTCCATCTGCTGGGGCGCGATAAAGTGGATGTGGCTGTCGAACCCGCCTGCGGTCAGGATGCGCCCTTCGCCCGCGATAATCTCGGTCCCCGGTCCGATGATAATATCGACATTGGGCTGGGTGTCAGGGTTGCCCGCCTTGCCGATCCCTGCGATGCGCCCGTCTTTCAGCGCGACGTCGGCTTTGTAGATGCCGGAATGATCCACGATCAGCGCATTGGTGATCACGGTATCGACCGCCCCATTCGCCCGCGTAACCTGCGACTGCCCCATCCCGTCGCGGATTACCTTGCCACCGCCGAATTTAACCTCTTCGCCATAGGTCGTCAGGTCGCGCTCGACCTCGATAATCAGATCGGTATCGGCAAGACGCAGACGGTCGCCCGTGGTCGGGCCATACATGGCAGCATATTCAGAGCGGGGCAGTTTGGTGGTCATGGTGGATATCTTTCCTTGTTGCGCGTTAAAGCGCGCCCATCACAGCGGCGTTGAAACCGAAAACTTTGCGGTCGCCTGCTAGCGGGATCAGGTTCACTTCGCGGCGCTGGCCGGGCTCGAACCGGACGGCGGTGCCAGCAGCGATGTCCAGTCGGCAGCCGTGAGCGGCGGTGCGGTCGAAATCCAGCGCGGGGTTGGTTTCAGCGAAATGGTAGTGGCTGCCGACTTGCACGGGGCGGTCGCCGGTGTTGGCCACCATCAGGGTGATTGCGTCGCGCCCGTCGTTCAGGGTGATGTCCCCCTCGGCGCAGAAAACTTCGCCGGGGATCATTTGCGGGCCGCCGTTTTGGCTTTGACGCGGGCGCGCAGGGCGACTGCGGCGGCGGTGCCGATTACGGCAAGCCCCATGAATACCGGCATCCATTCGGCACCGTGCGGGGCGACGTGCAAACCGGAATGCGCCACCGCGGGAGAGGCCAAAAGCAAAGCGGGCAGGATCATCAGTTTCTTCATATCGGGGCCTTTCTAGCGGATAGGGTTGTGGACGGTGACCAGCTTGGTGCCGTCGGGAAATGTGGCTTCGACTTGAACGTCGTGGATCATCTCGGGGATGCCTTCCATACAGTCGTCGCGGGTGATGACTTGGGCACCCGCCTGCATCATGTCGGCAACGCTGCGGCCATCGCGCGCGCCTTCGACCACGGTGTCGGTGATCAGGGCGATCGCTTCGGGGTGGTTCAGCTTTACACCACGGGCAAGGCGCTTGCGCGCAACCTCGGCTGCCATTGCGATCAGCAGTTTGTCTTTTTCACGGGGGGTTAGCTGCATGTCAAAGCATCCATGTTTTAGGTGGGGCCGCGCCGTGCAGGCGGGCAATAATAGGCACCAGTGACTGGCGCAGGATGTAGCTGTCGGGGGAGAGAATACGCGCATAAAGCACGCCGGGCCGGATCAGGCTGGCACCGGCGGTCGCGGGTAACAGCGCACGCAACGGGCCAAGCAGACCTTCGGCATCGGCGGCGGCATAGATCACGCTGGCCATGGCGAACTGGCCCGCTGCGGTGGCAGGGCCGGACATTTGCGCGGCGATATCACCGGACAGGCGTACGGCATCTGCAAAGATCGGGTGTCCGTCGCGGCGGATGGTGATGTTGTCGGCAAAATGGCCCTTGGTCAGGGTTTCACCCATCGACACGCGCCCGAACACGAGCGGTTCAACCCCAAAGAAGGTGGCATCTGGTGCCAGATCAACCTCAAGCCGGCGCTTCAGGGCGGCACCGTTGAACAGGATTGTTTCTTGGGGCAGCCAGTCAATACGCGCCGCGTCAGCGACGCGCAGGGTTGTGGTGAACTGCGCGGGCGGGCCGGGTTGGGCAAGGTACACACGCTCTGCTGCTTGGGATGTCAGGGTTAACCGGCTATTTGGCCCGGCATCGGCGCGGATCGTCAGGCGATCGCCGCCTGTCATCCCGCCGGATGTGTTCAGAAAAACGCCCGTAAGACCCGCCGCGTTGGCACGCGGGAACAGCGCTTTGAGGCATCCGGATTGATACAAGTCGCCCAGCACCGACGCATCACCATATGTCTTGCTGGCCACAGACAGATCACCCAAGGCGCGGGGTTGTGACGGTGCATTTGGCACAAGGTCGATATGTGTCGCGATGTTAATGGGCCCCTCCCGTCGTGGCGCTAAAAGCCTGAACATGGATAGCGGGATTCGCGGCCGGAGCGATGGCAAACGGCCCGTTTCGGGCAAATATCAGGCTGAGTTTCTGCCTACTGCCCAATTTTTAAGCAAGAGAGCGAGCTATGACTGGGTGACAAATCGCTGACGATAGACTGACGGCGTTTCTTGTTGGACAGCCCGAAACCGCCGCGAGAAATAGGATGGGTCGGCAAATCCCAGCCTATATCCGACCTCGGCCACGGAAAGCTGGGTAAAGGCCAGCAGGCGGCATGCCTCTTGGATGATATGTGCCTCGATATAGGCCGAGGCGGACAACCCGTTTGCGGCGCGGCACAGACGGCTAAGGTGTCCCGTGCTCAACCCCATTTCTGCGGCGTATTCCTGTACGCGCCATCCGGCGGTTTGCGGATCGCTGATCAGCTGATCAAGGCGCGTAAGCCTGCGATCCCGCTTGGTGCCAGCACCCCCTTGGGGGGTGGGGTTCAGGGTGGCGGTCATTGATAGAACCGCATGCGCCAGGCCCAGGGCCGTTTGCGCTCGGTACGGGCTGCCATCCTCCAATGCGGCATCCAGCATTGCCATCAATGTCAGCAATTTTTGGTCAGGCGTCGTGACAAATGGCACCGACAGCGCGCGTGCAACATCATCAGTGGCGGGCGCAATGCTGCGCAGCACAGAGAGGGGAAAGGATTGCACCATCCCTTGGGTGTTCGGGGCGAAAGCAAAACTGTGAACGGCCTGCGCCGGCACATAGAACAGTTGGTTATCGGCAAGCTCGAATTCCTGCCCGTCAACGACTGACGTCGCATGGCCCGTTTGGATAAAGAACACCTGCGCCAATTGGGCATGCCGATGTGGCGCGATCCGCCAGCCATGATCGGGCGCGCGGTCCTTGATATGTTCGCAATGTACCACATCGGGAAAGGCGTCTGTTTCGCCATATAGCATGTAATCAGGGATGCGGGATAGATGCGTCATGCACGGATAGTACCAGCGAATGCGCTGCCGGTCCATTCACGCAATGCCCCAAGCCCCCTAGTTTCCCATCAACATCACGAAGGGAATTAGGCACGTTATGAAAACAGAGGTCGTCATCGTCGGGGGTGGTCCTTCGGGTTTGCTGTTGTCGCAACTGCTGAACCGCGCGTGCGTCGACACCATTATTATCGAACGGACATCGCGCAAGCGTGTGTTGAACCGAATCCGGGCAGGCGTGCTGGAGAGTGGCACCGTGCAGTTGCTGCGCGAGGCAGGCGTTGGTGACCGCATGGACCGCGAAGGTATCCCCCACGAAGGCTGTTACCTGACCGATGATGATCTGATGGTGCGGATCAACTTTCACGAACTGACGGGCAAAAAAGTCATGGTTTACGGCCAGACCGAAGTGACCGCCGATCTGTATAACGCCCAAGACGCGATGGGCACGCGTATCATTCACAACACCGAAGATGTGGTGATCAATGATGTCACGACGGATGCGCCTTATGTGGAATACACGGTCGATGGCGAACGCCAGCGCATTGACTGCCAGTTTGTGGCGGGGTGCGACGGGTTTCACGGTGTCAGCCGCCAGACGATACCCGCCGATAAACGCGAGGAGTTCGAACGGGTGTATCCCTTTGGGTGGCTGGGCATTCTGTCGCGCACCCCGCCCGCCAATCACGAACTGATCTATGCCAATTCGCGCCACGGCTTTGCACTGGCGTCGATGCGCAATGAAAACCTGTCGCGTTATTACGTTCAGGCCCCGCTGACCGACAAGGTCGAGGATTGGAGCGATGACCGTTTTTGGGAGGCCTTGAAGATGCGCCTGCCCAAAGAAACCGCTGATGCATTGGTGACCGGCCCGTCGATTGAAAAATCAATTGCGCCATTGCGGTCCTTTGTCAGTGAACCCTTGCGGTGGGGCCGCCTGTTTTTGGTCGGCGATTCCGCCCATATCGTGCCGCCGACCGGGGCCAAGGGGCTGAACCTTGCTGTGTCAGACGTGTATTATCTGCATGACGCGCTGATTGCCGCGCTGAAAAAGGGGGATCACGCGGGTGTTGATAGTTATGCAGATCGCGCCTTGGCGCGGATCTGGAAGGCTATGCGATTTAGCTGGCAGATGACCACAATGCTGCATCAGTTTGACGGCGAAGACAGCTTTGCCGCGCAGATGCGCAAGGCCACCCTGAGGCATCTTTCTCAAAGCGAAACGGCGCGGCGTGACTTGGCGGAAAACTATATCGGCCTGCCTCTTTAGTCAGGCGGCGATCCTCATGAAAAAGCCCGGCCTTTGATGAACTCAAGGGCCGGGTTTTGCGTGTTTTTGGCGTGGCAGATTAGCCGCGGATCATGACTTTGCCCGCGCGGCCCGGCGTCAGCGCCGCTTTCATCGCTTTGGCAACGTCATCCAGCGCAAAGACGCCGCCGTCTTCCAGCACCAGTTCGCCCTTGGCGACCAATGTCACCAGTTCAGTGATCAGGCGCTTACGCTCTTCGGGGTCCATATCTGCGCTGACGCGCGAGCCCCAGAAACCTTTTACGGTGATGTGCTTCATGATCAACGCACCCGAAGACAGCGGCATTGGTGCGCCTGTCGCGGTCCCGAACACGACCAGTTCGCCGTCCAAGCCCAGCAATTCAACCAGATCGGCGGATACGTCGCCGCCCACAGAATCGATTGCCGATGCGGCGCCGGCCTCACCAACGATATCACGGGCCTTTTGCACCCAATCAGCGTCGGATGTCGACAGCACATTTTCGATGCCCATGTCCGTCAGCTCTTTCACCGCTTCACCGCGGCGTACGAGGTTCAGCAGGTTGATGCCGCGCGCCTTGGCCAGCGTCACCATGATCTTGCCCACGGCACCGTTGGCGGCGGTTTGAATGATCCAATCGCCCTTTTTCGCCTTAAGCGTTTCGAGCAGTGAAATGGCGCTGAACGGCATCGCGATCAACTGTGCGCCCGCAACGTCGGAAATCATGTCGGGCAGGGGCAGCACGCCTGCGGCTGGGGCCACGAAATATTCGGCCCACGTGCCGTGAACACCTGCGATAGAGACGCGTTTACCGACCATTGCATCGTCAACGCCTTCGCCAACCGCCTCGACCGTGCCCAAGGCTTCCGAGCCGCCAATCGCGCCGGGCAATTCGGGCTTGTAGCCATAGTTGCCACGGATGGTCCACAGATCGTGGTTGTGGATCGGTGACAGGGTCATCTTGACCAACACTTCGCCCGCACGAGCGGTGGGTTTGTCGATCTCAACAGCGTTCAAAACGTCGATGGGTTCGCCGAATGTATCGTGAATTGCAGCTTTCATGTGTATTCTCTTCTTTGGGTTATGGTGTTGAAAGGGTTTTCTTTGTTTCGGAAAGGGCCTGCCTAAGCGGGGTTTCATTGCGTGCAAGTTTTGACAGAATCGCCGCACCTAACCATTTCGCATAGAGCATCTGTGCCGTGGCCTGCGGATCGTCGATGGTCACGATCGACCCGTCCTTGGCCCCTTGCACCAGCAATGCTGCGATGCGGTCGACCAGCGCGCCCACACCGGCATCAAGCACTTGGCGCATGTCTTCCGATAGGTCGGCCACTTCTGCGCCCAGCTTGACGACCAGACATTGGCTGGCAATGCCTTCGGCCTCTGCATGTGTCAGCCAAGCCGACCAAAAGGCGATCAATTTATCATGGGCAGACCCCGGACCATTTGAAAGGGCATCGACCCGGCCAAGATAGTCGGTGACGTAATCCGCCAGCAGTGCTTGGCCAAAAGCCTCCTTTGACGGGAAGTAGTAGTAGAACGATCCTTTCGGAACGTCGCTTTCCTTAAGAATACGCGCCAAGCCCACTGCGCCAAAACCATGCTGGCTGACCAGGCTACGCCCTGCTTGCAGGATTTTTTGACGTGTCAGGTCTGATTTCTTTTGCTCTGTCATGAGGGGTAGATAGGAAGTAATAGACCAGTCGTCTAGTGGCGGTCGCGAAATAGTTTATTGAGAAACGGCCCGGCGATACTTGCAGCACGGTTCAAAGTCGGAAGGAAAGCACACACGTGAAGGCCAAGTAACTTGGCGCTTGGGCGGTGCTGGAAAAAAGGGGGGTGGTTTGGTGGAGCCTAGCGGGATCGAACCGCTGACCTCCTGCATGCCATGCAGGCGCTCTCCCAGCTGAGCTAAGGCCCCATCGTGGATCAATGATCCGGTCGTCGTCGCAACCCGGGATGGCTGCTGCGCCGCTGAATAGGCGCAAGCGAAGGCGGGATCAAGGGGAAAATCCACTCCCGCCTTCGAAACTTCAATCAGTCGTCGTCGTTGGCCGCTACGTCCGCGATTTCTTCCAGCGGAACTGTATCTTCATCGTCGTCGTCATCGTCCAGAATATCGTCATCCAGATCCACATCAACGTCGTCGTCATCTACCAATACGTCGTCCTCAACATCACCTTTTTTGGCTTTTGCTGTGACGGCATCTTCGGCGTCGGCGGCGATCATACGGGATTTGGAGTTGTCGACCTCGACAACCTCACCGCTGTACGGGCTGATGATCGGGTTTTTGTTCAGGTCGTAGAACCGCTTGCCCGTTGTGGGGCACAGGCGCTTGGTTCCCCATTCTTCATTGGGCATCGAAGTCCCCTTTTTGAAAGTGTTGTTGCGTATAGATGATTCAGGCCAAGTGCCATATGAGATAGGAACTGTCAAAGGCAATCGCCACCCCGTATTCGCCCGAAAGCCCGAAATGCCCGATCCGTTCCTGCCCGGCAATCCGCCAATCCCGCTAATCCTGCGCCGTTCAGCGCAGGCCAAGCGTATATCTTTGCGCATTTCGCAGCTGGATGGCCGCGTCACCCTGACCCTGCCCAAACGCCTGAAAGAGGCCGAGGGCATCGCATTCGCGCGCGAGAAAGAGGAATGGATTCGCAAGCATTTGGAGGCGCGCGGCGCGGATATTCCCATTGGCATCGGTGCGGAGTTCCCCTTGGGCGGGCGCATGGTGCAGGTCATTCAGGGGCAGGGACGCCGCGTTCAACTGGGCGTTGATACAATCGCCGTGCCGGGGCGCGAAGACCGCGTGCCGGTTAGGCTTGCCGCGCATTTGAAAGAGCTTGCGCGGGACCGGCTGGCGGGGGCCTGCGATGACTACGCCGCCGCTTTGGGGCGTCCCTATAGCAAGCTGACCCTGCGCGATACGCGGTCCCGGTGGGGGTCGTGCACATCCGATGGCGGGCTGATGTTTTCGTGGCGCCTGATACTGACCCCGCCCGAGGTGCTGGATTATGTCGCCGCCCACGAGGTCGCCCATCTGGCGCAGATGAATCATTCGCCCGCCTTCTGGGCCGAGGTCGAACGAATCTATGGCCCCTACAAAGACGCACGCCGCTGGCTGCGCCAAAACGGCAGCGATCTGCACCGTTACCGATTTAACTAGAATAGTAGGTATCGGAGTTCTTGATACAGGATCTGGACGGCTATCTGCTTCGGTTCAGCCAGTTGATTGGCGATTGACCTGTCGCACCCGATCAAGCTTGACGTTGACGCGACCCAGTTTTGTGATCACAACGGTAATATGAACCTGAACCCTCGCCCCCTAGACGCAAATCCGCTTGCCCATGACCGAGTGTATCGGCAATTGCGCAGCCGTATTATGCATGGCGATTTGCCGCCGGGCCATGCCCTGACCCTACGGGGGATCGGTAAGGAATACGAAGTCTCCATGACCCCCGCCCGCGAGGCTGTGCGCCGTCTGGTTGCTGAAGGGGCGCTGACGATGTCAGCCTCGGGTCGTATCTCAACCCCGGAACTCAGCAACGAGCGGATCGAGGAGCTTGCGGCATTGCGCGCCTTGATCGAGGTGGAACTGGCCAGCCGCGCGCTGCCCCGTGCGCATTTCGCACTGATCGATCGGCTTCAGACCATAAACAACGCAGTGTCCGAAGCTGTCGCCCACCGCGATGCCGTCAGCTACATTCGCACCAATCTGGAGTTTCACCGCACGTTGTACTTGCGCGCGCAGGCCCCTGCGATGCTGGCAATGGCAGAAACCGTCTGGCTGCAAATGGGGCCAACCATGCGGGCGCTGTATGGCCGTTTACGCCGGACTGAACCACCACATTTCCACCGGTTGATTATCGCAGCGCTGCGTGCAGGTGACGAGCCGGGCCTGCGCCTTGCGGTCAGAACCGACGTCACCCAAGGGTTGCGCATGCTCGCGACCTGAGGCTGGATGTCAAAAAAGCACGACCCGTTTTCTTGCTAATAAAGGTTAGTCGCCTCGGCTTACGCCGCCAGACCTTTTGACCCCAAATCCATGAATTTGGCCCGCCGGTCAGCGATCAGCGCCTTGCTGTTCTTACCGCTCAAGTCCTTGAGCATGCCTTCAATCGTTTTGCCGACAGATTTGATGGCGCTGGCCGGATCACGATGCGCGCCGCCGCGTGGTTCGGGGATGATGCGGTCATTAACGCCCAGCTGTTTCAAATCTTGTGCCGTCAGACGCAGCGCCTCGGCAGCTTCGCGCATTTTTTCGGCGTCTTTCCACAGGATCGATGCGCAGCCTTCGGGGGAAATCACCGAATAAACGGAATGCTCAAGCATCGCGAGCCGGTTCGCCGTTGCAAATGCCACAGCCCCGCCAGAGCCGCCTTCGCCAATAACAACCGATACAAGCGGCACGCCGATTTGCAGGCATTTTTCGGTGGCGCGGGCGATGGCCTCGGATTGGCCACGCTCCTCTGCCCCTTTGCCGGGATAGGCACCGGGGGTGTCGACCAAGGTAATGACAGGCAAACCGAATTTACCGGCCAGATCCATCAACCGCACGGCTTTGCGGTATCCTTCGGGGCGCGCCATGCCGAAATTCCGTTCAATCCGCGACTTGGTGTCGTTACCCTTTTCATGGCCGATCACCACGACGGGCATGTCATTAAATCGGGCAAGACCGCCCATCACCGCCAAATCATCTGCAAAATTGCGATCGCCGGCCAGCGGTGTGTAGTCGGTGAACAAGGCCTCGATATAGTCCTTGCAATGCGGGCGGTTGGGGTGCCGCGCCACTTGGCATTTCCGCCATGGGGTCAGGGATTTGTACAAATCATCCAGCATCTGGTGGGCTTTTTGATCCAGCGCTTTTGCTTCGGCGCTGACGTCCATTCCTTCCGAAGACCGTGCAAGGGCGCGCAATTCTTCTGCTTTGCCTTCAATCTCGGCGAGTGGTTTTTCAAAATCCAGATACTGTGTCATCACATGCTCCGCGTTAGGTTATGCGCTATATGGCGTTGATTTGCAGCCTTTGCAACGCGGGCCTTTTAGCCCGCTGGCCAAAGTACCGGCAGCAAGGATGCAACCAGCAAAATTGCCATCGTCCAGTTAAATACCCGCAAACGCCGCGGGTTGGTCAAGAAACGCGCCATTTCCTTGCCCATCACGGTCCATAGTGTCACCGATGGAAACGCTGTCAGCGCCACGACACAAGCCGTAATCAGCAATGGGCCGAAATCCGCTGCGGGCACGTAAATCGTGATGATACTCAACCCAAAGGCCCAGGCCTTGGGGTTAACCCACTGAAACCCGGCCGCCTGAAGAAAGCTCATCGGGCGACCCGCTGCCGCTGTTTGCTGGGCAGGGCCAGCGGTTGCTATCTTATAGGCAAGGTAGAGCAGGTAAATAACGCTCAATACCTTGAGGATGATATAGATCACCGGAAACGCATTAAAAACGCGGATCAATCCAAGCCCGACCAGCAACAGCATGATCATAAAGCCAATCGTGACCCCCAGCATATGCGGGACCGTTCTGGCAAAACCGTAATTTGCCCCCGATGCCATCAGCATCAGGTTGTTCGGCCCCGGTGTGATGGATGTAATAAAGACAAATAGCGCAAGGGCCGAGAGTAGATCAAAAGTCATCCCCAACTGATGCCCGAACTCGGCACCCGCGCCAAGCCCCCCTTTTCTCTGGCTTGCAAATATCCTGGGGGGTGCGGGGGGCTGGCCCCCCGCGTGGTATGGTTAAATTAACGCGCCGCGATCATTTCCGACTGACGGACGATAACTTCGGCCTGTTTGATGCTGGCAATATCGACCAAGCGGCCTTTGTAAACGGTGGCACCCTCACCATTTGCCTTTGCGGTTTCCATCGCGGCGAGAATTTCGCGCGCTTCGGCAACGGCTTCCTCGGAGGGGGTAAAGACTTCGTTCGCAACGGCGATCTGCTTGGGGTGGATCGCCCATTTGCCGACCATGCCCAAAGTGGCGGAGCGACGCGCCTGCGCACGGAAACCGTCGTCGTCTGAAAAGTCGCCGAACGGGCCATCGACTGGGAGCACACCGTGGGTACGGCAGGCGGCAACAATGGCTGTTTGCGCCCAGTGCCACGGATCAGACCAATGTTTCACGCCATCATGAAGCATATAATAGTTTTCCTGCGTCCCACCGATGCCGGTGGTTTGCATGCCCATGGATGCTGCGAAATCCGCGGCACCTAGGCTCATCGCCTCAAGGCGCGGGCTGGACGCGGCGATCTCTTCGACATGGGCGATGCCCGCCGCCGATTCGATGATTACTTCGAACGCGATGGGCTTTGACCGGCCCTTGGCTGTTTCGATCGCAGTCACCAATGCATCCACGGCATAGACATCCGCAGCACAGCCAACTTTCGGGATCATGATCTGGTCCAGACGGTCGCCAGCTTGTTCCAGCAAATCAACGACGTCGCGGTACCAATAGGGGGTATCGAGCCCGTTGATCCGCACGGACAATGTCTTGTTGCCCCAATCAATATCATTGATGGCCCCGATGATGTTGGCGCGGGCGGTGTCCTTGTCTGACGGTGCGACGCTGTCTTCTAGATCAAGGTTGATCACATCAGCGGCCGAGCTGGCCATTTTTTCAAACAAGGCAGGGCGGGACCCGGGCCCAAACAGCTGGCAGCGGTTGGGGCGTGCGGGCGGCGTTGGCTGAATGCGAAAGCTCATGATCGGGTTTCCTTGGGTAATAATGTTACAAGTGGGTTGCTTGAGTTGGTATTAAATTACACAGCGGGTCGCAAGCCAGATTTCGCAGGTGCAGCATTGGCTCCCGTGGCGTCTTGCACAAATATTCGACGAAAAGATGAATATGCACATTAATCTCTCGCAATGACTTGTCATGGGGGCAGACTTGCAATCCCCTTGTCGCTAGAAACAGCGAAAATGACGCAAACCTATTTTGCCGGAGCACGTAGCGATGATTGAAACACCATATCTTCTTTTCCTGGGCGACGCGCCTGATCAACTGGCTGTTAAAGTCGCACAAGGCATCAAGGACTGGCGCCCGGACAATGCCGTGGCTCAGTTCCGTATGGACGGATGCAAGGCCGATCTGGGTCTGGCCGATATGACCTTGGCCGAGGCCAAAGAGGCTGGCGCAAAGACCTTGGTAATCGGTGTGGCCAACCGCGGCGGTGTGATCAGTGCCGCGTGGAAATCAGTGCTGCTTGAGGCACTGGATATGGGCTTTGATCTGGCATCTGGATTGCACAACCTTCTGCGCGACGAGGCCGATCTGGCCAGCGCGGCGGAAAAGAACGGCCGCGCCTTGCACGACGTGCGTATTGCGTCCGAACCATATCCCATTGCAACGGGCGTGAAGCGCAGCGGCAAGCGGGTGCTGGCGGTCGGGACTGATTGCTCTGTCGGCAAGATGTATACCGCTTTGGCGCTGGACGCAGCGATGCAGAAGAAGGGTATGAAAAGCACCTTCCGCGCGACCGGACAAACCGGCATCTTGATCACGGGCGAAGGTGTGCCCTTGGATGCTGTTGTCGCCGATTTTATGGCCGGATCGATCGAGCATCTGACGCCGGATAATGACGATGACCACTGGGACGTGATCGAAGGGCAGGGCAGCCTGTTCCACGTGTCCTTCTCTGGTGTGACCCTAGCCTTGATCCACGGCGGCCAGCCTGATGCGTTGATCTTGTGCCACGAGCCGACGCGCAAAACCATGCGCGGTTTGCCGGACTACACCTTGCCAAGCCTCGAAGCGGTTCGCGATACTGCGTTGGCGCTGGCAAAGGTGGCGAACGCTGGTTGCAAGGTCGTTGGCATTTCGATCAACACGCAGCACATGTCGGAAGCGGAGGCTGAGGCCTATCTCGCTGAGGTGGAAACACGGCTTGGCTTGCCCGCTGTTGATCCCTTCCGCCAAGGGGGCCATAGATTGGCAGACGCTTTGGCAGCTCTCTGACCGGCCCTTCGGGGAGAGTTTATTTGGCAAAATGAAGGAACGGGTATGCGTATTGAGGTAAGCCGTGATGTGTTTCGGCTGGCGCAGGTATTCACGATCTCACGCGGGTCGCGCACCGAGGCGCAGGTGCTGACCGTGCGGATTTCGGATGGCGGCGTGACGGGTTGGGGCGAATGTGTGCCCTATGCCCGTTATGACGAGACGCTTGAGAGCGTGACCGCCGAGATCAAGGGGTTGCCGTCATCGTTCGGGCGAGCAGATCTGTATGATCTTTTGCCAGCGGGTGCTGCGCGCAATGCGATCGATTGTGCGTGGTGGGATCTTGAGGCCAAGCAGACCGGCAAGCGGGTTTGGGAATTGGCCAGTTTGTCAGCGCCGGGACCCGAGATTACGGCCTATACCCTATCGCTGGATACGCCAGAAAAGATGCAGGCGCAGGCGGCACTGCATGCGCATCGGCCCTTGCTTAAGATCAAGCTGGGCACGCCAGACGATATGCCCCGGCTTGAGGCCGTGCGCGCCGGGGCCCCTGATGCGCAAATTATAATTGATGCGAATGAGGGCTGGTCCGCGCAGGTGTATGCCGATCTGGCACCGCATCTGGTGCGGCTGGGTGTGTCGCTTGTCGAGCAGCCGTTGCCCGCAGGTGAGGATGATGCGCTGATCGGGATGGACCGGCCGGTGCCGGTTTGTGCCGACGAAAGCTGCCATGATCGGGCCAGCCTGCCCAAGTTGAAGGGTAAGTATGATGTGGTGAACATCAAGCTGGACAAGACCGGTGGGCTGACAGAGGCGCTTGCCCTGCGCGATGCGGCGCTGGCCGAGGGCTATGACGTGATGGTTGGCTGCATGGTTGGATCGTCTTTGGCGATGGCCCCGGCCACCCTGGTGGCGCAGGGTGCAAAGGTTGTTGATCTTGACGGCCCGCTTCTTCTGGCCGAAGACCGTCAAAATGCTTTGATATTTGACGCAGCCGGGGTGCATCCGCCCACGGCCAAGCTTTGGGGATAAGACATGCGGACTGTTTACGTGAACGGCGAATACCTGCCTGAGGATGAAGCCAAGATTTCGATCTTTGATCGCGGGTTTCTGATGGCAGACGGGGTGTACGAGGTAACCTCGGTTCTGGATGGCAAGTTGATTGATTTTGAAGGCCACGCCATCCGTCTAAGCCGTTCGCTGAACGAGTTGGAGATGCGCAACCCGATCTCGAAAGATGATCTGCTTGAGGTTCACCGCGAGTTGGTGCGCTTGAACGAGATCGAGGAGGGGCTGATCTATTTGCAGGTCACGCGCGGGTCTGACGGCGACCGCGACTTTGCCTTTCCTGACCCCGAGACGACCGAGCCGACGATCGTGTTGTTCACGCAGTCCAAGCCCGGTTTGGCCGACAGCCCTGCCGCGAAAAAAGGTGCCAAGATCATCAGCATCGAAGATATCCGCTGGGGCCGTCGCGACATCAAAACGGTGCAATTGCTGTACCCGTCGATGGGCAAGATGATGGCCAAGAAAGCCGGTTGCGATGATGCGTGGATGGTCGAGGATGGTTTCGTCACCGAAGGCACCAGCAACAACGCCTATATCGTCAAGGGTAACAAGATCATCACCCGCGCGCTAAGCAACGATATTTTGCACGGTATCACCCGCGCCGCCGTTCTGCGTTTCGCCAAAGAGGCGCAGATGGAAGTGGAAGAACGCAACTTTACCATCGACGAGGCGAAGGCTGCAGACGAGGCGTTTACCACATCCGCCAGCGCGTTCGTGATGCCTGTGGTCGAGATTGACGGCGTTATGCTGGGCGACGGCACGCCGGGGCGGATCGCGCCACGCCTGCGCGAGATTTATCTGGACGAGATGCGCAAGGCGGCTGTTTAGGTAGGACCGGCGGAACGGGGCGTATAATGCGCTGAGCATTGCGCCCCCCCCCCTTTCACCCTCAAAATCAGCATTTAAAACTTAATGCGGCATCAATCAGGTGCCGCAATTGGCGACTGTGCATCTTTGCGTCGGCATTGGCCATTCCCGGCACCTGTAGTGAGTATCGGGTGATGGACGCCCCGACGATGACAGCGATGAACATGGCCAGACGCTCTTTGACGTGGGTGCCGTCCATTCGGGCCTCAAGCGGGTCAATCAATTTATCGAACAGGGCGGTGCGCACGCGTTCGCCGACAATGGGGTCATCCGCGTTTAGGATAATCATCCGCGTCGTGGAGAATTTGTGATCCTCCGACGTGGGGTCGGTGAATTTTTCAATGGCTGTTTCAATTGGGTCCTTGGCTGGGTCAAGCAGCTCTGGCCAATTAAGGCATTCTTTGAGGCTTGCATCAAACAGGCCCAGCTTGCCGCCGAAGTAGCGCGAGATTAGCGCGACATCGACACCGGCCTGCCCGGCGATTTGACGTAAGGATGCATTGGAATAGCCGAACTCCCCAAACTGCCGAGTGGCGGATTGTAAAAGCGCGCTGCGTGTATGTTCTGACTTGCTCATGATTTCCTATAGGTCGCTCAACATTTGTCAACAAGTGTTGACATGAGGCGCATGCGTCCCTACCTCCATTGTCAACGATTGTTGACTTATGGGGAAAACACATGTCCAACACGGCACTTATCACAGGCGCATCTTCTGGCATTGGTCGCGAATTTGCGCGGTATCATGCGGCGAAGGGGGGTGATTTGATCATCACAGCACGTCGGGGGAACAAGCTTAACGAACTAAAGGACGAACTTGAGAACAAGCACGGCATTAAGGTGAAAACGATACCGCTTGATTTAGGGGCGCACGGGGCAGCCAAGGCGCTTTATGATGCCACACAGGGTGCGCAGATTGATATCTTGATCAATAATGCCGGTTTTGGCGGGCATGGTACATTCTTGGACCGCGGACCTGAGGCAGACATGAGCATGCTTGATCTCAACGTCGCGGCGTTGGTGCAGCTGTGTCACTTGGTTGGCAAGGATATGGTCGCGCGCGGCAGTGGCAAAGTTCTGAACGTCAGTTCGACCGGGGCGTATCAACCCGGACCATTACAGGCGACGTATTTTGCGACCAAAGCTTTTGTGAGTACCCTTTCCCCCGCGCTTGATTTTGAATGGCGTCCCTACGGGGTGACCGTCACGACGCTAGAGCCCGGATTCGTTGATACGGAGTTTGCACAATCGGCCGCGATGGATCAGCTGTCGATGACACAGGATAATCCCGCAGCGCCCGAAAATGTCGCCAAGTTCGGCTATGATGCCATGCTGAAAGGTAAACTGCGGGTTATTAATGATCGGAAAATGCGGTTCATGTTGAACTGGCTCGTTCCACTTTTGCCGCGCCGCATGGTGATGAAAATGGTTTATGACATGCAGACGAAATAAGGCGTTATGGGCGGCGGATATTTCGCGTCGGCGAACAAGATGCGACGTATATAGATGCCGCAATGGCCCTGCATAGGTGGCCATTGCGGCATTGTATCAGAGCGTGCTGATTGGCAGAGCCTAAGGCGAGGTTACGCTAGACCGCTTAGCAAGAGCGCTTCTACCCCTTCCCGACATTCTCCTCGAACGCGACCTTGAACGCCTCTTGCTGGTCGGGCTTGGCGTCTGTCTGATAGTTGGCTTTCCACTCATCCATAGTCATGCCGTAAAACAGCTCGCGGGCTTCTTCTTTGCCCATCTCGATGCCGCGTTCATTTGCGGCTTCTTGATACCAGCGTGACAGGCAGTTCCGGCAAAAACCGGCGAGGTTCATCATGTCGATGTTCTGCACATCGGTGCGGTCTTGCATCAGGTGGTGTTGCAGGCGGCGAAATGCGGCGGCTTGCAATTCGATCTCGGTCTGTGTGGGCATGATGTCTCTCCTGTTTGAGATCAAATTTGGGTTCGGGCCAGCATGGTGTCAAGGATAGGCCCTGCGGCACCGGCGGTCAGATCATGGCGCAGTTCGCTGGAAAAGGCGATGCCGGTCATATTGCTGAAACCATTTGCCGTATAATTCCGGGTGTTGGGTATGCTGGCCCGCGTCGTGCGATTGATGTTATCGCTAACGCATTTACTATCCACTCTGAGCGATACCCGTGCTAAAGAGGGGTAAGTTTGGATGAATTTGGGGCCGATGACCGGCCCAACTGACGAAGGAAGACGTAGAGTATGAAACGCACACGCAATGTAAAAGTAGTCGCTACTTTGGGGCCTGCCTCTGATACCCACGAGATGATCTCGGCTTTGCATGCGGCGGGTGCGGATGTGTTTCGCCTGAACATGAGCCACGGCAGCCATGATGAAATTCGGGTCAAGCACGACATTATCCGCCAGATCGAAAAGGAAACCGGATCGACCATCGGTATTCTCGCCGATCTTCAGGGCCCAAAGCTGCGCGTTGGTGTGTTTGCAGGCGACAGTGAGCTGTTGGTCGAAGGCGCACCCTTCCGGTTGGACCTGGACGAGGCCGAAGGCAATGCAAGCCGCGTATGTCTGCCCCACCCCGAGATTTTCGCGGCGCTGGAACCCGGCGCGAGCCTTTTGGTTAATGACGGCAAAATCCGTCTTAAGGTAAAAGACTGCGGTCCCGATTTCGCCAACTGCGAAGTGGTGATCGGGGGCGTGATTTCGAACCGCAAAGGTGTGAACGTGCCGGATGTGGTGCTGCCCCTTGCCGCGCTTTCCGACAAAGACCGGGCCGATCTTGAGTTTGTTTGCGATCTGGGTGTCGACTGGCTTGCGCTTAGCTTTGTGCAGCGCCCCGAAGATGTTCTTGAGGCGCGCGAGCTGGCCAAGGGGCGGGCGGCGCTATTGTCCAAGATCGAAAAACCATCTGCCGTTGCCCGTTTTGAGGATATTCTTGAGGTCAGCGACGGCATTATGGTCGCGCGCGGTGATCTGGGGGTCGAACTGCCGATCCAGAACGTGCCACCGATCCAGAAACGTCTGGTTCGCAAATGTCGCGCGGCAGCAAAGCCGGTGATCGTCGCAACGCAGATGTTGGAATCGATGATCGAAAGCCCCATGCCCACCCGCGCCGAAGTGTCGGACGTGGCGACCGCGATCTATGAAGGGGCCGATGCGGTCATGTTGTCGGCAGAATCCGCGGCTGGATCGTATCCAATTGAAGCGGTCCGCACGATGGACAACGTCGCCACCGAGGTCGAGCTTGACCCGACATATACGCAAATCATCGAAGCATCGCGTGCCGCTGACCGTATGACCGTCGCGGATGGTATCGTTGCCGCCGCCCGAGAGATTGCGGAAACCACAAATATCAAGGCGATCTGCTGCTTTACCCAAAGCGGCACAACTGCCCTGCTGATTGCCCGCGAACGTCCACGGGTTCCAATCATCGCGCTCACGCCGCTGGCCAAGACTGCGGGCCGGCTCACGCTCAGCTGGGGCACCAATTGTATCGTTACCGAACGGCTTGACCGGTTCAAAAAGGCTGTGGTCAGCGCCGTGCGTGCCGCCCGGGACGAGGGCTATGCCAAGCCGGAAGATATGGTGGTTGTGGTGGCGGGCGTGCCATTCAACGTCGAGGGGAGCACAAACATCCTGCGCGTCGCGCCTTGCGATGAAAGTTTGATTTTCAGCGCTGATCCGGACTAATCTGCGCCATCAGGTGAAACGAATTCGGTAAGGGCAACTATTCCATGGACACCGATCTTGCTTTGGTTCTGGGTCTTGCCCTTGCTGTGCTGTCGATCCCATCCATCGTATCGGCGTTTGCCGACAGCCGTCCGCCGCGCGTTTCGATCGTAACGGTGGTCATCGCGGCGGGTTTGGTTGTATACGCTTTCCTTGCCCACCCCGACGGGTACAGCCTGAGCGATATTCCCAATGCGATCGTGAACGTGATCGCCCGGTATAAATTCTGGTAACGCTTTTCTGCTTGCCATATTTCCCGGTCCGACCTATACGCCAGCTTCGTTCCGCGCGTCCGGCCCACGTGGCATGCCGAGTCGCGCATCTACCGAACTCAAGTCAAGGAGACGGAAATGCCCAAGATGAAGACCAAGTCGAGCGCTAAGAAGCGCTTTAAAGTATCGGCGACCGGTAAGGTCATCGGCAGTCAGGCCGGCAAACAGCACGGCATGATCAAGCGGAGCAACAAGTTCCTGCGCAACGCACGTGGCACGACAGCATTGTCTGCGCCAGATGCAAAGATCATCAAGGGCTTCATGCCCTACGACCGCTAAGATAGGAGAGCCGATATGTCCCGTACAAAAGGTGGTGTCGTCACCCACGCCCGTCACAAAAAGGTAATTAAAGCAGCCAAAGGTTACTATGGCCGCCGCAAGAATACCTTTAAGGTCGCGCGTCAAGCCGTCGACAAAGCAAACCAATATGCAACCCGCGACCGTAAGAATCGCAAGCGCAACTTCCGCGCATTGTGGATCCAACGGATCAACGCTGCTGTGCGCAGCTATGACGAAGCGCTGACATACAGCCGCTTTATCAATGGTCTGTCCCTTGCAGGCGTCGAAGTAGACCGTAAGGTTCTGGCCGATCTGGCCGTGAATGAACCAGACGCGTTCGGTGCAATTGTTAAGCAAGCACAAGACGCACTGGCCGCGTAAGCGCCTTTCGCCTCTTAGGAATACCAAAACGCCGCTCCGGTCTCGGGGCGGCGTTTTACGTTGTGGGGCTGGGGTTTTTGCCGCGCCGCCTTGTATTCGGGCGCAATTCTGGTAGCACCAGCTCGAACATAAGACATGAGGCCGATATGGACGACCTGAAAGCGAAATATCTGGGCCAGATCGCTGGTGCCGCCGACGAAGCAGGGCTGGAAGACATCCGTCTGGCCGCCGTGGGTAAAAAGGGCGAAGTCGCGTTGAAAATGCGCGAGCTGGGCAAAATGACCCCGGAAGAACGCCAGACCGTTGGCCCCGCGCTGAATGCCCTCAAGGACGAGATCAACTCGGCCATTGCTGCCAAAAAGGCCGCCTTGGGCGATGCCGCGCTGGATGAACGTCTGCGCAGCGAATGGCTGGACGTGACATTGCCGAGCCGTGGCACGCGTCAAGGCACTATCCACCCCGTCAGTCAGGTGACGGAAGAAGTGACCGCGATCTTTGCTAACTTGGGTTTCTCGGTCGCCGAAGGGCCGCGCATTGATACCGATTGGTATAACTTTGACGCGCTGAATATCCCCGGCCACCACCCCGCCCGCGCCGAGATGGACACATTTTACATGGCCCGCGCCGAGGGCGACAACCGCCCGCCGCATGTGTTGCGCACGCATACCAGCCCCGTGCAAATCCGCACGATGGAGGCCCAAGGCGCGCCCCTGCGCATCATCTGCCCCGGAGGTGTGTACCGCGCCGATTACGACCAGACCCACACGCCGATGTTTCATCAGGTCGAAGGTCTGGCGATCGACAAAGACATCTCGATGGCGAACCTGAAATGGACGCTGGAAGAATTCTTTGCCGCGTTCTTTGAGGTCGACGGCATCAAAACCCGTTTCCGCGCCTCGCACTTCCCCTTCACCGAACCATCGGCCGAAGTCGACATCCAGTGTTCATGGGTCGACGGTCAGCTGCGCATTGGCGAAGGTGACGATTGGATGGAAGTTCTGGGCTCCGGCATGGTCCACCCCAAGGTGCTGCAAGCAGGCGGGATCGATCCGGCTGAATGGCAGGGATTTGCCTTTGGCATGGGCATAGACCGCATCGCGATGCTGAAATACGGCATCCCCGACCTGCGCGCGTTCTTTGATTCAGATCTACGCTGGCTGCGCCACTACGGCTTCGCCAGCTTGGATCAGCCTAACTTGCATGGTGGCTTGAGCAGGTAAGCAACACCCGCGTTATTGGAGACCTTGAAGTGAAGCTTTTTCGTCATAGTAACCGCGAGTCATCAGATGCCAGCCGAACCGTCTATGCGCGGTTCGAACTGGTCTACACCTTCGTTGATTTCATGGCTGCGTTTTGCTTCATTATCGGCTCTATTCTGTTCTTTTTCGAGACAGAGCAGATTCCCGCAACGTGGTTTTTTCTGATCGGGTCATTTCTGTTCGCGGCCAAGCCGACATTGCGGTTGATGCGTGAAATCAAGCTGTATCGGATGGGCGATGTCAAAGACCTTGCCAAGCGAGCCGAGTAAGACCGCCGCAGATTTGACGGGTTTGGTGATTTTCAAAATTGGGCTGCTTTCATGATCCGCTGGCTGTTGTGTGTCTTCCTTTTACTGCAAACTCCCACTGCCCCCGCCACCGCCCAAACCTGCGGCGGCGACATCCCCTGCAAACTCGACAATCGCGAATATAACATCCTGCTGCCCGATGATTGGGACGGCACTTCCCCCCTTCCGGTGATGATGCATTTCCACGCCTTCCTGCGGCGCGGCAAGACGGTGGTGAACCATCCGCGTATCGGTATTGAAACCAGACCGCGTGGGGTCATGCTCATCGCGCCCACCGCCCAAAATCGGGCGTGGCGGTTTTGGCAGGATGATCCTGCCGACATCGACTTTGCAGATGCGGTGTTGGCCGATGTGGCGGCGCGCTATCCGGTGGACCAAAGCCAGATATACATCTCGGGGTTTTCATTCGGGGCGGCGATGGCGTGGCGTTATGCCTGTGCGCGGGGCGACCGGATTGCCGGGTTGATGACCATGTCGGGCACAATCCCGCAAGCGACCCCGTGTCCTAACCCGCCCGATCAAGTGCGCCATGTGCATGGGTTGAAAGACATCTGGATGAGCTTGCCGCGCGGTCCCGGCCATGATGCCACCAACGCGGTTGCCCTGTGGCGCAAAACCTTTCGCTGCGGGCAGGGCCGGATAACCCAACATTGGCTGATCCGCGCCAATACCGAAGCGACGAACATCGTCTGGGATCAGTGCAGCCAGGGCCGCAAGGTGACGCTGGATGTGCATACCGGCGGGCATTTTATTCCCGAACATTGGCTGGGCACGCAATTGGATGATCTGATGGCGCGTGAATGACGCGCTAACCGCATTGAACCCGCGCAGATTAAGCGGTACGCCCTAGCCCAAGCATTTGCACGAGGATTGACCCGATGAAATTCACACTCTCTTGGCTAAAGGATCATCTCGACACCACGGCGTCGGTTGATGAAATCACCTATGCGCTGACCGATCTGGGCCTTGAAGTTGAAGGCGTTGAAGATCGTGGTGCCAAGCTGGCGGATTTTACCTTGGGCTATGTGAAGTCAGCGGAAAAGCACCCCGATGCCGACCGTCTGCGCGTGTGTCAGGTTGAAACCGACGAGGGCGTTCAGCAGATCATTTGCGGTGCCCCCAACGCCCGCGAAGGCATCACCGTGGTTGTGGCCAAGCCGGGCGTTTATGTGCCGGGTATTGATACAACGATTGGTGTTGGCAAAATCCGTGGCATCGAAAGCTTTGGCATGATGGCGTCCGAGCGCGAGCTGGAGCTGTCCGAAGAACATGACGGCATTATCGAATTGCCATCGGGCAATGTCGGCGATCGCTTTGTCGATTGGCTGGCTGAAAATGACCCGGCCAAGGTTGATCCTGTGATCGAAATCGCGATTACCCCGAACCGCCCTGATGCCTTGGGCGTGCGTGGCATTGCGCGCGATCTGGCGGCTCGTGGTTTGGGCACGCTGAAAAAACGCGACACCCCCGCGGTCGAGGGGACATTTCCCTGCCCGGTCACAGTGTCCATCGACGAAGATACGTTGGATCAATGCCCCGTCTTTTACGGTCGTGTGATCCGCGGCGTTAATAACGGCCCGTCGCCCGAGTGGCTGCAAGACGCGTTGCGCGCCATTGGCTTGCGCCCGATCTCGTTCCTTGTCGATGTGACCAACTTTTTCACTTATGACCGCAACCGGCCTTTGCACGTCTTTGACGCCGATAAAATCGCGGGCAACACATTGCGCGTTCACCGTGCCAAGGGTGGCGAGACTTTGATGGGTCTGGACGACAAAGAATACACATTTACCGAAGGCATGACGCTGATTTCTGACGCTGAAAAGGTCGAAAGTATTGGCGGTGTCATGGGCGGTGCCGAAACCGGCTGTTCCATGGACACCGTGAATGTGTTTGTCGAGGCGGCTTATTTCGATCCGGTCCGCACGGCGTATACGGGCCGCGCGCTCAAGATCAATTCGGATGCGCGGTACCGGTTTGAACGCGGGATCGACCCTGAATGGACACCCTACGGGATCGAACATGCCACGCGGATGATCCTTGATATCGCGGGCGGCGAAGCGTCCGAGGTCGTGGTGGCAGGCAAGGTGCCTGACTTCTCGCGCGCCTATAAGCTGGATGCCGCGCGGGTGCAGTCGCTGGTGGGGATGACCATTTCCGAGGCAGATCAACGCAAGACGCTGACCGCGCTTGGCTTCCGTCTGGAAGGGAACATGGCGCACGTGCCCAGCTGGCGCCCCGATGTTCAGGGCGAGGCTGATCTGGTCGAGGAAGTCGCACGCATTGCGTCGCTGACCAAGCTTGAAGGACGCCCCTTGCCGCGTCTGACAACTGGCATCCCGAAACCGATCTTGTCGCCTATGCAGCGCCGCGAGGCTGCGGCCCGCCGTGCCTGTGCCGTGTTGGGCTATAATGAATGCGTTTCCTACAGCTTTATCGATCAACCCTCTGCCGCGCTGTTTGGTGGCGGTACCGACGAAACCCGTCTTGAGAACCCGATCAGCAACGACATGAGCCACATGCGTCCGGCTTTGCTGCCAGCGCTGTTGCAGGCCGCTGCGCGCAATCAGGCGCGCGGTTTCCCTGATATGGCGCTGTTCGAGGTTGGCCCGGTGTTCACGGGTGGCGAACCTGGCGAACAACACATGCAGGTCAGCGGTGTTCTGATCGGGCGCACGGGCCCCAAGGACGTGCACGGCGCGTCCCGGCCCGTTGATCTGTTTGACGTCAAAGCTGATGTCGAGGCTGTGCTGTCGGCCATCGGTGCGCCTGCCAAGGTTCAGATCAACCGCAATGGCGCTGAATGGTGGCATCCGGGGCGTCATGGTCAAATCTGCCTTGGCCCGAAAAAGGTGTTGGGCGTGTTTGGTGAAATCCACCCCCGCGTATTGGCCGCTTTGGATGTGAAAGGCCCCGCAATGGGCTTTACCATCTGGCCAGCCGAGGTGCCTATGCCGCGCAAATCAGGTGCAACACGTCCGGCACTGAAAACCAGCTCATTGCAAGCCGTTGAACGCGATTTCGCCTTTGTGGTGGATGCCAATGTCGATGCGATGACGTTGGTAAATGCCGCAATGGGCGCGGATAAGGCGCTGATCGACGACGTGCGCGTATTCGATGAATTCATCGGCGGGGCGTTGGGCGAGGGCAAGAAGTCCCTTGCGCTGACCGTGCGGATGCAGCCGGTCGAGCAAACCTTGAAAGATGCCGATATCGAAGCAGTCGGTGCCAAGGTGGTCGAGAAGGTCACCAAAGCCACCGGCGGTGTGTTGCGCGGATAACGGGGAGAATTGATATGACCTTAACTGTATATCTATCCGGTGAAATTCACACCGATTGGCGTGATCAGATTATCAAAGGTGCCGCCGATCTGGATGTCAGCTTTGACAGCCCGGTGACGGATCATGCCGCCAGTGACGATTGCGGCGTGGCCATCATGGGGGCCGAAGCGGACAAGTTCTGGCATGATCGCAAAGGCGCGCAGCTGAACGCGATCCGCACGCGCAAGGGCATTGAAATGGCCGACGTGGTCGTTGTGCGGTTCGGCGATCAATACAAGCAGTGGAACGCGGCGTTTGATGCGGGATATGCTGCGGCCTTGGGTAAATCATTGGTCATCTTGCATGGCCCAGATCACGCCCACGCGCTGAAAGAGGTGGACGCCGCGGCCTTGGCTGTTGTCCAGGAACCGGCGCAAGTTGTTCAGATCTTGCAGTACGTGTTAACCGGAAAACTCCCCAATTAAGCCCTTAAGTGGGGTGAAATTGCCATTAAGCGTATAAATTACGCGATTTTGCGTGTTTTTCGAAAATAAATGCTCGTAATTGGTGCAACCTGTGCTAACGGGCTGCCACGCGTGGTTAACACACGTAAAAGCTTACGCTTAAAATAACATGAGGGACATACTATGCTTCAAGAATTCAAGGACTTCATTGCCAAGGGCAATGTTATGGATCTGGCCGTTGGTATCATCATCGGTGCCGCATTCACCGCGATCGTAGGCTCGCTGGTAAGCGACCTGATCAACCCGATCATCGGTCTGGTTTTGGGTGGTGCAGACTTTACCAGCCTTTATACTGTTTTGTCGGGTGACGTACCTGCAGGCGTCGGCCTTGATGCCGCACGCGAAACAGGCGCTGCGATCTTTGCTTATGGCGCGTTCATCACTGCATGCATCAACTTCCTGATCATCGCATTTGTTGTGTTCATGCTGGTCAAAGCCGTCAACAAACTGAAAGCTTCTGCCGAGGCACCAGACGATGTTGCACCAGAAGTCGACACCGGCCCATCCGAGCTGGACGTGTTGCTGCAAATCCGCGACTCGCTGGCCAAGACCAAGAAGTAATTCTGTCTTACCCAATGAACCAAGAAAGGCCCGCAGTCACTTGCGGGCCTTTTGCATTAAAGAGGGTATCAGTTACCCCGCTATGGCTTCGTCGGCGGTGATGCTGCCCATGCCAAGCGCTTCGGCGACGGCCGCATAGGTCAATTGACCCGCGTGAACGTTCAACCCCGCCTTAAGGTGCGGATCGTCTGCGCAGGCTTTTTTCCAGCCCTTATTTGCCAGTGCCAGCATGAACGGCATCGTCGCATTGCCAAGGGCAATCGTTGATGTCCGCGCAACGGCACCGGGCATGTTGGCCACGCAGTAATGCATGATGCCGTTGACCTCATAAATCGGGTCATGGTGTGTGGTGGCTTTGGAGGTTTCAAAGCACCCCCCTTGGTCAATGGCCACATCAACCAGCACGGCACCGGGCTTAAGCTCGGACAGTTGCGCGCGGCTGATCAGTTTCGGTGCGGCGGCACCGGGGATCAGGACGGCACCGATAATCATGTCTGCCTCGCGGGCCAGTTCAATCGTGTTGCCAGCAGACGCATAAGACGTCTTAAACGTGCCACCATAGATATCATCCAGATACCGCAAGCGGGGCAGGGACCGGTCGAGCACGGTAACATCCGCGCCCATACCCGCCGCAATCCGCGCCGCATGGGTGCCCACAACGCCGCCGCCGATGACAACGACCCGCGCGGGGCCAACGCCCGGAACGCCGCCCATCAAAACGCCGCGACCGCCATTGGCCTTTTGCAAGGTCCATGCGCCAACCTGCGGTGCCAAACGGCCCGCAACTTCGGACATGGGGGCCAGCAAGGGCAGGCCGCCACTACGGTCAGTGACAGTCTCATAGGCGATGCAGGTCGCACCAGAGGCGATTAGGTCTTTGGTTTGATCGGGGTCGGGGGCAAGGTGCAGATAGGTGAACAGAATTTGCCCCTCGCGCAGCATCTTGCGCTCGACCGCTTGGGGCTCTTTGACTTTCACGATCATATCCGCGTCTGCGAAAATCTCGGCGGCGGTGGCGATGATCTTGGCGCCTGCCTCGATGTAATCGGCATCTTCGAAACCGGCACCAGTGCCTGCGCCAGTTTCGATGATAACCTCGTGGCCATTCTTCACGGCCTCGAACGCGGCATTTGGCGTCATGCCAACGCGAAATTCCTGTGGCTTGATCTCTTTCGGGCAACCGATTTTCATGGGTTTTGTCCTGTGTGGGTGAGTCTATGCGGCAAAATACGCCCGCTAAATTGAAATTAGGCACCGATTATGGGTCGCCTTGAGGTCATAAATTGGAATAATCTGTCGCAAAATTTGGATTAAGTGAGAAAGTATTGCGCGCATGAGCCTTGATGACATTGATCGCCGTATTCTGACCGCCCTGCAACGCAAGGGGCGGATGTCGAACTCGGATCTATCCGAGCAGGTGCACCTGTCGCCATCTGCCTGCCACCGGCGCGTTCAAAGCTTGGAAAGCGAAGGGTACATCCAAGGGTATGTCGCCCTGCTGAACGCGCGCAAGATGGGTGTGCCGACCACTGTCTTCGTTGAAATCACCCTGCAAGGGCAGGCGGACGAGGTGCTGGATGCCTTTGAAAAGGCCGTGGCCCGGATACCTGCTGTGCTTGAATGTCATCTGATGGCGGGGTCGGCTGATTATCTGCTTAAGGTGGTTGCCGAAAACACCGAAGATTTCGCGCGCATCCACCGTCAGTTTCTGGCTCGCTTGCCCGGCGTCGGGCAGATGCAATCCAGCTTTGCGTTGCGGACTGTCTGCAATACCACGGCGTTGCCCGTGTGAATAAGACGCGTTGATCTGGATCAACGCCCGGCGTCAGGCGTTCCCTTAAAAAGACGGCGTACTCTAAGGGAGAAAAGCAATGATCGAGGTCCAATCTGGAACGCAGGAAAACCTGCTAGAGGTGCATATGAAGGCACCGATTACTGATAAAGATTATAGTGACGTTTTGATGCCAGCGATGGATGCCGCGCTGGCCAAGGGTGAAAAGCTGAAGATGTTAGTGGTGATGAACGCCGATCTGACAGACTTTACCATGGGCGCGCTTTGGGATGATGCGAAAATGGGCATCGGCAACTGGAGCGGCTTTGAAAGAATTGCCATCGTGACCGCGAACACCGCGATGACACGTCTGGTACGCGCGTTTTCAATTTTGATGCCATGCCCCGTGGCGGTATTTGGCAAATGGCACGAGGACGACGCCCGCCTGTGGCTGTTCGAATCGCTGGGTGCCATTCACCAGACCGACTTGGGTGGCGGCGCGCTGCATGTCGAACTGCTGGGTAAAATCGATGCGGATGTATATGCGTCCGAGACCGAAGACCTGAACGCCTTTATCCGCAAGAGCGACCGCTTTCGTTTACTGTTGGACATCAGACGTTTTGATGGCTGGCAGGGGCTAAGCGCGATGGCTGCGCATTTCCGGCTGGTGCGGGACCATGTTGGCCAATTGGACCGTGCCGCAGTGGTGGGCGATTCAAAATGGGAAGCAATGGTCGTGCAGATCGTCAAACGCTTGATTGGCAAAGACGCGCGGTATT
Organism: uncultured Sulfitobacter sp.; assembly: GCF_964021855.1. Lineage (NCBI taxonomy): Bacteria > Pseudomonadati > Pseudomonadota > Alphaproteobacteria > Rhodobacterales > Roseobacteraceae > Sulfitobacter > uncultured Sulfitobacter sp. The sequence continues at coordinate 769,038 of NZ_CAXHZD010000001.1, forward strand.
TCGACAAGAACGACTTTGAAGCGGCCCAAGCCTGGATCACCGCTGACTGAACCGCGTTAGGCAAAATAAAACCCCCGGCACCTAGTGGTATCGGGGGTTCGTATTCTTATGCGTCGCTTGGTATGATTTACATCATGCCTTCGCGTTGCAATTTTTTCCGCGCCAGTTTCCGGGAACGGCGGATCGCTTCGGCTTTCTCGCGTGCTTTTTTCTCGGAAGGTTTCTCGAAATGCTGCTTAAGCTTCATTTCACGAAACACACCCTCGCGCTGAAGTTTTTTCTTCAGGGCGCGCAGCGCTTGATCGACGTTGTTATCGCGAACACTAACCTGCATGTGGTTTTCACCACCTTTCTAGTTTGAAGTTGCAAGGATTTGCAGGAAGTGGCCATATAGCAAGCACGACCTATATTGTCTAGTGCCAAGCCATTGACCGCACAGGAGGCCCGCCATGACCGAAATCAGCCAAAACCCCAAAGAACAACTGCTGGACGCCGCATTGATGCATGTCCCCTTTGATGGGTGGTCGGAAACCACATTTCAAGCGGCCATTGCCGATACAGGCATCGATTCGACGGTCGCCCGTGCTGTGTGCCCCCGTGGATCGGTTGATTTGGCGGTTGCCTATCACAAGCGGGGCGATGCCCTGATGATTGACCGGATGAACGCCGAAGACCTGAGCGAGATGAAGTATCGCGATAAAATCGCCGCGATGGTGCAGTTCAGGCTCGAGGCAGTAACCGACAAAGAAGTGGTGCGCCGTGGGACAACCTTGTTTGCCCTGCCGCAACATGCATCCGACGGGGCCAAACTGGTTTGGGGTACCTGTGATGCGATCTGGGATGCTTTGGGCGATACATCCGATGATGTGAATTGGTACACCAAGCGCGCAACGCTCAGTGCGGTGTATTCGTCGACCGTTTTGTACTGGTTGGGCGACACCAGCGACGGGCATCAGGCCACGTGGGAGTTTCTGGACCGGCGCATCGATAACGTGATGCAGATCGAAAAGGTAAAGGCGCAGGTCAGAAACAGCCCAACCCTAAGCAAGCTGCTGACCGGGCCGAACTGGTTGCTATCCCATGTCAAAGCGCCATCGCGCGTGCCGAAGATGGATTTGCCGGGCAGTTGGACCAGCCCGCGCCGCTAGGTTGGCTTCACTCTGACAATCAGACCTGCTAGCCACCGACGGGCCGCAATCTTCGCGGGCCTGAAACGTTGGTGCTGAATACGATGTCCGATCCTTTAATTGACCTAAATGCCGTCTCTTTTACCCCCAATGGTGCGGCGGTTTTGGATAATGTGTACTTGCAGGCAAACGAGCGGCGGATCGGTGTCGTGGGGCGCAACGGGTCCGGTAAAACATCGCTGGCCCGTATCTTGGCCGGGTTGGTGGCCCCAACATCGGGGCAGGCGCGCATCGCGGGTATTGATGTCGCAAAAGACCGTAAGGCTGCCCTGCGCAATGTGGGCATCCTGTTTCAAAACCCGGATCACCAGATTATCTTTCCCACAGTGGAGGAGGAAATCAGCTTTGGCTTGACCCAGCTTGGCCAATCCAAGGTCGAGGCCGCGCATAACACCGAAGCGATGCTGGCGCAGTTTAACCGCGCCCATTGGGCAAAAGCGGCAATTCATCAGTTGTCGCAGGGACAACGCCAACTGGTTTGCCTGATGTCGATCCTTGCGATGCAGCCCCGGCTGATCATTCTGGATGAACCCTTTGCCGGCCTCGATATCCTGACGACGCTGCACCTAGGCCGCGTGTTGTCGCAACTGGATGCACATTTGGTGCATATCACCCACGACCCGCAATATCTGTCGGATTACGACCGCGTGATCTGGATCGACGAAGGGCGGATCGCCCAGGATGGCCCGGCCGCAACGGTCACCAAAGCCTTCGTAACCCGCATGCAGCAACTGGGAGAGCAAGATGATTTCACTCACCTCTCCGGTTAAAACGCGCGCACATGGATGGCCCGCTGGGGCCAAGCTAGCCGCGCTATGTGCGGCCACGCTGATCCTGTTCAGTTTCACAGCGCTTTGGTTTCAGCTGTCGATGCTGACGGCGACGCTGATCCTATATGCGCTTCCCAGATGGCAGTTTTTCAAGACGGGGATGGCCCGGCTGCGGATTTTGTGGCCCTTTATGGCGCTGATCCTGATCTGGCATGTCGCCACGAATGACTTGGAAAACGGTGCAGTGATTGCATTGCGCATGGTTTGCGCCGTGGCCATCGCCAACCTGGTCACGATGACCACCAAGCTGTCGCAGATGGTGGATGTGGTGACATGGTTGACGACCCCCCTGCGCAAACTCGGGCTTCAGACCCGCAGCCTTGAATTGGGCATCGCATTGGTGATCCGCTTTATCCCAGTTCTGGTGGAGAAAGGTCAGATGCTGGCACAGTCTTGGCGGGCACGGTCCGCCAAGCGGTTGGGGTGGCGGACGATCATCCCTTTTGCGGTGCTTGCGCTGGATGATGCCGAACATGTGGCCGAGGCTCTGCGCGCCCGTGGGGGCCTATAACTAGTTTCCTGACAAACATCAGTTCGCGCTGTACGTCCTCACCTGTTGGCTTATGTTATGCGCAACACAGACCCCAGAGGAGGCCCAACATCATGTCAGACACCATGCGCGCAATTGAAATCACCAAACCCGGCGGACCCGAAGTTCTGCAACCGGTCGAGCGCCCAATTCCAGAACCCGCCCATGGGCAGGTGGTGATCAAGGTCGCCTATGCTGGTGTGAACCGCCCCGACGCGCTGCAACGTGCAGGCATGTACGCCCCACCGCCAACAGCCAGCGACCTGCCGGGGCTTGAAGCCTCGGGCGAGATTTCCGCGATCGGAGAAGGTGTGACGGGCCTGTCTATCGGCGACAAGGTCTGCGCATTGCTGCCCGGCGGCGGGTATGCTGAATATGTGGCCACGCCAGCGGCGCATTGCCTGCCGGTGCCCAAAGGTATGGGAATGAAGGAAGCCGCCTGCCTGCCCGAGACATTCTTTACCGTGTGGTCCAACGTCTTCATGCGCGGTGGCCTCAAGGCGGGCGAACGTTTCTTGGTGCACGGCGGATCGTCCGGTATCGGCACGACAGCGATCCAGTTGGCCCGTGAATTTGGCGCGCGTGTGTTTGCAACAGCCGGAACCGACAGTAAATGCGACGCCTGTGCAAAACTGGGGGCCGAGGCTGCGATTAACTATCGTGACACAGATTTCGTGGATGTGCTGAAAGCCGAAGGCGGGGCCGACCTGATCCTTGATATGGTGGGCGGCGATTACATCCCGCGCAATTTGCAGGCTTTGGCGGAAGATGGCCGTTTGGTTCAGATTGCATTTCTAAGCGGGCCTAAGGTCGAGGTGAATTTTGCGACCTTGATGACCCGCCGTCTGACCATGACAGGCAGCACCCTGCGCCCGCAAAGTGACCTTGCCAAAGCTCGCATCGCAGAGCAACTGCGCGAACAAGTCTGGCCGCTGCTCGATGCCGGAAAAATCTCGCCCGTGATGGACAGCGAGTATGCGTTTGAACAGGCCAGTGACGCCCATGCGCGGATGGAAACCAGCGGTCACATCGGCAAAATTGTTCTGAAGGTGAACGGCTGAACAAGCGCCGCTTATGCGTCGCTGCCTCCGGCGGGGATATTGAAAAAGCCAGAGAAGAGTAGGACCGCTTGTCTTCTCTGGCTCTTAAATATCCCCGCCGGAGGCAATCGCTCAAAGAGCGATATTTTTATCTGATTGGCGTGAAGAGCGCGTCATCTAGCGTGCAATCTTTGATCACGTCACGTCCGCAGGGGACCGGGTCAAGTGTTTTGGACAGACATATCCGGACTTCTTGGATGTAGCGGCTTTTGCAGGTCACCGTAACGCCGTTCGCCGACAGTGCTGGATTAGCTTTTAGAAACGCGGCCTCAACCACCGACGCTGGCAGGGTGATATCCTTGGTCAGTTTTCTAAAGACGGCGGGACGTTCGATAACTTCATACGCTGCGCGCGACGTCGCGTAGTAGTCGGTCGCCGACAGTCCCGTACAGCTACCGTGTTTTTTCCACTGATGCCATGCAAGGCCGGGGGTGCCCATAACATCGGCCATTTCGGCGGTCATGCTGCGCGACGGGGGGCGCTGTACTGTGTGGCAATATGACGGGTAACCGCGATGAAATTGCGGCCACAGCCCGTGCATGATCCATCCATGGTCTTCGCGGCTATCGCATTGGGGCGATCTGCGTGCATCGCCTTCGAGCGCACACCAGTTAGGCGACCAGCTGAGCGCCAGCACATAATAGTCGAACCGCCCTGCTATTTCCCCTTTTGCCGCGGCATCGCGTGGGGCAAGCGTAAGAAGTGTTATAAGGCACAGGATCAGCAAACGCATTGGGGTCTTTCCTTATTCAGTGCGGATCATTATATAGGCTGCAAGTTCCCCCACAATGGAAACCGTTCTGCCCCGGTAGGACAGCCAGTTTCAGGCGACGGGGAAGGTGTGTTTTAAGGAGAGACCGACATGGCAAAACCAATTATGGCCCGCGCGACTGCCGTTTGGCTGGTGGATAACACGACCCTTAGCTTTAAGCAGATCGCGGATTTCGTTGAGATGCACGAGCTGGAAGTTCAAGGCATTGCAGATGGCGATGTGGCCCAAGGGGTTAAGGGGTTTGACCCGGTTGCCAACAACCAGCTGACCGAAGAAGAAATCGAGAAAGCCCAAGCTAACCCGCTGCACAAGCTGGCGCTGAAGTTTAATGCCGCAGCCCAAGGCGAAGAGAAGCGCCGCGGCCCGCGTTATACGCCCTTGTCCAAGCGTCAGGATCGGCCTGCGTCGATCTATTGGCTGGTCAAATTTCACCCGGAATTGTCTGACGGTCAGATCAGCAAGCTGGTGGGTACAACCAAGCCGACAATCCAGGCGATCCGCGAGCGGACGCATTGGAACATCGCAAACATCCAGCCCATCGACCCTGTCGCACTTGGCCTGTGTAAGCAGTCCGAGCTAGACGCAGCCGTTCAGAAAGCCGCAGCCAAGAAGGCAGCCGAAGGCGGATTGATGAGCGACGACGAGCGCCGCCGTCTGGTGAGCACAGAACAATCGCTGGGCATGGATCCAGAATCCAAAATTCCGTCGGCCATCGAGGGTCTTGAGACATTTACCCTGTCTGGCAATCCGGCCGAGGATGATGATCGTGATCGCGGTGATTATTCCGACGCCGACAGCTTCTTTAAGTTGCCCGAGGGCGACGCCGAAGACAGCAGCGACGACGACAGCAAGTAAGTCGGTAGACACAACCCGCTTTGTCGCAATCGGGGCAAAGTGGAACAAAACGACCAACGAGAGGTTGGGTATTGGGCGGTTGGGTTATCCCTTCCGCCCAATGATGTTCTAATAGGTCAGAAAAGGTCCAAGTCAGATGCTCTTGTTAATAACGCTGTTCTGGTTTGGTGTCGCCTTCTTGGTTCTGTCGAGCATTCTGCCCTTTAGCAAAATTGCCCATGGGGCCGTACGCGGTATCGCCTTCCCCCGGGAGCAGTTTTTCGTTCTGAGCTTGGTGATGATCCTGTTGTCGTTTTTTGTGCTGGAACCGCAGCCTAGGTTGTGGGCGATTTGCGCGTTGGGTGTCGTCGCCGCGATCCACGTCGGGTATATCGTGAAATTCACGCCGATCTGGACCAAACAATCGGTCGGTGCGAGCGAAGCTGAGCAGGCGGACACAAACACGCATGTCACGCTGATTGCCGCAAATGTGAAGCAATCAAACCGTGACTATCACCAGCTTGTCGATCTGATCAAAGAAGAACAGCCGGATATTGCCACCGCTCTTGAGGTGGATCAGGACTGGGTGGAGGCGCTGTATGATGGGCTGAAAGACGACTACGAGCATTGGGTCAAAGTCCCCAAAAGCAACTCATACGGCATGGTTTTGATGTCCAGATTGCCGCTGTCCCAGACGCAGGTACGTGAACTGCTGGTGGACGAGGTGCCGTCGATCCGCACGCGGGTGCAGACCAGATCGGGTCAGAGCTGGCGCTTGTATATCATTCATCCCGAACCGCCTGTGCCCAACCACGATACCAAAGGCCGCGATGGCGAGATCGCGATGACGGGGATCGAGGCGGGCAAAGATGATTTGCCTGTTGTCGTTACGGGCGACCTGAACGACGTTGCATGGTCCGCCCCGACGCGCCGGTTTCAAAGGTTGTCAGGCCTGCTGGACCCGCGTGTGGGCCGAGGGTTTTACAACACGTTTCATGCAGGTATTCCGCTGTTGCGTTGGCCGCTTGATCACCTGTTCCACAGTTCCGAATTTCGCCTGATCCGCATGGATCGGTTGCGTCACATCGGGTCTGATCACTTTCCGATCTTGTTTTCGCTCGCTTTGACCGGCACCAAAAAGGCGAATTCGACACCCGAACCAAGCGACGCCGAAGAACGGGATGAAGTCAAAGAGATCGTAGAAGAAGAACGTCAAAAGGACAGAGAGGCGATCGGCACGGATTGGGAAAACGATTAGCCGAAAACCAAGAGAATGTGACCGCGCGACCCTGTGAGGTGACTAATATTCACTGGCGATAATTTGGTTCTTGCACGAATCTTAAAACACGCTAGATGCGCGTTCACAGACGCCAACGCACGCGCAGCTGGCTCATCAGGTTTTCTGATTGTCCCGCGTTTATGCAGCGACGGTAACGTCTCTTAAAACGACAGTTTGGGGTGCTCCCGCCCCGCCTTGCTCTTTGGAGATGACCATGACCGCTTCCACCACTGCCGCCCTATCTATGCCCGTAACGTCCAATTTTGACGAAGCTGCGGACTATATCTGGAACAACAGCTTTGACAGGCCGACCCTTGTGGTCAGCCTTGCGCGCGTTGGCGAACAATATGACGCGTTGAACGCCGGCCTTGGCACTGCAAACATCCACTATGCCGTCAAAGCGAACCCGGCACCGGAAATCATCCGCCTGTTGGTTGAACGGGGATCCGGCTTTGACGCCGCATCGCGTCAGGAAATCGAACTCTGCCTGTCCCAAGGGGCGGACCCCGCCAAAATTTCGTTCGGGAATACCATCAAACGCGGCGTTGATATCGCTTTTGCCCATTCCATCGGCGTGACGCTTTTCGCCGCCGATTGCGAGGCCGAGCTGGACAAAATCGCAACCCATGCCCCCGGCGCACGGGTTTACATCCGCTTGATCGTTGAAAATTCACTGGCTGACTGGCCGTTAACCCGCAAGTTTGGCTGTGCTGACACCTTGCTGCCATCCCTGCTGGATTATGCTAAATCCCTAGGCTTGGTGCCATATGGCCTGTCGTTCCACGTTGGGTCGCAAACCCGCAAAGCCGAATACTGGAACCCGGTTCTGGATCAGGTTGCGCCGCTATGGCACGCAGCCAAGGCCGCCGGTCACGATCTGCAATTGCTGAACATCGGCGGTGGTTTCCCCGCCTATCATGGCGATCCGGTTGACGCGCCACGGGGGTATGCCGCCGCCGTTATGACGGCTGTCAAAGAACGCTTTGGCGACGTCCCATATGTGATGGCTGAACCGGGGCGCGGTATGGTTGCCGAGGCGGGTCATATCGCCGCCGAAGTCATGCTGGTATCGCGCAAATCGACCGAGGCATTGCGCCGTTGGGTGTATCTGGACATCGGCCGTTTTTCCGGTCTGGCCGAAACCGAAGGCGAGGCTATCCGCTATGAATTTGTCACAGCGCATGATGGCGGCGCTGTGGGTCCTTGCGTGCTGGCGGGGCCGTCTTGCGATTCTGCGGATATTCTTTATGAAAAGAACCCTGTTGATTTGCCGCTTGAACTTCGCGATGGTGACAAAATCATGATCAAGAATTGTGGCGCCTATACCAGCTCCTACAGCTCGGTTGGCTTTAATGGATTTCCGCCGCTTGATGTGTTGGTTCTGTAAAGAACGCAAAACGTCGCGCGGGAAGGACCGCCTGCTTTGGGAGGAGCAGGCGGTCTCATTGTTTTTAGGCGGGCGATAGCCGCAAGAATGGCGCTATTTTACTGGAAAGTCTTGACTTCCCCGGCCCCAAACGGTGTACCTGCCACGAACAATTTCAGCCCTAGGAAGGGACCCGTCATGCACGCATATCGCAGCCATACATGCGCCGATCTGGACAAATCAAACGTGGGCGACAAGGTGCGCCTGTCAGGTTGGGTACACCGCGTGCGCGATCACGGCGGCATCCTGTTTATCGACCTGCGCGACCATTACGGCATGACCCAAGTGTTGTGTGACCCTGATTCCGCGGCCTTTGCTGACGTGGAAAAAGTACGCTCAGAATGGTGCATTCGCATTGATGGCGAAGTGAAAGCGCGTGCAGATGATCTGGTGAACTCCAAAATCCCGACGGGCGAGATCGAAGTTTTCGTGCGTGAGATCGAAGTGTTGGGCGCGTCGAAAGAACTGCCTTTGCAGGTATTTGGCGATCAGGAATACCCCGAAGAAACACGTCTGCGCTATCGCTACCTCGATCTGCGCCGTGAAAAGATGCAGAATAATATGATCCTGCGTTCTGACGTGGTTTCCTCGATCCGCAAGCGGATGTGGGATCAGAACTTTAAGGAATTCCAAACGCCGATCATCACCGCGTCATCCCCTGAAGGCGCGCGCGATTTCCTTGTGCCGTCGCGTTTGCACCCCGGCAAATTTTACGCGCTGCCCCAAGCGCCGCAGCAGTTTAAACAGCTGTTGATGGTGTCCGGCTTTGACAAGTATTTCCAGATCGCGCCGTGTTTCCGTGACGAAGACCCGCGCGCCGACCGGTCGCCCACAGATTTCTATCAACTCGACCTCGAGATGTCGTTTGTCGAACAGCAAGACGTGTTTGACACCATCCAGCCCGTGCTGACCGGCATTTTTGAGGAATTCGGCGGTGGCAAGGCTGTCGATCAGGAATGGCCGCAGATTTCCTACAAGGACGCGGCGCTGTGGTATGGCTCGGACAAGCCCGACCTGCGCAACCCGATCAAGATGCAAGTGGTATCCGAACACTTCGCCGGATCAGGCTTCGCCATCTTTGCAAAACTGCTTGAGCAGGAAGGCACGCAGATCCGTGCAATTCCGGCCCCGACCGGTGGCTCGCGCAAATTCTGCGACCGCATGAACGCCTTTGCGCAAAAAGAAGGGCTGCCCGGAATGGGCTATATCTTCTGGCGCGAGAAAACCGCCGACAGCGTCGCGCAAGAGCTGGGTATTCCAGTGAAGGAAGCCCAAGCCAAGCTGAAATCCGGCGAAGTTGAAGGCGGCATGGAAGCGGCAGGCCCACTGGCCAAGAACATCGGACCAGAGCGTACCGAAGCGATCCGCCAGCAGCTGGGCCTGACGGTCGGCGATGCGGCGTTCTTCCTTGGTGGCAAGCCCAAAGCATTCGAAGGCGTCGCAGGGCGTGCGCGCAATGTGATCGGTTCCGAACTGGGTCTGACAGATGAAAACCGCTTTGCCTTTGCATGGATCGTCGATTTCCCGATCTACGAAAAAGACGAAGAATCCGGCAAAATCGACTTTGAACACAACCCGTTCTCAATGCCTCAAGGCGGCATGGACGCGTTGATGGGCGACCCGCTCGAAGTGCTTGGCTATCAATATGACTTGGCCTGTAACGGCTATGAGCTGGTGTCGGGCGCGATCCGGAACCACAAGCCAGAGATCATGTTCAAGGCGTTTGAAATCGCAGGCTACGGCAAGGACGAAGTCGAAAAGCGTTTCGGCGGTATGGTTAACGCGTTCCAATACGGTGCCCCGCCCCACGGTGGCTGTGCCGCTGGTATCGATCGCATCGTGATGCTGCTGGCGGAAGAGGCGAACATTCGCGAAGTCATCCTGTTCCCGATGAACCAACGCGCCGAAGACCTGATGATGAACGCGCCAAACGACCCGATGCCCGATCAATTGATGGAACTTGGCCTGCGGGTGATCCCGCAAGACTAAACAAGCAATATAGACCTGCAAAAGCCCGCCACCGGAATGCCGATGGCGGGCTTTTTTGTGCATTCCGAGGCTGAAAATACGAGGGGCATTTAGAATAGCGCCGTGGCGATCTGGAGCGTCTCAGTAGTCGCATGGTCTGTGATGCGGGCGTGGATAAATGCCAGCGCAACAAGGGCCATCCCCACCAGATCGGCCGCCAAAACCACCCAGTCCATGCGCGTTTCTTCGCGGTACACCCGGCACGCCGCTTTGACATTGACCAGCATATGTCGGGCTCCTTTAACGCCAAGCGGGTTCAGTGACGCCAATGGTGCTGGGGCTTTGTGTCCAAACTTTGGTGAGACTAAGGGCTGCGCCTGACAAGATGCGCGAATTTTACAGGCTTGGCCTTCGTATCGCTTGGCCCTAACGTGATGCTTATGAATGATAATGCTTCCAACTCTACGCCGCTCGGATTTCCTGTGCCGGGTTTTGTCGCGCCCCCTTTGCCACCGCGCGAAGGGATGTTGGGGAAGTACGTAAAACTCGAACCACTTACCGCCCGTGATCATGCGGCGGTTCTGTTCAACGCGTTCGAAGGGCAGGATCATTTGTGGCATTATATGTATGATGGCCCGTTTTCATCCTCGTCGCAGTTTCACCGCTGGGTGCGCGACACTGAAACACGCGATGACCCGTTCTTTTACGCGATCAAAAACCTTGAGACTGGACGCTGGGAAGGCGTTGCAAGTTATCTGCGCATCGCCCCCGCTGCCGGCTCGATCGAGGTCGGATCGATCACCTTTAGCCCCGCGTTGCAACGCACGCGCGCCGCGACCGAGGCGATGTATCTGATGATGGAATGGGCGTTCAACGCGGGATATCGGCGCTATGAATGGAAGTGCAATGCGCTGAACATGCCATCGCGCCGGGCCGCGCAACGGTTGGGCTTTAGCTACGAGGGTATCTTTCGCCAAGCGGCTGTCGTGAAAGGGCGCAACCGGGACACGGCATGGTTTGCGGCAATTGATACGGAATGGCCCGGCCTGAAAGAGGCTTTTGGCACATGGCTTGCGCCCAGCAATTTTGACGCAGATGGCCAACAACGCGAAAGCCTGTCAGACCTGACCCGATTGGTGCGCGTGGCCAGCGACCCGGCCATCTAAGACTGTCCGATTTAGATGGCGATGCGCTGCGACAGGCGGTTCTGGACCAGCCCCGCAATGGTGGCCCGTTCGGTTTCCGCCGGTTGCCCCAATGCACGTTTTTCGGCCAAGGCAAGGGCGGCCTGTTCCAGCGCTGTGTCAGATGCGCTGCGCGCCACGCCGCCCAGAAACTGCGCGACATAATCCAACGTCACTGAATCACCGCTGTCATCCAGCACGTCTGCAATATGGGCCATGTCATCCTGATAGGCGATTTCGTCCGGTTCGACGGTTTCATCGACCACGGCCCGCACGCCCTTGGGCTGCCGGTCAGGGGGCAGGACCGATAGAACACTTTGCTGGAACTGCGCCAATGACGTCAGCGGCTTTTCAATAAACCCGTCGGCCCCTGCTGCAATCGCATCTGGGGCCAGATGCGTATCGCCGGAAATGGCAAGGATTGCATCGACCCGGTTTTGGGCGCGCGAAAGCTCGTGAATCAGGTCAATGCCGTTGCCGTCGGGCAGGCCCAGATCGGCAATCACCACGGACGGGCGATAGACCTGTAGATGGCGGCGCGCGGCGCGCATGCAATCGGCCCGCCTGATCCGTGCGCCGGAACGCAAACACAACAGGCGCATCGCCTCGCACGCATAACGGCTGTCTTCGATCACCAGAACCGTTAGACCCAACAAGGGCCGTTCTGCCGTGGGGGTGGGAAGGGTGTCTGTTTGAAGGCCCAATTTGTCCATTTCATCATTCTCCTAACTGTCCCACGACCCTGATGGCACTATGGTTAGGCTTGCTTGGCTAATAGGGCGTTAACGTGACGCATTGCTCTTGGCCCCAACCCAGCCCATAAACTGTCAACCTTTAAGAAAGCAGGAGAAGTAAGATGATCGGCCGTCTCAACCACGTAGCAATTGCCGTGCCAGATTTGGAAGCCGCTGCAGACCAGTACCGCAATGCGCTTGGTGCCAATGTGGGCCCCGCCCAAGATGAACCCGACCATGGCGTGACCGTCATCTTTATCGAGCTGCCAAACACCAAGATCGAGCTGCTATATCCCTTGGGCGACGACAGCCCGATCAACGGCTTTCTGGAAAAGAACCCGGCGGGCGGCATTCATCACATCTGCTACGAGGTCGATGATATCATCGCGGCGCGTGACCATCTGAAAGCAACCGGCGCACGCGTTCTGGGGAACGGAGAGCCCAAGATCGGCGCCCACGGAAAACCCGTTATCTTCCTGCACCCCAAAGACTTTAACGGCGCGCTGGTCGAGCTGGAGCAGGTGTAAACATGGGTGTTACATCAGCCCTCGTTCTGTTTGCCGTTATCTGGTCCATGATCTTTATGATTGCGCTGCCGATCCGCGTGAAAACCCAAGGCGATCTGGGCGAGATCGTAGAAGGCACGCATGCAGGCGCGCCTGAACATCACCACCTCAAGAAAAAGGCATGGTGGACGACAGGGATCACGCTGGCGCTTTGGACATTCACTGTCTGGTTCATCCTGTCCGGCATCGTCACCGTGGCGGATATTGAATATTGGCTGCATGGGGATCTGACACCAATTGGTGGAACAGATGGGTAAAGGTCGCCGCGCCTAAGACCGGGATCACAAGGTTCAGCAGGGGCACAGACAGCGGCATCGCCATCAACACCCCTGCGGCCCAGATTGTTGCCATATGTTTGCGTCTGAGCAGTTTTGCCTGGGCACGGCCCACACGGCGGATCGCGGCCAGCGTGAAATATTCACGCCCCAGCAAAAATCCGTTCACCGCCCAAAAGATCAGCGGCGCAAGCGGGGCGAAAAGGATGTAAAAGATCAGCGCGATGATGTTCACGCCAATCAACACCCCCATGAAATTCACCGTGTCCCGCAGCGCATCGCCAAGGGACACCTGGTTTGCGGGGGGCAGATGCGGATAATGTTCGGCCTCTACGGCATCGGCCACGTCATCCAGAAACAGTGACGTAATCGCCGATGCGACGGGGATCATCAAAAAGACCGACAGCCCCATCAGCAGCAAGCCGGCACCCCAGCTGAATAGATCATCCAGCCATGTAACCTCGCCCAGCAATGGGATCGACGTCATGTCACCGGTCAGCCATCCGACAAACCAGACAAAGGCTGCGGCGATACCGATCAGCAAAAGCAGTGCCAGCCCGATACCTTTGACGAATACCTTGCGAAACCGCGGGTCGGTCAGTTGGCCAAGGGCAAGGCCAACCGCCTGAAATATCTGCGCTATAGCCATGTGGTTATTGCGGAAACGTCGGGGCGTGGACGCTCTGGCGGGGCAGCTGTTTCGGTGCCGATATGGATGATCCCGGCGATGCGTTCGTTTTCAGCCAAGCCAAAGCCTTGTTCCATAAAGACGCGATCGTGGCTGATCCAGCCGCTGAGCCAGTTCGCCCCCCAACCCGCAGCAAGTGCGGCGTTTGTCAGGGCAAGGCATACGGCACCGGCGGAATAGGTTTGTTCAAGCGGGGGCACCTTTGGCGATGGTTTTTGCACCTCGACCACGACAACGGCCAGGTGGCCCTGATCGAACTGGCCGCGCCCTTTCATGACTTGCATCGGGTCAAGGTTCAGGGCCTCACCACGGGCTTGCGCGATATCTGCCAGACGGCCCATCGCAGGCTTGTCGATCACGATAAAGCGCCACGGTTCAAGCTTGCCATGATCAGGGGTGCGCGCGGCGGCTGTCAGCAGGGGCAGCAACGTGTCCCGGTCTGGTACAGGGGTGGTCAGCGTCTTGGCCGGGCGGGACCGGCGGGTTTGCAGGAAATGCAGCGCGTCTGGGTTAGGTGTTGGCATGGAAGTCTCTCTTATCAGTTCAGATCTTGCGCCATTGCATTAATGGCATCGCGCAGGACGGCGTCAAATTTTGGGGCTGGGCTGGCGGTTTTGAATATTCTCCGCATGCGGATCTGGCACGATGGTATCACGGTCTGCATAGGCTGCAATGGTGGCGTGGCCACAGAACGGGACATGGGTCACTAGATAGGTAGCTTCGGCAGCCAGTACCAGCGTGCCGCTCAAAGTTTTCGCGAGTTTATGACTGGTCGTGAGCGCCTGATCGGGATGCCAAGCCAGCAGATGACCCGCGTGCCCCTATCAGGACACGCGTAAATCCGTGCTTCCCGAGGCTAAGACGTTTAGCCGACCATCCCGACGATCTCGTAGGTTTTCTTGAGGATCGGCGCGGTGATTTCCCGCGCTTGTGTCGCGCCATGGGCAAGGATGCGGTCAATCTCGGCGGTGTCGGCCATCAGTTCGGCCATACGTGTGCTGATCGGTGACATCTTGGCCACGGCAAGCTCGGCCAACAGCGGTTTGAAGCTGCCGAACTGCTGCCCGCCCACGTCGGCAAGCACCTGTTCAACCGTTTGATCGTTCAACGCGGCATAGATGTTCACAAGGTTCCGCGCCTCTGGCCGGTCCTTGAGGCCCTCGACCTCGGAGGGCAGTGCATCGGGGTCCGTTTTGGCCTTGCGGATTTTCTTGGCAATCGCATCGGCATCGTCGGTCAGGTTGATACGGCTGGCGTCGGACGGGTCAGACTTTGACATCTTTTTCGATCCATCGCGCAAGGACATGACGCGGGTCGCGGCCCCTTCGATCACAGGTTCGGTCAGCGGAAAGAAATCAACGCCGTAGTCATGGTTGAACTTGGCCGCGATGTCGCGGGTCAGTTCTAGGTGCTGTTTCTGGTCCTCGCCCACCGGCACATGGGTGGCGTGGTAAATCAGAATATCGGCGGCCATCAACGCAGGATAGGCGAACAGGCCCAGCGATGCGGTTTCGGCGTTTTTGCCGGCCTTGTCTTTCCACTGGGTCATGCGCCCCATCCAGCCCATGCGCGCCACGCAATTAAAGATCCACGCAAGCTGCGCATGTTCGGGCACTTGGGATTGGTTGATCAGAATGGATTTGGCCGGATCGATCCCGGCCGCGATAAAACCAGCCGCCAGTTCACGCGTGTTGTGGCGCAAGGTGGCGGGGTCTTGGAATTTCGCGGTGATCGCGTGCAGGTCCACCATGCAATAGACGGTCTGGTATGATCCTTCGTCTTGCATGTCGACGAAACGCTTCATCGCGCCCAGATAATTGCCTAGCGTCAGACCACCGGACGGTTGAATGCCCGAGAACACGCGCGGGGTAAATTGGGTGTCGGTCATGGCAACGCTCCGATAAGGCTGGAAAAGACGGCACGATGGGCTTACCCATGCGCACCAACCCCGTCAAGGAGGCCCCATGACTGATCCTGATTTTCAACCGCCCGTCAATCCGATGCCCGCTGCTGTGACACTGCTTTTTCTGGCCATCGCCGGGATTGAGGCAGGCCTGTCTTTGGCCGAGGCCGGTATCATCGGTGGCCCCGGCGCCGTCGGCTGGCGCTTGGCGTTGGTGCGCGACTATGGGTTTTCAAACGAGGTGTTTGACTGGATGATCGCGAACTGGCGGTTCCCCGCGTCCGAGGTCTTGCGCGTCGTAAGTTATTCCTTTGTCCATCTGGGCTTCACCCATGCGGTTTTCGCCATGGTTCTTTTACTGGCGCTTGGTAAAATGGTGGCCGAGGCCATGGGTCAAACGGCGGTTGTGCTAATCTTTTTTGCCGCCGGGATCATGGGGGCGATTTTATACGCGCTGGTGCTGGATGATCCGATCTGGCTGGTGGGGGCATACCCTAATGTCTATGGGCTGATCGGTGCCTATTCCTTTGTCATGTGGCGCAAGTTGGCCAACCATGGCGAACCGCAATACCGCGCATTTCTGCTGATCGCGCTTTTGATGGGCATACAGCTGTTGTGGGGCGTGTTTTTTGAGGCGGGAACACAGTGGTTGGCGGACCTGTTTGGGTTCTTTGTTGGCTTTGGACTGTGTTTTGTGTTGGCCCCCGGTGAATGGGCCAAGCTGCGGGCGCGTGTACGGCATCGTTGATTTTTCACGCGAGGCAGGGGGGCCAGCCCCCCTGACCCCCCGGGATTTTAGACCATTTGGAAAACGGGGATTAGCCGCGTTTTAATGCGCTTTTGAATTCACTTAATTTAAAGGCACCGATCAACTGGCCCGTGCCGAAATAGACAACGTTGCCAAGAGCGACCAAAATCACCAGCCCAATGCCGCGCCACCATGGCTGGCCAAGCAATGTTTGTAGCGCGACATTTGCAAACCAGATCGTAACACCCATAACAGCTGACGCGGCCAGAATGCGCCAAATGCGTTTGTGAAAGCGCGCGTCGAATTTCGCCGCGAGGCCAAAACCGCGTGCGCCAAAGGCGAGTAAGCCGAACATGGCCCATCCCGCAAGCGTGGTGGCGATGGCGGGGGCGATCCAGCCGATCACGGGGCTGAGGCCCACGGCCAGCACCACATTCACGACCATCGCCACGACGGCAAAGCAGAACGGGCGTTTGGTGTCTTCGCGGGCGTAATAGAGCGGTTGCAGGATTTTTTGCAGAACGAAAGCGGGCAGGCCAAGACCGTAGATGGCCACCGCCATTGCAATTGCCGCAGCATCGTCAACGGTTGTCGCACCCCGTTGGAAAAGCACAGAGGCCAATGTGAAGGGGATAACCATCAAGGCGACGGCAGACGGGATTGTCAGGGCGAGTGATACTTCGGCAGCGCGGCTGATTTGGGTGTGGGAGCCCTGTTCATCCCCAGCCTTAAGGCGGCGGGACAGGTCAGGCAGCAAGACCACGCCAACGGCAATACCCACCACGCCCAGTGGCAGTTGATACAGGCGATCAGCGTAGTTGAGCCAAGCAACGGCCCCTTCATAAAAGCTGGCCACTTGGCGGCCGACGAGCAGGTTGATCTGCATCACACCACCTGCAAGGGCGGCCGGGGCTGCAATGATGGCCAGACGCTTCAATTCAGGCGTCATGCGCGGCCTGCGGCTGAAGCCGAGGGTGAAGCCCGCGCGTTTGGCTGCCCACCAGACCAACGCCAGTTGCGCGATGCCAGCAAGGGGCACAGACAATGCCAGCGTATCACCGATTTGAATGCCAAGGGCTTTGTCGATGCCAACGCCCAATACGTCGGAGCCTTCACGGCCAAGGGCGGCACCGATTAGGACCGCAATGATGAAAATGATGTTCAACACCACCGGAGCGGCGGCTGCTGCCATAAACCGGCCCGTGGCGTTCAGAACGCCCGACACAAGTGCGGCGAGAGAGATGAAGAGAATATAGGGAAAGGCAAGCCGCCCATATTCAACAGCCAGATCAAACCTGGTGTCGCCCGCAAAACCCGACGCCATCAGCAACACCAAACCGGGCATCGCAACGATGCCAATGACGGTGAATATGGTCAGGATAAACGCCATTCCGACAAAGGCATCTTGGGCGAACTCTTCTGCGCCGTCACCGCTTTCTAGCTTTTTCGCGAACATTGGCACAAAGGCCATGTTGAACGCGCCCTCGGCAAAGAAACGGCGAAACATGTTGGGCAGGGAAAAGGCGACCAAGAACGCTTCGGCGGCGGGGCCCGAGCCAAGGTATGCCGCAACCATCATGTCGCGGATAAAGCCCATAATGCGGCTTAGAAAGGTCCAGATACCGACTGTGAAAAAGCCAGACATCAGTCGGATTGGTTTCATTTGAATGCGTGCCCTGTGACTGCGATGCAAATGGCGTATCGTTTAGCGTCGCATTGCGCAATTGTTGATATGAGGGCGCGCTAGGCGGCAAACGGAAAACCGCCGACCCAGATTGATCCCTCAGGCATGCCGCATATCACTCGTCCTGCGCGCGCTCGATCCCTTCTGCGATGGCGAGGCGCAGGCGTTTCTCAAGACCTTTTTGCTTGCTTTCTGAGTGGTACTTTAGCCCGAACATGTCTTTGACATAGAAGGTATCAACCACCTGTTCGCCGTAGGTCGCGATAACCGCGTTTGCGATATATACGTTCGCCTCGGCCAAGCTGCGCGTCAGATCATAGAGCAGCCCCGGGCGGTCGCGGGTGTCGACCTCGATGATGGTATAGATTTCGGAACCTTCGTTATCAAAGGTGATATGCGTGGGAACCCTGAAGGCGCGCTCGCGTTTCTTGACCTTGTCGCGGGATTTCAATTCCTCGCGGGCAAGGATTTCACCCTTGAGCGTTTTCGAAATCATCTGCCGCAAGCGCGGCAGGCGGGCGGCGTCATAGGGGTTGCCATCAGAATCCTGAATCCAGAATGCATCGGTCACATAGCCGTCTTTGGTCGTGTAACTGCGGGCATCAACCACATTCGCACCAACCAGCGCCAAGGCACCGGCAAGCCGTGCGAATATACCTGGGTGGTCCGCCATCACGAAACACGCGCGCGTGGCATCGCGGTCGTCATCAGGGTGCAGGTCGATCCGAATTTCGCCGTCTTTAATGTCGCGCAGCTGTTGGGCGAACACCACATGGGCCGTGACGTGCAGACCCTGCCAATAGGGCGGATAGTGACGCGCGGTTTCGATCTGCAAATCCTTGCGCGGCCAATCGGCAAGCGCGGCGCGCAGGGTCTTTTTCGCCTCGTTCCCGCGATTTGCGCGGTTTAGATCTTCAAGACCGGTTTCAAGGGCGCGTTTGGTCTGGCGGTATAGGCCGCGGATCAGCACGGCCTTCCAGTTATTCCACGTGTTTGGCCCTACGCCACGAATGTCGCAAACGGTCAGCACACATAACAGATCAAGCCGCTTGACCGTTTGCACGGCCTTGGCGAAATCACGCACGGTACGGGGGTCAGCAATGTCACGTTTCTGGGCCATGTCAGACATCAACAGGTGATAGCGGACCAACCATTCAACCGTGTCGACTTCGGCCTTGTTCAGACCCAGCCGTGGGGCGATCTTGCGGGCCATTTGCGCGCCAAGGATCGAATGGTCTTCGGGGCGGCCTTTTGCGATGTCATGCAGCAGCAGGGCCACATAAATGACTTTGCGGTTCACCCCGCGTTTCAGGATATTCGAGGCAACCGGCAGGTCTTCTTCCAGCTCGCCCTTTTCGATCAGTGCAAGGTTGGTGATGCACTGGATCGTATGCTCGTCCACCGTATAGCTGTGATACATGTTGAACTGCATCATCGCGACGATGTTTTCAAATTCGGGGATAAAGGCGGATAGAACGCCCAATTCGTTCATGCGGCGCAGCCCGCGTTCGGGGTTGCCATGCTTGAGCATCAGATCAAGGAAAATGCGCTGCGCTTCGGCATTGTTGCGCATGTCGTCGTCGATCAAGTTCAGGTTCAGCTTTACCAGACGCATGGCATCAGGATGGATCAGCATCCCGGTCCGCAATGCCTCTTCAAAGATGCGCAACAGGTTTAGTTTGTCGGCGATAAAGGCGGCGTCATCCACAATGGCCAACCGGCCGCCGACGACGTGATAGCCGTTGCGCATTCTGGGACGACGGCGAAAAATCCGCTCCAGCAGGGGTTCAGCCTTGATGTGGATACTTTCCAGCTTGGTCAGAAAGATGCGCGTTAGCTCGCCCACTTGGGTGGCATGGCGGAAATAGTTCTGCATGAACACTTCGACGCCGCGCCTGCCGCCAGTGTCCGCATATCCCATCGCTTCGGCGACGGCGACTTGCATGTCAAAGGTCAACTGCTCTGTCGCGCGCCCTGACAGCAAATGCAGATGGCCGCGCACCGCCCAAAGGAAATTCTCGGCGGCGACAAATGTTTTGAATTCTTCTTCTAGAAAGATGCCGCGATCGACCAGATCAGCGGCTGTTTCGACGCTGTAGATACGTTTGGCGATCCAGAACAACGATTGCAGATCGCGCAGACCGCCCTTGGCTTCCTTAACGTTCGGCTCAACCTGATAGCGGAGGCCTTGCTTGCGATGACGCACCCCGCGCTCTTGCAGCTTGGCCTCGATAAAGCTGCGCCCCGAGCCTGAAAAAAGATCGGTTTTCAGCGCTTCGTCCAGGTCGGCGGTCAGATCAAGGTTTCCGGCGATAAAGCGGTGTTCAAGCAGGGCGGTCTGGATTGTGTAGTCTTCGGTGCCCAGACGGATACAGTCGCGTATGGTGCGCGTGGAATGGCCGACCTTCAGCTTTAGATCCCACAGCATATAAAGCATGGATTCAATAACGCTTTCGGTCCAGGCGGTCGCTTTGTAGGGGATCAAAAACAGCAGATCGACGTCAGAGAACGGGGCCATTTCACCCCGGCCATACCCGCCAACGCCAATCACGGCCAGCCGTTCGCCGGATGTGGGGTTGGGTTTGGGATGCAGGCGTTGAACAGCGATCTGTAACGTGGCGCGCACCAGCTGATCGGTCAGAAAACAATAGGCGGATGTCATTGCGCGGGCATCGAAAGGGGTCGCGGCAAAGGCGCGCGCGATCTCGGCCCGGCCTGCTTTTTGTGCGTCGCCCAGAATACGCACGGCAGCGGCGCGCACCTCGCTGCTGTCTGTGACGCCTTCGAATGCAGCCGTCAGGGCGTCTGAAACCGCATCTTCGTCAAATATCAATTCGGGTGCGCTGATCAGGTGAAGCGCAGTTGCCTCACCTGATTCAGCCTGTGCAACTAATGGTTTTACCACTTAGTGTCCTTTAGAAACCGGCCCCGCCAAAAGCCTTGGGGGCGGGGTCAATGATCACAACGGAATTATTGCGCACCGTTGCGACGGCCAGACCGTGTTCGGTTGTGCCGTCTGCTTTGAAGCGGAACACACCGCTGGCGCCGCGAAAGCCTGCGCCTTGGGTCAGGCGGGCAGCAGACAGCGCATCTGAATGGCCGGATTTGACCAATGCACCGACAGCAGCGATGCCATCAAAGGCGAGACCCGCAATCGGGTTTGGCAACGCGCCATAGGCCTGGGTGTAGCGTTGCGAGAACGCAGTCGATGCCGATGGGTCAGGCAGTGCGAACCAGCCGCCCTGAACGCCGGGCAGGGACAGGGTCTGGGCTGGAATATCCCAACGGGTCAGCCCGATGTATTGGGTTGTCGCAACGGGCAGGCCAGCTTCGGGCAACAGCTGCGTAAACAGCGGCAGCGCGCTGGCCGATGATGTGGTCAGGAAAATCGCGTTGGCACCATTTGCGGTGACCGCTGCCTTGACGCGGGGGACTGCTGCAATAACAGCTTCTTGGCTTAGCGCGTAATCGACAACGCCCGCAGATTTAGCGCCGTTTGCTGCGATGGCTTTCTGGATCGCGTTGCGGCCCAATTGCCCTGCCACGTCATCGCCATGCAGGATCAGGATTTTATCTTTCCCTCTGGCCTTGGCATAGCCCACCAGACGGTCTGCAGTGTCACCGAACCCTTGGCCCATCACAAAGACGTTGCCCCCCGCAATGCTGGGGTTGTTTGAGAAGGCCAGAACATTGACGCCTTTGCCAGAAACGGCCTTGCCCGCCGCATTCGCGGCTTCACCATAAAGTGGTCCTATAATGATTTGCGCCCCTTCGTTGACGGCCTGCGCCGCAACTTGGGCCGCCATGGCAGCGTTGCCGCCGGTGCCATAGACGCGCAGATCAATCTGCACACCCGAAAGATCGCGGATCGCAAGCAGCGCCGCATTTTCAAGATCTTGTGCCAGCAGGTTATCGCTGTCCGAACCGCCGCGTGGAATAAGCAGGGCAACCGGAACGGGCTTGCTTGCATCAATGCGGGGGCCATTGTTTGACCCGATACCGGTCATTCCGCCCGGCTCGCATGCCGCCAGAACAAATGCCACAAGGGGCAGGATCAAAAGCCGCAGTGGCTTGCGAAGGGTGTCGAAAACGGCGAACATAGCGGGGTCACTCCATTGGTGGCATGTCGGCGGCAATAGCCCGTGAACAGATGCTTTAATCATAGTGCGTGCGAAAGGCGGGTCCAGCTTGAATTACCAGAAGGTACCGCTCTCAGCGGGGCTTTACTTTGTCGGCGTGCCAATTGGAACAGCCCGCGACATCACTTTGCGTGCGCTTGATGTATTGGCCTCGGCTGATGTTCTGGCGGCCGAAGACACCCGTAGCATGCGCCGGTTGATGGAAATCCATGGTGTTCCGCTTGACGGGCGCAAGGTGCTGGCATTGCATGACCATTCGGGCGCAGGTGTCCAAGACAAGCTATTAGCTGCTATTCGGGATGGAAAATCCGTCGCTTACGCGTCCGAGGCGGGTATGCCGCTTATTGCCGATCCGGGGTTTGAGCTGTCCCGCGCGGTGTCGCAAGCCGGGCTAATGGTGACCTGTGCGCCGGGGCCGTCTGCGGTGTTGACCGCGCTGGCTTTGGCTGGGTTGCCGACGGACGCATTTTTCTTTGCCGGATTTATGCCAAATGCGAAATCGGCCCGCCTGACCGCAATTCAAAAGCTGAAAGACGTCCAAGGGACGTTGGTATTCTACGAATCGCCCAAACGCGTGGGGGCCATGTTGCGGGATGCCGCACAGGCGTTGGGCGAAGACCGTCCCGCCGCCGTTTGCCGCGAATTGACGAAAAAATTCGAGGAAGTCCGCCGGGGCACCTTGGCAGAACTGCAAGAGCATTACGCCGACAAAACCCCCAAGGGCGAGATTGTGGTTCTTATCGACCGGGGGCGTTCACAATCTGTTAGCCAGAGTGACCTAACCTCTGATCTGGCTTCGGCGTTAGAGAATATGTCGATGCGCGATGCGGTCGATATGGTGGCACAGGCGCATAATCTGCCGCGCCGGCAGGTGTATCAGGCCGCGTTGGAGCAGGGCAAAGGGAACGGTTAATCATGTCAGCGGCAAAGCAAATTCAGGGGTCGGTCAGCTATTACGCAGGTCAGGCCGCTGAAAATGCCGTCGCGCAGGATTACGTTTCGCGCGGATATACCCTTGCCCGTGAAAGATGGCGGGGCAAGCGCGGTGAAATTGACCTGATCATGCGCAGCGATGCCGATTTGATTTTCGTTGAGGTCAAGAAAAGCCAAAGCTTTGAGCGCGCCGCCTTGCGGGTGTCCCGCCGCCAGATCGACAGGATTATGGGGTCAGCCGAAGAATTCCTTGCTGGGGAGCCAAACGGCGCGCTGACGAATGTGCGATTTGACGTCGCCTTGGTCGACCAAACCGGGCAGTTGCGCATCGTCGAAAACGCGTTTGGCCACGACTGACCCATTGCACCCCGCGCCGTGCTGCGTCATCTAATGTTGAACAGTACGGAGATCTGGTATGAAAATCGCCTTTCAAATGGACCCGATCGGGGCCGTCAACATCAATGCCGACAGCAGCTTTCGCATCGCCGAAGAGGCGCAGGCGCGTGGGCATACGCTCTTTTATTACCTGCCTGACAACCTTGCGTTTCAAGAGGGTCGGATCACGGCAAAAGGGTATGATCTGACGGTTCAGCGCGTGCAGGGCGACCACGCGACGCTTGGCCCGCTGCGCGAGGTTGATTTGGCAGATTTCGATGTGGTCTGGCTGCGCCAAGACCCGCCATTCGACATGCATTACATCACATCGACGCATCTTTTGGACCGGATCAAAGAAACTACGCTGGTTGTGAATGATCCGTTTTGGGTGCGCAATTACCCGGAAAAACTGATGTGCCTCGATTTTCCCGATCTGATCCCGCCGACCACAATTGCGCGTGATCTTGATACGATCAAGGCGTTCAAGGCCAAGCATGGCGATGTGATCTTAAAGCCGCTGTATGGCAATGGCGGGGCCGGTGTGTTCCGGCTTGACGAAAACGACCGCAACCTTGGATCGCTGTACGAGCTGTTTACCGGTTTCTCGCGCGAGCCGTTGATCGTGCAAAAATTTCTGCCAGCCGTGTCCAAAGGCGACAAACGTGTGATTTTGGTGGACGGGGAGGCTGTGGGCGCGATTAACCGTGTCCCCGCAGCGGGTGAAACACGGTCCAACATGCATGTTGGCGGCAGGCCTGAAAAAGTCGGCCTGACCGACCGCGACCTTGAGATTTGCGCGGCCATCGGCCCTGTGCTCAAGGAAAAAGGCCAGATATTTGTCGGCATCGATGTGATCGGCGACTACCTGACCGAGATCAACGTCACCTCGCCAACCGGTATCCAAGAGCTTGAGCGTTTTGACGGCACCAACATCGCGGCCAAAATCTGGGAAGCGATTGAAGCGCGCCGCGCATGAGCCTGATACGTCCCGCGCTGAACACCTATTTGCGGCTGGTGGAAAAGCGCAAGATGCGCCGCGCCAAGACGCCGCAGAAGCTGCGCCAGAACCTTGAGCTAAGCGCGCGACTGCTGTTTCACGCACCGCGCGGGACGACGATTGAGAAGACGACATTGCCGGGTGACATTGATGTGCTGACGGTGACGCCAAAGCATGTCACGTCCGACATCGTTATTTTCTATATCCACGGCGGCGGTTTTGTCTTTGGCAGCCCCGAAACCCACGCGGCGATGCTGGGCCAATTGGCGGCGCGGGTGGGCGCACGGGTTGTGATGCCACGCTATCGGCTTGCACCTGAGTTCAAGTTTCCCACAGCCGCGGACGATGTGGAAGCCGCCTATCGCGCGGTGATTGCGTCAGGCGTGAGCGCGCAGAATATCGTGGTTGGCGGTGATAGCGCGGGCGGCGGGCTGGCCTTTGGTCTGCTGTCAGACATTCTGGCCAAAAAGCTGCCAGCACCGCGTGGCGTTTTCGGTTTCTCGCCCTTCGTGGATTTCACACGCCAAGGGGCCAGCGTGGTTGAAAATGCCGACCGAGAGGCCGTGCTCCCCTCCGACCGTGCGGGGGAGTTGCTGGATATGTACTTGGGCGATGCGGATCGCTCTGATGCGCGATTGAACACATTAAGCGCCAATTTTCGCGGTGCCCCGCCCGTGTGGTTATGTGTGGGTGATACGGAAATTCTGCGCGACGATGCGCGCGCGTTGAACCAGCATTTGAAGTCCTGCGATGTAGATGTTTCTTT
Organism: uncultured Sulfitobacter sp.; assembly: GCF_964021855.1. Classification (NCBI taxonomy): domain Bacteria; kingdom Pseudomonadati; phylum Pseudomonadota; class Alphaproteobacteria; order Rhodobacterales; family Roseobacteraceae; genus Sulfitobacter; species uncultured Sulfitobacter sp. The sequence goes on from NZ_CAXHZD010000001.1 coordinate 793,955, forward strand.
TCACGAGGAGTACGATCTGCCGCATGTTTGGCCGCTTTTTCACAACATTCTGCCCGAGGCCCGTCAGACCTTGGACACCCTTGCCGGATGGATCAAAGCGCTGCCGACGCCGGTATCCGAAAGCTAAGCGCCTCGGCCAGATGGTGTTTTTGGACGGTCTCGGCCTGGTCCAAATCTGCGATGGTGCGCGCGACACGCAACACGCGATGATAGCCACGCGCCGACAGGTGAAACCGCTCCGCGGCCTGCAGCAATAGCGCGCGGGCATCTGCATCAGGTGTTGCGATGCTTTCCAATAAATCACCCTCGGCGTCTGCGTTCAAATGCGCGTCCGGTGCATCGGTAAAGCGGGTCTCTTGGATCTGGCGCGCCGATGCGACGCGTGTTGCGACATCTGCCGACCCTTCGCTATCGCCGGGCAAATCCAGATCGGTAAAAGCGACGGGGGGCACATCGACCCGCAGATCAAACCTGTCCATCAAGGGGCCGGATATGCGGGCCATGTAGTCCTCGCCGCAGGCGGGAGCGCGGCTGCAAGCGCGCGCAGGGTCGCTGAGATATCCGCATTTACAGGGGTTCGCGGCGGCGACGAGCATGAATTCACACGGATATCGCACATGCGCATTGGCGCGGGCGATCATAACTTCGCCTGTCTCGACGGGTTGGCGCAACGTCTCAAGCACCATGCGGGGAAATTCGGGAAATTCATCCATGAACAGGACGCCATTATGCGCCAAGCTTACCTCGCCGGGTTTGGCCTGCCGCCCGCCGCCGATGATCGCGGCCATCGACGCGGTATGATGCGGTTCGCGAAACGGGCGTGTGCGCGATATCCCTCCTTCTATCAGCAATCCCGCGAGCGAATGGATCATCGAGGTGCTCAATGCCTCGCGCGGGGTGAGCGGGGGCAAGATCGATGGAAGCCGCGCGGCCAGCATGGATTTTCCTGACCCCGGCGTGCCCACAAACATCAGATGATGACGCCCTGCGGCAGCGATTTCCAACGCACGTTTCGCGCGTTCCTGCCCTTTGACGTCGCGCAGGTCTTTGGTTTGGTGCGGCGCGGAAACTTCGCCCGGATCGGCGGGGGGGATCGGCACCTGTCCGGTATAATGACGCACGACAGCGCCCAAGGAATCGGCTGCGATCACTTGGGTATTGCCGACCCAAGCCGCTTCTGCGCCAGAGGCTTCGGGACATAGAAGGCTGCGGTTGTGTTCGGCTGCCGTCATTGCAGCGGGCAATGCGCCGATCACCGGTATCAATGTTCCGTCCAACGACAGCTCGCCCAGTGCGACAACCGATTGGGTCACATCCTGAGGTAAAATGTCGATGGCCGACAGCAGCGCAAGGGCAATGGGCAGGTCAAAATGGCTGCCTTCTTTCGGCAGATCGGCAGGGCTTAGGTTAATGGTGATGCGTTTGCTGGGCAGCGCAATCGCCATCGACGAAAGTGCGGCACGCACCCGGTCGCGGGCCTCTGACACCGCTTTGTCGGGCAGACCCACAATCGAGAATGCGGGCAAACCGGCAGAGACGGCGCATTGCACTTCGACAATGCGCGCCTCGACGCCCTGAAACGCAACCGTATATGCACGCGAAACCATAGGGGCCCTTTCGGTGGCCAAGTTGGTTAATGCGTAGGTCTCGGGAGTTTAAGAAGCGTTAACTCCGGTGGATGCGTCGGAATTTGAGTTTATTTTGCAAAATGAAATAGGCGCTGGATCAAGCCACGGGCCAAGGAGACGTGTCGCAATCGATGTCGTATGGGACGGGGTCATAGCTTACCTTGAGGCTTTCTGCGCGCCATGTTTTGAAAGCAGGATCGTTCAGAGTGACAAGGCAGTAGTCCCGCGCTGACTGAGACACTGGCAAGTCATACCCGATGATGCGTGCGCAGACGGGGGCGTAAAACACATCGGCCAAGCTGTAGCTGCCGAACAGCCACGGGCCTTTGCCGTCGGATGCATCGCTGGCGTAATCCCACAGCTCTTGCAGGCGCACGAGGTCCTTTGTCAGTGCGTCTGAAACCGGCAGGCCCTTGTTCACGTGTCGAAGCTGCATGGGACATTCGCTGCGCAGGGTGGAGAACCCAGCCGTCATCGCCGCACATAGCCAGCGCGCGCGGGCACGTGCAGCTGGGTCTGCTGGCCAAAGCGCTTTCTCCGGATGCCGTTCGGCCAATGTCTCGGCCATGGCAAGGGTTTCACCAATCACTTCGCCTTGTGGGGTTTTGAGGGTCGGAACCAGCTTGGCGGGCGCCAGCTTTGCCATGCCTTGGGCCATGGTGCCGTCGTATAGGCTGACCATATGGCTGCGGAAGGGCAGGTCGAATTTTTCAAGCATCAGCCAGCCGCGCAGGGACCAGCTGGAGAAGGTTTTGTCGCCGATATATAGATCATATGTCATGGGTGGTTTCTATCCACGCCCGCGTGATCTGAGCAAATGCTATTATGTGACGCGTCCCATCACGGGGAATGATTGATGTGGGTTAGGGCCCACTGAGCTTGGCGCACTGTGATTTGCGTGGCGGATAGGTTGTCGATCTTATGGGAAAATGCCTCTGTCGCGGTGATGTTCAGGGCGCGCTGGACTTGCGTCAGGATGACCCCGAAATGGGCGACTGCGATAATGTGTTCATCTGGGTAAAGGGCATTCAAACGGTCCACCGCGGCGTTAACGCGCTGTGCTGCTGCGTTCCAGCTTTCGCCTTGCGGGGGGGCGACATCACCGGGTGTCGTCCAATAGGCCCGACTAAGTTCGGGGTGCTGTTCAGACACATCGCGGAAGTGCATCCCGTCCCACAGGCCGAAATCCATCTCTCGTAGTTTTTCGTCATGGGGCAGGCGCTGGCGCTGAGGGTGGGCCAGGACATCTGCCGTTGCTGCGGCGCGGATCAGGTCGGATGACACAAGGATCGCATCGCGTGGCAGATGCGCATTTAGGCGTGCGATCTGGGCGTGATCAGACAAATCAGCTGGAACATCGCGCCATCCGACAAAGGTTTTTTCATGCGTCGGCCCGTGTCGAACCCAATGCCACGTTGTCATTTTGCCGCCCCCAAAACGCCTGATAATGCGGCGGACACTAGCGCAGTTGACCCAGTCCTCAAGCGGTCGGGCGCAGAAATATTAAAAATATTTGAACCAAGCGGCCTGTTTTGGAGTTCATAAAATAAAGAGCCAAAATTCTTCTATCAGGGGGTGATTACTGTGGCACAATCTCAAGCGCGTGAATTTTCGTTGACCCGTACCGCAATGAAAGCAGAGCTTTTGGATGCGGAGACGGAATTAAGGCTGGCCTATGCCTGGCGGGACCAACGTGACGAGGAAGCCCTGCACCGGTTGATCACCGCCTATATGCGGCTGGCCGTGTCGATGGCGGGTAAGTTCAAACGCTATGGCGCGCCGATGAATGACCTTATTCAAGAGGCAAGTCTGGGGTTGATGAAAGCCGCCGATAAATTCGACCCCGATCGCGGCGTACGGTTTTCGACCTATGCGGTTTGGTGGATCAAGGCGAGCATTCAGGATCACGTTATGCGTAACTGGTCGATGGTGCGCACCGGATCGACTTCTTCGCAAAAATCGCTGTTTTTCAATATGCGCCGTGTTCAGGCCCGGATCGAGCGTGAGGCCCAAGTGGCTGGTGAAACGCTGGACGGGCACCAGTTGCGCCAGATGATCTCGACCGAAATTGGCGTACCGATGCATGATGTCGAGATGATGGAGGGCCGCCTGTCCGGTTCTGATTATTCGCTGAATGCCACGCAATCCGCCGAAGACGAAGGTCGCGAATGGATTGACGCGCTGGTTGACGATAGCGCGCAGGCGGCGGAAAAAGTCGAGGAAAGCCACGATATCACGACGCTTCGCAATTGGCTGTTGGGTGCGATGCACGCCTTGAATGAACGCGAGCAGTTTATTGTGCGCGAACGCAAGCTGCGCGAGCAGCCAAGAACGTTGGAAAGCTTGGGCGAAGAGCTTAGTTTGTCAAAAGAACGGGTACGCCAGCTCGAGGCAGCGGCCTTTGGCAAAATGCGCAAAACGCTTGAAACACAGTCAGCCGAAGTCCATCACTTCTTGATATGATTCGATACCTTACTGTTTTTCTGGCACTGCCATTTTTTGCTTCGGCTCAACCTTTAAACGATGATTTGCGCGCGCAATTACATGCGGCGCAAATTATTTTTTTGGGAGAGACGCACGACAATCCTGCCCATCATGAAATCCAAGCAGATATTGTGGCGCAACTCGCGCCCAAGGCTGTTGTGTACGAGATGATCACTGGGGCGCAGGCTGCAAAGGTGCACGGCGAGATTGTCGAAGATGAAACGGCGCTAGAGCAGGCGCTTGGCTGGAACGATAGTGGCTGGCCTGACTTCGCAATTTACTATCCGATATTCGCGGCAAGCGCTGAGGCCCAAATCTATGGCGCTGCGGTGCCGAGAGAGACAGCGCGCAAGGCGATGGGTGACGGCCTTGTCGCGGCATTTGGCGCGCAGGCCGCGGCGTTTGGGTTGGACGCGCCCTTGGAGCCCGACCAGCAAGCAGAGCGCGAAGCGATGCAGATGAAGGCCCATTGTGACGCGCTGCCGGCGGAATTGTTGCCCGCAATGGTGGATGTGCAACGCCTTCGGGATGCGCGGTTGGCGCAGGTCGCGATTGAAGCATTGGATGATACGGGCGGGCCGGTTGTCGTCATTACCGGCAATGGCCATGCGCGTGCTGATTGGGGCGCGCCTGTTACCCTCGCGCGGGTTCGGCCTGATGTCGCTGTGATCACGGTGGGGCAGGGCGAGGATGGTATCGCGCCCAAGGGGCGTTTCGATGCGGTTCTGCAGTCTCCTTCGGCAGAGCGTGAAGACCCTTGTTTGGCGTTTAACTAGCTCTGATGGGGCTGGCAGAACGGGGCCTTGCAGCCTATGGTCCACCCTAACTGTGTGAAAGAGGGCCGAACATGCTGGCTGGTAAACATATTCTGCTGATTATCGGTGGTGGCATCGCGGCGTTCAAATCGCTGGATCTGATCCGCCGCCTGCGCGAGCGTGGCGCGACGGTCACCCCTGTTCTTACCCGCGCTGGCGAAGAATTCGTGACGCCCATGTCTGTGTCGGCATTGGCGGGTCAGAAACTGTACCGCGATTTGTTCGACTTGGGCGATGAGGCTGAGATGGGTCATATCCAGCTTAGCCGTGTCGCCGATCTGGTTGTGGTTGCGCCCGCGACAGCCGATTTGATGGCCAAGATGGCCGGCGGCATGGCGAATGATCTTGCCTCGACCCTTTTGCTGGCCACGGACACGCCAGTGATGATCGCCCCTGCGATGAACGTGCGCATGTGGGAACACGCGGCCACGCAGCGCAACCTTGCCACGTTGCGCGGTGACGGGATCGCGGTTGTCGGGCCAAATGATGGCGATATGGCCTGTGGTGAATTTGGACCGGGGCGCATGTCGGAACCGTTGGAAATCGTGGCCGCGATTGAAGCGCAGCTGAACGATGGGCCCCTAAAAGGCCGGCGCATTCTGGTAACCTCAGGACCGACCCATGAACCGATTGATCCGGTGCGCTATATCGCAAACCGGTCCTCTGGCGCGCAAGGGTCGGCCATCGCCAGTGCGCTGGCTGCGTTGGGGGCGGATGTGGTGTTTATCACCGGCCCTGCCGATGTGCCGCCCCCAAGCGGGGTCGAGGTCGTACCCGTCGAAACCGCCCTGCAGATGCAAGAAGCCGTGGATGCGGCGTTGCCCGCCGACGCTGGTGTTTTTGCCGCCGCCGTAGCGGATTGGCGCGTCACCACGGCAAGCGACCGCAAGCTGAAAAAGTCAAAAGACGGTTTGCCGGTGCTTGAGTTCGCGGAAAACCCGGACATCCTGAAGACGGTCAGCCACATGGTATCTGGTCGCCCCAAGCTGGTTGTCGGCTTTGCCGCCGAAACCAATGATGTGATCGAGAACGCCACCGCCAAGCGTTTGCGCAAAGGCTGTGACTGGATCGTTGCGAATGACGTGTCACCGGGCACCGGGATCATGGGGGGCGGCGAAAACGCGGTAACCTTGATCAGTGACGCTGGCGCAGAAGATTGGCCGCGTATGGGCAAAGATCAAGTGGCAAAAAAGCTGGCCGCGCGCATTGCCGAGGCGTTGACGTAAAAGATTCTATGCCTTCGGCGAGGATTTAGAACCATTTGGAAATAGCTGCTGCGCAGATGTTTTGAGGGATAACGATGGCTGAGATTAAGTTTAAGCGGGTGGCGGGAAATGCGGATTTACCCTTGCCGGATTATGCCACGGCCGGCGCGGCAGGGATGGATTTGCGCGCGTTCTTGCCTGACGGCCCTATGGTTTTCGCAAAGGGTGAGATTAAGCTGATTTCGACCGGCTTTCATGTTGAGCTTCCCGCAGGGACAGAGATGCAGATCAGGCCAAGATCGGGGTTGGCGCTTAAGCACGGGTTTTTGATTCCCAACGCGCCGGGCACGGTGGACGAGGACTATCGTGGCGTCGTGATGGTCGGGCTGTATTATATTGGCGATGCGCCGTTCGAAATCCAGCATGGTGACAGGATTGCGCAGGCCGTGATTGCCGACGTGAAACGTTATGCCACTGTTGAGGTCGACACATTGTCCGATAGCACGCGCGGGGCTGGCGGGTTCGGGTCGACAGGGCTGAAATAGATGTTGCTGGTTGTTATCCTTGCTGCGGTCATCTGGGGTGCCGGTGCGGCGATGGGCAGCGCCCGCGAGACCCGGTTGAAGCTTTTAGGCGCGTTGTTTGGCGCAGTGATCGGGATAAACCTGCTGTTGCCAGAGACGAACCCCTTGCGGGTGGCAACAGGGGGGAGTGCAGCACCTTGGTTGTTGCTAACCGGGTTTGTTGTTTTGGCTTTTGCCTATGGGTGGGCCTTGAAATACCTGCGCAACCGGGCGGCCCCGGTTGGGGACACGACATCCCAACCCGCAGGCACATTTTCCGAGACGGAACTGAACCGGTACGCCCGCCACATTGTACTGAGAGAGGTGGGCGGCAGCGGCCAAAAGGCATTGAAGAATGCCAAGGTTTTGGTCGTTGGTGCTGGCGGTCTGGGCGCGCCTGTGCTGCAATATCTAGCGGCGGCGGGTGTGGGCACGATCGGCGTGATCGATGATGACATTGTCGAAAATGCAAACCTGCAACGCCAGGTCATTCACACAGATAAAAACATTGGCATGGCCAAGGTCTTTTCGGCGCAGATGGCGCTTGAGGCACAGAACCCCTTCGTCACAATCCGCCCATATCATCGTCGGTTGGACGAAGAGATCGCCGAGACCCTTGTCGCGGAATATGACATCGTTCTGGATGGGACCGATAATTTCGAGACGCGCTATTTGGTCAACCGCGCCTGTGTCGCTGCGGGCGTTCCGCTGATCTCGGGCGCGCTGAGCCAATGGGAGGGGCAGCTAAGTGTGTTTGATCCGGCCAAAGGCGCGCCATGTTATCAATGTGTGTTTCCGCAAGCCCCCGCCGCACATCTGGCCCCGTCTTGCGCGCAGGCCGGGGTGATTGGCCCGTTGCCCGGTGTTATCGGTTCGATGATGGCGGTCGAAGCGATCAAGGTCATTACGGGGGCGGGTGCGCCGCTGCGCGGCCAGATGGTGATCTATGATGCGCTCTATGGTGAAAACCGTGTGATCGGCGTCAGCAAGCGCGATGATTGTCCGGTTTGCGGCGACGTCTCATAAAAACCGCCGCGTTCAAAAAACGCGTTAGACTGGTCCCAATTTAGAAGGAGGAGAAACCCATGAAACGATTCGTACTTGCCGCCGCATTGGCATTGGCTCCGCTGGCGGCCTTCGCCGAAGGCGTAGCGCATAAAGTTGCCATTCACGTTGATGAAAACGACCCTCAGGTGATGAATATGGCGCTGAATAATGCCAGCAACCTTGCCCGTTATTATGAAAGCCAAGGCGACACTGTCACCATCGAAATGGTGACCTATGGCCCCGGTTTGAACATGTTGATCGCCGACAAAAGCCCGGTCGCCCAGCGTGTTTCCGCGATGTCGCTTGAACTGGATAACATCAGCTTTTCAGCTTGCGCCAATACGATGGCCGGTATGAAGAAAAAGTCCGGCCATGACGTGGTTTTGCTGTCCGAGGCTAATGTTGTGCCATCGGGTGTTGTCCGGTTGATCGAATTGCAGGAAGACGGGTTCGCCTATATCCGGCCCTGAAGGATGATGGGGGCGAGTGTCGCGGCGAAACCCTCGCCTTTAGCCGCTGATTTGACGCGGATATCACACAGGTGATTGCAACCGGTCGGCGTGAACCTTACCTGTAATGGCAAAGGAGAACACCATGACAAACCCCTTGCTTCAGGACTGGAACACGCCGTTCGAATTGGCCCCGTTCGACAAGATTTCCGATGATAATTTTCAGCCAGCGCTGGATCAGGCGCTGGCCGCACATCGCAAGGAGATTGATGCGATTGCCAACAGTGATGCCGCACCCACATTCGGCAATACGATCGAGGCGCTGGAACAGGCAGGTCGGCAGCTTGACCGCGTATTGGGCGTGTTTTTCACCGTGGCTGGCGCGGACAGCAACCCGGCCCGGGAAGAGTTGCAGCGCAAGTTCTCCCCCCTTTTGGCGGCGCATTTTTCTGAGATATCCAGCAACAAGGCATTGTTCGCGCGGGTGGCTGAGGTTTGGAAAAAACGGGACAGTTTTGATTTGACGCCAGAACAATCCCGCGTGCTGATGCTGACGCACCGCGGGTTTGTGCGGTCCGGTGCTGCATTGGAAGGTGCGCAAGACGCACGGATGAAAGAAATCAAGGGACGGCTAGCGGTTCTTGGCACGCAGTTTACGCAGAACCTTTTGGCGGATGAACGGTCATGGTTCATGAAACTTGAGGAAGCCGACCTTGAGGGGCTGCCCGAGTTTGTCATTGATGCCGCCCGCAACGCTGGTGTGGAGAAAGACGCAGGCGGGCCGGTTATTACCCTGTCGCGGTCGCTGATTGTTCCATTCCTGCAGTTTTCACCCCGCCGCGATCTGCGCGAAAAGGCGTTTCTGGCGTGGCAGGCGCGTGGGGCCAATGATGGCGAAACGGATAACCGTGCTATTGCAGCCGAAACACTGGCCTTGCGTGAAGAACGCGCCAACCTGCTTGGGTACAAGAATTTTGCAGCCTTCAAGCTGGAAACTGAAATGGCCAAGACGCCTGAGGCCGTGCGTCAACTGTTGATGGACGTGTGGGAGCCCGCCAAAGCGCAGGCCGAAGCCGACGGCGCGGTGTTGACGGACATCATGCACGCAGATGGCGTGAACGGCGATCTGGCCCCGTGGGACTGGCGGTATTATGCGGAAAAGCAGCGCATGGCCGAGCATGATCTCGACGAGGCCGCGTTGAAACCGTATTTCCAGCTGGACCGGATGATTGACGCGGCCTTTAGCTGCGCCACGCGTTTGTTCTCTCTCGAATTCGCACCCCTTGATGTGCCACTTTATCATCCTGATTGCCGCGCGTGGGAGGTGACACGAGACGGCAAGCACGTCGCCGTGTTCATCGGGGATTATTTTGCGCGTGGATCAAAGCGGTCGGGTGCATGGTGTTCTGCCATGCGGGCGCAGGCCAAGTTTCCGTTAGAGCAATCGCCGATTGTGATCAATGTCTGCAACTTCGCCAAAGGCTCGCCTGCGTTGTTGTCTTATGATGATGCGCGGACCTTGTTCCACGAGTTTGGCCATGCTTTGCATCAGATGTTATCGGATGTGACCTACGAATCGGTGAGCGGCACGTCGGTCGCCCGTGATTTTGTGGAACTGCCAAGCCAGCTTTACGAGCATTGGTTGGACGTTCCAGAAGTGCTGGGCGAATTTGCGACCCACGCCAAGACGGGCGAGCCGATGCCAAAAGAGATGTTGGATAAAGTTCTGGGGGCTGCCAACTTTGGCATGGGATTCGCTACGGTCGAATATGTGGCGTCGGCCTTGGTTGATCTGGAATTCCATGATGGTCCTGCGCCCAGCGATCCGATGACCAAGCAAGCGCAAGTCCTGGCCGACTTAGGCATGCCCGCTGCGATCACCATGCGCCACGCGACGCCGCAATTTGCCCATGTCTTTTCGGGGGATGGCTACTCCAGCGGCTACTACAGTTATATGTGGTCAGAGGTCATGGATGCGGATGCGTTTGAGGCTTTCGAAGAGGCAGGTGGCGCTTTTGACCCCGAAAAGGCAAAGGCGCTTGAGGCGCATATCCTTTCCACCGGAGGCAGTCAGGACGCGGCGGAATTGTATAAGGCGTTCAGAGGGCGCTTGCCCGGTGTAGAGGCATTGCTGAAAGGGCGTGGGCTTATCGCGGCTTGAAAAGAACTTTTTCGCCTTCGGCGAGAGTTTAAAGGCAAAATGAAATAACAGGCAAACCGCGCTGATTTCATTTTGCCAAATAAACTCAAATTCCGACCCCAAGGCGGGCGGGTTCAGTAGCCTAAGGTGCGATCGACCAGATGCAAAAAGGGCTTGCCGGTTTCGCCGCGTTGGATGTTCTGGACGATCATTTGTGATGCTGTCACGGCGCGTGTTTCCGCGGCGATGTGGGGGGTGACGGTGACATTGGGATGTGCCCAATAGGGGTGTTGTGCGGGCAGAGGTTCGGTTCGGAAAACGTCTAGGGTGGCATGCGCGATCTGGCCGCTATCAAGTGCGCTGATCAGGGCGTCATCGTCAATCAGCGGCCCGCGGCCGGGGTTGATGATATACGACCCCCTTGGCATTTTTGCCAGTGCCGCTTGGTCGATTGTGTTTTCGGTTGCGGGGGTGTCGGGCAGCAAGAGCACCAGTATTTCACTGCGGGTCAGAATATCCTGCAAGCCGTCTTGGCCGTCGAAACATTTTATCCCAGGTTCGTTTTTGGGGCTACGCGACCAGCCCGCCATATCAAAGCCGAGGCTGGCTAGCGTTTTGGCCGCCTCGGTGCCCAAAGCACCCATGCCAAGCATACCGACCTTACGCTCTTGTGCCAGCGGGGGCGTGCGCGGTGTCCAGTCGGTGCCAGTGTTCAGAATGTCGATATCCAGCCCAAGGTGATAGCGCATCACATGTCCGGTTACCCATTCCACCATCCCCTTGGTCAAGCCGGGGTCGACCATACGTGCCAGCGGGATGTTCAGGGTTTTGTTGCCTGTGATCTGTTCGACCCCGGCCCATAGGTTTAGCACGGCTTTGGCGCGTGTGTAGGGGGTGAAATCCTGCAAGTGGCTGTTGGGGGCATAGACGATATAATCAACCTCGGAAGGGGCAATATCGGTGCTGAGATTGGCGGTAATCCCCGCATCATGCAGGGCCTTGCGCAGGGGTTGTTCGTAGGTGGCCCAGCGTTCGGTGCGGGCGGCAAATAGAATATTGAGGGGCATAGAGACCTACCTTGGGCGGTGAACATGTGCAGATTGAACCAGCCCGAAAGCCAGCAAGAGAACCAGCATGGCCGATCCACCATAGCTGACAAGCGGTAAGGGCACGCCCACGACCGGGGCCATGCCCATGACCATCGACATATTGACCGCAAAGAACAAAAAGAAGTTCAGTGCGATGCCAAGCGTAAGCAGGGAGGAGAACCGATCCTTGTTGATCACGGCTGCGGTAATGCAGAACACAATAATCAACGCGTAAAGGCCGAGGAGCGAGACGCCGCCGATAAAACCGAATTCCTCGGCCAGGGTGGTAAAGATGAAATCGGTGTGTTTTTCCGGCAGGAAATTCAGGCGCGATTGCGTCCCTTGCATAAATCCGCGCCCTGTCCAGCCGCCGGACCCAAGCGCAATTTTGGATTGGGTGATATGATACCCTGCGCCCAGGGGATCGGTGCTGGGATCAATAAAGGTATCGATGCGCCGGAACTGATAGTCTTTTAGCAACTGCCAAGGGGTGCCGCGCGATTGGAAAACTGCGGTGATCAGACCGATGCCCGCGGAGAGGACCACGGCGAAATAGGCCCAGTGCACGCCAGCCAGAAACATCAGCCCCCCGCCCGCGCACATCAGCAACAGCGCAGTCCCAAGGTCGGGCTGTTTCAGCACCAACGCTGTGGGCACAAGGATCATGGTTATGGGCAGCAACACCCAGATGGGTCGCGACGTTTTCTTGGCGGGCAGCCAGTCGTAATAGGCCGCCAGCATCATCACCAAGGTGATCTTCATAAGTTCTGATGGTTGCAGGCGAAAAGAACCCAGCTCAATCCAGCGCTGCGCGCCCATGCCGACAGAACCGAAAAGTTCGACTGCAATCAGTAATACGACTGTCCCGAGATAGGCAACACCAGCAAGGTTGCGCCATAGCCAGATCGGCACCATCCCCACGGCAATCATCAACCCCAGCCCAAGGGCAAAGCGTTTCATTTGTGGTTCTGCCCAAGGCATAAAACTGCCGCCAGCGACCGAATACAGCATCAGGAAGCCGACACCGGATACAGCAATCAGCAAGACCGTCAGTGGCCAGTTCAGATGCAGGATTTTTTTGAACCCGGTGGGGACGTGTTTGACGTTATATTCAAGATAACTCATGCCTGATCTTTACCTTTGATCGTGGCTTGGGGTTGGACGTCGCGCAGTTCCTTTTGTTGTTCTGCAATGCGGTCCCTGTCGGCTGTTGGATAGGCCTCAAGGGGCGGCTCGCCACCATAAAGCGCCTGCAAAAGCACGTCGCGCGCAATTGGCGCAGCGGCTGTTGAACCGCCTCCGCCATGTTCCACCAGAACCGACACGGCATAGCGCGGCTTGTCAGACGGGGCAAAGGCGACGAACAGCGCGTGGTCGCGCCGTTCCCAAGGCAGGTCTTCGTTGCGGCTGACACCACGCGCGCGTTCTGCGGTGGTGATGCTGCGCACTTGGCTGGTGCCGGTTTTGCCTGCCATGCGCATCTCTTCTGCGATGATACGTGACCGGTATCCCGTGCCCCGTCGATCGTTGACGACGACATGCATTCCTTTGCGGATCTTGCGCAGGTTGTTTTCGTTCATCCCCAAAGGCTCGCCCGCGCCTGATGGCTGTTCGATCCCGTCGATGGATTTGATCAGGCGTGGCGTGACCATGCGGTTGGTGGCCAAACGTGCCGTCATCACCGCCAATTGCAGCGGCGAGCTGAGCGTGAAACCTTGGCCAATCGACGCATTTACCGTATCACCAATCACCCATTCCGCATCGCGTGTTTCGCGTTTCCAGGCTTTTGTCGGGGCCAGACCGGACGCGACCGACGACAGGGGTAAATCGTGGCGGATACCCAGACCAAATCGTTTTGCCATTGCCGATATTTTTTCGATCCCGACTTTTAGGGCAAGGTCGTAATAATACACATCGCAAGACTGCTTGAGCGAGTTTTCCAGATCCATCCAACCGTGGCCGGCGCGTTTCCAACAGTGGAACTTGCGCCCGCCAACCTCGACATGGCCGGGGCAATAGACGGTGTCATCGGGGCCAATGATGCCTTCTTCCAACGCGGCCATGGCCACGACCATTTTATAGGTTGATCCGGGAGGGTAGGTGCCTTGAACCGTCTTGTTGACCAAAGGGCGGAATTTTGACTCCAGCATCGGATCATAATCCGCCGATGAAATTCCCCCGATGAACAGGTTTGGATCATAGCTGGGCGAGGACGCGTTCGCGATCAAATCACCATTTTCACAATCGATAATGACCACCGCGGCGCTTTCTGTACCCAATCGCGCCTGAACATAGTTTTGCAGTTTGGAATCGATGGTCAGTTGAATGTCGGCACCCGATTGCCCCTCGCGGCGGGACAGCTCGCGCATCACGCGGCCTGTGGCGTTCACCTCGACCTGTTTGGTGCCAGCGACACCGCGCAGCAACCCTTCCTCGCGGGCCTCGACGTTGATGCGACCAATTTGGAAACGCGGGATGCGCAACACAGCATCCGGGGTTTCCTGCGCGTCGATATCTGCCTTACTTACGCGGCCAACGCGCCCTACAATATGGGCAAAGTCGGACCCACGCGGATAGACGCGCGTCAGGCCGACCTCGGGGCTGACGCCGGGCAGCGCGGGCGCATTCACGGAAACGCGGCTTAGTTCATCCCAAGTGACGTTATCGGCGACCGTGACAGGCAAGAACCGTTCGGCGGCTTTCACTTCGGCAATGGCGCGGTCCCGCGCTTCGGGATCAAGGCCGATCACTTTGGCCAGACGGTGCATGACCTCTTCGACGTCTCCTGCTTCCTCGCGGACCATGACGATGCGGTAGGACGGGATATTTTGGGCAAGCTGTACGCCGTTGCGGTCAAAAATTTCGCCGCGTGTGGGCGGGATCAGGCGGATGTTGATGCGGTTTTCTTCGGCCAGCAACAGGTATTGATCGGCCTGATCGACCTGCAGATAGTTCATGCGCGCGGCAAGACCGCCCATGAACAGCAGTTGCACGCCACCCAGCAGCGCTGCACGGCGGCTTAGCTTGGTTTGGCTTGCGTCTGTTTCAGCCCTGCTGCGTCTCATCCCCGTCTCCTCATGCGCGGCTGCCGGTACTGTCAAAGTCACCCGGTGTGGCCTTGCGGACCCCCATAAGCAGATGGGTGATCAAAACGACAACAGGATAGACCAAAATCGTCAGTCCTAATTCGATCAAGCTGAGCTTGAGATCAGGCCGGGGGACCAATACCAATACTAGCACAAGGCGGTTCAGCAGCAAAATAGCGACGAGCCATAATGTCACGGCAAACCATTCAGGCCCGAAGCTGCTGTCACGCAAGGATCGCCCGCGTACCTTCAGGTTTTCGCAAGCAACCAATGCCAGCAAGGCCCAAAGGCCCGGTGGGCGTTGAAGTAATAAATCAGTTAGCAAAAATACCGCGCATAGCAGAACCGCGGGCACATATTCAGGCCGCCGCACAGACCATGCAAAAGCAAACGCAATCAGCAGATCAGGCGCGACCATGTAGCGTGCATTGCCTTGGTTCAGCAGGTTGCGCAATCGCGCCTCTGCGGGGTCGATAGTGGCCAGTGGCGGCAGCAGGTCGACTTGAAACAGGGCCACGGGCTGTGTCTCAATCGGCAACAGGTGGAAAAACAGCAACGTCATCGCCAGCATCAGAAACACCGCGCGCATCATCCACAGGCGAAGGGGCGATTGCGTGTCCATTATTCGCCAAGCGCCTCGGGGGTGGTTGGTGCCGGGGCGGGTGTTTGGTCCAGTATGATCGACGCGCCCTCGGTCACCGTTTCGACGCTGTGACCGCGCAATACGCGCAGAAATTCCAGCCGTTCAAAATCAGCAGCCAGCCGCACACGCAGACGGCCACCGGGGTCTGCGGCGACCTGACCGATCAACAGGCCAGCAGGAAAGACCCCGCCATCGCCCGAGCTGATCACACGGTCACCGGGGCGGACAAGATCGGGGTTTTCCAGAAAATCAATCGGCGGCGCAGAGGAGTTATCGCCCGCAATAATCGCACGCTGGCCCGATGGCTGGATGGTCGCGGGGATGCGGCTGGACGTGTCGGTGACCAAAATAACCCGCGCCGTGTCTTTTCCGACGCCAGAAATCCTGCCCACAAGGCCGATGCCATCCACCGTGGCCCAGCCTTCGACAATGCCGTCTCTTGATCCGACATTCAGCAAGACGGATTGGCGAAACGGTGATCCGGAATCCGCAAGTACCACGCCGGTGATATAGGTCAGACGCGGATCAAGCCGCACCTTGTTCAGGTCCAGCAGCCGTGCATTTTCCTGTTCAAGCTGAAGCGCTGCTTCCTTCCATGTCTGCATCTTGCGCAACTCGGACCGCAGTTCCTGATTTTGCACGGTAAGCCGTTGATAGCTTTGATAGTCGCGCAGCAGGTTGATTGTTCCGGTTACAGGGGCCATGGCCCAATCCAGATTGGGCACGAGGCGATCTGTGATTTGCGCGCGAAACCGTTCGACGCGCGGGCTATCGATGCGCCACAGCAGGAACACACCCAACAGCAACAACATCAGCACAGCCAACATGATCCGCCGCAAAGGCCGGCCAAAATCGTTGGATGAGGATTTGTCTGTAGCCATGACGTGACGTGTTCCCTGCCTTTAGGGCAGGGCCGTCCTGCCGCTGATCGGGCTTTGGTAAAGTGTGCCTGATTTAGCTGTCGTAGTCGATGGCGTGGCGCAATTGTTTTTCGTATTCCAATGCCTTGCCGGTGCCCAATGCCACGCAGTTCAGCGGCTCATCGGCCACGGAAATGGCCAGACCTGTCTGCTCACGCAGCGCCAGATCCAGATCACCCAGCAACGCGCCACCACCTGTCAGCATCACACCGCGATCGACAATATCGGCGGCAAGGTCAGGCGGGGTGGTTTCAAGCGCGGTCATCACCGCTTCGCAGATTTGCTGCACGGGTTCGGCCAGGGCTTCGGCGATTTGGGCTTGGGTCACTTCGATTTCCTTGGGGACACCGTTTAACAGGTCGCGCCCGCGGATTTGCATTGATGTGCCGCGTCCGTCATCGGGCATCCGTGCGGTACCAATCGATGTCTTGATCCGCTCGGCCGTTGTTTCACCCACCAGCAGGTTTTGCTGACGGCGCAGATAGCTGATGATCGCCTCGTCCATACGGTCACCACCCACGCGCACGGAACGCGCGTAAACGATATCGCCCAGCGACAGAACCGCAACTTCGGTTGTACCACCGCCGATATCAACGACCATGTTGCCGGTTGGATCGGTGATCGGCATGCCCGCACCGATGGCAGCGGCGATGGGTTCTGCGATCAGACCCGCGCGGCGCGCACCAGCCGACAGAACCGACTGACGGATCGCACGTTTTTCAACGGGGGTCGCACCGTGGGGGACGCAGACAATGATTTTGGGCTTTGAAAAGGTCGAGCGTTTATGCACTTTGCGGATGAAATGTTTGATCATTTCCTCGGCGGTATCAAAGTCGGCAATGACACCTTCGCGCATGGGGCGGATCGCTTCGATGCTGCCCGGCGTCCGGCCCAGCATCAGCTTGGCGTCTTCGCCCACAGCCAGAACTTTTTTAACGCCGTCTTTGACGTGATACGCCACAACCGACGGTTCCGACAAAACGATGCCCTTGCCTTTGACATAGACCAAGGTGTTTGCCGTCCCAAGGTCGATGGCCATATCGGACGAGAACAAACCACGGAATTTATCAAATATCGACATGAGCAGCAGAACCTTGCAAAAAATCGTTTTGGGCCAACGCCTCTGAACTCTGATCAGAGACCGACCGTATGGTTGTATAGGATGATGTGCCCCCAGACGAAAGGGGGATTGACTCTCTTGGTGGCATGATGCCGCCACTACGCTATATTTTCCGCAAAGGGACAATATCGGGAAAGAAAAAATGCAAAAGATTCAAGTTTTAGGCGTTCACCATATCACGTTGATGGGCGCGGACCGCCAGACGAGCATCGACTTTTGGGAAGGGCTGTTGGGCATGCCCTTTATATTTGATCAACCCAATCTCGACGACCCGAACGAGGGACATCTGTATTTCGATCCCGGCGATGGCCGCTTGATCACCATTTTCACCAACGAGAGCCGCAAACCCGTTCACAGCCGGACCCCGACCGACGCGGGCTGTGTGCATCATCTCGCGTTCGAGGTGGATCGCGCCATGTTCGACCAAGTGCTTGAGCGTTTGAAAGAGCGCGGCATCGGGAATTCCGGCATCAAGGATCGCGGCTTTATGCATTCGATCTATTTCAAGGACCCGCTGGGATTTCTGATCGAACTGGCCTGCTATACCTTTATCCCGCCGCGCGGATCATCCCATGCCGAGGTTATGCTAGAAGCCCATAAATTGCGCGTCGCGCGGGGCGATCACCACATTGAGCGTCAACACCTGGCCGATGCGACAGTCATGATCGTCGAGCGGTCCCAAAGGTCTCTGTCGGACGACCGGTCGCCTAAAAATCCGTACTGATGAAAAACGGGGTGTCCGCAAGCCGCTCGGTAGATTTTGCGGTTCAGGGTGCCCCATCAATTTTGTGGAAATTCAAGCAACCGATCTTGACCACGATCTGAAATTGGCGATGTTGGGGATGGTTTTGTGTTACCTGCCGCGCGCATCCTTCGGGAACGGTGAAAGTCGCTTTAGTCTAAACTCCAATTTCCGACCAGCGTACGGTCGGTAACGCGCGCGCCGCTGTAGATACGCTGGTATGGAGAACACAATGTTCAGTTCAGATCAGGTCAAATCAATGGCCAGAAAACTGCGTGCAGCCCTTGCCGTGGAAAACACTGATATTTCACACGCAACAGCCCTCGAACTCGTCGCCAAAAGCCTTGGCTTTCCCGATTGGAACACGGCGACTGCGACACTATCGGTGACTGCTCCAAAAGAGATTGAATTCACAGGATGCAGTCCAATCTTGCGGATATTTGACGAGGCCAAGGCCCGAGAATTCTATTGTGAGTTTCTGGGGTTTGAGGTCGCGTTCGAGCATCGGCATACTGCTGACCTGCCTCTTTACATGGCGGTAGAGCGTGAAGGCCTGCAACTTCATCTGTCAGAGCATCACGGGGATGCCAGCCCAGGATCGAATGCGTTTATCCCCACAACGAACCTGCGCGCATTGCACCGTGAATTGTCAGATAAAAACTATGTCTTCAATCGTCCGAAGCTGGAAAAGCTGCCATGGGGGCTACAGATGCAAGTCCATGACCCGTTCGGCAATCGCCTGCGGTTTTGCGAGCAGGGTTCTTAAATCGAGGCGGGTTCAGGCGATCCGTCTGGGCCTCGTTCACCCCCGCGCCATAGATCATGGGGGAAAGGCTAAAGGTAGCCCAAGAAAAAAGGCAGGGTCGAAACCCTGCCTTGTCCCATCAACCAGCGTCTTTGTAGCTGATCTCGCGTTTGTCGGTGCCGCCTTTTTCGCGGCGCACCAACAGACGGTTGAGCGCGTGAATATAGGCTTGGGCCGAACTGACGACCGTATCCGTGTTGGCGGCCTGCCCGGTCACAATGCGACCGTCTTCCTCAAGCCGGACAGACACGGTTGCCTGCGCGTCGGTCCCTTCGGTGACGGCATGCACTTGGTACAGTTGCAGGCGGGCGGAATGGTCCACCAGCGCCTTGATACATTTGAACGACGCATCGACGGGGCCGTCGCCGGTCTGTTCGGTGCTTTGTTCTTCGCCATCCACGATCAACGTCATTTTGGCCACGTTCGGGCCATCGGTGCCGCAAACCACATGCATCGACTTCAGCTTGATCCGGTCGCTTTCAGGGTCCGTTGCCGTGCGCATCAAGGCAATCAGGTCATCGTCGTAGATTTCCTTTTTACGATCGGCGAGTTCCTTGAACCGGACAAACACGTCTTTCAACTGGTTGTCGCCCAATTCATAGCCAAGGTTTTCGAGCTTGGACCGCAACGCGGCGCGACCCGAATGCTTGCCCATGACGATATTGGTTTCGGTCAGGCCCACATCTTCGGGGCGCATGATCTCAAACGTCTCGGCGTTTTTCAGCATACCGTCTTGGTGGATGCCGCTTTCGTGGGCAAAAGCATTCTTGCCAACGATGGCCTTGTTGAACTGGACGGCAAAGCCGGACACGGTCGCAACGCGGCGCGAGATGTTCATCAGCTTGGTGCTGTCCACCTGGGTTTGGAACGGCATAATGTCATTGCGCACCTTCATGGCCATCACGACCTCTTCCAGTGCGGTGTTGCCCGCGCGTTCGCCCAAACCGTTGATCGTACACTCGATCTGACGTGCGCCTGCCTCGACCGCGGCAAGGCTGTTGGCGGTCGCCATGCCAAGGTCGTTGTGGCAATGGGTTGCAAAGATGATCTCGTCCGCGCCGGGCACATTTTCGAGCAGCTTGCGGATCAAATCGGCGCTTTCACGCGGGGCGGTATAGCCGACGGTGTCGGGGATATTGATCGTGGTCGCCCCGGCCTTGATCGCGATTTCGACGGTGCGGTACAGATAATCAAGCTCGGTCCGGGTGGCGTCCATTGGCGACCATTGCACGTTGTCACACAGGTTGCGTGCATGGGTGACCGTTTCGTGAATCCGGTCGGCCATTTCATCCATGGTAAGGTTCGGAATGGCGCGGTGCAGCGGCGAGGTGCCGATAAAGGTGTGAATGCGCGGTTGGGCTGCGTGTTTCACGGCCTCCCAGCAGCGGTCAATATCGCCGAACTGCGCGCGTGCCAGCCCGCAGATCACGGAATT
The DNA here is from genome assembly GCF_964021855.1 of uncultured Sulfitobacter sp. Lineage (NCBI taxonomy): Bacteria > Pseudomonadati > Pseudomonadota > Alphaproteobacteria > Rhodobacterales > Roseobacteraceae > Sulfitobacter > uncultured Sulfitobacter sp. The sequence goes on from NZ_CAXHZD010000001.1 coordinate 814,125, forward strand.
TTTCGACAGACGGGCAATCTCGCTGACGGCGGCAAAGTCACCTTCCGAGGCGATGGGAAAACCGGCCTCGATGATATCGACGCCCATTTCGTCCAGCAGACCGGCGATCTCGATTTTTTCGGCGTGGGTCATTGTGGCACCGGGCGATTGTTCGCCATCGCGCAACGTCGTGTCAAAGATCAAGACGCGGTCTTGTTTTGTCGTATCGGTCATGTGTTGGGTTCTTTCATTCTGCTTTTCAATCCTTGGCGCGCTGCACATCCCTCTGAGCGGGCGCGCCGGATGGCACGCTCAGAGGCGGATTAGCAGGAGTAGGTTTGCACACAGCGACAGCGCAGGAACGCGCAGCAGGGTCGGTGTATGATCAGCATAAGTCATGGGGCACGTTATACTGGTGCAAACACAAATGGGAAGCATTTTTTGGGATTGTGCAAGCCGGGTGCGAGGGGCCGCTGTTGATTAGAGACGCACCCCCGCTACATCATGTTGATGAAACGGATTTTGATAGTAGGTGCGTCCGGCGGGGTCGGATCAGCGCTGGCCGCAGCGTATGCGTCACGCGGTGATCATGTGACCGGGTTATCGCGGTCGCAAGACGGTTTGGACCTGACCGATGAAGCGAGTGTGCAGAAGCATATCGGCGGCTTGGACGGCCCATTTGATGTTGTCTTGGTCGCTTCCGGCGCGCTTGAGATCGACGGGGCAGTGCCTGAGAAATCGATCAAGTCCATCAGCCAAAAGGCAATGATGGATCAGTTTGCCCTGAATGCTGTCGGCCCTGCGTTGGTGTTGCGACATGCGCATGATTTGTTGCCCCGCGACGGGCGCGGCGTGTTTGCGGTATTGTCCGCGCGGGTCGGGTCAATCGGCGATAACAAGATTGGCGGTTGGGTCAGCTATCGCAGTGCCAAAGCCGCCCTGAACCAAATCATCCGAACCGGCGCAATAGAGTTGGCGCGCAGTCACAAGCACAGCATTTGCGTGGCGCTGCACCCCGGCACAGTCAAAACGCCGTTCACCGAAAAATACCTTGCCCGCCATCCGGCGGTGGAGGCGTCGGAAGCTGCAGAAAATATACTGGGTGTTCTGGATGGGTTGGGAACGAAGGACACCGGGCGCTTCTTTGACTGGGCCGGTAAGCCGGTTCCTTGGTGACACAGAGAGCGGCCCGCCTGTGTCTGCGGTTTGAATGCGCTCCGCGCGGGGATATTTAAGAGCCAGAGAAGGCGGACAAGGTTTTTAACCCAGATAGTCGCTGCGCTTTTCAGCATAGGGGAACGCTTCGAATATAACGGCAATCATTCTGAAAGCGCGCCGTTAACCCAAGTGCCCGAGGCTTCCTCGCCTGTGGCATAGCGCATGGTGCCGGTCCCTTGGCGTTTACCGTCCTCAAACGTACCTTCATAGACATCGCCATTTGCATAGGTTGCCACGCCTTGGCCTGACATCATGCCGTCTGACCATTCGCCGTCGTAGGTGAAGCCATCGGTCATGGTAATCTTGCCCGTGCCATCGCGTTTGCCGTTGGCAAATGAACCCTCGTAGACTGTACCGTCGGGATAGGTCGCTTTGCCGGTACCGTGGCGTTGGCCGTCTTTCCAGTCGCCCTCGTAACGGTAGCCATCGGCATAGGTCATGGTGCCTGTGCCGTCATTGCGCGCATTCTTGAAATCGCCCTCGTAGACAATGCCGTTGGGATAAGTCGCTGTGCCGCGCCCTTCGATCACGCCTGCGGCCCATGACCCGTCATAGCTGGAGCCGTCCGGATAGGTGATCTTGCCCTGCCCATCGGCCAGGTCATCACGGAAATCACCGGCATATACGGACCCGTCGGGATAGGTGACCTGACCTGTCCCTTCGATCTGGCCAGCCACCCATGCGCCGGCATAGACATAGCCGTCGGTGCCGGTGAACGTGCCTTGCCCGTCGCGGCGGTCATCCTTGAACTGCCCCTCGTAGGTGTCGCCGTTGGCATAGGTTACCTTGCCCATACCCTGACGTTGCCCAGCTACCAGATCACCCTCGTAAATGTCACCATTTGGCTGGGTCAATGTGCCGGTACCGTCGATTTGCCCGTCTTTCCAAGGCCCCACATAGACCAGCCCGTCGGGCATGGTCAGCGTGCCGGTTCCATTGCGTTCACCGTCTTTGATTTCGCCATCATATATCGCGCCATCAGGATAGGTGATCTTGCCGATGCCCTGCTTGGCCCCGTCCGCCCAGTCGCCTTGATACTCGTAGCCGCCGGGGGATTGCATCACGCCCTTGCCGTGATGTTTCGCATTGCGAAACGCGCCCTCGTACCGCACGCCATTGGCATAGATCGCGATGCCCTGACCCATGATCGCGCCGCCTTGCCATTCGCCCTCATAGGTGCCGCCATCTGCAAAGGTGATTTTGCCGACGCCGTCGGGTTTGCCTTTGGCAAAGCTGCCCTCGTAGATCGATCCATTGGGAAAACGCGCCGTGCCGGCCCCTTTGATCTCGCCATCGACCCATTCACCGGAATATTCATAGCCATTGGGGAGCGTATACGTCCCTGTGCCATGCTGGACGCCGCCGCGAAATGTCCCCTCGTAGACGCCACCATCGTCATATTGCTTGCTTAGCACTGACCCGTCTTGAGCAGAGACTGAAAACGGCAGCAAGCTGAGACACAAAGCGAGGGACATAAAGGGCAATCGGGACATGGCACAGCTTTCGGCTAAAGGAGCACCAGATCATCAACGGTGCTTTTGTTAGCGTTGAGACTAAGCAATGGCCATCAAGGGGGCAATCGTCTTTTGCAGACAGCGGCGGTGCTTGGCCTTTCCCTTGGCGCGTGATCTGCTACATCCTTCGCGTAGATTATCGAAGGACTGCCACATGACATCGCGTTTTCGCATCACGCTGGGACAATTAAACCCAACCGTTGGGGATTTGGCGGGCAATGCTGCACTTGCCCGGGATGCATGGGAACAGGGCAAGGCGGCGGGTGCCGATATGGTGGCGCTGCCCGAAATGTTCATTACCGGCTATAACGCCCAAGATTTGGTGATGAAGCGCGCCTTTCAACTGGATGTCATGACCCATATCGAGGCGCTGGCGGCAGATTGTGCCGACGGCCCCGCATTGGCCATCGGTGCGCCCTGGGTCGAGGGGGCAGAGCTGTATAACGCCTATCTGATCCTAAAAGGTGGCAAGATCGCCAGCCGGGTTCTAAAGCACGAACTGCCGAATGAGACTGTGTTCGACGAAGTCCGCATTTTCGACAGCGGCCCACTGGGCGGCCCTTATTCTGTGGGGAATACCCGTATTGGCAGCCCGATCTGCGAGGACGCATGGCACCCCGATGTGGCCGAAACCTTGGCCGAAACCGGGGCTGAGTTTCTGCTGGTGCCCAACGGTTCGCCCTATTATCGCGGTAAGTTCGAGACGCGGTTGAACAATATGGTCGCCCGCGTGATCGAAACTGAACTGCCGCTCATCTATCTGAACATGGTTGGCGGTCAGGATGATCAGGTGTTTGACGGTGCCAGCTTTGGCCTGAACCCCAGCGGCAAGCTGGCATTCCAGATGCCGACCTTTGACGCTGAAATCGCGCATATCGACCTTGAGCGGAACGCCGACGGGTGGCGCATTGCGGATGGCCCAAAGGTCCAATTGCCATCGGAGTATGAGCAAGACTATCGCGTCATGGTGTTGGGCCTGCGCGACTATATGCGCAAGACAGGCTTCAAGAAGGTTCTGCTGGGCCTATCGGGCGGGATCGATTCGGCAATTGTGGCCGCAATTGCGGTTGACGCGCTGGGCGCGGATAATGTGCGCTGCGTGATGCTGCCGTCTGAATACACATCCCAAGCGTCACTGGACGATGCCGAGGCCGTCGCAAACGCACTTGGTTGCCGCTATGACTATGTGCCGATCACGCAAGGCCGCGCGGCGATCACCGATACGCTGGCCCCGCTGTTCGAGGGCACCAAACCCGACCTGACCGAAGAAAACATCCAGTCGCGTTTGCGCGGGCTGCTGTTGATGGCGATGAGCAACAAGTTTGGCGAGATGCTGCTCACCACCGGCAATAAATCCGAGGTGGCGGTCGGCTATGCCACGATCTATGGCGATATGGCGGGCGGCTATAACCCGATCAAAGATATGTACAAAACCCGCGTTTTTGAAACCTGCCGCTGGCGCAATGACAACCACCGCGACTGGATGATGGGCCCCAAGGGCGAGGTGATCACGCCGCGTATCATCGACAAACCGCCAACAGCCGAGTTGCGCGAAGATCAAAAAGACAGCGACAGCCTGCCCGATTATCCCGATCTGGATTCAATGCTGGAAATTCTGGTCGATCAGAACGGATCAGTGGCCGATTGTGTCGCCGCAGGATTTGACCGTGATGTGGCAAAGAAGGTCGAGCAGCTGATATACATCAGCGAATATAAACGGTTTCAGTCCGCCCCCGGCCCGCGTTTGACCAAGGGTGCGTTCTGGCTGGACCGCCGTTACCCCATTGTGAACCGGTGGCGTGACCCCAGCTGAACGCTGCCGCATAATCTGGACAATCAGGCCGCGCTGTGACAAGCCAGCGGCCAACAGGAGAACCCAATGACCATCACACGTTTTGCCCCATCGCCCACAGGTTATATTCACGTCGGCAACCTGCGCACGGCGTTGATGAATTACATGATCGCGCGCAAGAACGGCGGCACGTTCATCCTTCGGGTTGATGACACTGACCAGGTGCGCAGCAAAGAAGAATATGTTGAAGGGCTGAAAGAAGACCTGACATGGCTGGGCCTTGAGTGGGACCGGGTCGAGCGTCAGTCTGAACGCTTGGATAAATACCACGCCGCGGCCGATAAGCTGCGCGAAATGGGCCGTTTTTACGAGGCATGGGAAACGCCCACCGAACTGGACCTCAAGCGTAAGAAACAACTGAATATGGGCAAGCCGCCGGTCTATGATCGCGCCGCGTTGAACCTGACCGAAGCTGAAAAGAACAAGCTGCGCGAAGAGCGTGGCCCCGGTGTCTGGCGGTTCAAGCTGGACCAAGAACGGATCGAATGGAAAGATGGCATTCTGGGCGATATCTCGATTGATGCCGCGTCTGTGTCGGACCCGGTTTTGATCCGCGCTGATGGCCAGATTTTGTACACGCTGGCGTCGGTTGTTGATGATACCGAAATGGGTGTGACCAATGTGGTGCGTGGGTCGGACCACGTGACCAACACTGCCACACAAATCCAGATCATTCAGGCGCTTGGCGGGACCGTCCCCGCATTCGCGCACCATTCGCTGTTGACCGGCCCGCAAGGCGAGGCGCTTTCCAAACGCCTTGGCGTGCTGGCGCTGCGGGATCTGCGTGAACGCGGCGTACAGCCCTTTGCGCTACTAAGCACCTTGGCGCGTTTGGGGTCTTCCGATCCGGTGGAATTGCGCACGAGCATGGAAGAGCTGATCGAAGGGTTCGACATCGGGCATTTCAGTTCTGCCCCGACCAAGTTCGACGTCGAGGATCTGTTCCCGATGACTGCCCGCTATTTGCAGACATTGCCGCTTGAGGCAGTGGCCGAGGACATCGCGGCGATCGGTGTGCCCGACGACAAAGCGGCGCTGTTCTGGAAGGTCACACGTGAAAACATCACCACGTTGCACGACCTCAAGGGCTGGTGGGACATGTTCAGCCAAGGGGCCGAGCCCGTGATCGCGGACGAGGACAAAGAGTTCATTGCCGAGGCCATGGCGATGCTACCCGAGGGTGAGTTCAATGAGACCACCTGGAGCACATGGACCGCCGCCGTCAAAGAGAAGACGGGCCGCAAAGGTAAAACGCTGTTCATGCCACTGCGTCTGGCCCTGACGGGACAAGCGCGCGGCCCAGAGATGGCCGCGATGTTGCCACTGATGCAAGTTGTGAAGGCGCGCGGATGAGTTTGGCCGGGCATCTGGACGAAAGTTCGGGAGCCTTCGGCGAGAGTTTATTTGGCAAAATGAATATAGGGCGCGCCTGTCATGGCTGACGGGCGCGCCAAATTTTTGTCGGGCAACCTGTTTGGCCATGTAGCGTCGATGTCGCTGTTGGCGTCGGTCGGGTTGGTCGCGGTGTTTCTGGTCGATTTTGTCGACATGATTTTCATCTCAATGCTGGGCAAGGCTGAACTGGCGGCGGCTGTTGGCTATGCTGGGGCGATCTTGTTTTTCACCACATCGTTCGGGATTGGTTTGGGGATTGCTGCGGGGGCTTTGGTCGCGCGGGCCTTGGGGCAGGGCGACATGCAGTTGGCGCGCGAGAGGACCACCCATGCGCTGTGTTATGGCGCGATTTTCGGGGTGGTGTTTGCGATCTTGGTGTTTCTGGCGTTGGACCCGTTGGTGCATCTGGTTGGTGCAAAGGGAGAGACGGCGGATCTAGCCGTACATTTTCTGCAGATTGTTGTGCCTTCGGTGCCGTTCTTGATGTTGGGTATGATGGGCAGCGCGATTTTGCGTGCCCATGGCGATGCCCGCCGCGCGATGATGGCGACGATCGCGGGCGGGATTGTGAACGCAATTCTTGATCCGATCCTGATCTTTGGGTTCAACCTTGATCTGACCGGTGCGGCGCTGGCATCTTTTGTGGCGCGGGTGGTGATTGCCTATACCGCGTTGATGCCGATTGTACGCCACTATGGTGGGATCGCGCGCCCCAGACTGGCGGGCATGTGGCGAGATTTATTCCCGGTGTTGGCGATAGCGGTGCCTGCGATTTTAACACAGGTCGCAACGCCGGTTGGCCAAGCCTATGTCACGCGCGCTATGGCGGCGTATGGCGAAGACGCGGTTGCGGGAATGGCGATTGTCAGCCGTATGATGCCGGTGGCCTTTGCGGTGATATTCGCGCTGTCGGGGGCGGTGGGGCCCATTATCGGCCAGAACTTTGGCGCGGGCGACATGGGGCGGGTCAAGCGGACCTATAATGCAGGTATCTTGTTTGCAGGCATTGTGATTGTCACGATCTCAGCGGGATTGTTTTTAACCCGCGGGCCGTTGGCGGCGCTGTTCGATGCCGACGGGATTACCATGACGTTGATATTCTTGTTTTGTGGCCCGCTGTCACTGGCGTTTTTCTTTAACGGGGTGTTGTTCGTGTCGAACGCCGCGTTCAACAACATGGGCCATCCCTATTATTCGACGGTCACAAATTGGGGGCGCAACACGGTGGGCATGGTGCCGTTGGTGTGGCTTGGCAGTGTCTTATTCGGTGCGCCCGGTGTGCTGATCGGGCAGGCGGCGGCGGGTGTGCTGTTTGGCGGATTGGCCTGGGTGCTGGCGCTGCGGTTGATTGCAAGCGGTGGCCGACCCAAAGAACAGCGCGCCGATGTTTTCGGTCGCGAAGGGCGTTTGATGGCGCTACTTCACCTGCGCCGATAGGCGATCCAGATTGTCGTCAACCAGCGCGATTTCCTGCCGCGTCAGGGCTTGGTGACGTGGGTAGCGCGGTGATTTACGGTCGTTCAGCACAGGGGCATCCCAGCCCCGCGTGGTATCAAAAAACCGTGTGACGCCATCGGTGCCATATTCGCGCAGGAACCCCTGAACCACTACATCAAGATAACTGAGCAGGATGGCGTTATCGCCGGTTTGCTTTTGGTTTTTCGGCGCAATCGAATAATGCGCCATGTCGGGGGAGGGCAAAATATCATGCAGCACTGCGCCGCCTGAGCTGATGCGATCATAGCCGGTTTCGCGGGCATCAAGGGCGTTCCAATCCGCGCCGGGAACCGCTGCAATCAGCCCGTCGATGGTGGTTGTGGGGTCTGGTTCAACGCTTAGGAAAACCATGTCGCGCTGCGCAGTGCGTACCCAAACCCGCCGCCATCCCTGAAGTTGCGCAGGGCGTCCGTCGGGATAGCTGTGGGTGTTGCGGTTTACGAGGCTGCCATAGCCGAAGAAATATGGTGTCATGGCAGTGTTTTGGCCGATGATTGCAAAGATGTCCACTGCCCTGCGTGCCGCGCCAAAACTGCGGGCATTGTGAAAAACATTTGCATGGGAAGGCGCGACTTTGCTTGACGCTGCGCGGTGATCCGGCATAGCAATAGCCATCGTAACGGGAGAACTGGGAGAACCCAGTGCCGAAGGAGCAACCGCCCCGGAAACTCTCAGGCAAGTGGACCGTTACGTGACCGAAACACTCTGGAGAGTGGTGCCACATGCACCCGCCGAAGGGATAACGATCTCAGGCGAAAGGACAGAGGGGGCATTTTGTGGGTTGCATAGTGCGGCCTGCTGAGTGCCAGTTTGGTCAAAGGCCTTCTGGATTTGACAAGAAAAGGCCTGTGACCATGAGCGATTTGCATCAAACGCCACTATACGATCTGCATCTGGAACTGGGCGGCAAGATGGTGCCCTTTGCTGGGTATTCCATGCCCGTGCAATACCCGATGGGCGTGATGAAAGAGCACCTGCACACCCGCAGTCATGCCGGATTGTTCGACGTTAGCCACATGGGGCAGGTGATGCTGTCCGGCGCATCATGGGAGGCAGTGGCGACCGCATTCGAGCGGCTTGTGCCGATGGATGTGCTGGGGCTTGCCGACGGGCGGCAGCGCTATGGGTTGTTTACCAATGACGCCGGCGGGATCGAGGATGATCTGATGTTTGCCCGGCGCGGTGATGACCTGTTTGTTGTGGTGAATGCGGCCTGCAAAGCAACGGACATTGCCCGAATGAAATCGGCGCTTGAGCCTGAGGTCACCGTGACGCCGATAACCGACCGCGCCTTGATCGCGCTGCAAGGGCCAACGGCTGCGGCGGCGGTGGCGTCGCTGGATGCTGCGGCGGCGGATATGCGGTTTATGGATTTTGGCACATTGAACTTGGACGGGATCGAGGTTTGGGCGTCACGCTCCGGTTATACTGGCGAAGACGGGTTCGAGATGTCCGTTCCAGATGCGGATGCCGAAGCGCTTGCGCGTCGGTTGCTGGCACTGGACGGGGTCGAGGCCATCGGTTTGGGCGCGCGGGATTCACTGCGGCTTGAGGCGGGGCTGTGTCTGTATGGAAATGACATCGACGCGCAGACGAACCCGGTTGAGGCAAGCCTGAACTGGGCGATACAGAAACTGCGCCGCCCGGGTGGCGACCGCGCAGGCGGCTATCCCGGCGCTGACGTGGTGCAAGCGGCGTTCGAGGACGGCGTGGCGCGCAAGCGTGTCGGGCTGGCCCCCGAGGGGCGCGCACCGATGCGGGAAGGCACGCAGCTTTATGATGACGAAACCGGCGGGCGGCTGGTTGGCAGCGTCACGTCAGGTAGTTTTGGACCGACGGTGGGTGGACCTGTTGCCATGGGCTATGTCGGTAGTGAATATGCCAGCGTGGATACCGCGCTGTGGGGCGAGGTGCGCGGTAAGCGCTTGCCTGTGCGTGTGGCCAAGCTGCCCTTTGTGGCGGCGAATTTTAAGCGATAATCAACAAGGGACGAACAGATGATATTTACCGAAGAACATGAATGGCTGCGCGTTGAAGGCGACGAAATCACCGTGGGCATCACGATCCACGCGGCAGAGCAGCTGGGCGATGTGGTGTTTGTGGAACTGCCCTCCGAAGGGGTGACCGTCAGCAAGGATGACGAGGTCGTTGTGATCGAATCCGTCAAAGCGGCATCCGACATTCTGGCCCCGATCGATGGCGAGATCATCGAAGTGAACGGTGCCCTGACCGATAATCCGGGCATGGTGAATGATGATCCGCAAGGCGAGGCATGGTTTTTCAAGATGAAAGCGTCTGATCCAAGCCAGATGGACGAATTCATGGATGAAGCCGCCTATCAAAAATTCATCGGCTAAGCCGATCTACCCCCGTCGGAGCCTCCGGCGGGGATTTTAGACCATTTGGAATGAGGGGCGTTGCGCCATGGTTTTCAAGCCAACCGAATATTTGCCGTATGATTTTGCCAACCGCAGACATATCGGGCCGTCTCCGGCGGAAATGTCGGATATGCTCAAGACCGTGGGGGCGCAAAGCCTTGCCGCGCTGATTGACGATACAATGCCTGCGAAGATCAGGCAGAAAGAGCCGCTGGATTTCGGCAAGCCCATGTCAGAGCGCGAAGTGCTGGAGCACATGCGCGTGGTGGCGGGCAAGAACAAGGTGCTCACCTCGTTGATCGGGCAGGGCTATCACGGGACGGTCACGCCCCCCGCGATCCAGCGCAATATTTTTGAAAACCCCGCCTGGTACACGGCCTATACGCCCTATCAGCCCGAGATTAGCCAAGGCCGGCTTGAGGCGCTGTTGAATTTCCAAACCATGATCAGCGATTTGACCGGGCTTGAGATTGCCAATGCATCATTGCTGGACGAGGCCACGGCCTGTGCCGAGGCGATGACCATGGCGTTGCGGGTTGCGAAGTCGAAGGCCAAGGCGTTTTTCGTGGATCGCGATTGCCATCCGCAGAACATCGCCGTGCTTCAGACGCGCGCGGCCCCGTTGGATATCGAAGTGATCATCGGAGACCCCGATAAGATGGACGCGAGCGCCGTGTTCGGCGCGCTGTTCCAGTATCCCGGCACCTATGGGCATGTGCGGGACTTCACGTCGCATATTGCAGCGTTGCATGACGCGGGGGCCTTGGGCGTTGTCACTGCTGATCCGATGGCGTTGACCTTGTTGAAGGAACCCGGCGCGATGGGGGCCGATATTGCCGTGGGGTCCACCCAGCGGTTTGGTGTGCCCGAAGGATACGGTGGCCCACATGCGGCCTATATGGCGTGCAAAGACGCATACAAGCGCGCGATGCCGGGGCGGATTGTGGGCGTATCGATTGATGCTCATGGCAACCGCGCCTATCGCTTGTCGCTGCAAACCCGCGAGCAACATATCCGCCGCGAAAAAGCGACATCGAACGTATGTACCGCGCAGGCGTTGCTGGCTGTGATGGCGTCGATGTATGCGGTGTTCCACGGGCCCGAGGGGCTGAAAGCGATTGCGCAGCGCATCCATCGCAAGACTGTGCGGCTGGCGAACGGGCTGGAAGAAGCCGGGTTCAAGGTCGATCCGCAGGCATTTTTCGACACCATCACCGTGGACGTTGGCCCCTTGCAAGCGGCGGTGATGAAATCGGCCGTGGATGAAGGCATCAACCTGCGCCGCGTTGGCGAAACCCGCGTGGGTATCACGCTGGATGAACGCAGCGTGTCTGCCACGATCGAAGCGGTTTGGCGTGCCTTTGGCATCCTGCGCACGGATGAGAAATTTGAAGCACAGTACCGCTTTCCCGATCAGATGATCCGCGAGAGCCAATATCTGACCCATCCGATTTTCCACATGAACCGCGCCGAGACCGAGATGATGCGCTATATGCGCCGCCTTGCTGACCGCGATCTGGCGTTGGATCGCGCGATGATCCCGCTGGGGTCCTGCACGATGAAGCTGAACTCCGCCGCGGAAATGATGCCCGTCAGCTGGCGCGAGTTTTCGATGATTCACCCGTTTGTGCCCCAAGATCAGGCGCTTGGGTACAAACATATGATCGACGATCTGTCGGCCAAGCTGTGCGATATCACCGGCTATGACGCGATTTCGATGCAGCCCAATTCGGGCGCGCAGGGGGAATATGCGGGGCTGCTGGCCATCGCATCCTATCATCGCGCCAATGGCGAAGGGCACCGCAACATTTGCCTGATCCCGATGTCGGCGCATGGGACCAACCCCGCCAGCGCCAATATGGTGGGCTGGAAGGTTGTCGTGATCAAAACCGCCGCCAATGGTGATATCGATCTGGACGATTTCCGCGAGAAGGCTGAAAAGCACAGCGAAAATCTGGCGGGATGCATGATTACGTACCCCTCGACCCACGGCGTGTTCGAGGAGACAGTGACCGAAGTGACCCGCATCACCCATGACCACGGCGGGCAGGTCTATATCGATGGGGCCAATATGAACGCGATGGTGGGGCTTGCCCGACCCGGCGATGTGGGCGGTGACGTCAGCCACCTGAACCTGCACAAGACGTTCTGCATTCCGCATGGCGGGGGTGGTCCCGGTATGGGCCCGATTGGCGTTAAATCGCACCTGATCCCGCATGTGCCAGGCCATCCGAATGGCGGCGAGGGTGCCGTTTCAGCGGCCCCTTACGGGTCGCCATCTTTGCTGCCGATCTCGTGGTCCTACTGCCTGATGATGGGTGGCGACGGGCTGACGCAGGCGACGCGGGTTGCGATTCTGAACGCCAACTACATCGCGAAGCGGCTCGAAGGGGCCTATGACGTGCTGTACAAAGGGCCGACAGGGCGGGTCGCGCATGAATGCATTTTTGACGTGCGCCCGTTCGAGGAAAGCGCAGGCGTCACGGTTGACGATGTTGCCAAGCGCCTGATCGATGCGGGTTTCCACGCCCCCACGATGAGCTTCCCGGTCGCGGGCACATTGATGGTGGAGCCGACGGAATCCGAGACCAAAGCCGAGCTGGACCGGTTCTGCGACGCGATGCTGGCGATCCGCGACGAAATCCGTGCGATTGAGAACGGCGATATGCCGCGCGAGAATAACGCGCTGAAAAACGCGCCGCATACGGTCGAGGATTTGGTGGGCGACTGGGACCGGCCTTACACGCGCGAGCAAGGGTGTTTCCCCCCCGGTGCGTTCCGCGTCGACAAGTACTGGCCGCCGGTCAACCGCGTGGACAATGTGCATGGCGACCGCAACTTGATCTGCACCTGCCCGCCGATGGAAGACTACGCAGAAGCGGCAGAATAACTACGCCCCTGCGCATGGCGAAACCCCATGCGCAGGGGCTGCCTTATTGGGCGAAGCAGGCGCTACTCTCGGGCGCGTAGCACCTGTGCGGGGCGGGCATTCAACGCTTTGACGGCAAAGCCAAGCGAGGCGAGGACGGACGCCAATGCGCCGCCGACGATGATCAGTATAGCCGAGGGCCAGGCGACGCTGAACTGTGTTTCCATCACAAAACGGCTGACGGCCCAACCACCCAATATACCGGCAAGCAGGGCGACGGCCCCGGCGAACAGACCTAATAGAGCAGCACGTAGGAGAAAGCTGGTTGCGATGGCGCGGCGGGATGCGCCCAGTGTTTTCAGCAATGCAGCCTCATAGCGGCGTGCATCAGCGCCAGCCGCAGCCGCACCAATCAAGACCAGAAACCCAGTCAAAAGGGTCGCCGCCGCGCCATAGGACGTGGCCGCCGCCAACCCGGCTAACACAGCAGCCACTCGGTCAATGGCATCGCGCACGCGAATGGCGGTGATATTGGGATACGACGTTGCGATATCGCGCAGGATCGCGGCTTCGGCCTCTGGCTCGGCATAGACGGTCGAGATGAACGTATGCGGTGCGCCCTCAAGTGCCGATGGGTTCATGGTTAGGATGAACCCGATGCCTGCGGTGGAAAAATCCACCTCTTGAAAGCTGGCAATCGTACCGGTGACATCGCGCCCCAGCACGTTGATGGTCAGGGTATCGCCAAGGCTAAGGCCGATTTCTTCGGCCTCTTCGGCGGCAAAGCTAATCAGCGGTGGGCCGGTGTAATCCGGTGCCCACCATTCGCCGGCAGTGATAATCGCGTCGTCTCCGGGTTCGGCGGCATAGGTCACACCGCGATCACCGCGCACAACCCAGTGGTCGCCTGCCACATCTTTGGCGGGGCGGCCGTTGATTTGTGTCACCACACCGCGCAGCATCGGCGCGCTGTCGATGCGGCTGACAGCGGGATCATCGGTCAGCCGTTTGGTGTAGCCGTCAATCTGGTCTTTCTGGATGTCGACAAAGAAGTAGGACGGCGCGATGTCCGGCAGATTACCCGAAATAGCTTGCCGCAAATTGCCATCAATCTGTCCGACCGCCGCCAGAACCGACAACCCAAGGCCAAGCGACAACACCACGGCGCTGGCCCCTTCGCCATTGCCGCCAATGGCGGTCAGCGCCCAGCGTATCTTTGGATAACCACGCGCGAATTGGGCCGCCCGCTGCGCAAGAAAACGCACAATAACGGCGGCTAAGGTCAGGATGAGCAGGGCACCGGCGATCCCACCCAGCGTCCATAGGGTTAGCATCCAACTGCCGTTGAACCATCCTGCCAACCCAACCAAAAGGGCGACAGTCAGCGCGATGACCACGATATATCGCGGCGCAGGGAAGCGCGCGGCCCCGTCCCAAGCATCGCGGAAAAGCGTGGCGGCGCGTATGTTTTCGCTGCGGGCAAGCGGCCAAAGGGTAAAGGCAAAGGCGGTCAGCAGACCGTATATTCCAGCCTCAATCAGCGGCGCTGGATAGATTGAAAAGGCCGCCGGGATCGGCAATCGGGCGGAAATAAGCGGCGCGAAAACCAGCGGCGCGATGGCCCCAAGGACCACGCCAATGGCGACACCCAGCAAGGACAACAGTCCGATCTGGATAAAATATGTCTGGAAGATCGTGGCGCGGTCAGCACCAAGGGCGCGCAGGGTCGCGATAACCTCGGTCTTGCCGTTCAGATAGGACCGCACGGCGGCCGATACGCCGACACCACCCACCGCAAGACCGGACAAGCCAACCAGCACCAGAAACGCAGTCAGCCGTTCGACAAAGCGTGAGACACCGGGGGCACCATTGCGCGCGTCCGTCCAGCGCATGCCACTGTTCTCGAACCGCGATTGCGCGGCCGTCTTCAACTGGTCGAGATTGGTTTCCGGCGGCAAGAGCATCCGGTATTTTGAGTTAAACAACGTACCAGCCGACAGTAGCCCCGCACCCTCGAGACTGTCTGTGCGCAGCAAGGTGCGTGGCCCGAGGGCAAAGCCGCTGGCGGCGCTGTCGGGTTCACGCATGATAAGGGCGGTCAGGCGAAATTCTTTGGTGCCCAATTTAAACACATCACCAGGGGACAGGCCCAACCGATCTGACAACGCGCGTTCCATCACCGCACCAGACAGGCCATCGGTTTCGGCAAGCGCCTGATCCAGTGGCATTTCGGGGTCCAGCACCATTTTGCCAACAAGGGGGTAAAGGTCATCCACCCCTTTGATTTGCGTTAGCGCGCGATCTGCAGCGGCACCATCCCCGACAACAGCCATGGATCGAAACTCAACAATCTCGGAAACCTCGGTTGCTTGCGCATCAATCCAGGCGCGCTCCTCTTCGGTGGCAAAACGATAGGTGAAATCAAGTTCGGCCTTGCCGCCCAACAGAGCCGCACCCTCGCGCTGTAATCCGCCCTCGATCGCGGATCGTACAGATCCCACAGCAGCGATTGCGGCAACACCTAATGCAAGGCAGGCCAGAAACAGGCGAAACCCCCGCAGCCCCCCACGCATTTCGCGGCGGGCAAAGCGGGTCGCAAGTGAAAGGCTCATACAATGCGCCCGTCGGTCAGGGTCACGATCCGGTCACAGCGCGCGGCCAGATCGTCTGAGTGGGTGACCAGCACCAGCGTCGCCCCGTGCTTTTCCCGCAGATCAAACAGCAGGTCCATGATTGCGGCCCCATTTGTGCTGTCCAGATTGCCGGTGGGTTCATCCGCCAGCAAAATCGCAGGGCGCGGGGCAGAGGCGCGGGCAAGGGCCACCCGTTGCTGTTCACCGCCCGACATCTGCGCGGGATAGTGGTTCAAGCGATGTCCAAGGCCCACCGCGATCAATTCAGCCTCGGCCCGCTCGAATGCATCTGCGACGCCGTTCAGCTCGAGCGGGGTGGCGACATTTTCCAGCGCGGTCATGGTGGGGATCAGGTGGAACGACTGAAACACGATCCCCATGCGCCCGCGCCGGAATTTGGCTAAACCGTCTTCGCTCATCGCAGTCAGGTCCTGGCCCAAGGCGCGGACGGTGCCGCCGGTCGCTTTCTCAAGCCCGCCCATGACCATCAGCAGCGATGACTTGCCAGAACCGGACGGGCCGGTCAGCGCAACCGTTTCACCTTGTGCAACATCCAAAGTGATCCCATGTAAGATATCGACCTCCCCGGCGTTGCCATTCAATTGTAAAGACGCATCTTGTAGTTGGAACACGGGGTCGGTCATTAGGCTGCCTTTTTGTTGGTCGTCCCTGTTGGATATGGAGTTTTCGCAATGATGCACAAGGTTATGGCTGGCATTGTTATGGTTTTTGCAGGTCCTGCGGTCGCGGAGCCGGTGATAATCGCCGCCTTGGGTGACAGTTTAACGCAGGGCTATGGCCTGCCCGTCGAGGATGGGTTGGTGCCGCAATTGCAGACTTGGCTGGATGAAAACGGTGCAGAGGTGACGCTGGTGAACGCGGGGGTGTCGGGTGACACGACCGCAGGCGGGCTAAGCCGCGTCGGTTGGACCCTGACGCCTGATGTGGACGGAATGATCGTGGCGCTTGGTGGCAATGATCTGCTGCGCGGGCTGGACCCCGCGGTGAGCCGCGCTAATATCGACGGTATTCTGGAGGCTGCCAAAGGGGCCGATGTCGAAGTACTACTGGTCGGAATGACTGCACCGGGGAATTACGGGCCTGAATATAAGTCCGTATTCGATGCCTTGTACCCCGAGTTGGCCGATCAATACGGGACAGAGTTTTTGAACAGTTTCTTTGCGGGATTGGCGGTCGACGGGGAAATGCCAGAGTTGTCGCAGGCCCAAGCGTTCTTTCAGCCAGATGGCGTACACCCCAACAAAGAAGGCGTTGCGAAAATCGTCACTGCGATGGGGCCAAAGGTGTTGGAGCTGATCGAAGATATCAAAGCAAACTAAAACGGGCACCGAAGTGCCCGCAATTATCTTGATATGAACGCGCCAGATTTAGGCGAGGGCGATGTTGCCCGCGCTTTCACGGCCATCACGGCCATCTTCGATGTCGAATGTCACTTTTTGATTGTCCGCCAGACCTGTCAGGCCTGCGCGTTCTACCGCCGAGATGTGAACAAAGATGTCCTTTCCGCCGCCATCAGGCGCGATAAATCCATAACCCTTGGTTGTGTTGAACCATTTTACGGTGCCAGTTGCCATGCCCCGTTTCTCCTGTCTTTGGGCTGCCCGCATTATGCGGCAGCGTGGCTC
Source organism: uncultured Sulfitobacter sp. (assembly GCF_964021855.1). Taxonomy (NCBI): domain Bacteria; kingdom Pseudomonadati; phylum Pseudomonadota; class Alphaproteobacteria; order Rhodobacterales; family Roseobacteraceae; genus Sulfitobacter; species uncultured Sulfitobacter sp. The sequence goes on from NZ_CAXHZD010000001.1 coordinate 831,106, forward strand.
GGTCATAACTTGATCGAACCGTGGCCAAAGCCAAAGAGGTCGAAAGTTTTTCGCGTCGCACGAGAATATTGCCAGCGCCCTTTCTAAAATCAAGAGTTTTTGTCGCAGAACGCCCTATCGGCGGGCAGTTGCGCAAGAAATTTCACAACTTTGAAATAATTTTACCAGTTGATAAAAAAATCAATCCGTTGCACCGTTCAAACAACAGCAGGTGACAGCAGAGGTGTACCAATGTCGCAGAAAATGTTTGAGCCGGGTATCACGGCAGGGCGGCTAGAGCCGTCGGCCTATGCCGATCAGTTTTCCGATCTTCATCCGCCTCTTGACCAACACGAGGCATTGGTCGCGGCAGATCGGTGTTACTTTTGCCATGATGCGCCATGCATCACCGCCTGCCCGACCGATATCGATATCCCCCTATTCATCCGGCAGATTGCCACGGGCACGCCCGATGCTGCCGCCAAAACGATCCTAAGCCAGAACATCATGGGCGGCATGTGTGCCCGCGTATGCCCGACAGAGCAGCTGTGCGAGGAAGCCTGCGTGCGCGAAATCGCCGAAGGTAAGCCTGTGAAAATCGGCGAGCTGCAACGCTTTGCGACGGATCATTTGCAACAACAAGGCAAGCACCCGTTTGAACGCGCCGCCCCCACGGGCAAGCGTGTTGCGGTTGTGGGTGCCGGGCCAGCGGGCCTGTCATGCGCGCACCGTTTGGCGATGCTGGGGCATGATGTCGTTGTGCATGACGCGCGGCCCAAGCCGGGCGGGCTGAACGAATACGGCATCGCGAGCTATAAGACGCCAAACGGTTTCGCACAGGCCGAAGTGGACTGGTTGATGCAGATTGGCGGGATCACGATGCAGCCCGAATCCGCCTTGGGGGCAGAGATTTCCCTAGAGGGTCTTAAGGCTGACTATGATGCTGTGTTCCTTGGCATGGGGCTGGGTGGTGTAAACGCCTTGGGTGCCGTGGGCGAGGATAAGGCCGGGGTCATGGACGCCGTCGATTTCATCGCCGATCTGCGCCAAGCAGACGATATGGCACAGGTGCCGATTGGTCGTGACGTGGTGGTTATCGGGGGTGGTATGACCGCGATTGACGCTGCAGTTCAGGCCAAACTGTTGGGCGCATTGAACGTGACGCTGGTGTATCGCCGTGGCCGTGACCGGATGAACGCAAGTGTCTTTGAGCAGGACCTCGCCGCGTCAAAGGGTGTGCGGATCGTGAACCACGCTGTGCCAGTTGCCGTGCATGGGAATGGTGCCGTGCGCGAAATTGAATTCGAATATGTCGACGCCGACATGCAAGGAACGGGGCAGATGCTGCGCCTTGCTGCCGATCAGGTGTTCAAGGCCATCGGTCAAACGCTTGAAGGCGACGCATTGCCGGCCCTTGAGGGGCGCAAGATCAAGGTCGATGCCGCGGGGCGCACCAGTGTTGATGGTGTTTGGGCCGGCGGCGATTGCGCCAGCGGCGGCGACGATCTGACCGTGACTGCCGTTGCCGAAGGGCGCGATGCGGCGATGGATATTCACACGACATTGGTGGGTTGAACCACCCGAGGGGAGAACGCAAATGGCGGATCTAAGAAGCGAATTCGTAGGGATCAAAAGCCCAAACCCATTCTGGCTGGCCTCTGCGCCGCCAACCGATAAAGAATACAACGTGCGCCGAGCTTTTGAAGCGGGCTGGGGCGGTGTGGTCTGGAAAACGCTGGGTATTGATCCGGCGGTGGTGAACGTCAACGGCCCACGATACGGCGCAATCTATGGGGCTGACCGCCGGTTGTTGGGATTGAACAACATCGAATTGATCACCGACCGCCCCTTAGAGCTGAACCTGCAGGAAATCAAATCGGTCAAACGCGACTATCCGGATCGTGCCATGGTGGTTTCGCTTATGGTCCCTTGCGAGGAAGAGCCGTGGAAATACATCCTGCCCTTGGTCGAAGAAACCGGCGCTGACGGGGTTGAGCTGAACTTTGGCTGTCCGCATGGGATGTCCGAACGCGGTATGGGCGCGGCCGTGGGCCAAGTGCCCGAATACATCGAAATGGTCACCCGTTGGGTCAAGGCGAGCACGCGTATGCCGGTGATCGTCAAGTTGACGCCAAACATCGCCGATATTCGCAAACCCGCCGAGGCCGCACAGCGCGGCGGTGCCGATGCCGTCAGCCTGATTAACACCATCAATTCGATCACTTCGGTGGATTTGGATTTGTTCGCGCCAGAACCCACAATTGATGGCAAGGGCGCGCATGGCGGTTATTGCGGGCCAGCGGTTAAACCGATTGCGTTGAACATGGTGGCCGAAATTGCCCGCGACCCGGGCTTGGCCAGCATGCCGATCAGCGGGATCGGCGGTGTCACCACATGGCGCGATGCGGCAGAGTTTATCGCCCTTGGCGCTGGTAATGTGCAGGTATGTACGGCGGCCATGACATACGGGTTCAAGATCGTCCAAGAGATGATCAGCGGCCTGTCTGAATATATGGATGAAAAGGGCATGACGTCGATCGATCAATTGGTCCGCAAAGCAGTGCCAAACGTGACCGACTGGAATCAGCTAAACCTGAACTATATTGCCAAGGCCAAGATCAATCAGGACCTGTGCATTTCTTGTGGTCGATGCTTTGCCGCGTGCGAAGACACGTCGCATCAGGCGATCGCAATGGACGAGGGTCGCGTGTTTTCCGTCATCGACGACGAATGTGTCGCCTGCAATTTGTGCGTCAATGTTTGCCCGGTCGAGGATTGCATCACGATGGAGGCCATGACCCCCGGTCTTACCGACCCGCGTACGGGGAAAGTTGTTGAACCTCACTATGCCAACTGGACAACGCATCCCAACAACCCAGCTGCAACCGCAGCTGAGTAATTGGCCTTAGGGTGCCCGGCTGTTCTTGAACTTCAGCAGAATATCTGCGGTCGGGATAGGCAGCGGGCCCTCGGCTTTGGGCAGCGTCGCTTGCGATGTCTCGGACCCGCCATCGGGTTCGGACGCGTTGTATTTGATTTCTGACAAGACGACGTTGCCGGTTTCCTTGGTCGCGTTGCGCAAGGTTTCATCGGCCAGCTTTTGGCCGGCGGCTTCGGCTTTTGCATCAACCACAGATTTGGCCGAGGCATTGGACGGTCCCGTGTCGATGATCTTTATCCACGCCCGTGCATCATCCTGCGATCCCCGGCCCGCGCTGGCCCCGTTGTCTGCGGATGTGCCGCTATCCCCGCTAGAGGACGAGGTTGATACCGGTGCAATATCAGGGGGCGGATTTGCCGCGCTGATGGATGTCTGAGCCGGGGCCGCATGATGTTGAGGCGGTAGCAAAGTGCTGACAGTTGAGATAGATGCCATTTTCCGTACTCCTATATAACAAGGTTAAAGTTGCCCGCCACCACGCAGTAACTAATTATCAGCCTGTCTTAATCAGACATCAAAATCACCTGTTATTTGGTAAGTCGGTTAATCAATCCTTGACGCAAAGCATCCTGCCAAACATCTCGCGTAAATGCTGTGATGCAGTGTCATGAGCATCGGGATCCTCGCCAACAAGCACCGATACTTGGGCTTCGAAATCGGCGTAATGTTGTGTCGTTGCCCAGATTGAAAAGATCAAATGCTGCGGATTAATATCCGCAATTTTACCGGCTTTGGCCCAGCCTGCAATCACGGCGCATTTCTGATCAAACAACGGTTTCAATTCACTGTGCAGACGCGGGCCGATACGGGGCGCACCTTGCAGGATTTCACCAGCAAACAAGCGGCTTTCGCGCGGTAGGTCACGGGCCATATCTAGTTTGCGCTGCACATAATCCAAAATCTCGGATTTCGGGTCACCATCGGCGTCAAGTTCGACCAAGGGGTCCAGCCATGTCTCCATCAGCTGGCTTAGCAGGGTCAGGTGAATCTGTTCCTTGCCTTGGAAATAATAGAGGATATTCGGCTTGCTCAATCCCGCTTCGGCGGCGATCTGATCAAGGGTGGCCCCCCGATATCCATGCTGTGAGAATACGTTTAGTGCGGCATCCAGGATGACGCGGCGGTTGCGCATTTGAATGCGGCTTGGTTTTTTCGGGACGCCATCGGGCAAAGCGTATCTCTTTCTGCATCGGTGCCTGAAAAATCAGCATGCACCGTGGCATACATAGATTCAATTGAAAGCATTTCTTGACAGATACAAGGCTAACCGCAATCGTGGATTTACCAAATGGTAAAAATTTTTGTGATGCGCAAGCTAGTCTGAATGAGGAGCCTTCCTATGGCCGCACCTGGTGAAAACCTGAAGATCAATCCTGATCGTTTGTGGGACAGCCTGATGGAGATGGCCCAAATCGGCCCCGGCGTCGCGGGCGGGAATAATCGTCAAACGCTGACCGATGAGGATGCCGAAGGCCGCGCCCTGTTCCAAAAATGGTGCGAGGCTGCGGGCTGTACCATGGGCCTTGATCAGATGGGAAATATGTTTGCGCAGCGTGATGGCACCGATCCTGATGCCTTGCCGGTCTATGTCGGGTCGCATCTGGATACGCAGCCCACGGGCGGCAAATACGACGGAGTTCTAGGGGTACTGGGTGGTCTGGAAATCCTGCGCACCATGAATGATTTGGGCATCAAGACAAAGCATCCCGTTGTCGTTGCGAACTGGACCAACGAAGAAGGCACGCGCTATGCCCCCGCGATGCTGTCGTCAGGCGTTTTTGCCGGTATTCATACCCAAGATTGGGCATATGACAGGATCGACGCCAACGGGCTGACCTTTGGAGACGAGCTGAACCGGATCGGATGGCGGGGCGATGAGGAAGTCGGTGCACGCAAGATGCATGCCTTTTTCGAGCTGCATATTGAGCAGGGTCCTATTTTGGAGGCTGAAGGAAAAGACATCGGCGTCGTGACCCATGGGCAGGGTCTGTCTTGGACGCAGGTGACGGTAACGGGCAAAGACGCACATACCGGATCGACCCCCATGCCCTTGCGAAAGAATGCTGGGTTGGGCATGGCGCGGATTTTGGAGGCTGTTGACCAGATCGCATGGGCGCACGCCCCCCATGCCGTCGGTGCGGCGGGGCATATTGATGTGTATCCGAACTCGCGCAACGTTATCCCCGGCAAGGTCGTGTTCACCGTTGATTTCAGATCGCCCGACCTGCTGGTGATCGAAGAAATGGAGGCGCAGCTGCGGACGCAAGGCCAGAAGATTGCTGATGACATGGGGCTGGAGGTTGCGTTTGAAAAGGTTGGCGGATTTGACCCCGTCGCATTTGACGAAGGTTGCGTAACGGCCGTGCGGTCTGCCGCCGAGCGTCTGGGGTACAGCCACATGGATCTCATCTCGGGTGCAGGTCATGACGCCTGTTGGATCAATCGAGTGGCCCCGACGGCGATGGTCATGTGCCCCTGTGTCGACGGCCTAAGTCATAATGAGGCAGAAGAGATTACCAAGGATTGGGCAAAAGCGGGGGCAGATGTGTTGCTGCACGCGGTGCTAGAGACTGCGGAGATTATCGGGTGATGCGGGATCGTTTTCTTTCAAAGAAAACGGGCCGGAATTTTCAAAAATTCCGTGGCGGCGTGTGATGCTTGAGCAGGATCTTTCCATAGGAGAACGGATTTCTGCGCTGATTGACGCGGAAATTGATGAAGCCATGGAAAGTCAGGACATGGTTCTTCGCCGTACGGCTGAAGCGTTTCGGCAGGCGCTGCGGCCACCGAAGCAGATCAGGGTGAATTTTAGCGGTGGGATTACGCAGCGCTGTTGGTCGGTGTCGAAGGGCGATGGGACGTACCGCGTCGTTTACATGCCGCGGGCGGGGTATTTTTCGCTATGTGTTGAGAGCGACTTTGGCCCGCTGGATATCGGCGTTCATGGGCCAGCATTGGGATGCTTCGGATCGGTTTGAGCGGTGAGTGGGGGCCAGCCCCCACGCCCCCGGGATTTTGATCCATTTGGAATGAGAGATGAGATGGGAGAGTTGAGATGAGCAAAGTAATCAAAGGTGGACTGGTATGTACCGCTGACAGGACGTGGAAAGCGGACGTTCTGATTGAAGGCGAGACGATCGCGCGGATTGGCGAGAACCTTGTCGGGGATGAGTATATCGACGCCGAGGGGGCCTATGTCATTCCGGGCGGTATTGATCCGCATACCCATCTTGAAATGCCCTTTATGGGCACGACCGCTGCTGAGACTTTCGAGAGCGGCACATGGGCTGCTGCCGTTGGCGGCACAACCATGATCGTTGATTTCTGTCTTCCGGGCGAGGACGGGTCGATCAAGAATGCGATTAACGAATGGCATCGCAAATCCGCGCCGCAGATTTGTTCGGACGTCGGATATCATATGGCGATCACCGGTTGGAACGAGAATGTATTCAACGAGATGAAAGATGCCGTGGATATGGGCGTCAATTCATTCAAGCATTTCATGGCCTACAAGGGCGCATTGATGATTGAGGATGACGAGATGTTCGCGTCCTTCAAGCGCTGTGCGGAGTTGGGTGCGCTTCCTATGGTGCATGCTGAAAACGGTGACTTGGTTGCCGAGCTGCAGCAAAAATATTTCGATCAAGGGATCACTGGCCCCGAGGGTCATGCCTATTCCCGCCCGCCGGAACTGGAGGGTGAGGCGGCAAACCGGGCGATTACCATCGCTGATACGGCGGGTGTGCCGCTGTATATCGTGCATGTGTCTTGTGAGCAGACCCATGAGGCGATCCGGCGCGCGCGGCAAAAGGGCATGCGGGTTTACGGCGAGCCGTTGATCCAGTTTTTGACTTTGGACGAATCCGAGTATTTCAACAAGGATTGGGACCATGCCGCGCGGCGGGTGATGTCGCCCCCGTTCCGGTCAAAGGATCATCAGGACAGTTTGTGGGCTGGGTTGCAATCAGGGTCCTTGCAGGTAGTGGCAACGGACCACGCGGCATTTTCCACGGCGCAAAAGCGCGCGGGAAAAGATGATTTCCGGATCATTCCAAACGGGTCTAATGGCCTAGAAGAGCGCCTTGCTGTATTATGGACCGAAGGTGTTGAGACGGGTCGGTTGACGCCGAATGAGTTTGTTGCTGCGACATCGACCAATGTTGCGAAAATCCTGAACATCTATCCGCGCAAAGGTGCGATTGTTGAGGGGGCTGATGCGGATATCGTGGTGTGGGACCCGAAGATCAGCAAAACGATTTCCCCGACGAACCACCATTCGGTGCTGGATTACAATGTGTTCGAGGGCTTCAACGTCACTGCGCAAAGCCGTTACACGCTGAGCCGGGGTGAGGTGATTTGGGCCTGGGGGCAAAATTCGCAGCCCAATCCGGGCCGGGGCCGGTTTGTGCCGCGCCCAGCGTTCCCTTCGGGCAATGTTGCGCTTAGTAAGTGGAAAGAGCTGACGGCCCCCAAGATGATCCAGCGTGATCCGTTGAATATTCCTGCGGGCATCTAACGCAAAATTGCCCCTAAGCGGCGCGGCGGCTATGCTGCCGTGCCCACGAAAAGAAGAAAGAGGCCAGCTGCAATGCGAGCACACCATACGACAGAAAACGGGCGGGTAATATGACGTTAGCCCCTGTTATTTCTGCCAAAAATCTCTCCCTGACATTTGAGACCAATGATGGCCCTGTGCACGCGCTTAAGGACGTGTCGTTGGACATTCAGAAGGGCGACTTTGTGAGTTTCATCGGGCCGTCTGGTTGCGGGAAAACCACGTTTTTGCGGTGCATGGCGGATCTGGAGCAGCCTACGGGTGGGTCAATTACGGTGAACGGCGTCAGCGCCGAAGATGCGCGGATGGCGCGGGCCTATGGCTATGTGTTTCAGGCGGCGGGGCTTTATCCTTGGCGCACGATCGGCGGGAATATCCGGTTGCCGCTTGAGATTATGGGCTATTCCAAAGCGGATCAGGCGGCGCGGGTGGCGCGGGTGCTGGAGCTTGTGGAGTTGGCAGGGTTTGAGAAGAAATTCCCGTGGCAGCTGTCGGGCGGTATGCAGCAACGGGCAAGCATTGCGCGGGCCTTGGCCTTTGATGCGGACATTTTGTTGATGGATGAGCCGTTTGGCGCGCTGGACGAGATCGTGCGCGATCACCTGAACGAGCAGTTGTTACGGCTTTGGGCGCGGACGGAAAAGACGATTGCATTCGTAACCCATTCCATCCCCGAGGCGGTGTATCTGAGCACGAAGATTGTCGTGATGAGCCCGAGACCGGGACGGATCACGGATGTGATTGAAAGCACGTTGCCGAAAGAACGGCCTTTGGAAATCCGCGAGACGCCGGAGTTTTTGGAGATCGCGCACCGTGTCCGTGAAGGGTTAAGGGCGGGGCATGGCGATGACTGAACCTGCGTTTGTGGCAAGCCGGCCCTTCGGGGAGGATATTTGTGAGCCAGAGAAGCGGGGGGCTGTCTTGTGAGGCAGAGCTTTGCCCCGGTTTTGACTGTTGTTGGATTGCTTTTGGTGGTCTGGTATGCGGCGGCCATTTGGCTGAATGCGGACTGGACCTATGACAAGGCGAAGCGGTCGGGGGAGATTGTGACAACCACATCCCTGATCAAGGATACATGGGCGCAGGATAAGCCGAAACTGCCTGCACCGCATCAGGTTGCCGCCGAGATCTGGCGTACAACGGTTGAGAAAAAGATCACGTCGAAGCGGTCTCTTATCTATCATTCGTGGATTACGTTGAGTGCAACATTGCTTGGGTTCGGTTTGGGGACTGTTTTGGGCACATTGCTGGCCGTGGGGATCATTTATAACCGGACGATGGATATGTCGGTCATGCCTTGGGTGATTGCCAGCCAGACCATTCCCATTCTGGCGATTGCACCGATGATTATTGTGGTGCTGAACGCTGTTGGAATTTCTGGCCTGCTGCCAAAGGCGATGATCGGCATGTACCTGTCCTTTTTCCCGATTGTTGTTGGCATGGTCAAAGGGTTGCGCAGCCCGGACCAGATGCAGTTGGACCAGATGAGGACATGGCATGCGAGCGCGTCACAAACCTTTTGGCGGCTGCGGCTGCCCGCGTCTATGCCGTATCTGTTCACCTCGCTGAAGGTCGCCATGGCGGCGTCTTTGGTCGGGGCGATTATCGGGGAGCTGCCCACCGGCGCTGTTGCGGGGCTGGGCGCGCGTCTTTTGGCCGGTAGTTACTATGGTCAGACGATCCAGATCTGGAGCGCATTGCTTATGGCCGCCGCGCTGGCTGCTGTTTTGGTGGGTATCATTGGAATCGTTCAGCGGGTCACCCTGAAACGCATGGGGATGGCGCGATGAGTTGGGTTATTTTTGCAATAGCCGCTTGGGCGCTTGGTTGGTGGATAAACATACGTCTTGCACGGGGGCGGCCTGTGCGCTGGCGGTCCTTGGCTGCGCCGATCGTTTTCGGGGTCACATTGATCGCGATCTGGGAAGGTGTGGTACGCGGGCTTGAGATTTCGCCAGTGTTGCTGCCGCCGCCCACTGCAATTGCGGCGCGTTTTGGTGCATCGCTTGATATTCTTTGGGTCGATTTCGTGCAAACCGTGCTGAAAGGCGCATTGTCGGGATATGTTATCGGCTGTGGTGCTGCGTTCCTGATCGCGGTGGCGGTGGACCGGTTTCCGTTTTTGCAGCGCGGGTTGCTGCCGGTTGGCAATTTCGTGGCGGCCTTGCCGATCATCGGGATGGCACCCATTCTAGTGATGTGGTTCGGGTTTGACTGGCAATCCAAAGCGGCGGTGGTCGTGGTTATGGTGTTCTTTCCAATGCTGGTGAACACCGTGCAGGGACTGCAGGCGACCGATACGATGCAGCGCGATCTGATGCGGACATATGGGGCAAGCTATTGGGTGACGCTTTTCAAGCTGCGCTTGCCTGCGGCCATGCCTTTCGTGTTCAATGGCCTCAAGATCGGGACCACGCTGGCGTTGATCGGCGCGATTGTTGCTGAATTTTTTGGCTCTCCGATCCGGGGAATGGGGTTTCGTATCTCGACCTCGGTGGGGCAGCTTGCACTTGATCTGGTCTGGGCCGAGATTGTCGTGGCGGCAATTGCCGGATCGGCGTTCTATGGCGCTATGGCGTTGATCGAGCGGCGGATCACATTCTGGCACCCCAGCCAACGAAATTAACCGAAACGAAACGACCAACACAACAAGGGAGACTATAATAATGAAAAATATCACCAAGATGACAGCCGGGCTCGCATTGGGTCTTTGGGGCAGCATGGCCTATGCCGCCGATGATCTGACACTGCAATTGAAGTGGGTCACGCAAGCGCAATTTGGCGGCTATTACGTTGCTTTGGACAAGGGCTTTTACGAAGAGGAAGGCCTGAACGTCACGATCAAGCCGGGTGGTCCGGACATCGCGCCCGTGCAGGTTTTGCTGGGTGGTGGCGCTGATGTGATGGTGGATTGGTTGCCGTCCGCATTGGCAGCCCGGGAAAAAGGCGCGCCGATTGTGAACATCGCGCAGCCCTTCGCAAAATCCGGCCTCATGCTGACCTGTCTGAAAGAACACGGTATCACCAAGCCTGAGGATTTCCCCGGGCACACATTGGGCACATGGTTCTTTGGCAATGAAATCCCGCTGCTAAGCTGGATGGGCAAGCTGGGCTATGCGACCGATGGATCGGATGGCGGTGTGACCATTCAAAAGATCAACTTTAACGTGGACCCATTGCTGCAAAAGCAGGTCGAATGCGCCACCACCATGACCTACAATGAATATTGGCAGGTTATTGATGCGGGGCTGACGCCGGATGATCTGGTTGTCTTTAAATACGAAGACGAAGGTATCTCGACGCTGGAAGACGGTCTTTATACCACCGAAGAAAACCTGGCCGACCCCGACATGCAGGACAAGCTGGTACGCTTTGTGCGCGCGTCGATGAAGGGCTGGAAATACGCCGAAGAGCATTCTGATGAGGCGGCTGAAATCGTGCTTGAAAACGACCAAACCGGCGCACAAACCGAAAAGCACCAAAAGCGTATGATGGGCGAGATTGCCAAGCTGACTGCTGGCAGCAACGGTGCGTTGGACGAGGCGGCGTTCAAGCGTAGCGCGGACATCACAATGGAAGGTGGCATGATCACCAAGGCACCTGAAGGGGCCTGGACCCACGACATCACCGACAAAGCACTGAACTAAGATTTAGAGCGTTATTAACGAGAAAGGGCCGGTGGAAACACCGGCCCTTTTGTCATTCAATGGAATGTCATTTGATTAAAGAACAGTAACCGTCGTCCCAATCGGCACACGTTCGTAGAGATCTTTTACATGTTCGTTGATCATGCGGATGCAGCCGTTTGATACCGAACGCCCAATGGTGTTGGGCTGCGTTGTACCGTGGATGCGGAAATAGGTGTCTCTGCCATTTTGGAACAGGTACAGCGCGCGCGCGCCCAATGGGTTTTGCGGGCCGCCCGGTTGGGCGTCGGTGTTGCCGATAAAGCGCGCATATGTGTTGGGTTCACGTTCGATCATCTCGTCCGTGGGACGCCAAGTGGGCCATTCTTTCTTGACTGAAATCGTAGCAGTGCCAGTGAATTCCAGACCCGCCTTGCCGACGCCAACGCCATAGCGCATCGCCTCGCCGGGGGCGGTGACCAGATACAGGTAATGGCTGCGCGGGAGGATCAACAACTGGCCAGCTTCATACTGGTTTTTGATTTCGACCAGTTGTGGCGCTGGATCATAGGCAGCGTTTTGGGCAAAAAGCATTTTCGGAAAGGCAAGTGCGGCCAAGGAGCCTGCGATAAATGAGCGGCGACGCATGTGATGTTCCTGACTGGTTTTCTTGATCATACATGATGCGGGTTAAGCGTTTCTTGGCAACCCTGTGGACATAAAAAAACCGGCTGTCCCATGGGGTCAGCCGGTCAATTCTTTGTGTAGACCGAAGCCTAGCTGACTTATGCCAGTGCGATGTTCGACGCAGATTCGCGACCGTCACGGCCGGCTTCGATGTCGAAAGTCACTTTCTGGTTGTCGGCCAGACCGGTCAGGCCTGCGCGCTCAACGGCAGAAATGTGTACGAATACATCTTTGCTGCCGCCATCGGGTGCGATAAAGCCGAAGCCTTTTGTTGTGTTGAACCATTTTACGGTGCCAGTGGCCATATCCGTAGTCTCCTCTAGTGTACCATCCGCATCGTGCGATGGCTTGGCGTGGTCGGTCTGGATCGAAGTCTGAACGCCGTATAAGGAGACAGTGGGTCGAAAAAGAATAACGTTTGCCTTGCCCGTATGCCAGAGGCAGGGGATTCGCGCAAGGGGGTCGCATTAGGCGTGTGTTGCACAGCGAAATGGCGCCGACGGTTGCACATTATTGACATGTTCTGATGCACGCCGCCCAAAGTCGGCCTTGTTTTAAAGGTCCTAGCCTCACCCAGCTGCCTTATTTGTTTTCGATACCGGACCATAAAATTGCCGGAAAAGCGTGGAATGTTGCGCGTTAGAGCGGGTGCTCGGGCAGTGTCGCCCGTAGATCGTAGGTAAGGCAGGTTATGAGAATTTTAGCAGTAGATGATGATCCAACAGTTCTGGATATGTTGTCCGACTATCTAACGCCCAAACACGGGTTTGATCTGGTCTGTGCCGAGGATGCGGAAAAGGCGCTTGTTCTACTTAATGAACCCGGTCCGGATTTTGACTGCTTCTTGTTGGATATCATGCTGCCGGGCATCGACGGGATCAGGCTGTGTGCCGAGCTGCGGAATCTGAAAAAGCATCAAAAGACCCCGATCTTGATGATCACATCCAGCACCAGCCATGACCTGATGGAACGTGCGTTCGAGGCTGGGGCGACCGATTTTGTTTATAAGCCGTTGAACGGCGTCGACTTGAGCGCGCGTATCAATACGGCAGGATTGCTGAGCGAAAGCCTGCGCGGCGAACAAGACGCGCGCCGTTCCCTGGCCGAGCTTACCGAGCAGATCAAAGCCAGCCGCGAGGAAGGTTTCGATCTGGGGGTGCCGGACGTGGTCGACCTGAACGGGTTCGAACACCGTCTGAAGGGGCTGCCCGAAGGGTGCTATGCGATGAACCTGCTGGCAATCAAGCTGCCGCAAATGCGCAATATCTTTGAAACGCTTTCCCCGACCGAATTCTGCGACCAGATGGCCCATGTTACCCAGGCATCAATCAACGCCCTGCAAAGCCACCGCTATATTCTGGGCTATGTGGGCAACGGCGTTCTGGTTGCGGCGATATTGGCGCGTCACCGGGTCAACCCTGCGGCCATTCAACACCTTATCAAAGCGGATTTGGCGAAAAAGCCCATGCAGTCTGGCGCTGGCAACGACATGGGGGTGGATTTGTCTGTCCACTCGATCTCGAACCAACGTTTATGGACGGGGCGGTCTGCCTGCGACAAGGTGCGCGAATATATCGGCGAGCATGCGCTTAAGGCCAAAGATACCATGAAGGATATCGACCGACTGGTTTCTTCGGAAATGTAGGATCAAACGCAAAACGGGGGCATCAAAAGATGCCCCCGTTTTCTGTGTCTCAAAAGGCCTTGCCTTAGCGCGAGAATTTTTTGTGTTTCAGGCGCTTTGGTTCCATCGCGTCAGCGCCCAGGCGGCGCTCTTTGTCTTCTTCGTAGTCGGAAAAGCCACCCTCGAACCATTCGACATGGGCATTGCCCTCGAAGGCAAGGATATGCGTGCAAATCCGGTCAAGGAAGAAGCGGTCGTGCGAAATGACCACGGCGCAACCGGCGAAATCGACAAGCGCATCTTCGAGCGCACGCAGGGTTTCAACGTCCAAGTCGTTGGTCGGTTCATCGAGCAGCAAAACGTTACCGCCTTCTTTGAGCAGACGCGCCATGTGCACGCGGTTGCGTTCACCACCTGAGAGCAGGCCGACTTTCTTTTGCTGATCGCCGCCCTTAAAGTTGAACGCACCGCAATACGCGCGGGAGTTCACTTCGGCGTCACCCAGTTTGATGATTTCGGCCCCGCCCGAGATGGCCTGCCAGACGTTGTCGTCAGGGTTCAGGTCATCGCGCGACTGATCCACATAGGACAGATCGACAGTGTCACCGAGGGTGATTGATCCAGCGTCCGGTTTTTCGTTGCCGGTGATCATCTTGAAAAGGGTCGATTTACCCGCACCGTTGGGGCCGATGACGCCAACGATACCGCCGGGTGGCAACGAGAATTCAAGATTTTCGATCAACAGCTTGTCGCCCATGGCTTTGGACAGGCCTTCGACTTCTAGCACTTTGTTGCCCAGACGCGGACCGTTGGGAATAACGATCTGCGCGCGGGTCAAGCGTTCGCGCTCTGAACTATCTGCCATTTCGTTATAGGATTTGATCCGGGCCTTGGATTTTGCCTGACGGGCCTTGGCCCCCTGACGCATCCATTCCAATTCGCGCGACAGCGTCTTTTGCTTGGATTTGTCTTCACGGGCTTCTTGCTCAAGCCGCTTGGCCTTTTGGTCGATCCAGCTGGAATAGTTCCCCTCGTAGGGGATGCCATTGCCGCGGTCGAGCTCGAGGATCCAGCTTGTGATGTTATCCAAGAAATAGCGGTCGTGGGTAACGATCAGGATCGTACCTTTGTAATCGATGAGGTGTTGCTGCAACCAAGCGATGGTTTCCGCGTCCAAGTGGTTCGTCGGTTCATCGAGCAGCAGCATTTCAGGGGCCTCAAGCAACAGTTTGCACAATGCAACGCGGCGCGCCTCACCACCGGACAGGGTTGTCACATCGGCGTCGTCGGCGGGGCAGCGCAGCGCTTCCATCGACACGTCGATCTGGCTGTCGAGGTCCCACAGGTTTTCGGCATCGATCTGATCTTGCAGCGCGGCCATTTCGTCGGCTGTTTCGTCAGAGTAGTTCATCGCCAGTTCGTTATAGCGATCCAGGATGTCTTTTTTCTTTTTCACGCCCAGCATGACGTTTTCACGCACGGTTAGGGCTGGGTCGAGATAGGGTTCCTGCTCAAGGTAGCCAACTTTGGCCCCCTCGGCGACCCATGCCTCGCCCGAGAAATCCTTGTCCTGGCCGGCCATGATTTTCATCAGCGTGGATTTACCGGAACCGTTGACACCGACCACACCGATTTTCACGCCGGGAAGGAAGTTCAGGTTAATGTTGTCGAAACATTTCTTGCCGCCCGGATAGGTCTTTGAGACACCGGACATGTGGTAGACATATTGATAGGCGGCCATTGGGAATCCTCGGATAAGCTGCTTTTGGGTTGGGGTGTGCAATATCGCCCAAGGCGGGCAAGATCAAACACTCAATATATGAGCACCGAATGCGGATTTGAAGACGCTGGTCACTGGCCTGTCTGAGCGGGGGACAATGACGGGGTCGCGCCGTGGATAATGCCAAGTCGGAGCGAGACACCTATTCGCCGGGCCGCTGCCGCACAGCCCACTGAATACACAACCAAAAGCATATAAAATGCAAAGATTCACGACTTTGAGTCGGCGATAGGGTGGGACAAAACGACGCATATTATCGTTAATCTCAGGTTAATTCGGTCAAATCGACTTCAAATTGCCTAAAAATGAGGCGAATTATTTCCACGTTGTCAGTTATCGTCTTTCTATCTAGGGGCGATTTTTGCCCTTGGGGTTAACGCGGCCCGAAAGAGGCTGTGCCGTAGCAAGAGGGACAAAATAATGACAACATCCACTATCGTCGTTGGACTTGACGGGGGTGAGGCAGGCAATCGAGCCCTGGCTTTTGCGACCACCCAAGCCAAATTAATTGGGGACTGCACCCTGAAAATTGTCTATGTGATTGAATGGTCTCCATTCAGCTTTCAAACATCGGAAGAAAACGCGGAGCGCCACAAGCGCCGTGAAGAAGAGCTTTCGATGGCGCGCGAGCGGATCATGGACCCGGCTGTTAAAGCTGCAACTGAAATGGGCCTAGCGGTCGATGGGATCGTCAAACATGGCGATGTTGCGGATATTCTGGATGACATCGCCAAAAAGAACAAAGCGCTGCAAATCGTGGTGGGCCGTGTCGGTCTACGCGGCTTGAAAGAGCGGATGTTCGGTGGCGTGACGGGCCGTTTGGCCGTCGCATCCAGCGTTCCAGTCACAATCATTCCATAAGGGAGCAGATCATGAATAAGTTTCTTACAACCGGGCTTGGGGCGGCTGCGGCCTCCGTTTTGCCTGCGATCGCTTCCGCGCAGGACGCGGTGGGCATGGATCAGCGCATTAACGATATTTTCGCAGGCTCAACGGGGTGGTTCGTCAACCTGATCTTTGCCCCCTTGCCGTTCGAAATCGCCGGCGCGTCCTTTCCTTGGATCGTTCTTTGGCTCGTCGTTGGTGCGACCGTTTTCACATTCTACTTTGGTTTCATCCAGCTTAAGGCCTTTGGCCACGCGATATCACTGGTCAGAGGTGATTATTCCGACCCCGATGACGCGGGCGAGGTCAGCCACTTCCAAGCGTTAACAACAGCCCTATCGGGCACTGTCGGCCTTGGTAACATCGCCGGTGTTGCCGTCGCGGTTGGCATTGGTGGGCCGGGTGCCACATTCTGGATGATCCTTGCGGGTCTTTTGGGCATGGCCTCAAAGTTCACCGAATGTACGCTTGGTGTGAAGTATCGGAACGAATACGCAGATGGCACCGTTTCCGGTGGTCCAATGTACTATATGACCAAGGGCTTCAAAGAACGCGGCCTGCCATTTGGCGGATTTCTGGCCATCGTCTTTTCGATCTTTACCATCGGTGGTGCATTGGGCGGCGGGAATATGTTCCAAGCCAACCAAGCGCATGCGCAGATTTCTGGTATCCTCGGCGATTACCCCGGCTGGATCACAGGCCTTATCTTTGCCGCTGTGGTGTTCGCAGTTATCGTGGGCGGGATCAAATCCATCGCGCGGGTGACGGAAAAGGTCGTGCCGTTCATGGGCATCCTTTATGTCGCAGCAGCTTTGGTCATCTTGATTGTCGAGTATGACAAAATCGGCTGGGCGTTTGGTCAAATCTTTGACGGTGCCTTTACTGGTCTTGGTGTTGCGGGTGGCTTTGTTGGCGCTCTGATCCAAGGGTTCAAACGTGCTGCGTTCTCGAACGAAGCGGGCGTTGGGTCGGCGGCGATTGCACACTCTGCCGTGCGGACCAAAGAACCAGTGACCGAAGGTGTGGTTTCCTTGCTTGAGCCGTTCATCGATACAGTTGTGATCTGTACGATGACAGCACTTGTGATCACCATCTCTGGTGTTCTGCTTGTGGATCCGACAACCGGCAACTTCGTTCTGAACGAAGCGGGCACGTCGATCCAAACCATTGACGGCTCCAGCGGTGTTCAACTGACATCGGCGGCATTTGCAACCGGCTTTAGCTGGTTCCCATATGTTCTGGCTGTTGCGGTGGTGCTGTTCGCATTCTCGACCATGATCAGCTGGTCTTACTATGGCCTCAAGGCTTGGACCTATCTGGTAGGCGAAGGAAAGACGAAAGAGATCGTGTTCAAAGTCATCTTCTGCTTTTTCATCATTGTGGGTGCCGCGGCCAATCTGGGCGCTGTCATCGACTTCTCTGATGCGATGATCTTTGCCATGGCGGTTGTGAACATCACGGCGCTGTACTTCCTCATGCCAATCGTCAAGCGCGAGATGAACAGCTATTTCGCACGCTTGAAATCGGGTGAGTTGAAGAAGTTCGTCGACTGATCCGTCGATTAGCTAATTGACAAAGAGGGCAAGACCCTCTCCTTTCGGCCCCTGATGCATTTCGGGGGCCGTTTTCGTGGGCTATCCATTTCCATATGTGGCACCGGGTCAGGTGATCGGGCTTTTGGGGGGATCGTTCGATCCTGCCCACGAGGGCCATGCGCATATCACACGCGAGGCGTTGAAACGCTTTGGCTTGGATCGCGTCTGGTGGTTGGTCAGCCCCGGTAACCCGCTCAAGGCGCAGGGGCCTGCGCCGCTTGCGCAACGTATGGAACGCGCGCGACAGGTCATGCAGCACCCCCGCGTTGATGTCACCGATGTAGAGGCCCAGTTGGGCACGCGCTTTACCGCACAGACAATTGCCGCCTTGCGGGCGCGCCACCCCGGCGTGCGGTTCGTGTGGTTGATGGGGGCGGATAATCTGGCGCAATTGCATCTTTGGCAGGACTGGCAGCAGATTGTTGAAACGGTCCCGATTGGCGTTATGGCCCGCCCCGGTCAGCGCATTTCTGCACGGATGAGCCGGGCCGCAGCACTTTATGCCAAGTATCGTATTCCCGGCCGGCAAAGTCAGCTTTTGGGGTATGCCGATGCGCCGGCGTGGTGTTTTGTGAATGTCCCAATGACGGACGTCAGCTCGACCGCGATACGCGCCGCTGGCAAGTGGTCATCTTAGACGGGTCGACGCGATGCCCGCGCTTAGGATGATTGCCAGCCCGATCCATGTCATCGCATCAGGTAGGGCCCCGAACAACACCCAGCCCAACGCAACAGCCGACAGCAGTTGGAAATAGATCATCGGGGCGATTTTGGTCGCCGGGGCAATGCGGTATGCATAAAGCATCAGCAGATTTCCCAACATCGAACAGGCCGCGCTGGTTACTGTAAGTGCTGCGATGGGCGCAGAGAATTCGGGCAGATGCATCAACCCGAATGGCAGTAGCAACCCGGTGCTAATGACCAATTGCGTGACCGAAAGCTGCAGGGGCGTCGCCAGATCGGACAGCCAACGCGACATGGTCAGGAAGATGCCATAAAAGGTGCCCGCCGCGAGCGCCCAAAGCAGTCCGGCGCTGACGGCAACGCCGGGGCGCACCACCAACAGGACACCGGCAAAGCCTATCGCGATCAATGCGCTGCGCAGCAAGGTGATGGGTTCGCGCAGAAAGACCGCCGCCAACACGTAGCTGAGCAAAGGACCGATAAAAAAGGCGGCAAAGACATTCGCCACGTCCTCGGTCTGTAGGGCCGTTTGGATGCAGGTGATGCCGCCGCAGATCATCGCGGCGCGGACCCAGATGCGCCAATTGCCAAACAATGCGCGCGTTTGATCAGGGATAAACGGGATCAGAATGATCAAACCAATCGCAAACCGCGACCACGCGACGAAGACTGGGGCAACCCCCATTTGCGAGGTTAATATCTTGCCCGCACTATCCCCGGCGGGGATCAGTGACATGGCCATAAACATGATAAGGATCGCCCGCTGCATAAGGCATTCACTAGCATGGGGCATGACCCATTAAAATGTGAATTGCAGATGCTTGTATCACCACGCATCGTCGGCTTTAACCTTTCACTATGACACAGCAATTTTCACGGCGGTTTTTCCTCGGCTCAGTGGCGGCAGGTGTCGTTGCGCCTAGTGCCTTTGCTGCGCCGCCGAACACATCTTTGCGCCCTGTACTGCGCGGTGGCGACCTGTTTCGCCGCGCCATTCCGACGGCATCAGAGCTGATAGAGGCCTCAAATCTGAAAGGGCAGGTGGCGTTTGTTGTCGCGGACGCCAAAACTGGAGCGGTGCTGGAACAAAAGGCACCAACGATGGGGCTGATGCCTGCCAGTGTGACCAAGGCGATTACCGCGCTTTATGCGCTAGATACCTTGGGCGCAGATCACCTGTTCGAGACACAGATCGTCGCGACCGGCGGGATCATCGAAGGCGAGGTTCAGGGCGATTTGATCTTGGTTGGCGGCGGTGATCCGACCTTGGATACAGATGCCCTTGCCGCGATGGCCGGGCGGCTTAAGGACGCGGGTATTCACAGCGTCAAAGGTGGGTTTCGGGTCTACGAGGGGAATTTCCCACGTGTAAGTCGGATCGACCCGGAACAGCCTGACCACGTGGGTTATAATCCCGGTGTGAGTGGGCTGGCGCTGAACTTTAACCGTGTTCATTTCGAATGGAAGCGTGGCAATAGCGGCTATGCGGTAACGATGGATGGCCGTTCCGCCCGATACCGCCCCGAGGTCGCGATGGCGGTGATGCAAGTCCAAGACCGCTCGGACCCAGTGTATACGTACCGTGACGACAGCAAACGTGATACTTGGACGGTGGCAAAGCGCGCGTTGGGGCAAAGCGGTGCGCGCTGGTTGCCGGTGCGCAAGCCCGGCCTTTATGCCGGAGATATCTTTGCCACGATGGCGGGTGCCAACGGGATACGGCTGCGGAACCTTCAGGTGATCGATGCGCTGCCGGCTGGGGCCGAGTTGATCGTGACTCAGCAAAGCGCGCCCTTGCACGACATCCTGCGCGATATGTTGAAATACTCCACCAACCTGACGGCGGAAATGACCGGTTTGGCAGCGACAATTGCCCGAGGGAAAGCGCCTAGAACCCTCAAAGAGTCTGCTGCCGAAATGAACCAATGGGCCAAGACCAAACTGGGCATGCGAAACCCCGCGTTGGTTGATCATTCAGGTCTGGGATCGGAAAGCAGGATTTCAGCAAGCGACATGCTGACTGCTTTGGTGAAGGTGAACAATTCCGGTACTTTGAAACCCATACTCAAGACAATTGTATTGCGGGATGAAAAGGGCAGACCCAGACGCGATCATCCGATCAAGGTTGATGCCAAAACCGGAACGTTGAACTTTGTCTCGACCCTTGCGGGGTATATGCAGGCCCCAAGCGGACGCGAGATGGCATTTGTGGTGTTTTCAGCCGATGAGCCACGACGGGCCAAGTTAAGCCGGGCACAACGCGAACGCCCGGATGGCGGCCGTGCATGGAATGCGCGCGCCAAACGTTTGCAGCAAAAGCTGATCGAACGTTGGGCGGCATATTACGTCAGTTAGCGCACGTTATGTAACGTGGCGTGCCCGTGCGCCCCGTTCAATCGCAGCGGCGTGAAGGCGGTCAAGCTCCAGCTCATAGCGGATTTCTTCCAGCAGGCGCAGTTCGGCCTCTTCCAGTTTGCCGTCTGCTGCGGCCACATCGCAAGCAAGTGCATAGGCCGTTTCGTTCAACCGGTCTGGCAGCGCCCCTTTTATCAGGCCGAACAGGGCGTCCAGCCCGTCTTCTTGCTCAAACAGGTCAAAGACCATCTGACTTACGGTGCTGATGCGGTCGTTATCGTAGTCCAGAAAAATGGGCAGGATATTTACCGCAGTTTGAATTTTAATCAGCTCGGTCGTGCGAATGTCTTCGTCCGACGCGGAAACCGCAATCATCAGCGCGACAAGACAATCTTGCGCGCTTAGTGTCAGGGAGGTGTCTTCGGTCATTGGGATATCCTGTATCGCCTGCTCATCAAGGGCAGATTATTGACGGCCAGAGGGGGACGCAATAGGAACAGCCTGCTTGTACACATAGGGTGACAGGCAAAATTGATGGATTTTAAAGATGTCGCAGATGCGTGAAGCCGCCTTAACCAGCAAAGCATGGCCCTTTGAGGAAGCACGCCGGGTGTTGAAACGCTATGGAAATAAGATGCCCGAGAAGGGTTATGTCTTGTTCGAGACCGGGTATGGCCCGTCGGGCCTGCCGCATATCGGGACCTTCGGCGAAGTTGCGCGCACCACGATGATTAGGCGCGCTTTTGAGCTGATCAGCGACATTCCGACCCGTTTGGTCTGTTTTTCGGACGATTTGGATGGCATGCGCAAGGTGCCAAGCAACGTTCCCAACCCCGAAGCACTGGCCGAACACCTGCAACGCCCACTGACATCTGTGCCGGATCCATTCGGGACGCATGACAGCTTTGGCGCGCATAACAACGCCATGCTGCGCCGGTTTCTGGATACATTTGGCTTTGAGTACGAGTTCATCTCGGCCACCGAATTTTACGGATCGGGCCAATTTGACGAGATTCTTTTGCGGGCCGCAGAAAAATACGATGAAATCATGGCTGTGATGTTGAAATCACTGCGCGATGAGCGTCGCCAGACCTATTCGATATTCTTGCCGATCCATCCTGAAACCGGCCGTATTCTCTACGTGCCGATGAAAGAGGTGAACGCCAAAGAGGGTACCATCACTTTTGACGATGAAGACGGTACAGAGATGACGCTGCCGTTGACGGGTGGCAATGTGAAGCTTCAATGGAAGCCGGATTTCGGCGCGCGTTGGGCGGCCTTGGGCGTCGATTTCGAAATGTATGGCAAAGACCATTCGACCAACACGCCGATCTACGATTCAATCTGCCGGATTCTGGGCGCGCGCGCGCCCGAGCATTTCACCTATGAATTGTTTCTGGATCAGGACGGTCACAAAATCTCGAAATCATCGGGCAATGGCCTGACGATTGACGAATGGCTGACCTATGCCAGCGCGGAATCGCTGTCGTATTTCATGTACCTCAAGCCCAAGACGGCAAAACGGATGTATTTCGACGTGATCCCGAAAGCGGTGGATGAATATCACCAGCAGCTGCGCGCCTATGAGACACAGGATGATAAGGCCAAGTTGAACAACCCGGTTTGGCATATCCACGGCGGGGATGTGCCCAAGTCGGATATGATCGTGCCTTATTCGATGCTGCTGAATCTGGCGTCTGTTTCCTCGGCCGAGGAAAAATCGCAGCTCTGGGGCTTTATCCAGCGCTATGCGCCTGATGCGACGCCCGAAGGTAATCCCGGTATGGACGCCGCTGCCGATCATGCGGTGCGGTATTACAATGATTTCGTAAAGCCGACCAAGGTGTTCCGCGCGCCCACCGATCTGGAACGCGAGGCATTGGAAGACCTGCGCGATCAATTGAAAGCATGGGATGGGGGCCTAGATGCCGAAGCGTTGCAAACGATGGTGTTTGCGGTCGGCAAAGAACGCTTCGATCCGTTGCGTGATTGGTTCACGGCGCTTTACGAGGTGCTTTTGGGTGCCAGCCAAGGCCCCCGTTTCGGCGGGTTCATTGCACTGTACGGTGTAGATGAGACCGTGGCGCTGATTGAAGATGCATTGGCAGGGAAACTCGTCTCAGCGTAACTTTATCCAAAAGCGACGGGGCCTACGCCTTGGCTCAGCCGCTTACCATCCCGACAATACTGCGCCGTTTGCCCACCCCAGTTGGTGTGGTAAGCGGCGCATTTTTGTTTTCAGCGTTCGCTCCCCTTAGCGCCGGTTAACGAACCGTAACTATCCAACTGCGCATGCCGGCATACCGCCGGGGTTACGCAACAGATGGGCCGCCGGGCGTGTGCCGCGGTTTCTGAAAGGGGATAGTGATGAACAAGGCGATTACGGACGGGCTTGTCCTGACACCAGCGATCTTTGCCAACGGGTTGGATGTGTATTCAAGCGGGGACGGCACCGCGGGTTCGGATACCTATGCCAATGCGATCAATGCGGCGTTCATCCCGGCCGATCAGGATTTTGGCGGCGCGTTAGAGCTGATTAAGACGCAAAGCACACAAAGGCTGCGCTATATGGGGCAGACGCCGCTGTTGCCTGGGTGTTATCTGCGCATAACGGCCAAGGTCAAAGCGGTCAGCGGTAACTTGCCCGCCGTTCGGATTGCGGGTTATCCCGCCCTTGGCAACGGCAGCCGCGTCGGCGGGTTGACCGAAGTTGGGCCGTCCGTTCAGCTTTCCAGCTATGGCGACGTTGTGGAGGTCAGCGCGATTGTCGGCTCCGGCCAGCGCAACGGCGTTGACATGGTGTGGGGGACCGAACCGGTTTACGGGCATTTCGGCCTTGATCTGACCGGGCAGAATGGCGGCGTGGTGCGTATCGATGACCTGCAAATCGAAGACATCACCAGCGCATTTCTGGTGGACATGCTGGCGCAGATTGATGTGCGTGACTTTGGTGCGGTGGGCGACGGGGTTACCGATGATACCGCTGCCTTTAATGCCGCGAATGCCGCGTCGGCAGGTCGGCGGGTGCTGATCTCAAAGGGGACATATCTGCTGAACGGGGATGTCACATTTGACGCCGAAACCCTGTTCGAGGGTAAGGTGACCATGCCCGCAAACGCAATCCTACAACTGCGCCGCAACTTTGATCTGCCAAACTATATCGACGCATTCGAGACTGAAGAGATTGCCTTTCGTAAGGCGTATCAGGCGCTTTTGAACAATTCCGACCATGAATCTTTGGATATGGGTGGGCGCAAGATTTATGTGACAGGGCCTATCGATATGCAGGCGGCCACGCCCGAACGGACAAGTTATGCCACACGCCGCGTGATCCGAAATGGTCAGTTTGAAGCGGCCAGTGGTGGTGATTGGGATACGATCACCGTCACGTCGAACGCGACATATACCCCGTCGAACGCGCGCAAGCTGACCAATGTGACCAATATCGCAAATGTGCCGGTCGGTGCGCTGGTATCCGGGGCTGGCGTCGGGCGTGAAATTTACGTGCGGTCGAAAAACGTAGCGAGCAAAGAGATCACCCTGAATGCCCCACTTTATGATGCGGCTGGTACGCAGAGTTTCAGCTTTTCGCGCTTTCAATACATGTTGGATTTCAGCAACTACGGATCGCTGAGCAAATTCGTGCTGTCTGATATCGAAATCCAGTGCAACAACGTGGCAAGCGGCGTGAACCTTGCGCCCTCTGGCGTCACCTTCCATATGCGCGACTGCTTTGTTTCACGTCCGAAAGATCGGGGTGTTACGTCGATTGGCGGCGGCTGTCAGGGGATGTTCATCGACCGTTGTCAATTCCTGTCATCGGAAGACAGCCTGAACGTCGCAGACCGCAAGACCATCGGGATCAACTGTAACGCCAATGATGTGAAAATTCGCGACAACCGGGCCACGCGGTTCAGACATTTTGCATTGGTTGCCGGGCAAAACAACATCATCACGGGCAACCATTTTTTCCAAGGCGATACTGTAACCAATGGTATCCGCTCTGCGGGTTTGATCCTTGCCGCGCAGCACACCGGATCAGTGGTGCAGGGCAATTATATCGATAACTGTTTTATCGAATGGACGAACGAACAAGATCCGGCCCCCGACTATAGCAACGAATATTCATTCAGTTCCTTGGCGATCAGCGGGAATATCTTTCTGTCGGGCGAGGTCGCGCCGTGGTTCAGTTATATCGTGATCAAGCCGCACGGATCGGGGCATGTTATCAATGGCCTGACGATTAACGATAACCGGTTCCGCAGCCTTAATGGCTGGATTGACCGGGTTGAACGGATCGACACCAGCTTTGCCGACATGGATTTTTCGCGCATGCGGAATATTGAAATGACCGGCAATTCGTTTCACGGTGTGACCTATCCTGTCGCAAACCCCGTCCAGGTTGAACATTCACAATCCAGTCCGGCGCAAAACTGGACTGTCGATATTTCCGAACGTTTTCCATTCGGCGGCTGGGCAATTGCAGTGGACAGCGTCGCGATGGATGGCCCGATCCGGAACGCTTCAAATGTGGCGCAGTTCACGGTGCCCTATGTGCTGACAGATCAGGGCCCGAACCGTGATTTGCTAAACCTTGTGTGGAATACCAGCGTGAAGGGATCCGTCTTTTTGCAGGCGCGTATGGACAAGCGTTAACCTAACGGGGCCTTTCGCGGTTGAGTTCGCGAAGGGCCCTAAAAATCTCTCCAGAAAGAAATTTTGAAGGCCGAGTTATCTGTGTTGCCGATCTGAGTTTCCGTGCCAATTTGCAACCTGAACTCGGGCCTGCTTTTGATGGGTTTGAACAAGATCGAAGGGGCGATTGATGTCGCGCTGATGTCGGACGTGGCAGCGTGAAAAATCTGTATCATGCCGGCAAAACGATCGTTGAAGTTGAGGCCGATGGTGCTGTCAATTTTCAGCAGATGTTCCCCATAGTAGGTATCGATAAAAAGCGATGCATCAACCGCCATCCATCCATTCAGGCGTTTGAGTTGATATCCGCGCCCCCATGATAGCCCGCCCCGAATGTAGGGGCGGACAATGTCACCGGACCAGCCGGCCCCGAAGCCAAGTTCATATGCATAAACGCTGGGGCGGTCATCCCCACCGATAGGACGCCGCAGGAAAACCATCGCGGAGCCTGACTGAACACCATTGGAGAATGCGTAAAAGGCGACTTCGGCACCGAGTGTCAGGTCATCACGCACGCCGAATTCAAGATACGTACTCTCTGAAAAGTCGCGCGAGAGCGTAGTGCTGATCGTAATCGAAGAGTATCCGCTGCCCTTTTCACGCATCCACGCACCAGCGGTCGCGGGTGAGGTCGCGAGAACAAGCAGTACAATCGCCAAGATACGCAGCATGTCCGAAATCCCGCCCTTTTGCGGGAAACATGCTCAATTGTGCTTAATAAATTGCTTACGGTTTGAAATGAATTATCCAAAAGAAAAGGGTCCGCAGAATGAACTGCAGACCCTATCCGTCACGTTACGTCGATTTAGACGTTGATTGTGCCACCGCGTGGGCCGGCCAGCAGCCATACGATAAAGCCAACGACTGGGAATACCAGAATGCCGACGATCCACAGGATTTTCGCCAGCGTCGACGCGCCGGAGCCGATAACTTTGACGATCGCGTAAATGTCAGCGATCAAGATGATGAGGCCTAGAATGCCATATTCCATTGTTGTTCTCCTTATGAGTTGTTCTGGGTGGACAACTAGCCAACGGGCCAAATTGTTCCCAAACCTGTGAGAAGAACTTCAAATTTTAGTGAGCGGGTGGAGGTGCACCTGCCACACGTGGGGGCAGAATGGCCGCCCCCACGTCTCGACGCGTTAACGTTTTTTGCCGCCATATCTGGATTTGCCACCGCGCATTCCGCCACGACCACCGGTTGATCGGCCAGACGCCTTTTGCGCATCATCAACGGCCTTGTCGACGGCGTATTGCCGCGCCATCGGGTCGTCCGCAATCGCCAGATCGACAGCTTCAAGCCGTTTCACCTCGTCACGCAAACGTGCAGCTTCTTCGAACTCCAGATTCTCAGCGGCCTTGCGCATATCGGTGCGCAGCCCGTCCAGAACGGTCTGCAAGTTACCACCAGCCAAGGGGTTGTCGATCTTGGCCGTCACGCGGTTCATGTCCACGTCGCCCTTATAGAGGCCGGCCAGAATATCATCGACGTTCTTTTTGACCGTGGTGGGCGTGATGCCGTGCAGCTCGTTATAGGCGACCTGCTTGGCGCGGCGCCGATCTGTTTCGCCCATCGCACGTTCCATGGAACCGGTAATGCGGTCGGCATACATGATCACACGGCCCTCGGCGTTGCGCGCAGCACGGCCAATTGTTTGGATCAGTGATGTTTCAGAGCGCAAGAAACCCTCTTTATCCGCGTCCAGAATGGCCACCAACCCACATTCGGGAATGTCCAAGCCTTCGCGCAGTAGGTTGATCCCGATCAGCACATCAAACGCACCCAAACGCAAGTCGCGCAGGATTTCGATTCGTTCAATCGTGTCGATATCGCTGTGCATATAGCGCACGCGAATGCCCTGTTCGTGCATGTATTCGGTCAGATCTTCGGCCATGCGTTTGGTTAGAACCGTACACAGGGTTCGGAACCCGTCAGCCGCGACTTTGCGGACCTCGTCCAGCAG
The DNA here is from genome assembly GCF_964021855.1 of uncultured Sulfitobacter sp. Lineage (NCBI taxonomy): Bacteria > Pseudomonadati > Pseudomonadota > Alphaproteobacteria > Rhodobacterales > Roseobacteraceae > Sulfitobacter > uncultured Sulfitobacter sp. Next base: position 858,478 of record NZ_CAXHZD010000001.1, read on the forward strand.
ATCGTCGACCTGCATTTCAACGGGTCGGATTTCAATCATCGGATCGATCAGGCCGGTGGGGCGAATGATCTGTTCGGTAAACACACCGCCGGTTTGCTCAATTTCCCACGCCGCAGGGGTCGCGGACACGAACACCGATTGCGGGCGCATGGCGTCCCATTCCTCGAACTTGAGGGGGCGGTTATCCATGCAAGACGGCAAGCGGAAACCATGTTCGGCCAGCGTGAATTTGCGCCGATAGTCGCCTTTATACATCCCGCCGATCTGCGGCACGGAAACGTGGCTTTCATCTGCGAAAACAATCGCATTATCGGGGATGAATTCAAACAGCGTTGGGGGCGGTTCGCCCGGTGCGCGGCCCGTTAGATAGCGTGAATAGTTCTCGATCCCGTTACAGACGCCCGTGGCTTCCAACATCTCGATGTCGAAATTGCACCGCTGCTCAAGCCGCTGCGCCTCAAGCAATTTACCTTCGGCGACAAGCTGATCCAGCCGCATCCGCAGCTCTTTCTTGATGCCGATGATGGCCTGATTCATTGTGGGCTTTGGTGTCACATAGTGGCTGTTGGCATAGACGCGAATTTGGTCGAACGTGCCGGTTTTTTCCCCCGTCAGCGGGTCGAATTCGGTGATGCTTTCCAACTCCTCGCCAAAGAAGGACAGCCGCCAGGCGCGATCCTCAAGGTGGGCTGGAAAAATCTCGAGCGAATCGCCGCGCACCCGGAACGTGCCACGCTGGAACGCGGCATCATTGCGTTTGTAGGCCTGGGCGATCAAATCGGCGATGACCTTGCGCTGGTCATATGATGCGCCGACCTTAATATCTTGGGTCATCGCACCATATGTTTCGACAGACCCGATACCATAGATACACGACACCGACGCGATGATGATCACATCGTCGCGCTCAAGCAGTGACCGCGTGGCAGAGTGGCGCATCCGGTCGATCTGTTCGTTGATCTGCGATTCTTTTTCGATAAAGGTGTCCGACCGCGCGACATAGGCCTCGGGCTGGTAGTAGTCATAGTAGCTGACGAAATATTCGACGGCGTTGTCGGGAAAGAACCCTTTGAATTCGCCGTATAACTGGGCGGCCAACGTCTTGTTCGGGGCCAGAATGATGGCGGGGCGCTGCGTTTCCTCGATAACCTTGGCCATCGTAAACGTCTTGCCTGTACCGGTTGCCCCCAGCAAAACCTGATCACGCTCGCCTGCGCGCACACCTTCGGACAATTCCTTGATCGCAGTGGGCTGATCGCCTGCTGGTTCAAATTCCGTTGCCAAAACAAACTTTTTGCCGCCTTCAAGCTTGAGGCGGTCACGCACATCAGGTGCGGGATTGGATAACATCGGTAGCTTGCGTTCTGGCAAGCTGTCAGAGTGGGCGTAGGCCATAAGTACAGTCCTTTGGGGGTCGCCCCCTAAGGTGTCATGTTTTTGCGCAGGTTCAAGAGGCAGCCGCATGAACAGCTTGCATAGCTGTTATTTTGTGAGGCGCTTGCGGTTGGCCCGTACCTTTTTGCTGACGGGTGCCATCGCCGCCGTCATGATCTGATCGGGGCTGCCGCCAGCCATTGCGGCCTTGGTTGCGGATTTATACGCTTGGGCCATCGCGGGGCCTTTTTCTTTGACCATTCGTGAATTTTCGCCGCTGGCATGTGGCATTAACCCTGCCATCCCAAGAATCCGCAGGGTCATCACCGCCTGCGTATCAAACAATAGCGACGCAAATTGGGTATTTAGGGCGAATAAATTCAGGGGATTCATACAGGTGCTCCGATGGGCTGTGACTAAGGTATGCCGCAGTGCAGCATTTGCAAGGTGTTTTATTTACAAATGCCAGTGATAACTTGATACCTTGGCCTAAATGTCCGATACGTACGCCACCACAGCGGAGAATTACCCATGCGCGCTCGCATCTACCAACCGGCACGAACAGCAATGTCATCTGGCACAGCCAAAACGCACGTTTGGCTGCTTGAGTTTGATCAAGAAACCGCGCGCGAGGTTGATCCTTTGATGGGATGGACGTCGTCCAACGATACGCAAACGCAGGTCAGACTGCGGTTCGATACCAAAGAAGAAGCCGTTGAATATGCGGTTGCACACGGCATCGATGCCCTCGTGCAAGAGCCGCACAAGCGCCGGTCCAACATTCGGCCCGGTGGCTATGGTGAAAACTTTGCTACAGCCCGCCGCGGTGCCTGGACCCACTAAGCCCGCCACCTATATCAACGGAATGACCATGCCTAAGACGCTTCCCATCGGGTGGCGTCTTGCTTTTTTCAGCCGCTGTTCAGCATATTATTTTAAAGGCCGCACATGACCATTACCCATCTTGTTACGCATTCCGGCGGTTTTCATGCTGATGAATTGCTGTCCTCTGTCATTCTGACGCGTCTTTTTCCGCAGGCCGAGCTGGTGCGCAGCCGCGATACTGCTTGGACGACACCTGCACCGGATAAAATCATCTATGACGTGGGCCGCGAATATGACGCCGATGCGCAAATATTCGATCACCACCAACGCCCTAATCCCCTTCGCGAAGATGGCCAGCCTTACAGCTCATTCGGGTTGATCTGGGCGCATTACGGGCGCGATTATCTGCGCGACTTTGGTGTGCCTGACGCTGATATCGATGACATCCATAGCAGCTTTGACAACGGGTTTGTTCTGCCGATTGATCTGGTCGACAACGGCGATCTGGCCCCCGCAACCGCCGGTCAACTTGCCGGGCTGACTTTGCCCGCGCTGTTGGGCACGCTCAAACCGGTGTTTGATGACCGCAGCGCCGATGCGGATGATCGCGCTTTTGCCGCCGCCCTGCCGATTGCCCGCGCCTTTATCGAAGGGTCGATTGCAGGCAAAGCGGCCAAGCGCCGTGCCGAGGCCGTTGTGCTGGAAGCTATCGCCCAAGCGGGCCCGTCGCGCGTGTTGGAACTGCCCATGGGCATGCCATTCCGCAAAGCGATTGAGACAGCCGGGGCCGATCATTTGCTCTTCGTCGTCCACCCAAGGGACAGCGATTGGGCGATCACCGGCATTCGCCTGAGCGGCGACGGGTTCGAGCAGCGCGCCGATTTGCCCGCCGCATGGGCCGGTCTGACGGATGATGCGCTTGAGGCTGCTTGCGGTGTAAAAGGCGCGAAGTTCTGCCACAACGGTCTGTTCATCGCCGTTGCGTCTACGCGCGAAGCGGCGCTTGAAATGGCTGATCTGGCCGTCAAAGACGCGATGTAATTCTTGATCCGCCTTGCCCTTGTCCGCCACGGGGATAGACTGAGCGGTATCAAAGGGCGGGTGCTTGCGTGAACGATCAACTTAGACAACTGCCCCAGATCGAGGCGATGCTGGCCTATCCCGCCATAGGCGCGGTGATCGATGCCTATAGCCGTGATGAAACTGTCGCCGCCTTGCGCACGACCTTGGCCGACCTGCGCCGCGCGATCACCAAGGGCGATCTGGTGCAGCTTCCTGATTTTGCGGGCGATGCCTTTGCCGACAGCTTGCGGAAGATGATCGAGCAAGATCGGCATATGAACCTGCGTGCCGTGGTGAATGCGACGGGCATTATCATCCACACCAATCTGGGCCGCGCCCGCCTTGCGCCGCAAGCGATCCAAGCCATGCATGACGTCGGGCTGAACGCATCAAACCTCGAACTGAACCTGACCACCGGCAAACGCGGCTCTCGCTATGATCATGCAGAGGCGCTGATTTGCGAGCTGACGGGCGCAGAGGCGGCGTTGATTGTGAACAACTGCGCCGCCGCCGTTGTGCTGGGTCTGATGGGCACGGCGATGGGGCGCACGGTCGTCGCCTCGCGCGGGGAGCTGATCGAGATCGGCGGATCATTCCGGCTGCCCGATGTCATCGCGCAAAGCGGTGCCGTCCTGCGCGAAGTCGGTGCGACCAACAAAACCCGGCTAAGCGATTATGCCGAAGCTATTGATGATGACACTGCCGTTTTGCTGAAAAGCCACACCAGTAATTTCAAGATCGTCGGCTTTACGTCGGCCCCAGCCCGCAGTGATCTTGCCAAACTGGCCCAAGACCGGAACCTGATTTTGATGGAGGATTTGGGCAGCGGTGTTCTGATCGATCTGTCGCCCTATGGGATGACGGACGAACCCGTTGTTGCGGATATCCTAAAGGCCGGCGTTGATGTGGTGATGTTTTCCGGCGACAAATTGCTGGGCGGACCGCAAGCCGGCATTATCGCGGGCAAGGCCGATGTGATTGCAAAACTCCGCTCGCATCCCCTGCTGCGCGCGCTGCGGATCGATAAGCTGTCCCTCGCAGCGCTCGAGGCAACTTTGCGTCTCTACCGCGCGCCGCATGATCCGTTTGAATCCGTTCCCGTGCTTAAAATGCTGTCAGAGCCTTTGACCGATGTGCAGGCGAGGGCCGATGTGCTGACGGGGCTGCTAGACGGTCTGGTTGCCACCTCGGTCATGCCATCTGACGCCTTTGTCGGGGGCGGGTCGCTGCCGCAACAAGGGCTGCAAAGCTTTGCGGTCAGCATTGCCCATCCTGACATGACGGCAGACGCCTTGGCCGATGCATTGCGCCGTGCGACGGTGCCGGTAATCGGTCGCATTCATCAAGATCAGGTTTTGCTGGATATGCGCACCGTGACGGATGCAGAGCTGCCGCTGATCGTGGATGCAATCGGCCAAGCGCACGCGAAATGACCTCTGCCTGCGTCATCGTGATCGGCCATGTGGATCACGGGAAAACCACGCTGGTGCGCCGGTTGACGGGTATGGAAACCGATACATTGGCGCAGGAAAAGCAACGCGGGCTGTCGATCAATCTGGGCTTTGCTTATTGTCGTTACCCATCCGGTACCGTTGACCTGATCGATGCGCCGGGCCACGAGGATTTTATCCGCGCGATGGTCACTGGGGCAACAGGTGCGCAGGCGGCGCTGCTGGTGGTTTCCGCCGTCGACGGGATCGCCACCCAAACGCTTGAGCATTTGCGTATTGCGAGGTTGCTCGGCGTCCGCGTCCGGTTTGTCGCCGTGACCAAGGGTGATTTGTTGGCCCCTGATGATCTGAATGCACGCGTTGAAATGATCCACCAAGGGCTTCAGAAATTGGGGCTGGGAGATGTCGAATTGATCCCCGTTTCTGCGGATTTAGATGCGGGTATCCAGACGTTACACCAGCGGTTAGAGGCGCTGCTTGCCGAGCCCACGCCCGCCCAAAACCCCACCGGTAGTTTCCTGCCCGTTGACCGCGTTTTTACGGTGCAAGGTATGGGAACCGTCGTAACAGGGACCTTGCTGGGCGGTGATCTGTCCCCGTCTGATCCCTTCACCCTGCACCCGCAAAACCGGTCGGTGACGATCCGCGGGCTGCAATCGCGCGGCGCGGCCCGCGATAAGGTTACCCATGGGGAACGCACCGCGGTCAATCTTCGTGGCATCGCGGCTGAGGAGATTGCGCGCGGCGATGTTCTGGCCGCTGACGGGCTGTGCGTGCCGAGCGATTGCATGGATGTGGAGCTGACGCTGCTGGCGGATGCGGCGAAACCGATCAAGCACATGACCGACATCAGGGTGCTGTTTGGCACGACCCATACGGTCGCGACCCTACGGCTGATGGGCGGGGGGCAGGTTGAACAACGACATAGCGCATTCGCGCAGTTACGTTTTAGCAAACCAGTCACGGGCTATGCCGGTCAGCGGATGATCGTTCGCAGCTTGTCACCTGCCGAGACGATTGGCGGCGCTGTGGTGCTTGATCCGGTTTCAACCGGCGCGAAATCCGGTGACAGGCTGCGCTTGGCGGTGATGCAGGCGGCCTCTGGTGGTGATGTCTTTGCACTTGCCAATGCGCTTTGCGCACAAGGTCGGGGCAGTGCAAAGCTGGCGGACGTCGCGCGGATATCGCGGTGCGATGCAGGGCGCATGTTGGCAACGCTGGGGAGCGCGTTCGAGGAGGTTGATACCGGGTGGATCGCATCGTCGCAAACGGTCAAGGACGTGCAGAACGATCTGCTTTCAAATCTGAAAGAGTTCCATGCGGCGCACCCGCTTAAACGCTTTGCCCCCCGCGCCAAAATCGTGGGCCGCACACAGTCGCTGATCCTGACCCGATATGTTGAAAACAGCTTGGCTGTGGCGGGCGATATCCACGTGGCCGAGGGGCAGATCGGGCTGGCCGCCCATGACCCTGCTGCGGCGATGACACCATTGCAACGGGACCGGATGGCCGAGATTGAGGCGCGGCTGAGGGACGGCGGCACCATGCCGCCCAGCCTAAGCGAGATCGTGCAGAACAGTGACGACGCTGATCTGGTCGAGCTGTTGATTGCCGATCAAACGGCTATTGCCACGATGAATATCGGTCTGAACCAACGGCTGGTTTTTCACGTGAAATCAGTCGCCCAAGCTGCGAAAACGTTGCGCGACGCCTTCCCCCCGCCGACGCTGTTCACCACGGGCCAGGCGCGCGAAGCATTGGGCACCAGCCGCAAATTCATCGTTCCGTTGCTTGAATATTTTGACGCGGAAAAAGTGACGCAGCGTGATGGCGACCTGCGTGTGATGGCACAGCCTGCGGATTGATCTTTCGCCCGCCTACACGTGCCGTTAGGGTCCGCCCAAACGGAGGTGACTGGAGTCTGGTGGCTTCCCTGGTCTTCAAAACCATGGACGCGTCGACAAGGCGTGTGGTGGGTTCGATTCCCATCCACCTCCGCCAAGTTTCTGGACATTCCGTAGAAATCACCATCAATATGCAAATGCATACTTGGGAGGGTGGCAGATGATCGACGCGGCGCGGGCTTTCACACTTAATAATCTTGACGGGACAGCCCACGCTTTTGATGGCACTGGCCCAAGTTTGGTGTGTTTCGTGAAAGAGGATTGCGAAACCTGCAACATCGCGGGCCCGGTTCTTGAGGGGCTGTTCAAGGGCTACGGCAGTGGTATCGACATGGTCGTGTTGGGGCAATCAGGTGATAAGAACGCAGATTTCGCGCAGCGTCACGGCCTGACGCTGCCCGTGTTGGGGGACGCGGGCTGCAAGGCGTCGTTTGACTGGGACATCGAAATCGTGCCCGCCGTGTTCTGGATTGATGCCGACGGCACTGTCGTCACCAAATTCGAAGGGTTTGTGCGCGATGACTGGCAAGCGTTGTCAGATCAGATCGCAACAGAAACCGGGCAGCCCGCAGCGCAGATTGATTGGGACAGCCTGCCCGCGTGGCGGCCCGGTTGCGGGTCAAAACACTTTGACCCCGAGATTTACGACAAGCTGCGCGCCGAGGCAGACGGCAGCGTTTTGCGTGCCCGCAAGGTTGAGGTCGCCAGCGGTGATGATGTGGCGGAGTTCATGTTCGATCAGGGGTTTTCGGATGGTTTGCCACTGGTGCCACCCACGCCTGAACGGGTGATGCGGATGTTGGCAGGCACACACCGCGACCCCCAAGACGTGGTGGCAACCGTGCCCCCGAACATGGGCGTCGGCACGGTTGAAAAGATCGCGATCAATGCGGTGATGGCGGGGTGCAAGCCGGAATACCTGCCTGTGGTGATCGCCGCGGTGGAGGCCGTTTGCACCGACGAATTTAACATCCACGGGGTCACAGCAACCACAATGGGGGCGGCCACGGTCGTGATTGTGAACGGTCCGGTGGTGGAGAAAATCGGCATGAACGCGGGCCTTGGCGCGATGGGGGCAGGCAACCGGGCCAACGCCACAATCGGGCGCGCGTTGCGGTTGGTGATCCGCAATGTCGGCGGTGCGACGACGGGGGGCGTTGAACGATCCACCCTTGGCAACCCGATGAAATACACCATGTGCTTTGCCGAGAATGAGGCCGTGTCGCCGTGGGAACCGCTGCATGTTGAACGTGGGTTCAAGGCCGAAGATTCGGTCGTGACCGTTTTTGCCATGACCGGCGGCCCAGTGCATATCGTCGACCAAACGTCGCGCAAACCGGATCAGATTGCCGGGTCGCTGGGGCAGGGGCTTGAGGGGGTGTTCATGCCCAAGCTGCACAACCTGCCCATCGATGCGCTACTGGTCGTGTGCCCCGAACACATCAACACGCTGACCGTTGACGGGGAATACTCCAAAGACCGGCTGCGCGACCGCATTCAAGAGGTCACATCCCGGCCCTTAAGCGAAATGGTGCAGGACGATCATTCGGGCGCGGGTATCCCCGTTGCCGATGCCGAAAAGATGGGGCCGGAAAAACTGGCGCAGCTGGCCCCGAAATTTGCAGGCAAAGAGTATATCCACATCGTCGTCGCAGGCGGCGATGCCGGCAAGTTTTCGTCGGTCTTTCACGGCTGGGCCACGGGGGCTGTAGGGTCAATTTCCGTTTCCAGAAAGATCGATCTGGGATAACATAGGTATAAGAGGAGGACATGAATGACAATAATTCTCGACCCGACGGATGAACGCATCCCGGTCGCGCGTCAGATTGCCGAACGATCTGGGTCTGTGCAGGGGGTTGTGGGGCTGCTGAACATTAGCAAGCCACGCGGCAATATCCTGCTGGATGAACTGGACCGTTTGTTGGCCGAAGGCGCGCCCGGTGTGGAAATCCGGCGCTATACCAAGCCGACATTTGCCAAGCCGTGCCCTGACGCATTGCGCCATCAAATTCGCGATGAATGCGACTTCTTGGTCGAGGCATTGGCGGACTGAGGATCATGTACCACGTGCAGTATGCACGATACAGTCTGGTTTGAAATCCAGGGGATCCCATCTGTTTCCGTCGCCTCAAGCGCTTTTGGCCAAGCTGCTGAAACGCAGCGCAAAGCGTTAGGTATGGAAGGTGCGCGATACGTCTTGGTGCCACATCCCATTCAGGATGCCACCGACGATGAAATGCGCATCAAAGCACGCGAAGCCTATGATCAGATCATGGCGGCGTTGCGCGATAAGTGAAGATAGGGCGGCGCAGGGGAAACCTTGGGCCGCTTTTACAGTTCAGTGATCCAGCGCGTCTGGGTCATGTCTTGGCTAAGCCACAGCAGATCATCAACGCGATCACGCGAGGGCGGGTTGCGCAACATGCCAGCAGGGATCGTGGTTGCGCGTGCCAGCGCCTTTTCAAGCGGCTCTTTGACATCATCGACCAGCACGCGGATCGCTTGCGGCATTGTCACATCAGCGCCAGCGAGGGTGCCGTCTGCTAGCGTGAGCCTACCATCTTTGCGTAAAATTTCACGACCGTTCAGCTGAAAGCTGGTAATGTCCGACCCAGCCGTCGCCATGGCGTCGGTCACGAGGAAAATATCGCTTGGCCCCGTCTTTGCAGCCAATGCGGCACGGATCATCGCGGGGTGCACATGCACACCATCGGCAATCAGCCCGCAGGCCGCCATTGGGTGGTTAAGCGCAGCACCCACCAGACCGGGCGCGCGCGCTTGTGCTTGGCTCATCGCGTTGAACAGATGGGTGGCACAGCGTGCGCCTGCGTCAAAGCCCGCCATGGCGGTGTCGTAATCACAATCGCTGTGGCCCAGCGATACGATGATCCCCGCATCCGCCATCGTCTTGATCTGCGTATTGGTCACATTCTCCGGGGCCACCGTGACCATCAGATTGGGAATGTGGTCGGCGGCATCCAAAAGCCCGCGCAGATCGCTGTCTTGCATCGGGCGGATCAGGGTGCCGTCATGCGCGCCTTTGCGCGCCACGCTAAGATGTGGCCCTTCTAGGTGCAGACCCGCGATGCCGGGGATGTGTTGGTCAATGGCGTCTATCACCGCCTTGATCGCAGCCGCGGTTTGGGCGGGCGTATCGGTAATCAACGTGGGCAGGATCGCCACCGTGCCCAACCCGCGATGCGCGGCTGCGATGGTGGCAAGGGTTTCCACCGTCGGGGCATCGTTGAACATCACGCCGCCGCCGCCATTAACTTGCAGGTCCACAAACCCCGAGAGCAGTGTTCCCCCGTCAAGGGTATGTGTTGGGCATTCGCTTGGCAGATTTTGGGGGGCGGTGATGCGGGTGGTTCCGTCCGACAGCACCAACAACGCATGGTCGTCCCGCAGGGCCGCGCCATCGTAAATGCGCGCGCCGATATAGGCCGACCGCGCTTGGGTCATTGCGCCGCCGCGCTTTTGGCGAGGGCAAAGGCACCATCGACAGCCCGCCCTTTTGCAGAGACCAGATTGGCAGTCGTTTCTGCGGGAAGGTAGGGCGCATAATGCGGCCCGACCCCGCCTGCCAGACACAGCAAATCATTCGTGTGATAGTCCAGCGCGGCCAGCGCCTTTTGCAGGTAATCCGCACCGCGCTGCATCAGCAATGTACCAATCGGGTCGCCCGCAACTGCGGTTTCGACGACATCTGGTGCAAGCGTGCCAAAATCGCCCGGGCGGGCCTTGAGACTGAACTGCACGATGCCAGCCGCACCGCCGAATTTGTCTAGCATCCGATCCGATAGGGGGCTTGCCGGCACGATGCCGTCAACAGCCAACAACGTCTGTTCCAACGCGCCATGTCCCAGCCATGCGCCGGACGCTTGATCGGACACCTGATAACACCAGCCGCCAATGCAGGTTTGTGCCTGCGCGCGTTGCCGCGCAATGATCGTGCCAGTGCCAAGCGCCACAACATATCCGTCCTCGGCACCGATGGCCCCGACAATCGTGGTTGTCGTGTCTTCGGTGACCACGCTTTTGCCAAAGGGCAGGGCGTTTGCGATGCGTTTACCAATGTCGGGCCCGGTGAAGCCCGCCAGCCCGAGATGTGCAACCGCTTGGCTTATTTGCGCAACGTCCTGGCCCGCGTCCTTTACCGCAGCATGGGTCGCTTCCAGAATATGCTTAATCGCCTCGTCAAAATTGGTGCTGACATTGGCGCGGCCGCCTTTGGCCTCGGCCAGTATGCCGTCTTGGGCGGTGCCCACCACAACGCGGCAACCGGTTCCGCCGCCATCGACGCCAATGATAAAGGGGGGGTGTTGATCCATCATGGGGCTTGTCTAAGATACCTGTTTTGTGGGGGAAAGGATATTTTCCCGCTTGGCGCAAAAGCGTTTGAGCAAGTGCATTTACAAAACACCTGCTTTAATGTTAAGTTAGCGCTAACATTAATCGAGCAATCCCATCTTTGACAGCCCAGATTGATAGTGAGGGAATAGTTATGCTGAATGAAACCGTCGCCCGCGTCACCGACCGCATCATCGAAAGAAGCGGTGCAGGCCGTCAGGCATATCTGGCCCGCATGCACGGCGCAGCTGAGGCCGGTCCCGCACGGGCGCATTTGTCATGCAGCGGGCAGGCTCATGCCTATGCTGGGGCTGGCGCGGACCAAGCAGCACTGGCAACGCAATCCACGGGCAATATCGGCATCATCACCACCTATAATGACATGCTGTCGGCGCATCAGCCGTTCGAACGTTTTCCCGAACTTATCCGGGATGCGGCCCGTGCGGCGGGCGGCACAGCACAGGTTGCAGGCGGCGTTCCTGCGATGTGCGATGGCGTGACCCAAGGGACGGCGGGGATGGAGCTGAGCCTGTTTTCGCGTGATATCATCGCCATGGCAGCAGGCGTGGGGTTAAGCCACAACACGTTCGATTCCGCGATTTATCTGGGGGTCTGCGACAAGATCGTGCCGGGGCTGGTCATTGCCGCCCAAGCATTTGGGCATTTACCAGCGGTGTTTTTGCCAGCGGGTCCGATGACCTCGGGCATCTCGAACGATGCGAAGGCTGAAGTGCGTCAACGCTTTGCCTCGGGCGATGCAACCCGAGAAGAGCTGATGGCGTCAGAGATGGCGGCCTATCACGGGCCGGGTACTTGCACATTCTATGGCACGGCCAACACCAACCAGATGCTGATGGAATTCATGGGCCTGCACCTGCCGGGTGCATCCTTTGTGAACCCCAACACGCCGCTCCGTGACGCCCTGACGATTGCGGGGACGCAGCGGGCCTTGGCGATCAGCCACTTGGGCAACAGCTATACGCCGGTTTGCGACGTGCTGGACGAGAAAGCATATGTAAACGGCATCGTGGGGCTGCATGCGACGGGCGGGTCGACGAACCTATTGATCCATCTGGTCGCGATGGCGCGCGCAGGCGGGATCATTCTGGACTGGCAGGATTTTTCCGATCTGGCCGATGTGACCCCGCTGCTGGCGCGGGTCTATCCAAACGGTCTGGCCGATGTGAACCATTTTCATGCGGCCGGTGGTCTGGGCTATATGATTGGTCAGTTGCTCGGCGGCGGGTTGCTGCATGACGACGTGAAAACCATCGCCGGTGACGGGCTGGATCGCTATACCCAAGACCCCAAGCTGAAAGACGGTGCGGTTGAATGGGTCGCTGGCCCGACAGAGACGTTGAATGACAAAATCCTGCGTCCCATGGGTGACCCTTTCCAGCCAACGGGCGGGCTTAAACGTTTGTCGGGGTCCTTGGGCAATGCTGTGACCAAAGTGTCTGCGGTGAAGCCTGAACACCGCATCGTCGAAGCACCCGCGCGGGTGTTCCACGATCAAGAAGCGGTGAAAGAGGCGTATAAAAACGGTGAATTCACCGGCGATGTTGTCGTGGTTGTCCGCTTTCAGGGGCCAAAGGCCAACGGTATGCCCGAATTGCACAGCCTGACGCCGGTGCTGGCGAACTTGCAAGCCAGGGGGCTAAAGGTTGCGTTGGTTACGGATGGCCGTATGTCTGGCGCGTCTGGCAAAGTGCTTAGCGCCATCCATGTCTGCCCCGAAGCGTTGGATGGTGGCCCGATTGCCCGCATCCAAGACGGCGATATGATCCGGGTGGATGCCCGTGATGGCGTGCTCGAGGTCACAACGCCCGGTGCGCTGGACCGCGCGCTTGCCACCGCCGATCTATCGGGCAATGAATACGGCCAAGGCCGAGAGCTGTTCGCGAATTTCCGCAAAACTGTCGGTGCCGCCGATACCGGTGCCAGCAGCATTTGAACTGAACAAAGGACCATCCCTATGACCCCGCAAGACGCAAGCGCCGCTGCCTATGATATTTGCAAACTGGCCCCGATCGTACCGGTTTTGGTGGTACATGATGTGGCTCACGCCCGCCCGTTGGCCGAGGCGTTAATCGCTGGTGGCCTGCCCGCGCTAGAGGTGACATTGCGCACCGATGCCGCATTGGAAGTGATCGCCGAAATGGCCAAGGTCGAAGGCGGTGTTGTCGGCGCAGGCACATTGTTGACGCCGGATGATGTGAAACGTGCGGTTGATGCGGGTGCGAAATTCGGTGTCTCGCCGGGGGCGACAGATATCTTGCTGCAAGCCGCCGAAGACCTTGATTTGCCGATGCTGCCCGGTGCTGCCACCGCGTCCGAGGCGATGCGCCTTTTGGAACGTGGCTATGACATGCTCAAGTTCTTTCCCGCAGAAGCATCTGGCGGGGCACCTGCGTTGAAATCGCTTGCGTCGCCGCTGCCGCAAATCCGGTTTTGCCCCACGGGCGGGGTTAGCACGGCCAACGCTGAAAGCTATCTGTCATTGCCGAACGTCGTTTGTGCAGGCGGCAGCTGGGTCGCCCCCGACGCGCTGGTGCGCAAAGGTGACTGGGCCGCGATCACGGAACTTGCCCGCGCGGCCAGCCAGTTGGGCCGCTAAAGCGACGCAGCTGCGCGACTGGCCTGATCATATTGGCCGGAAATCGCGCGCAGATGGGCGGCGATATCCCGCAGATCATCGCCTTTCATATCCGTGCGATTTAGGTTGTCGATCAGGCAAGTATTGCGCACCGCGCGATACGCCTCGATCAGTTCGGCACCGGCGGCTGAGGTGCGGTAAAACACTTCTTTGCCGCGCTTGTCGGCCTCAAGCAGGTCGGACTTGAGCAATTTACGCAGGGCGTAGTTGACTGTATGCGTGTCCTCGATGTTCAGCATAAAGCAGATGTCGGTCAGACGTTTTTCGCGACCCCGATGATTTGTGTTGTGCAGAACCAGAATTTCCAAAGGCGTCAGATCGGAATTGCCCGCCGCCGTCATGCAGCGCGACATCCAGCGGCTGAAGGCGTTATAGGCGATGATCATCCCGTACTCGAGCTCGGACGCCTCCCATCCTTCGCCCTCGGCCAAGTGGCGTGAGGATACAATCCGGCGGGAAGGTTGCGATTTTGCGTCTGACATGGGGCACCTACAGCTGATTATTGTTGTCGTTACGTTAGCGATTTGTGTGCGTCTTGCAATGTTTCGGGAATGACTTCGGGGCATTTGATTTCAAATATGAGCGGCCCAATTCTGGACGTATTTCCCCGTTAGATGGTATCGCGTTGCCAATGTGCAGCATCGAATCTGGTGACCCTAAAGGCTGCGCTGTCCAATCGGGTCCAACACAGGAGAGCCCAAGGATGCTCAAGGCCATCGCCGCCGCCGTGATTTTTCTATTGTCCCTGCCGCAGGCCGGGGCCGCAGAAGGGCGCGAATATCTTGGGTATGGGCGCTTGATCACCAACGACTATCTTGGCGATCTGCAAGACCGCGAGCGGACCGGCGCGGTGCAGTCGTCACGGGTGTGGGGGCCGGAATGGACGGGCGCATTGCCCAAGAACCTTGGTGAACTGGTTGAATTTCGCTTGGGGTTCGAGGTGCTGGCACCTGCAAACCTCGCTAATCCCTCCTCAGGGTCGCGCCCGTGGGCCGGGGCCATATCGGCTGGGATACATACCCATTTCAAGCCCAAGGACATTGAATACGCTGTCGGTGCATCGCTTTACGTGACCGGCCCGCAGACCGGCTTGGGCAGCTTTCAACGCGAACTCCACGAGCTGATCGGCGACCCGCCTCCGAGCGAGAGCACCTTGGACAGCCAGATCGAAAACGGCTTTCATCCCACCGTTCTGGTCGAGGCCGCGCGCACGATCCCGCTTGGGGAGAACAAAGCCATACGTCCGTTTATTGAAGGCCAAGCGGGTATCGAGACGATGATGCGCGCAGGGTTCGATGTGACATTCGGGGCGGCAGCAAAGGATGCGTTTTTCGTGCGCGATAGTACATCCGGGCACCGCTACCGCGTGATCCAGAAGGACAAGGTCGAGGGCTATAGCTTTGTTGCGGGGGCCGATGTCGCCTATGTCAGCGAAAGCACGTTTTTGCCAGAAAACCGCGGTTATATGCTGACCGATCACCGTGACCGCGTGCGGCTGGGTGTGCATTGGCAGGGCAAAAACGCATCGATTTTTTACGGCGCGACATGGTTGGGGAAAGAATATGAAACCCAGCCCGATGATCAGGTCGTAGGCTCGGTGCGCATCAACTTGTCATTCTAAAATGACGTCACAACCTATGGTTTACCTCGTCTAACCTGCCGTTTTGCAGACTGGCCTGCCCGCTTTTTGCAACGCGTGTGAAAATTTGGCAGTTACAGTCTTTGCATATCTCACGGTCTTTGCTACTCTAACGGTAATAAAAACACGATGAGGCAGCAGAACAGTGGTGAAAACGGGCTTTCGAGGCACGTTTGTCATTAGCTGGTCGCAGACAGACATAGACGGGCTTGAAGCCGCGCCGGTGCAATCCCTTGAGGTAGGGGCAGCATGGGCATGGCGAGGCGACGCGATACGCGTTGACGGGCCATCTGACGTTTTGCGACTGGATCAGGCAGACGGTGCAGAAGAACTTCGCAAGCGCGCGGCGCGTATGGTGCATCGGCTAGTCGGTGCGGCGTTGGATAAAGACGCGCCCAAACCGCGTAAAGACCACAGCGATGATCCCTTTAACACACTGATGGATAACAGTTTTGTCGTTACCGATGGCGGCAAAAGCTATACCGTCACACTGATCGAGGTCGGCGGTGGCAAGCAGCCGCTTTTGATGTTTATCGATGATATCCCCCCGCGCAATTGCGACCTGTGGGTCGTGCACCACAGCCTCAGCACCACGTCGTTGGACAAAGTCGCCCAGCAAAATGGCGGGGTGATTTGTTTCACACCCGGCACGTTGATCCGCACTGCGGATGGTCTGGCGCGGATCGAAGACTTGCACGAAGGCGATCTGGTGCAGACCAAAGACAACGGCGTGCAGCCGGTGCGCTGGATCGGCAAACGCCGGATGAGCGGCGCGCGCCTGTTTACGATGCCGCAACTGCGCCCCGTGCGGTTTCACGCCAATGCCTTGGGGCTTGCCCGTCCGGATCAGGATTTGCTGGTCTCGCCCAGCCATCGCATGTTGATCACCGGTGACGCGGCGCAAAGTCTGTTCAACACCAGCGAGGTGTTGGTGACGGCGCGAGATTTGGTGAATGGTTCAAGCGTCACGATTGATGCGTATCTGCGCGAGGTGACCTATATTCATCTGCTGCTGGACCAGCATCAGATCATGTGGGCGAACGGCGTCGAGACTGAAAGCTTTCATCCCGCATCGGCGGCGCTGGACAGTCTGGATGCCAAGGACCGTGAACGTTTGGTCGCGCATTACCCCTACCTCAACTCTGATCCGCAAAGCTATGGTCGCTATGCCCGCAGAAACCTGTCGATGTCCGAGGCGGCGATCCTGCAACACGCTGCGTAATGACTTTCGGGCCGCGACACAGTGGCCCCGAAACCGCTTAGCTGTCCGCGCGGCTGTCGATCAACGCTTTGATAATCGCCTTGGCGCTGTCGCTTGACCAATCCGCATCGCCGCGCAGCCGCGCGATTTCGCGCCCTTCGGGGTCTAGGATCACTGTGATCGGCAGACCAAAGACGCCCATCTGGCTGGCCAGTGCCTGTTTAGGGTCTTGGTGACGGGGCAGGCTGTCAACGCCGGCTTCCTCAAAGAACCGTTTGATCCCTTCGGGCGAATTGCGGCCCGTGGCGAGGGTCAGCACGCTGAAATCATCACCGCCGAATTCCTTTTGCAAGGCATTCAACTGCGGCATTTCCTTGCGGCAGGGCGCACACCATGTGGCCCAGAAATTCAACAGCACAAACTTTCCGCGCCAGTCTTCTAGGGTGGCGCTGCCTGCATTGTCAGCCAGATCAAAGGCGACCGTTGAGGTGGCCACAGGCGCGTCATGCACGACCAATTTCTTCATGTCGCCATCCCGCAATGCCGCGATGTCGGCCGTTTGCGCAAAGCTGGGGTTTGCACCGACCGCTAGGGCCGTATAAACGAGCGCGAGCATTATCTTTTTCATTTTCCCTCCGAGGGGTTGCCTGATGACCGATACGACTTCGAACAAAATGTGGGGTGGCCGTTTTGCCGCCGGACCAGACGCGATCATGGAGGCGATCAACGCCTCGATCTCGTTTGACCAGCGTATGGCCGCCCAGGACATTGCCGGGTCGCGCGCCCATGCCGCCATGTTGGCTGCACAAGACATCATCAGTGATAGCGATGCCGATGCCATTCGGAAAGGCCTCCTCACGGTCTTGTCAGAGATCGAAGGTGGCACATTTGCCTATTCGACCGCGCTGGAAGACATCCACATGAACGTCGAGGCGCGCCTGAAAGAGGTGATTGGCGAACCCGCTGGCCGTTTGCACACGGGCCGGTCGCGGAACGATCAGGTTGCGACAGATTTCAAACTCTGGACCCGCGACCAGTTTGACGCCGCCGAAAGCGGTTTGTTGGCGCTGATCCAAGCATTGTTGGGTCAGGCAGAGGCCGGGGCCGATTGGGTGATGCCCGGTTTCACCCATTTGCAAACCGCGCAGCCCGTGACGTGGGGCCACCATATGATGGCCTATGTCGAGATGTTTGGTCGCGATCTAAGCCGGATGCGCGATGCGCGTACGCGTATGAATGAGTCGCCTTTGGGGGCTGCTGCACTGGCTGGCACGTCCTTTCCCATCGACCGCGACATGACGGCGCAGGCGCTTGGCTTTGACCGCCCGTCGGCCAATTCGCTGGACGCGGTCAGCGACCGTGACTTTGCGCTCGAATTCCTTGGGGCGGCGTCGATTTGCGCCATGCACCTTAGCCGCTTTGCCGAGGAACTGGTGATCTGGTCGTCGGCGCAGTTCCGTTTCGTGACCCTGTCGGACCGGTTTTCGACCGGGTCCAGCATCATGCCGCAAAAGAAAAACCCCGACGCGGCAGAGCTGATCCGCGCCAAGATCGGTCGCATCATGGGGGCCAATGTGGCGCTGATGATGGTGATGAAGGGGCTGCCGCTGGCCTATTCCAAGGACATGCAGGAAGACAAAGAACAGGTATTCGACGCTGCCGATAACCTGATGCTGGCGCTGGCCGCGATGGAAGGCATGGTCAAAGACATGTCTGCCAACCGCGACAGTCTTGCTGCGGCGGCGGGGTCCGGTTTCTCGACCGCGACCGATCTGGCCGACTGGTTGGTGCGGGTGTTGGGCCTGCCCTTCCGCGATGCGCATCACATCACCGGATCGCTGGTGGCGCTGGCCGAAAAGAACGGCTGCGACTTGCCTGATCTGACGCTGGAGCAGATGAAAGCCGCCCATGACGGGATTACTGCGGATGTGTTTGACGTGCTTGGTGTGGAAAATTCCGTCAATTCGCGTATGTCATACGGGGGTACCGCGCCCGCGCAGGTCCGCGCGCAGGTAGCCCGTTGGAAAGGGATCCTTGGATGAAACGCGCCATCGCGATTGTCATGTTGATAACCCTCGCGGCTTGTGGCGCGGACGGAGAGCCGAAACCGCCGCACCAGCGCCAGCAACCCTCGGCGACTGAGCCGGGGGTATCTGTTTCGGGCTCTGCCGAATTTGGCGTGGTTAAGAATTTTTAGAATGTCGATTTTGCGGATGATATATTTGGCGCTGGCCATCTGGGGTGCCATTCATCCGATGTATTATTTCATCACTTGGTTCAGCGCCAACGGTGTTGATCTCATGGGGATGGTGGACGCGTGGCATGCGAATGCGGCGTCCAGCGGGCTGGTCTGGGATTTGACCATTGCCGCTGTCACCCTGACCGTTTGGATCATCGCCGAGGTCGCAGTCCGGCGAAATTGGCTGGCGCTGATTGCCATTCCCGCAACCTTTGGTATTGGGGTAAGCTGTGGCCTGCCTTTGTATCTATTTCTGCGGTCGGCCCCTGTAAAATAGCGTCGGAGCCTCCGGCGGGGATATTTGGGAGCCAGAGAAGATGGATCATTTCCTGTATCGCGACGGTGCGCTGTTCGCTGAGGATGTCGCCATTGCCGAGATCGCAGCAGCGGTAGGGACACCGTTTTACGTTTATTCCACCGCGACTTTGTTGCGGCATTTCAAGGCGTTTGATGACGCGTTGGACGGGATGGACCATCTGGTGTGCTACGCGATGAAGGCGAACTCCAACCAAGCGGTTTTGCAGACTTTGGCCCAAGCGGGTGCGGGCATGGATGTTGTGTCAGCCGGGGAATATCTGCGCGCCAAGGCCGCAGGCGTGCCGGGCGATAAAATCGTGTTTTCCGGCGTGGGCAAAACCGCCGCTGAAATCCGGTTGGCGCTTGAGGGTGGTATTCGGCAGTTCAACGTGGAATCAGAGCCTGAGATGGAAGTGCTGAACGCTGTTGCGCAATCCATGGGCGTGGTCGCGCCAATCACCATTCGTGTGAACCCGGATGTTGATGCCAAGACTCATGCTAAGATCGCGACTGGCAAATCCGAGAACAAATTTGGCATCCCCATTGCGCGTGCGCGCGAGGTGTATGCCATGGCTGCCGCTATGGCGGGCCTAGAGGTGATTGGGATCGACGTGCATATCGGCAGCCAGTTGACCGATCTGGCCCCGTTCGAGATGGCCTATGACAAGGTTGCCGAGCTGACCGAAGTGTTGCGCGCCGACGGTCATACGATCAAACGTCTTGATCTGGGCGGCGGTCTGGGTATCCCATACGAGCGCAGCAATGAGGCACCACCCTTGCCCAGTGACTATGGCGCGATGGTGCAGCGCAAGCTGGGCCATTTGGGTTGTGAGATCGAGATTGAACCGGGTCGTTTGATCGCGGGGAATGCGGGGCTGATGGTCAGCGAAGTTATTTATGTGAAGTCTGGCGAAGGGCGCGATTTCCTGATTCTTGACGGTGCGATGAACGACCTGATCCGCCCTGCGATGTACGAGGCGTATCATGATATCGTGCCGGTGGTTGAACCCGCCGCAGGGGCCGAGCAGCAACCCTATGACATCGTTGGCCCGGTCTGCGAATCCGGTGACACCTTTGCCAAGCAACGGATGATGCCACAGTTGGCGGCGGGTGATTTGGTCGCCTTCAGAAGTGCCGGTGCATATGGCGCGGTGATGAGCAGCGAATACAATTCGCGCGCCCTTATTCCCGAGGTGTTGGTCAAAGGCGATCAATTTGCGGTTATTCGCGCACGCCCGACCTTTGACGAAATGATAAATCGCGATACCATCCCTGAATGGCTTTGACCGCGCGCTGCGTGTCAGCCACGCGGGAGATCGGTGTAAATGGCCCCATTCAAAGACGATGATCAGCATCCCGGGCTTGCGAATATTCGCGGCCCGCTTCGGCTGACATGGGCTGGAATGTGGGCGGAAAGCCTAGTTCGGGCGCTGTGGCCGATACTGGCTGTCGTCTTGTTGGTCCTTGCTGCGCTGATGCTGGGGCTGCAGGATGTTGTAGTTTTAGACGTCGTCTATGGTGCCGCTGTCGTTGCGTTTGTCGCGGCCTGCGCGGCGATGGTCTATGCGTTTCGCAATTTTTATATCCCGACCCGGGCCGAGGCGCTTGCGCGGTTAGACGCCAGCCTGCCGGGACGTCCTATTCAAGCTTTGATGGATGATCAGGCGATTGGTGCGGGCGATGCGGCATCCATGGCGGTGTGGCGCGCCCACCAAAAACGCATGGCAGATCGGGCGGCAAGGGCGCGGGCGGTGCCGGCTGACCTGCGGGTGTCACGGCGTGATCCCTATGCCCTGCGCTATGTCGCGCTTCTGTTTTTCGCAGTCGCGTTGATATTCGGCTCTGTCCTGCGGGTGGGGTCTGTGGCGGGGATGGTGCCCGGCGCTGGCGGTCTGGCGAGTGGTCCGGTTTGGGAAGGCTGGGCGGAGCCGCCGCGCTATACTGGCAAGCCCACCTTGTATTTAGCCGACCTTGAGGAAGGGCCGCTGAGCTTGCCAAAGGGCACGTTGATCACCGTGCGGCTGTACGGCGAGGTTGGCGCACTTGAGGTGGCTGAGACTGTATCTGGGCAGGCGCAGGCGGCCGAGGACGATCCGGCCTTGGTTCTAGATTTCAAAGTGAACCAAAGCGGCGGGATTAGCATCGACGGCCCCGGCGGGCGCAGCTGGGATGTGGCGATGCTGCCCGACGCGGCACCAAAGGTCGAGATAGCGGGTGAGCCGCAGGTCGCAGCGTTGGGCGAAATGAGCCTGCCCTTTGCCGCCAGCGACGATTACGGCGTTGAGGCTGGAGAGGCGCGTATCAGCCTTGATCTGGCGTCGGTTGACCGGCGCTATGGGCTGGCGATTGAGCCGGACGCGCGGCCTGATGTGACTGTTCCACTGCCCATGCCGATCTCGGGCAAGCGCACGAATTTCGAAGAAAACCTGATCGAGAATTTTTCCAAGCACCCGTGGGCGAACCTGCCCATAAAAATAAGCCTGAGCGTGTTGGACGCCTCAGAGCAGCAATTTAGCACCGCGCCCAGCGACATGATCCTGCCGGGGCGGCGGTTTTTCGATCCGCTGGCCGCTGCGGTGATTGAACAGCGCCGTGATTTGCTGTGGTCAAAGGCGAATGCGCCGCGGTTGGTGCAACTGCTCAAGGCGGTGTCGTACCGCCCGCAAGATGTGTTCCGAACCGAGACATCGGCCCTGCGTTTGCGTCGCCAGATTGACCGGCTGGATATTCGCGCGAAATACGGGCTGACGGATGACCTGCAAGCCGAGATCGCGGATGACCTGTGGGACCTGGCGATTGAGTTGGAGGAAGGGGTGTTGGCCGACGCGTTGGAGCGGATGCGGCGCGCCCAAGAGCGTTTGGCCGAAGCGATGAAAAACGGCGCGTCCAACGAAGAGATTGCCGAGCTGATGGACGAGCTGCGCCGTGCGACGGAAGAGTACATGCAGCAATTGCAGCGTCAGCAGGCCCAAGAAGGGCAAGATGGCGAGCAGCAGCAGGGTCCGCAAGGCGAAACAATGCAGATGACCCAAGACGATCTGCAACGCATGATGGACCGCATTCAAGAGCTGATGGAGCAAGGGCGCATGGCCGAGGCCGAACAGGCGCTGCGCGAGTTGCAAGAGATGATGGAGAACATGCGCGTCACCGAAGGCCAGCCTGGCCAAGGCGGGGAAAGCCCCGGCGAGCAGGCGATGGAGGGCTTGGCGGATACATTGCGAGAGCAGCAAGAGCTGAGCGATCAGGCGTTTCGTGATCTTCAAGAACAGTTCAACCCCAATGGAAATCAGGATCAGCCGGGCGAAGAGGACGGCCAACAGCAAGGGCAAGAACCGGGCGAGGGTCAACAGCCGGGACAGGATTCCATCGCCGAACGTCAGCAAGCGCTGCGCAATGAGCTGAACCGCCAAGAGGGACGCTTGCCCGGCCAAGGATCGGCGGAGGGAGAGGCCGCGCGCGATGCATTGGACCGGGCTGGCCGCGCCATGGATGATGCGGAACAAGCCCTGCGCCAAAACGAGCTGGCGGATGCCATCGACGATCAAGCCCGCGCAATGGAAGCGCTGCGCGAAGGCATGCGCGCGCTAGGCGACGCACTAGCGCAAGAGCAGCAGCAACAAGCGGGTCAAGGCAATGCCGAGGGTAATCAGCGGGCCGATCAGCGCGATCCGCTGGGGCGCGATCAATCGTCAAACGGGGGCGAAAGCACGCAAGGGGATCTGGCGTTGGATAACGATGCCTATGGCCGCGCGCGCGAATTGCTGGATGAAATCCGTCGCCGTTCGGGAGAGACAGAGCGCCCAGAGGTCGAACGTGATTACCTTAATAGGTTGTTGGACCGTTTTTAAGTCAGGATTGAACACCGTCTGGCGGGCTTAGCCGCCCGATTGTGAAGCTTTCGCCTCTAACCACAGCAGAACGCTTTGCACTGAACTGTCCAGCGACACACGCGCCTGATTTACTGTGGCAACATATTTGGAAAGAAGCGGCTGAAGCTGGGGAACCGTCGATGAAATCTGTGCGGCAAAGATGTAGATAACCAAAAGCAGCGCTGCCAATATGATAACCAAGGCAAAGCCGCGCTTGAACCCGCTTTGACCTTTTGAACCGGCACCCATGGTCGTGTCTTCCAGATCGGGGTCCGCCGAGCGGCGCTCGTTTCCGGTGCGCAGCGTCGAATTGATTTCCTCGATATCAGGCAAAAGATTGCGCCGTGATGCAGTCATCGCCGCACTTGGCGTCGCTACGGGTTCGCTCGGCGTGGCGTCACCGCGCAAGCGTGCTGTGCGTTCTTTGGCCAAGCGGGCGCGTTCATCCGCGTCGGGTTCATCGGGTGTATCATCAAGACCAAGATCGGGTTGGCTTTCCAGCACTTCAGCCTGCTTGCTTTGCCGGGCCAGTTTTTCGGCTTCGGCTTCTTGCCGCAAGATGTCTGCGACCGACGGGTCCAACTGTTTGCGCGTTGGCGTGGGCTTGGTCGGCGGCGCGGCTGGTGGCGGTGTGGCTGTTTCCTCGTCCGGGGTTGGCGCGGGGTCGCCCAACTCTCCGGGGGTGTCGTCCGGTTCATAATCAGGGTGATGCTGGAACCAGGTTTGCCCGCAATTAGAGCATTGCACGTCGCGCCCCGAGGTGGGCATGACGTCATCGGGCACTTCGTATTGCGCATCACAATTGGGACAGATCAATCTCATGTCGCGTCCGTACCCATTGAAAACTCCATCGTTTGCACGTGCTTGCCACCATATGACCTAGAAAACGGCAGTAAAAGTGCAATCTTCGTCGGGTGGGGTGTTCGGGCGCATTGAAACCCATGCGGTGCTGAGGCACAACAGTCCAAACGAAATGGGATATGCCTGTGATCGAATTTGAAAACGTGGCCTATAGTTACGGCGGAGGCGAGCTTTTGTCCGATATCTCGGTCAAGCTGGCACCGGGTTCGTTTCACTTTCTGACGGGGCCGTCAGGGGCGGGCAAGACCACCTTGATGAAACTGTGCTATGGTGCGTTGCTGCCGACGGCTGGCCACGTGACCTTGTTTGGCAGAGATGCGCGCAGCCTAGACCGTGATGATATCGCGATGATGCGCCGCCGTGTGGGGGTTGTGCATCAAGATTGCCAGTTCCTGAACCATATGTCGGTTGCTGAAAATATCGGCCTGCCGTTAACGGTGTCCGGCCGGCACGCCGAAACCGGCGGCGATGACCTGTCAGAGCTGCTGGCCTGGGTTGGTCTCTCCAACCGTGCCGACGCGTTGCCGCCAGAGTTATCGGGCGGGGAACGGCAGCGCGCGGCCTTGGCCCGTGCGGTGATCATGTCGCCGGATGTGGTGCTGGCGGACGAGCCGACCGGCAACGTCGATTGGGAAATGTCGCAACGCTTGCTAAGGCTGCTGATCGAACTGAACAAAATGGGCAAAACCGTGTTGATCGCGACCCATGACCTGAGCCTGATCCGCGCCACCAAGGCGCATGTGCAAGCCCGCGTGTTGCGCATTGCCAACCGGCGCATTCAACTGGCGGGGGCGGATTTGTGAACATGTTTCGATTTGCCATTGCAGCCCTTTGGACAGGGGACCGGCAAGCGGACCGCGTGGTGCCGCCCTCGGGGTTCACTGCGCAACTGACCTTGTTTGCGGCGGGGACAATGGCATTTCTGGCGGTCTTTGCGCTGGCGCTTTCATTGGCGTCTGGCCGCTTGGCCACGATCTGGGGGCAGGAATTGGCGCGCACTGCGACGATCCGGGTGGTGGCACCCGTTGATCAACGTGCCGCCCAAACCGAAGCGGCTTTGCGCATTCTTGAAACGACCAAGGGCGTCGCCTCTGCCCGTGCCTTAACGGACGCTGAACAACAGGCGCTGCTGGCCCCATGGTTCGGCGCAGAGCTGGCAATTGATGCATTGCCTGTCCCGCGCCTGATCGAGATCGTGGAGGACAACGAAGGGTTGGACCCCGAAGGCTTGCGCCTGCGATTGGCCGCTGAGGTGCCGGGGGCCATTCTAGACGATCACAACCGCTGGCGCGCGCCGCTGGTCCAAGCCGCATCGCGGTTGAAACTGCTGGGCTGGATATCGACGATCCTGATCACGGCCACTTTGGCCGCGATGGTGACGCTGGCCGCGAATGCGGCGCTCTCGGCAAATGCGCAGGTGATCGCGGTGCTGCGGCTGGTTGGGGCCACCGACAGCTACATCGCACAAGCCTTTATTCGCCGTTTCACCTTTCGCGCCCTGTCAGGGGCTGCCGCGGGCACGGTTCTGGGGATGCTGGCCATGGTGCTGCTGCCCAGTACAGAGGACGTCGGCGGATTTTTGACGGGGCTAGGTTTTCAGGGACGGCATTGGCTGGTCCCATTGTTGATCCCGTTTCTGGCCGGGGCTGTTGCCTTTGCCGCCACGGGTGCCGCCGCCAAACGCACGCTAAAGGAACTTGCCTGATGCTCCAATGGATACGATCGCTGGCGTTTGTCGCAATATCCACAATTGCCATGCCAATTTTCGGGCTGGTCTATGCGCCGTGGGCCATGTTTTCGCTGCGCGGTGCCTATGTCTGCTGCAAAAGCTATTCGCGGTTTATCATGTGGCTGGCCGAACATCTGGTTGGTATGCGTTGCGAAGTGCGCGGCACGCCCCCTGTTGATGGGGTCCTGATTGCCGCGAAACATCAATCGTTTCTAGATATTATGATGATCTTTCAGGCGGTGCCGCTTGGAAAATTCATCATGAAAAAGGAAATCCTGTGGACGCCGGTGATCGGGCAATACGCAAAACGGATGAAGATGTACGCCGTTGACCGCGGCAAGCGCGGCGCGGCTGTGGCCAAAATGCTAGAAGACGTCAAAGCAGGGCATGTCGAGGCCGGTCAGTTGATTATCTATTCCCAAGGCACACGCGTGGCCCCGGGGGTATCTGCCCCCTATAAAAAGGGAACCGCAGCCTTGTACGAACAAATGGGTCAAACCTGCGTGCCTGTCGCTACAAATGTCGGATATTTCTGGCCCCGCCGTGGGCTGTACCGTCGCCCGGGTGTGGCAGTGGTCGAGTTTCTGGAGCCAATTCCAGCAGGCCTGCCGCGCGATGAGTTCATGTCCCGCCTTGAACAGACAGTAGAAGCACGGTCAGACGCCTTGTTGGCCGAAGCAAAATCTTGGGACGGGAGGGGCTAACCCTCCCGACCTTGCGGGTGATGCTGACATAGAACTGTTTTGGCAGGTTGACTGACAGAATTACGATAAAGATACACCTACCCTCCCACTCCCCCATTATCATAAAGCTTTCATAAAACTGTCGGTGGAGTGAAACCCTCTGCCTGAATGGTCTCGTCTATAGAAACCATTCAGGAGTCGCAGTTTATGCCACGTATTTCCTTCACCCGCCGTCAGGCTCTCTTGGGCTCGGCCGCTCTTGGGGCTTCATTGTCTATGCCGTCCCTTTCGCGCGCGCAGTCGCGTCCTATTATCACCCACGGCGTGATGTCCGGCGATGTTGCCCATGACGGCGCGATGATCTGGAGCCGTGCAGACCGCGAGGCAAAGATGCTCGTTGAATGGGCCACGACCGAGAGCATGTCTGACGCGCAGGCTGTCCCCGCTTTGGCCGTTGGCACCCCATCTGATTACACAGGCAAGCTGGCGTTGACCGGGCTGCCCAGCGATCAGGATATCTTTTACCGCGTGACGATGACCGATCTGGCAGATGGCACCATGTCAGAGCCGACATTGGGCAAATTCCGGACCGCCCCGATGGGCAACCGCGATGTCAGTTTCGTCTGGTCAGGCGATACCGCCGGCCAAGGTTGGGGTATTGACGAGGATCGCGGCGGCATGACCACCTATGCCACCATGTTGGGTCATACGCCTGACTTTTTCCTGCATTCCGGCGACACGGTCTATGCCGATGGCCCCCTGAAGGAGGAGGTCGAGCTGGAGGACGGGACAATCTGGAAGAACATCGTCACGCCCGCCAAAAGCAAGGTGGCCGAAACCCTCGACGAATTCCGGGGCCAGCATCTGTACAACTACATGGACCGTAATGTTCAGGCGTTCAATGCGGCGGTCCCGATGATTTCGCAATGGGACGACCATGAGGTGACGAACAACTGGTACCCGAACGAGGTGCTTGCCAGCGACGACCGCTATGCGGTCAAGTCGATGCAGACGCTTTCGGCGCGCGCGGCCCATGCGTTTCACGAGATGATGCCAACACGTCAAAATCTGGCCGAACCAATGCGGGTTTACCGCAAGGTTTCTTATGGCCCGCTGCTGGATATCTTTGTGATCGACATGCGCACCTATCGGGGTGACAACACCGCCAATACCGAAGCAGAAGGCACGCCGTTTCTGGGGGCCGAGCAACTGGCATGGCTCAAGCGGGAAATGGTGAACTCCACCGCGACGTGGAAGGTGATCGCATCTGACATGCCGATTGGGATGATGGTGCGCGACGGCGATACGAATATGGAGAATGGGGCGAATGGTGACGGTCCGGTTCTCGGGCGCGAGCAAGACATTGCTGCTGTGCTGTCCTTTATCAAGGCTGCGGAAATCGCGAACACCGTCTGGCTGACCGCAGACGTGCATTACACTGCTGCGCATCACTACTCGCCGGATCGCGCCGTGTTTCAGGAGTTTGACCCGTTCTGGGAATTCGTGTCTGGCCCGCTGCATGCGGGCACCT
This sequence comes from uncultured Sulfitobacter sp., assembly GCF_964021855.1. Classification (NCBI taxonomy): domain Bacteria; kingdom Pseudomonadati; phylum Pseudomonadota; class Alphaproteobacteria; order Rhodobacterales; family Roseobacteraceae; genus Sulfitobacter; species uncultured Sulfitobacter sp. The sequence continues at coordinate 886,149 of NZ_CAXHZD010000001.1, forward strand.
TTGGCCCGTCGAGCTATGACAACACCTTTGGCCCCGAAGTACGCTTTGCCAAACATCCCGAAGAAGGCAAGGCCAACCTGCCGCCAAGCGACGGTTTGCAGTTTTTCGGCAAGGTCGACATTGCCGCCGACACGGGCGTGATGACCGTGCGCCTGATGGACAGCGCAGATGTAGAGCTGTGGTCGGTCGAGCTGGAACCGAAAACCGTCTGAACGATCAAGTAACGGGGGGGCGGCTGCGACAGGCCGCCCTTTCTTTGATCTCAAAGTAGAAGTGCATTCTGCGACGGGGATCTTGGGCTGTATCAACGCTTGCGGGAAATGCGATCCGGCAAGCGTTCAAGTATATGTTAGAAGGTTTGGATTGACTTCTTCGCCGTACGAAATAAATAGGCGTTTAGTAAGCTTGGCTTAGTATATAGCGTTGTATTTTCAAACGCTGTTTCTGACCTGCCAACTATATTTTGCCGCAAGGCGCTATACTCAACCCAAGTTTGTCATCCGCAACGTCTGACGGGACCATCAAACCATGCATTCGATCCACCCCTTCCGGCGCTTGCCGTTGCTTTGCCTTACACTTGCCGCCTTCGCCTTTCCAGCGGCTGCCCAACAGCAAGGGCGCCCACCGCCCGCAGTCACCGTGGTAACGGTTCAACCCCAAGATGTGACCCTGACGACAACCCTGCCCGGACGCGTTGTGGCCTCTGCCACGGCAGAAGTACGCCCGCAGGTCGCGGGGATCGTCACCGAACGTCTGTTCCAAGAAGGCGGATCGGTCGAGGCGGGAGATGTGCTTTATAAGATCGACCCTGCGAGCTACGAGGCCGCTGTCGCGCAAGCCGATGCGGCGGTGGCGCAAGCGCAGGCGCAGTTGAACGCTGCCGAGAAAGAGGAAGTTCGGCAACAAGAACTGGCCTCGCGCAATGTTGCCAGCACCGCCTCGCTTGATAGTGCCGTCGCTGCGCGGGATGTCGCGCGGGCCGGTCTTCAGGCCGCGCAAGCACAGCGCCACGCGACACAGATCGAGCTTGACCGGACCGAGATTACAGCCCGTTTGTCAGGCGAAATCGGGCGTTCCTTGGCCAGCCAAGGTGCATTGGTCACGGCAAGTCAGGCCAGCCCGATGGCCGTAATCCGCAATATCGACACGGTGTATGTGGACGTGACCCAATCCGCCGCCGAGATGCTGGAATGGCGCCGTGGCAATATGGGTGAACGGCTGGGTGACAGTATGGCCCGTGTCAGTCTGACGCTCGCCGATGGCAGCCTCTATGACCAGACCGGCACGCTGACTGCTGCGGAACCTGACGTGGATGAACAGACCGGGGTCGTGGTGCTGCGGATGTCGTTCGACAATCCCGGCAAGCTGCTGCTGCCCGGCATGTATGTGCAGGTCGAAATGCCGACACGGACTGCGCAAGGTGTGTTTGTCATCCCCCAAGAAGCCGTAAGCCGCAACCGGCGCGGACAGCCCGTTGCGATGGTGGTGGGCGATGACAATGTTGTCGAGACGCGCCAGCTGACCGTTTTGCAGGACATGGGCAGCGACTGGGTGGTGAGCGAGGGGCTGAACGCGGGCGACAGGATTGTGACCGTGGGTCTGCAAAAAGCCAGCCCCGGCGCGACAGTGACGCCCGAGGAACAGACATCGGCACCAGTCGATCCGTCCGATACCAAAACCGAATAATTCAGAACCGGAATATCCATGGCCCGCTTTTTCATCGACCGCCCGATTTTTGCATGGGTCATCGCGATTTTCATTATGGGCATCGGGGTGCTTTCCATTCTGCGGCTTCCCGTGGCGCAATATCCGCAGATCGCGCCGCCAACCGTTTCGGTCAATGCCGTCTATCCCGGTGCGTCAGCTGACACGGTGGCAAATACCGTCACGCAGGTTATCGAACAGCAGATGACCGGGCTGGACGGGCTGCGCTATATTTCATCCAGTTCGACGTCGTCTGGCAGCGCCAGTGTGACCCTGACATTCGAAACAGGCACTGATCCGGACATCGCCCAAGTCCAAGTGCAAAACAAACTGGCGCAAGCCACCGCGCTGCTGCCCGAAACGGTACAGCGGCAAGGTGTAACGGTTCAAAAATCATCGGCCGGCTTCTTGATGGTGATCTCTTTGATCTCCGAAGATGGAAACCTCGATGCGACGGACCTTGGCGATTATCTGTCCACCAACCTCGTGAACGAGCTGAGCCGGGTCGAGGGTGTTGGCAGCGTGCGGGTTTTCGGCGCGCAATACGCCATGCGCATCTGGCTTGACCCGGCCAAACTGGCGGCGTTCGAGCTGACACCGTCGGATGTCGTTGCCGCTGTATCTGCCGAGAACGCACAAATTTCTGCCGGTGCCTTTGGATCGCGTCCCTCTGTCGAAGGGCAACAGCTTTCCGCGACGATCACAGCGCAATCGCTTCTGCGTACGCCCGAGGATTTCCGCCAGATCGTACTGCGCGCAGAAACCGACGGCGGGTTGGTTTTGGTCAATGATGTCGCTCGTGTCGAGATCGGCGCCGAAAGCTATGCCACCGTGTCGCGCTATAACCGCAACCCGTCGACGGGGATGGCGATCAGTCTGGCACCGGGTGCCAACGCGCTGGACACGGCAAATGCGGTCGAGAGCCGTATGGAAGAGCTGGCGGCATTTTTCCCCGAAGGCGTGACCTATGTCGTACCCTTTGACACGACGCCTTTTGTCACAATCTCGATCGAAGAGGTGGTCAAGACGCTGATCGAGGCGATCATCCTCGTCTTCCTTGTGATGTATCTGTTCCTGCAAAATTTCCGCGCAACGTTGATCCCCACGCTGGCGGTGCCGGTTGTCTTGCTAGGCACATTCGGCGTGATGGCCGTGCTTGGGTTTTCGATCAACACGCTGACAATGCTTGCGATGGTGTTGGCCATCGGTCTGCTGGTGGATGACGCGATTGTTGTGGTCGAAAACGTCGAACGGATTATGGAGCAAGAAGGCCTTGGCCCGGTTGAGGCGACGCGCAAATCGATGGACCAGATCACCGGTGCCCTGATCGGTATCGCGGTTGTGCTCTCTGCCGTGTTCGTGCCGGTGGCGTTTTTCCCCGGCTCAACCGGGGTGATTTACAAGCAGTTTGCGGTCACGATTATCTCGGCCATGACGCTATCGGTCGTGGTGGCGCTGACCCTGACGCCCGCGCTTTGTGCGACATTGCTTAAGGCGAAGAAGCACGATGAAAAACGCGGACCGTTCAAGTGGTTCAACACCGGATTTGACAAGCTGCGCGGCGGTTACGCCGGTCTTGTCGGTGGTATCGTGCGGCATCCGTTTATCAGCGGCGTCCTTTATCTTGCGATCATCGCGGCCATGGGCGCGCTGTTCCTGCGTACGCCCCAAGGGTTCCTGCCGGACGAGGATCAGGGCATTCTCTTTACCCTCATTCAAACCCCGACGGGGGCCACTGCCGAACGCACGCTCGAAGTCGTCAAACAGGTCGAGGATTATTACCTGAACCAAGAAAGCGACATGGTCCAATCCGTATTCGGCGTTGTCGGGTTCAGCTTTGCGGGGCAAGGGCAGAACCTTGGGCTGGCTTTTGTCCGTCTCAAGGACTGGGATGAACGCACCGCGCCGAACCTCAGCGTACAAGCGCTGGCCGGGCGTGCGTTTGGTGCCTTTAGCCAGATCAAGGACGCGCAAGTATTCCCCGTTGTGCCACCTTCGGTGATCGAACTGGGCAACGTGTCTGGCTTTGATTTCTACCTTCAGGCGCGCGGTGGACAGACCCACGAACAGCTTCTGGATGCGCGTAATCAACTGCTTGGTGCCGCAGCGCAAAGCCCGCTGATCGCCTCGCTCCGCCCCAGCGGGCTTGAGGATGCAGCGCAGTTTAACCTTGATATCGACTGGCGCCGCGCCGGTGCAATGGGGGTAACGGCCAGCGATGTCGGCAACCTGCTGACCATCGCATGGGCGGGCCGCTATGTGAACGATTTCATCGACGAAGGGCGGATAAAACGCGTCTATGTCCAGGGCGAGGCTGACGCCCGCGCATTGCCGTCCGACCTGCAAAAATGGCGCGTGCGGAATGCGAGCGGTGGGTTGGTCCCTTTCTCGAATTTCACCGAGGCGAATTGGACCTTCGGCCCCCAAGGCGTGAACCGTTATAACGGTGTGCCAGCGATGCAATTGCAAGGGACTGCAGCCCCCGGCACCAGCACGGGCGAGGGGCTTGCCGAGCTGATGCGGCTTGCCCAAGATTTGCCACCGGGCTTTGTCATCGCACCCACAGGTTTGTCGCTTGAGGAGCAAGAATCCGGCAATCAGGCACCGTTGCTTTATGCCCTGTCGCTGGCCGCGATCTTCCTGTCATTGGCCGCACTCTATGAAAGCTGGTCGATCCCCTTCGCGGTAATGCTCGCCATGCCAATTGGGGTTCTCGGGGCCCTGTCGGGTGCTTATTTTGGTGGGTTTGAGAACGGGGTCTTCTTTCAGGTCGGCCTGCTGACGGTGATCGGCCTGACCGGTAAAAATGCGATCCTGATCGTGGAGTTTGCCCGTGACCGACGCGAAGAGGGCGAAAGCATTATTAACGCGGCCCTCGATGCTGCAAAACAACGGTTCCGCCCGATTATCATGACTTCAATGGCGTTCTCGCTGGGTGTATTGCCGCTGGTTCTAAGCAGCGGTGCCGGATCGGGTGGTCGCACAGCCATCGGCAGCGGCGTGCTGTCTGGTACCATCGCGGCAACCGTGCTGGGCGTTTTGTTCGTGCCGTTCTTCTTTGTGATGATCGCGCGGATGACGCGGAATAGGGATGCGAAGAAGGTTGACACGAAGGGGTAGCTCTTAAGGGCGCTCGACGCGTTTTCCGAGAAAAGCGGCAAACCCTTGGGGTAGTGCCCCCTACGGCATCATCTTTGCACGCAGGATATCCAGCCCCTGAGCCAGTAAATCCTCTGCTGCGTCAACGCTGTCAGCCTCAGCGTAAAACCGCAGCTCCGGCGCATTGCCGGAGGGACGAAGATGCACGATGCGGTTGCCGGCGCAGATCATCCGCAAGCCGTCCGTGCGATCAACCGCAACCTCGGTCAGGGCATACTGCTTCAGGAACGCTGCGCGGGTATCGTCGTCGGTGCTCAGCTCAGCGATAAAGGCTTGGGCCGTTTCGGTGGCGACACCCTGCAAGCGATCCGCCGCGGTAAAGCGCGCGGGTTGGGCGGCGACGGCGGCGGCTAGGCTGCCTGCCGCTTTGGCCGCGACCAAGCTGGCGAGAATAGGCAATACAGCATCGCGGGTCATAAGAGCTGGCAATGCGCCAGCAGGGCCTTGCGCATCATAGCCCAACAGAAAGCCGCCGTTTGCCTCGTACCCCACAACGCGCCCCTTGGCGCTTTCCATGCCTGCAATGACGAAGGGCGATCCAATTTTGGTGCGGATAACGCTGTCGAACACCTGCTCTGCCCCAGAGTTCGACGATACAGGTGTGACAGCAATCGGCGCACCCAAATTCGTACCCGTTATCTGCCCGAGCAGATCCCCCGGCACGACATTGCCCATCGCATCTGCGACCAGCGGCCGGTCGCCATCCCCATCGGTTGACACGATTGCGTCCAGCGGGTGATTGCTGGCCCAATGGCGCAGCTGCGCACGCACGTCTTCGGGCACAGCTTCGGTATCCACAGGCACGAAATGCGCGGAACGGCCGAGCTCGGTGATCTGGGCGCCCAGTTGGGTCAGCAGGTTAACCATCAAATCGCGCCCAACGGCGGAGTGGCTGTAAACCCCGATGCGCATGCCTGCCAGCGCCGTTCCATAGGCCATTTTGTAGCGGGCGATATAGGCGGCTTCTGCGGTGGTATTCGTTATTGCCTCGGGGCCGTCATGGGTGGGGACCGCATCAAGATTTGCCAGAATGGCGGCCTCATGGGCCTTGGTGATCTCGCCCTCGGGGGTATAGAATTTGATCCCGTTCCGGTCGTCAGGAATATGGCTGCCTGTCACCATCACCGCAGCACAGCCCGCGTTCATAGACGCCAGGGCCAAGGCAGGCGTCGGCACGGCCCCCGCATCAGTGACCTGCACCCCCATCTCGCGTGCCGCGTTTGCGACCATCCTAGATATCGCTGGCGAAGACCCCCGTAAATCGCGCCCGATCCAGATGCCATTCCCCACAGGGCAGGTCGCGATGAAAGCCCTGACATGAGCACCGATAAGATCAGAGGTAAGTTCAGTCACAAGCCCGCGCAGGCCGCTGGTTCCGAATTTAGGGGGCATGGCGGGGTCCTTTGGTTTGTTACTTATTTTGAAAATAAGGGCGACGGCATCATGTGCGAAGGTTTAATCAGGTATATCGGAAGAGTGCCACAATCAGCTCAAATAGCCATAACTCACTGCCAATTGTGCCAGAGTCGGTTTTGCGTCTGTGAATCTGAGGCAATATTATAAATGAATTATACGCCAGTAAGAAGAATGCTACATCACCCACTGTGCTAAGATGGCGGAGCCTTTGCCGCCTGGCACGCGGGCGATTTTCAGGTTTTTAGGGGAGGTGGGGCGTGAACCCCACCTAAGAAATCACATGTGGATCGCACCATCGCCGCAGGCCAGTGCGGCTTCGCGCACGGCCTCGGAATAGGTTGGGTGGGCATGGCATGTCATCGCCAGGTCTTCGGCGGATGCGCCGAATTCCATTGCGACGCATACCTCGTGGATCAGATCGCCAGCGGCTGGTCCGATGATATGCGCACCCAGAATGCGGTCGGTTTCCTTGTCCGCGATAATTTTGACAAAACCGTCACCGGCAAAGACCGCCTTGGCCCGCGCGTTGCCCATAAAGCTGAACTTGCCGACCTTATAGGCGCGGCCCGCTTCTTTGAGCTGCTCTTCGGTGGCACCGACATTGGCAACCTCGGGGTGGGTATAGATCACGCCGGGGATCACGCCGTAGTTGACGTGCCCGTGCTTGCCCGCCACGACCTCTGCCACAGCCATGCCTTCGTCTTCGGCTTTGTGGGCCAGCATCGGGCCCTCGATCACATCGCCGATCGCGTAGATGCCGTTTACCGAGGTTTGCCAATGATCGTTAACCGCGATCTGGCCGCGCTTTGTCCGCTCGACGCCCAAACCATCAAGGTCCAGACCGTCGTAGAAGGGCTTGCGGCCTGTGGCGACCAGAACGACGTCGGCATCCAGCGTGTGTTCGCTGTCATCCTTGCGCAATTTATAGGTGACCTTGGCCTTGGTTTTCGTGGCGTCGGTGCGTTGCACGGCTGCGCCCATAACGAAATTGATGCCCTGCTTTTTCAGCAGCTTCATAAACTGTTTTTGAACTTCGCCGTCCATGCCGGGCGTAATCGCATCCAGATATTCGACAACAGTAACTTCGGACCCCAGCCGCGCGTAGACAGAGCCAAGCTCGAGCCCGATCACGCCTGCGCCAATCACGACAAGCTTCTTGGGCACTTTGTTCAGGGTCAGCGCACCGGTTGATGTTACGACGACTTTCTCGTCCACTTCAACACCGGGCAGGGATGCTGGCTCTGATCCGGTTGCGATGATGATATTTTTAGCTTCGTGGATGTCGTCACCGACTTTGACTTTGCCGGGCTCTGGGACAGTGGCCCAGCCTTTGATCCAGTCAATCTTGTTCTTTTTGAACAGAAACTCGATGCCCTTGGTATTGGTGTCGACGGTTTTCTGCTTGTAGGCCAGCATCTGGTTCCAGTCGACCGAGGGGCTTTTGCCCTTGAGGCCCATTTCAGCAAAGTTATGTTCGGCCTCGTGCAGCATATGGGTTGCGTGCAGCATCGCCTTGGAGGGGATACAGCCCACGTTCAGGCAGGTCCCGCCAAGCGTTTCGCGGCCTTCGACACAGGCCGTCTTGAGGCCCAATTGGGCACAACGAATGGCGGATACATAGCCGCCGGGGCCGGAGCCGATGATGATGACATCGTAGCTGGACATGGAAGGTCTCCTTGGTAGGTCGGGCGATTATTTGTTTCAGGCGAGGTGCCGGTTTAGAAGTAAGCTAGGGGGCGCTGCCCCCGTGCGCAAGCGCACTCCCCCGGGATTTATGGCCATTTGGAAAGTCAGAAGAGCGCTGCAATCAGCATAAGAACAGTTGCGACAAAGCCCATCAGCCAGATGAGCGAGCGGCCCGGGCGCAGCCCGTAGGCGTAGGCGGGGATATAGGCGATGCGGGCGGCCAGAAATACCCATGCGAGAAGGGCAGTATAGGGAGTGCTTTGGCCTGTGGTCTGGATGGCCAGCGCTGCAATGCTGAACAGGATCAGCGCCTCGAACATGTTGTTCAAGGCGCGACCCAACCGTGCCGTCCGGTCGGACATTTGGCGTGTCGGTTCGCGGTCACGGGCGGATAGGGTGTAGCCCATCCCCAATTCTAGATTGGCGGGGATGGCAAACAGGGCAAAGGTCATAACCTGCAGCAGTGCTGCGAGAATGAGAACGGTAAGTTCGGGTCCCATTGCAGCATCCAGCCTTATAGCGCGAGAAAGTACAAAACGGCGGTGGCGGCAAACCCGGCCAGCCAAACGAGGGTACGCACTGCGGGAATGCCAAATGCATAGACCGGTAGATAGATGATGCGGGCGATTAGAAACACCTGAGCCGCCAGAAGGCTGGCGGAGCTGGTACGGTCAAGCACCACCAGAATGAGGATCGCAGGGGCAAAAAGTGCCATTGCGGTAATGGAGTTGGTCAAGGCCCGTTCGAGCCGGGCGGTCATACCGCTGACGGTCCGCGTTTCATCGCGCGACGAAATTAGATACCCAAGGCTAAGCTGCTGCATGCCGCCCAGAACCTGTAGCAGAATGGTCAGCAAAACCAGCAGACCGTAGGCGGCGAGTATTGTCGTTTCTGTCATGGTCGACCCCTTTGTGATTTAGGCGCGGGCGATGTGCCCGCGCGCCGATTATTTACAGATCCATCAGCAAACGACGTGGATCTTCCAATGCCTCTTTCACGCGGACAAGGAAGGTTACAGCGCCTTTGCCGTCGACGATGCGGTGGTCATAGCTGAGTGCCAGATACATCATCGGGCGGATCACAACCTGGCCGTTAATCGCCATTGGGCGTTCCTGGATTTTGTGCATGCCAAGGATACCCGATTGCGGCGGGTTCAGGATCGGCGAGGACATCAGCGAGCCGTAAACACCACCGTTGGAGATGGTGAAGGTGCCGCCTTGCATTTCGGCCATCGACAATTTGCCATCGCGGGCTTTGGCCCCCATTTCGCCAATCGATTTTTCGATGGTGGCAAAGGACATGTCTTGGGCGTCTTTGATTACAGGGACCACAAGGCCCGTTGGCGTGCCTGCCGCGATGCCCATGTTGACGTAGTTTTTGTACACAACATCGGTGCCGTCGATTTCGGCGTTCACCTCGGGCACTTCATGCAGGGCGTGAATACAGGCCTTGGTGAAGAAGGACATGAAGCCCAGCTTTACGCCATGTTTCTTCAGGAACAGGTCTTTGTATTCATTCCGCAGGGCCATAATCTCGGTCATGTCGACCTCGTTATAGGTGGTCAGCATGGCCGCGGTGTTTTGGCTGTCTTTCAGGCGCTTGGCGATGGTTTGACGCAGACGGGTCATTTTCACCCGTTCTTCGCGTGCCGCATCTTGTGGGGCAGAAGGCGCGCGCGGGGCGGCTGCCGGTGCTGGCTTCGCAGCGGAGGTTCCGGCGGCGACGGCCTTGGCAACGTCTTCTTTCATGACGCGGCCGTCGCGGCCTGTGCCAGTGACCTGATCGCGTGTGATACCGGCCTCTGCCATTGCCTTTTTCGCAGAAGGCGCATCTTCGATATCGCCGGAGGCGGGGGCTGCGGATGGGGCTGCAGGGGTATCAGTCTTTGGCGCGGGTGCGGCGGCGCCGGCACCTTGGGCGATGACGGCAAGCTTGCCGTTGGCTTCGACGGTGGCACCCTCTTCGAACAGGATTTCGGTCAGGGTGCCTGCGGCGGGGGCTGGCACTTCGACGCTGACCTTGTCGGTTTCCAGCTCGCACAGCATTTCGTCGGCTTCGACTGTATCGCCGACTTTCTTGAACCATGTGCTGATTGTTGCCTCGGTCACGGATTCACCAAGGGTGGGGACCATGACATCAATGGCATCACCACCAGCGGCCGGTGCTTCGACCTTGGCGGTTGCGGCGGGCTTTTCTTGCTTGGTGGCGGGTTTTTCGCCGCCTTCAGAGATATTGGCAAGCAGGGCATCGACGCCAACGGTTTCGCCTTCGGCGGCGACGATATCGGCAAGGGTCCCTGCAATCGGGCTGGGCACTTCGACGGTGACCTTGTCGGTTTCCAACTCGCACAGCATTTCGTCAACCTCGACATGATCGCCGGGTTTCTTGAACCATGTTGCCACGGTCGCTTCGGTAACGGATTCACCCAGTGTCGGGACGCGTACTTCGCTTGTCATGGTTATTTTCCTTCGATGGTCAGCGCTTCGTCAACGAGGGCTGCTTGTTGTGCTTTGTGTTGTGAGGCCAGACCCGTTGCGGGCGACGCCGATGTGGCGCGACCGACGTAAACGGGGCGGGTGTGCGTGGCCTTGATCCGGCCCAGTACCCATTCGATATTGGGTTCGATAAAGGTCCAAGCGCCTTGATTTTTGGGTTCTTCCTGACACCACACCATTTCAGCATTCTTGAACCGTTCAAGTTCCTTAACCGCGGATTGTGCGGGGAAGGGATAGAACTGTTCAAAGCGGAGCAGGTAGACGTCGTTGATGCCGCGGGCGTCGCGTTCTTCCAGCAGGTCATAATACACCTTGCCGGAACACATGACGACGCGCTTGATCTTGTCATCAGCCACCAGCTTGGTGTCCGAGTTTCCTTGCTGCGCATCATCCCACAACACGCGGTGGAAGCTGGAACCTGTTGTAAACTCCTCGGCCTTGCTGACGGCCATTTTGTGGCGCAGCAGGGATTTCGGGGTCATCAACATCAGCGGCTTGCGATAGCTGCGGTGCAGCTGGCGGCGCAGCAGGTGGAAGTAGTTCGCAGGTGTCGTGCAGTTGGCCACGATCCAGTTGTCACCACCACACATTGTCAGGAACCGTTCCAAACGTGCGGAGGAGTGTTCTGGGCCTTGCCCTTCGTAGCCATGCGGCATCAGGCAGACGAGGCCGGACATGCGCAGCCACTTGCTTTCGCCGGAGCTGATGAACTGATCGAACATGATCTGCGCGCCATTGGCAAAATCGCCGAACTGCGCTTCCCACAAGGTCAGAGCGTTGGGTTCGGCCAGCGAATAGCCGTATTCAAAGCCCAGAACCGCATATTCGGACAGCATCGAATCGATAACCTCGTATTCGGCTTGGCCTTCGCGGATGTGGTTCAGCGGATAATACCGGTCTTCGTTTTCCTGGTTAATCAGTGCCGAATGCCGCTGAGAGAATGTACCACGTGCGGAATCTTGGCCAGAAAGACGTACCTTGTATCCTTCGGTCAAGAGCGAGCCAAAAGCCAAAGCTTCGGCGGTGGCCCAGTCGAAACCGGAACCGGATTTGAACATCTCGGCCTTGGCGTCCAGCAACCGGTTAACGGTTTTATGCATCGGGAAATTGTCAGGCGCAGTTGTCAGCGCCTTGCCAACCTCTGCCATGGTATCCTTGGCAATCGCGGTTTTGCCGCGCTGGTATTTCTTTTCCTTGGCCTTATCCAAATGGGACCACTTACCATCCAGCCAGTCGGCTTTGTTGGGGCGGTATTCTTTGCCGGCCTCGAATTCCGTGTTCAGCTTCTCTTGGAACGCGGCTTTCATGTCCTCGATCTCGCCCTCGGGGATCAATCCGTCTTTGACAAGGCGATCTGTATAAAGCGTCAGTGTTGTCTTTTGCTTTTTGATCTTTTTGTACATCACCGGGTTGGTGAACATCGGCTCGTCGCCTTCGTTGTGACCAAAGCGGCGGTAGCAGATGATATCCAGCACCACGTCTTTGTGGAACTTCTGGCGGAATTCTGTGGCAACACGCGCGGCGTGAACGACGGCTTCTGGATCGTCGCCGTTAACGTGGAAAATCGGGGCCTCAACCACCAGCGCGTTATCGGTGGGATAGGGGCTGGAACGGCTGAAATGCGGCGCGGTGGTAAACCCGATCTGGTTGTTCACAACGATATGCATGGTGCCACCGGTGCGGTGCCCGCGCAGGCCGGACAGCGCGAAACATTCAGCGACAACGCCCTGACCCGCAAAGGCCGCATCGCCGTGCAGAAGGATCGGCATGACCGAGCTGCGTTCTTTGTCGTTCAATTGGTCTTGCTTGGCGCGGACTTTGCCCAGAACAACCGGGTTCACGGCCTCAAGGTGGGACGGGTTGGCGGTCAGCGAAAGGTGAACGGTGTTGCCGTCGAATTCGCGGTCCGAGGACGCGCCAAGGTGATATTTCACATCGCCCGAGCCATCAACATCTTCGGGCTTAAAGCTGCCGCCTTGGAATTCGTTGAAAATCGCGCGGTAGGGTTTTTGCATAACATTGGCGAGAACCGACAAACGGCCACGGTGCGGCATACCGATCACGATATCCTGCACGCCCAGCTGGCCACCACGTTTGATCACCTGCTCCATCGCGGGGATCAGGGATTCACCACCGTCCAAACCAAAGCGTTTCGTGCCCATGTATTTAACGTGCAGGAACTTCTCAAAGCCTTCCGCCTCGACCAGCTTGTTCAAAATCGCCTTGCGGCCATTCTTGGTGAACTGGATTTCCTTGCCGTACCCTTCGATCCGCTCTTTCAGCCAAGCGGCTTCTTCTGGGTTGGAAATATGCATGTATTGCAGGGCAAATGTGCCGCAATAAGTGCTTTTCACGATGTCGACGATCTGCTTCATCGTGGCGATTTGCAGGCCCAGAACATTGTCGATGAAAATCGGGCGGTCCATGTCTTCGGGGCCAAAGCCATAGGCGGAGGGATCCAGCTCGGGATGGCTGGTGTGTTCGCGCATGCCCAGCGGATCAAGGTCGGCGGCAAGGTGGCCGCGAATGCGGTAGGCGCGGATCAGCATCAAGGCGCGGATGCTGTCCAGCACGGCGCGCTGCACTTGCGCGTCAGACAGTTCGATCCCTTTGGCGGCGGCTTTTTCGGTGATCTTCTGACCGGCGGCTTTCGTCTCGACAGGGGCAGGCCATTGGCCTGTCAACGCGGCGGTTAAATCATCTTGCGGCATGGGCGGCCAATCGTTGCGCGCCCACGAGGGGCCTGCCGCCTCGGCCTTTACGTCTGCGTCATCATCATCCATCGCCCGGAAAAACGCCTGCCACGCCTGATCCACAGCATTGGGATCATCGGCATACCGCGCATACATCGCTTCGAGGTAGGTGCTGTTCTGCCCTTCCAAAAAGGAAGAATCGTGGAACTGTTCGTTTTGCGGTTGTTCGGTCATGGCGATACCTCTGATGAGAGCGCTACGTTTGTATGGAGGAGGTCAGGCAGGGGATGCCCCGCCTGACCAAAGGGGATTAGCCTAGTTTGATGGCTTCTTGCACGGCTTCGCCCAGTGTCGCGGGGCTGTCCGCAACGACGATACCGGCTTCTTTCATGGCTTCGATCTTGCTTTCTGCGTCACCTTTGCCGCCTGCAACGATCGCACCGGCGTGGCCCATGCGACGGCCGGGAGGAGCCGTGCGGCCTGCGATGAAACCGGCGGTTGGTTTCCAACGGCCTTTCTTCTTTTCATCGGCCAGGAATTGTGCGGCTTCTTCTTCGGCGGAACCACCGATTTCACCGATCATGATGATCGATTGTGTTTCGGGATCGGCCAGGAACATCTCGAGGATATCGATATGTTCGGACCCTTTGATGGGGTCGCCGCCGATGCCAACCGCAGAGGATTGGCCAAGGCCAAGATCAGATGTTTGTTTCACGGCCTCATAGGTAAGTGTGCCCGAACGCGAGACAACCCCGCAGGTGCCGCGCTTGTGGATGTGGCCCGGCATGATGCCGATCTTGCAGGCGTCAGGTGTGATAACACCGGGGCAGTTTGGCCCGATCAAGCGTGACTTGGAACCGTCCAGCGCGCGTTTGACGCGCATCATGTCCAAGACAGGGATGCCTTCGGTAATGCAGATGATCAGTTCCATTTCGGCGTCAATCGCCTCGAGGATGGAATCGGCTGCGAAGGGCGGGGGCACATAGATCACGGTTGCATTGGCTTCGGTGACATGGCGCGCTTCGTGGACCGAGTTAAAGACCGGCAGATCAAGGTGCGATTGCCCGCCTTTGCCGGGTGTCACACCGCCAACCATTTTGGTGCCATATGCGATGGCTTGCTCTGTGTGGAACGTGCCCTGCGAGCCGGTGAGGCCCTGACAGATCACTTTGGTGTTTTCGTCTACGAGGACTGCCATTGTAATTTCCTATCTGTGGTTCGTAATGCCGAAAGATCAGCATTGTTATCTGAGAGGGCGTAGGCCCGTGAATTGTGCCGGGCTGACTTAGGCCACTCCAGTTTTGAAAAATGTCGCGTCGAGGGGGATGGTCGCGCCGCCGCCGCTGCATGCGCTACAACCGGCATCGCCAACGCGACACCGGTTGTGAAACTTCAAACACATGCTCAAAGGGCGCTGCGTCACTTGAATTAACCCTTAACGGCTTTCACGATCTTCTGTGCACCGTCTTTAAGATCGTCAGCGGCAATCACATCCAGACCGGAGTTGTTGATGATTGCTTTGCCTTCTTCGACGTTTGTGCCTTCGAGGCGGACAACCAGCGGAACCTTAAGGCCGACCTCTTTCACAGCAGCAACCACGCCTTCTGCGATGACGTCGCAGCGCATGATGCCGCCAAAGATGTTGACCAAGATGCCTTTGACCTGCGGGTCAGAGGTAATGATCTTGAACGCTTCGGTCACTTTTTCTTTGGTGGCACCGCCACCAACATCAAGGAAGTTCGCAGGCTCAGCGCCATACAGTTTGATGATGTCCATTGTGGCCATCGCCAGACCGGCACCGTTCACCATGCAGCCAATTTCACCGTCAAGCGCGATGTAGTTCAGGTCGTATTTGGACGCCTCAAGCTCTTTCGCATCTTCTTCGGTGGTGTCGCGCAATTCAGCGATATCACCGTGGCGGTACATTGCGTTGCCGTCAAAGCTGACCTTGGCATCAAGTACCTTCAGGTCACCGCTGTCGGTGACGATCAGCGGGTTGATTTCCAGCATTTCCATGTCTTTTTCGACAAAGGCTTTGTACAGCTGGCCCATCAAGGTCACGCATTGTTTCACTTGCTTGCCCTCAAGGCCCAGCGTGAAGGCAATACGGCGACCGTGGAACGCCTGATAGCCCGTTGCGGGGTCTACCGAAAAGCTAACGATTTTCTCGGGGGTCGATGCGGCGACCTCTTCGATGTCCATGCCGCCCTCGGTCGAGCAGACGAAACCAACGCGCGATGTTTGACGGTCAACGAGCAGGGCAAGGTAAAGCTCTGTCTCAATGCCGGAACCGTCTTCGATGTAGATGCGGTTAACTTGCTTGCCAGCAGGGCCGGTCTGGTGCGTGACCAATGTGCGGCCCAGCATTTTTTTGGCTTCTTCGGCAGCTTCTTCGACCGATTTGGTCAGGCGTACACCGCCCTTGTCGCCAGCGTCCGCTTCTTTAAAGGACCCCTTGCCGCGACCACCTGCGTGGATCTGCGCCTTGACCACCCACAATGGGCCGTCCATTTCGCCAGCGGCTGTTTTTGCGTCTTCTGCTTTCAGTACGACGCGGCCGTCGGATACTGGCGCGCCATATGTGCGCAATAGGGCTTTCGCCTGATATTCGTGGATGTTCATGAAAAACGGTCCCGTATTTGTTCCAGTCAAATCGCGGTATACGATTGAGTCTTGATACTGGGTAAACAGTTTTTTGCGGAAATACAGTTTTTTTCATACAAAAGCGACATTTGTGATCACACGATAAATCGGTGTGATCACAAATATGCTTATGCTGCCGGAAACGCCCTTTGGAACAGGGCTGCGATCTTTACGGGTTGAGGCGATTTTGGGGAAAACTTGATTCAATGCCCAGTAAATCAAGGGCGATAAATATTCGGTGACGACATGCTCTCGCATCGGATTGTGGCTCTAACGCACGGAAGCTTAGTCGCGATTAGCTTGTGAGATTTGATTTCACTCGCCCCAGGCCTGTGCGCAAAGTCGTGGCGCGGCCATGCGGCGCGCCACAACGCAAAGTTATTTCGGCATCAAAGCCCAGTAGTCCAGATCAAGCAGAACGTCGGGCAGATACTTGCCGTCCTCACCTTTCAGTTTAAACGGATCGCCGCCCTTGGTTGCCACCAACCGCAAGCGAATGGCACCAACGCCGGGCGCGGATGTGTCCGCTTTGTCCAAAACCTCGGACCAGGCGCGAATGGTGTCGCCGGACAGACACGGGTTCGCGTGTGCGCCACCATTCAACCCGACGATCATCTGCGCGTTGGCCAGGCCGTTAAACGACAACGCGCGCGCCATCGAAATCACATGTCCACCATAGATCAGCCGCGACCCATCCGGGCGGGCGGAGGTGTCGAAATGCACCTTGGCGGTGTTTTGCCATAGACGTGTGGCCATCATGTGTTCGGCCTCCTCCACGGTGACGCCGTCAACGTGATCGATCTTTTCGCCAATTTCGTAATCGTCCCAGCGGTGGGCTTCGCCTGCCAAGGTGAAATCGTAGTTAGTGAAATCAAGATCATCAGGAATATGAAGCTGGCCGACGCTCAGCGCCTTGGGCAGGTTTGGCACAACTTCGGCAGGGGCGGGGGCGTTGATATCGCGTTTGCGGACCATCACCCAGCGGACATATTCCAGCACCTTGGTGTCGTCCTGATTATAGCCCGAGGTGCGCACATAGACGACGCCGGTTTTACCGCTCGAGTTTTGTTTGAGGCCTATCACCTCGGACACAGACCGCAGGGTATCGCCCGGCCAGACGGGTTCAAGCCAGCGGCCTTGGGCATAGCCCAGATTGGCCACGGCATTCAGCGACACATCAGGCACGGTTTTGCCGAATACGATGTGAAAGGTGATCATATCGTCCATCGGGCTGAACGGCAGTCCGCAGCTTTGCGCGAATTGGTCGGATGAATATAGCGCGTGACGTGCCGGATACAGCGCATGATATAGCGCGCGTTCGCCGCCCTTTACCGTACGGGGCACCGCGTGCTGGATGGTTTGTCCGACGCTGTAATCTTCGAAAAACCGGCCTGCGTTTGTCTTGGTGCCCGCCATCAGTGCGCCCCCAGTTTTGTTTCTGGTGTATAGGTGCCTTCAACTTCTTTCGTGACGGCCTGCCCGCAGCGCATCACGCCCGCCGCGTCATCCCATGTCTGGGTGGGAGAACCGTGAAGCTCCCATCCTTTATTCAGGGCTTCGGTAACCTTGTGGCAAAAGGCGGACGTGTCCTCTTCGGACAGGAAA
This sequence comes from uncultured Sulfitobacter sp., assembly GCF_964021855.1. Lineage (NCBI taxonomy): Bacteria > Pseudomonadati > Pseudomonadota > Alphaproteobacteria > Rhodobacterales > Roseobacteraceae > Sulfitobacter > uncultured Sulfitobacter sp. Next base: position 903,550 of record NZ_CAXHZD010000001.1, read on the forward strand.
CGATAAAGCTTCATCAGTGTACTTTCAGATTAAGAGACGGGCGAGACACCAAGCAATGTGTGGATCGAAATAGTGATGATCAGCATTACAACCGTGATGACGGCCAGACGGATATATGTCGCCTTGCCTGCGGCGGGCGGCGGTGTCCAATCGGGTTCAGCTTTGTTGATCAGGATGACCGAACCGACAGCCCAAACAAGCATACCGCCGAACAGGATAATTGATGCCAGATCACCGTTCACCAGCAAATGCGCGACGGCCCAGATTTTCACTGCCATCAATTGCGGATGCCGGGTTTTGTAGGCGGGCCAGGCTTTCGCGCCTTTGGCAGCACTTGATCCATAGACCCAAAAGGCGAAAACCATCAGCAGGTTGTTGAGATGCGTCAAAAAGCTGGGCGGGTACCAGACGTCAATAAACGCGGCACCGCGATACCCGATGATGATCATAACGAGCGAGACCACGATCGCCACAGCGATCACCCCTTTACCCTTGTTGCCAAGGGCGGCGCGCTGTTCCGGCATCAGCCGTCTGAAATAATGCGCACCGACCCAAAGGATCATGCCGAGGATCAAAAGTGCCATCATGGGGCTACTCCGCTTGTAGGGCCGCTATTGCGTCCAGTTTTGCCAATGTTTCGCGGGCTGTGGCAACATGCAGGTTCTCTACAATGCGGCCGTCCACGACTGCCACACCCTGACCTGTCGCTTGCATTTCGTCAAACGCTGCGATCTGGCGGCGGGCAAGGTCTGCTTCGACCTCGGACGGCGAAAATGCTTCGTTCGCCACGTCCAGCTGTGCGGGGTGGATCAACGTCTTGCCGTCAAAACCCATATCGCGGCCTTGGTCGCATTCAACGCGGTGGCCGTCATCATCCTTGAACGCATTATAAACGCCGTCGATGATCGCAATGCCGTTGGCCTTGGCGGCCAGTACGCATAGGCCGAGGCCTGTGAGCAGGGGCAAGCGATCAGGGCGGACGCGGGTTTGCAGATCTTTGTTCAGGTCGTTGGTGCCCATGACCATACATTGCAGTTTCGGATGCGCCCCAATCGCAGCAGCGTTGAGCATCGCACCGGGTGTTTCCATCATGGCCCACAGCGGAATGTCACCTGTGATCGCGGCAAGTGCGTCCAGATCATCGGGGCTGCCAACCTTGGGCAACAGAATCGCGTCGCAGTCCATCGCGGCGGCGGCGCGGGCATCGTCTGCACCCCATTCCGTGTCCAGCCCGTTGATACGGATCACTTTAAGACGGCTGCCGTACCCGCCGTCCTTCAGGGCTTGTGCCAAGGTTTCGCGGGCTGCGGCTTTTTCTTCTGGGATAACCGCATCCTCAAGGTCGAAAATAATCGCGTCAGCGGGCAGGCCGCGAGCTTTGTCCAGGGCGCGGTCTTTTGAGCCGGGGATATACAGGACAGAGCGTAGGGGGCGGGTGATTTTCGACATGATATGATCCTCCGAGAAATATTGTTGCGCGCAGGTCTGCATTTTTTAACGAAAACTTCAAGCGCAATTGTGCCGCGATGCAGCAATTCACGGGGCTGTATTAGGTCAACCCGTCCCAGATCAGTTTGCTACCGGTGGCCAGCAGTAAGACATAGGTAAGCGCGAAGAAGTGTCTTTCAGAAATGAATCGATGTGCTTTGACGCCGATCCACGCGCCAAGAATGGCAAAAGGGGCAAGCACAAGATCAGCCGTCATCGTGTCCCATGTGAATATCCCCAAAAACGCATAGGGGATAAATTTCGCGATATTGATCGTCCAGAACAACAGGACGGTGGAGGCTTGAAATTCCGTTTTCGTGAGGCCCCGTGACAGCAGGTAAATAGCGGCGGGAGGGCCACCGGCATGGCTGACAAAACTGGTAAAGCCCGCGACGCTTCCCCAGAAAATGCCCATCCAATCTGGCATTGCCTGTCGCGCCGCACGTATCCAACCTGCACCACGTCCCCATTGCCAAATTACAAAGCCAACCGAGATGCTGCCAATCAGCAGGCGGAAAAAATCTGGTGACGCGATTTTATAAAGGGCTGCACCCAAAAGAACCCCGGGAATGCCGCCGAGGACCAGTAATTTAACCTCATGCGCCCGCCACTTGCGCCAATAGGGTTTCAGCGTTGTGACATCGATAAGCATAAGTAACGGAAGCATAATTCCCAGTGCCAACCCGGGTTCGATTACCAGCGCAAGGACTGAAGAACTGGCGAAAGCGGCCCCCGATCCGAACCCGCCCTTTGATATGCCCGCAAAAATAACGGCCGGCCCCGCGATGAAAAAAAACCAAAGATCAAACGTCATCACATGGAACTTTCTAAGGGCGGTATCGGCGCAAAATTTATTTGTCGGAATTCGAAACTGACTTGGAACTCATTGGCGATATCTTGGTTAGTCCTGCAACCGAGCGATGTTCGCTTGGCGCTAAGTCTAGTACTTAAATAGGAGTAAACAGTAATGAAACGTTTTCTTGGAACCACCGCAATCATTCTTTCTCTGACGGGCCCAGCATTTGCAGCCTCGCATGCCGAAAACGGCATCGGCAGCACAGTGGCGCAATCGTCTGACTTCTTTGCATCCGATCTGATCGGCATGCGCATCTACAACTCTGAATCTGACGTTGATACGAACATGACAGTCGCCAACGGCGCTGAAACCGAATGGGACGACATTGGTGAAATCAATGACATCCTGCTCGACGAAAATGGCGATGTTAAAGCCGTCATTCTGGGCGTCGGCGGTTTCCTTGGCATGGGCGAACGTGATGTCAGCGTAAGCATGGACAGCATCAAAGTCCTGCGCAGCGAAGATGACGCCGATGACCGTTTCTTGGTTGTGACAACGTCGAAAGAGATGCTTGAACAAGCACCTGAATTCGAACGCCCCATGGACGAAGACATGGATGAAAACATGGATCGTGCCGAAACAGATCATTCCGCAACATCGGAAATGGATAAAGAAGCCCGTGCAGAAGAACGTACAATGCTGACACGTCCAACCGTAGCTTACGAAGGCTATTCGGATGCCGACGTTGAAGACATGCAAGCACTGACAGCCGAGGATCTGGAAGGTTCTTATGTTTACGGTGCGAATAACGAAACCGTAGGCGAAGTCGACAGCCTGATTCTGGGCGACGACGGTCAGATCAACGAGGTCGTGATCAATGTTGGCGGTTTCCTTGGCTTGGGTGAAAAACCTGTTGCCGTGACTTGGGACGAACTGCAGGTCCTGAAAAATGCCGAAGGTGACGACTTCCGCATTTACATCGACAGCAGCGAAGAAGCGCTTGAAGCGCAACCTGAATACCAAGGTTAATTCGAAAACACGCGCCAAGGTTGGGTTGTTTAACCCACTAAGGTAAATTAGGGGCCATTTCCTGCCGGAAGTGGCCCATTTTTATGCGTTTGTTCACCTTCCTTGGGCCATGATCCACGGGCAACTTGCACGGTGCGATGCATTTCGCTATCCCGTGGCCAATCTTAACCTTGTCGGAGTACACCACATGGCCAGACCCAAAATCGCGCTTATCGGCGCTGGGCAGATCGGGGGCACGCTTGCCCATCTCGCAGCAATCAAAGAACTGGGCGACGTCGTTTTGTTCGACATCGCCGAGGGCGTTCCACAGGGGAAGGCGCTTGATATCGCTGAATCCGGCCCGTCGGCAAAGTTCGACGCGACCATGTCGGGTGCCAATGATTATGCAGATATCGCAGGCGCTGATGTTTGTATTGTTACAGCTGGCGTTGCCCGCAAGCCGGGGATGAGCCGCGATGACCTGTTGGGCATCAACCTGAAGGTCATGAAATCTGTTGGCGAAGGCATCGCAGCCCACGCGCCAAACGCATTCGTTATCTGTATCACAAACCCGCTTGATGCGATGGTTTGGGCACTGCGCGAATTCTCGGGCCTGCCACACCACATGGTTTGCGGCATGGCTGGCGTTCTTGATTCGGCACGCTTCCGTCACTTCCTGGCGACTGAATTCAACGTGTCCATGAAAGACGTCACCGCGTTCGTTCTGGGCGGTCACGGCGACACCATGGTGCCATTGACCCGCTATTCGACTGTTGCCGGTATCCCATTGCCTGATCTGGTAAAAATGGGTTGGACCACACAGGATAAACTGGACGCAATCGTTCAGCGCACCCGTGATGGCGGCGCAGAAATCGTGGGCCTGCTGAAAACCGGTTCGGCGTTCTATGCCCCCGCGACATCGGCGATCGAAATGGCCGAAGCCTATCTGAAAGACCAAAAGCGTGTGCTGCCCTGTGCCGCATATGTTGACGGCTCTTATGGCTTGAACGGTTTCTACGTTGGCGTGCCAACCGTTATCGGTGCAGGCGGCGTAGAACGCGTTGTCGAGATTTCGATGGATAAAGACGAACAGGCGATGTTCGACAATTCCGTCAATGCCGTAAAAGGCTTGGTCGATGCGTGCAAAGGCATCGACGGCTCTTTGAGCTAAAGTATTGGCAGGGCGGCACCGCGTGCTGCCCTGCCTTTTCGCAATGCGGGGTTACCAGCGGCTGCGAAATTCCTTCCCTCCATCCGCGCTAGGGAAGCTGCCGATTTACCAAATCCAAAATATGCCGCTGAATTCTTACTGATTTAATCGGGTTTACGGCTTTGTGATCACATGAAAAAAATTCGTGATCACAAACTGATAATTGTTGTGAATGTTTCACATTTTTTAACGAATTTGGTGCGCAAACATAGGTGAAAGCGGTCCTCTGTGCGTGACAGTATCGAAAATACCGCTATCTATAGGCAGAACTTGACGAGAAAAGGAATCCATCATGGCTGATGTGAACCGGGGCAACCGCCCGCTGTCTCCACACCTGTCGATCTACCGCCCGCAATTAACGTCGATGACGTCGATCCTGACCCGGATCACAGGCAATGCAATGCTGGTCGCCGCGTTGTTGATCGTTTGGTGGTTCTTGGCGGCCGCGACGTCGCCCGAAGCATTCGCGACAGCCAACGGCTTTATCACCAGCTGGTTCGGCGATCTGGTGATGTTCTTTTCGCTGCTCGGCCTTTGGTATCACACCCTTGCTGGCATCCGGCACCTGATCTGGGACAATGGCTATGCGCTGGATATCCCAACGGCTGAAAAGCTGGGCTGGGCCATATTGGCCGGGTCGGTCGTGCTGACCATCATCACCGCGCTGATCATTTAAGGGGAATAGACATGGCTTATTTGACAGACCGCAAACGCGCGCTTGGCTTGGGGTCGGCGAAATCCGGCACCGCTCATTTCTGGGCGATGAAAGTCAGCTCGGTTGCATTGCTCATCCTGATCCCGCTTTTCGTCTTTACCTTTGGCGCAGCACTGGGTGGCACCTATGAAGAGGTGCTGGCCTATTACGCCAAACCGTTCCCTGCAATCGTGGCCGCACTGACATTGGCCGTGGGGTTCAAGCATTTTAACGACGGTGTGCAGGTGATGATCGAAGACTATGTTCATGGTCTTTCGCAGAAAATTGCCATCATCTTGATGACTTGCCTCAGCTACGGCGCAGCGGCGGTTGGCATTTTCGCCATCGCACGCATCGCGCTTTAATACAGAATTCGCACTACGGGAGTCCGAGACATGGCTGCATACGAATATGAAACGCATGAATATGATGTGGTTGTTGTGGGGGCCGGTGGTGCCGGTCTGCGCGCCACCCTCGGCATGGCCGAGCAGGGCCTGAAAACGGCCTGCGTTACCAAAGTTTTCCCGACACGGTCGCACACTGTTGCAGCGCAGGGCGGCATTGCCGCGTCGCTGTCGAACATGGGTCCCGACAACTGGCAGTGGCACATGTATGACACCGTCAAAGGGTCTGACTGGCTGGGCGATACGGATGCGATGGAATACCTCGCCCGTGAAGCCCCCAAGGCGGTTTACGAGCTTGAGCATTACGGCGTTCCATTCTCGCGCACCGAAGCGGGCAAGATTTACCAGCGTCCGTTCGGTGGCCACACCACCGAATTTGGCGAAGGTCCGCCCGTACAACGCACCTGTGCCGCGGCTGACCGCACCGGCCACGCGATCTTGCACACGCTTTATGGGCAATCGCTAAAGCATAACGCGGAATTCTATATCGAATATTTTGCCATCGATTTGATCATGTCCGAAGACGGCGTATGTCAGGGCGTTTTGTGCTGGAAACTGGACGACGGCACCATGCACCTGTTCAGCGCCAAGATGGTTGTTTTGGCGACCGGCGGTTATGGCCGCGCCTATTTCAGCGCCACATCGGCACACACCTGTACCGGTGACGGCGGCGGCATGACTGCTCGTGCAGGTCTGCCCCTGCAGGATATGGAATTTGTTCAGTTCCACCCGACCGGTATCTATGGCGCGGGTTGTTTGATCACCGAAGGCGCGCGCGGCGAAGGTGGCTATCTGACCAACTCCGAAGGCGAACGGTTCATGGAGCGGTACGCGCCCACCTATAAAGACCTTGCCAGCCGCGACGTTGTTTCGCGCTGCATGACGATGGAAATCCGTGAAGGGCGCGGTGTGGGCGAAAACAAAGACCACATTCACCTGCACCTGAACCACCTGCCCAAAGAGACACTGGATCTGCGCCTGCCGGGTATTTCGGAATCGGCGCGCATTTTTGCCGGCGTTGACCTGACCAAGGAACCGATCCCGGTTCTGCCGACGGTCCACTATAACATGGGCGGCATTCCCACGAACTACTGGGGCGAGGTGCTGTCACCGACCGCCGACAAACCTGACAACGTTGCACCCGGCCTGATGGCTGTTGGCGAGGCGGGCTGCGCTTCGGTTCACGGGGCAAACCGTCTTGGATCAAACTCACTGATCGATTTGGTTGTGTTCGGTCGGGCCGCTGCGATCCGCGCCAAGGATATCGTTGATCCGACGACACCAGTGCCCACGCCAAATCAACGCTCGATTGATGCGGCATTCGACCGGTTTGACGGTTTGCGTTATGCCAAGGGTGACATCGCAACTGCGGAACTGCGCCTAGAGATGCAGAAAACCATGCAGGCCGATGCTGCTGTGTTCCGCACCGACAAGACGTTGAACGAAGGTAAAGTGAAGATGGACGAGGTTGCAGCCAAAACTGCGGACCTCAAAGTGACGGACAAGTCGCTGGTCTGGAACTCTGACCTGATGGAAACGCTTGAGTTGACCAACCTGATGCCAAATGCTGTGGCGACGATCACGGCAGCGGCAGCGCGCAAGGAAAGCCGCGGGGCACACGCCCACGAGGATTATCCGGATCGCGATGACAAAAACTGGCGCAAGCACAGCCTTGTTTGGTTCAAAGGGAACGAAGCGTCGCTTGGTTATCGCGGCGTTCATCTTGATCCTTTGACGACCGAGAAAGAGGGCGGAATCGACCTCAAGAAAATCGCACCGAAAGCGCGGGTGTACTAAAGCCACGGTTCCGGCCCGGCACATGCCGGGGCATACACCAATCCAAAGGAAACACTGTGTCAGTTGCGGGATATTCAATTCAAAACACCTTGGCAGGCCTGCGTCACGGCACGGGCCGTTCGGCAGCGTTTTGCATGGTGTTGGTGGCTGCGGGCCTATCTGCCTGTACAGAGGCGTCCGACCGCGTTGATGCAATCGCCCGCGAAAGCACCAAAGGTGTTGTCACAGAAACCATCGCCACGCGTTTTCCCGAGGTACCAAAGCAGATGATCACGCCGTTCACCGACTGTGTGATCGATCATGCCAGTGCCGACGAGGTGCGCGTTTTTGCCAAGTCGGTGGTGATTGGTGTGGATGACACGACCGTTGCGACTGTACGCTCTGTTCTGTCGCGCCCTGAAACCGTGCGCTGCCTGTCGCAAAGCAGCCTTGGCCTGACGGGAACTCTTGGCTGATGGGGGTTGAGGGGGAAAGCAACGTGATGGCGGACCAGATCAAAGCGGCCGAGATGGATGCCCTGCGCGACCGCTACCGCAAGGGATCGACGCAAGAACGGTCAAAGATCAAGGCGTCGCTTGGCCCGGTCGAGATCGAATTCGCTGACATCAAGATGCTTGTTGATCCCCGCGACAACTATACCGAAACCCGCATGTGGCTTGACGGCTGCCCACCCGAGCTGAAATCGCTGGTGGCTGTGGTCGAGCTGGTGGAAGATCGCAACGTTCTGGTGATGGACATCGGTGCCAACTGCGGTGCCTTCACCATTCCGCTGGCGCTTGCTTGTGGCAAAGGATCGCGCGTTATCGCGTTTGAACCCAACCCGATCATGGTGGGGCGTTTGGGCCATAACATACAGCTTAATAACCTTGCTGACGTCATTCGGATAGAAGGCTGTGCATTGTCTGATCACGAGGGCGAGGCGACGCTGAACTTTCGCGGGCATAACTACGGTCAGGCGTCCCTAAAGGACGTTAAGCCCGGGATGCGTAATGGTACGATCCTGGTGCCCACCCGACCGCTGAGCCATTTTACAGCCGCGTCGAAAGATCACGATTTCACGCTGATAAAAATCGACGTTGAAGGTGCTGAAGAAGCCGTTCTTGGCCCGATGCTGGACGGCGCGCAGTCTGGCGGATGGTTGCCCGATGCGATCTTGATCGAGGTACGTCATGCCGATGAATGGCAGACCGACCTTTGCGAAAAAATACTGGCCAGCGGTTTCGAAGAAACCATGCAGGCCGAAGGAAACGCGCTTTATCTTAAGAAAAACTAAGCGCCCGAATTTATTGAAAACGGGGTAACGCCCGGCAGACCAGGAGAAGCGATATGGTTCAACTCACGCTCCCAAAAAATTCCCGGATGACATCCGGTAAGACGTGGCCAAAACCCGAAGGTGCCAAAAACCTCAAGCAGTTCCAGATTTACCGCTGGAACCCTGATGACGGTAAGAACCCAGCCATCGACACCTATTTCGTGGACATGGACAGCTGCGGTCCGATGATTTTGGACGCTCTGATCAAGATCAAGAACGAGATCGACCCGACCCTGACATTCCGCCGGTCCTGCCGCGAAGGGATCTGCGGATCTTGCGCGATGAACATCGACGGGATCAACACCCTTGCCTGTACCTACGGCGTTGAGGAAGTGAAGGGCGCGGTGAAAATCTATCCTTTGCCACACATGCCTGTGGTCAAGGATTTGATCCCCGACCTGACCCATTTCTATGCGCAGCACGCGTCGATCCAGCCTTGGCTGGAAACCGAAACGCCAGCCCCTGCAAAGGAATGGAAGCAGTCGATTGATGACCGGGCCAAGCTGGATGGTTTGTACGAATGCATCATGTGCGCGTGTTGCTCCACATCCTGCCCCAGCTACTGGTGGAATGGCGATCGCTACCTTGGTCCAGCCGCATTGCTGCACGCCTATCGCTGGTTGATCGACAGCCGGGACGAAGCAACAGGCGAGCGTTTGGACGAACTTGAAGATCCGTTCAAACTGTACCGCTGCCACACGATTATGAACTGCGCCAAGACTTGCCCCAAAGGTTTGAACCCGGCGGCAGCAATCGCGAATATCAAAAAGATGATGGTCGAACGCACCATCTAATCAGCTTTGCCCACCCCGCATCCGTCGGGGTGGGCCGGCAGGCCGCATATGCCTCTTATTCTAATCACCTTTATTATCGTATTTCTTATCGTCGCCTATGTTACCCGGCGCGGCACAGATACACGCGCCTGTCGGTGGCGAAAAAACGCGTCACGGGACAAGGGCAGCCGGCACTATTACCGCTGCGCTGCCTGCGGTGCCGAGGCATACACCGCCACAAAAGGCCCCCCGCAAGACTGCAAATCCAAAGTAACCTCGCGGCCACTTTGAACACGGTCCTCGACACCGCCATCGGTCGTCGACTAGCCTTTTCCTGAGCTAGGGGGGGAACCATGACTGATAAAAATTTCAAAGCAGATGTGATTGTAGTGGGCGCAGGCCTTGCTGGCATGGTCGCCGCCCACGAAGCGGTTTCGCGCGGGCGTCGCGTGCTATTGATAGACCAAGAAGGCCCGCAAAGCCTGGGTGGGCAGGCATTTTGGTCCCTCGGCGGGTTGTTCATGGTGGATACGCCCGAACAACGCAGGCTTGGTATCCGCGACAGTGCTGAACTGGCCTTGCGCGATTGGATGGGCTCCGCGCAGTTTGATCGCCCCGAAGATGCAAACCCGCGCGCCTATGCCACACGGTTTGTCGAATGGGCCGCTGGCGATATGCGCGGCTGGCTGCACGGGTTGGGCATGCGGTGGTTCCCTGTCGTCGGCTGGGCAGAACGCGGTGGGTCGATGGCGGGGGGGCACGGCAATTCCGTGCCGCGTTTCCACATCACTTGGGGGACGGGCACCGGCGTGGTGGCCCCCTTTGCAAAGCTGATGCAGGACTACGCTGCCGCCGGACAGCTGCACATGGCGTTTCGCCATCAAGTTACCGCGCTTGAGGTTACAAATGGTACCGTGTGCGGGGTGTCGGGGGATGTGCTTGAAGACACAACCAAGCCGCGCGGGGAAAGCACGGGCCGTTCAGTGACCGGCGCGTTCAGCTATCAAGCCGAGTCCGTTATTTTGACGACGGGGGGCATCGGCGCCAATCATGATCTGGTGCGCAAGCATTGGCCCGCTGACCGTCTGGGGAACCCGCCACGCCGCATGGTTTCAGGCGTGCCAGATTACGTGGACGGCAAGATGCACGGTATCGCGGCGACGGCTGGTGCTGGGCTGATCAACGAAGACCGCATGTGGCACTATTGCGAGGGTGTTGAAAACTGGAACCCGATTTGGCCCAACCACGGCATTCGTATTTTACCCGGCCCTTCGTCGATCTGGCTGGATGCCAAGGGCGACCGGATGGAGGCCCCCTGCATGCCTGGCTTTGACACGTTGTCGACACTCAAGCGGATATTGCAGGCGGGCGAGCACAGTTGGTTTATCCTCACCCAAAAGATCATCGAAAAGGAATTTGCCCTTTCAGGGTCTGAGCAGAATCCTGACCTGACGGATGGCGGCTGGCGTGATGTGTTGAAAGCGCGGCTTGGCAAAGGGGCCACGCCCGCTGTTGAGGCGTTCAAGGAAAATGGCGCAGATTTCATTGTCGCAGATCGTTTGGAAGAACTGATTGCGGGGATGAATAAGCTAACCCCGGATCAGCCGCTTGATCTGGAACATGTGCATTCCCAGATCGCGGCGCGGGATGGGCAGTTGGATAATCCGTTTTCCAAGGACGCGCAGATCACTGCGATCCACGGTGCGCGCAACTATCGGGGGGATAAGCTGATCCGCACGGCCAAACCGCATGCCATTCTGGACGCCGAAAATGGTCCGCTGATCGCTGTCAGGCTGAACGTCTTGACCCGTAAAAGTTTGGGCGGTCTGCATACCGATCTGCAAGGCAGGGTGCTGACGACACAGGGCGGCGTTTTGCAGGGTCTTTTCGCTGCAGGCGAGGTTTGCGGCTTTGGCGGCGGTGGTTACCACGGGTATAACGCGCTTGAGGGGACATTCCTTGGCGGATGTTTATTCTCGGGTCGCATTGCAGGGAAAAACGCATGAACACACCAAAAGACGCAGCTGCACGGCGCGCGGTTAAACCGGTTATCTGCTATCCGGTTGATACCCTTCCTGTGCCAGACATGGCCGGGTACGAGCGGGCGCGTGCCACGATGACGAAGGTGGACGAAGTTTTGGTGCCGCCGCGCGATGCGGGATGCTTTACCGTACCTGCGGGGCATTTCTTTCGGATTGTCAGCGTTGAGGGGTCGCAGGTCGGTGATTTGAACCTGTGGGCGCGTGATAACCTGAATGAACGGTTCTATTCCGGCAAAACCCGCGCGTTGCACGGAACTCATATTACGACGGGTCAACGGATGTGGACCAGCTTTCCTTATCTGCGGCCCATGGCGACGATCACCCATGATACGCTGGGCTGGTACGGCAAGGATGAATTTGGCGGATCGGTGCATGATGTCATCGGCACGCGCTGTGATCCCTACACCCATCACTTGTTGGCGGGCGGGCAGTACCATCATTGCTGTCATTCTAACCTGACCCGCGCGCTGGCAAACCACCTAGGCGTTCCCGTGGCCGAGGCCGAGCCGTACGTGCATGATGTGCTGAATGTCTTTATGTGCACCGGATTTACCCGTGACACGGGCCAGTACTTTATGAAGGCCAGCCCGGTGCGGCCCGGTGACTATCTTGAATTCTACGCCGAGATTGATCTGCTGGGCGCGTTAAGCGCCTGTCCGGGGGGCGATTGCTCGGCAGAGCATTCTTCGGATGCTGCGGCCTGCTATCCGCTGCTGGTCGAGATTTATGCGCCTGAAGCAGATGCCGCGGCACAACCCTTTGTCAGCGGCTATGACCGATCACATGGTGTCTAGCGCTTAAACCCCAATGCGGGGTTTAAGCGTACCGACGTATTTTATGCGTCGGGAAAGGCTGCTTTCAACGCAATCTCGACCATGTCGCCAAAGGATTGTTCGCGCTCTGATGCGGGCAATGCCTCACCGGTTTGCAGGTGGTCGCTGACGGTAAGCACGGCCAAAGCTCGGCATTTATGACGTGCTGCCAAGATATAGAGCTCGGCGGCTTCCATCTCGACGCCCAAGACGCCGTGGCGGACCATCTGTTCATCCAGATCCGGGCGTTCGGCGTAAAACACATCAGACGAATAAATGCCGCCGACATGGGTTTTGGTATCCATTGATTGCGCAGCCGTAACGGCAGCTTGCAACAAGGACCAATCGGCACAAGGCGCGAAATTCATTTCGCGGAAAATACCAGAAGAAGGGGACGTGATTGTTGTCGCCGTCATTGCAATGATGACATCACGAATGCCAACATGCGGCTGCATGCCGCCACATGATCCGATGCGGATCAGCGTTTTGGCACCGTAGGTCGAAATCAGTTCATTGGCGTAGATAGAAAGCGACGGCATTCCCATTCCGGAACCCTGAATGGTTACACGGTGGCCATTCCATGTACCGGTAAAACCGAGCATACCGCGCACTTCGTTCACAAGTTTGGGGTCTTTCAGAAACTTTTCTGCCGCCCATTTTGCGCGATAGGGGTCACCGGGCATTAAAACCGTTTCAGCGATTTCGCCCACTTGGGCACCGATATGTGTCGTCATTTTGATATCTACCGTTAAATGTAAAAGAGCGCCCCGGCGTTGGGGCACTCTATTCTACGTTACAGATTTAGCCTTAGATGGCGAGGTCGTCTGGCGAAACGCCTTTGGCTGTCAGTTCGCGGTACCAATTTGGTTGGCGGCCTTTGCCAGTCCAAGTTTGGGATTTGTCAGCAGGGTTTGCGTATTTTGCAGCAGCTTTGGCACCCTTTGGTTTTTTTGCACCCGAAGATACTTCATCCAAAGAAAAACCAAATTCAGCCGCTGCTTTTTCAGCCGCTTTACGTGCTTCTACACGGTCGCGTTCATACGCAGATTTAATCGCAGTTTTCACGTCGTTCAACAAAGTCTCAAGCTCTTTATGAGACATGGAGTCTAGATTAATGCTCATTTTACTCGTTCCTATTCAGCAAGTGGCTTTCGCTTTACGCGAAAAGAATAAACAAAAAAAGAAAATAAGCGCCTAATCAAATTACTGTGCTGCAATAGTTTCCGGGTCTGCCAGTATTACGATATCTTGCATGATTGTATTCAACTCAAAGTCTTTGGGCGTATAAACCCGCGCCACGCCCATTCTGAGAAGTCGTGTTTTGTCGTCTTCGGGAATGATTCCACCCACAACGACTGGAATATGTCCAAGACCAGCCTCGCGCATCTGCTCCATCAGGTCTTCGACCAGCGGAATATGCGACCCTGAAAGAATAGAAAGCCCGACAACGTGGTGATTACCCTCTTTCGCGGCTTTGACGATCTCCGACGGCGTCAGGCGAATACCCTCATAGGCGATATCCATGCCGCAATCGCGGGCGCGTACGGCAATTTGTTCTGCGCCGTTTGAATGGCCGTCAAGCCCGGGCTTGCCAACCAGAAAGCTAAGCCTGCGGCCCAGACGTGTGCTGACAGCATCCACGGCCTCGCGCAGATCATCCAAGCCTTCTGTCTTGTTCGAACGGCCTGCGGCAACGCCCGTGGGGCCGCGATATTCGCCATGCACAGCCCGCATTTGCGCGGCCCATTCACCGGTGGTTACCCCAGCTTTGGCGGCAGCGATTGACGGTTCCATGACATTGCGCCCTTCGGCGGCGGCCGCGCGTAGATCGGCCAGCGCCTTGTCCACAGCGGCCTGATCGCGTTCGTTTCGCCATGCACTCAGGCGGTTGATCTGATCGGCTTCAACGGCCGGGTCAACGACCATGATGCCGCCATCGCCGGTCATCAGGGGTGAGGGTTCGCCCTGTTGCCATTTGTTGACGCCGACAACAATTGTCTCGCCCTGTTCGATCCGGCCCAGACGGTCGGCGTTGCTTTCGACCAATCGCGATTTCATGTAATCTATTGCGGAAATTGCACCGCCCATGCCGTCAAGGTTGGCCAATTCGGCGCGCGCGCCTTCTTTTAACGCTTCGACTTTGCGATCAACGGCCGGGTTGCCATCAAACAGATCGTCAAACTCAAGCAGATCAGTCTCGTAGGCCATGATTTGCTGCATCCGCATCGACCATTGCTGATCCCACGGGCGCGGCAGACCCAAAGCTTCGTTCCACGCGGGCAATTGAACGGCGCGGGCGCGGGCGTTTTTCGACAGCGTGACGGCCAGCATTTCGATCAAAATGCGATAAACGTTATTTTCGGGCTGCTGTTCCGTCAAACCTAGGGAGTTCACCTGAACACCGTAACGGAAGCGGCGGAATTTGGGGTCCTCGACGCCGTAGCGTTCAAGGCAAATTTCATCCCATAGGTCACCAAAGGCGCGCATTTTGCACATCTCGGTGACAAAGCGAATGCCGGCATTCACAAAGAATGAAATCCGGCCAACCAGTGTTGGGAAATCTTTCTCGGGCACGCGGGGGCGCAGGGCGTCCAAGACGGCTGTGGCGGTGGCCAGGGCAAAGGCCAATTCCTGCTCGGGTGTCGCGCCGGCCTCTTGCAGGTGGTAGGAACACACGTTCATCGGGTTCCATTTTGGCACGTTTGTATAGCAATATTCAGCCACGTCCGCGATCATCTTCAAGGACGGTGCTGGCGGGCAGATATACGTGCCGCGCGACAGGTATTCCTTGATCAGGTCGTTTTGGACGGTTCCCTGCAGGGCAGAAACATCAGCGCCCTGTTCCTCGGCCACGGCAATATAGAGCGCCAGCAACCACGGTGCGGTCGCGTTAATGGTCATAGAGGTGTTCATTTGCTCAAGCGGGATATCTTTGAACAACATCCGCATATCGCCAAGATGGCCAACGGGAACGCCGACTTTGCCGACCTCGCCACGTGACAGGATATGATCGCTGTCGTATCCGGTTTGTGTCGGAAGGTCGAAAGCAACAGAAAGGCCGGTCTGACCTTTGGCCAGATTGCTGCGGTACAGCGCATTGGATGCCTCGGCGGTGGAGTGTCCGGCATAGGTGCGGATGAGCCAAGGGCGGTCTTTGGTTTGTTGCGTCATGGTGCGGCCTTTCGTGAATCGGGAGAGCAATATTATTACTCTGACAGACTGATACTTGAAATAATCAGGCAGTGTCAATTCGCTGCATCGCGGCATGTTAACATCGGTTTTGGGGGGAACGTCTGTTTAATATTGCTCAGCCCCTTTTGGTTCTGCAAGGGTGGGCCGATGACGCAGACCGTTGAACTCCCTATCTGGCTATTTGTGGTGATTTTGCTTTTTGCGGCAGTCACAGCGCTAAGCCATTTCTTGTTACCATCCGTGCGTTGGTTTTTCCGGCTGCGTCTGGAACGGGCCGTGGCACGGCTAAATAAGCGTCTGACACGCCCGATTGAACCTTTCAAGCTGGCCCGCCGCCACGACATGATCCAGCGGCTGATCTATGACCCCCAAGTCAGTCAGGCGATTGCTGATCATGCCCGTGCAGAAGGCATTCCCGAAAACGTCGCGTTCGAGCAGGCACGCCGATATGCGCGCGAGATTGTCCCGAGCTTCAGCGCCTTTGCCTATTTCAGTTTCGGCATTCGGCTCGCCCGGTTTTTGGCCAACACGTTGTACGAGGTGCGGACAGGCAGCAACAACGCCGCCGTGATCGAAAAGATACCCAGCGACGCCACGGTGATTTTTATCATGAACCACCGCAGCAACATGGACTATGTATTGGTGACCTATCTGGCGGGCGAGGCATCGGCACTGAGCTATGCGGTGGGGGAATGGGCGCGGGTTTGGCCGCTTAGCCGGTTGATCAGATCGATGGGTGCCTATTTCATCCGCCGCAAATCGCGGGGCGCATTGTACCGCAAAATTCTGGCGCGCTACGTTCAAAAGGCGACCCAAGGCGGCGTGACCCAAGCAATTTTCCCAGAAGGCGGGCTGAGCCTTGATGGCAAGTTGATGCCGCCGAAGATGGGGTTGCTCGGCTATGTTCTTGAGGCTGACCTTGCCGATCGTGACGTGGTGTTTGTGCCGGTGGCTATTAACTATGATCGGGTTCTGGAAGATCGCGTTTTGATCGCCGCAGGCCAAGCAGGCACCCGCCGGTTCAAGGCGCGTATATCTGTGATCTTGACCTTTATCCTTCGTAAAACATGGTTGCGGATACGCGGCAAGTTTCTGCGCTTTGGCGAGGCGGCAGTGGTTTTTGGTGAACCCGTGCCACTGCGTGACTATGGCCCTAACCCCGATGTGGATCGTGTCGCCCAAGATCTGATGGGGCGCATCGCCAGCGAGATGCCGTTGCTGTTTGTTCCGCTGATGGCGCATGCATTGGTGTCGGCCGCAGCGCCGATGACCGATGATGCGCTGACTGCTGAGATGGCGCGGCTGTTGGGGCAGGCGAAAACATCCATAGACATCCCTCATGATGATTTCGACGACGCGGTCTTTAAGGCGCGTGAACATTTGCTGCAACGCGGGATGATACGCGCAGACAACGATGTAATTGCAGTGGTGCCAGATCAACTGCCTGCGTTGACCTTCTATGCCAACTCAATCGTGCATTTCTTTAAAAAATAGAACCCGGCCCCGATTTTTCTGCGGTTGCAAAGTTATAAAGTTGCAAATTATGACCAATTCCGGTTGCATTGTTGCGCCATGGGCAATATCTCACTTTTAGACGCCGCGATTCTGCACTGCGGCACAAACGAATTCTGACAGTGGAGACCCCCATGGCCCTGGACACGAACATTGCGCAGTACGATGCGCCGGAAAAAGACCTGTACGAAATCGGTGAGATCCCTCCGATGGGGTATGTGCCCAAGCAAATGTACGCTTGGACCATTCGCCGCGAACGTCATGGCAACCCGAACACGGCGATGCTGGAAGAAGTGGTGGATGTTCCAAAGCTCGACAGCCACGAAGTGCTGGTTCTGGTTATGGCGGCTGGCGTTAACTACAATGGTGTCTGGGCTGCCTTGGGCAAACCGATCAGCCCGTTCGATGGCCACAAACAACCCTTTCACATCGCCGGTTCCGACGCATCGGGGATCGTATGGGCGGTTGGCGACAAGGTAAAGCGCTGGAAAGTCGGCGACGAGGTTGTGATTCACTGCAACCAAGACGATGGCGATGACGAGCACTGCAACGGTGGCGACCCGATGTATTCGCCCAGCCAGCGCATCTGGGGCTACGAGACACCTGATGGGTCATTTGCTCAATTCACCAACGTGCAGGCACAGCAGCTTATGCCACGTCCCAAGCACCTGACCTGGGAAGAGGCCGCCTGCTATACGCTGACCTTGGCGACGGCGTACCGGATGCTGTTCGGTCACGAACCACATGACCTGAAGCCCGGCCAAAACGTATTGGTGTGGGGCGCATCGGGTGGTTTGGGATCTTACGCGATCCAGTTGATCAACACCGCTGGCGCAAATGCGATTGGTGTTATCTCGGATGAATCCAAGCGTGATTTCGTCATGGACCTTGGGGCCAAGGGCGTTCTGAACCGCAAGGATTTCAACTGCTGGGGTCAGATGCCAACAGTGAACACACCTGAATACGCCGCCTGGTTCAAAGAGGCGCGCAAATTCGGTGCGGCGATCTGGGAAATCACTGGTAAAGGCGTAAACGTCGATATGGTGTTCGAACACCCCGGCGAGGCGACATTCCCTGTGTCCACCTTCGTTTGTAAAAAGGGCGGCATGGTTGTGATCTGTGCCGGTACCTCTGGCTTTAACCTGACACTGGACGTGCGGTATATGTGGATGCACCAAAAGCGTCTGCAAGGCAGCCACTTTGCCCATTTGCAGCAAGCGTCCTCAGCGAACAAACTGATGCTCGAGCGCCGGTTGGACCCGTGCATGTCGGAAGTCTTTACATGGAATGACCTGCCCGCCGCCCACATGAAAATGTTGGCAAACGAACACAAGCCGGGGAACATGTCTGTTCTGGTACAGTCACCGACAACCGGTTTGCGTACCTTGGAAGATGCTTTGGAAGCGAAAAAGTAAGTAACACACGTTCGAATAGGACGGAATGCGCCCGCGAATCGGTTAACCGCTTCGCGGGCGCGATGCGTTTGAAAGTGGCATTTTGTGAAACAATAGCTTGTCTGAACGCTATCCCACCAGAAATGGGGAGTTGGAAACCGCGACTATGTGCAAATTTGAGCGCATGCTATGGTTGTGTTAATCAATATTTAACCACAAAAGTGAGAATTTTAACATGCAAAGCGACTGGATATTGGAAGTTCTCACCGATCTGAAGGCATTCGCGACAATCAACGGTTTGCCCGTATTGGCAGAACAGTTGGATGATACCGCGATTGTTGCCTTGGCCGAGATTTCCGCCCGTGAAGACAGGACTGGACGGAAGCCAAATGGTAGCGATCTCTGCAAAGCTGGATCTGATATTGGAGGGGCTGGAACAGGCCACCACATTTGAGGGCCTACAAGTCGCCAGCGAAGCGCTGCGCGACCACTACGATCTTGCGCATGTCGTGTATCACTGGGTTGATTCCGCGGGGGATCAATATGGCTGTGGCACTTATTCGGAGGCCTGGCAGGAACGCTATCTAAGCCAGAATTACCTGCGCACGGACCCGGTGATATCGGGGTGCTATCAACGTTTTCACCCAGTGGATTGGAAACGGCTGGATTGGAGCAGCAAAGCCGCCCGCGCATTGCTGTTGGAGGCGATTGAATATGGCATTGGCAACCAAGGTTTTTCTGTTCCAATACGCGGGCCAAACGGGCAATTTGCGCTTTTTACCGTAAACAATTCCTGTAGCGATCCTGAGTGGGAGGCCTTTACCGAGGCTAACCGCCGCGAGCTTATTTTGATTGCGCATTATTTCAATGAAAAGGCGCTGGAATTGGAGCCGGGGCGCAAACCAGAAGCCGCGCAAGCGCTTTCGCCGCGTGAAGTCGACGCAATGACCTTGATCGCGATTGGGTATAATCGGGCGCAAGTTGCAAACACCCTATCCATTTCCGAGCATACCTTGCGGGTATATATTGAAAGCGCGCGATTCAAATTGGGCGCGCTGAATACCACCCATGCAGTGGCGCGCGCGCTTAGCCGCGGGTTGATTATTGTGTAGTTAGCCAAGGAGGGGGCCAGCCCCCGCCTTTCAGGCTCCCCCGGGATTTTGGTCCATTTGGAAAAGTGAAGTTGCGATTCCGGTTGCTTTGGCGGGCGCTAATATCGGCCAGCGTTAAATAACCCACATGTATTGAGACCCCCGAACCAGCAAGGGGATGCGGCAATTCATGTTGAGATACATTTACGGTGACCAACTGAAAGATCACCCGAAACTGAGTGCAACCATGTTTCGCGACAGGGCGGCGCAATTTAAAGACCGGTTGAAATGGGATGTTACTGTCGATGCGGACGGGTTTGAGAAAGACGCATATGATACGCTAAACCCCTTATACGTGATTTGGGAGTTGCCCGGTGGCATCCATGGCGGGTCGATGCGGTTTTTGCCGACGACAGGGCGGACCATGGTCAACGAGCATTTCTTGGGATTATTGGAGGGGCCTATTTGCAGCCCGTTGATTTGGGAATGCACGCGGTTCTGCCTGAGCGCGGAAGCATCCGGGCAGGCCGCCGCTGCGCTAATGCTGGGGGGCGGAGAGATTATGCGGGGCTTTGGCGTTGCGCATTTCGCCGGGGTGTTTGATGCCCGGATGGTGCGGATATACCGCATGACGGGTGCGTCGCCCGAAATTCTGGGCAGCAGCGGTGAGGGCGCGGCACGGATCAGTGTGGGGCTCTGGAGCTTTGACCAAGCTGCGCAAGCGCGATTGGCGGAACGGTCGGGCATTTCGCCGCGCCAATCCGAGCAATGGTTTGAGCAAAGTTTCAGGGCAGCTTCTGCGATGAAGGTTGCGATTAGCGGCTAAGTTGTCTGGCCCCCGGCGCGGCCCTGATTTAGGGTCGCCCCATGACAACACCAATGCTTACTTATTCAGATGATCAGGCGGCTGCATATGACAGCGTGACCGAAATGCTGCGCCTCGCCGGAATTAATCTGGAAGACAGTCTTTTGATGCCGCCCGCCGGGGGCAAGGATCAGGTTATGGCCGTGACTGGCAAGGCCGGATCCGGCAAAACGCTGTTGCTGGCAGAGCTTTACAAGGCCTTGCAAGCCGCCGGTGTTGATATCGTTTCGGGCGATTACGAATCCCGCAAGCGCAAGGATAAGCGGTCGCTTGCGATTTTGGCCCCGACAAACAAGGCGGCATCGGTGTTGCGGTTGCGGGGCGTCCCCGCGACGACGATCCACCGGATATTATACACCCCCGTTTACGACCCCGAATACGAGCGTATCGCGGAATGGTTGACCGGTAATGGCGAGCGGCCCGAGATCGAGGGGCTGACCGAAGTGTCGCTTGACCGTGCCGCTGCATTTTATGCCAACAATAAATCGATCCCCGGCGCACTGGCCGCTGCGGGATTGCGGGGCAGTGATTTCATCACAGGGTGGAAGCGCCGCGAAGAACCGTTGGACATCGGCTTGGTCGATGAAAGTTCGATGTTGGATGATAAGCAGTTCGAAGACCTGAAAGAGATTTTTCCGACGCTGCTGTTGTTCGGTGACCCGGCGCAGTTGGCCCCGGTCGGGCAATCCGGCACCATGGTGTTTGAGAAACTGCCGGAAAACCGGGTGTTGAACCTAAGCCGTATCCACCGTCAGCAAGCTGACAACCCTATTCTGGATTTGGCCCACGCGCTAGCAGACCCTGATCTGACGTTTGAGCAATTTGAACGGATGATCGAGGAGGCCGCCAAGAAAGATGATCGTGTGGTCTGGGGCCAGCGTGTCGAGGTTGATTTGATGGCACGGTCCCCCGTTTTGGTGTGGCGCAACGCGACGCGCATTCGGCTGATTAACGCGTTCCGGTCCGTGCATGGCGCGCCAGAGGATGCGCTGTTGGCGGGCGAGCCGTTGATTTGTGATGGTATTGAATTGCCGCTTAAGCACCGGAAAAAACGGCTCGACCTTGAGGCGCGCGGCCTGATCAAAGGCGCGCAGGTGATCTATCTGGGCAATGGTCGCAAACCCGGGTTCAGCCGTTTGCATGTGATGGGAGCCGAGGATCCGCAGATATCGGCCGCGTCGATTGTGAAGATCGAAAAACCCGATGAGGAAGAACCGTTCATTCCCTTTGCCGCCCGTATGGGGGCCACGTTCTTGCACGGGGCGGCGGTGACCATCCACAAGGCGCAAGGCAGCCAATGGGATACGGTCCAAGTCTTTGCCCCCGATCTATACGCCGCAGCGCGTATGGGCCGGTCAGAGGCGGGGCAGCCCCTGTGGAAACGGCTTGCCTATGTGGCGATCACGCGGGCGCAGGAACGGTTGATCTGGGTGGTGCGTAACCGCTTGTCCAAGCCGACGGGTATGCTGCGTGTCGATGACTTGCGGGCGACCCCAGTGGCCCCGCTGAGCTTGGACATTCAGACGGAGGAAGAGGTATGAAAACGATACTGATTACCGGTGCGAGTTCGGGTATCGGGCGCGCGACGGCGGAGCTGTTCCTGGATCAGGGATGGCGCGTTGGGTTGATCGCGCGCAGGGCCGACCGGCTGGCCGAAATCGCTGATGCCTACCCTAACGCGGTGGCGCTGCCGGCTGATGTGACGGATGCGGCGGCCATGCGGGAGGCTTTCGATGCGTTTGGCCATATCGATGTGCTGTTCAACAACGCGGGGCTGTTTGGGGTGTCCGGCCCCATCGATGAAATCCCGCTCG
Source organism: uncultured Sulfitobacter sp. (assembly GCF_964021855.1). Taxonomy (NCBI): domain Bacteria; kingdom Pseudomonadati; phylum Pseudomonadota; class Alphaproteobacteria; order Rhodobacterales; family Roseobacteraceae; genus Sulfitobacter; species uncultured Sulfitobacter sp. The sequence goes on from NZ_CAXHZD010000001.1 coordinate 925,754, forward strand.
AGGTTTGGACCGAGGTGATGCAGGTCAATATCAATGGCATGTTCATCGCAGCGCAACTGGCGTTTGAACGTATGCGCGCACAGAACACGGGCGGGCGTATCATCAACAACGGATCGCTGTCGGCCTATGTGCCGCGCCCCGGGTCGGTTTGTTATACGATGAGCAAGCACGCGGTCACCGGCCTGACGCGCACGTTGTCCCTGGATGGGCGACCTTTTAACATCGCCTGCGGGCAGATTGATATTGGTAACGCCGAAAGCGAATTGGTCGCGGACCTTAAGGCGGCCAATCCCGACATGGATACGATGGACGTGAAACATGCGGCGTCATCGGTGCTGCATATGGCGCAAATGCCAGCGGAGGCGAATGTTCAATTCATGACCGTGATGGCGACCAAGATGCCCTATATCGGGCGCGGTTAACGGCGGATCAATGCAAACGCGGCCGAGGCCAACCATCCGGCACTGATCGCAATTGCCAGCGATAAAAGACCGTACAGCAAGGACTGTTCGCGCGACAGGTTGTAGAGCCACCGTTCCAGCCCGACCTTGCGCACGTCAATCAAGGTCTCATATTGCGCGACGACGTTTCCGTCGCGGGTCAGGAAAATGCGTGTGTCATAATCCCCTTCGACCAAAGCAGCAGGAAGCTGCACTGTCGCGCGGAACAACGTCTGTTGATCGACGGTGACCCCTGCCTCGTCCAGTTGATACTGGTCTTCCCTTGAGCGGATACGGATCAATGCTTCGGTGAATGCAGCGGAATCCGTAATCGTCATTGGCGCCCCAACCGACCTGATCGCCCGAGGGATTGATATCTTGTGGCGCAGGTCTTCGACCCGGCTTAGGACATCGTGAAGCGGCCCACTGGTGGCAACGGCGTAAAAGCTGGGCGCGTGGTCCACTTCGACCGACGCGGTGTTCACCCAGATACCGAATTTCTTTTCTTTGCGGCGGACCACGACGGGCTTTGACGGGCCGGATACCGTGACGACCACCTGTAATTCGGACGTGTCCGGTATCGGCGTTTCGCGTTTGACCGCCCCGAAAATGATAATCTCGGACCCGTTGAAATTCGTGGCGATCGATACTTCGGTTTGGTTCAGGCCCAGCACGATGTCTTCTTTGGCGTGTGCCATCGTCCAAAATGTCAGACAGGCAAGGGTCGCTGCAAAGTACTGCCGGATCATGACGTGAACCCGATGGAATAAAGCTCGGACGGTTGCAGCAGCAGGTCCAGCGCCAGCTTCCCACAGACGGCCAGCACCAAAAGGGCCAGCAGGATGCGCAGCTGTTCGGCCTTCAGCTTGGTCCCTAGGGAGGTGCCAAATTGCGCGCCGATCACGCCGCCGATCAACAACAGGACGGCCAGAACAATATCAACGGTATAGTTGGTTGTCGCGTGCAGCAGCGTGGTAAAGGCGGTTACAAACAGGATTTGGAATAGCGACGTGCCAACGACCACTTTGGTCGGCATGCCCAGCAGATAGATCATTGCCGGCACCATGATAAAGCCGCCACCGACGCCCATGATGGCGGCCAGCAGACCGACGAACGCGCCAACCAACAAGGGTGGAATGACCGAGATATAAAGCCCCGTGACACGAAACCGCATCTTGAACGGCAGCTTTTGAATCCAAGTGTGTTTCTTGCGTGGCTGGCGTTTTCCGGTGCGGGTTTTGTACAGCGCGTTGAGCGATTCAATGAACATCAACCCGCCGATGATCCCCAGAAAAACCACATAGCAAAGGTTGACCAGCAAATCGACTTGGCCAAGGGATTTCAGGTAGTTGAAGATGCTGACGCCTCCGGCAGCCCCGAAAAGTCCGCCGATCAACAACACGGTGCCCATCCTCAGATCGACCGTCTTGCGCTTAAGATGGGCCAATAGGGCAGAGACGGAGGAGGCGACGATCTGGTTCGCACCGGTCGCCACAGCGACAGCCGGCGGGATGCCGATAAAGAACAAAAGCGGCGTGATCAGAAACCCGCCACCGACGCCAAACATACCGGAAAGAATGCCCACAATGCCGCCCAAGCCTAACAGCAGGAACGCGTTAACCGAAATCTCGGCAATGGGCAGGTATATTTGCATATATGCTGTTAGCCTGATTTTCGGATTGAAATCAATTGTGGATGCTGCGCTGCCGAAAAATTTCCGGCAGCGCAGGTGGTATTAGCGTTCTTTTACGTAGGGCTCCCCGCCCGCGCGGGGTGGGATGGCTTTGCCAACAAAACCGGCAAGGATGATGACGGTCATGACATAGGGCAGCGCGCCCAGCAATTGGCCCTGAACTTTGACGCCGATCAATGCTTCGATCACGTCGGGGCGTGTTTCCAGCGCGCCGAACAGGCCAAACAGCAATGTCGCCCAAAGCGCGTACCAAGGCCGCCACTTGGCAAAGATCAAAGCCGCCAGCGCGATATAACCACGGCCTGCCGACATGTCCTTGATGAACCCGGCTTGCAGGGCGGTGCTTAGATACGCACCCGCGATGCCACACAAGACGCCGCAGATGCACACGGCGGCATAGCGCAGCCCGATGACCGACACGCCTGCTGTGTCCACGGCGGCAGGGTTTTCCCCCACAGCGCGCAGGCGCAGACCGAACCGCGTACGATACAGCAACCACCAGGTCAGCGGCACAGCAGCAAAGGCGGCGTAAACAAGGATCGAATGGCCCGAGATTAGTTCGGCGTAAAGCGGGCCAATGAATGGCACAGGCTCAACCGCGTCGGCAAAGGGCAGGGTGATCGGATTAAACCGCGCGCCACCGATCAGCGACGGGGTACGCCCGCCCTGTTGAAACCAATCTTGGGCGATCAGCACGGTCAGACCGGCGGCAAGAAAGTTGATCGCCACACCGGATATCAGTTGGTTCCCGCGAAAGGTGATTGATGCCAGACCGTGCAGCAAACTAAGCGCGAGCGAAGCGGCGATCCCCGCCAGCAGCCCCAGCCACACATTGCCATACAATGCCGCAATAGCCGCCGAAAAGAACGCTGCCGCCAGCATTTTGCCATCCAGACCGATGTCAAAAATCCCGGCGCGTTCAGAGAACAGCCCAGCAAGGCAGGCCAGCAGCAGGGGTGTCGCAAGGCGAACGGTGCTGTCCAGCAGTTGGATAAGTGTCATGTAATCCATTATTCTGCAGGCTCCACCGGTTTACGTTCTGGTTTGGGGGCGCGGGCATTTCGGATGCTCAGGAATATCTTTTCCAGCGGCATCCGCACCATGTTATCAAGCGCGCCGGTGAATAGGATGACCAGCGCCTGAATGACGACGATCAATTCGCGCGGGATCGAGGTCCAAAGCGCGAGTTCGGCACCGCCTTGGTACAGAAACCCGAATAGGATCGCGGCCAGAAAAACGCCCAACGGATGGCTTCGGCCCATCAAGGCAACCGCAATACCGATGAACCCGGCCCCTTCGGTCGCGTTCAGAACCAGCCGTTCAGATTCGCCCATGACGTTGTTGATGGCCATCATTCCGGCCAACCCACCCGAGATGATCATCGTAATCATCGTGATCTTTACCGGTGAAATCCCCGCATATTTTGCAGCGGATTCCGAATGGCCATAGGCCCGAATTTCATAACCAAGCCGGGTGCGCCAGATCAGTACCCAAAGAAAGAAACAGGCGGCAATCGCGACCAGAAGCGAGATATTGGCGGGGGCCGCTTTGGAAAAGTTGATCCCGATGGGGGCCAGCAAATCATGCAGTGTCGGCAATTTGGTTGCGTCGGGGAACCGTGCGGTGGCCGGGTCCATGCTGCCTTTTGGGCGCAGCATATTGACCAGAATGTAGTTCAGGACCGCCGCGGCGATAAAGTTGAACATGATCGTGGTGATAACGATATGGCTACCGCGTTTGGCTTGCAAAAATGCCGGTATCGCGGCCCATGCTGCACCAAAAAGCGCGGCCATTGTGGTGGCCCCGATCAGCGCCAACGACCAATGTGGCCAAGGGATGTACAAGCAGGCCAGCGCAACGCCCAGACCGCCCAGCATCGCCTGACCTTCGCCGCCGATGTTGAACAGACGCGCATGAAACGCGATGGCGACGCATAGTCCGGTGAACATGAAATTCGTGGCGTAATACAGCGTATAGCCCCAGCCATAGGTGCTGCCCAATGCGCCTGTCACCATCAGTTTGACCGCAGCAACCGGGTCTTCCCCGATGCCCAAAATCACCAGCGCCGACAGGGTCGCCGCCAAGATCAAAGAGATAAGCGGCACAAGGACGACCTCGGCCCATTTTGGCATGACGTCCATCCTAGACCCCTATCTTTGCATCAGCGTCGGTAATGCCCGCCATCATCAGGCCCAGCTCTTTTTCATCGGTGTCGGCGGCATCGCGCACACCCATGATCTGCCCGTCAAACATCACGGCGACACGGTCGCTGAGTGCGAGGATTTCCTCAAGCTCGACCGACACCAGCAGGATCGCCTTGCCCTGATCACGCAGGGCAACAATCTGTTGGTGGATGAATTCGATGGCACCAATATCGACACCGCGTGTGGGCTGGCCAATCAACAACAGATCGGGGTTACGCTCGATCTCGCGGGCCAGAACGATCTTTTGCTGGTTCCCGCCCGAGAAGTTCTTGGCCGCCAGTTTCGGGTTTGGCGGGCGCACGTCAAAACGTTCCATTTTCTCGACGGTATCGGCCTTGATCGCGGCGTTGTTCATCAAGATACCACTGCGATAGGACGGGTCCTTGTGGTAGCCAAAGGCGGTGTTTTCCCACGCGTGATAGTCCATAATCAGACCTTCGCGTTGGCGGTCTTCGGGCACGTGGGCAATGCCGTGGTTGCGTCGTGACTGACCGTCGGATTGCTTGCCGGTCAGGTCCAGTTCCTGACCTTTGACCTTCACAGAACCGGTGCCGGTTTGATAGCCGCCCAAGACCTCAAGCAGTTCGGACTGGCCGTTGCCAGCCACACCCGCGACGCCCAGAATTTCACCGGCACGTACTTGCAGATCGATCCCGCGCAGACGTTCCACGCCTTTTTCGTCCACCACGCGCAGGCCGTGGATATCCAGAACGACATCACGGGGTTGTGCCGGTACTTTATCCACGCGCAACAACACCTTGCGGCCAACCATCAGCTCGGCCAGCTCGGCGGGGGAGGTTTCTGCGGTCTCGACCGTTGCGGTCATTTCACCGCGTCGCATCACCGATACGGTATCCGTAATGTCCATGATTTCGCGCAGTTTATGCGTGATCAGAATGATCGTTTTCCCCTCGGACCGCAGCCGGCCCAGAATGCGGAACAACTGATCGGCTTCGGCGGGGGTCAGCACGCCCGTGGGTTCATCTAGGATCAAAATATCGGCCTGCCGGTACAGTGCCTTCAGGATCTCGACCCGTTGCTGCATGCCAACACCGATGTCTTGGATCAGCGCGTCAGGGTCGACCTTGAGGCCGTAATCATCGGCCAGCTTTAAAAGGCTTTTGCGCGCCTTGGCCAGCGACGGCTTCAGCAACCGCCCGTCTTCGGCACCCAGAATGATATTCTCAAGCACCGTAAAATTCTCGACCAGCTTGAAATGCTGGAACACCATCCCGATGCCTGCGGCGATCGCGGCCTGGCTGTCAGGGATGTCTGTCTTTTTTCCACTGATGAAGATCTCGCCCTTATCCGCTTTGTAAAAGCCGTAAAGGATGCTCATCAACGTGGACTTGCCCGCGCCATTTTCGCCGATGATCCCATGGATCGTACCGGGCATAACGCGGATGGAAATATCTTTATTGGCCTGCACTGGACCAAAGGCTTTGGAAATACCTTTGAGTTCAATGGCTGGAGCGGCAGTTGCCTGCCGCTCCATATCCGTTTTGTCGTTCACGTTCAGAAATCCAGAACGGGGCAGGTATCGTCGGACATATAGTCGTGGACCACCAATGTGCCGTCTGCGATTTGCGCAGATGCCTCATCGACCACGGCTTGCATGTCGGCAGAAACGATATCTTTGTTGTATTCGTCCATCGCATAGCCGACGCCGCCATTGGCGATGCCCATCACGTTAAAGCCTTTTTCCATACCGGGGCCATCAGCCATGGCTTGGTACACAGCGTTATCAACGCGTTTCAGCATGGATGTCAGAACCTTGCCCGGGTGCATGTAGTTTTGGTTGCTGTCCACACCGATGGACAAGATGCCCTCGTCTGCGGCTGTTTGCAGAACACCAACGCCGGTGCCGCCAGCAGCAGCATAAACCACGTCAGCACCTTGGCTGATTTGCGCTTTGGTCAGCTCGGAGCCTTTTACCGGGTCATTCCAAGCGGAAGGTGTTGTGCCGGTCATGTTGGAAATAACGGTCGCGTCAGGGTTGGCTGCCAAGACACCTTGGGCATAGCCACAGGCGAATTTGCGGATCAACGGGATATCCATGCCGCCGATAAAGCCGACAGTGTTGGATTCAGATGCCATCGCGGCCATCATGCCAACCAGATACGAACCTTCGTGTTCGTTGAAGACAACCGAACGTACGTTTGGCGCGTCAACGACCATGTCGATGATGACGAAATCTGTTTCAGGGTAATCGCCGGCAACTTGGCCAAGCGCGTCACCAAAAGCAAAGCCGGTCATAACAATCGGGTTGGAGCCCGCTTCGGCGAAACGACGCAACGCTTGCTCGCGCTGTGCTTCGGATTGCAATTCGATTTCGCGGAATGTCTCGCCTGTTTCTTCGGCCCAACGCTGTGCGCCAGAGAAAGCTGCTTCGTTAAAGGATTTGTCGAACTTGCCGCCAAGGTCAAAAATCAATGCAGGCTCGGCCAGTGCGGCACCAGCGCCAAGGGCGGTGACAGCAGCGGCACCAAGCAGTTTGGTCATTAGGGTCATGGATCGTCTCCCAGTTTTTGTTGTGTTGGGGTTTGGCGCAGGGCCTTACCCGGTCGCGGGCGCGCGCCCGTCGATCAGATACACGATACTGCTTAGCGGGTGGCTGGGGTCAACCGGATTCTCAGGTTTAGGGGCCAGAATCCACTGATTTACCATGCGTTAAGTCCTTTGAGAGGATCAAAGCATCGATGAATGCACCATCTTTACGCGCATAATAGCGCGGTCTTGTGCTGGTCCGATCAAAGCCGAGGCTTTCGTAAAGGGTAATGGCGGGGGTGTTATCGGCGGCCACCTCAAGAAACGCGGTCTCCGCATCGCAGGCCAGCCATTTGTGCATCAAGCGTCGTCCGATGCCCTGATTCTGAAACGCCGGATCAACGGCAATCGTCAGCAGCTCGGTCTCGCCCGCGACCAGCCGCGTCAGGGCAAAGCCGCCCTGCGCCTCAAGTGCTGTGACAAAAGGCGAGGCAAGAAGGTCGGCAATCTCAGCCGCATTCCAAGCGCGATCACGCAGAAATGCCGCCGCGTGGATATGTGCCATCTGGTCTGGGGTCACGGTAAAATAGTAGGTGGTGCATCGCGTGCGGGGGCAGCGTCAGCGGGGCGCAGGTACAGCGGGGCAGGGCGCGGATTGTCATGGGGCGCGCGGCTGGCGGCAATATGCGCGATGGCGTCGGCCAGCGGCATCTGAGGTTCGCAAACTGTGCCGTTCGTGAGCGTCGCGATCATGTCGGCCTGATACCCGATACATTTTGGATCGGCCCGCGTGGGGATCATTGGCAGTTCATCAAGGCTGCACATCGTGGGCGGGCGATCATCCAGCGTGCCAAAAACCTGAACGAACATTTTGTCTTGGCGGGCATCCACGCTGGCGATCACCACGTCATCGGTGCCATGGGCCAACGCCTCAAGCTGGGATACCCCGATTGCAGGAATGCCCAGCCCCAAGGCCAGACCGCGCGCGGCTGAAACCGAAATGCGAATGCCGGTGAAATTTCCAGGCCCGATCCCGACGCCAATAGCGGTTAAATCCTGATAGGTGACCTCGGCCTGTTCCAGCACGTCGCCGCAAAGACCCAGCAGGCGTTCGCCTTGTCCCTTGGCCATGGGTTCAAGGATGCTTGCCACGATCTGATCGCCCGACAGCAAAGCGGCCGCACAATGTGCGGCCGATGTGTCAAACGCCAGTATTTTCGGCGTCTTAGGCAACCGGGCGTACCTCGGTTACTTCGGGAATGTAGTGGCGCAACAGGTTTTCGATACCCATTTTCAACGTCAAAGTCGAAGACGGGCATCCAGCGCAGGCACCCTGCATGTGCAGGTAAACCACACCGCGTTCAAACCCGTGAAACGTGATGTCGCCGCCATCTTGGGCCACGGCAGGGCGCACGCGGCTATCTAGCAGTTCCTTGATCTGGCCAACAATCGCGCCGTCTTCGCCAGTGTGCTCGGCGTGACCGGAGGCGTGTTCGTGGCCGGTTTCCATGACGGGCTGGCCCGATTGGAAATGTTCCATGATGGCCCCCAAAAGCGCGGGCTTCAGGTGATCCCATTCAACGGAATCAAGCTTGGTCACGGTCACAAAATCGGTGCCGAAAAACACGCCTGTCACGCCTTCGACGGCGAACAAACGCGTGGCAAGTGGCGACGCGCTGGCGGCTTCGGGCGCGGGGAAATCAGCCGTGCCCATTTCCAGCACGGTCTGGCCGGGCAAGAATTTCAGCGTGGCGGGGTTCGGCGTGGATTCGGTCTGAATAAACATGACATGCTCCTGACAACGGGTTGTCTTTGATATGCGGGTTGAAGCGCCCCAAGTCAAGGTTTGGAACGATTCTAAAAAGCGGTGGCTCGATGATTTAGAGGCGCGCGATCTTAGGTAATCGCCTCCAAACGCTCCTTGCTTAGATCACCCGGCACGATTGTGATCGGGATGGGCAGGCTGCCAGCGTTGCGCGACAATTGGGTTACCAACGGGCCGGGGCCAGATTTTTTATCCGTCCCCGCGCCCAGAACCAAAACGCCCACATCGGGGTCATCGGCAAGCTGGGCAATGATCTCGTCCACGATAACGCCTTCGCGGATCACCAGTTCAGGATCAACATTCAGCCGGTCGCGCATCCATTTGGCAAAGACTTCGAAATGCACTTCGATCCGCTCGCGGGCTTCTTCGCGCATGACCTCGGCAACGCCGATCCAGTGGTTAAACTCATCCGGTGGAATAACCGACAGAACCACAACACCACCGCCCGATTTTGATGCACGCATTGCAGCAAACCGCATCGCGTTCAGACATTCGCGGCTGTCATCGAGAACCACCATAAATTTACGCATCGTCTTCTCCGATTGGGCATTGGGGGCGTTGGCAATCATGCCGCCTGCACATGCCGCTGGCAATCGCGATTTTCACGGCGCGGGTCAGTTGCGTGCCGTCGCGGCCCAATCCCAATACATATCACGGACATGGCGGGTGATCGGGCCGATTTGGTATTGGGTGTCATCAAAGGCTTTGACCGGTGTGACTTTCATCATGTTGCCGGACAAGAATACCTCGTCTGCGGCGTGGAAATCATCAAAGCTTAGGACTGTTTCATGCACTTTGATCCCGTCCGCCCGCATATTGGCAATGTGCCGCGCGCGGGTGATCCCGGCAAGGAAAGTCCCGTTGGGGATGGGGGTGAAAACTTCGCCGTCCTTCACCATGAACGCGTTGGCCGACGCAGATTCGGCGACATTGCCCAGTGCATCCGCCACCAGCGCATTGCCAAAGCCCTTGCTGCGGGCCTCAACCATCATGCGGGCGTTGTTTGGATACAGACAGCCCGCTTTGGCGTTCACGACATTGTCCTCAAGCACCGGACGGCGGAAACGGGTGCGCGTCAGCGTCGTTGCAGCCTCTGGCGGAGCCATTGGAATTTGCTCGAGCGAGATGGCGAAACCGGTCGCATCCTTCAGCGGGACAATGCCCAGCTCATCCCCCGCGAGCGCCCAATACATGGGGCGAATATAGATGGCATCGGTTTTGTCATAGCTTTTCAGCCCTTCACGGACCATTTCCACCATATCGGCGGTTTCAACCGTTGGGGTGATCATCAACGCCTTGGCAGACCGGTTGATCCGGGCGCAATGTGCCTCAAGATCAGGGGTGAGGCCATTGACCATACGCGCGCCGTCAAACACGGTCGTACCCAGCCATGCACCGTGATCCGCAGCCTTGATGACCGATATATCGCCGTCGTGCCAGGCACCGTCATAATATGTTTTGATCTTTGTGCCGGTGGCCATGTGGTATTCCTTGGTCAGGGTTTAGGGGCGGTGCGATAGATGCCTTCGGGCAGGTTCAACGCAATGGTCAGATCGCGCAATTGTTCGGGCGACAGGCTGATCTTACTGACGGTGTTGGTGCGGGCATCCCATTGTTCAAATGTAATAACACTTGCAAAGGCTTGCACCGTGACATCTTCGCGCAAGGGTGATTTCCCCTCATCGACCAAGGTGATCACACTCGCATCAAATTCGTGTTCAATGGTAAACATAGGCGCACAATATTCTTTCGGCGGATCATTGCAAGAGCGTGCCCGCGTTGTATGTTCAATGGGGTCTCGCCACATTAAACAGGCGGATCAAGAATGGTTCGTGCAAGGTCACAAGGAATTGCCAGTATATGATTAGGTTTTTTGGTCTGCTTGGCGTTATGGCTTTGGTCGCGGCGTGTGAACCGGTAATGAACACCGGGCCAGTCACACAGCAGCCTGGCGGACAGTCGCAAGAATCCAACCTGTCTACGTCGCAGTCGGCGCGCAGTTTTTTACGTGTTATTCAAACCGTCGAACCCGTGGCAGAGCGTGAATGCCGCGCGCGCACATCGGGCATCAATTGTGATTTCAACATTGTTGTGGATGACCGCCCGGGCCAGCCGGCCAACGCCTATCAAACCGAAGACCGCGCCGGCCGTCCTGTGATCGCGTTCACATTGGCGCTGCTCGATGACGCGCGTAACGAGGACGAGCTTGCCTTTGTTCTGGGACATGAAGCCGCTCATCACATTTCAGGCCACATTGCACGCCAGCAGCAAAATGCCGTCGCGGGGGCGGTTATTTTTGCGGGTTTGGCCACGCTCAGTGGCGGGGATGCATCGGCCGTGGAAACGGCGCAGCGGTTGGGTGCGCAGGTCGGCGCACGGACCTATTCCAAAGATTTCGAGCTTGAGGCAGACGCCCTTGGCACCGTGATCACCGCACGTGCGGGGTACAACCCGTTGCGCGGCGCTGAATTCTTTACCCGTATTCCCGATCCGGGCGACAGATTTTTGGGGACCCATCCGCCCAACGCCTCGCGCCTTGATACCGTTCGCCGCACAGCTGCGGGGCTTTAGGCGGTTTGCATCAACTGGGCCAAATCCTGACGGACCGGGGGTCAAAATATGCGGTGTCGGGTGTGGCGGCCGGAGACCGCGCCGCTGTTGATGCCGCGTTAAAAGACCTTAAACGGAACAAATCCTACGCCAAGGCCACCCATAATACATGGGCTGTCTTGCTGTCCGAGGGTGGCCCGCTCAAGGGCGACGATGGCGAATCTGGCGCGGGGATGGTCATTGTCCGGATGCTGGAACGCGAAGGGTTGTTTGATCATCTGATTGTCGTGACACGGTGGTATGGCGGCAAACATCTGGGCGGTGACCGGTTTCGTCACGTGCAGACCTGCGTGCGTGCCTATCTAGATGACATGATCACGCCCAATCCATAGCGCAACACCGTATCATCTTGGTGAAGGGCGGCGGGTAAAGGTCAAATGCAAGGTATTTTGAATGTTCCGCCGTTCAGGGCAGGGCGAATGCCAGTAATAGGCCAAGGGCATCAGCGCGGTTTATTACCGTCAATCCAGCGCGACATCATGGTTTTATCGCGAAAGCATTCCTGCGGAATATCGCGCCGTTTCACCCGTGCAATCCGTTCGGCAAAAGCCACCTGTTTAGACGACGGATAATTGGCAAATCGCCCCTCAAGCGGTTTCGGCTTGTGGCTGTCGATCCACGCTGACAAAGCCACCCGATCCGCGCCGATTCCTTCGGGCAGGCTCGCACCCGTTTTCGCGGCCAGTGACGTGGCATATTGCATCTGCTTTGGCGTGGCAGGCAAAGCATGGCTGTCATCATGATGATGCGCCGGCACCGCCCCCTGTTCAGGGGCAAACAATCCGAGAAATTGAGGTTGGTAGGACATTCGGGAAGCCCCCTGCATTCTGTTATGGAACATATATAGAACATTAACGGAACATTTGCAAGATGCGTGTGTGGCCACCTTGCTGCGTGGGGTATATGTAGGGGTTCTTTGAGGGCGTTCAACTACATGAGCTATTTTTGGCCGATGGGAAGGAGGAACATCTGGGGAGTGCAATGCAGGCGATGCGGGTATTTATCTTGATGAAGCTAACTAGGGGCTGCATTGTGGTGTCAAGCAACGGGGCAAGTTAATCTATGACAGAGTATTTCAAGCAAATAGTAGATGCATGGGGCGACAGGCTGCGCAGCCCGGTTCTGGGATCGATACTGATCTTTTTCGTTGCGACAAACTGGCAGAGCGTCTTTTATCTTTTCTTTGCGGACAAGCCTGTAAGAGCGCGGCTGTTATACTTTGATGCAAATACGGATGGTTGGAGCCTTTATGTGATACCGCTCCTTGGTGGAGTCGTTTTGGCTGTTGCCATTCCGTGGATAACGGTTGCCGGAGCGCAGTTAGCGAAGTTTCCACAGGCACGTTTGCACGCACTACAGTCCTCCGAAGCGTTAAAGCGACGCATTGTAGAACATGGACTGAAAGCGCAGGAAGAAGAGGCAAGAGAAAGGAGGAAAATCGATGCGGCCAAGCGATTGGATGAAGCTGAGAATATGAGTGCGGAACTGAAATCCGAAATTGAAGCGGATAGAGCGGCTCACGAGGCACCGACAAGGCTCTCCACGACAGAGTTGCGAATACTCGACTTTGCGGCAAATTCGTCAGATGGCTTGGTTTTTTTAAAGGGAAATTCAATGTCGCGGACTGTTGGCGAGCATAGGCGCGACAGTGAAGGGTTCTCTTCACATAGAGAGCAGAAGCTATTTGAGGACTCTTTTGAAACGCTAATAGCTAGCGGACGTCTCGAACATCGTCGAAGTACCGACGGAGGCGCATTATATGAAATAACCGCAATTGGGTACGAAGATCTCAAAGCTAGTAAAAATGAGTGATCAGATTAATTGTGCAGAATCCGACCCCATAGATCATACTCGCCCGCTTCCTCAACCTCGACCGTGACGATGTCACCGACCGACAGCCCCTCGAAACCTTCATCGATAAACAGGTTCCCGTCGATCTCGGGCGCGTCGGCTTTGGTGCGGCAGGTGGCGGCGTCGGCGTCGATCTCGTCTACGATCACATCCATCCGGCGGCCGACTTTGGCTTCCAGCTTGGCTTCGGAGATGGCCTGAGCTTTCTCCATAAACCGGTTCCAGCGGTCTTGCTTGACCTCGTCCGGCACATGATCTGGCAGCGCGTTTGACCGCGCGCCATCTACGTTTTCATATTGAAAGCACCCGACGCGATCTAATTGCGCCTCATCCAGCCAATCCAGCAGGGTTTGGAATTCGGAATCGGTCTCGCCCGGGTAGCCCACGATAAATGTCGACCGCAGGGTGATGTCGGGGCAGGTGTCGCGCCAGGCGGCGATTTCGTCCAGCGTTTTGGCGGCCGCAGCGGGGCGGGCCATGCGTTTCAGCACATCGGGATGCGCGTGTTGGAACGGGATATCCATGTAGGGCAGCACCAGCCCTTCGGCCATCAGGGGGATCAGCTTGCGCACATGCGGATAGGGATAGACGTAGTGCAGGCGCACCCACGCGCCAAGCGACCCCAGATCGCGCGCCAGATCAGTGATATGGGCGCGGTGGCCACGATCTTCGGCGTGTTTGATATCCACGCCATAGGCAGATGTATCCTGCGAGATCACCAACAGTTCTTTCACGCCGCTTTGAACCAGCTTTTCCGCCTCGCGCATCACCGCATGGGCGGGGCGCGATTGCAGGCGGCCACGCATGTCGGGGATGATGCAGAACTTGCACTTGTGGTTACAACCTTCGGAGATTTTCAGATAGCTGTAGTGGCGCGGCGTCAGGCTAACGGCTTGGGCAGGCAGCAGATCGATAAACGGATCGGGCGAGGGCGGCACGGCACTGTGCACGGCATCCAAGACCTGTTCATATTGGTGCGGTCCGGTGACCGCTAGAATGCGCGGATGGTGTTCGCGGATGTAATCGGGCTCTGCGCCCAAACACCCCGTCACAATCACGCGGCCATTTTCCTTGAGCGCCTCACCAATGGCATCAAGGCTTTCGGCCTTGGCAGAATCCAGAAACCCGCAGGTGTTTACGATCACCGCATCGGCACCGGAATAATCGGGCGACACGCCGTACCCTTCGGCGCGCAGGCGGGTCAGGATGCGTTCGGAATCGACCAATGCTTTGGGGCAGCCCAGCGACACCATGCCGATGGTCGGCTGGCCGGGGCGGGACGGGTTGCTGATTTTTGCCTTAGGGGCAAGATCAGGGCGCAGATTGGGTGGGTTTGTGCTCATGAAATGCGCTATAAGCCATGCAAAGGGTCTGCGAAAGGCCCAGCTTTGGGCAAGGAGACGGGTTATGAAATGGATTGTCAGGCTGATCGGCGTGGTCTTGCTGATTGTGGTGGTGGCGGTGGGGTCTTTGTTTCTGCTGCCCGCAGACAGGATCGCCCGGATCGCGGCGGATCAACTGCGCAACCTGACGGGCCGCGATGTGAAAATCACCGGCGATGTCGGGATCACCTTTTGGCCGGTTCTTGGGGTCAGCGCAGACGGGCTTGAGGTTGGCAATGCATCTTGGGCAAAGGACGGTGCGATGCTGTCTGCCGCCAATGCCGCGATTGGCGTTGATGCCTGGTCGCTGATCCGTGGCGAGATTAAGATTACCAACATCGAAGCGCAAAGCCCGACAATCCGGCTGGAGCACCGCAAAGACGGGCGCGCGAGTTGGCAGTTCACCGATGGTGGCGGTGCGGCGCAAATCGAAGCAACGCCAGCGGCCCCCGCAAGCACCCCGCGTCCCTTGACGATCCAGCGGCTGAATATCACGGACGCCACGTTGATCTATGATGCGGAAGGTGCCGATCTGGTCAGGTACGAAGGTGTTGATTTGTCTTTGGACTGGCCGGAACGTGCCGGTGATGCGGTGATTAATGCGGCCCTGCGTCCTGCGGGTGAACGTGTGGCGGTGCAGGCCGATATCTCTCGTTTTGATCAATTCCTGAACGGGGATGTGCGGCCGATGACGGCGCGGCTGGATACCAAAGGCGGCGGTTTTACCCTGAACGGTCGGGCTGGGTTGAACGGCGCGGTTGCAGGCGATTTGGTTTTGAAATCGCCGGATACGGCGCGGTTTTTGGCGTCGCTTGGGGCCGGGACAGTTGCGCTGCCAAAAGGGTTGGGGCGCAGCGCTGATGTGAGGCTGCAACTGACACTAACACCTGATCGTCGTCTTGCCCTGCGCGAGATGACTGCCGATTTGGGGGGCAACACGTTTCGCGGTGCCGCAGACATAACGTTGAACGGCACACCGAATATCAACGCTCAGCTGACCACAGGTGTGCTGAACCTGGCCGGACTGGCGGGAAGTGGGGATGCTACGGGCGCGGCCGCGACATCGGCACTGGCTGGCTGGTCGACCTCGCGGATTGATGCATCTGGCTTGGCTGGTTTTAATGGCGAAATCGCGTTGCGGGCCGAAGGCGTTGAGCTAGGCCGTCTGACACTGGGACCCACACGGGTCTTGTTGCGCAACGACAAGGCGCGAATGGTGGCTGAACTGCGCGAGATCAATGCCTATGGCGGCGTCGCCAGTGGCGAGTTCGTGGTGAACAATCGCAACGGTCTGTCTGTTGGCGGCACCTTGGCCGCACGCGGTATCCAGATGCAGCCCATGCTGGACCAAGCGGCAGGCTTGTCCCGTTTCAAGGGGACCGGTGACGCCGACCTGTCGTTTCTGGGTGCAGGGCAATCGATTGATGCCATCATGCGGTCGCTTAGCGGGAACGGCGCGGTCAATGTCGGGCGCGGCAGTATCGAAGGGATCGATCTGGACGCGTTGATGGGCAATTTCGATGTCAAAGGGGGGACGACGGTCTTTGATTCCCTTGCCGCAACTTTCACGGTTGATAAGGGCGTGCTGAACAACGACGATCTGGTGATGCTGCTGCCAAACTTTACCGCGACGGGGACAGGCAGGGTTGGAATTGGCGCGCAGACCATCGATTACACAGTCACGCCCAAAGCCTTGCGCGTGAATAAAGACCGCGGTCTGGCCATTCCCGTGCGCATTGTCGGGCCTTGGGCATCCCCGCAAATCAAACCCGATCTTCAAGCGGCAATTGATTTGAACTTTGCAGCCGAGAAAGCAAAAGCACAGCAAAAGCTGGAGGATAAGCTGCAAGAGGAGCTGGGCGTGACGCGTGAAGACGGACAGTCGGTTGAAGACGCAGTGAAGGACCGCGTCGAAGACAAGCTGAAACGCGAGCTGTTCAAGATATTCGACTAGCGGTAGGTGCCGGAATTTTAAAAAATTCCGGACCGGAAAAATTGAATTTTCCGCGCGCGACTTTAGCTGCTGTAGGGCACAGCCTGAAACGTCTGCATCACCCCGTCTTTACCTGCCCTAGCTGGGGCGTTATGGCTATGCCAAGCGCAAGGAGCACCTCATGGCCAATGAACTTTTCAACTCTTTTATGACCGGACCTGACGAAAACGGACGGTTTGGCGATTTCGGCGGGCGTTTCGTTTCTGAAACCCTGATGCCGCTTATTCTTGAGCTGGAAGAGCAGTACGAAAAGGCCAAGACCGACGAGAGTTTCTGGGCCGAAATGGATTTCCTGTGGAAGCACTATGTTGGCCGTCCCAGCCCCTTGTATTTCGCCGAGCGTCTGACCGACCACCTAGGTGGTGCCAAGGTCTATATGAAGCGCGACGAGCTGAACCACACGGGTGCGCATAAGATCAACAACGTGTTGGGCCAGATCATCCTTGCCCGTCGCATGGGCAAAAAACGTATTATCGCCGAAACCGGTGCTGGTCAGCACGGCGTGGCGACGGCAACTGTCTGCGCCAAGTTCGGCCTGCAATGCGTGGTCTATATGGGCGCGCATGACGTTGAACGTCAGGCACCCAACGTGTTCCGCATGCGGTTGCTTGGGGCCGAAGTTATTCCGGTCACATCTGGCCGTGGTACCTTGAAAGACGCGATGAACGACGCCTTGCGTGACTGGGTGACGAACGTCCGCGATACATTCTACTGCATCGGTACTGTGGCAGGTCCGCACCCGTACCCTGCCATGGTCCGCGATTTCCAAAGCATCATCGGCAAGGAAGTACGCGAACAGATGATGGAGGCCGAAGACCGTCTGCCCGATACGCTGATCGCAGCGATTGGCGGTGGGTCAAACGCCATGGGTCTGTTCTATCCGTTCCTAGACGACAAGCAGGTTAACATCATCGGTGTCGAAGCCGGCGGTAAAGGCGTGAATGACAAGATGGAGCATTGCGCGTCGCTGACTGGCGGGCGCCCGGGCGTGTTGCACGGCAACCGCACCTATCTGTTGCAAGATGACGACGGGCAGATCCTTGAAGGGTTCTCGATCTCGGCGGGTCTTGATTACCCCGGTATCGGACCAGAGCATTCGTGGCTGCATGATATCGGCCGCGCGCAATACGTGTCGATCACCGACGTTGAAGCCTTGGAAGCGTTCCAACTAAGTTGCAAGCTTGAGGGGATCATTCCGGCGCTGGAGCCTTCGCACGCCTTGGCCCATGTGATGAAGATCGCGCCAGAGCTGCCGAAGGATCACATTATCTGCATGAACATGTGTGGGCGCGGCGACAAAGACATCTTTACCGTCGCCAAAGCGTTGAAGTTTGAAATGGGCGAATTCGCCTAAACGACAATCGCTAGGATGCGGTGCATCCGCATCCTAGCATTTCTTGCGGTCTAATCTGTCGCGACGGCGTGCTGCTGTAGAATTTCCAGGGGCACGATCTCTAATGCGCGTTGATGTGTCGCCTCAAGATGGACCTGCGGTGCGCAGCCTTCTTCGGCTGCTTGCAGGAAGCGGCTTGCACACAGGCACCATGGATCGCCGGGTTTGAGGCCCACAAAACCGAACCCTGGTCGTGGCGTGCTTAGATCGTTTCCGACGTATTTCGAGAACGCCAAAAACTCGGCCGTCATCACCGCGCACACCGTGTGGCT
Organism: uncultured Sulfitobacter sp.; assembly: GCF_964021855.1. Taxonomy (NCBI): domain Bacteria; kingdom Pseudomonadati; phylum Pseudomonadota; class Alphaproteobacteria; order Rhodobacterales; family Roseobacteraceae; genus Sulfitobacter; species uncultured Sulfitobacter sp. The sequence goes on from NZ_CAXHZD010000001.1 coordinate 943,904, forward strand.
GCCCTGATCCGCGTCACATGTATTGCACATCCCGTCGCGGAAATAGCCTGTCACCGGATCGGTGCCACAAATCGCAAGCGCGCCACCCAGTACGTTAATGCTTTCATCCGGTTCCATCAGCTTCCCTTAATGTATCTTTGAGGCATCCAATCACAGCGGCACCGTGCTTGCCAGTGCAACTTGGGGTCAGTCTGTGTGCTGCCAGTCGATCCAGCGGCCATGGAAATCCGCACGGCCCAAGTTCAGCGTGATATCACCGGGCCACAGGCGCAAAGTCAGGGCGGCCCCTTTGTTATTCTCACCATCATTTTCCATCGACAGCCATGCCAAGGGGCGATTGGCGGTGGCGCGTTTGCCAGCGGCCTCGATCAATGCTTTGCCACGGGCTTGCACGTCTTTTGGGAAATACTGCCATGCGACGGTGTGTTGAATCAGGTGCAGACACCCTTGGGGTTGCTGCGGCAGGTGCTTTGCCAGCCAGTCGATTGCATCCCCTTGCTGCACCTTTACATCCAGCACGGACGCGGCAGAACGGGTCAGGCTTAACCGTTTGGGCTGGTCCGCCCAAAGATACGCCATCAGCCGCATCAGATGATCCGGGCGCGTGGGGTCGAGCGGGTTCAAATCCACACCGCGCCGCTTTTCGATCTGCGGCTGTACCGAGGGTGGCAGTTGGCCCGTCCATTCCGGCGACAACAGGATCGATGACATGTTTGGTCCGTAACGATGGCCTTGAATCTCAAGCGCAAAGTGATCCCACATCAGGTTCAGACCGCCGCTGGCCCCCAGTTCAGACAGGTGGATCGGCAGATTGAAATGCTTTGCTGCCACCCGCGCGCCGGCGATCAGGGCTGCTGACCGGCGTACCTCGTTGGTTTGGGGCGCATGGTCGGTCCACTCCATTAAAAACGCTTCATGCGCGTTTAGGGCGTTAAGCACGGCCTCGGACAGCTCTGCATCAGACACGCTGTTGGGCGGATATGCTTTTGCCAGATCGGGCGATTTTCGGTTCAGCACCAGCGCATGCAGGCCGCCTGCAATACGCAAGGGCAAGGACGCGCCCATTGGCCCGACATCGCCTGTTACGCTGGCAAACTTTCGGCCAAGGGCGCTGTCGTGGGGCCAGTCGCGTGCCATTACATTCATCAATTGCCCCATAAAGGGGGAGCCCAACGCGACACAATGGCCCGCCTGATCTTCGAAAGCTTGTTTCAGTGTCATTTAAAGCGGTCCATTAATTTTTGGAGCGAGGAACGGGCGTCCGGCTCCGGTGTGGGTGGGGTCGCATCGGCTTTGGGCTGCGTCGGAGTTTTGGCCACGGCGGCAGGTTTTGCAGGTTTCTTGGTCCCTGTGCCGGACCTTGGGGGCGATACCCGCATCGCCACTGCGTTCATGAATTTCGATGTGTTCCCACGGGCCAGTTCGGGGGCACCATCGCTGATACCACGTAGAACATCATCCAACCAATTTTCATCAGCCTTGGCAAAGTCACGCAGAACATAACCCGGCACGGCGTCCTTGTGACCGGGGTGACCAACGCCAAGGCGGACACGGTCATAATCCGGCCCGATATGCGCGTGAATCGACCGCAAGCCGTTATGGCCCGCGTGCCCCCCACCGGTTTTGCATTTCACCTTGGCCGGGGCGAGGTCGATTTCATCATGCAGAACAATGACATCGGCGGGGTCGATCTTGTGAAACCGCATCGCGGCTTGAACCGATTGACCGGACAGGTTCATAAATGTTTCGGGCTTTAGCAAAATGGTACGCTCGGACCCAAACCGGCCTTCGCTGACCAAACCCTGATGTTTGGCTTTCCAAGGGGAAAACCCGTGATCCTCGGCAATGCGGTCCACGGCCATAAAGCCGATGTTGTGGCGGTTACGGGCGTATTTCGCACCCGGATTGCCAAGCCCCACGATCAGTTTCATATGCCATACCCCATTCTTTGCGCCAGCATATCAAACGGATGTGCCAAACGGAATACGGGGCCGCCAATGGCGACCCCGTTTCGTCTTGAACAAACCTGTGTAAGGTTGTTCGGTTTTATCAGTCTTCTTTGACTTCTGTTGCTGGCACTTCGTCTGCTGCAACATCTTCGTCTTCTTCATCGTCTTGGCTGGCAAGACCGGAAGGCGCGGATACCTGAGCGATCACAAAGTCACGGTCGATGACCGGCTTGGACCCTTTAGGCAGAACGACGTTTGCGATTGTTGCGCTATCGCCGATTTCCAGACCGGAAATATCGACTGTGATGTGATCAGGAATATCGCCTGCGGTCACAACCAGTTCGACTTCGGGACGTACCATGGTCAAAACGCCACCTTTGCGCAGGCCTGGGCATTCTTCTTCGCCCGAAACCTCAACCTGGATGTACAGGTTGATTTTGGTGGTACGCTTAAGACGCATGAAATCGACGTGCGTTGGCAGGTCTTTCACAACGTGACGCTGAACGTCGCGGCAGATCACACGAACGTCGTCGTGGCCTTCGACTTTCATGTTGAAAAGCGTGGCCTTGAAACGGCCGGCGCGCAGCTTGGTCAGCAGCTTGTTAAAGTCGAGGTTGATTGGCAGTGGATCAACGTCACCGCCAAACACGATGCCCGGTACCATACCGTCGCGACGTGCCTGACGAGCGGCGCCCTTGCCTGTCCCCGTCCGTTCGAAAGCTTCAAGATCAGGAATCTCTCCAGCCATGTTATTCTCCAATATGTTTAGGGCGGACATCCTCCAAGGCTGTATGTCCGCGTGAAGCCGCGCGTATAGACGGGATTGGCCGCTGTGAAAAGCCTAAAAAGCCCCAGATCGGCAGGCAGCTCGGGCCGCCGATCTTATGATACGGCAACCCTTGTCTGTTATTTCGCGCATGTGTGCCCGATTAAGGCACGCTTGATTGCACCTGATCGCGAACCACTGGCGGAATTAGTCCTGCCATTCCCCCTCGAAACCCTTTGGAACCAAAAGGTTATGCTTGCCCAAAGCCTCGACCGAGGTTTCACCGCAAAGTGCCATGGTCAAATCCAGTTCTTTATGGATCACCTCTAGCGCGGTGGTGACACCCTGTTGGCCCATTGCACCCAAACCATAGATAAACGCGCGGCCGATATAGGTGCCTTTGGCCCCCATCGCCATCGCTTTCAACACGTCCTGACCAGACCTGATTCCGCTGTCCAGATGCACTTCGACCTGATCGCCGACAGCATCCAAAATCGAGGGCAGGGCGCGGATCGAGCTGATGGCACCATCCAACTGGCGCCCGCCGTGGTTGCTGACGATGATCGCGTCGGCCCCGACCTTGAGCGCCATTTTAGCGTCCTCGGCATCAAGAATACCCTTAAGGATCACCTTGCCGCCCCATTGTTCTTTGAGCTTGGCAATCTTTCCCCAATCAAGGGTGGGATCAAATTGTTCAGCGGTCCACGCGCCAAGGTTGGCGGTGTCGTCCACGTCTTTTACGTGACCCACAATATTGCCAAAGGTCCGGCGTTTCGCGCCCAGCATCTCGATCCCCCACGACCATTTGGTCGCAAGGTTCGCGATGGTTTTCGCGGTCAGTTTGGGCGGGGCGGACAGGCCGTTTTTCAAATCCTTGTGGCGCTGACCCAGAATTTGCAGATCAAGCGTGATCACCAGCGCAGAACATTTTGCATCTTTGGCGCGCTGGATCAGCCGCGCGACATAATCCTCGTCGCGCATGGTATAAAGTTGAAACCAGAACGGCTTGGTTGTCGCCTCGGCCACATCTTCGATCGAATTGATCGACATGGTGGACAGGGTAAAGGGCACGCCAAAGGCTTCGGCGGCGCGGGCGGCTTTGATTTCCCCATCGGCGTGCTGCATGCCAGTCAGCCCGACAGGCGCAAGGGCCACGGGCATGGCCACGTCTTGGCCGATCATCTGGGTTTTGGTCGTCCGGCCGCTCATATCCACAGCAACGCGCTGGCGCAGACGGATCTGGTCAAAGTCGGATGTATTCTCGCGGAAGGTCTGTTCCGTCCAGCTGCCCGATTCGGCGTAATCATAGAACATACGCGGCACGCGGCGTTCATGCAGGCGCTTAAGGTCGTCTATTGTCGTGATCACGGGCATCGGCGGGCATCCTATATATTGGTCAGGTTACCTAACCAATAGACGCGCGCGAAATCAATCGCTTTGCGCTTAGGCGCGGTGCGCCCCGTCCGATAGGGTTTTCACAAATGCCAGCACGTCCTTAACCGGCGCGCCGCCTGCAATCTTGGAGACGATGGCGGACCCGACAACACAGCCGTCAGCAACCGCTGCAATGGCTTCGGATTTTTCCGGCGTGTTCACACCAAAGCCCACGATCACGGGCAATCCGCTGGCCTTTTGAATGCGCTCAACTTCTGGCGCCACGTCGCCTGCATCTGCCTCGGCAGAGCCTGTGATCCCGGTGATCGAGACATAATACACAAAGCCCGATGTGTTTTGCACAACGCGCGGCAGGCGCTTGTCATCGGTTGTTGGTGTGGCAAGACGGATAAAGTTCAGACCGGCCGCTTGGGCGGGAATGCACAGTTCGGCGTCTTCCTCGGGCGGCAGGTCAACAACGATCAACCCGTCGACGCCCGCGGCCTTGGCGGCAACCAGAAATTTATCGACGCCTTTGGAATAGATCGGATTGTAGTAGCCCATCAAAACAATCGGTGTGGTGTCATCCTGCTCGCGAAAGGCGGCGGCAAGGGCGAGGGTCTTGTCCAGCGTCATTCCACCCTCAAGTGCACGCTGACCGGCCAGTTGGATGGCAGGGCCGTCGGCCATGGGGTCAGTAAAGGGCAGGCCCAGCTCAATGATATCAACACCAGCTGCTGGCAGGCCACGCACGATTTCCAGCGACGTGTCAAAATCAGGATCGCCAGCCATGACGTAAGACACAAATGCCTTTTTGCCCTGCGATTTCAGATCAGCGAATTTGGCGTCGATGCGTGTCATAGGTGCAGCCCTTGTTAGATGGTCCTGTTGCAATGCCGAATATAGCGACAGAAATCAATGCAACACATCACCGTAGGGCGGCGGAATTTTCTAAACTTCCGGTCTGGGAAATTCGAATTTTTGGGCACCGCATCTGGCGGCATCTTTAAATTCAGGGGGCAGGCCCTATTTATGAGCTATGAATTATGTACTCGCCTTGCTGCTCCCGCCGCTATCAATCCTGCTGACAGGCCGCATTTTCACGGCCATCGTCGTGCTGCTGATCTGGATCCCCGCGATCATCTTTTCCGGCGGCTTGACCCACCCGATGTTTATCATTCTGGCATGGATCCTGATTTACCAAACCCGAAACCACCCCTGATATCGCTAAGACTTGCGTAAACCCCTGCAAAACCCTAGGACAGCGCCAAGTTATAAAGGATAGATGTCATGGGTTTCAAAATGGGTATCGTGGGTCTGCCGAACGTCGGCAAATCGACCCTGTTCAATGCGCTGACACGCACAGCAGCGGCGCAGGCGGCGAACTTTCCGTTTTGCACAATCGAACCCAACGTGGGCGAAGTGGCCGTTCCTGACGCCCGCCTTGATAAGCTGGCCGAGATTGCTGGGTCCAAGCAGATCATCCCGACACGCATGACCTTTGTTGATATTGCGGGCCTCGTAAAAGGGGCATCCAAGGGCGAAGGTCTGGGCAATCAGTTCCTTGCCAACATCCGCGAAACCGACGCCATTGCCCATGTGCTGCGCTGTTTTGAAGATGGCGATGTTACGCATGTTGAAGGCCGGGTTGATCCCGTTGCGGATGCCGAGACAATTGACACCGAACTGATGCTTGCCGACCTGGAAAGCATTGAAAAGCGTCGCGCCGGTTTGGTGCGCAAGATCAAGGGCAACGACAAAGATGCTGCGCAGCAAGACCGGCTGCTGGCCCTCGCCCAAGCCGCCATCGAAGACGGCAAACCCGCCCGCACCGTGACGATTGACGAAGACGACGCCAAAGCATGGCGCATGCTGCAGCTGTTGACGACCAAGCCCGTTCTTTATGTCTGCAACGTCGGCGAATCCGAGGCCGCAGAAGGCAACGCGCTGTCCGCCAAAGTTGCTGAAATGGCCGCTGCGCAAGGCAATTCAGCCGTGATCATCTCTGCCCAGATCGAAGAAGAAATCAGCCAGCTCGAAGCGGACGAGGCAGAAATGTTCCTGACCGAAATGGGTCTGGACGAGGCCGGCCTCGACCGGTTGATCCGCGCTGGCTATGAATTGCTCCACCTTGAGACTTATTTCACCGTAGGCCCCAAAGAGGCCCGCGCCTGGACGATCAAGCAAGGCACATCCGCACCCAAAGCCGCCGGTGTAATCCACGGCGATTTCGAAAAAGGCTTCATCCGCGCCGAAACCATCGGCTATGAGGATTTTGTCACTTTTGGCGGTGAAGGCCCCGCGAAAGAAGCGGGCAAGATGCGCGCCGAGGGCAAAGCCTATACCGTCAAAGACGGCGACGTGCTGCACTTCTTGTTCAATACCTAATGAAATGTGAGCGCTGATCGGCGCTTGCTGCTCTGTCCTGTTTTTGCTGACTTGAAGGGTCTTTTGCCATGGGCAAGAGATCAAAAAGACATGGCCAAAACCCGATTGTCGTCGCCGTAAATTTCAGGTGCTGATCGTCAGGAAATGATCAACATTAGGCGCACTGAGTGAAAGGTGTATGGCGGAGACGAAGGGATTCGAACCCTCGAGACCCTTCCGGGCCTACTCCCTTAGCAGGGGAGCGCCTTCGACCACTCGGCCACGTCTCCGCTGACCCGTTTAGCGATAGGTTCCCAAGGGAGCAAGAGCCAAAAGCGAACAAATTCAATGAGACGTTTTAACTCCCGTCCGCTTGGGTTTTCGGTCGCGTTGTTTTGTGCTGGATCGCGGGTGAGGCGGGCTGGATTACACCTGATTGATCCAAATGGGTCTTCGCACCCGCAAGATCACGACCGCAGGTCGTTTGCCATTCGCACGTCACCACGGGTCACGAGGATGGGGTATCTTTTGGAAACCAATGTTGGGTCCGGTTCGCAAAGGCGACAAGCGACAGCATGACAGGCACTTCGACCAAAACGCCAACGACGGTTGCAAGGGCCGCGCCGGAGCCTAGGCCAAACAGGCTGATGGCCACGGCGACCGCCAGTTCAAAAAAGTTCGAGGTGCCGATAAGCGCGCAGGGGGCAGCGACGTTAAACGGAATGCGCCAAGCGCGCGCGGCACCGTAGGCGATAAAGAAGATGCCGTAGGATTGGATCAGTAGCGGAACAGCGATCAGCGCGATGACAAGCGGGCGGTCTAGAATGACCTCGCCCTGAAAGCCAAAGAGCAGCACAACCGTGACCAACAGACCAATGATCGAAAATGGTTGAACGCGGGATTTAAACGCATCCACTGCGGCGGTCCCACCTTTGGCCACAAGACGGCTGCGCGTCAGATACCCCGCCAACAGCGGCAGCATCACATACAGGCCCACTGAAATCAGCAATGTATCCCAGGGGACGACGATATCCGTCACACCCAGTAGAAATGCCACGATTGGAGCGAAGGCAAACACCATGATCACATCGTTCACGCTGACCTGCACCAAGGTATAGGTGGCGTCACCGCGGGTTAGGTTCGACCAGACAAACACCATCGCAGTGCAGGGGGCAGCACCAAGCAAGATTACCCCAGCCAGATAGGCTTGGGCATCATCGGTCGGGATCAGGCCTGCAAAGACATGTTCAAAGAACAGAACGCCGAGGGCCGCCATTGTGAAGGGTTTGATCAACCAATTGACCACCAGTGTCACGGCCAACCCCTTGGGTTTACTCCCAACCTGCCGCAGGGCGGTGAAATCGACGCCAACCATCATCGGGTAAACCATCGCCCAGATCAGCACAGCGACAGGCAAGTTGACCGACGCAACCTCAAGCGCGGCAAGGGCTGCAAAGACGCCGGGGAACAGATTGCCCAGGATCAGTCCCGTCCCGATGGCAAGCGCCACCCATACCGAAAGCCAGCGTTCAAAAGTGCCAAGGCCCGCAGCGGCGGGAAATGATGTTTCGGTCATGTAAAGCTTTCAGAATTTTGCTGGTGAAGATGTGTCTTTTCCTTGTCGAACCTAGCAAAGGCGCACCAAGGGGTCATCCCGTCAATTTTGCAAAGCTGCTAGGCGTTCATCCCGATAACAATGATCCCGATGGTCATCAGGAAAGCCGCACCCAAGCGGCGCTTCCAATTGCCCTCTTTCAGGATGATAAATCCAATGAGGGTGGCAAAGATGACAGATGTTTCACGCAGGGCAGAAACCGCGCCCAATGGGGCAAAGTTTTTGGCATAAAGCACCAAGCCATAAGCGATGATGGACACCATTCCGCCCGCCATGCCCACAAGCCACACGTTCAAAGGCAGCTGTGAGAGGGTGCTGCGCTTGCGCCAGCCGATAAACCCCGCGATGAAAATATGCAAAAATGCGCCCCAAGCCCAATAGCTGAGCGTGTTGCCCGAAAGGCGAACGCCGACACCGTCCACCAAGGAATAAATGGATATGCAAAAGCCCGTTCCAAGCGACAGGAACAGTGCTGCTTTGCCGATCCCCGATCTGAGCGCGCCCCAGTTGCTTAGGATAATACCGGCGGCGATCAGGCCAATACCGGCCCATGCCAATAGCGACAGAACTTCGCCCAGCAAGAGGAACGCCCAAAGGGAGACAAGTGCAGGGACAATGCCGCGGGCAATCGGGTAAACAACGCTGAGGTCGCCGTATTGGTAGGCGCGACCCAGCAGATAGAAATATCCGAAATGGACAACCGTCGACATGGCGATATAGGGCGCGCTTTGCATGTTGGGCAGGGGCAACCAGATGATCATGACCAACCCCGGCAGCACCTGCCCCAAGGCGACCAGCCCGAGGGTCGTTGTTCTGTCGGCGGCCGTTTTTACAATGGCATTCCAGATCGCATGAAGCAGGGCCGCCGAAAGGATAATTGCGATAATGAACGGCGACATATGGGTCTTTCGGAAATTTAATGAGGGGCAAAAGCGGCCGCAATAGAACCGCGCAACATTCGCCCTGTCACAAGCATTTACCCAAAAGACCAGATTGGCAAGCTGCGCGTAAATTGTGCAACCGGTGCTGGCGTCGCGTTTTTTCGATTTAGCCTCTTTCCAGCAGTGACCTTTCTGAGGCTAGATGAGGGAACCGCATCAAGAGGGCACCATCATGGGCAGCACTAAAAACGTTCTGTTTATCGTCATTGATCAATTGCGTGCCGATTGCGTGTTTGGGGCCTTGGCGGATCATATCGATATTCCAAACCTGCGGGCGCTGATGGCGGATGCTGTGACGTTCGAGCGTCATTTTTCTGTCGTGTCCCCCTGCGGCCCGTCACGCGCGTCGTTGCTGACGGGACAGTATGCGATGAACCATCGGTCGGTACGCAACGGCACGCCACTGCGTCATGATGTACCCAATGTCGCGACTGAAATGCGTAAATCAGGCTATGTGCCGATGCTGTTCGGCTATACGGACACGACCCAAGACCCGCGCGTTTACCCACCCAATGATCCCGCGATGCGCAGCTATGAATATCCGATGAACGGCTTTCAGGAAGCCGTGGAGATGCGGTTTGAAATGTCCTATCCGTGGCGGTCGCATTTGATGGACAAAGGATACCATTTCGAAACCTATCAAGATGTCTTTAAGCCGGTTTCGCCCAAGGGCGGGGCACCAAAGGTCAATGATCCTGCGCTCTATGAAGCGGTTGACAGTGATACGGCGTTTCTGACCGACCGTTTCCTAGCGACGATGCCCGCCTACGGCGATCAGGATTGGTTCGCGCATCTGACCTATATCCGCCCCCATCCACCGCTTGTGGCCCCCGCGCCCTATAACGACATGTATGACCCTTGCGATATACCGCTGCCCGAACGCCACGCTGATCCAGCGACCGAGATTGCGCAGCACCCATTTTTCGACCCGACGATTGCGCAAAAGACCCCGGCGGGGAATGTCGTTGGCTTTCCCGATCTGGAACCGTCAGACGAAAATATCCAAGCGCTGCGTGCAGTGTATTTCGGACTGATCACCGAAGTGGACGCGCATATCGGGCGAGTGGTGCAGTTCCTGAAAGACAGCGGCCAGTACGATGACACATTGCTGATCGTGACAGCCGACCACGGCGAGATGTTGGGCGACCGCCATTGCTGGAGCAAGTTCACCCCTCATGATGCGGCCTTTCACACGCCATTAATCATCCGCCAACCGGGCAACGCGGATCGCGCCGGGGCGGTGGTCAAGACGCCCGTCGAAACCATCGACATCACGCCAACCATTCTTGATTGGGTGGGCCAAGACATACCCAACGCGATGGACGGACGGTCGCTGCTGCCGCTCTTGGCAGGCAAGACGCCTGAGGACTGGCGCACCTATTCGTTCTCCGAACTCGACTTTTCCGAACCCGAGGAGCCCACCCTGTGGGAGCGGACCCTAGGCACCGGTCCCAGCGATTCATCCCTGTCTATCCTGCGCGACGACCGGTTTACCCTTGTGATGTTCGCCGCTGATCTGCCGCCGATCCTTTATGATCACCAAGGCCGGGGTGAGGCCGAAAATGTGGCCGAACGCCCCGAATTTTCAGGCGATCTGTACCGGCTGACCCGGATGATGCTGCAGCACCGTATGAAAAATATGGATCACACCCTGTCACTGGCCACGATCACGAACGAAGGGCCGCGTGTTCAAAAGCGATATAAGAATTAGCTGAGGTTGCTCGCTTGTCTGCAGCGCAAACAGCACATGGTCGATATCCAAGAACATCCCAATTCCACCCATCGCTCGATTACCTTTTGGCGGCGACGGCATCACCGCGGGAATGGAAACTGTTGACAGGTGGCTTAGAAAAACCGCACGCTTGGCCATCTACTGGGATGTCTTCATGTCAAAAACATTGTGCGCGCCTGTAAAAGAGGCACCGACCAATGCAACATTCGAAAAACTAACATTCGCCGTGGGGAGCCACGGCCAAACGTTGTGGCAGGCATTCCGGTGCTTATCCATGCCATGTTTCGCGCGATATCTGCCTCATCATGCGGCAGTTTTTTCAAATCTTACGAAAATCCTCAATCACGGCGCAAAAATGTTGTGCAGTGAACGGGTTATCTGTCGCAGGGTTTTTACATTGGCATACTAACACTAAAAAATTGCGAAAAACGCAATCGGAGAAAAAGGGCACAAAGCCCAGCGGTCCGACAAAGGACACGCAGATCACCACCAACAAGGAGAGACGAATGAAGAAGGTACTATTATCCAGCGCAGCGATGACGTTTGTTGCTGGCGCTGCGATGGCGGCCTGTCCGGCTGTCACCGTATCCGACCCGATGGGCGTCGCCGCTGGCGCGTTCCCCCAACAATACGAGTTGGCTGAATTTCAAGGATTGGCCGACTGTACGCTTGAGATGTCGGAAAACCCTGATATCGCCGCACTGAACGGCCGTATCCGTGGCAACCCCGACATGCCCGCGCTGGCTGATCGTTTGCCTTCCGAACCGCTGGTCGTTGCACCCTATGACATGATCGGCAGCTACGGCGGCATGTTCAACGCGCTGTCCAACGCAACCGAAGCCGGCACATCTGACTTTATGTCGGTGCGCCACGTCAATCTCGTGCGCTATTCCGATGACCTGACCACGATTGTGCCGAACGTGGCCAAAAGCTGGTCTTGGAATGATGATTTCACCCAGCTGACATTCGTTCTGCGTGAAGGCCACAAATGGTCTGACGGTGAACCCTTTGGTGCCGAGGATGTTGCGTTTTGGTATGAAAACCTTGCGCTTGATTCCAACGTGATCGAAAGCCCTAAGGACTATGTTCTGGCTGGCGGCGAACCAATGCAGGTGGATGTCATCGACCCGCTGACCGTGCGTTTCACAATGCCATCGCCCAAGCCCGGCTTCTTGGCGCATTTCGCCAACCACTACGCCCAAGGTTTTCAGCCCAAGCATTTCCTTGGCCAGTACCACCCCGATATCAACCCCGATGCCGACACGCTTGCGCAATCGCTTGGGTTTGAAGGCGGTTATGACCTGATCAAAGCGTACTACGGCAGCTCTGACTGGATGGACACGCCAACGCCAATGCTGGCGCATCCTGATAAGGTCGCGAACCTGCCATTGGATGCGGCACCAACCTTGGAAAGCCACATCGTGATTTCCGAGACGACCGAGGGCCGCCAATTTGTTGCGAACCCTTATTACTACATGGTCGATACAGCGGGTCAGCAACTGCCCTATATCAACGAAATGGACGAGATTTTCGTTGGCGAAAGCGAAGTACGCCTGCTGAAACTGGTGAACGGCGAAGTTGATTATAAAGCGCAGGCTTTGCAAATCGATTACGTGCCATTGCTGATGGAAAACCAAGAGAAATCCGGCTTTACCGTTGATCTGAAGCCTGACATCACAATGCCCACCTTTGCGTTCAACGTGACGTCGGAAGATCTGGAAAAACGCAAAGTGTTTGGCGATCTGAAATTCCGTCAGGCGATGTCTGTTGCGATGAACCGTGACGAGATCAACGAGGTTGCAATGTTCGGTCTGGGGACGCCGCAGCAATATGTCGGCTTTTCCCCCACACCCGACTTTGTAACACCGGAATTGGAACAGCATTACGCGCAGTTCGATCCGGAGATGGCTAAATCCTTGCTGGATGAAATCGGTGTTGTCGATGTTGACGGCGACGGTATGCGCGAACTGCCAAATGGCGAAGCGTTGACCCTGAACCTGCAAGTCGCAACGCAAGGGATTTCGATCAAGATTGTTGAACTGGTTGGCCAAAGCTGGCGCGACGTGGGGATCAACAACACGGTCAAGGAAGTCACCTCGGACGAATACCGGTCCTCGCAATCGTCTAACCAGTTGGACGTGACGCTTTGGGAGAAATCGGTACCTTTGGCTGTAGTCTTGGGCAACGCGGAAATCTTTATCCCGCCCTATGACAACTACTTCAACATGCGCACGGCGATGCTGTGGGGCGAATATGTTGATTCAGATGGCGCATCCGGTGTTGAACCGCCCGCCTATGCCAAGCAGATGATGGAAGATGTCAAAGCGTTCCAAGCAACGCCCGTTGGCACCCCTGAATCCGATGCCTTGGGTCTGAAACTGGTCGAGGCGATGACCGGCAATCTGCTGTTCATCGGTACGGTGAAAGAGCAAAAGCCGATCTACCACTCCAACTCGCTCAAGAACTTCCCCGAGTTCAAGACCGCATCATATGCCTACTACCGGACATACCCTTACCGTCCGTCGCAGTGGTTCTTTGACGAATAATCAATCTTCGTTGACATGAAGCCGTGTTGCGGGCCAGCTAGACTGGCCCGCAGCCATTAAAACATCGAACCCAAATGGGTCGCGATCTGCTACGGGGCAAATACACTCATGGTGCAATTCTTAAGGTTTGCGTTCATACGCTTGGTGCTTGCGTTTTTTACGCTATGCCTCGTTTCATTTATTGTTTTCTCTTTGATGGAGATGGTCCCCGGTGACTGTGCCGAACGGTATCTGGCGTTCAAAAACAGTCAGGGCGCGCAAATCTCGATCGCTGATATCGAGGCAGAGCGGGTGCGCCTTGGCCTTGACCGACCCTTTCTGGAACGCTGGGGCAGTTGGATATTCAACGCCTTCCAAGGCGAATTTGGCGACAGCTGCATCTTGCGCCTCAACATCAATCAACTCTTGGGCCAGAAAGTCTGGTTGAGCATCGGCATCTGCCTTTGCTCCCTTCTCTTGGCTTATATCATTGCCATTCCTGTTGGCATCATCGCCGCGACATCGCGCAACCCGTTTTTGAACAACGGCCTGCGTTTGGTCAGCTATCTGGGTCTGGCATTGCCGAACTTCCTGCTGGCGCTGATGATCATGCTTTTTTCAACAGTGATGTTCGGCGACAGTTTAACAGGGCTCTTCTCGCCCGAGTATCGAGACGCCCCATGGGACGCGGGCAAGATCAAAGATTTCTTGGGCCACGTATGGTTGCCGGTCTTTATTCTGGGCTGGTCCGCCACTGCATTCGCGATCCAGACGGTGCGGGCGCTTATGTCGGATGAAATCAGCAAGCTTTACGTCACTGCCGCTGCAGCGCGGGGGGTGTCGGGCCGCCGTTTGCTGCTGCGCTATCCCGCCCGCCATGCGCTTAGCCCGATCATCAACTCGCTCGGGTTCGACCTGAACCGCATTTTCAACGAACTGCCCATCGTGGCCTTGATCCTAACCCTGACCGAGGCGGGGTCGCTGCTGATCGAGGCATTGGCGCGGTCAAATGACCAACAGCTTGCCGGCGCGATTATCTTTTTCCTGACGGGGAGCATCGTGGCCATTAACTTCATCACGGATATCGTATTGGCCTTGGTCGATCCGCGCATCCGTCGCAGCATATTGGGGTGATAAAAATGACAGATACCAATAGCTATGACGCCGCCGTCGATCAAACCGCCAAAGATGCCTATTTCACCGCGTCCCAAGGGCAGCTGATCTGGACCCGCTTCAAGAAGCAAAAAGCGGCGATGATCGCGGCTTGGGTCTTGGTCGTGTTGATCCTGTCAGGGATATTTGCGCCGTTTCTCACGCCTTACGATCCAACCATTGCGGGTCGCGACAAAGACTATCTGAACGGCGCACCGACGATGCCGCATTTTTGTGACGACAACGGGTGTTCGTTTCGGCCGTTCATCTATGGGCTTGAACGCGAAAGGTCGATCAAAACCAATTTCAGATGGGTCACGACGGTCAACAAAGACAAAAGGCACTATGTGCAGTTCTTCGTCGAAGGGTCCGAATATTCGTTGTTTTTCATGACCTTCGATACGCATCTATTTGGCGTGGACGAGGGGTATATCCATCTGTTCGGCACCGATTCCACAGGTAAGGACATCTTCTCGCGGACGTTCCATGCCATCAACACATCGCTTGCAGTGGGGACCATCGGGGTCATGATCGCTTTTGTCCTTGCCCTCGTGATCGGGGGCGTGTCGGGCTTTTATGGGGGCTGGGCGGATTCAATTATCCAGATGGTGACGGACGCGGTGCGCACCATTCCGGCCATCCCGCTGTTCATGGCGCTGGCGGCGTTTATTCCCGACACGTGGAGCGCGGAAGAAAGGTTTTTCTTCATCTCGATCATCTTGGGCTTTATCGGATGGCCCACGCTGGCGCGCCGCGTGCGGACGCATATTTTGACCGAACGAAATCAGGAATATGTGTTGGCGGCACGGCTCTGCGGGGCGTCCAGCGGGCATGTCATTCGCAAGCATCTGCTGCCAAGCTTCACCAGCTATATCATCGTCGATCTGGTTATTTCGTTCCCGTATATGGTGCTGTCTGAAACCGCGCTCAGCTTTATCGGGCTGGGGCTCAAGGACCCTGTCAATTCGCTTGGGGTCATGTTGCAGAACGTCACCAGCGCCGACGTGTTGCTGAACTACCAGTGGTATTTCATTCCGGTGATCTTTTTTATCGTCCTTGTGATGGCGTTTGTATTTGTGGGGGACGGGCTGCGCGACGCTGCTGATCCTTATGGGGATACCAAGAAATGAGCAGACTAATCGATGTTGAAAACCTGACCTTGCAATTTGACACGGACGAGGGGCGCATCACCGCCGTCGATAACGTGTCCTTCAGCCTTGAGGCAGGCGAGGTTATGGGGCTGGTTGGCGAAAGCGGGTCGGGTAAATCCGTGACCGCCAAATCGCTGATGAAGCTGAACCCTGGCAACGCAGTGTATGGCCCCGACAGCAAGATCACCTTGCATCTCGAAGACGGGCCGGTGGATGTACTATCCCTGAAAACCGACCGCGAAATGAAGATCGTGCGCGGTGGGTCGATCTCGTTGATCTTTCAGGAACCGATGGCCAGCTTTGCGCCTGCGATTTCAATCGGGGATCAGATGGTGGAACAGTTGCTGATCCACACGAATTTCTCCAAACCGCAGGCCAAGGAAGTGTCGATTGAGATGCTGGACCGTGTCGGTATTTCCGATCCCTCCACCCGCTTTGGCCAATACGCGTTTGAACTGTCAGGCGGTATGCGTCAGCGGGCGATGATCGCGATGGCCCTGTCGACCAAACCCAAGCTGCTGATCGCAGATGAACCTACAACGGCGCTGGACGTTACCATTCAGGCGCAGGTCATCGATCTGATGAAGGATCTCGTGTCTGAATTCGGGATGGGCATCATCTTTATCACCCATGATCTGGGTGTGATCGCGCAGACGGCGGACAAGGTCGCCGTGATGTATCTGGGCCGCTTGGTTGAACAGGGCACGGTGCGCGACGTGATCCGCAAACCTGCGCATCCTTATACCCGCGGGCTGCTGGCTGCCTTGCCAACGCTTGATGACATCGACGCGCCCCTAACGCCGATCCCCGGTGATATTCCGTCGCCGCTGGAACGCCCGTCGGGCTGTGTTTACAACACCCGCTGCCAAGAGGTGATTGGCCCGCGCTGCGCCGCCGAAGTGCCCGCATTTCATAACGTTGACGCGGATCACTTTGCCGCCTGCCATCTCTACGATGCGAAGGAGGGCGCGGCATGACTGATAAACCCCTGATCGCCGCCAAAGGCCTGTCCGTCCACTATGCCCTGCGCGGCAATATCATCGGCCCCAAACCCTATGTCGGCGCTGTTGAAAACGTCGATATCGAAATCGCACCGGGGAGCTTTTTTGGGCTGGTGGGTGAATCCGGTTCAGGCAAAACAACGCTGGGCCGTGCCATGCTGCGCGCCGCGCCGATCAGCCGGGGCGACGTGGTTTTCGACGATGGCGAGGTGTCGTATTCGCTGAAAAAGCTCGGCAAGAAAGAGCTTAAGGATTACCGCAAACGCGCGCAGTTGATCTTTCAAGATCCCTATGCTGCGCTTAGCCCGCGTATGACGGTGCGCGATATTATCGCTGAACCGCTCGAGGTGATGGGCCTGACCAAAAGCCGCGCGGAAACCGATGAACGCGTCCGCGAAATCGCCGCCAAATGCCGGTTGAATGTCGAACACCTACGCCGGTTTCCCCATGCGTTTTCTGGTGGGCAACGGCAGCGTATTTCCATTGCACGCGCTTTGGTCTCTGGCCCCAAGTTTATCGTGGCCGATGAAAGCGTCGCAGCGTTGGATGTGTCTATTCAAGCCGATGTTTTGAACCTGCTCAAGGCGATCCAGCAGGAAATGGGGCTGACGTTTTTGTTCATCAGCCACGACCTAAGTGTTGTTGCCCATGTCTGTGATCATGTGGCCGTCATGTATCTGGGGCGCATCGTTGAAACCGCCCCAACACGCACTCTGTTTTCGGGGCCGCGCCACCCCTATACCAAGGCGCTGCTGTCTGCGATCCCGTCGCTTGATCCTGATGATCGGGGCAAGGCGCAAAAGCTTGAGGGGGAAATCCCGTCGCCCACCAATCCGCCCCCGGGATGCAAGTTTCAAACCCGCTGCCCCGTCGCGATTGACCGTTGCCGGGTGGAGGAACCGAAGCTGGAAAGCGCAGGGGTTGAACACAAGGTCGCTTGCCATCGCTGGCAGGAACTAGTGGACTAACCGTTCGCGCAAGAAGTGACCGGTGGATCGGGGAACGCCCCGAACCACCGGCTGACCCGCTTCAGGTCTTCTTTTTATCGTCAACGATGTTCATCGAGGCCACGGCGCTTTGCCCCAGCTCAATGGATGCGAACGGCCCGCCGTGACACATCTCGCCGGGGTCTGTCAGATCAGCCGGTGGCGCGTTGGCCAGAATGTCGTCCGCAAACTGCTCTGCGTTGTCCTTGGGACGGTAGCCCAAAAACGAGGCCTTTGCGTTATCGACCGGCGCGCGGTCGTTGTTTGAGACACCATAGACAACGCTAAACCCAACCGACGGCGTGTCGATTGCGCGGGTCACAAGCTGGATCAAATCATCATATGACAGCCACGACCCCAAGGCGCGCGGATTGTTGACCTGTGCACAGCTGAGGATACGCAGGCAGGCAGCTTCTAGGCCGCGCTTGTCCCAATACATGCTGGCAAGGTCTTCGCTGAAACATTTGGCCAAACCGTAAAAGGTATCTGGCTTATGTGGCGCGTCGATACCGATGAAATCCGCCTTTTTATGCATGCCCACCGCGTGGATCGACGACGCATAAACAACCCGTTTCAATCCGTGCTGATAGGCGGCCTCCCAAATGTTGTAGGAGCCGACGAAATTCGGGCCAAGCAATTCTTCGAACGGTTTTTCATCTACGATTGCGCCAAAATGGACGACCATATCAGCGCCCTCAAGCAGCGGCGCGATTTGATCGTAAACAGCAATGTCGGCTTGGGCGAAACGTTCATTGGGGTACAGCGTGCCGATGTCATCCGCGATGTCGGTGCTGATCAATTCTTCGCACATCTTCGACAGTGGTTCACGCAGATAGGACCCCAGACGCCCCGCCGCACCGGTCAAAACCAATTTCTTCAACATCTGTCGTATCCTTCTTTAAGTTAAATAATAGCCTGTTCGACCATCGAGCGTTTGCTCTCTATCCGCTGATAATCAAAGGGGGTCAAATCGAGGCTGCGGTATTCATCATAGGCAATAAGTTCGGCAACCCCGCGCCCGATTGCAGGGGCTTGTTGCAGGCCGTGACCTGAAAAGCCATTCATGAACATGAAATTCCGGACATCACTATGACGTCCCAAAATCGCGTTTTGATCAAGCGTGTTATAGGCGTAGTGTCCGACCCATTCATTGATGACCTTGATCCGTTCAAACTGGGGAATGCGGGTGGCAATCGCTGGCCAAACCTTGTTTTCCCAAAGGCTGTGATCAAAGGTGAAATCGTCAAACGCCACCGCGGGGTCTTCGTCTGGCGGGCATCCGGCCATGTAGTATTTGCCGTCGCTGCGCAGATGGACACCCGAAGGGTCAACCGTCAGCGGCAGGTCGCGGTCTAATGGTTCGGCGGCGTCAAAGATGAAAGTATAGCGTTTGCGCGGCTCGACCGGCAGGGAAATACCGGCCATCTGGGCAGTGGCAATCGCACGTGGGCCTGACGCATTCACGACCGTGCCGCATGCCACTTGGTTGCCGGATTTCAGCACCACAGCGTCAATCGTTTTACCGTCCTGCGATTTCGTCATGGCGACCACTTCGTCATTGATGAATTCAACACCAGCACGCTTGGCCTTGCGCTTGAACCAGTCAAACATGGTGCCGCCGTCGAAATACCCTTCGTCGACCAGATTGTGGTTGCCGGCCAGAATGTCATCTAGCTGATAGAACGGATAAGCAGCGGCGATTTCATCCCGGCTTAGATGCCGCGTGCCCGCGCCAAGGGACGCCTGAATTTTCTGGTTGCGCGAAAGCGTTTGCGCAAGCTCGGGCGTGTCGGCAAGATACATATAGCCAAAGCTTTGCAGGGCGAGGTGCGGCACCTCTGGGTCGTCGCCCATAAACTTGCGAAAGTTTTTGATGAATTGCACCCCGAAC
Organism: uncultured Sulfitobacter sp.; assembly: GCF_964021855.1. NCBI lineage: Bacteria > Pseudomonadati > Pseudomonadota > Alphaproteobacteria > Rhodobacterales > Roseobacteraceae > Sulfitobacter > uncultured Sulfitobacter sp. The sequence continues at coordinate 963,354 of NZ_CAXHZD010000001.1, forward strand.
TGGGACACCTGAATGTTGATCGTCGAACTGAACTGCTGCCGGATGCAGCTGTTTGTGTGACTGGTCGACGCGAATTCATAGGTCGGGTCACGCTCAATCACCAAAACAGTCCCGTCAAACCCCGGCGTCTGGGTCAGCCACCAGGCTAGGGACGATCCAAACATGGCACCGCCAACAATCACCACGTCATAGGACGCATGCAAACTGTTCATACATTTCGGCTTTCATCGGGCGCGGGGCGCGCCGTTTCACTTATTTCACTTACACGGGGTTCGCTTGAATAAATATGCACGCGATTTGGGCGGCAGACGCAATAGGGATTGCGTCAAGTTTTGCCGTTGCGCCGTCATATTTACTGACCTTGTAATGAACGCTGCTTGTTCTCTTGGCGGCTTCGCTTTCCGATCTTATGTCTCGGCCCTGCCGCCGTTGCGGGCCTAGCACCGTGCACGGCGTCGGGTTTGTCCCTGCAAAGAACATAAAACTATTCGTTTTTTGTTTTGCGATGGAAACCATTTGTCATCGAACCCGTGTGAATAAACAAACCGCAGCATATTGGTCGCCGCGCGCCTTGCCCGTGCCGGACACGTTGAATGGCGCGGGAATGTTGCCGACGGTAATGAGTTTGGCGGCGTCATGGAACGATTTGCCACGTTGATCAGTTGATAACCTGTAAGCGCTTAGCGCATGGTAACGAGTATCTGCCGGGCCACCCTGACGTTCAGGACGCTCGGCAGCCCTGTCCCCCCATTTACAGTTGATGACGGCATCTTACGGCTAGGTGCCACGCGGTTTTGCCCGCAGCGTGGGGTCGGCTTGGGTCGGGTCCTCGGGCCAAGGATGACGAGGATAGCGTGCGCGCATGTCCTTACGCACATCTGCATATGATCCTGCCCAGAAACCCGGCAAATCAGTGGTCACCTGAACGGGGCGCTGCGCAGGCGACAGCAATGTGATCTGCAGCGGCTGGCCGGCGATCATCGGGTGCTGCGTGACGCCAAGCACCTCTTGCAGGCGCAGCGATATTTGCGGCTGCGCCCCATCATAATCAATCGCAAGTTTACGGCCCAAGGGCGTGGTGAAATGCGCCGGTGCTGCCTTGTCTAATTGCTGCTGCTCGTCCCAAGACAGCCGAGACAAAAGCGCTGGGTGCAAATCGAAGGCTTTCCAATCGGCGGTGCTGCGGACGTTAATAAGATGCGGTAGCAGCCAATCGTCTAAGGTCTCCATCAGATGCGCGTCCGAGAAGTCGGGGAAATCGCTGCCCATCAACCGCGCGCGGGCAAGGAACAGTTTCGCGGCTTTGCCCGGCATTAGCCCCAATTGCCGAACACCGTCCAGCATCGCCAAGGCGATTTCGTCAGGGCTGGCGTCCGACCACGCACGATCATCCAAAACCAACGCGCCAAACCGTTCCTGTTGCCGTGTCAGAACCCGCCCTTCGCGGCGCGACCAAGTGCAAATATCATGCCAACCGATCTGTTCGGGGAATGTTGCGCGCAAATCAGCGTCGGATAGGCGCACGGCCTGACGAATACGTGCCTCGCGCGGATCGCCATCCAGATCGGTCGCAACCAACAACCGCTCGCTCGCCATTGGGTCGCCATCGGGCATCACCGCGCCTTTACCGCCTGACATCACAAAACGCGGGCTGTCGCCCTTGCGGCGCAAAGCGACGCGGTCTGGATAGGCCAGTGCGGCAAGCACACCCAATGTATCCGGCCCGTCGGTTTTCTGCCCCCGCGCAAGGCGCTTGGCCTCTTGCCGGATGCGCGCGAGGCTGGCGTGGTTGACCTCTCCCAACGTGCGTTTGCCTGCGACTGCATCCATGCGCAGCGACAAGTCAACGGGCGCGCCGCGCAGCGGGTCACGCTCTGCCAGAATGGCGGCAAGCGTCGGCGCGCTGCGCCCGCCTTTGGCCACCATATGGGCCAGTCTGGGATGCAACGGCAGCTTTGCCAGCGCGCGGCCGTGTTCTGTGATCCGCCCGTTTGCGTCCAATGCGCCGAGCATTTTCAAAACGCTTTGGGCTTCCGCCAGACGCCCCTCGTGCGGCGGCGTGACAAAACTCAGGTCAGTGGCCTGCGCGCCCCAAATGGCCAGCTCCAGCGCAAAGGACGACAGATCACCGACTTCGATCTCGGCAGGCGGGAAGGCGGCCAATGCCCCTTCCTCGCCCTTCGTCCAAAGCTTGTAAGCCGCCCCGTCGCTGACGCGGCCCGCGCGACCGGCCCTTTGGGTGGCCTCCGCCCGTGTTACGCGATCAGTGACCAGCCGCGACATGCCCGACGCAGGATCAAAGCGGGCGCGCCGCGCCTTGCCGCCATCAACGACGATCTGGATCCCCTCGATGGTCAGCGAGGTTTCGGCGATTGAGGTGGCAAGAACGATCTTTCGCCCTGTTTCAGCCGGTGCAATGGCAGCCCGCTGTGCCTTGAACTCCATCGCGCCGAATAGAGGGGCAATCGTACAATCGTTAGGGACACGGTCGTTCAAGGCCCCCTCGACCCGACGAATTTCGCCTTCGCCGGGCAGGAACACCAACGCCGAGCCCGGAGATGTGTTTAACGCGTGGATCACCAAATCAGCGACGGCCTGTTCGAACCTTTGTTTGCCAATCGGGCGATCCAGCCAATAGGGCACCACCGAAAAGCTGCGCCCCTGCGACGTGACGATGGGCGCGTCCATCAAATCAGCAACGGGGCCCGCGTCCAAGGTGGCTGACATAGCCACCAGCATCAGATCGTCCCGCAATGCGCTGGCCACCTCAAGACACAGCGCCAGCCCCAGATCGGCGTTCAATGACCGTTCGTGGAATTCGTCAAAGATCACCGCACCGACGCCGGGCAAATCGGGGTCCTGTTGCAACATGCGGGTCAGAATGCCCTCGGTCACGACCTCGATCCGGGTGTGCGCGCTGATGGCAGACGCCCCACGCACGCGAAAACCGACAGTCTGCCCGACATCCTGCCCCAAGGTCGCAGACATCCGTTCGGCAGCGGCCCGTGCGGCAAGGCGGCGGGGTTCCAGCATGATGATTTTGCCCGTGGTCAGGCCTGCGTCCAGCATCGCCAGCGGAACGCGCGTGGTTTTACCGGCCCCCGGTGGCGCCTGCAAAACGACACGACCAGACGCGCGCAGGGCGTCAATCACCTGCGGCATCACATCATCAATAGGAAGGTCATAGGCCATGACGCAGCTTATGGGACAAATGAGGTGCGCCGCCAACCCTTGCGTTGGTCTGGACATTTGTGCCGCATCGCTTGAAAGATGCAGGCCAAGGCATGGGGGGCAGCGCATGAATATCGATGAATTGGCCAAGGGGATCGTTGCAGGTGAACGCCGTGCATTGGCGCGGGGCATCACGCTGGTTGAATCATCTCGCGAGGATCACCGGGCACAGGCCACAGCCCTGTTGGCCGCGCTGCCCAAAGACCGCGAGGCCCTGCGGATTGGCCTGTCTGGCACACCGGGGGTCGGTAAATCGACCTTTATCGAAAGCTTTGGCATGATGCTGATCCAGCGCGGGTTGCGCGTGGCGGTGTTGGCGATTGATCCGTCCTCGTCGCGGTCGGGCGGGTCCATTTTGGGTGACAAGACCCGCATGGATTTACTATCGCGCGAAACGGCCGCGTTTATTCGCCCGTCGCCCAGTCAGACCCATTTGGGCGGGGTTGCCCGCCGCACCCGCGAGGCGGTCACCTTGTGCGAAGCTGCGGGCTTTGACGTCGTGTTGATCGAAACCGTGGGGGTAGGGCAGTCGGAAACCGTTGTGGCCGAAATGTCTGATATGTTTTTGTTGCTGTTGGCCCCGGCTGGCGGCGACGAATTGCAAGGGGTCAAGCGCGGCATCATGGAAATGGCTGACATTATTGTGGTGAACAAGGCTGACGGTGATTTGAAACCGGCAGCCTCGCGCACCTGTGCGGATTACGCTGGGGCGTTGCGGTTGCTGCGCAAACGGCCGCAAGACCCCGAGGGCTTTCCCAAGGCAATGATGGTGTCAGCACTTGAGGAAAACGGTTTATCTGAGGCTTGGGCCGAAATTCAGACTTTGACCGATTGGCGCAGGGCCGAAGGATTTTGGGAGCGGACCCGCGCGGCCCAAGCTCGGTACTGGTTCGAGCAATCGGTGAAACACGAGCTGTTGGCGCAGCTCGACGCGCCCAAGGCAAAAGCCGCGCTAAAGACTTTGGGTGACCGCGTTGCACAGGGGTTAGAAGACCCGACGAAGGCAGCGCAGGATTTTGTGAAGCAACTTGACCGCTAGGATCGCGGCGGAATTTTTGAAAAATTCCGGAACGATTTTTTTCAAAAAAATCGGCTATGGGCGCTGGTGTGAGGGTCAGCGAGCAGCTTTGGGATGGGCGCTGTTGTAGACTTCCATCAAGCGTGCCGTATCGACCGCCGTATAGGCTTGGGTGGTCGAGAGCGACGCGTGGCCCAACAGTTCTTGAATGGCCCGCAGGTCACCACCCGCGTCCAGCAGATGTGTCGCAAAGCTGTGGCGCATTGCGTGTGGCGTTGCCGTCGCGGGCAACCCCAATTGCATCCGTGCATCCATCATCACCTGCGAAATTGACCGCGCCGCCAAGGGGCCGCCGCGTACCGCTTTGAACAGCGGGGCATCGCGTTCTTGCGGAAACGGACAAACGCGCAGATAGGCATCAACTGCGTCTTTCGCAGCGGGCAGCACCGGAACCACGCGTTCCTTTCCACCCTTGCCGACAATGCGCAAAACATCGGCCAAAGGTGCATCCCCACCCTTGAGGCCTAGCGCCTCTGATATGCGCAGCCCGCAACCCCAGAGCAGGGTCAGAACCGCGACATCGCGCGCAGCGACCCAAGCATGGCGAGACTGCAACTCGACGCAGTCAATCATCGCCTTTGCGGCGTCTACGGCCAAGGGGCGCGGCAGCTTTTTCGAGAATTTCGGCGAGCGGGTTGATAGGACCGCCGTGGGTTCAAACCCTTCACGTTCGGCGAGCCACCGATAGAACGCTTTTACCGATGACAGTTTGCGCGCCAAAGATCTGGAGCCGACATCCGGCCCGCGTGTATTGGCCATCCAGCTGCGCATGTCGGATATGGTCAGCTTGGCCAGCGCGCCCAACCCCTGACTGTCGCCTTTATGCACGGTCATAAAGGCTAGAAAATCGATCACGTCGCCCTGATAGGCCGTGATCGTATTCTCGGCGGCCCCTTTTAGGGCGCGTTGATGATCGAGCCACGTTTGCAACGCATCCCGCGCGGCCGGGCTGATCAAAAGCGAATTTGCGCTCGCGCTCAAGACAACCAACGGCGCATGGCGCGCTCGAATACACCGGTGAAAAAGCCTAGCAAATCGGTGCCTTGTTGGGGGCCAAACATATGCGGGTCTTCTGACCCGAGGATCAACAAGCCGGGCAGGCGGCCATCGCCAAAGTCCAGTTTCAGGCAGGCTTCGGATCTGATCCATTCGGCCTTGTCGCCATAAACGCTTGCGGGGCTGTCCTGAACGCCGCGCAAAGTGACCTGCCGCACATTTCCGCCGCGCCCCGATGTCAGGTAATCGTCAATAAACCCGGGATCAGCCACGCTGAGCACGTCACCAAGACGCTTTACAGCAGGGTCGTTGTCGCTTTGGACGGATTCAAGAACCAGCTTAACAACATCCACCCGCATAATCTGCGCGACATCGCCGCCTAGGTCACGCAGGAATGTCTCAAACTCAACAGGGTCCAACATCCGCAAAATGGCACGATGAATTTGGTTGGTGCCGGCAAGGTTTTCATAGGCTGCGGCAATAACACTGCGGTGCGTGTCTTCTAACCGATCCAACCGGGTTTCCAAACGGTCCATGGCAATGCCGCGCAGATCGACGATATTGCCCCCCATCGCACGTTCATTGGCCGCGATCAGGGCCTGCATCACGTCATTATCGTCAAGGATGACATCCGGCTGCGAAATGATCGCTTCGCGAAGAGAATCTTCGATTTTGTGGTTACTGCTCATGCTCGTCTCATTTTTATTTTTATACGCAATAACACGAGCGCAGCCCGAAATCTGCAACTTTTTGATGGGACTGCGGCAGTTTTCTGCCAAAATTCGTGCTGTATGGGGGGCGTTAAGGGGCAGGCAGGTGGTTTAATGGGGACTGAACAGACCGGCTGTTCGGTGCGCGACCGTCGGCCTTCAGCTTCTTAATCTAACCCACGCGGCCCGGAAATGTTGCGTGCGCAGATTCAAGCCGCGCACGCAAAGATGTCTTACAGGATATTTTGACCGGTTTTTGCCCAGTCCGCCATGAACTGCTCAAGACCTTTATCCGTCAGCGGGTGCGAGGCCAGCTTTTTGATCACCTCTGGTGGGGCAGTCATCACGTCGGAACCGATGCGTGCGGCTTCCAGCACATGGTTAACCGTGCGAATCGACGCGGCCAGAATTTGGGTCTCGAACCCATAGTTGTCATAGATGACGCGAATGTCTTGGATCAGATCCATGCCATCGATGTTGATGTCGTCCAGACGGCCGATGAAAGGCGAAATGAACGTCGCGCCAGCTTTGGCGGCGATCAATGCTTGGTTGGCGGAGAAGCACAAAGTGACGTTGACCATTTTGCCTTCGCCCGACAGCACCTTACACGCCTTGAGGCCATCCCATGTCAGGGGCAGTTTGACGACGATGTTGTCAGCGATCTCGGCCAGCTTGCGGCCTTCGGCGATCATGTCGTCTGCTTTCAGGGCAACAACCTCGGCCGAGACGGGGCCCTCAACCAGATCGCAAATCTCTTTGGTGACTTCGAGAATGTTGCGGCCCGATTTCAGAATCAGCGATGGGTTGGTGGTGACGCCATCGACCATGCCCAGATCGTTCAGTTCCGCAATCGCGTCGATTTCAGCAGTATCTACAAAGAATTTCATATTACTTCCTTCCGGTTGGAATAGGGTTGTCGAATGGCTATGTCTGTTGGCAATGGCTTTAGCGCATGAGCGGCGCTGCTTAAACCCTAATTCCCGCAACCCAAGGCCGGAGCAGTTGGTGACATCGCAAGAGTTTTTTCACCAAGGTGACTTGGTCGCGGTTCTGACGACCCAACCCTTGGGTCGGGCACTGGATTACAAAGCACCTGAAGGCGGTTGCCATCTGGGCGCTTTCGTTGAGGTGCCGCTGGGCCCGCGCAAGGTGTTGGGCGTCGTCTGGGGCGCAGGGCAGGGCGATTACGAGCTGTCCAAAATCCGGTCCGTTATACGCGTGATGGACGCGGCCCCAATGCGCGAGGAGCTACGAACCTTCCTAAGCAAAGCGGCGGCTTATACCCTGACGCCCATGCCTGCCATGCTGCGGCTGGCCACCCGCGCGCCGGGGTTGGGTGATCCGCCCTCCATGCGCAAGATTTACAGGCGCGGGATGTCAGAGCCGGACCGCATGACCGACGCACGGCGTCGGGTGCTGGAAACCCTGGCGGAATATGGCGACCTGTCCTTTACCCTCAAAGAGCTGGCCGAGATGGCTGGGGTTACATCATCCGTGATTAAAGGGTTGGTGGCCCAAGACGCCGTCGTTGAACAAGACAGCCCGCGTGATCTGCCATTCTTGCGGATGGACCCAAGCCTGCCCAGCAAGGAGCTGACGAAAGACCAGGCAGATGCGTCGGCGCTGCTGGCCCAAGGGGTGCAGTCGGGCAAATATGGCACAACACTGCTGCGCGGTGTGACAGGGTCGGGTAAAACCGAAGTGTACCTTGAGGCCGTTGCCGCCGCGTTGAAAGCCGGACGCCAAGCGCTGGTGCTGCTGCCCGAAATCGCGTTGACCGAACAGTTCCTGCACCGGGTCGAGGCGCGTTTTGGCGCAAAGCCTGCGGAATGGCATTCGGGTGCCACCATGACCGAGCGTCGCCGGATCTGGCGCATGGTTGGCCAGGGGCAGGCGCAGGTGGTCATCGGTGCACGTTCCGCGCTGTTCCTGCCGTTCCAGAACTTGGGCCTGATCGTCGTGGATGAAGAGCACGACACCTCCTACAAACAAGAAGAAGGCGTGCTGTATAATGCCCGCGACATGGCAGTGTTGCGCGCGTCGATTTGCGGTGCGCAGGTGGTGCTGGCGTCGGCCACGCCAAGCTTGGAAAGCTGGGCCAATGCCGAGGCAGGGAAATACACGCGGGCTGAGCTAACCTCGCGGTTCGGGCCAGCGGTGATGCCGGAGATGGGCGCGATTGATATGCGCGGCGAAGGGTTGCCCAGTGACAAATGGGTATCGCCCACCTTGCGCGCAGAGGTCGATAAACGGCTGGAGCGCGGCGAGCAGGCGATGTTGTTCATCAACCGCCGCGGCTATGCGCCTGTGACCTTGTGCCGGGCCTGCGGCCACCAGATCGGTTGCGATCATTGCGACGCGCGCATGGTGGAGCACCGTTTCCTCAAACGGCTGGTCTGCCATCAATGCGGCGAAAGCAAACCGATGCCGGATGCCTGCCCGTCCTGCGAGGCAGAAGGGAAGCTGGCCGCAGTTGGTCCGGGGGTCGAACGCTTGGGGGAAGAGGCCGCTGCATTGTGGCCCGACGCGCGTGTCGCGACGCTAAGCTCGGACATGTACGGATCGGCGCGGGCGCTGAAGGCCGAAATTGCAGGCATCGCTGAAGGGGCCGCAGACATCATTATTGGCACGCAACTGGTGGCCAAGGGGCATAACTTTCCCAACCTGACATTGGTGGGGGTGATCGATGCTGACCTTGGGCTGATGGGGTCAGATCTGCGCGCGGCCGAGCGGACCTTTCAATTGATGCGGCAGGTTGCGGGGCGGGCAGGGCGTGCAGAGGCACCGGGCGCGGCGTTGTTGCAGACCTATCAGCCAGACCATCCGGTGATCCGCGCCATTCTTGCGGGCGAGGAGGAGATGTTCTGGAAGGCCGAAGCAGGTGAACGGCGTCAGGCCGGTGTCCCGCCCTATGGCCGTATGGCCGGTATCATCTTAAGCGGGCCGGATGTTGCGGCGATTTTCGACGCGGGCAATCAATTAGCGCGCCAGGACGGGCCGCTGCGAGCTGTGGGCGCGCAGGTTTACGGCCCCGCACCAGCACCGATTGCGCGGGTGCGCGGGCGGCACCGGGTGCGGTTGCTGGTCAAGGCGGATAAGTCCGTGCCCCTGCAAGAGGCGCTGGCCAAATGGGTCGGGCAGTTGCGGCTAAAGGGTGACATGCGGATCGCCGTCGATATTGATCCGCAAAGCTTTTACTGAGTCTTTATTGGTTTTGCCTGTTTGGCAAAACATGCCTTCGGCGAGGATTTGTTTCCATTTGGAATATAGACCCTTGTGCAGCTTTTGCGGTGGGTCGGTTTATTTGACCTCGTCAAGGTTAGGATTGGGGCGTAAAGGGTGAGGTATGACCCAATATGTGACCCTTGAGGATGCCAAGCATCAACCGTTTTGGCGCCGCCCTGTAGCGCTTTTGTTCCTGATGGCCTTGGCCATGCCGATCGCGTTTAACACGTGGTCGGCGCTGCTGAATAACTTTGTCATTGAGGTCGCGCATTTTGACGGCTCTGACATCGGTTTGCTGCATACGGTGCGCGAAATTCCGGGATTTTTGGCGGTTGGCGTCATCGCGATTATCATCTTTGTGCGCGAGCAGGTTTTGGGATTGGTGTCGCTGGTTTTGCTTGGGGTGGCTACGGCTGTTACAGCTTGGTTCCCGTCGATGGGCGGGATTTTGACGATCACCATGCTCAGCTCGATCGGGTTTCATTATTACGAGACAGTCAACCAGTCACTGCAGTTGCAATGGCTCAAGATCGAGGATGCGCCGCGCATGATCGGCTGGCTGATGGCCGCGGGTTCGGCTGCGACGCTTGTGGCTTATCTGGCGATTATGGCGCTGTGGAACACGCTGTCGCTGTCGTACAACATCGTTTACATGATCGGGGGCAGTGTCACTGTGGTGATCGCGCTGTTTGCGCTGTTTGCTTATCCGCAGTTCGAGGCTCCGCATCCGCAGATTAAAAAGATGGTGCTGCGCAAACGGTACTGGCTGTATTATGCGCTGCAATTCATGTCGGGCGCACGGCGGCAAATCTTTGTGGTTTTTGCGGGCTTTATGATGGTTGAACGCTTCGGCTTTGACGTTCATGAAATCACGATGTTGTATTTGATCAACCTGATCGCGAACATGCTATTTGCGCCGCTTTTGGGGCGGGCCGTCGGATATTTCGGCGAGCGCCGTACGCTGGCGATTGAGTATCTCGGGTTGATCATCGTGTTTTTGGCCTATGGCGGTGTGTATTATCTGGGCTGGGGCGTTGTCGTTGCGGCGACCCTATATGTGATCGATCACATGTTCTTTGCATTGGCGCTGGCGTTGAAAACATATTTCCAGAAGATTGCGGATCCGGGTGATATCGCGCCAACTGCTGCTGTGGCTTTCACCATCAATCACATTGCGGCTGTGTTCTTGCCCGTCGGTTTGGGGCTGCTGTGGCTGATATCGCCTGTGGCGGTATTTGTACTGGCTGCGGCGATGGCGGGTATATCCTTGGCACTGTCCTTGATGATCCCGCGCCACCCGATGCCGGGCCACGAGACGATTTTTGCGCGCCCGCTGCCCGTGGCCGCGCAATAGCCACCCTTGACCCGATTGGCGCGCCTGCGTAGGCCGCGTTAACAACATTGCGGAGAGCGTTATGCCCACATTCACAGCCCTGACCACACTTGAAGGACGCAAACCCGCCTATGCCTTGGGCGAGGCGATGGAGCGGCTGACCCCTGAGCCGACCGGCGTGGGGGTGTTCGAGATGGAAGACGGATCGGGCCTGTGGGAAGTGGGTGGCTATTTCGAGGAAGCACCTGACCAGACCGCTTTGGCGATTTTGGCGACGACGATGGGCGCAAAGGATTTTGTCGTTTCAGAACTGCCAGAAACCGACTGGGTGGCCCATGTGCGCCGTGAGCTTTCCCCCGTCGAGGCTGGACGGTTCTTTGTCTATGGCAGTCATGATGCGGATAAGGTGCCTGAAGGCTGCGAGCCGCTGTTGATCGAGGCCGCGATGGCGTTTGGCACGGGGCACCACGGCACAACGCTGGGATGTCTGCGGGCGCTGGACCGTTTGGCCAATGACGGCATGGTCGGGCAAAGCGTTGCGGATATCGGCTGCGGGACTGCCGTGCTGGCGATGGCGGCCGCGCGTATTTGGCCGAACCCCGTGTTGGCCAGTGATATTGACGAGGTCGCCGTTGACGTGGCGCGCGCGAATGCAGCGGCGAACGGGTTGAGCGACCGGTTGATCTGCGTAGAGGCAGCGGGCTTTGACCATCCCGATCTGGCCGCAAGGGCACCCTTTGATTTGATCTTTGCCAACATCCTGAAAGGCCCCTTGGTGGCACTGGCCCCTGATATGGCAACCGCGCTGGCCCCAAACGGCAAAGCGATTCTGTCAGGCATCCTGAACGAGCAGGCGGATGACGTGATTGAGGTTTATGCACAATCCGGCATCAATCTATTGAACAGAGAGATGATTGGCGACTGGACAACGCTTACCGTCCAAAAGATGCCATAATTGACCGTCTTTTTGTGACTTAATTCATCTAATTTTGTAGAAAAAGCCACATTTCTGTTGTATTGTCTGAAGTGCTTAAGGTGGGGACCTACAGTAATTTGAGGCGATTATGGCCGATATTAATCAACCATTCGGAACGCGCATTGATCAATTGGATCGTCAGCGCAAAGCTTTGGCAAACGGGTATTACACCACCATTCGCAACGATGGGCTTGTCATCGCGCACCCACGCCGCCGCGATAAAGGCGCGCCGCTTAAATACTTTCTAGCGCTGGTGGTTCTGTTTTTCATCTTCAAGGCATTGGTACTGGCCACCGCCGGGGCGGGAACCTATCAAAGCCGGCTCAATTCTCTGAGCGACGGAACCTTGGTTGAGCGCGCAGGCGCGTGGTTCTTGCAGGTCGATCCGGTGACGCAGGTGCTGTCGAACAAGGTTGGGCTGGTATTTGGCAATGGGACGGCGCGGCTTTAGCTGCCAGAGAGTGAAGTTTTAAGATACTTATCGTTTGAGTGTTACGGATTTGTGGGACCTGCATATAGCGTTGGTCCGCAAAGCGGACCTTTCGGACCTTCGCGGCACACACGTTCTGGCGAGAGCCAACAGAGCAGGTCTACAAGACAGGCACTTGTGAAAAATGCCACCTCCCTCTTTAAGTGGAAGATCGTTAAAACTACGGATTTATGGATATGAAATTTGTTGGTGCCTTCGTAGGTTTTGCTATTTTGGCCCTCATAGTTATAAACCTTTCGTATCCGCTTGCAGTAAGTGAATCAGAAGAAGTCGTTTACTATCAAGTGACTGCCACCAACCGTACTGACATGCTCACACAGCTCTCGGAGTTAGGTCCGAAAGGTGCTGCCGGTTTGACGGAGTGGCAGGTTCGTTGGAATTGGGTTTGCAAAGTAAACATCCATACAACGATTAGCCTACCACAACATACCAATTTGGATGCGCTTTCAACTGCTCAGCGCGAGAGTTGGCAGAATTTTGTTCAAAAACTCCATCTCCATGAGCGACTTCATCAATTCAACGGCCAAAGCGCGGCCAGAGACATAGCGCGTCACTATTGCATAAATGCTGATTTTATCTCAAGATATTGGATGCAAAAGGATGTTATTTTTGATTATGTATCACGCCACGGGCAACGCGATGGTGTTGTTCTGTATTGGTCAAATTGAGGGTTCTAGCTACGGTCACGATTTAATAAGGTGATCAACACTGGCTTTTCGCTTTGGGCTCGACGCGGATATTAGGAAACGTCACCTGCGCCCCCGAAACCCCCCATACAAACCCGAACACCCCAAAAAATAAGCCACGCTACCGTTTGGTAAGCGTGGCTATTTTCTGTCCAGCGGACTGCCCTTGGGGCTTGGGTCTGGCATAGCGCGTTAGCGAACGAAGTGGTTCAGCGCGACGTTTTCAATATCGCCGCGTGTCAGGCCGATATCATCCAGTTCACGGTCTGTCAGCGAAGACAAAGCGTTGCGTGTTACGCGTGCATCGTTCCAGGCAATAACGCTGGCAATGATGTCGCCCAGGTGGGAGAATGCGCGGTTGACTGTGGAAGCCGTCGCGTAGTTTGTTGTAGGTGTGTAGAACATAGACATTGTCGTCATCCTTGGATTTCAAAAAGCTGATAGTTGCATCGTTATGCTCGGCAACTAGGCAATTTGAAAACTTCCGACAACACCCAGACTTGCATGTGTGATCTGCGTTTTCTGCATGGCAGCATAAATCCGAAACCTCTAATAAAATATGGTTAATCTGCGACAGGTGCTGGCGACGCGCACAGCGTGCCGAGTGTCGCTTTTGTACTGTTTTTGCCGCAAGCGTCGGCAATTGCGGCGTTTTCAAGGCATGTCGGAAAAACCTTGGTGGATGTTCGTGTTTTGTGCTAGTTCTCAAAATAAGTAAAAACTGAGGTAAATAAGCACATGATACGGGTAATTGGCATCGATCCGGGGCTGCGCAACATGGGGTGGGGTGTCATTGATGTCGCCGGCAGCCGGATAAGTCATGTCGCAAATGGGGTTTGTGTGTCCGAGGGCCCCGATCTTGGGTCGCGGCTATTGTCGCTGCATGCCCAGCTTACCAGAATTATGGTCACCTATCGTCCGCAAACCGCCGCCGTTGAACAGACATTCGTCAACAAGGACGGTGCAGGCACGCTTAAACTGGGCCAAGCACGGGGGATCGCGATGCTGGTCCCTGCCCAAGCGGGCCTGACGGTCGGGGAATACGCGCCCAATACGGTTAAAAAGACAGTTGTGGGCGTGGGCCATGCCGATAAGGGGCAGGTAATGCATATGGTGCGTATGCAACTGCCGGGGATCGAAATCGCAGGTCCGGATGCGGCCGATGCGCTGGCCATTGCGATCTGTCACGCCCATCACGGCGGGGCCAGTACGCTGGCGCAAGCCGTGGCGAGGGCAAGCGCATGATTGGGAAGATTACAGGCCGCATCGATTACCGCGCCCCTGATCACGTGCTGATCGATGTGCGCGGCGTCGGATATTTGGTGTATTGCTCTGACCGTACATTGGCTGCCCTCCCCGGTGTGGGAGACGCGGTTGCCCTGTTCACCGATTTGGTTGTGCGCGAAGACTTGATGCAATTGTTCGGCTTCCAGACCCTTGTGGAAAAGGAATGGCACCGCTTGCTGACCTCTGTTCAAGGGGTCGGGGCCAAAGCGTCATTGGCGATTTTGGGGGCCCTTGGCCCAGACGGGGTCAGCCGCGCCATCGCATTGGGCGATTGGAATGCTGTCAAAGCGGCCAAAGGTGTCGGCCCGAAAATCGCGCAGCGCGTGGTTCTGGACCTCAAGGATAAGGCACCGGGTGTCATGGCAATGACAGGCACGCTGGCCGAAGCCCATGGCGAGGTTGAAGCCGCACAAGTGATCGAGCCATCCGCGCCGAGAAGCAGATCCAAACCATCGGCGAACCAATCCGCGCAGTCCGAGGCGCTTTCGGCGCTGGCGAATTTGGGATATGGCCCCGGCGATGCCGCAGGGGCGGTGGCGCAAGCCGCTGGCGAAAACCCTGATGCGGAAACGCCGGCCTTGATCCGCGCGGCGTTGAAACTTCTTGCGCCCAAAGGGTAGAGTGGGGCCATTGGCAAACGACCGCCCCAGAGTTTTGGAAATTGAATGATCGATAGCGACCCCACCTTGCGGCCCGACCCGCTGCCAGAGGATTTTGATCGCGCGCTGCGACCGCAGATGCTGGATGAATTCGTGGGCCAAGCCGAGGCGCGGTCGAACCTCAAGGTCTTCATCCAATCCGCCAAGCAACGCGAAGAGGCCATGGACCACACGTTGTTTCATGGCCCCCCCGGTTTGGGCAAGACGACCCTTGCGCAGATTATGGCGCGTGAATTGGGCGTGGGGTTTCGTATGACCTCTGGGCCGGTGCTGGCCAAAGCTGGCGATCTGGCTGCGATCCTCACCAACCTTGAAGCCCGCGATGTATTGTTTATTGACGAAATTCACCGGCTGAACCCCGCTGTCGAAGAAGTATTGTACCCCGCGCTAGAGGATTTCGAGCTGGATTTGGTGATTGGCGAGGGGCCTGCTGCGCGGACCGTGCGGATTGAGCTGCAACCCTTTACGCTGGTGGGTGCCACGACGCGGATGGGCCTACTGACCACGCCCCTGCGCGACCGCTTTGGCATTCCGACGCGGCTTGAGTTCTATACCGAGGACGAGTTGTTTATCATCGTGGACCGCAATGCCCGCAAGCTGGGTGCACCCGCAGATGAAGGGGGCGCACGCGAGATCGCAAAACGTGCCCGAGGCACGCCGCGGATTGCAGGGCGTCTGCTGCGGCGCGTCGTTGATTTCGCAGTGGTCGAGGGCAATGGCCGCGTGACGCAGGAGTTGGCCGACATGGCGCTGACGCGGCTGGGCGTGGATCGGTTGGGGTTGGACAGCGCCGACCGTCGGTATCTGCGGTTGATCGCCGAGAATTACCAAGGCGGGCCGGTTGGGATTGAAACAATGTCCGCTGCCCTGTCGGAGTCGCGTGACGCGCTGGAAGAGGTGATCGAGCCGTTTTTGCTGCAGCAAGGTTTGATCCAACGCACGCCACGCGGGCGGATGCTGGCGCAAAAGGCGTGGACCCATTTGGGGATGGCGCCGCCAAAACCACGGGCAGACCTGTTTGGCTGACGCAGCGCAGCCTTCGGCGAGGATTTTAGACCATTTGGAAGACCTGATGACACCACAAGATATCGAGAAACTGTTCACACGGGCCAGCGGCGATTTTGCATTTGCACGCTGGGGCCGGCCAGTGTCCCCCGTGGTATTCGGGGTGGATGATGCGACATTGTCTGTCATCAAGGGCGCGCTTGAGGCTGTTTGCGTGCTGTCCGGTCACAAGATTGCTGAGACTGATCCTGAATTGGGCAGCAATCTGATGATGTTCTTTTTCAAGGAATGGGATGAATTGCCGGACGTGCCCGGATTGGACCGGCTGGTGCCAGATTTGAAGCCTTTGGTCGAGAAGCTGAAAGACGTCGATGCCAATCAGTACCGCTTGTTCCGGTTTGACGAGGATGGCGCGATCAAAGCCTGCTTTGTATTCCTACGTATGGACAAACATCTAAGCGCTGTTCCTGCACAGACCTTGGCGCTGAGCCAGATTGTACAGTCCTTTCTGCTTTGGTCCGATACCGCCTTTAAAGATAAATCGCCCTTGGCTGTGGCAGAGGGGACGACGATCCTGCGGCCTGATGTTGCCGCGCTTTTGCGGGCGGCTTATGATCCTGTATTGCCGCCTGTCGCGCAGGATGCATCCCATGCGCTACGCCTTTTTGCGAGGTTAAACAAACCCCAATGACCCATGTCCTGCCCATTCGCGTTTATTATGAAGACACCGATATGGCGGGCATCGTCTATTACGCAAATTATCTGCGGTATATTGAGCGGGCGCGCAGCGACTGGGTGCGTGAGATCGGGATCGACCAGCTTGAGATGAAAGCAGACGGTGTGGTTTTCGCCGTGCGCAGGGTCGAGGCGGATTATATTGCGCCGGCGGTTTTTGACGACCTGCTGGAGGTGCGCACATGGGCGACATCCATTGGGCCAGCACGTATGGAAATGGCTCAAGAGGTCTGGCGCGACGAGACGTTGCTGTTTCGTGCCGCCGTCACGATTGTCTGCATCGCCAGCAGCGGGAAACCCTGTAGATTGCCAGCGAAACTCCGCTCACTGCCGCTGTGACACGCGGTTTGATGCCATAATCCTAGCAATCGACATTGCACTCGGCTAAGCTTGTGCCAAATAGCGCCTTGGAAAACAGGGCCGTTGAGGCGGAACAGCCCCGAAAGGGGCCTTTAGTAAAGAGCAGAACCGATGGAAGCAGAGACGCTGGCGGCGGCGAGCGAGATTGATTTCTCGCTCTTGGGGTTATTCCTGCGCGCGACATTCACCGTGAAATTAGTCATGATCAGTTTGCTGGTCGCATCTTTCTGGTCGTGGTCGATCATTGTTCAGAAAATCATGCAGTACCGCAGGTTCCGCGCCGAAGCGGATGCCTTTGATCGGGCGTTCTGGTCGGGCGAACCTTTGGATGGGTTGTACGACACAATCGGGCCTGATCCGGACGGGGCGGCGGAAAAGATTTTTGCCGCAGGGATGACGGAATGGCGCAGGTCGCATCGTGATGATGGTGATCTGATCCCCGGTGCCACGGCGCGCATTGACCGGTCGATGGATGTGGCAATCGCCAAGGAAGCCGAAAAACTGCAAAAGGGGTTGCCTGTCTTGGCGACCGTCGGATCAACAGCGCCGTTTGTGGGGCTGTTCGGTACGGTTTTTGGCATCATGAATTCGTTTATCGAAATCGCATCGCAGCAAAATACCAGCCTTGTTGTCGTGGCCCCCGGTATCGCCGAGGCGCTTTTGGCGACAGGTATTGGCCTGCTGGCGGCTATTCCAGCGGTTATCTTTTATAACAAGTTAAGTGCGGATTCAGACCGTATCTTGGGCGGCTACGAGGCATTCGCCGATGAATTCGCGACCATCCTAAGCCGCCAGTTGGATAGCTGACCGATGGGCGCTGGTATCGCAAAAAAATCAGGCGGTGGCGGGCGTGGGCGGCGTCGCGGTCGCGCGCAACCGATGGCCGAGATCAACATTACGCCTTTCGTGGATGTTATGCTGGTGCTGCTGATCATCTTTATGGTTGCGGCCCCGCTGTTGACGGTGGGCGTTCCCGTTGAGTTGCCGAAAACGGCGGCGACGGCCTTGCCCTCGGATCAAGAGGAACCGTTGACCATCACGCTTTTGGCGGATGGATCCGTGCAAATTCAAAAGACGCCAACAGAACGCGATGATCTGATTGCCAAGCTGCGCGCGATTGCGACAGAGCGCGCAAGCGACCGTGTGTTCCTGCGCGCGGATGGGGCGGTTTCCTATGCCATGGTCATGGAAGTGATGGGTGCCCTGAACGCAGGTGGTTTTTCGAACATTGGTCTGGTGACTGAAACCGGTGGCCCAAAGCTGGACGGCACAGGGACGTCGGGCGGTTAACCATGCACACGGGGCATTACATTTCTGGTGCAGGGCATGTCGGGCTGATTGCCTTTTTGCTGTTTGGCGGCGTTTTCAGGCCGGACCCAGAACCATTTCAGATGCAAGAAGTGTCGGTACTGTCTGCAGCCGAGTTTGATGCCATCGTGGCGGCATCGCAATCTTCTGAGGAATTGACCGAGGTCCCGCAACCCGAAGCACCGCAAGCGCCAGCCGAGACGCCCGAGGTGGCACAGGAACCTGAAATTCAGCAACCGACACCCATTCAGCCTGAAGCACCGGAGCCTGAGCCTGAAGTTGTTGAGCCAACCCCGCCGCCCCCTGCGACTGAGGTGAGCGAAACCGCACCGGAACGGCCGGACCCCCCAGCCGAGGTCGCCGTTCTGGTCCCCGAGGTTGCACCTGTGGCTGTGCCGCGCCCGGTTGACCGTGTCGCACCCGAAGCCGTTGAACAACCTGACCCAGAGGCACGCACTGACGTGATCGAGCAGGAAGCCGCCACGCCTGATGCCCCGGCCGATAAAGTCGTGGAAGAGGCGCAGGAAGCAACGGCACCCGAAGAGGCAACAACAGAGATTGTTACCGAGGCTGCCGAGGCCCCAAAAGCCGCACCCAATCAATCTGCGCGCCCGCCTGCGCGCCGTCCGACACCACCTGCACCACAGGTCGCCGAACCTGTTGAAACGCCAAAACCGGCGCAGCCCGCTGTTGATCAAGATGCCGTTGCGGCGGCCCTGGCCGAGGCTATGGGCGGCGAGGAGAAACCCGCGCCACCTGCGCCTGCATCGCCGGCCGCAGCCCCATCCGGCCCACCATTGTCGAGCGGCGAAAAAGAATCGCTGCGCCTGGCGGTTTCGGCGTGTTGGAACGTGGGATCGCTATCGTCCGAGGCGTTGCGCACCACCGTCATCGTCAGCGTGCAGATGAACCAAGATGGTACACCGCAGACCAATAGCATTACCATGACAAGCAGTTCGGGTGGTTCGCCAGCCGCTGCAGGCCAAGCGTTCGAGGCGGCCAGACGGGCAATTATCCGCTGCGGATCGCGTGGATATCAGCTCCCTGTAGATAAATTTAGCCAATGGCAGAATATTGAGATGACCTTTAATCCTGAAAGGATGCGCATCAAATGATTTTACGAGTATTGAGCATGTGTCTGGCACTGATCTGTGCCGTTGCAGGAACCGCCCAAGCCCAGCAAGGCCCATTGCGGATCGAAATCACGGAAGGCGTGATCGAACCGTTGCCCTTTGCCGTGCCAACCTTTCAACCCGAAAGCGGCGATGCAGGGCAGATGGCTGTCGATCTGGCGCGCGTGGTTTCTGAAGATCTGGTTGGCTCCGGTCTATTCCGCGAAATCCCGGCAAGTGCGTTCATCTCAACGGTCAGCGATTTTAACGCGCCGGTGCAATATGCCGACTGGAAGGCGATCAACGCGCAGGCGCTGATCACTGGTGCCGTCAGCGTTTCGGGAAATACGCTGAACGTAAAGTTTCGCCTTTACGATGTGTTCTCGGGGGCTGAACTAGGCTCTGGCTTGCAATTTTCCGGTACCATCGATGGCTGGCGTCGCATGGCACACAAGGTCGCGGATGCGGTTTATTCGCGGATCACCGGCGAGGGCGGATATTTCGACAGCCGCGTTGTGTACGTGTCTGAAACAGGCCCCAAGGATGAGCGTCAAAAACGTCTGGCGATCATGGATTATGACGGTGCCAACGTGCGCTATCTGACCGACAGTTCGTCGATCGTACTGGCCCCGCGGTTTTCGCCCACGGGTGACCGTATTCTGTATACCAGCTACGAAAGCGGTTTCCCGCGGATTTACGTGCTCGATATCGGGTCCGTGCAACGCCGCGTTCTGGAAAGCGCGGAGGGCACGATGAGCTTTGCGCCGCGTTTCTCGCCTTCGGGTAATACGGTTGTGTATTCGCTGACCCAAGGGGGCAACACCGATATCTACACAATGGATATTGGCACCGGACAATCTGTGCGCCTGACGAATACGCCAGCAATTGAAACGGCACCCAGCTATTCGCCGGACGGCAGCAAGATCGTGTTCGAGAGCGACCGTTCAGGCAGCCAGCAGCTATATGTCATGTCCGCCAGCGGCGGAGAGGCGCAGCGTATTTCGTTTGGTGAAGGCCGTTATGGCACGCCTGTCTGGTCCCCGCGCGGCGACCTTGTTGCGTTCACAAAACAGAACAAAGGTCGTTTTCATATCGGTGTGATGCGTTTGGACGGCTCCGAAGAACGTTTGCTGACGGCGTCATTCTTGGATGAAGGTCCGACATGGGCCCCCAATGGCCGCGTGATCATGTTTGCGCGCGAAACCCAAGGGATCGGTGGATCGTCCTCGTTGTACTCCGTCGATATCTCGGGCCGAAACCTGAAACCTGTGCGCACCCAAGAAGGCGGGTCTGACCCGTCATGGTCGCCGCTCCAGTACTAACCCTTGGTGATTCCCAACGCCAAGGCGCTGTGCTAACACAAATGAAACTAGATTAACGCCAACTTTACAGAGGCAGACCCCATGAACCGTATTCTGACCAGCACTCTTTTGATCGCCGCGCTTGCCGTGTCGGCGTGTACAAACCCAAACCGCTTTGGCGGTGATAACATGAATGGTGCGGGCGGCCTGACCGGCGCAAACGGCAGCATCATCCCCGGCAGCGCAAATGATCCCGCATCTACCGCGTATTTTCAGCAGTCTATCGGTGACCGTGTGTTGTTCGATATTGACCAGTCGTCATTGACCCCAGCCGGTCAGGCGACATTGGACGGCCAAGCCAACTGGCTTAACACCAACACCGATTATCAGGCCGTCATCGAGGGCCACGCAGACGAACAAGGCACACGTGAATACAACGTTGCCCTTGGCGCACGCCGGGCAAATGCTGCACGCGAATATCTGGTATCACGCGGCGTCGCCGGCAACCGTTTGCGCACTGTCAGCTATGGCAAAGAACGCCCGATCGAAGTGTGTTCGCAAGAAGCGTGCTATGCCAAGAACCGCCGCGCCGTCACAGTGCTGGCCGGTGGTTTGTCGAGCTAAACTAGAACGAAACGGTTAGGATAATGACAATGCGGTTTGTTATGATGGTGGTGTTGGGGCTGGCCTTTGGGCCTGTCGCCGCACAGGCGCAAGATACGCAAACCTTGGCGGATGTGCGTCAGGAACTGACCGTTCTAAATGTCGAAGTTCAAAAGCTGCGGCGCGAACTTTCCACCACCGGCGGGGCATCTTTGAACCTGACCGGTGGGTCCGTGCTGGATCGCATGAACGCGATGGAAAGCGAACTGCAGCGTCTGACCTCCAAAACCGAAGAGCTTGAGAACAAGATCAACCGTGTTGTTGTCGATGGTACAAACCGGATTGGCGATCTTGAATTCCGTTTGGTCGAACTTGAAGGCGGTGATGTCGGCGCAATCGGTGAAACCTCGACCCTTGGCGGGGGCGAAGCACCGGTTACCAATGTGCCGACAACCGCGCCGACACCTACTAACACTGCCGAACTTGCCGTGGGCGAAGCTGATGATTTTGAGCGGGCGAAGGCGGCGCTCGCTGCCGGTGACTTTCGCGCCGCCGCGGACCAATTTGCGACCTTTAATCAGACCTACCCAGGTGGCCCGCTAGGCCCCGAAGCCGATTTGCGCCGGGGTGAAGCATTAAGCGGGCTAAGCGATACACGCGAAGCTGCGCGCGCCTACCTTGCCAGCTTTAGCGCTGATCCGGTTGGCCCGACGGCCCCCGAAGCGTTGTTCCACTTGGGCAAGGCCCTTGGCGCGCTTAATCAGGTTCAAGAGGCATGTGTGACGCTGGGCGAGGTCGCAACGCGCTTTCCAACCAGCCCCTTTGTGTCGCAAGCCGCAAGCGAGCGTGCTGCGCTGAATTGCCAGTGATCCAATGACGGTTGACCTGGCGCGGCTGATCGCTGACCAGTTTCTAAACACTCCCCCAAAGGCCATCGGGGTCGCCGTTTCAGGCGGCAGCGATTCTATGGCGTTGCTGCATCTGATGCACAGTTTCGCGCTTGATCGCGGTATCAAAATCTTTGTTGCGACGGTTAATCACGGATTGCGCGCCGAAGCGGCCGACGAGGCGGCGATGGTTGCGTCTGTCTGCGCGCAGCTTGGGCTAAGCCATCATACGCTTGATTGGAAAGACTGGGATCGCAGCGGCAATCTGCAGGGCGAGGCCCGAAAAGCCCGCTATGGTCTGCTGGCGCGATGGGGGCAGCAGTTGGGGGTGGATTGCATCGCCCTTGGCCACACCATGGACGACCAAGCAGAAACCTTTCTGATGCGAGTCGGGCGGCGTGCGGGTGTCGACGGTTTGGCCGCGATGCCACAAAGTTTCGAGCGTGAAGGCATGCAATGGGTCAGACCGCTTTTGCGGGCGCGCAGGCTAGAGTTACGTGATTATCTGACCGGGCAGAATATCGGATGGGTCGATGACCCAAGCAATGATGACGACCGGTTTGACCGTGTTCGAACCCGCAAGGCATTGTCGATTCTATCCGAATTGGGAATCGACGCAGATGCGATCAGCGATGTGTCGCAGAACCTGTCGGCCGCAAAAGACGCCCTGAATCATCAAATGCTTACAATTGCCCGCGATATTGTGACGCTGCAGTCGGGCGCTGTCGCCATCAGCGAAAAAGCACTGGCCGCCCAACATCCCGAACTGCGCCGACGCCTTATTGTGCATGCGTTAAAATGGGTGAACGGCGCCTATTACGCGCCCCGCAACAGCGCGATCATGTCTGTGTTGGACGCGCTTGAACATGCGCCGTCGGCCACCTTGCAAGGCTGCGAGTTGCGGCGAAAGGATAAAACTCTTTGGATTTTCAGAGAGTTGAATGCGGTCGCCCATACGCAGGCAAAACCGGGGGAAATGTGGGATAACCGATGGCATCTGGTGCCGCCCTTGGGCGAAATTGGGCCAAAAGACAGCCCAACCCTTTGCGCGCTTGGGGCCGAAGGGTTACAGTACTGCACAGATTGGCGCGCCTTGGGCATTCCGCGTGCCGTGCTTTTATCGACACCGGCAGTATGGAATGGCGCGCGCTTGATCGCTGCACCCCTTGCTGGTTGGCCGCAAAACTGGCAAGCACGGCTTAATCGCGGTGAAGATACATTTTTTGCCGCACACATAACGCATTGAACATGCGCCCAGCGTCTCTATCTTATAGACAACGGGCACATCGTCTTGATGTCGTCCCCCGGATTTAGGAGAGTTTCCTTGGGTAATATGCGTAATCTCGCCTTTTGGGTCGTGTTGATGTTGTTGGTGTTGGCGTTGTTCAACCTGTTCAGCGGATCAACCGGCGGCCTGCAAAGTCGCGAAATCAGCTATTCCGAATTTGTAACAGCAGTCGAGGCGGGCGATGTCCGCAATGTCACGCTGGATGGCGAGCAAGTTCGCTTCCGCCGTGCTGATGGCTCTGACTATGTCACGATCATGCCACAAGACGCCGAAGTCACGTCATTGCTGATGGCAAATGATGTGCCCGTGCGCGCCGAGCCGCAGCAGCAATCTGGTTTCCAGACATTCCTGATGTCGCTGTTGCCGATCCTGTTGCTGATCGGTGTGTGGATTTATTTCATGAACCGCATGCAGGGTGGCGGCAAAGGCGGGGCCATGGGCTTTGGTAAATCCAAGGCCAAGATGCTGACAGAAAAGCATGGCCGCGTGACGTTTGACGACGTTGCTGGCATCGACGAAGCCAAGGAAGAGCTGGAAGAGATCGTTGAATTCCTGCGCAACCCGCAAAAATTCAGCCGCCTTGGCGGTAAGATCCCCAAAGGCGCATTGCTTGAGGGCCCTCCCGGTACCGGTAAAACATTGCTGGCGCGTGCGATTGCGGGCGAGGCTGGCGTGCCGTTCTTTACCATTTCAGGGTCTGACTTTGTCGAAATGTTCGTTGGTGTGGGTGCATCCCGTGTGCGCGACATGTTTGAACAGGCCAAGAAAAACGCGCCATGTATCGTGTTCATCGACGAAATCGATGCCGTGGGCCGTTCGCGCGGTGCCGGCTATGGTGGCGGCAATGACGAACGCGAACAGACGTTGAACCAGTTGCTGGTCGAAATGGACGGCTTTGAAGCCAACGAAGGTGTGATCATCATCGCGGCGACAAACCGCAAAGATGTGTTGGACCCTGCGTTGCTGCGTCCGGGTCGTTTTGACCGTCAGGTAAGCGTCGGCAACCCCGACATCAAAGGCCGCGAGAAAATTCTTGGCGTCCATGCGCGCAAGACACCGCTTGGGCCTGATGTTGATCTGCGGATCATTGCACGTGGTACACCGGGCTTTTCCGGTGCCGATCTGGCGAACCTCGTGAACGAGGCTGCTTTGACAGCTGCACGCGTCGGCCGTCGTTTCGTGGCGATGATGGATTTCGAATCTGCGAAGGACAAAATCATGATGGGTGCCGAGCGGCGTTCGATGGTTCTGACCCAAGACCAGAAAGAGAAAACCGCCTATCACGAAGCAGGCCATGCCATCGTCGGTATGAAGCTGGATAAATGTGACCCCGTTTATAAGGCCACAATCATTCCGCGCGGTGGTGCCTTGGGCATGGTGATGAGCCTGCCTGAAATGGACAAGCTGCAAATGTTCAAAGACGAAGCCGAACAAAAGATCGCCATGACCATGGCGGGCAAAGCGGCTGAAATCTTTAAATACGGTGCCGACAGTGTCTCTTCTGGCCCGATGGGCGATATCATGCAGGCAAGCCAGTTGGCGCGCGGCATGGTGATGCGCATGGGCATGTCGGATAAGGTCGGTAACATCGACTATTCCGAAGCTGCTGCTGGCTATCAGGCCAATGGCGGGGCCGGTGGCTTTAGTGTCTCTGCCGCGACCAAGGAACTGATCGAAAGCGAAGTAAAAGCCATCATCGACACCGGCTATGATCGTGCGTTCAAGCTGATCTCTGAAAATGAGGAAGAATTCGAGCGTCTGGCCCAAGGCCTGCTGGAATATGAAACCCTCACCGGCGAAGAGATCCAGCGCATCATGGATGGCAAGCCACCACAGGACCCTGACGGCGAAGACACCAGCGGCATGGACAAGCCAAGTGTCACATCGATCCCCAAGGCCAAGGGCAAAAAATCGCCCCCCTCGGGTGGGCTTGAGCCTGAACCGACGGCCTGATCAACATTGTTGATGGCACCATCAAAATAAATCACGAGGCCCTGCACCAGCGGGGCCTTTTCTTTTGTGGCGGCACCGCGCAATCTGATGGCACGTGTTTGTTAAAGGATTGTCAGGATGCCCACCCTCAAGAAAACCGATTTCGTGGCCACCATCACATGGCTTGGGGTCGTGCCGAAACTTGCCAAGGGCATCCGCGCAGAACCGCGCGATGAAGTCTTCGCCAGCTATGCAGGGTTTGAAGAAGACGTACATGCCGGGCTGACCCGCCCATCCTGCGTGCGCGTGAAAAATGTGTATGCCCAAGGGACCGAGATCGCGAATGTGCGCCAACTGTCGATCCTCTCGGTCGAGGAAATGGCCCAGACCGCAGCGGAAATGGGGCTTGAGACATTGGAGCCTGAGCATTTGGGGACATCGATGGTGATCGAGGGGATACCGGACTTTACCCATGTTCCGCCCAGTGCGCGGCTTCAGGCGGTTTCGGGGGCGACGATTACGATCGATATGGAAAATCGGCCCTGCGTGTTGCCCGGACGCGAGATTGAACAAGACAGCCCCGGCCACGGCCCCCAGTTCAAAGCGGCAGCCAAAGGCCGACGCGGTGTGACCGGATGGATCGAGCGGGAAGGGGCGCTGAAAGTCGGGGACCGCTTGCAGTTGTTCATCCCGGATCAGCGGGCGTGGACGCACAGCTAAAGCGGCCAGATCGCGGGAAAACATAAAAAATAGATACAAAATGAAACGCATGGCGGCCTGATCGCCGCATCAAGCGGTGGAAATGTCGGAAATGCGCCGTCGGTATGTGGTGTTGGCCGCGTATGCAGGGAAAAACACAACCACTGCGATAGGGAGATCACAGAATGGCTTTTAAGACCGATATCGAAATAGCACGGGAAGCGTCAAAGCGACCCATTCAGGAAATCGGCCAAAAGCTGGGCATTAGCAGCGATGATCTGCTGCCCTACGGGCATGACAAAGCCAAGGTATCGCAGTCTTTCATCAACTCGGTTCAGGACCGCACCGATGGGAAGCTGATCCTTGTGACTGCGATCAACCCGACACCCGCAGGCGAAGGCAAGACAACCACAACCGTTGGCTTGGGCGACGGGCTGAACCGTATCGGCAAAAACGCAGCCATCTGTATCCGCGAGGCGTCGCTGGGCCCGAACTTTGGCATGAAGGGCGGGGCCGCGGGGGGCGGCTATGCTCAGGTCGTGCCGATGGAAGAGATGAACCTGCATTTTACCGGTGACTTTCACGCGATCACCTCGGCGCATAACCTGCTGAGCGCGATGATCGACAACCATATCTATTGGGGTAATGATCTCGAGATCGACCTGCGCCGCGTCGTGTGGCGGCGGGTTGTCGACATGAATGACCGCGCCCTGCGCCAGATCACCGCATCGCTGGGCGGCGTATCAAACGGTTTCCCACGTGAGGCCGGTTTCGACATCACCGTCGCGTCCGAGGTGATGGCGATCTTGTGTCTGGCCAAAGACCTAGGCGATCTGCAAAAGAGACTTGGCGATATGATCGTCGCCTATACCCGCGAACGCAAACCGATCTACGCGCGCGATATCAAGGCGGATGGCGCGATGACCGTGCTGCTGAAAGATGCGATGCAGCCGAACCTAGTTCAGACGCTTGAGAACAACCCAGCCTTTGTGCATGGCGGTCCCTTTGCCAACATCGCCCATGGCTGTAATTCGGTTATTGCCACAACCACGGCGCTGAAGCTGGCGGATTATGTGGTAACCGAAGCGGGCTTTGGCGCGGATCTGGGGGCTGAGAAGTTCCTGAACATCAAATGCCGCAAAGCCGGGCTGGCCCCGTCTTGTGTGGTTGTCGTCGCCACCGTGCGCGCGATGAAGATGAACGGCGGCGTCGCCAAGGCCGATCTGGGGGCCGAGAACGTCGAAGCGGTGCAGGCCGGTTGTCCGAACCTTGGTCGGCATATCGAGAACCTGAAATCCTTTGGCGTGCCCGTGGTTGTTGCGATCAACCACTTTGTCACCGACACCGATGCCGAGGTGCAGGCGGTTAAGGATTATGTCGCCAGCCAGGGATCAGAAGCGATCCTGTCACGGCACTGGGAGCTGGGCAGCGAAGGATCAGCGGATCTAGCAACCAAAGTGGTTGAAGTCATCGAAAAGGGTGAGGCGAATTTCGCCCCGATCTATCCGGACGAGATGAGCCTTGCCGATAAGATCAACACTATCGCGACCAAGATTTACCGCGCAGATGCGGCAGTGATGGATGGAAAAATCCTGAACCAGTTGAAGGATTGGGAAGAACAGGGATACGGCAATCTACCGGTCTGTATGGCCAAGACGCAGTATAGCTTTACCACCGATCCTGAACGCCGCGGCGCGCCAACGGGGTTCAACATTCCGGTCCGCGAGGTGCGTCTGTCTGCAGGGGCCGGGTTTGTCGTGGCGATCTGTGGTGAAATAATGACCATGCCGGGGCTGCCGCGCGTGCCATCAGCCGAGAATATTCGCCTGAATGACGTCGGTGATGTTGAAGGTCTGTTCTAAAGCCTTATGAAAAGGGTGCAGGGGAATACCCCCGCGCCCTTTCCTGCCTCTGGCAGGGATATTTAAGAGCCAGAGAAGATGAAGGACGGTTTCCATGACAGCAACGATCATTGACGGCAAAGAGTTCGCAGCCCGCGTGCGGGGGCAGGTTGGCACCCATGTGGCGCGGCTGAAGGCAGATCACGGGATCACGCCGGGGCTGGCGGTTGTCTTGGTTGGGTCCGATCCGGCATCCGAAGTCTATGTGCGTTCCAAGGGCAAAATGACCGTCGAGGTCGGGATGAAATCGGTCGAGCATCGCTTGGATGCTGATACGGCCGAGGCTGATTTGCTGGCGTTGATCGCTGATTTGAACGCTGATCCGGAAATCCACGGGATTTTGGTGCAGCTGCCGTTGCCCAAGCATCTGAACGAAGATCTGGTGATCAACGCAATTGACCCTGCCAAGGATGTCGACGGGTTTCACATCTCGAATGTCGGGTTGTTGGGGACCGGGCAAAAATCGATGGTGCCTTGCACGCCGCTGGGGTGTTTGATGATGTTGCGTGACCACCATGGCAGCCTGTCTGGCATGGACGCGGTGATTATCGGGCGCAGTAATATCGTAGGCAAACCGATGGCGCAGCTTTTGCTGAATGACAGTTGCACCGTGACGATTGCCCATTCGCGGACCAAAGACTTGGCAGATGTCGTGCGTCGTGCGGATATTGTGGTCGCCGCCGTTGGCCGCCCCGAGATGGTCCCCGGTGATTGGATCAAGCCCGGTGCCACCATCATCGATGTGGGGATCAACCGCCTTGACGCGCCGGAAAAGGGCGAAGGCAAAACACGTCTGGTAGGTGATGTGGATTTCGCCAGCTGTGTCGAAGTTGCGGGTGCGATCACCCCCGTGCCCGGTGGCGTTGGCCCGATGACGATTGCCTGCCTGTTGGCCAATACCGTCACTGCTTGTTGCCGCGCAAATGGTCTGGCCGAGCCTGAGGGGCTGACCGCTTAACCGCCGGTCACCACCTGATACATGATCCGCCCAGGCAGGAAGGTGAAGGCCCCTGCGCCCACAAGCGCGCCTAGGGTCAGCAGCTTCATGCCCCGGGCGTGGCCCCGGATGTTTCTGGTTCGGGCGGCACGGACATTCACCGCCAGCTGAAATAGCACAAAGACCGACAGGATATGGATCGGGCCAAAGGGGCCGATCAGGCCAATCTCATGGATGCCAAAACTGCTAAGTGCGACGATTGCCATAAGGGTGACCCAAGTCCATCCGATCCAGCGGTGCGCGGTGGACCCGCGTGGTAGTGTAAAGATAGCGATGGTGAGGATGACCGCAGCAATGGCAAGAAACGTATGGATCTGAATTACCAAGCTGGCGTTCAAAAGCGGGGACAGGGACATTTGGAAACTCCGTTGTGTTCACTGCCCCTTGCGTGTCAGACTTGGCGTGCTGAGCCCAAGCGGGTTTGCGCGAACGGCACTGGGGCTTCGTGAATTGCAGGTTGGGTTTAAGAATGTCATCGACGCGTCGTGAACGAAAAGGCCAGTTGGTGTGGCTTGGCGCTTGGGTGCTGGCAACTGTGCTAAGCACGATTGCGGGACCGTTTGGCACTCATGACGCTTTGACGCCCGGACTTAGGTTGATCTATTGGGTGGGGGTCATTGCGCTGTCAGTGTTCGGATCAGCGCTAGTGCTGTACGCGGCAAAGGGCGCGCCTGTTTGGAAACACATCGCGCTTTGGGGCGGTTTTGTTATTGCTCTTTCAGCGCTTATTCACGCCTTGAACAGCTGGGTGTTCCCAGAGTGGCGCGGCGCGGGCCAGCTGTTGTACCTGAGCGTGATCATCGCGGTGACTGTGCTGGTCGTGCATGGCGGGGTCGCCTTGGCACGGTATGTTTTTATACCACAAGCTGAGATGCCAGTGCGTGATCCAGAGGCGGCGTTTCTGCGGCACCTTCCGCTGGACCGGCGCGGCCCGCTGATCAGGATCGAAGCGCAGGATCATTACTTGAATGTGGTAACCCAGAAGGGCAGCGCGCTTGTGCTGCTGCGCCTTCAAGATGCTGTTGCCGCGCTGCAAGCTGCAGATGGGTTGCAGGTCCATCGATCACATTGGGTCGCCACAAATGCCGTCGCGCAGCACCGCCGTGTCCAAGGGCGCGATTTCTTGGTGCTCAAGTCGGGGGAAGAAATCCCTGTCAGCCGGAGCTTTCGACCAGCGGTGATAGAGGCGGGCCTTATCTAGGCGGGCACGGGCACCATCGTGCCTTGCAGGATCGCAATCAGTTTCTCTTGGCCGTTCTCAACCGCAAATACTTCCGATGTGACCACGCACAGCCGTTTGCCGGGCTTAATCAGCTTGCCAATCGCGATCAGCCGGTCGCCGCGCGCGGGTGCGATCAGGTTTATTTTGATCTCGGCCGTGACGACCTCCATGTCCAGCGGCAGACTGGTCAAGGCAGCATAGCCAGCCGCACTGTCGCCGATAGAGAACGTCAGGCCCGCATGACCGAACCCCTGCTGTTGAAGCGCGATTGGCAAAATGGGTGCTTCAATTCTGACAGTGCCAAGCGACACTTCCGCTAGTGTGGCCCCCAAGGTTGCCATCATGGATTGCGCATCAAAACTGGCGTGAATTCGGGTCTTTATCGCTGCGTCCATGTGGTGCTCCTTTTGCGCCAAGCTGGCATATTCCGAAGAACATGCAAACGTCTATCGCGGCATTGGCACAGCGGTGGGGTGAGGCCCCGTAAGAATGGCGCAGGCCTGCGGCGACATAAGCGAGCGGAGTGGATCCGCGCTTGTCCTCAACCCGCCGGTATAGGTGCCGTAGGCAGGCAAGATCAGGCGGGTATCATCATAGACGAACGCAGGCCGTGAGATGTTTCTCCCCTTTAGGCTTAACGCGGCTTTGGGATGGTAATGCCCCGAAACCTCGCCCTGCGCGCCCTGTGTTGCGATGTGCCGGAAAACCAATGCGTCTTGTTTAAACTCGCTCAGATGTGTCCCGCCAAGTTCTACAGGGCCGGGGTCGTGGTTGCCTTCGATCCAGACCCATTTGCGGCCAGCTTGCAATCGGGCGATCCAAGCACGCTCGTCGGCAGGCAAAGCTTCTGCCGCGCCTAAGTCATCAAAGCTGTCACCCAATGTGATAACAATCTGCGGATCACAGCGTTCAAGATCATGCGCCAGTTTGGTCAAGGTATCGCGCGTCTCATACGGGGGCAACGTGGTGCCACCGCGCCGCGCGATGCGCTCGGATTTCCCCAAATGCAGATCGGAAATACACAGCAACCCGTGCTCGGCCCACCAAAGCGCGCCAGAGCCAAGCGCCGTCAACCGCGCGCCGGACAGAGAAAAATCATAGCCTAAGTTCATGCTTCGTTCATGGGGTATTGATGCGCCAACTGCAAGAGGGATGCAGGCGTCACCATTGGCCGATAGGCTGACGCTATGAGTATTTGTAAAAGGGTGAAGCCGAAGGCGTTCACGCGCCGTTAACGACGCAGAGATTATGCTCACAGTGCGGTACAGGCTGGAGAGCCGATGGCCGTAAAGGGTGAAGGCGTCTTGGAAGGGCTATTGTGTCTAACCGGGACGTCTTCCGATCTTCACCCTTTTAAAAATACTCAAAACCCGCGCGTTGCAGCCTTTTGAGGGGGTCGTGTTTACCACCCGACGCGCCACCGGGGTTTGTCCGAAGGGGCGGGCGTAATATTGGCCAGTCCTGATGCTTCCATCAACCGGGCAGATTCCCTCGCAAGCAAGCGTTCTTCTGCTTCGCCCTTCACCGGGACGCGCCCCATCTCTAGAAACAGGGGGGCTGCAAGGGGGCTGACTTTGGGCAGAATCCTATGATCGATCCGGCCATCAATGTGGGCGAGCATCTCTTGGATCCTGCCAAAGTCGACCAAGCCGCGCAGGGCTTCTTGGCGGGTGATGTCGAGCATGAGATGGTCGGGGTCGTATTTGCTAAGCGTGTCGTAGAGGATATCGGAACTGAACGTTGCCTGCCTGCCAGACTTGCGGGCCTGGGGTGTGTTGCGTTCGATCAAGCCTGCGATCGCGGCAGAGGCGCGGAAGGTTCGTTTCATCATGGCATTGCCAGCCAGCCATGTATCCAGCCCGTCTTGTAGCGCCATCGGATCGAGTAAAGGGGTGGGGTCCGTAACCGGATCAAGGCCCCAAATCAATGTGGCGTAATCCGTTGCGACAAAGCCGAGGGGGTGCAGACCAAGGTCCTCCATCCGTTTGGTGAGCAGCAGGCCAAGCGTTTGCTGCCCGTTGCGCCCCGCAAAGCCGTAGAACACGGTTTGCGCATGCCCGTCATGGGGGAAGCTTTCGATCAACAAGCGGCCGGGCTGCGGCAACTGGCTGACCTCGCGTTGCAGGGTCAGCCACTCTGCCGTGTGATCTGGTAGTTCGGGCCAGCTGTCTTGGGTGAACATCCGCTGGACCCGTGCAGAAAGCTGCGTTGAGGTGGCGAATTTCGTGCCCATGAACGATGCGATGCGCGGCTTTTTGGCGGAGTCGCGGCTGACCTCGACGGTCATTTCGCGCAGGCCTTCGTATTTCACGATCTGGCCGCCGATCAAAAATGTGTCGCCAGCCGTAAGGGACGCGGCAAAGCCTTCTTCGATCTCGCCCAGCGGTTTGCCGCCACGGTTGCGTTTCATGCGGACTTTGAGGGTGTCGGTGTCCTGAATAGTGCCGATGTTCATACGGATGCGCTGGCTGCTGCGGGGATCACGCAAAGACCACAGACCGTCCCTTTGCGCGAGCCGTTGCCATTTGTCGTAGGCCCGCAAGGCGTATCCGCCGGTCGCGCAAAAATCGAGACAGGCGTCGAATTCCGCTCGTGTCAGGGTGGCATATGCCCCGGCAGAGATCACTTCGGTAAACAGCGCATCTGCGTCAAACGGGCCTGCGCAGGCCGCGATCAGGATATGCTGGCACAATACGTCGCGGGGGCCGAGGCCGCGCGGTTCTCCGTCCAGCTCGCCATCCAACACGGCCTCGAGTGCGGCGACGCATTCGACGACTTCGAACCGGTTGGCGGGCACAAGCAGGGCCTTGGACGGTGCATTGTATCGGTGGTTGGCGCGTCCGATGCGTTGGACAAGACGTTTCACATTCTTGGGCGCGCCGATCTGGATCACCAGGTCGACATCACCCCAATCGATGCCCAGATCAAGGCTGCCGGTGCAAACGATTGCCCGCAGATCGCCGCGTACCATTGCGGCCTCGACACGTTCGCGCTGTGTACGGTCGAGAGAGCCGTGATGGATACCAATTGGCAGGCTGTCGTCATTTGCCAGCCACAGGTTGTGAAAGAAAATCTCGGCCTGTGCGCGGGTGTTATGAAAAATCAGCGTCGTGTTGTGTTGGCGGATTTGATCAAGAACGGCGGGAATCGCATAGGCCGCACCGCCACCAGCCCAGGGGGGTGCCTCGGCTGTGCGGAGCATTTGAATGTCGGGGGGTGGGCCGGGGTCGGCCAAGAGGATGGGGCAGTGATCTGGGTGCCGGGCCATGAAATGGGCGATGGCAGCGGGGTCTTCAACCGTGGCCGACAGGCCCACACGTTTCAGATCGGGGCATAGTGTTTGCAGCCGCGCCAAGGCCAGCATCAGCTGATCGCCGCGTTTGCTTTCGGCCAGCGCATGGATTTCGTCAATCACCACACGTTTCAGGCCTTTGAACATGCGCGGTGCATCCTCGTAGGAGGTGAGCAGGGCGAGGCTTTCGGGGGTGGTCAGCAGGATATGTGGAGGGTCCGCGCGTTGGCGGCGTTTGCGCGTTTGCGAGGTGTCGCCGGTGCGATCTTCGATGCGGATCGGCAGCCCCATTTCGGTGACCGGCGTGGTGAGGTTGCGTTTGATATCAGCGGCCAGCGCCTTGAGCGGGGAGATATAGAGCGTGTGCATCCCTTCGTGATCGCCATCGGCCAGATCGACAAGGGTGGGCAGGAAACCGGACAACGTCTTGCCGCCGCCCGTGGGGGCGATCAGCAGCAAGGCCGGGGCATCTGCACGGTCGAGCATGTCTTGCTGGTGGGGGTGAACCGTCCAGCCTTTGCTCGCGAACCATTGGGTGAATTGGGGCGGTAAAGAATGCATGGTGTTTAGATAGCATGGGTCTGCTTGGGGGCCAGCCTTGTCGCAGAATTCGAGTGGGGGCCAGCCCCCACACCCCCGGAGTTTACATGGCAAAATGAAATCAGGGGCGAGGCTTGAGGTTCTTGATGGCTGTTTGGATGAGTTCGGGGAGCGCTGTGTTGGTGCCCGTTGGGGCCGCGTCGAGGGCGCTGGCGACGTCTTTGACCAGAATACCGATGGTGTTGTCGGGGGCAAAGCCGTCGCGGGCGAATTCGATGTCATCAAAACCGGATGCGAACCAGTTCTGACCCGAGGACGTGTGGATCAGGTTCAGGAGCTTGCCCTCGTCCAGACCTGATTGATCGGCCCAGTCCAGTACGAGCCGGGTCATTGCGGTGTTGCTGGCGGCGAGCAGGTTGTTGAGGACCTTGGCCTGCATGCCTGCGCCATACGCGCCCATATGATGGAAATGCTTACCCATTGCGTTGAACAGTGGCTGTGCTGCGTGCAGATCATCGCTGTCACCGCCCAGCATAAAGCTGAGCCGCGCCTGTTCAGCGGCGATTTGCGCGCCAGACATAGGTGCATCTATCAGCGTGATGTGAGACGGCACACGGTCGCGCAGACCCAGCACATATCGGGGGCTGAGGGTGGAGCATAGGATGATGCGGCGCAGGCTGGGAATGGCGGTGAAATTCTGATCCCCAAACAGAACCGCATCGGTTTGATCAATGTCGCGCACGACGGTGATCAGGGTATCAAGGTCTTCGGAGAAGACGGCGATGTCGTCGGTGATGTGATCCACCTCGGACGGCACCACGTCGTACCCGCGCGCGGGCAGGTCGGCCGCGCGCAGTGCAGCCAACATGGGCGCGCCCATGCGGCCACAGCCTGCGATGCCGATCAAAGACCGCATTGCATCATTTCGCGATGTCTTCTTCGTCGATGAACATGTTGGCCCAGGCACGGTCCATCAGGTCGGGGGTCATTTGGTAGGGTATTCCTTCGAAGTCGCAGATGGCGATGATCTGGTCGATCAAGAACACCGGCTGATAGTTGGCAAAGCTGTTGTCGATCGTGGGGTATTTGGTGTTGAGCAAATGGACCACCGTGGCTTCATCCAAAGGCATCTTGCGGTTTTTTGCAACCATCGCAAAAATCTTGAGGAAGTTTTTCTGGTCCGGCCCGTCGATCTTGATCTTGAAGAAAATGCGGCGCAGGGCGGCTTGGTCGAAGATTTCGTTCGGGTGGAAGTTGGTCGAAAAGATCACCAGCGTGTCGAACGGCACCTCGAAGTTTTCGCCGGACTGAAGGGCAAGGATATCCTTGTTTTCTTCAAGCGGGACAATCCAGCGGTTGACGATGCTTTGGGGGCTTTCTTTCTGGCGGCCAAGGTCATCGACGATGAAAATACCGCCGGTTGCTTTTAGCTGAAGCGGGGCCTGATAGGTGCGGGCCGTGGGGTTATACACCAGATCCAACATATCAAGGGACAATTCCCCGCCGGTGATAACCGTGGGCCGTTCGCATTTCACATAGCGGCTGTCATAGCTGGTGATGCGGCGCAGGGCATTGGGGTTCTGTTCCTCGGGCGCGATGGCGCAATGCACGATGGGATCATAAACGGTGATCACCTGCGCGGCATATTCGATTGCGCGCGGCACATAGATTTCGTCGCCGAGGGCGGCGCGGATGCCGTTCGAGATGCTGGATTTGCCATTGCCCGGCGGGCCATACATCAGAATGGACCGACCCGCAGACACAGCAGGCCCCAGATTGCCAAGCAGTTCGTCAGGCAACACAAGATGACCCATTGCACGTTCAAGCTGGGTGCGGGTGATCTGCATGTTGCGCACGGATTGGCGTTCGACTTGTTCGCGGTAGACATCAAGCGGGACAGGCATCGGGCCGAAATATTCGGACTGCGCCAAGGCGTCGAGCGCGCGTGATTTGCCCAGATCCGTCAGCTGGTATCCCATTTCGGCGCTATTATTGGCGTTTAATGTGCCCGTCGCTTCGACCAGGCGTTGGTCGCGGGCCATGTCGATCAATTCTTGGGTGACCTGCACCGGCAAGCACAGCGCGTCGGCGGTTTCGCTGACCTGTGTCACGTTCTTGCGGAACATGGTTTTGATCATGATATCGCGCATCATGACCACGGGCAATTTCATGTCTTGGATGGTGCGTGGCGGTGGTGGTGCCATCACAGCAGAGGTTTGCACATTCATGACAAGGCCCTTTAGATCAACGGATCGGATTTCGCGATCTGGTTAACGGGCGAATATGGCGTAAATCAGGCCCCGAAACGCGCACCAAGGATCAAATAGATGGCAAGGGTAGGGCCAAGGGCCAAGCCCATCGGGAATTTCTTGCTTTGGTCCCAGCTGGTCCAGTGGGGCACCATCTTGCGGATCGGGGTGTATTTGGCACCGCGGTGGGTGGCGGCAGCAGCCAGAATTGTGGCCATAAGCAGTGCAAGCATAAGACGCAGATCACCCAGGGCGACAAAGGGAACAGCGGCAGCAATAAATTTTGCGTCGCCCGCCCCCATGACCCCGGCAGCGTTCAGAAAAATGCCGACCACCAACGCGATTGCCATCGCCAGCAGGTGCCAAAGATAGGTTTCAAAGGGCAGCGCAATCGGGCCGATCACCACGAAAACCGCCGCCAAAGCCAACACCGTCGGGTTCGTTATCCGCATCGACGCCATATCCGTATAGGCCGCATAGAGGCACAGGGGCACGACGAAGGGCAGGAACCATAGGGCTGCGTAAACGGTGATCGACATCACCGGTTAGCCCGAGTTTTCCAAAGCACGCAGTGACCGAACGGCGGTTTCAAAATGCTGCGGATGGGTGCTGATGGCGTCTTGCAACAGGCCTTTGCCGGTTTCGACATCGCCTTTCTTGATCGCTGATAGGGCGAGCGTGTGCAAAAGCTGCGCGCGTTCTGTTTGGTCCATCTCGATCGGGGGGAGCGAATATTCGCGCTGCGCGCCACGGGCAAGAACCAGATTGTTCTTGGCGGTAAACAGGGTCGGGTCCTGCCGGATCGCGTCGCCGAACAGGCGTTCGGCCGCTTTGTATTCGCCGCGGGTCAGTTTGGAATAGCCCCAGTTGTTCATAACCGACGCGGGCTGCATGGTCAGGCCGATTGCGATTTCGTAAAAGCTGTCGGCCTTTTCCCATTCCTGCTTGCTGTCAGCGACAATCGCCTCAAGCCGGTAGCGGTTATAGGTTTCATGGGTCGGGGGCACTGTGTCTAATGTCTTTTCAGCCTTTGCCCAATCGCCAGAGCGGATCAGCGCGTCGGCATAATCAACACTGTCATCCGGTGTCGCGTCTTCCATTTTGACGATCTTTGCCCAAACGCTTGCCGCTTCGGGATAGCGTTTTGCACGGACCAAGGATTTCGCCAGTCCACGTTGGATTTCGATCCGGTCGGGGTTTTCCTGCGCGGTGCGGGAAAAGTAGTTCACCGCCTCGTTCGGATCCGCGACGGTCAGCATCACATCGTTAAGGTTGGTTTCATCAATGACATTCACATCTTGAAATGCACGTGAAACGGCGTTGTCACCAGACTTGTCACCACAGCCTGAAACAATAGTCGCGCCTGCAATGCAGGCGGCCAATATAATGGGGTGGCGCATTTGTGCGTCCTTTTACTGCTCTGTCTCGGTCATGGTACTGACCGGATCAGGAAGTCACCCGAACCGCGCCGCACCAATTTATAATCGTCTTCTTGATTTTGGATCGTAACAGAGTTTTCTGTTTTTGCGAGTGCTAAGCGTAAATTGTCGCGGATTGCGTCACTTTCGCCATTGTCGAGCGCATAAGCCTTACGAAACGTAAGCTTTGCTTCGGCCAATTTGCCACGCTCCATCAAAACCACGCCCAGATTATTCCATACCTCGGGCTGGGTGGCGTCTTTGGCCACTGCCTCGCGCAGCAGCTTTTCGGCTTGTCCCAAGCGCCCCAAACCCAGATTGGCACTGCCCAGACCAGACAGGATTTCGGCACTCAGTGTGGTCGCCAGTGCCGCGCGGTTAAAGGCGCGGATGGCCAGCTCGTATTCTCCGGCAGCCATCAGACGATGCGCCACTTCGACCCCGTCTTCGGCATCTTTGCGCATGTTTACGCCGGGGGCAAACGGGCTGGGGTCGCTGCGCTGGCCCCCTAACGCAGGAAAACCGCCCGGTGAACAGGCGGTTAATCCGGTGGCAACTGTCAGGCAAAGCACAAACGCAGCGCTGCGTTTGAGACTTTGGCATATGATCATCTTGTACCTGCGCCCAGCTGTGTAATTCCCAGTACGGACGGCGCTACGAGGATAAGTAGCAAAGGCGGTACTGTCAGCATCATAGTGGCAAGGGTCATCTTGGTTGGCAACTTGTTTGCGGCCTCTTCGGCGCGCATCACGCGTTTATCGCGCATCTCTTCTGCATAGACCCGCAGGGCATCGGAAATGGATGTACCAAAGGCGGCAGATTGAACCAGAACGGTCACAAAGGACGAAATATCCTGAACGCCGCACCGTTCGCCCATATCGTTCAACACGGTGATCTTGTCCTTGCCGGCCTTCATTTCATAGGCGACGACTTCGAATTCTTCGGCCAATGCGGGGTAAGAAGCGCGCAGCTCGCTTGCAACGCGCACGATAGATTGATCCAGTGATTGCCCTGCCTCGACGCAGACCAGCATCATATCCAACGCGTCGGGAAAACCACGGGTGATCTGTTCTTTGCGTTCGGCCGCGCGTTTGGTCACCCAGTAGCGGGGCAGGTAATAGCCTATGCCGCCGGGGCCGACAGTATAAAGCATCATCTTTTGGGTTGTCAGACCTTCGCCGCCACCCAGAAAGTTGACGTAGACAACCCCGATCACCAGCCCCGATATACCAAGGATCATCTGGGCAAAGTGGAAAAACCGCACCGCATCGCGCGAGGAATAGCCCGCTTGGCGCAGCATCAACTCTTTGGCGCTAAGCTCTTCCAGGTTTTCCGGCTCAAGAAACTTGGCGAATTTCTGAAGCTGCTCATTCCGGTCAGACTGCCGCAGACGTTGTTGCGAGGACCGAGGCGCAGACGCGGTGGATTGGCTGCGCTTCAGTTTGGTTAACGGGTCTTCCGGCTGGCGAAGGATCATCAAAACGGTCCCGCCGATCATCATCAGCCCCATAACGCCCAGTAAGATGATCCACCCAAGCGGGCCCATCATGTTATCAATGGTCGAGAAAATATCCACGATAGCCCCCTTTAAACCTTGATGTCTGTCAGTTTGCGCATGACCAACAGGTTCGCGCTTAAGAACACGACGACGGCGATACACCCGGGCACGAACAGCGGGTGGGTCATGACTTCGTCATAGTAATTCGGATCGCCCAGCTTGATCACGATCAATGCGACAATCGGGAATGCCGACAGGAACTTGCCGGACCATTTCGCCTCGGCTGTGATGGCGTTCACGCGGCGGAACAATTTGAAACGGGCGCGGATCACCTTGGCCAGCCCAGCCAGAATTTCAGCAAGGTTGCCGCCTGATTGTTGTTGGATGGTCACGGCCATCGCAAGGAAGCGCAAATCTTGCATATCCAGACGTTCCGCCATGTCTTTCAGCGCCTCGCCGACGTCGCGCCCGTAGGCGGATTCATCCGCGATAATGCCGAATTCTGACGCAAGCGGGTCTTGGATTTCTTTTGCGACGATGGAAATCGCGCTGGAAAACGGGTGCCCGACACGCAGGGACCTGACCATAAGTTCAACGGCATCTGGCAGTTGCTCTTCGATCATGTTCATCCGTTTTTTCGCCTTTGTGGCGACCCAGAAATATACAGCACCGATGCCGATACCGATTGAGATAATCATCCGCACAGGCGGTTCGGTGCTGGTGCCAATCGTCAGGCCAAAGAACGCAACAATCGACAGCCCGGCCATGATCATAACCAACTGCTGCGGCGAGAACGCGATTGCGGCTTTTTGCGCTTTTTCAGCCAGCATGGAATAGATCGGGATCGATTTGCGATCCATGTGCTGCTGCATTTCCTTGCGCAGCTTATCCAGCACCTCTTCGCGACGGGTGCCTTTTTCCAGCATTTCAAGACGTCGGTTCACACGGCTGTTCAGGCTGATGGATTTGCCAAAGGCGACCAGATACAAACCTTCGACCAGCACCAGAACGCCGATAAAGATCAGACCATAGATGATAGGCTCAATGCTCATGACGTGTTCCCTTACTTGACCACAGTGGGTTCATAGATCGAGGACGGCAGATCATAGCCCCACATCTTGAACCGCTCTGAGAAATGGCTGCGCACGCCGGTGGCGGTGAAATGGCCGATGATTTTGTTTTCAGGCGTCAACCCGACCCGCTGGTAGCGGAACAGTTCCTGCATCGAGATCACGTCGCCCTCCATCCCGGTGATTTCCGAGATCGAGGTCATGCGGCGCGAGCCGTCTTGCAGGCGCGAGGCCTGCACGATCAGGTTTACAGCGCTTGATATCTGGCTGCGCACGGCCTTGAGCGGCATTTCAATGCCTGCCATCGCGATCATGTTTTCCAAACGGCTGATACCATCGCGGGCAGAGTTGGCGTGGATCGTGGTCATTGATCCGTCGTGCCCGGTGTTCATCGCTTGCAACATATCGATCACTTCGTCACCGCGGGTTTCCCCCACGATGATGCGGTCCGGACGCATCCGTAGCGCGTTTTTCAGACAATCGCGCGCGGTCACTTCGCCCTTGCCCTCGACGTTGGGCGGGCGGCTTTCCATCCGGCCAACATGGGTTTGTTGCAGTTGCAGCTCGGCAGTGTCTTCGATGGTCAGAATGCGTTCGTCGTTGTCGATAAACGATGAAAGCGCGTTCAGCGTGGTCGTTTTACCCGACCCGGTGCCGCCCGACACGATGATGTTCAGGCGCGTCGCCACAGCCGCTTGCAAATAGGCGGCCATTTCCTCCGAAAAAGCACCGAAAGACACCAGATCATCAATGCCCAGCTTGTCTTTTTTGAACTTACGAATGGATACAAGGCTGCCGTCCACCGCAATGGGCGGCACCATGGCGTTGAAACGTGACCCGTCTTTCAGCCGCGCATCCACGTATGGGTTGCTTTCGTCCACGCGACGGCCAACGGCCGAAACGATCTTGTCGATGATCCGCAGCAGGTGCTTTTCATCTTTAAACGTGACGTCCGTCAGTTGCAGTTTGCCGGCGCGTTCTACGAAAATCTGTTGGGGGCCGTTTACCAGAATATCGTTGACGGTATCGTCTTTCAGCAATGTCTCAAGCGGGCCAAGACCGGTGACTTCGTCATACAGCTCAGAGTTCAGCTGAACCCGGTCTTCGCGGTTCAAGACGATGGATTTTTCGGACAGGATTTCGGCCGAAATATCGTTGATCTCTTGGCGCAGGTCCTGTTCGGTCGCGTGTTCAAGTGCGGCAAGGTTCAGGTTGTCCAAAAGCGCACGGTGAAGCTCCAGCTTTAGCTCGCTCATCCGCTGTTTGCGCTTTAGCTCGCGGTCCTGCGGGGCCGCCGTCGCGGGCGACGCCGCCCGGCGCATTGTGACAGGTTTGATCGCCGGTTGGTCCGCCGGTTTCGGCGGTTCCGCTTTTGCGGGGGCCGCCGGTTTTGTAGGCACTGCAACGTTCGGTTTTTTGTATTTAGAAAACATTGGGCGACTTTCTGGTTTTGCGGACGCTTTGATCGGTCTTAGGCAGCTTTAACGCCGTCGTTCTTCAGCTCGTGAATAGAGGCGGCCAATTTTGCGAATTCGCGGCGCAACGGGCTTTTGGGGGCGGAAATGGCCAAGGGCGTACCATGATCATTAGCCTGCGTTACTTGCTTGCCACCATCGGGAAGCTGCACATCGATTGAGATGCCCAAGCTTTCAGCCAGACGCTTTACGCGGCTTTTTGATGTCAGATCAGTGAACTTTGGCGCGCGGTTCAGGATGAACCGCAATGTTTCAATCGGCAGTTCTTCTGATTGCAGCGCGCGTTTGAACCGCAGGGTATTTTGCGCACAGCGCATGTCCAGCTCAAGCAGGGCGAAATAGACATGTGCGTTGGTCAGCACCGTTTCTGTCCATTGGACCAAGGTCGATGGCATGTCGACAATGACGTAATCAAACTGGTTGCGTGCCACATCAAGAATGCGCTTCACATCTTCGGATGTAATAAGATCAAGCGGCAGAATTTCCGGCGGCGACGTCAAAACGTGAAGCCGCTCTTCGTAGGTCAGAAGCGCCTGACCAAAGCTTTCTTCGTCCATGGTTTCGGTCTCGGACAGCATGTCATAGACCGCTTCACGGGGTGGCAGATCAAGATAGGTCGCGACCGATCCGAACTGAAGATCAAGGTCCAGCAGGCATACTTTGGCAGGGTTTTTCTTGTCCGCTGTGGCCAGTTCCCATGCAAGGTTTACAGCCATCGTCGTCGCGCCAGTGCCACCGGCCAAACCGTGCACAACGATCAGCGCACCATCTTTTTGCGCACCCGAAGTGAGTTGCGCGGTCTGAGGCTCTGGCTGGGGCGCTTGGACGGGGGCCGCGCGCACACGCTCAATGGCCGCTGCCAATTCCCCTTCGGGAAGCGGGTAGGGAACAAATTCATCCGCGCCTTGGCGCAGCAATGAGTGAAGCGAAACCGGGCTCATGTCCTCGGCGATCAGAATGACCTTCAAATCTTGCGCTTTGGCTTGGCTGATGACCTGACCCATCACGGCAAGGTTATCCTCATCCGCCGCATCGACAGCCAGTGCGATGAGCTCAAGGGTTTTGGATTCCGGTTGTCCTAGAAAAGACAGCGCTTCGGCAAAGCTAAGATCGCCCCAGCATTCGCCCAAAGCTCCTTCCATATCTTCGATCAGAAGGTCGAAGTTTTGCACATCACGACTGACCGTGCAGGCGACGATTTGCGGGGCTTCGATCTGTGG
Source organism: uncultured Sulfitobacter sp. (assembly GCF_964021855.1). NCBI lineage: Bacteria > Pseudomonadati > Pseudomonadota > Alphaproteobacteria > Rhodobacterales > Roseobacteraceae > Sulfitobacter > uncultured Sulfitobacter sp. The sequence goes on from NZ_CAXHZD010000001.1 coordinate 1,006,137, forward strand.
CACTGTGCTGGCCATGGCCTCTTTCTTCCTTCCATATTGGGTGCTTGGCAAAGACGTCATGGCAGAGCGCCGGGTTAGACATCTTTGCGGTCGCTTGCGCCGGATCTGTTAACCAGTCGCAATTTGCCCGTTGCACAGGATATCTCAGCGAACTAGGGCGAGATTGGGGCTAAAAAGCTTCTATTGTTGGGTATTTTGAAACGATCATGGGTCGTGCAGCGGATTGGTGATTTCGGCGCGATCCCAGTTACGGCGCACGCCAGTTGGAATGCACCGTCGTTGATTATTCGGTCGCGAGCGCGGTCGTGCTGCCCGTCAACTGTGTTGGTGGCACCGCGCTGGCCACGTAATCGCGGTAAATGATCTGCGCGTATTTCCCGTCCAGCACGGTCGGATGGCGCTTTACGAAACCGTTCACTTCGGTAACGGTTCGCCGGTTTGCACGTTCGCGCCCTTGCGAGACGATCAAGGGCTGTGTTTCGCCAAAGGAAACAACGGCTTCTAGCCGGCTGCGCCCGATGCCTTGCGTCGCAAAAAAGCTGATAACGGCCTGCGCACGGCGCATGCCAAGCGATTTATTATAGCGGTTTGAGCCCACGGCATCGGTATGCCCGTACACGCGGAAACGCACCTCGGGGAATTGGCGTATCCAGTTCGCTTGCTGCCGCAAAGCCGCCTGCGCCGGCCCGTCTAACTGGGCAGAGTTGAACGCGAACGTCACTGTCGATGGCACTTCGCTGGCAAAACGGTTTGCCAAATCAAAGGTGTATTGTTTTTCGCCTGTCATAATCAGACGGTTGTTCAACGTAGCGTCGCCAAAGGTGCCGATATCAGTGATTGAACCCGCTTCGCGGTAGAACTGCGTATACACTGGATCCGAGCTTTGCCCGCAAGCGGCGAGCATCGTAAGGGTTGCGATCAGGCTGGCTGAACCAAGTTTGGCTGTGATCTGAGAATTCATCGCTTTAATCCAGTACGTAGCCGTAAGAGCCACTGAAATCCTGTTTGGCAACTTCGCCTGCAGCACCTTTCGTCGGTGCGCGCGTGCCACCGGTCACCCGTCCGTTAAGGAATAAGTCGCTTTCGGTCGGCGGGGTGATCCGGTCCGTGGGCAGGGCCAAAGCCTCTCCGCGGGTCGGTGTTACCAGATGGGCGGTAATGATGATCACCAGCTCTGTCTGTTGGCGTTGATAGTTCGCGCTGCGGAACAGGGCACCCAACACAGGAACGTCGCCGATCCACGGCAGCTGGCTGGAGGTGTCGGTAAAGTCATCTTGCAAAAGGCCCGCAATGGCAAAGCTTTCGCCATCGCGCATTTCGACCGTGGTCGATGTTTCGCGGCGGGTGAAGGCCGCGATGTTAAAGCCATTGCCCAAAGACACCGAATTTGACGCGTCAATGGCAGACACAGCAGCGTTGAGCTCTAGATTGATCAGATCCTTATCGACGACACGGGGGATAAAGCTCATCTCGACGCCGAAGGGTTTGTATTCGACCGAAACACGGTCATCAGACTGCGACACAGGAACCGGATATTCGCCACCCGCCAGGAATTTCGCCTCTTGGCCGGACAGGGCAACAAGGTTGGGTTCGGCAAGGAAACGCACCGCGCCTTTTTGTTCAAGCGCTTCAAGCAGCAAGCCGACCTGAGTAGAACCGGCGTTAAAGCCGAACAGGACCGCGCCCGCATTGGTATTTGTAGAAGGGGTCGATCCGGCAAGCGAATTGGCAATTGCGCCGGATGTGTTGGTTGTATTGGTGCCGCCGCTCAAGGTGCGACTTGCGGCACCTAGACCGTCCAGCGCCAAAGACGCGCTGAGCGATTTTGAAACCGACCGCTGCATTTCGGCAAAGCGGACTTTCATCATGACTTGCTGAATGCCGCCCACGCTCATCAAATTCGATACGCGTTCCGGTGCATAGCGTTCCGCCAGATCCAGCGCGCGCTGCAAACGCTGTGTCGATGATACTATGCCGGACATGACGATGCCGTCATTCGCTGTGCGCACTTCGATTTTTTCACCGGGAAGGATCTGCCGCAGCCGTTCTTTGAACTCTGAGATGTCCGATGCGACGCGCACATCGACATTCGTGATCAACTGGCCCGCCGCGTCCAACAACGTCAATGTGGTCAGACCGGGGGATTTGCCCAGAACATAGATCGTGCGTTCAGACAAAGACGAAATGTCGGCGATGCCGGGGTTCGCGATGCTAAGCTCTGCAAAGGGGATGTCGCTTTCAACCACAACCGCGCGGTTCATCGGAACCTCAAGTGCGCGGTTCGTACCCTTTTTGACCACGCGCAGGGTATCAGCCTGCACGGCGGTCGGGGCGGCCATCATCACTGGCATTGCACATAGCGTCAGCCCAAAAAAGGCCGCTGTAAATAATTTATCGATTTTCATGTGACCTGCCTTTGTGATCACGCCTCTGGGGTGGGTCTTGCTGCCCGTCGTTTCCCACACCTTGAGCGTATTTGGCCATTTTTGCAAGAATCAATGATGCAACGGTGCAATTTGCTGTGGATTAAGGGCAACATGTGCCTTTAAAGACCAAATGCCGCGCATCATGGCGCGGCATTTGGTTTGATTTACCGAAACTCAGTTTGTGCAGGGGATCGGAATTTCCATAACCTCGGCACCCCGGCGCGTCCGTATTGTGCATACGCGTTCTTTTTCGACTTCTACCTTTGCGGTTTCTGTCTGTATGCCTAATAGTTTGCGTTGGTCGACCTCGATGCTGGAGGCGACTGTGTCATCTTCTGCCCCAACCAGCGACAGCGACAGCTTGCCAGTGGACTGGGCCTGCGCCAATGCGGCGACCTGATCGGGTTTGACCGCAACTGTCACGGTTTGTGCTATCTCGGCTTCGCTGCGTTCGCCGCCCGCACTTTGGTCAATCGCGATCAGTTGAATGCCCGCCTCGATCAGCTTGGTGACATCACCGGATCCATTTTGACTGGCCCCGCCCAAGTTAATGCGGCCGGTCCAATAGACGTCAACGCGGTCACCGGGGCGCAGGAATCCGGAAACGCCGCTGGATGCGTCAACCATGATCGTGAAAGCGCGCGTGCCACGTTCCAGCCGAGATGTCAGACCTGTGTCTTGGCCCGGCTCAGTGACCTTAACGGCCATGATAGCTTCGTCTTTTTCGATGGCACGTAGCACCACGCGCAATTGATCGCTGTTTTCTGGGAAAAGAACGGCAGCGTCCAGAAACGTGCCCTCGGGGATTGCATTTTCAGGCCATGCGACTTGGCGGACATCATCGCGCGTAAGCTGTTGGCCGTATTTCAGGGGTTTATCTGCGACGAAAACATTAACGGTCGGTACGATCTGGGCCAACGCGGCCTGTGCCTGTGCGTTTGCCATTTGGTATTCGCCGATGCGGCCCTTGGCCAGATAGACTGCACCGCCCGCAAGAGCGATGCCCGCCAACAGGACCAGTCCAAATAACATCCGCATGTTGTTTCCCTCGTAAATTCATCCGCCAAAAATATTTCTGGCGTATATCGCGCCCAAGATGCAGGCAAATTATGGCCTGACTATGGAGCAGCGGCGGCATTAATGAGCCGATAGTTTGTTGTGGGGTAATCGGTCGTTTCTAGTAGATATTTGTGGGTCAAGAACCGCCAGGTTTCATGACGATTGTCCGGTCGGCAAGATCGACAGTGCCATCACGGGTGGCGGTAACGATCATGAGCGCGAAGAAGACAATGGCAGCACATAGTACAACCCAGTCAACGGTGATTGCACCGTCGGCCTTGGTGATAAAATTTTTGATTTTATTGTACATGAATGATGCCTTTAGGGGTTAAAATCTCGATCAAATTGGCCGCATCTTATCGTGTAAAATGCGGCCAATTTTTGTCAAAAAATCAAGTTTTTTGCAATCATATCTTGGTGTTAGCTTGTGGGTGCGGCTGGCTTCAGAGTGCCCATGTAAGTTTCGGTGTCGCTTGTCAGTTTAGACGCGCCAGTTTCGATGGACGAGTATGCAGCAACGGCCAGGCCAACAACGGCGGCGGTCAGAACAACCCAGTCAACTGTTACGGCACCGGATTCGTCATTTTTAAAGTTTTTGATAAGTTTCATCATGGTATGTCCCTCCAAGGATCACAAAGAATTTCAATCTCAACCGTGTCGATGTCTGCGGCGCTGCGTCTGTTTATTCAGCGTCTGTCCGACTTGGTATGACGCTATATAGACCCCTGAATGAGGCATGAATTTGGCGTCAATTGTGACATTTGCGCTTTTAGCAACGATTAACTGCAGATTAATTTTACGCGCCTGAATCTAAATGAAAAAAAGTTTCAACTTTTTCTGAATCCCCCGTTCCGGCAGGGTTTGGGGCTTAGATTAAGGCGATTTAGCCACAATCCCTGCCATGATTGGCTGGTTTTTAAAGGTTTTTCATGTGATGTTCGGCCTATCGAGCAGAATAAGCATAAAAAGCAGGCGAAGATGTTTCGATTATTTACGATCTCGCTCATGGCGGGGGTATTGGCGGGGCCAATGCTCTGGGCTGACGCGCCCAAACCTTTCCCACAGTTCGAAGCAAAACGTGTAAAGCCGCCCAAACCGGGAAGCCGAAACAGGATTAACGTCTTCATTGAGCCCCAAGCACCAACCACACCGCAGGTCGTGGCCACGCCATCGGGGGCAATCGCGCCTGCTGCACCGGGGCAGTTCGACTGGTTTTGGGACAAGGTATCGCCCGAGAAAGCCAAATCAGGACCCGGACGGCTAGAGGTCGCGATGACAACGCTTGCCACTGCAAGCAGCAAGGTGCCGGCCCCGCGCATGCAGCAAATGCAACAGATCGCGCAGGCCAACGGGATAGACATCCTACGCTCAACCATCGGAACCAAGGTGTCACCTGCGTTGGTCTTGGCCGTGATTACCGTTGAATCGGCGGGGCGCGCAGATGCGATCAGCGGGGCAGGGGCCCAAGGGTTGATGCAGTTGATGCCAGACACGGCCGCGCGTTTTGGCGTGGATGACAGTATGAAGCCCACCCAAAATATCTTGGGCGGCGTGAAATACCTTGATTGGTTAATGGGCCATTTCGACAGTGACCCCATTCTGGTGCTGGCGGGATATAATGCGGGCGAGGGATCGGTACGCGACCATGCGGGCGTGCCACCTTTCGCAGAAACCCGCGATTATGTGCCCAAGGTATTGGCGGCGTTCCAAGTGGCCAAAGGGCTGTGCCAGACCCCGCCGGAGCTTATTTCGGACGGCTGCGTTTTCGTGGCAATGAAATAGCCCACGAAAAAGGGGCGCAGCCAACCAAGGCGCGCCCCTTTTCTTAATGTCTTGGTCGATTAGACGATTGTGGCTTGGGTCGCTGCACGCAGCTCTTCTTCGGTGACGCCATCGGCGCATTCCACGATCTTCAGCCCGCCTTCAACAACATCCAGCACACCAAGGTTGGTGATGATGCGGTCAACGACGGCTTTGCCCGTCAGTGGCAATGTGCATTCCTTAAGGACTTTGCTGTCGCCGTGTTTGTTGGTGTGATCCATCACAACAACCACGCGGCCAACGCCCGCCACCAGATCCATCGCGCCGCCCATACCTTTGACCAGCTTGCCGGGGATCATCCAGTTTGCCAGATCGCCGTTTTCAGCAACTTCCATAGCACCAAGGATCGCCATGGCAATCTTGCCACCGCGGATCATGCCAAAAGATGTCGCACTATCAAAATAGGCGGTCTGAGGCAGTTCCGTGATTGTTTGCTTGCCCGCGTTGATCAGGTCGGCGTCTTCTTCTCCGTCAATCGGGAACGGGCCCATGCCCAGCATGCCGTTTTCCGATTGCAGGGTCACTTCGACGCCTTCGGGAATGTAGTTTGACACCAGCGTCGGAATCCCGATGCCCAGGTTCACATACCAGCCGTCTTGCAGTTCGAGCGCGGCGCGCGCCGCCATTTGATTGCGATCCCACATATTATGCGCTCCTTACCGTGCGTTGTTCGATCCGCTTTTCATGATCACCCTGAACGATGCGGTGCACATAGATGCCGGGCAGGTGGATCGTGTCGGGGTCAAGGCTGCCTGTCGGGACGATCTCTTCGACTTCGACGATGCAGATTTTGCCGCACATCGCGGCGGGCGGGTTAAAGTTGCGGGCGGTCTTGCGGAAGACCAGATTGCCTGTCGCGTCCGCTTTCCATGCCTTTACGATGGCCAGATCGGCAAAGATGCCCTCTTCCATGATATAGGTCTCGCCGTTGAAATCTTTGTGCTCTTTACCTTCGGCGATGACAGTACCAACGCCCGTCTTGGTGTAAAACCCGGGAATGCCCGCACCGCCGGCACGCATACGTTCAGCCAGCGTACCTTGGGGGTTGAACTCCAGTTCCAGCTCGCCGCTGAGATATTGGCGCATAAACTCGGCGTTTTCGCCCACGTAAGAGCTGATCATTTTCTTGACTTGCTTGGTCTGAAGCAAAATGCCGATCCCGAAATCGTCAACGCCTGCGTTGTTGGACGCAAAGGTCAGATCCTTTGTGCCAGCGTCGCGGATCGCGGCAAGCAGCAGTTCGGGGATGCCACATAGGCCGAAACCGCCAGCGGCAATCAACATGCCGTCGTGTAACACGCCGTCCAGCGCTTCGGCGGCGCTACCATAAATTTTCTTCATTCCGGGTCCTTTCGATAGCGGGGGCATCCCGCGCGTCTCCATGCATATCGACTTCTATGACGCTACGTTTCGCAGGTGTCAAATGTGGCTCAGGCGCACCCGTATGGATGCGCCTGAAAACTGTTTTATCCTGCATGAGAAAGGCGGAATATCCGGCAACCCTGCAATTGATCCGGGCCGCGACGTCTTTCTCAGACGATACGAACCTGTGTGCCAATCGGGGCGATTTCGAACAGTGCTTCGATCATGTGGTTGTACAGACCGATACACCCGTCCGAACTTTGCCGTCCGATCTTGCGCGTGTCGTGGGTGCCGTGGATGAGATAGGCAGGCCAGCCCAGATACATCGCATGGGTGCCCAGCGGATTGTCGGGGCCGGGGGGCATGTATTTCAAATCGGGGTTGCGTTCGATCATGCTGGCGGTCGGGGTCCAGTCTGGGCCAACCCGTTTGCGCATGATCTTGGTGTAGCCGCGTTTGGTCAGCTCGTCACTGCGCGGCACGGATGTCGGATAGATGTTATAGGTCTCGCCGTCACCGCTCCAGAAATGCAGAGCGCGCGATGTTGTATCGGCGACGATCGCGGCCTTGCCCAGATCGTCAAAGTGATCTTGCCAGCGTTGTTGGGTAAAGCTTGATGTGTTGTGGCGTACAGGGTCGCCCTCTCTCTCAGGCTCGGCTGATTGGGCACGAAGAATAGAGGGCATTAATACTGTGGCACCCGCCACCGTCATGAGTTTGCGACGTGAAATCTTCTGCTCGGCCATCCTTGTGCTCCTTATGCTGTGGCATTCACTGCACAGGTGACACTTGGATGGCCAAGCAGCAATTCACGTATTCATGAATTACAATTCGTTCACGAAATGGTTATTCGGCCTTCTTGGCCGGTGCCTTTTTCGCGGGCGCTTTCTTTTTGGCGGCGGGCTTCTTTGCGGCCGGTTTTTTAGCCGCGGCTTTCTTGGCAGGTGCCTTTTTGGTCGCGGCTTTGCGCTTGGCCGGTGACTTGGCCAGCTTTTCCTCGATCAGCTCGACGGCGCGTTCCATAGTCAGATCTGCAGGCTCGACTTCCTTGGGAATGGTCGCGTTGACCTTTTCCCATTTCACATAGGGCCCGTATTTGCCTTCCATGATGTTCACGTCGCCGCCCAGATCAGGGTGTTCACCCATCTCGCGGATCGGTTTTGCGGCCTTGCCCCGGCCACCACGGCTGGCGACCTTTTCGGCCAGCAGCTGCACGGCGCGGTTCATACCCACGGTGAACACTTCGTCCAGGCTTTCGAGGTTGGCATTCGTGCCGCCGCGATCCGACGTGCTGGGCGCGTGTTTAATATACGGCCCGTAGCGCCCAATGTTGGCCCAAACCATAATCCCGTCTTCGGGGTGGGGCCCAATCTCGCGCGGCAAAGACAGCAACATCAATGCGCGGTCCAGCTCAAGCTCCTCTGCGGGCCAGTCTTTTGGCACCGATTGGCGTGGTGGTTTATTGTTTTCTTCGGTGACGGCACCGCGCTGCACATAAGGGCCAAAGCGCCCTTTGAATACGCGAATTTCGTCGCCGTTGTCTTCACCCAGCAATTTGCCATCCGGCGGGATCGCAGATTTTTCCGCCTCGGGGTCAGGCGGGCCAAAGGGGCGCGTATAGCGGCACTCGGGGTAGTTCGAGCAGCCGATGAACGCGCCACCGGACCGCGCCGTGCGCATCGACAAGCGCCCAATCCCGCAGTTCGGGCATAGACGCGGGTCGCTGCCGTCTTCGGTCGGCGGGAACAGATGCGGCTCTAGAACTTCGTTAATCTTCTCGAGCACTTCGGTGATCCGCAGATCGGCCGTTTCAGCAATCGCCGCCGAGAAATCTTTCCAAAAGCGGCTCAGTACGTCTTTGTAATCCGCATCCGCTGCGCTGACTTTATCCAGTTGATCTTCAAGATCAGCGGTAAAGTCGTACCCGATATATTTACGGAAATAATTCTCAAGGAATGCCGTAACCAGCCGACCTTTGTCCTCGGGGAACAGGCGGTTGCCTTCCTTGCGCACGTATTCGCGGTCTTGGATGGTGGTCACTACGCTTGCATATGTCGATGGCCGTCCGATCCCCAACTCTTCCATGCGTTTGACGAGCGTGGCTTCGGTATAGCGTGGCGGCGGCTGTGTGAAATGCTGCTCGGGCGTGACCGAGCGTTTGTCCATTTTATCGCCCTGGCTGATTTGGGGCAGACGTTTGTCGTCCTCATCCACCACATCATCCCGGCCCTCTTCATAGACACGCAAGAAGCCATCGAACTGAACAACCTGACCCGTCGCGCGCAGGCCGACCTGTTCGTCTTTGCTGCCGATTTCGACTGTGGTGCGTTCCAACCGTGCGCTTTCCATCTGGCATGCCAATGTGCGTTTCCAGATCAGATCATACAGCTTGCGCTGATCCGGCTCGGTCAATTTCAACGCGGCTGCATCCTTGGCCATATCGGTTGGCCGGATACATTCGTGCGCTTCTTGGGCGTTCTTGGCTTTGTTCTTGTAGATGCGCGGGGCCGACGGCACGTATTCCGCGCCAAAGCGGTCTTTGATCGCATCGCGGGCCATCGTCATCGCCTCGGGTGCCATGTCGATGCCGTCTGTCCGCATATAGGTAATGTGACCGGCTTCGTACAAACGCTGGGCGGTGCTCATGGTTTGGCGGGCACCCATACCGAATTTGCGGCTAGCCTCTTGCTGCAGGGTCGACGTCATAAACGGTGCCGACGGGTTCCGGCTGGCGGGCTTTGCCTCGACGCTGGTGACTGTCAGGTCGCGGCTGGTAATCGCTTGCACAGCCATTTCTGCCTGGGTTTCGTTGCCCAGATCGAAACGGTCCAGCTTTTTGCCAGCAAGGGTGACTAGGCGTGCTTCGAATTCCTGACCGCGCGGGGTGGCGACCAGTGCTTTCACGCTCCAGTACTCGCGGTTGCGGAACGCTTCGATCTCCATTTCGCGCTCGACGATCAATCGCAATGTCACCGATTGCACACGACCGGCTGATTTCGCACCGGGCAGTTTGCGCCACAAAACCGGGGACAGGTTGAACCCGACGAGGTAATCCAGCGCACGGCGGGCCAGATAGGCCTCGACCAGTGGCATGTCGACCTGACGCGGGTTTTTCATCGCTTCGGTGACGGCGGATTTCGTGATCGCGTTGAAAACCACACGGCTGACCGGCGTGTCTTTCTTGATCGATTTGCGGGCGGTCAGCGCCTCTTGCAGGTGCCAGCTGATCGCTTCCCCTTCGCGGTCGGGGTCAGTCGCGAGGATCAGTTCGTTGTCGTTCTTCAACGCGTCGGCGATCGCTTTTACGTGCTTCTTACTGGCCGATGCGACCTCCCAAAGCATGTCGAAATCATTATCGGGGTCGACCGATCCATCCTTGGGCGGAAGGTCACGTACGTGGCCATATGAGGCTAGAACAGTGTAATTGCTGCCCAGATAAGAGTTGATCGTTTTGGCCTTAGCAGGTGATTCGACGACAACAACTGGCATATATTTCCGTACCTTGGATCAATTGGAATGGGTCTGGCTGTGCTGTGACATGTGGCGTAGCGGGTGTTTTGTCAATGCGCAGGGCGTTTGAAACTGGACAGTCCGTTCCCCCATAGCGGCGGCAGATGCAAGTTGCGCGTGTATCATATTTTAGTGACGGCAAGCCAATAGTGCCGGCGTGATGAATGCGATTGTCGAATGGTTTTGCCGTTAAGTTGTACAGGAGAACGCGCGCAGCTGTGGCATGCGATTTCTCATCCCGCCCGCGAAACCAAACCTCCGGGCTGGCGCAGCACCTGGCCCTCCAATTCAAGGTCAATCAGGGCGGGGGCGACTTTGGCTGGGGCGGCTTTCAAATCGCGGATAAGCTGGTCTTCGGCGATGGGGCTTGGCCCCAAGCGTGACAGAATTTGCATGTGCAGGGCGGCGGTCTCCCTCAGCGTTCTTTGCGAGGTCGCCTGTTTTTCGGCGGGTGCAAGATTAAGCTCTGGTTGAGGGGAGGGGGACGCAGGCAGGCATTCTTTGCCCAAAGCTTCGATCACGTCTGCGGTGTTTCTAACCAACCCCGCACCATCCCGGATCAGCATATTACATCCAGCGGCCCGGGCATCGAAGGGGTGACCGGGCACGGCCAATACATCACGGCCCTGATCCAAGGCATCCCGCGCGGTGATCAAACTGCCTGACTTGGCCGCTGCTTCGACCACGATCGTTGCGCGGCTAAGTCCTGCGATGATCCTGTTGCGGCTGGGGAAATGGCGCGCCATCGGCTGCAGGCCCATCGGTTGTTCCGACACGCGCAGGCCGGATTTTGCAATGTCATGGGCCAGTTGCGTATTCTCGGCGGGGTACATCACGTCGATGCCGCCTGCCTGCACCGCAATGGTCCCTGTGGGAAGTGCGGCAAGATGGGCGGCGGCATCTATGCCGCGCGCCAATCCAGACACCACAATAAACCCGGCCTCGCCCAGACCTTTTGCCAGCGCTTTGGCCATACGCGTGCCCAGTGACGATGCATTGCGTGCGCCGACCATTGAAACGGTTGGGCGGTTCAGCAGATCAATATTTCCCAGCACCCACAAAAAGGGCGGGGCATCGTCAAGCTCTGCAAGGGGTTTCGGATAATCCGCTGTGCCGTGCATGATCAGCCGTGCACCGGCTGCCTTGCCCGCCCGCAGTTCTGCAAGAACAACCCCTTCGGGGCAAACCTCGTAATTTTGGACGCCCGCGGCGCGCGCTACCATTGGCAGCGCGGCCAGCGCATTCTGCGCAGTGCCATGTTCGGTCAGCAGTCGTTTATACGTTGATACGCCGACCCGGCGCGAGCGCAACAAACGAAGACGGGCAAAACTTTCGTCTTCCGAGGTGGGTGGGATTGGGGGGTGAGTGGAAGAAGGATTGTGGTCCTTGTCAGTCATCCCGTGTCTCCGCTTGTTGCAGAATCAGGTATAGGCAGACCTGGTTAACAACGCGTGAAGGGTTCCCCGCCCATTTTCACTAAATGGGCTGGGGAAAATCAATTAAGTCGCGGCACCGCCGACGGTCAGGCCGCCGATCATCAGGGTAGGTTGCCCTACGCCGACAGGCACCCACTGACCAGCCTTGCCGCAATTGCCCATGCCGGGGTCTAGCGTCGGATCATTACCGATGGCGCGGATCTGTTTCAGGGCGGTTGCCCCGTCACCGATCAATGTCGCGCCTTTAACCGGCGCACCGACAACACCATTTTGAACACGATATGCCTCGGTACAAGAGAACACGAACTTGCCGTTTGTGATATCGACCTGCCCGCCGCCAAATCCGACCGCATAGATACCATCCTTGAGGTCGGCGACAATATCACCGGGGGCGACGTTACCGCCCAGCATATAGGTGTTGGTCATGCGCGGCATCGGAATATGCGCATAAGATTCGCGGCGTCCGTTCCCTGTCGATTTCACGCCCATCAGGCGCGCGTTCTGGCGGTCTTGCATATAGCCGACCAAAACACCGTCTTCGATCAATGTGTTTTTGGCCGATGGCGTGCCTTCGTCATCGATGGTAATTGATCCGCGCCGGTCAGGGATCGTGCCATCATCCAGAACGGTCACCCCTTTGGCGGCAATCTGCTGGCCCATCAGCCCGGCAAATGCGCTGGTGCCTTTGCGGTTGAAATCACCCTCTAACCCGTGGCCAATGGCCTCGTGCAGCAGGATGCCGGGCCAGCCGGGGCCCAACACGACATCCATCATGCCCGCGGGGGCAGGGACGGCCTCAAGGTTAACGCAGGCAACACGCAAGGCTTCGCGGGTTTTTGCCTGCCAATCGGATCGCGCGATCAAACCGTCCAGCCCGACGCGCCCGCCACCACCGGCAGTGCCGCTTTCACGCCGCCCGTCCTGTTCAACGATGACGGAAATGTTAACACGCGTCATGGGTCGGATATCGCGGACGGTCGTGCCTTCGGGGCGCAGAATTTCGACCTCTTGGATCGACGCGGATATAGAGGCAGACACCTGCACCACGCGTTTGTCCAAACTTCTGGCGAAATCGTCGATTTCACGAAGTGTTTCGACTTTTACCGAGAATGTCGCACCGGCTATTGGATCTTCATCTGTATAGAGGTGTCGATTGGTCGCAGTTGGACCATCAGCCCATGTTCCGCCACCGTCACCGACGGCCAAACGCGCGGTCTCGGCGGCCCTGCGCAGGGCAGATTCGGTGATTTGCGACGAATGTGCGTATCCAGCGACCTCGCCGCGTACGGCGCGCAGGCCAAATCCCTCAGATGCATCGTAGCTTGCTGTTTTTAGGCGACCATCATCAAACATCAGCCCCTCAGACCGACGCCGTTCAAAGAACAATTCGCCGTCATCCGCGCCTGCAACGGCATCTTTCAGCACCGCAAGGGCCGTGTCGCGGTCAAGGTCACCCTCAAAAGGGTTAAAACGAGGTTGGCTCATCAAGATGTTCCCTGATTTGTGTCAAAAAGATCGCTTCGCGTCCGTTTGACACAAGCAGAAGTCTTTATCTTGAAGTTAGAATATGATTGTAAGCATAGAGATTACAACGGCACGTGGTCCAAAACGGCACCTGCCGCTAAGATTCGCTATCAATGGTCACAAGATCAGGACGACATATGAAACATCTTCTTAAACTTTCAGGTCTCATGGCCGCCTTTTCTGCCGCCCCCGCATGGGCACAGGAAAACCTTCGCATCGATGGCCTCGAAATCATCGGGGAACCGATTGACGGGGAAATGGGCTTTCAGCCTGCTGTAACCCGCGTCGCACAAGACATTCATGATCTGGATTATCTGATCTTGGTGATCATCACGCTGATCACGTTGTTCGTTACGGGCCTGATCCTGTGGGTCGCGTTCCGCTACAACAAAAAGCGCAACCCGACCGCAGCGTCCTTTACGCACCACACTCCGGTTGAAATCGCGTGGACCATTGCGCCGATTTTGATCCTTGTACTGATCGGTGCCTATTCGCTGCCGATCCTTTTCCGCCAGCAGGAAATTCCGCAGGCTGATTTGACCATCAAGGCGATCGGGAACCAGTGGTACTGGTCGTATGAATACGTGGACGATGGTTTCGGCTTTGACAGCTACATGATCGGTGCCCCGGCTTTGGGCGGTGAAAACCGCAAAACACCCGAGGTCGTCGCCGAGCTAGAAGCCGCAGGCTATACCGAGCAGCAGTTCCTTTTGGCGACCGACACCGCTGTCGTGATCCCCGTGGGCAAGACAATTGTTGTTCAGGTCACCGGTTCTGACGTGATCCACTCATGGGCGGTTCCCGCCTTTGGCGTGAAACAAGACGCCGTTCCGGGCCGTCTGGCCGAAACATGGTTCACCGCTGAAAAAGAAGGTGTGTACTTTGGTCAGTGTTCGGAGCTGTGCGGCAACGCGCATGCTTATATGCCGATCACCGTCAAAGTCGTCTCCGAGGCGGCATACGCCCAATGGCTGGGTCAGGCGAAAGCCGAATACGCAGGTATTGCACAGCCTTTGACCGTCGCGTCGAAGTAACTAAATGTAAGATGCCGGGGCGCGCGCTGCGTGGCCCGGCCCTCCTGTATATGAGTTTTTGACATGTCAGACACGAGCACAACCACTTCTGGCGACTACGAGTCGCAGCTGGGCGATTACTTCGCACTGCTGAAGCCACGTGTGATGCAGCTGGTCGTTTTCACCGCGCTGGTCGGCATGTTGGCGGCACCTGTATCCGTGCACCCTGTCGTTGGCTTCGCGTCGATCTTGTTCGTGGCGATTGGCGCTGGCGCGTCTGGTGCTTTGAACATGTGGTGGGATGCCGATATCGATGCCATCATGCGCCGCACCGCAGGCCGTCCGATCCCGTCGGGGCGTGTTCAACCGGGAGAGGCATTGGCAATCGGTATCGCGCTGTCTGGCTTGTCGGTGATGATGCTGGGGCTGGCGGCGAATTTGCTGGCCGCGGGCATGTTGCTGTTCACTATCCTATTTTACGCTGTTTTCTACAGCATGTGGCTGAAACGTGCGACGCCGCAGAACATCGTCATCGGCGGTGCCGCCGGCGCGTTTCCACCTGTCATCGGTTGGATTATCGCAACGGGCAGTTTCTCGGTCGAGGCGTGGCTGATGTTCGCGCTTATTTTCATGTGGACGCCGCCGCATTTCTGGGCTTTGGCGCTGTTCATGCGTAATGATTATGACGATGCCAAGGTGCCGATGTTGACCGTCACCCATGGTCGGCCATCCACGCGCCGCCATATCCTTGCCTATACAGTTTTGCTGGTGATCCTTGCCGTTGGTACCGGGTTCACATCGATTGGCGGGCCGATCTATCTGGTGACAGCTGTCGTATTGAATGTGCTGTTCCTGATTGGTGCTGTGAAAATCTGGAAGCGTAACGAGGACGACAGCGAGGCCGACAACTTTTTGGTCGAACGCAAGTTTTTCAGATTGTCCCTGTGGTATCTGTTCCTGCACTTCGGTGCGATTTTGGCCGAGGCCACATTGCGTCCCTATGGTCTAGGAGGTTGGTCATGAGCATTCGCGTCGAACACGAGCTGCACACACGGCGCCGTGGCCGCAATCTGGGCATTGGCCTGATGCTGGGCGCGTTCGTCCTGCTGGTGATGGCCCTGACCTTTGTTAAGATTACCAATATCGATTTTGGTGATCTGCCCGGTGGTGCCATCCAAACGCAGGAGAGCAACTGATGGCCATGTCCGGTCCGGCAAAGACTGTGGCGCAGACCGTATCAGTCGTTGTGCTGATGGGCGGGCTGGCCTGGGCGTCTGTGCCGTTCTACAACTGGTTTTGCAAGGTTACAGGGTTCGGCGGCACGCCGGGCCAGGTCAGCGCCAATGCAGGCGATATCCTTGATCAGACGATCAAAGTCCGTTTCGACGGCAGCCTGAATCAGGGCATGCCGTGGGAATTCAAGCCTGCCGTAACCGAGATGGAACTGCGCATCGGTGAAACGGGTCTTGCCTTTTACGAGGCATATAACCCGACCGATAAGCCGATTGCGGGGCAGGCGTCATATAACGTCACGCCCTATTCGGCTGGTCCATTCTTTGAGAAAATCGAATGCTTCTGCTTTACTGAACAGGTGCTTGCCCCCGGCGAGCGGGTTCAGATGCCGGTAAGCTTCTTTGTCGATCCGGAAATCGTCAAAGACCTTGATGGCAAGTATGTACATACGATCACACTATCTTATACGTTCTATGAAATTGATTTGCCCGAGGGATATGCCGCCCTTGATCAAGGCAGCCAGACAAACCTGAATTAGCAAAAGGTGAGGGACGCCACCATGGCCCATGAAAAAAACCACGACTACCACATTCTAGCGCCCTCGACATGGCCGCTGCTCAGCTCTTTGGCTGGCTGTGCCATGCTGGCCGGCATCGTTTTCTGGATGCACGACATCACGCCGTTCGTGTTCTTTGCTGGTTTGGCGGGCGTGCTCTATTGCATGTTTGGCTGGTGGTCCGAAGTTGTCGCTGAAAGCAAGATCGGCGATCACACATCCGTCGTACGCATCGGTCTGCGCTATGGCTTTATCCTGTTCATCATGTCCGAGGTGATGTTCTTTGTTGCATGGTTCTGGACCTTCTTCAAAGAAGCGCTGTACCCGATGGATGCCTTCTTCGGCTCCACCTATGTTCAGCCTGATATTGTTCCCGTTGACGCATTTCATCTGCCGCTGATCAACACGCTTATTTTGTTGCTGTCCGGCTGTGCGGTCACGTGGGCGCACCACGCTTTGGTGCATGAAAACAACCGCAAAGACCTGGTCACTGGCCTGGCCGTCGCGATTGGTCTGGGCCTGATGTTCACCGCGTTCCAAGCCTACGAATACTATGAGCTGCTTGCGCATGATGACTGGACCTTTGGCGGTGATCTGTTCTTCTCCAGCTTCTTTATGGCAACCGGCTTTCACGGTTTTCACGTGATCATCGGCACGATCTTTCTGACCGTGTGTCTGATCCGCGCGATGCGGGGCGATTTCACGCCCGAGCAGCACGTTGGTTTCGAAGCCGCAGCATGGTACTGGCACTTTGTTGATGTGGTATGGCTGTTTCTTTTCTTCGCCGTCTACATGTGGGGCATCTAAACGCCCCGCCTGCTTGCAAACCGGCAGGTAATCACTAAAAGCAACAGGCGCGTAAGGGGAACCTTGCGCGCCTTTGTCTTGATGTTGCCCCGGCGGTAACCAACCACAAGAGAGCCGTATGCGCCGCACGCTATTCCTGCTGATTATCGGCCTTGGGGGGGCTGCTATCCTGATCTCTCTTGGGGTCTGGCAGGTACAGCGGCTTGCTTGGAAGCAGGCAATCATCGCCGATATCAACGCGCGTATTACCGCAACACCTGTCACGCTGCCTGAAACTGTCGACCCGCTGACCGATGCCTATCTGCCGATTACCGCAGATGGCGTCATAGAGGACGGCGAAATTCACGTGCTGGTGTCGCAAAAGGACATCGGTGCAGGCTACCGCATTATCGCGCCGTTCCAATTGCAAGATGGCCGCCAAATCATGGTCGACCGCGGCTTTGCCCTTACCACAGCCAAAGACACCGAACGCGCCCTCGGCCCTGCGACGGTCATTGGTAATCTGCAATGGCCCCAAGAGACCGATGGCTTTACCCCCGCGCCAGACATGAATGCCAACATCTGGTTCGCGCGCGACGTGGGTGCAATGGCCGCGCAGTTACAAACCCTACCGATCTTGCTGGTGGCGCGGTCAAGCTCTTTGCCCGAGCCGGGGATAAGTGCGCTGCCTGTTGATACAGCCCGTATTCCCAATGACCACTTGCAATACGCGATCACCTGGTTCTCTCTTGCCGCCATCTGGCTTGGCATGAGCCTATTTTTCCTGCGCCGCCGTGGCGCATCCAAAGTCGAAAGCTGACCTTCCTTATGCGTTATGTATCTACTCGTGGATCTGCCCCTGTTCTGAACTTCGAAGAGGCGTTGCTGACCGGCCTTGCCCGCGATGGCGGCCTTTATGTGCCCGAAACGATCCCGACCCTATCACGCGAAGACCTGACCGAGATGGCAACGATGTCTTACGAAGACGTCGCATTCAAAGTGATGCGCCCCTTTGTCGGTGACACGTTCACGGATGAAGAATTCAAACAGCTCATTGCCAAAGCCTATGCCGGGTTCAACCACACGGTCCGCGCGCCTTTGGTGCAATTGGATCAGGGGCATTTCTTGCTGGAACTGTTCCACGGCCCGACACTGGCTTTCAAAGATTTCGCCATGCAATTGATCGGCCACATGTTTCAGGCGGTTCTGTCGCGCAAGGGTGACCGGGTGACCATCGTCGGCGCAACCTCTGGCGATACCGGATCGGCCGCGATCGAGGCATTTCGCGGATTGGACAATGTCGACGTGTTTATCCTGTACCCGCATGGCCGCGTGTCCGACGTGCAGCGCCGCCAGATGACCACCCCATCTGAAAGCAACGTGCATGCCTTGGCGCTGGACGGGGATTTCGACGATTGTCAGGCCCGCCTCAAGGACATGTTCAACGACCATGAATTCCGCGACGGCGTAAAGCTGGCTGGTGTGAACAGCATCAACTGGGGCCGTGTGCTGGCGCAGGTTGTTTACTATTTCACCGCAGGGCTGGCGATGGGCGCGTTGGATCGCAAGGTCAGCTTTACCGTTCCAACTGGAAACTTTGGCGATATTTTTGCGGGCTATATTGCCCGCCAGATGGGCCTACCGATTGCCGATCTGGTCGTCGCGACAAACCAGAATGACATTCTGCACCGTTGCCTGATCACTGGCGGCTACCACAAGGGCGAGGTGCATCCGTCAATCAGCCCGTCGATGGATATTCAGGTCAGCTCGAACTTTGAACGCGCATTGTATTTCGCCTATGGGCAGGACAGTGACGCGATCAACGGTTTGATGGACGATCTGGCCAAGGGCGGTTTTGATGTCGGCGACAATGCCCTGCGCGATCTAAAGAATACCTACAAGTCCGGTCGCGTGTCGGAAGAGGAAACCTCGGCCACGATCAAGGAATTCTATGCCAACACAAACGAGCTTCTGTGCCCGCATTCAGCCATCGGTGTGCGCGTGGCCCAAGCGCTGCGTGATCCGGCGACGCCCATGATCACCTTGGCCACCGCGCATCCGGCGAAATTCCCCGACGCGGTCGAGGCGGCCACAGGCGTGCGCCCACCATTGCCACCGCATATGGCAGATTTATTCGACCGCGAGGAACGTATGACTCGTGTGCCCAACGATCTGGCCGCCCTCAAGGACATCATCAAAGGGGGCATCGCCCAGTGAGCCTGCAACAACACCGCCTGTCCAACGGGTTCCGCATCGTAACAGAGCATATGCCCGGTCTGGCCTCGGCCTCCATCGGGGTGTGGGTGACGGCAGGCGCGCGCCACGAGACGCCGAAACAGAACGGCATCGCGCATTTTCTTGAACACATGGCGTTTAAAGGCACGGCAAAGCGCACGTCGCTGCAAATTGCCGAGGCAATTGAGGACGTTGGCGGCTATATCAACGCCTATACCTCGCGCGAGGTGACGGCTTATTACGTGCGGGTGCTAGAAAACGATGTGGCGCTTGGGCTGGACGTGATCGCCGATATTCTGCGCAATCCGATCTTGGACAAGAACGAGATCGAGGTCGAGCGCGGCGTGATCTTGCAAGAGATCGGCCAGGCATTGGACACGCCAGATGATGTGATCTTTGACTGGTTGCAGGAAGAGGCGTATCCGGATCAACCACTGGGTCGCACCATTCTTGGCCCCCAAGAACGCGTTTCCAATTTCACCCGCGAAGACCTGTCTGGTTTCATCGCGCAGCATTACGGGCCTGAACAGATGATCCTGTCGGCAGCGGGTGCCGTTGATCATGATGAAATCATTCGACTGGCCGAGAAACTATTCGGTGACATGCCAGCCAAGCCGCTGTTCGATGTGGACGCTGCGAAGTTTTCAGGCGGGGAAATCCGCCAGATCAAACCGCTTGAGCAGGCGCATTTCGCCCTTGGTTTTGAATCGCCCGGCTACCGCGCTGATGATATCTATGTCGCGCAAATTTATGCGTCCGCACTTGGCGGCGGCATGTCGAGCCGTCTGTTTCAGGAAATCCGCGAAAACCGTGGGCTGTGCTATACGATCTTTGCACAAGCGGGGGCCTATGCCGACACAGGCATGATGACGATCTATGCGGGCACCAGCGGTGAACAACTGCCCGAACTTGCAGGCATCACCATCGACGAGATGAAGCGCGCCGCATCAGATATGTCACCTGCCGAGGTCGCACGCGCGCGCGCGCAGATGAAAGCCGGGTTGCTGATGGGGCTGGAAAGCCCGTCAAACCGCGCCGAACGTCTGGCGCGACTGATGCAGATTTGGGATCGCATTCCACCGTTGGAGGAAACGATTGCGCAAATCGATGCCGTAACCACAGGCGACGTGCGTGACATTGCCCAACAGATGGCATCAACGGCCCCGGCTGCCTTGGCGCTTTACGGACCGGTCGATGCGGCACCAACTTTGGAAGCCCTACAAGAGCGTCGCGCTGCCTGATGCTATTGGTTAAACGGAAAATCGCGATTGAGACGGAGCGGCTGACGTTGCGCCCTCCGATCCATTCCGATTTCCGGCCTTGGGCCACTTTGCGGGCCGAAAGCATTGATTACCTTACCGCGTGGGAGCCGTCTTGGGCCAGCGACCACCTGTCGCGTAAATCCTTTACGAACCGGGTCTATTGGGCCTCGCGGTCGGTTTCGGGTGGCACAGCGCTGCCGTTGTTTCTGGTCCGGCGTAAAGACAATGCGCTGATCGGGGCCATCACCCTTGATAACATCCGCAGGGGACCAGCGCAGGCGGGCACACTGGGCTATTGGACCGGCGAAAGGTTTGCCCGCCGCGGCTATATGCGCGAGGCGATCGAGGCGACCGTTCATTATGCGTTTACGCGCCTGGACCTCAGCCGGATCGAGGCCGCCTGCCTGCCGGAAAACGTTGCCTCGCGTGGGCTGCTGGAAAAGACCGGCTTCAAATACGAGGGTGTCGCGCAAAGCTATCTGCAGATCGACGGGCGCTGGCGCAATCACGTGCTCTATGCACAACTGCGCAATGACCGGCGTGGCAAGACCGCGGCGGGATAGTCTTGCCGTCGCTATCGGGCAAAAATAAAGGGGGCCAAAGCCCCCCTTACATCATCTCAAATTTTTTGTTCCGTTACCGGCGACGATCCCGGCGTGCGCTCATCGGTTGGAACGCCACGCCAACATGGGCCTCGCAATAGGGTTTGCCTTGTTGAACAGGCAGACCACAGAACCAGAAATCATCTGTCGCGGGGTCACCAACGGGCCATTTGCAGGTCCGCTCTGTCAGGTCCATCAAGCCGATCTTTTTCGACTTCTTCTCGATCTCGCTGACCTTGGCCAAGGCCTCGGGGCTGATCTCGTTTGCAGATGGCTGTGGGGGCAGGGGCTGACCCGCCGGAATAATCTTGGCACGTGCCGGCAGATTTGGCCGTGGCGCAGGTGCGGCCTCGACTTCTTCTTCTTTCGGTTCCGGTTTTGGCTTCGCGGCAGCCTTTGGTGCCGGCTTTGGCTTGGCCTCTGCCTTGGGGGCTGCGGCGGCGGGCGCTGCGGCACCTGTCGTTGTGCGGTTCGACAGGCCCAGGCGGTGAACCTTACCAATCACGGCATTACGGGTGACGCCGCCCAGTTCTTTTGCGATCTGGCTGGCCGATTGGCCCTCGCCCCACATTTTCTTCAAAATCTCTACGCGGTCATCAGTCCAAGACATTTGGCGTCCTTAGCTAAAAAGCGGCCCCATTCCGGACCGCCTTGGAAAATCTCAAGGCCCTATACTAATCACTGACAGCTTGGGTGCAAGGCGCGATGCGGAATTTGGGCGGGTTGTGTCCTTATTCGGGGCCGCAAAACCACATCAAAACTGAACTCTTTGGCTTAAACTGAACGAAAATAGGTGGGCTGTAAAATTTACGCTATGCAATACGGGTCCATTCCATTAACAAAACCGCATGATCAATTGCGTAGCACATATTTCGCGACGACGCCAAAGCTGACCACAGCTTCGCCATCCCTCCTATGGGGTGTGTTTGATCATATGCGGTAATAATCCGCAAAAACCCCTTAAATTCCATTGACCCTTTCCGCCTCGCGTGGCCTTTTGTGGCTTTGATGCGGCCAACCCCACAAGGATGATCCCGATGATCCCATCTGTTCTGCCGACCTATTCCCGTGCGCCCCTTAGCTTTGTCAAAGGCGAAGGCAGCTGGCTGATCGAGGAAGATGGCCGCCGATTTCTGGATCTGGGCGCGGGTATTGCTGTGAATGCACTGGGTCATGCCCACCCTGCATTGATCGCAGCGCTGACGGAACAGGCGGGCAAGCTTTGGCACACGTCGAACCTGTATGAAATCCCGCAGCAGCAGGCGCTGGCCGATAAACTCGTCGACCTCAGCTTTGCCGACACGGTGTTTTTCACCAACTCAGGCACAGAATCTTGCGAACTGGCCGTGAAAATGGCGCGCAAGTATTTCTACGATAAGGGGCAGCTGGACCGGGTCGAGATTATTACCTTCTCCGGCTCGTTTCACGGCCGTTCCTCCGCAGGTATTGCGGCGGCGGGTTCCGAGAAAATGATCAAAGGGTTTGGCCCGCTTCTGCCAGGGTTCATACATCTTGAGTTTGGCGATGACGACGCGCTCAAGGCTGCGATTACAGATAATACTGCCGCGATTATGATCGAACCGATCCAAGGTGAAGGCGGTATTCGCCCTGTGCCGGATCAAGCCCTGAAAGACATGCGCGCGCTGTGCGATGAACACGGCATCCTGCTGATCCTGGACGAGGTGCAATGCGGCGTTGGCCGGTCGGGCAAGCTTTTTGCGCATGAATGGGCAGGCATCACACCGGACATCATGATGGTTGCCAAAGGCATCGGTGGTGGCTTCCCCTTGGGCGCTGTGCTGGCCACCGAAGACGCGGCATCAGGCATGACGGCGGGCACCCACGGGTCCACCTATGGCGGTAACCCGCTGGGCTGCGCCGTCGGCAACGCGGTCATTGATATCATCGGCGATCCGGCCTTTCTGGACGAGGTCAACCGCAAGGCTGGCATGATCCGTCAAAAGCTCGAAGGTCTAGTTGCCAACCATCCCGATGTCTTCGAAGCCGTGCGTGGCAACGGGCTGATGCTGGGCCTTAAATGCAAAGCAACGAACAGCGATGTGGTCGCTGCCGGCTATAAACATGAAATCGTCACCGTACCGGCTGCCGACAACGTGATCCGCCTGCTTCCACCTCTGACAATCACCGATGAAGAGATCGCGGAAGCGATCGCGCGGCTCGATAAAACCGCCAGCAGCCTGACCTCTGCCTGATCTTCATTTTGCCAAATAAACTCCGGGGGGTTCGGGGGGCTGGCCCCCCGTCCTTTCAAACAGAAGAATAACCTATGCAACATTTTCTAGACATCCACCAAACCGACCCCGCTGATCTGCGCGGTATCATCGACAGCGCCGCCGCGATGAAGGCCAATCGCCAGGGGCGTCCACGCGGTGCGCCTGACGATGAACAACCGCTCAAAGACCATATGGTCGCGCTGATCTTTGAAAAGCCATCAACACGTACCCGCGTCAGCTTTGATGTGGGCGTGCGCCAGATGGGCGGCCAAACCATGGTGCTGTCCGGCGCGGATATGCAACTGGGTCACGGCGAGACGATCGCCGACACGGCACGTGTTCTGTCGCGCTATGTCGACTTGATCATGATCCGCACCTTCGAAGAAGCGACGCTTTTGGAAATGGCCGAATACGCTACCGTGCCCGTGATCAACGGGCTGACCAACCGCACGCATCCTTGCCAGATCATGGCCGATATCATGACGTTCGAGGAACACAGCGGCCCGATCAAAGGGAAAAAGGTCGTCTGGTCCGGCGACGGCAACAATGTCTTTGCCAGCTTTGCCCATGCGGCCAAAAGCTTTGACTTCGAGCTGGTCTTTACCGGCCCGCCGACCTTGGATCCTGAGGCCGCCTTGAACGGTCTCTACACCACCGAACGTGACCCGAACAAAGCGGTCGAGGGTGCCGATCTGGTGGTCACCGACACATGGGTTTCCATGCATGACCCGCAATCGGCGCGCGAACGTCGGCACAACCAATTGCGCGGTTATCAGGTCAATGACGGGCTGATGTCCAAGGCCAAACCGGACGCATTGTTCATGCACTGCCTGCCCGCCCACCGCGATGACGAGGTGACAAGCGCGGTTATGGATGGCCCCAATTCCGTGATCTTTGACGAGGCTGAAAACCGCTTGCACGCGCAGAAATCGATCATGCGCTGGTGCTTGGGTAAATGATGGAAAAGCAGCCCATCGTCGTTGCGGGTGCAGGGGCGATCGGTTGCTTTGTGGGCGGTCTTTTGGCGGCGCGCGGGTATGATGTGACATTGCTTGCGCGCCGCCGCGTCATGGACCAGATCTCGGAACATGGCCTTCATTTGACGGACTTTGCCGGGTTAAACGTGGATGTCCCCGCCGAAAACCTGACGCTGACCGATGATCCAGATTGTCTGCAGACGGAGGCGCTGGTTTTAGTGACGGTCAAGACGGCAGATACTGCTGCGATGGCGCAGGAAATCGGTCGTAACGCCCCCAAAGACGCTGTTGTGATCAGCCTGCAAAACGGGCTGGAGGCAGCGCAAACCCTACGCGATATCCTACCCAGCCATGATGTCAGCGCAGGTATGGTGCCGTTCAACGTGGTGCCTGCAGGTCCCGGTTCGTACCACCGCTCCACCAGCGGGAACATTGTGATCGAGGCGGGCAAGATGCCCTTGGCTGATCACCTGTCGCACCCTGATCTGGTGTTTGAAAACAGCAATGACATCGCCGCCGTTCAATGGGGAAAATTGTTGATCAATTTGAACAATGCGCTGAACGCCTTGTCGGGTTTGACGCTTCAGGCGCAACTGCTCAGCCGTCCTTGGCGCTTGGTCATGGCCGCGCAGATGGCCGAGGCGCTAAAGGTGCTCAAGGCCCATGGCATTCAAACGAAATCCTCAACACCGCTGCCATCTGCGTCGATCCCTTGGGTTTTGCGCCTCCCTACGCCGATCTTTCAACGGGGCGCGGCCAAGATGCTTACAATCGACCCCACGGCGCGTACGTCGATGTCTTATGATCTTGAGGCCGGAAAACCGACCGAGATCGACGCGCTGCAAGGGGTGATCGTCAGGCTGGGCGCTGAAAAATCGGTACCGACCCCGCTGTGCACACGCGTGCGGAAACACATCAATCAGGCGACAGGGCAGGGGATACCCCACCTAACACCTACTCAGATTTAGTGAACAATCGCCGTCAGTATGAGAAAGATAAGCGCAGACATCGTAGCCGCTGCCGGAACGGTAATCACCCAAGCAGCAATGATGGTCATGAAATGCGACCGGCGTACCAGCTTGCGGCGGCGGCGTTCTTCGACGGCGATGCGTTTGACCCGGACAATGGTGGCATCGGGGCCGCGCAAGCGTCGTTCCATATGCCACTCGCGGTAAAACCCAACGCCAAAGACGCCGCCGACCGCGATATGGGTCGAACTGACGGGCAACCCCAACCACGACGCCACAATCACGGTGATGGCCGCCGACAATGCCACGCAATAAGCGCGCATCGGGTTCAGCTTGGTAATCTGGCTGCCGACCATGCGGATCAGCTTTGGTCCGAACAAAAACAGCCCGAACGAGATGCCAAAGGCACCGATCACCATGACCCATGTGGGAATGGATACTTTGGCTTCGAAACCACCAAACTCGGACGCGTGGACAATCGCGGCCAGGGGGCCAACCGCATTGGCGACGTCGTTGGCCCCATGCGCAAAGCTGAGCAATGCGGCTGAAAACACTAACGGCAGGCCGAACAATATCTTTACGGATTTGTTGCGGTTTTCCATGCCTACAGAAGCGCGGAAAATAGCGGGGCGCGACACGGCATAGGCCACGATCCCCAGAACCAAGCCGATGAACAGCGCCATGCCCATGTCGATATGCACGATCTTTTTCAGACCCTTAAGCGACAGATAGGTGGCGAAAACGCCCGCCATGACGCCAACTAAAATCGGGACCCAGCGGCGTGATGCGGCGATCTTGTCTTCTTGGTACAGGATTTTTGCTTTGATCAGCGCCAGAAACCCGGCGGCAACGACGCCACCCAAGACGGGCGAGATGACCCAGCTTGCGGCGATCATGCTCATCGATGACCAATTCACAGCCGTCAGGCCCGCGGCAGCGATGCCCGCGCCCAACACGCCCCCGACTACGGAATGGGTTGTGGATACAGGCGCACCGACCCATGTGGCCAAATTCACCCATAGTGCGGAGGAGATCAGCGCGGCCATCATCGCCCAGATAAACACCTGCGCATCTGCAACCGATGTCGGGTCAATAATCCCCTTTGAAATGGTCGATACAACATCGCCCCCTGCCAGCAGCGCGCCGGCGCTTTCGCAGATGGCGGCGATCAGAATGGCACCGCCCATGCTTAGTGCTTTGGCACCGACGGCGGGGCCCATATTGTTGGCAACGTCATTGGCCCCGATATTGACGGCCATATAGGCACCAAAGGCGGCAGCGGCGATAACCACGTAAGTAGAGGACGAATAGCCAAGGAAAATGCCCGCAGAAAGCGCAGCGAATACGATAAATGCCAGCGCAATCCCAAAACCGACCATCGGGCGGGCGGCATAGGTTGCGGCTTGTTCCACCCGCGAAATACGGTGCAGATCAGTGTCTAGCGTCTTCCATTGCTGGCCTTTTGGCGCGTCACTCATAGCTGCTCCAATCAATACAATTGGCGCGTCCTGCCAGAAACGGGACAGCTATACAAGTCTGCGCCGAAGGACCGCGCAGCCAACGCAGAAAAGATCAA
The DNA here is from genome assembly GCF_964021855.1 of uncultured Sulfitobacter sp. Taxonomy (NCBI): domain Bacteria; kingdom Pseudomonadati; phylum Pseudomonadota; class Alphaproteobacteria; order Rhodobacterales; family Roseobacteraceae; genus Sulfitobacter; species uncultured Sulfitobacter sp. Next base: position 1,032,717 of record NZ_CAXHZD010000001.1, read on the forward strand.
AGCGAGCGCAGAATATCCTGCAGGTCCGGTTCGTCCACCAGCTCTGCCGCCTCTGCGGGCGCAAACCACTTGCGTTTGCGTTCATTTACCTCTGGGTATTTGTCTTCAAGGTTCCGGACGCGCGTCAGGTATACTTGCGCGTTTACAGGTGTGGTTAACCCGTGATCCAGACGTTTGTCATAATCGTAATACCCGATTGGGTCGCTTTCGATATCGGCCTTTGAAACACCGGCTTCTTCCCACGCTTCTTGCAGGGCGGCTTCGGCGCCATCAAGCCCGTCAACGGGCCAACCCTTTGGCACGATCCACCGTCCGGTGTCACGGCTTGTGATCAACAGTACCTGTTTGCCTTTGCTGGTCTCGCGATAGCATAGCGCTGCCACTTGCAGCCGTTTCGGGCGCTGCCACATAGGAAGAAACATTTCATCCCATGCGCGTTTTAATACGTGCATCATTTTATTACCTGCCAATAGATCGTTTTTTGGTTTTTATCCCTAAGTTGTAAACGAATTTGTAAAAGGAATCAATTTCTTAGGATTTGGCCCCTTGCGGCTGCGCGCTGTGCGTTCCACTTTGGGCGGGCCACCTTGGAAGGGATATAGTTATGAAAGACCGCGAAACCAGTGCCGATATCGGGGTTTTCGGCTTGGGCACCATGGGCAGCGCGTTGGCGTTGAACCTTGCCGAACATGGCTTCAAGGTGGCGGTCAGCAACAAGGAAGCGGATTGGATCGCCCCGTTTATTGCGGCATCAGGCCCCCTTGCTGCGCAGTTTACCGGTGCTGCTGATCTGGCTGAATTTGTGGGTGCGATATCGCGGCCCCGTAGCATTCTGTTTATGATCCCGTCCGGCGCGCCAATGGATGCGATGATCGACGTGATTTTGCCGCATCTCGACAGCGGTGACACGATCATCGATGGCGGCAACGCTGATTTCCATGACACCAGACGGCGGTCCACTACGGTTGAAAAGACCGGATGCCATTTTGTTGGCATGGGTGTTTCCGGCGGGGCAGAGGGCGCACGACATGGCCCGTCGATTATGGTGGGCGGCACCAAAGAAAGCTGGCAACACATGCGCCCCATGGTCGAAGCCATCGCCGCCAAATTCGAAGGGGAGCCTTGCGTCGATCATTTGGGCCCCGACGGTGCGGGCCACTTCGTCAAAACTGTGCACAACGGCATTGAATACGCGGATATGCAGATGATCGCAGAGGTTTACGGCATTTTGCGCGACGCGGGCGGGCAAGACGCAGCCGACATTGGACGTCTGTTTGAAAGCTGGCAAAACGGGCGGCTAAGTTCCTATCTGATCGAGGTGTCGGCGGCAGCTTTGCAAACTACGGATGCCGCCACGGGCAGCCCTCTTGTCGATGTGATCAAGGACCAAGCGGGCCAGAAAGGCACGGGCCGCTGGACATTGATCGAGGCGCTGAAACTGGGCCAATCGGCGAGCACAATCGAGGCAGCCGTGGGCGCGCGCGGCTGGTCGAGCGAAAAGAAAACCCGCCAGATCGCCGAACCGCTGTTGGCGGCGAACGCGCAAACGACACCAATGCCGGATGCGGATGACCTGCAACAGGCCTTGCTGGCTGCACGTATCATCGGCCATGCGCAGGGCTTTCGCGTTTTAGCCGCGGCATCTGACGAATTTGTGTGGGACTTGGACATGGCGCGCATTTCCGAGATTTGGCGTGCAGGATGTATCATCCGGTCGGCCCTTTTGGATGATTTCGCGACCGCATTCCGCAGTGAACTGCCCGGCGGCGAACTGATCCTTGCCCCTGCTATTCGCGATCTGCTGGACGGATCAATCGGGGCGTTGCGGCGGGTCGTCGCGGCGGCTGTGTTGTCTGGTGTGGCAGTGCCTGCGCTTGGCGCGTCTTTGGCGTGGTATGACAGCATCAGACGCGGGCGGGGCACCGCGAACCTGATCCAAGCGCAACGTGATTTCTTTGGTGCGCATGGGTTTGAACGTCTGGATCAAGACGGGTCACATCACGGCGACTGGGCACCGATCGCCAAAACCTAACCCGCGAACGGATCCACGGGATATCCGACATGGGACAGGTACAACCCATGGGGCGGTGATACCGGCCCGCAGGCCTGACGGTCGCGCGCCTCAAGCATGGTTTTGACGTCTTCGGGGCGCAAGGACCCTGCGCCGACCCGTTCCAGCGTGCCAACAAAACTGCGGACTTGGTTGTGCAAGAACGACCGTGCACGCACATCGAAATGCAGTTCGGGGCCCACAGGGGTGTCCACCAATGTCATGTCCAGACGGTCAACGGTTTTGACTGGCGTCACGGATTGGCAAATCGTCGACCGGAATGTCGTGAAATCATGCTTGCCCAGCAGATGGCTTGCCCCTTCGCGCATAGCATCCAGATCAAGCGGCTTTTTCACATTCCAGACCAGCCCCGCCTGCAGGGCCACCGGCGCGCGGCGCACGAGGATACGAAACAAATACCGCCGCTCTTGAGCGGAAAAACGGGCGTGGAATGTGTCATCGACCTGCACACAGTCCACAATCGCCACCGGATTAGGCTTCATGTGATAGTTTAACGCTTCGGCCAATCTGAACGGGGTCCAGTCACGTTCCATATCGCAATGGGCGACCTGTGCTATTGCGTGAACGCCTTTGTCAGTGCGGCCCGCCGCTGCGATGTTGTGATCGCGGGGTTCGATCTTGGCCAGCGCAGCCTCGATCACGCCCTGAACCGAGGGCACGTCGTTCTGGCGTTGCCACCCGTGAAAGGGCGCGCCGTGGTATTCGATTTTCAGGGCATAGCGATACATGGCGCGGGCTTAGCGTGGGTGGTGGCTTCTGGCAATCCCTGCACCCCGTGCTTATGTTCACTTTCAACAGTAAGGTAAGGGCGGGCGCAGGCTTTGGTACTCTCAAGAATTGCCGATGGTATTTGGCGGCAGGTGGAAAACGTTCAAGACGGCGTGTCAGAAGCGTTCTTTGAACCCGTCATCCGTTTGGGCGTCACCGGGCTGGCGCGGTCGGGCAAGACGGTTTTTATCACCTCGCTGGTGGCGAACCTGCTGGACCGTGGTCGTATGCCGGGATTGCTCGCCGCATCCGAAGGGCGGATCGAGGCCGCGTTTTTGCAGCCCCAGCCAGACGATACGGTGCCGCGCTTTGAGTATGAAAACCACCTTGCCGCTTTGACCGGCCCCACGCCCCATTGGCCAGAAAGCACCCGCGCGATATCGCAACTGCGCCTATCCTTGCGCGTGCGCCCGAACGGCCTGCTCGCAGGGTTTCAGGGGCCGCGCACGATCCATCTGGATATTGTGGACTACCCCGGCGAATGGCTGCTGGATCTGGCACTGCTGGACGTGGATTATACGCAATGGTCTGCGCAGGTCCTCAAACGGATCGAGGGGCGCGACGAGGCAGAGGCCTACCGCGCGCTGGTTGCAGGCACGAATGCGCAGGCGGCCCTTGATGAGCCCACGGCGCAGGCGCTTGCCGCCAGCTTTGCCGGGTATCTGCAAGAGGCGCGGGCCAATGGCTATTCCGACTGCACGCCGGGGCGGTTTTTGCTGCCCGGTGATCTGGCCGGATCGCCGGTGCTGACCTTTGCGCCCCTGCCCGGCGAGGGTGGCCCCCGCGGATCGCTGCTGCGCGAAATGGCACGGCGGTTCGAGGCGTATAAACGCAAAGTCGTGCAACCGTTTTTCCGCGATCATTTTGCCAAGATCGACCGCCAAGTCGTGCTGGTCGATGCGCTAGGCGCGATCAATCAGGGCCCCCGTGCCGTCGAAGACCTACGCGCCGCGATGACCGAAATTCTGAGCAGTTTTAGACCCGGGCGCAACGGGTTCCTGACGCAAATCCTGCGCGGGAAACGGGTCGAGAAAATTCTGTTCGCCGCGACCAAGGCCGATCATCTGCACCATTCCCAGCATCCCAGCCTGACCGCGATTATGGAGGCCTTGACCCGCGACGCCCGTGATCGTGCGCGGTTTGCGGGGGCTGCGACCTCTGCCATGTCGCTGGCATCCCTGCGCGCCACGACCGAAGCGTCGATGCAGCATGATGGTGAAACCTTGGATGTTGTGCGCGGCTGTCTGCTTGAGACCGGAAAAGAGGCGGCGTTCTATCCCGGCGAGTTGCCCAAAGACCCCGCGCATCTGCTCAGCCCCGCGCGGGCGGGTGCAGAAAAATGGTTGGATCAGGATTACCAGATAATGCGTTTTGCCCCGGCGAAACTAAACCTGCGACCCGGCGACGGGCCGCCCCATATCCGGCTGGACCGCGCGGCCGAGTTTCTGATCGGGGACCGGCTGTGACCAATTTGCGTATGGCACGCGACTTGGACGCCGGGGCTGTGGGCGCGATCCTGTCGGAATTCGTGGATACATCGGATTGGATGCCGCGCATTCATACCCGCGCCGAAGATATCTCACATGCGGCGCGTATGATTGATCTGGGACGGGTCCATGTGGCCGAGGATAACGGCACGGTGATCGGGTTCTGCGCAAGGAATGGCGACGATCTGGATGCACTTTATGTGGCTGCAGATAAGCGCGGGCAGGGCGTTGGGGCGGCATTGTTGCACCATGCGCAAAGCGTGGTGGACCGTTTGGAATTGTGGACGTTTCAGGCCAATGAAGGGGCGCAGCGGTTTTACCTGCGTCACGGGTTTGTCGAAGTGCAGCGCACGGATGGCAGCGGCAATGATGAACGCTTGCCGGATATTCAATACGAATGGCAACGGGAGACTGTGTGATGGCCAAGGGCCCGGTATTGTTTGATCTTGAGGAAGACGTCGCCCCGCGTCCGTCAGTCTCCGAAGCGCCGCCCGTGCCCGATGTCGGCGCGCCTGCACCGCAGGGCCAAGCGATGCAAATTGCCGCGCGACTAGGGGCGCGCAAACCGTCGAAACTGGTCAAGCTGTTCTGGTGGTTGCTGACGGCATTTATCGGCGCATTGGTGTCGATCACCGCATGGAATTTTGTCGCGGGGTTGATGGCCAGCTATCCGGTGATCGGGATGGCGATGACCGTGTTGATTGGCGCGTTGCTGGTGGTGCTCGCATTGCTGTGCCTGCGCGAACTTGCGGCGTTCAGCCGGTTGGCACGGTTGGACGGGTTGCACCACGACGTTGGCGAAGCCTTGGCACAGGATGATTTGAAAGCCGCGCGATCGGTGACGGATCGGTTGGTCGCACTGTATCAGGGCCGCGAGGATACCCGCTGGGGCCGCGACCGTTTGGCAGAATTGCGCGCGGATCAATTGGATGCACAAAGCCTGCTGGCCTTGACAGAAGCGGAATTGCTGGGTCCGCTGGACATCGCCGCTAGTCGGGAGGTTGAAGCCGCTGCACGGCAGGTGGCGACGGTGACCGCATTGGTGCCACTGGCGCTGGCCGATGTGGTCGCAGCCCTGACCAGCAACCTGCGCATGATCCGCCGCATTGCCGAGATTTATGGCGGGCGATCAGGGTTCTTTGGATCGTGGCGGCTGACGCGGGTGGTGATGTCGCATCTGGTCGCTACCGGCGCTGTTGCGGTGGGGGATGACATGCTGGAGCCGATCCTTGGCGGTACGATATTGGCCAAGCTGTCGCGGCGCTTTGGCGAGGGGCTGGTGAACGGCGCGTTGACGGCACGGGTTGGTGTTGCCGCTATGGAGGTGTGCCGCCCGATGCCGTTTTCTCAAGGACGTAGACCCAAGGTGCGCAGTATCATCAAGCGGGCCTTGTCGGGGTTGTTTGGCAAGGGATCACAGGCAGAGGGTTGATCGGGGTTCAGGATTGGGGCGCTGCCCCAAACCCCGGGATATTTAAGAGCCAGAGAACGAGGGGCGTAGGGGCTTGTCGCTTGTGATGGGGGGGCTTATAAGGCGCGTCATGAGCCGGATATCCGTGATCATTATTCGAATTATTTTCCCGGCGCTCTGATCCCACGAGACGCCGGGCCTTAGGTGTTCGAGATAGTCGCACCGCACCTGAACATCCATTCCCATACTCCGTTTGCCAAAGGACGCCCCCTATGTGCGCCGACACCCCAGAGACATTTGATTACAAATCCACGCTGAACCTGCCCAAGATCGATTTCCCGATGCGTGCAGGCCTGCCCAAGCGCGAGCCTGAATGGCTGGCACGCTGGGAGGATATTGGCGTGTATGACCGGCTGCGTGAAAAGCCGGACCGCACACCCTTTACCCTGCATGACGGCCCGCCCTATGCGAACGGGCATCTGCACATCGGTCACGCGTTGAATAAGACGATCAAGGATATGATCGTGCGCAGCCATCAGATGATGGGTTTCGACGCGCGCTATATCCCCGGTTGGGATTGCCACGGCTTGCCGATCGAATGGAAGATCGAGGAGCAGTACCGCCAGAAGGGCAAGAACAAGGACGACGTGCCGATCAATGATTTCCGCGCCGAGTGCCGCAAGTTTGCCGCCGGTTGGGTGGACATCCAGCGCGAAGAATTCAAGCGTCTGGGCATCACCGGCAATTGGGCCGATCCGTATCTGACGATGGATTTCCACGCCGAACGCGTGATCGCCGAGGAGTTCATGAAGTTCCTGATGAACGGCACGCTTTATCAAGGGTCTAAGCCCGTGATGTGGTCACCGGTTGAGAAAACCGCGCTGGCCGAGGCCGAGGTCGAGTATCACGACAAGGAAAGCTTTACCATTTGGGTGAAGTTCAAGGTTGTCGGCACGGGCGATGCAACGTTGGACGGTGCGCAGGTTGTGATCTGGACCACGACACCTTGGACCATGCCCAGCAACAAGGCTGTCGTTTATGGCAAGGATATTTCCTATGGCCTGTACGAAGTAACGGGCCGCCCCGAGGAATCTTGGGTCAGCATCGGTGATCGTTACATTCTGTCTGATGCCATGGCGATGGATGTCTTTGGCCGTGCGCGTCTGGATGAAACCATGGTGCGCCGTCTGTGTGATGTGACACAAGATGATCTCGCGAAAATCAAGTTACAGCACCCGCTGGCTGGTGCCGAAGGCAGCAATGGCGAGTGGGATGATATCCGTGACTTCCGCGCCGCTGATTTCGTGACTGACACCGAAGGTACGGGCTTTGTGCATTGCGCGCCAAGCCACGGTCTTGAGGAATACGAGCTCTACCGTGATCTGGGCATGCTGGAGCAGGTGATCACCTATAACGTGATCGAAGATGGGTCGTTCCGCGCGGATCTGCCGTTCTTTGGTGGCAAAGCGATCCTCAAGCCCAACGGCAAGGAAGGCGACGCGAACACCGCCGTGATCAACAAGCTGGTCGAAGTTGGCGGGCTGTTGGCGCGTGGCAAGATCAAGCACAGCTATCCGCATTCGTGGCGGTCCAAGGCGCCGGTTATCTATCGCAACACCGCACAGTGGTTTGCGGCCATCGACAAGCCCGTTGGCGATGGGTTGGATACGTTCGGTAAGACCATCCGCGAACGTGCCCTGACCGAGATTGATAACGTCAACTGGGTCCCGAAAAAGGGCCGCAACCGTTTGCATTCGATGATGGAGGCACGGCCCGATTGGGTGTTGTCGCGTCAACGTGCATGGGGTGTGCCGCTGACATGTTTCACCAAGAAGGGCGCGTTGCCGACCGACGCCGACTTCCTGCTGCGCAATCCGGAAGTGAACAAACGGATCGTTGATGCGTTTGAGGCGGACGGGGCGGATGTCTGGTACGAGGACGGCGCGAAAGAGCGGTTCTTGGGCGGGATCGTGAACCCCGATGATTATAACCAAGTGTTCGACATCTTGGATGTGTGGTTTGATTCCGGCTCGACACATGCCTTCGTTCTGCGTGACCGCCCGGATGGCACCAAGGACGGCATTGCGGATGTTTATATGGAAGGCACCGACCAACACCGAGGCTGGTTCCATTCGTCGCTGTTGCAATCGGTTGGCACCACGGGCCACGCGCCTTACCGCAATGTGGTAACGCATGGCTTTACGCTGGATGCGAAGGGCATGAAGATGTCCAAATCCATCGGCAACACCATCGTGCCGGAAAAGATCGTGCAGCAATATGGCGCGGATATCCTGCGTCTTTGGGTGGCGCAGACAGATTATACCGCAGACCAGCGGATCGGGGATGAAATCCTGAAAGGTGTCGCGGACAGCTATCGCCGTTTACGCAACACCATGCGTTATATGCTGGGCTCGCTTAAGGATTTTGACAAATCCAAGGCGGTCGCCGTTGAAGATATGCCCGAGCTGGAGCGTCTGATCCTCCACAAGCTGGCCATTCTGGATGGTGTTGTGCGCGAAGGCTATGCCAAGTTCGATTTTCAAGGTGTGTTCCGCGCGGTATTCGAATTTGCGACGCTTGATCTGTCGTCCTTCTACTTCGATATCCGCAAGGATGCGCTGTATTGCGACGGTGACACGACGCGCAAACTGGCCGCGCTGACCGTGCTGGATCATCTCTACAACCGTCTGACCACATGGCTAGCCCCGATTCTTGTCTTCACGATGGAGGAAGTCTGGTTGGAGCGTCACGGGGGCGAAGACGCGTCGGTTCATTTGCAGGACTTCCCTGAAACGCCTGCCGAATGGCGCGATGATGTGCTGGCTGCCCGTGCTGAAAAGGTGCGCGCAGTGCGCCGCGTGGTCACCGGTGCGTTGGAAGAACAACGTACAGCCAAGGTGATCGGTTCGTCGCTGGAAGCGGCACCGACCGTGTATCTTGCGCCTGAATATGCAGAGGTCATCACCAACCCCGAAACCTTTGCCGATCTGTGCATCACCAGCCAGATCACCCTGACGACCGGGGACGCACCCGAAGGGGCGTGGACATCTGATGATGTGGCAGGGGTCGCCGTGGTCTTTGCCAAGGCTGAGGGCGAGAAATGCGCGCGTTGCTGGAAAGTGCTGCCAGACGTTGGCACGCATACGCACCCGGCCGTGTGTAAACGGTGCGACGATGCGATGTCTTAAGCCGGGGTTGCACCCCAAATACGTCTAGGTGGTTCTGCAACGGTCCATAAAGACGCAATTCGGCATCCTGACAGTGACCGAAGAGGCAGGCGCAATCACGCGCCTGTCTTGGGGTGATGTTTCGAGCCAAGACAGCAGTGATTTGCTGGAGGAAGCTGTCCGTCAGCTGGCCGGTTTTGACGCAGGCACGCTGACCGAATTCACGCTTCCCTTACGTGTCGAGGGGAGCGATTTCCTTGTTGCCGTGTGTGACGCGATGTTCGCGATCCCCTTTGGCGAAACCCGTACCTATGGCGACATCGCGAAAGAGCTGAATGCCCCGGCGCAGGCGGTGGGGCAGGCCTGCGGGCAAAACCCCATCCCTGTGATCATCCCGTGTCACCGTGTGATGGGGGCAAAGGGCCTGACAGGATATTCAGGGGCAGGGGGCGTTGAGACTAAAATCGCCCTGCTGCGCCACGAAGGGGCGGCGGGGCTGCTGATTTAGATTATTTAAGCGGGGTGTGGGTTATGACGCGTGGGCCATGACGCGTGGGTTGGCACCCACCCTACGGGTTGCGTTCGTACAGGAACTGTTGCGTGACACCGGCAAAGGTCAGATAGAGGCTGGTCAGGATCAGACCCCAATGGGCCCAGCTGTCGGGGTGAAAATCAACCCAGGCCGCCCAGCCTGCAAAGAACGTCCAAGCCAGCGCCATGGGTAGCGTCACAACGCGCCAGCGTTCTGTCCGAACGGGGTGCACAAATTTCAGGGGTGCAAACATGGTGATGGCAAGGAATGTCACCAAGATCAGCGAGACCCACCAAGGGGGGGACAGGGCGAACAGCACCAACACCAGCATGTTCCAACACCCCGGGAAGCCCCAGAACGAATTGTCCTTTGTCTTCATACGGGTGTCACAGAAATACATGGCGCTGGCGAAGGTGATGATAATGATCATGACCCAGCCGCTCCACCCATCCATCAGGCCGGATTTGAACAGGGCAAAGGCGGGGATGAACACATAGGTCAGATAATCGATGATCAGATCCAGCAGCACCCCGTCAAACTCGGGGGCGTTCGTCTTTACATTATATCTGCGGGCCAGGGGGCCATCGATTCCATCTACGAAAAAGGCGACAACCAACCATAGGAACATCAGATCCCATTCTTGGTCGGCGGCTGCTAACATGGCCAACATGGCGAATATCGCGCCGGTTGCTGTGAACAAATGAACAAGAAGGGCGCGTGACTGGATACTCATGCGCCACAGATGCCAAATCTTTCTGGTAAGTGCAAAAGGAAAAGCGCAAGGAACCGCGTCGCCTTGGGTTGACCCCGCTGGTGATTCCGCCTAAAGCCTGACAACCAATTTCAGGGTTGCCCTTGTGCAGCCCATTCGGGTGTTGCGTCGGATCGCCGATGACACCTCTGTAGCAAAAGGATGAACCCATGTCGCGCGTTTGCGAATTGACCGGAAAAGGCCCGATGTCGGGCAACAACGTAAGCCACGCCAAAAACCGCACGCGCCGTCGGTTCTTGCCAAACCTGAACGATGTGACCTTACAGTCCGAATCGTTGGGCCGCAGCTTTAAGTTCCGCATTTCTGCGGCTGCTTTGCGCACTGTCGATCACCGCGGTGGTCTGGACAAGTTCATGGCCAAAGCAAAGGACACCGAGCTGTCCGGCAACGCTTTGAAAGTGAAAAAGGCGATTGCAAAGTCCAGCGCGACTGCTGACGCTCTTTCCTAAGACGTTCTAAAGTTTTTCTATGCAACCCTGGCTTAACCGCCGGGGTTGCGTCGTTTTTACATATCGAAACCTTGCAGCATCTGCGCTAAGGCTTGAGATATGTTGAACCGTTCATTCATTGCTGTCTTGCTTGCCTTGGTATTGGGTCTGACCAGTCAAAGCATGGCCGTCGCACGCGGTGCGTCTGCGGCAACCGGGCAGATGGTGCTGTGTACCGGCACGGGGCCGGTCGCGATTTATCTGGATGCCGAGGGTCAGCCGACCTCGGCCCCGCATATTTGCCCTGACGCAGCGCTGAATGTCTTGGTCGATGGTGCCGTAACGCTTCTTGATCCGCCCGCGCAACTGATTGTTTTCCGGGTATTCGTATCGCAGCCCGGCGCGCGGCAATTTGTTCGCCCACAGCACTGGCCCGATACGCGGGCACCCCCTGTATTTGTCTAATTTGAAACTATCTTAGACATCTCAAAATACAGGAATACCCAATGAAACTTGCTTCTTTTACCCGCGCTGTTTGCGCGATTTTTCTGCTGTCTGCTGGCCCTTTGGCGGCCCAAGGCATGATGGTGCATGACGCTTATGCGCGCAGCTCGACCGCGGCCTCGACCTCTGGTGCGGCATTTATGGTGCTGATGAACCATTCAGGCAGCGATGACCGGCTGATCGGCGCATCGTCGGATGTGGCTGCGAAAGTCGAACTGCACCAACATGCTGAGGATTCCAATGGCGTGATGCGTATGGGCGAGATTGAAGGCGGCGTGCCGATCGCCAACGACGAGGCGCACACCTTCCAGCGCGGCGGCGACCACCTGATGTTCATGGGGCTAAAGCGCCCGTTGGAGCAGGGCGAAATGATCAATGTGACGCTTGAGTTTGAAAAAGCCGGCGCGGTCGACATCGAAATCATGGTCGATCAAGAGCGTCAGCCTGATCACGGTGCGATGGATCATAGCAAAATGGACCACGGCACCATGGATCACTCCGGCCACAGCAAAGCGTCAGAGTAAACGCGCTCAGGCGGCCAGAGGGTAGGGTTCTACCTAAACTCTGGCCGCTTCGGCACGACACAGCCGCCCAGCAATTCGTCGACCCAATCGCTGACAATGCGAGTAGCAGGGCCGGTACGGTGTTCCGCAAACTGGTTCCCCACAGCCGAGCGTTCAAGGTTCATTTCAATCGTATGCGCCCCGTTGCGGCGGGCATCAGCGACGAACCCCGCAGCAGGATACACATTTCCCGAGGTGCCGATTGCCGCGAAAATATCGGCCTCGGCAAGGTGGTCGAAAATCACATCCATGTCATAGGGCATTTCGCCGAACCAAACGATGTCAGGCCGCGCCGCAGGGGCGTGGCATTTCGGGCAGGCGTCGCCGGGGGCCATCACCATGGGCGCGGGCCAGCGATGGTCACAAGCTGCACAAAGCGCGGATTTCAGCGCGCCGTGCATATGCATCACCGCTGCCGCCCCACCTTGTTCATGCAGATCATCCACGTTCTGGGTGACGATCACGACCTCGCCGTCATGGTACTGTTGCAGCTTGGCCAGTGCCCTGTGCGCGGCGTTCGGCGCAACCTCTGACGCCTGCTTGCGGCGGGCGTTATAGAAATCGACGACCAGCTTGGGATCGCGGGCAAAGCCTTCGGGGGTGGCCACGTCTTCGACCCGGTGCTGCGCCCACAGTCCGTCTTCGGCGCGGAATGTTTCGATGCCGCTTTCAGCTGAAATACCGGCACCGGTGAGAATGACAATCTTGCTCATCTTTGCTGCCTTTCGATGTCTTTCATACATTACCCGTCGAGGGTGTGAAAACTGCTGGAAAGCCATGGCATTTGCGCCAGCGTGGGCGCAATCATATGGGTTTGAAGCAGTTGGCGCATGGTGTCCGCGATGTTTTGCGGTACGGGGCCCGTCCAATCCGCACCGGCAAACAGCGATATCTGCCGCGATGGCCCTGATGCAGGCAATGCATAGGCCTGCAATGCACCGTGAAACCGTTCCGCCCTGCCATAGCCAAAGGGGGTTGTGATCGCCCAGCCGATGCCCCGTGCGACCATGGCCATCAACGCCAGATGGCTGCCAATCTCGAACTGCGAAGCAAGGGTGATATTGTTGCGTGTCAGATGATTGTTGATCTGTTCCGCGATCATCTGATCGGCGTCATACCGGATAAACGGCAGCGGCGCATGGCCTGACAGCAGGTCTGCAGGCGGCACGGCATTGTCGCCGGGGGCAACAATGATGAAAGGGTCGCGAGCGAGGGGGATTTCAATCAGCCCGCTCTTGGCGTCCCCGCTGGTGGCGGCGATGGCCATGTGCAAGGTTTTGTCTTGAACGGCCTGTATCAACCCCTTGCTGCCATCCGTGATCATTCGAAACCGGCAGCCTTCCATGCTGTCGGCCAGTATGGTGGCAAGGCGTGGTGTCAGATCGTTTTCGAAATCATCAATGACGCCGAGGCTTAGATCCGACAGATTGGCCAGATCCATGACCGTCAGTTCCGTTTGCGCCAGCCGCAGTTGCGCCAATGCAGCGCTTGCATGTTTTAGAAAACTGTCGCCCTGCGGGGTCAGGCGCATCGGGCGGCGGCTGTGGTCCATCAAGGGGGCGCCAATCGCGGCCTCTAGGTTGGTCATTTGCTGGCTGACGGCAGGCTGGCTAAGGCCGGTCGCCGCGGCGGCTTGGGCGACGGACCCCGTGCTGGCCAATGCCTCGAACACTTCGATGCCGCGCAGTGTTACACCTTTTTTGAACATCGTAGTCGCCTTTTGGCAGTTTTCAGTTTTCAAAAACGCTTTTGGATGGATCGTTGCTGGCTGGCTTTGTCGTGCCGATAGTTTCAGGAAATCAAAATAGATCGACTCGGGTCATTTGACCATTGAAGCGGCTGCAGAACAAGCGCACGATTACCGCGAAACCTGACAGAGACCCAAGTGATGAAAATAGCCACAGCCGCCTACACCCAAGATATCCTGACAAGTTGGGCCCATTACGAAGACAAGCTGGCCAATTGGGTCGCAACCGCCGCTGGGAACGGGGCCGATCTGTTGGTTTTTCCCGAATATGGCGCGATGGAACTGGCCACGCTGGCAGGGCTGGACGTTGCAGGCGATCTTGAGGCGTCGCTATTTGCCGTGTCTGATCGTTTGCCCGACGCCGATGTGCTGCACCAGCGGCTGGCGGCTGAATATGGGGTCCACATCGTTGCAGCATCGGCACCCGCAGCAACGGCCACACGGCCCGTGAACCGCGCACGGTTAATTACACCAGATGGTAAAATTGGCGTTCAGGACAAGCAAATTATGACCCGTTTTGAACGCGAGGTTTGGGGCGTGGTCGGCGGCAACCCCTTGCAGGTTTTCGAGACGGCGATTGGCAAGATCGGTATCTTGATCTGCTACGACAGTGAATTCCCGCTTTTGGGCCGTGCGCTGGCCGATTGCGATATCATCGCGGTGCCCAGCGTGACCGAAGCGTTGGCCGGCTATTGGCGCGTGCGCATCGGGTCCATGGCCCGCGCTCTTGAGAATCAGTGCATCACGGCCATGTCGTCTTGTGTCGGCCCCGCTGATTGGTCCGACGCTTTGGGCGATTCCTATGGGGCGGGGGGCATTTTTTGCCCACCTGACGTCGGGTTTCCATCCACGGGTGTGCTGGCTGCGGCGCAGATCAACGTGCCCGGTTGGACCTATGCCGAGGTGGATATAGTGCAAATCGCCAATGTGCGCGCCGATGGGGTTGTGTTGAACCGCAGGCACTGGGCAGATCAGGCTGGCCGCGATAGCGTGGCGATAAACACGTCGTTGCTGTGAATAGGTCTTGAAAAAAGGGAAAATTGCGCCCATTTAAGCCTGCGCTCTGCATTTGCAGGGCAAAGTGTTCAAGGAGAGACCATGGCTAAGGAAGACACGCTCGAATTCCCCGGTATCGTCAAGGAACTCCTGCCGAATGCGACATTCCGGGTCGAGCTTGAAAACGGCCATGAGATTATCGCACATACGGCAGGCAAAATGCGCAAAAACCGCATTCGTGTTCTGGCAGGCGACAAAGTACAGGTGGAAATGACCCCCTATGATCTGAGCAAAGGCCGGATCAATTATCGCTTTAAATAACGTGCTTTACCGAGAACCTGCGGGTTCGCGGTTGGCGCTTTGGGTTTGCATATGACCTTTATCCTCGGATCAGGCAGTCCGCGCCGCAAGGAATTGCTGGCGCAGATTGGCGTTGTGGCCGATGATATTCGCGCGCCCGACATCGATGAAACCCCGCAAAAAGCCGAATTGCCGCGCCCCTATTGCGCGCGCATGGCCCGTGAAAAGGTGGCGGCAGTGCCCGCTGGCCCCGATGATATCGTGCTTTGCGCCGATACCACCGTTGCCGTTGGTCGCCGTATTCTGGGCAAACCCGAAAACGCCGAGGAAGCCGCCAGTTTTTTGCGGCTGATGTCGGGGCGGCGTCACAAGGTGATCACAGCCGTCGCGGTGAAACGCGGCGACAAGCTGTGGGAACGCGACGTGGTCAGTACCGTACGTATGAAGCGGCTGTCGGATGCCGAGCTGGCCGCCTATCTTGCCACCGGCGATTGGCAGGGCAAGGCCGGCGGCTATGGTATCCAAGGCCCCGCAGGCGCGTTGATCCCGTGGATCAGCGGATCATTTACCGGTATCGTGGGCTTGCCCCTTGCCGAAACCGCAAACCTGCTGCGCGCAGCGGGCTATATCTTTGACGGAGAGACATCATGAAAGGTCGTACGATCATTCTGGACCATCTGGGCGAGGTCGAGGCCGCCGCGTTGATGGTGGATGGCAAGCTGGACGATCTGTTGGTCGACAGCGATGGCCCGCGCCCCGGTACGATTTACCGTGCGATTGCTGACCGTCCCGTCAAAGGGCAGGGCGGTATGTTCCTGAAAACGCCCGACGGGTCTGCGTTCTTGCGCCAGATCAAAGGGCTGGCCCCCGGTCAGCCGATTTTGGTTCAGGTGTCTGGCTATGCGGAACCCGGCAAGGCGATCCCCGTTACGCAAAAGGTTTTGTTCAAAAGCCGTTACGCGATTGTGACGCCCGGCGCACCTGGCACCAATATCTCGCGGTCCATCCGAGACGAGGAAGAACGCGACCGCCTGCTTGAGGTTGCCCACGAGGCCGCCCAAGGCGCGACCCATGGCCTGATTTTGCGGTCGTCTTGCGCGGGTGCGGATGGCGATGACATTGCCGATGACATTGATGCGATGCTGACCCTCGCCGACAAAGTGTTGGGCGATGAGGCGACAGAGATGGAACTGCTTGCCGAAGGTGATGGCCCGCATATTCTGGCGTGGCGCGACTGGGTGGCCCCTGCCGATGTCGTGACTGAACCGGGCAGCTTTGACGCTCACGGTGTGCTGGACGATGTTGAAGACTTACGGCAGCCGCGTGTTCAGCTTGAGGGCGGTGCGTCGATGTATGTCGAACCGACCCGTGCCTTGGTCGCCGTCGATGTAAACACTGGCGCTGATGTGTCGCTTGCTGCTGGTATTAAAGCCAATATGTCCTGCGCCCGCGCCTTGCCTCGCGCGTTGCGTCTGCGCGGTTTGGGCGGACAAATCACCCTTGATCTCGCCCCCATGCCCAAGAAAGACCGCCGCCCGTTCGAGACCGCCTTGCGTCAGGCATTCCGTACAGATGATGTTGAAACCACCTTGATCGGGTGGACGCCTTTGGGTCACTATGAACTGCAACGCAAACGCGCACGCCTGCCCATAGCCGAGGTTCTAAAGTGAGCTGCCCGATCTGTTCTGACGACACGTCGCCCGCCTATCGCCCGTTTTGTTCGCGCCGCTGTGCCGACATTGATTTGGCCAAATGGCTGAACGGCAGCTATGCGACGCCAAGCCGCGACCCCGAAGACGTCGAGGCCGCGATTGATGCGGTCGAAGAAGCATTGAACACGCCACCAAAGCCCCACTAAGTTTACGCGGGCAAGCAGGTCTCGCGGACGGTTTGCGCGATATGTTTCAACTGCCCGGCTAGCGGGTTTGTTTTACGCCACACCATCCCAATCGTCCGCGACGGACGCGGTGGGGGCAGGCGCGCGATGGATACTTCGGCTGAACGGGTTTCAATCGGCACGGCCATATCGGGAATAAGCGTCACCCCGATCCCCGCGCTGACCATCTGAACCAATGTCGATAGGGAACTCCCCTCCATCAAGTCACGCGGGACGGCGGATGGCATGCTGCAATAGGACAGCGCCTGATCGCGAAAGCAATGCCCCTCTTCCAGCAACAACAGGCGCATTTCGCGCAGCAATTGGGAATTTGGCACGGGTTTGTTTTGGTCTTCGATCTGGCGCACCAGTACGAATTCCTCGTCGAGTAGTACCTCTTCGTGCAAGGTCGGCTCTGATATCGGTAGGGCCACGATGGCCGTGTCTAGCTGCCCGCCCAACAGCCCCTCAATCAGTTTTTGTGTGACGGCTTCACGTGGGCGCAGATCTAACCCAGCGTAATCTTGGGAGATGCATTTGATGAAGCGGGGCAGAAAATAAGGGGCGACCGTCGGTATAATCCCAAACCGCAACCGCCCGATCAGCGGGCTGTGCGAGGCGCGCGCCAGATCGCCCAGCTCATCCATGGACTGCAGTATTTCTCGCGCGCGCGCGACAAAGGTTTCACCAAACCCCGTCAGGCGCAGCTGTTTTGCAGACCGCTCAACCAGCGGCGTGCCGACCATGTCTTCCAACGCTTTGATCTGTACGGATAAGGCGGGCTGCGAAATACCGCAATCATCGGCCGCCCGGCCAAAGTGATGGTGCCGGGCCAATGCTTCGAAATAGCGTAAGTGTTTGATCGTTATCTCCATAACCCCTGATTATCACGGTGATTAGAAAATGCAATTTTTCTTAATGTTCAGGATGGTGTAGGACTGCGCCTAAGCGGTGACGCCGGACCCATCTTGCTGAATTCCTGTTGGAGCGATGTTTTGATGTCTGCACCCACTGCGCCATTCTAAATAAAACACCAGATCACATACCAATCGGAGATGAACATGGACGGCAATGATAACGGTTCGATGGGCAAATGCCCTGTAATGCACGGCGGTAATACGGCTAGCAAATCCTCTGTAATGTCTTGGTGGCCCAATTCGCTAAACCTCGACATTTTGCACCAGAAAGACAGCAAGACGAATCCGATGGATGCGGATTTTGATTATCGCAAAGAGGTTCAGAAACTTGACGTTGAGGCGCTTAAGCAAGACCTGCACGCGCTGATGACGGACAGCCAAGAATGGTGGCCTGCTGACTGGGGTCACTATGGTGGCTTCATGATCCGTATGGCGTGGCACTCCGCCGGCACATACCGTCTGGCCGATGGTCGTGGCGGTGGCGGCACGGGCAGCTTGCGTTTTGCGCCTTTGAACTCCTGGCCTGACAACGTCAGCCTTGATAAAGCGCGCCGCTTGTTGTGGCCGATCAAAAAGAAATACGGCAACAAGCTGAGCTGGGCCGACTTGATGATCCTTGCGGGCAACATCGCATATGAATCGATGGGCCTGAAAACGTTTGGTTTCGCCTTTGGTCGCGAAGACATCTGGCACCCGGAAATCGACACCTATTGGGGTGCGGAAAAAGAATGGCTGGCCGACAGCGATGGCCGCTATGAAGATATGGAAAACCCCGCATCCATGGAAAACCCGTTGGCTGCTGTGCAAATGGGCCTGATCTATGTGAACCCAGAAGGGGTGAATGGCCAGTCCGACCCGATCAGATCGGGTTTGCATGTGCGCGAGACATTCAAGCGGATGGCGATGAACGACGAAGAAACCGCCGCGCTGACCGCAGGTGGTCACACAGTCGGCAAATGTCACGGCAATGGCGATGCGGCGACCCTTGCCGCTGAACCGGAGTCTGGTGAAATCGAAACGCAAGGTTTCGGTTGGGGCAACCCAAAGGGGACTGGCACCGCCAGCATGGCGATCAGCAGCGGCCTTGAAGGTGCATGGACAACCGACCCGACCAAATTCGACATGGGCTATTTCAAGCTGCTGTTCGGATACGAATGGGAGATCAAGAAAAGCCCCGCCGGCGCGTCGCAGTGGGAACCAATCGATATCAAGGAAGAAGACAAACCCCTTGATGCGAGCGATCCAACAATCCGCCGCAACCCGATCATGACGGACGCCGATATGGCGATGAAGATGGACCCGATCTATCGCGAGATCTGTGAACGGTTCATGGCTGATCCTGAGTATTTCAAAGACACGTTCGCACGTGCTTGGTTCAAACTGACCCACCGCGACATGGGCCCCAAAGAACGCTATCTTGGCCCCGACGCACCTCAAGAAACGCTGATCTGGCAAGATCCGGTACCCGCGGGCAACACCGGCTATGATGTCGAAGCAGTCAAGGTACGCATCGCAGACAGCGGCTTGTCGCTGGAAGAAAAGGTATCAACCGCATGGGACAGCGCGCGCACATATCGCGGCTCTGACATGCGTGGCGGTGCCAATGGTGCGCGCATTCGTCTGGCCCCCCAGAAAGACTGGGAAGGCAACGAACCTGCGCGCCTTGCCAAAGTTCTTGGTGTGCTGGAAGGCATTGCGAACGACACCGGCGCAAGCATCGCTGATGTGATCGTTCTGGCCGGTAGCCAAGGTGTCGAAGACGCTGCAAAAGCCGCTGGTTTCGACATTTCGGTTCCGTTCATCCCGGGTCGCGGCGACGCCACAGACGAGATGACCGATGCGGCATCCTTTGAACCGCTTGAGCCGCTTGCCGACGGGTATCGCAACTGGATGAAGAAGGACTATGTGACCAGCCCCGAAGAAATGTTGCTGGATCGCACACAGCTTATGGGCCTGACAGCCCCCGAGATGACAGTCCTGATCGGTGGTATGCGTGCCATGGGGACCAACTATGGTGGTACCAAGCATGGTGTGTTCACAGACCGTGTTGGCGCGTTGACACCTGATTTCTTCGTCAACCTGACTGACATGCGCTATTCTTGGCATCCTGTTGACGGCGGCATCTATGAGATCCGGGATCGTGGCACCGAGAATGTGAAATGGACAGCAACCCGTGCGGATCTGGTGTTCGGGTCCAACTCGATCCTGCGGTCCTATGCCGAAGTGTACGCCCAAGACGGCAATGCCGAAAAATTCGTCAAGGATTTCGTGGCAGCTTGGGTCAAAGTCATGAACGCTGACCGCTTCGACGTCGCGGCATAAATTGCCCTCACCCCTGCGCTGCTTAACTAAAGCGGCGCGGGGGTATTTTCTTGGGTAATATCCAATCGGACATCATGAAACGGTGTCATCAGCAAATGATCCGCTAAAAAGCGCGGAGCTTTAGCTGGCAATTCTTCAACCTACATTCTGGAACGCAAAGCCGCACAGCTGATCAACAATCAGCACGGCGGCTGGTTGGCGTTCTTACATCAATGTTCAGAAGAGTAGTGGCTGGGATGGTAGGATTCGAACCTACGATCTACTGTACCAAAAACAGGTGCCCTACCGCTAGGCCACATCCCATCACTGGCCGTTATTTAGTCCGGGATCGGGGATGGTGCAAGACCTGAATGGAGAAAAAATGCAGAGTTTTGGCTGAAACTCATTCGTTTGCGGCTTCTTCCGTGAGTAAGTCGTCTTCTGTCCCCGCGCGCTCTTGATCGACGATCTGTTCCAGCGCTTTCTCGGCGTTTGCGTCGACGTCTTGCGGGGCTGTGGTCGCCGGTGCGGGCGAATCGCGTCTGGCCTTGGTCTCAGGCTCTGCCGGGGTGGTCTGCGATGGATGCACCACGCGATAGGTGGGTTCCGGCATGGCGTAGCCGGCTTGGTCAAAGGCCGCGATTGTCAGGCGGATGGCCTCGCCACGGGCAAGGCTAATGCTGGTATCTGTTTGATCCACCCAAGCGGTGAATTGCAGTGAAATGGTGCTGTCGCCAATCGTTTCGATCCAAACGCTGGGTTCGGGGTTTTTCAGGACAAAGGGCAACGCGAGCAGTGTTTCTAGCCCCAGCTTGCGCGCAGCGGCGAAATCGGTGTCGGGGGCCATGCCCAGCTCAAACGAAAACCGGCGCTCTGCGTTGCGGGTGAAATTCACGATGCGCGCCTTAAAGACGGTCGAATTCGGGATACGGATATGGTTGCCATCAAAGCTCAGCAAAATCGTGGCGCGGCTGGTCAGTCGAATCACCTTGCCGGTGTCGCCTTCAATCTCGACCGTGTCATTAGGGCGAAAGGGCTGGCGCACGGAGAGCATGATCGAGGCGATGAAATTTTCCACGGTGTCGCGCACCGCAAACCCGATGGCGAGGCCCGCAATACCCGCCGCACCCAAAATGCCCGACAAAAGGGCGGTTGCGCCAACAATATCAAGGGCAAGCACCAAGGCGGCGATAATAAACACCAGCCTGATAATCTGGCGGTATATGTCAGCGATGAAGGCGTTCGGGGCAAGCCTGTCCCACGGCTGCTGCCATCTGGCGATGAAAAACCCCAATAGAACGACAAACGCAAAAATCGCCAGCGCGACCCCGGCAAGCGGTAGAAACGCCACGGTTTGGGCCATGCGGCTTTTGAACCGGTCCAGCGCGGGGTTCAGCCGCTGACTGACATCTGTGGTTTCCGAAATCTCGTTCTCGATGGCGACAATGCCTTCGATCCGCCCGACAAGATCGGTCAACTGCTTGGCCGTTTGGGCATCAACGGTGGTTCCCGTAAGGGTCACGATCCCGGCAGATACCGCAACATCGACGCTGCTGTATCCGTCGAGCTCGGCAATAATTTCACGGATGCGCTGTGCTATGGCACGGTCGTCATCGGTGCTTTCTTGAACGGCTATAGCACCGGTGGGTTGGACGGTCGTATTTTGCGCCGCCACGCTTAGCGGCGACAGCAGGCAAAGAAGCAGCGCAAGATATTTCATAGGGTGTCTCCTGAGGTCCAAGCCATGCTGATTGCCAGATAGTTTGACGTATAGCACGATTTCTTTCAAAGAAATCGCCCCGGAATTTTTGAAAAATTCCGCCCCGCGCGGATATCTTACGCGGAACAATCCACCAGAATGGCACCCATCCGCGCCCCGGCTTCGACGGCCTCATGGGCGCGGATTGTTTCTGACAACGGGAATATCTGTTCAACCGGACAGTCCAGCGCGCCGTCGGCCAAGGCCTGATGGACCTTGTCGATGGCAACCCGGCGTTGGGCGTCCGTCAGAAGGTAAACCAGAATAATATCGATTGTGACCGCTTTGAAGAGCAGCGGCAGGAAAGGCAGGGTCGGCGTCATTTCCTTGGCCGATCCATAGGCTGCAATGCGCCCGTTTGGTTTGATCACTTCGGCATCCAGCCCGATATTCACGCCGAATTCGACCTCAATCACCGTATCGACCGGCTTGCCATCATTGGCAGCCAGAACCTGTTCCAACAAATCGGGGGAGGCATAATCCAGCACCACATCGGCCCCGGCTTTTTGTGCGCGGCGCGCGCCGTCTTTGCCTGTGGTGGCGATCACACGTGCGCCTGCCCATTTGGCCAGTTGCACGGCCAGATAGCCCACAGTGCCAGCGCCGCCTTGGATCAGGATCGTCTGGCCCTTGACGTCTTCACCGTTAAAAACGGCGTGGCAGGCGGTAAGGGCAGGAATGCCGAAACTTGCGGCGGCCTCAAACGAAACCTCATCGGCCAGATCAACGGCTTGCGCAGAGGGAAGCGCGATATGCGTAGCAGCGGTGCCAAAGGGGCGCTGCCACTGGCCGTTCCAAATCCAGACCCGTTGTCCAATCCGCGCGGCATCGACACCTTCGCCAACCGCCTCGATCACGCCTGCGCCATCGCTGTGGGGAATAACCTGATCAAAGGGCGGCTTTGTCATGCCCGGTCTGCCACGCCGCGATTTGACGTCGGACGGGTTCACGCCGGACGTGGCCAGACACACCAAAACCTCGTCTTGGGCCGGAGAGGGCGTTGCCATCTCAACCAGCTTGAGAACATCGCGGGCTTCGCCCAACGTGGAATAGGTGATCGCGCGCATGGCTGTATCCTTGTCTTGTCAGATGTGGTCGATCCAAAGACCGCTGCGCAACCCTAGTCGCGTATCTCTCGGGTGCCAACGCCCCAAAGACGTGCCTTGGGGGCCCAGCCTTTGTACCCGCCCGCGCGCAGGAAGCACCATTCAAGGCTGCATTCCCCCAGCCGTGCAATGGCACCGACTTCGAATTCAGCGGCAACAGGGGCGTTCGGGTCTGGGCGGGTCAAGAGTTTCAGTTTGTCTTGTTCGATCAATACAGTGCGGGTGCCGGATAACAGCGAATAATGCACCCAGCCGCCCATGCCATCGCGGTCTTCGACGCGGCGCCAGTGGCCATGTTCGGCTGTGATGCGCAGGGGCATGTCGCGGTGTTTGAAAACCCAATCGATCCTGTGGGTCAGCGACGGCCCGCGCCGCACATTGCCTTCGGCGGCCTTCATCGACACGTATCGTGGCACGGGCAGATTGGTGACCTGGCCAACCTCCTCGGCCGCCTGGGCGGTGCTGAAAGCCAGTTGAATCGATACCAGCGCCCCCAATAGGGCGAAACTGAACTTGGGTGTCATGACGGCCTGCTTGGTCTTTGGTTGTTGATTTTGTGCTCTTTTACGCCGCGAAGTTCTTGTGCCTCGTCGCCGCTTGGGACACCATGCCACCAAGCAAAGCGCAAAGCCAGATTTGGGAGGCTCAAAATGTCAAAGCAACCGCTAAGTGTTGTAGTCACGCGACGGTTGCCGGAGGTCGTTGAGAAGCGATTGTCGGAACTTTTCAAGGTGACATTGCGCGAAGATGATACGCCAATGACCCGGGCTGAATTGGCCACGGCTATGAAGACGGCTGACATTCTGGTGCCTACGGTCACGGATGAAATCGATGCGGCCCTTTTGGGCCAAGCGGGCGAACAGTTGAAACTGATTGCGAATTATGGCGCTGGTGTTGACCATATTGATGTCACGACAGCCCGCCAGCGCGGCATTCTTGTGTCCAACACCCCCGGCGTTTTGACCGATGATACGGCTGACATGACCATGGCGCTTATTCTCGCGGTGACGCGCCGCATGTCCGAAGGCATGGCGCAAATGCAATCGGGCGACTGGAAAGGCTGGGCCCCTACGGCGTTGCTGGGCGGTCGGGTCAGTGGGCGCCGTTTGGGTATCCTTGGTATGGGCCGTATTGGTCAGGCCGTTGCGCGCCGGGCTGCGGCCTTTGGCATGCAGGTGCATTACCACAACCGCCGCCGTTTGCGCCCCGAGGTTGAGGAAGCACTGGGTGCCACCTATTGGGAAAGCCTGGATCAGATGGTCGCGCGTATGGATGTGCTGAGTATCAACTGTCCGCATACCCCGAGCACCTTTCATCTGATGAACGCCCGTCGTTTGAGACTGATGAAGCCCGAAGCGGTGATCGTGAACACCTCGCGCGGGGAAGTGATCGACGAAAACGCCCTGACGCGGATGCTGCGGGCTGGCGAATTGCAGGGTGCTGGCTTGGATGTTTATGAACACGGCACCGACATCAACCCGCGCCTGCGCGAATTGGATAACGTGGTACTGTTGCCGCACATGGGGTCCGCCACGCTAGAAGGCCGGATCGAGATGGGCGAGAAAGTTATCATCAATATCAAGACCTTCGAAGACGGCCACCGCCCGCCGGATCAGGTTGTCCCCTCAATGCTGTAACCCCCTTTAACAAAGACGGAGTTTCCCCCATGCGCATGACCCTAACAGCCGTAGCAATATGTTTGGCCGGTGGGGCGCTTGCCCAACAGGCCGCCGATACTGTGGCACCAGAGGCAGCAGGAGCGGGGGCGTTCGAGGCGATATCGGCAGACGTGACCGCTGCCTTTGCCGCCAAAGACGCGGGAAAACCGGTGTTGGCGGAAAACTGGATGGTCGCAGCGGCCAACCCCCATGCGGTTCAGGCCGGCGCGGATGTGCTGGCTGCAGGCGGTACGGCGGCAGATGCGTTGGTGGCCGTGCAGACCGTACTGGGGCTGGTCGAACCGCAAAGCTCGGGCCTTGGCGGTGGCGCGTTTCTGGTTTGGTACGATGCAGCCAGCGGTGAAATCACAACCCTAGATGGCCGCGAAACGGCCCCCGTGGCTGCGACGCCGCAGTTGTTTCAAGATGATGCGGGCGCGCCGCTCAAGTTCTTTGACGCCGTGGTCGGCGGGCGGTCTGTCGGTACCCCTGGCACACCTGCGCTGCTTGAGGCGGCTCATGCCCGTTGGGGCACGCAGAATTGGGCCGACCTGCTGGCCCCCGCGACGGACCTAGCGGAAAAAGGGTTTACCGTATCGCCACGTCTGGCGGGTCTTGTGGCAAGCGACGCGGAACGGCTGGCAAGCTCTGCCACCACGGCCGCGTATTTCCTGCCCGGCGGGCAACCTATCACGGCAGGGATGACATTGAAAAACCCTGACTACGCAAACACGCTTGCGTTATTGGCGGATCAGGGTGCGGATGCTTTTTACGCAGGCGACATTGCTGCTGATATCGTTGCCACCGTCCAAGGGGCAGCAGGCAATCCCGGTGTTTTATCGCCGGTGGATCTGTCGATCTATCAGGTCAGGGAACGGGCCGCCGTCTGCGCCGCCTACCGCGCCCATGATGTCTGCGGTATGGGGCCGCCATCCTCGGGCGCTTTGGCTGTCGGGCAGATATTGGGCCTTCTTGAAGGGTACGATCTAAGCGCCGGACCCCAAGACCCGAATGTATTGCGCTTGATCGGCGACGCGTCTCGATTGGCCTTTGCGGACCGTGGCCGCTATGTCGCCGACAGCGATTATGTGCCCGTTCCCGTGCAAGGCATGCTGGACCCCAGCTATCTGGCCGAGCGCGCCAAGCTGTTGGCGGGCGATGACGCGCTGCCCCAAGTTGCCCCCGGCAATCCGGCTTTTGATCACGCTTTGAACTGGGCGGATGATATGGCGATTGAGCTGCCATCGACCTCGCATATCTCGATTGTGGATGGCATGGGCAATGTGGCCAGCATGACCACAACAATCGAAAACGGCTTTGGCAGTCGTTTGATGGTGCGTGGCTTTTTGCTGAACAATGAATTGACCGATTTTTCATTCCGGTCCCATGTGGACGGCGTGCCGATTGCCAATCGGGTTGAACCGGGCAAACGGCCCCGGTCATCAATGGCCCCAACGATTGTGATGAAAGACGGCAAACCCGTTTTGGCGGTGGGCAGCCCGGGTGGCAGCCGCATCATCGGCTATGTGGCGGGGGCGATCATTGCACATATCGATTGGGGCATGGATGTGCAGCAAGCGGCAAATCTGCCCCATGCTGTGAACCGGTTCGGGACCTATGATCTGGAAGAGGGCACCGACATGGCGGTTTCGGTCGACGCGTTGGAAAACCTCGGCTACAAAACAGCGACGCGGGCGCTGACATCGGGCCTGCATATGATCGCCATCGGCGACAGTCTAAGCGGCGGTGCCGATCCGCGCCGCGAAGGCATCGCCCTTGGTCAGTAACCAAGGGACGACTACATGGTACAGCCGACAGATTTGCCCAGAAATGAAACTGGCATTGCCACCGTTTTGGGTATTCTAAAACAGCAATTTGCAGAGCAGTTTCAGACCGGTCAGGCGATCCGTGAGCAGCACGGGCATACAACGACGTGGATCAAGACACAGGCACCCGATGCCGTGATCTTTGCCCGATCAACGCAAGACGTCTCGGACGCGATAAAAGTCTGCGCGGCACATAAAGTGCCCGTGATTGCCTTTGGCACCGGCACGTCGCTAGAGGGGCATGTGAACGCGCCGGCTGGGGGTATTTCGATTGACCTGTCGCAGATGGACCGCGTGTTGCAGGTTAACGCAGGTGATCTGGATTGCCGTGTGCTACCGGGCGTAACTCGCGAGGCGCTGAACACGCATTTGCGCGATCAGGGGCTGTTTTTTCCAATCGATCCTGGGGCCAATGCATCACTTGGTGGTATGGCCGCGACACGGGCGTCAGGCACAAACGCTGTGCGCTATGGCACGATGAAGGACAACGTAATCGCGGTCGAGGCCGTGATGGCGGATGGCACCGTGATCCGAACCGGTGGGCGTGCGCGTAAATCCTCTGCTGGGTATGATTTGACACGGTTGATGGTCGGGTCCGAAGGGACATTGGGGATTATCACCGAGATTACCCTGAAATTGCAGGGCATCCCCGAGGCCATCAATTCAGCGCGCTGTTCATTTCCAAGCCTTGAAGCAGCTTGCGAAACAGTGATGAGCGTCATCCAGTTCGGGCTGCCCGTGGCCCGGATCGAGCTTTTGGATGCGATGGTGGTCAAGGCGGTGAATGGCTATTCCAAGCTGTCTCTGCCCGAAACGCCGATGCTGCTGCTGGAATTCCACGGATCGGAAGCGGGTGTAGCCGAGCAGGCCGAGACCTTTAGCATGTTAGCGGATGAAAACGGCGGTTCCGATTATCAGGCGACCACCACAGTCGAGGAACGCAACAAGCTGTGGCAGGCGCGCCATGGCGCTTATTGGGCCATGCTGGCGCTGCGCCCCGGCTGCAAGGCTGTTGCGACGGATGTGTGTGTTCCGATCTCGCGCTTGGCCGATGCGGTGGGGGCCGCGAATGCCAAGGCAGATGAGTTAGGTTTGATCGCGCCGATCGTTGGCCACGCAGGCGACGGTAATTTTCACGCGTCGCTGTTGCTGGATATGGACAATGCGGACGAGGTTGCACGGGCCGAGGAATACGTCAGCTGGTTGAGCAGCTTGGCGATCTCGATGGAGGGGACCTGCACCGGCGAGCATGGCATCGGTCAGGGCAAACGCCCCTATCTGATCTCGGAGCTTGGCGCTGCTGTGGATGTGATGGGCACGCTCAAACGCGCGCTGGACCCGGACAATATCATGAACCCGGGTAAAATCTTGCCAAGCTGATCCAAAGGACGCGCTGACGCGCGACATGATGTTTGCCCCTGCGTCCCGCAGGGGCGTTTGATGCCTCCGGCGGGGATTTATTTCCATTTGGAAAGGGTTTGCGGGCTGGTTTTTGGGGTCGCGTCGCATTTGGGCTGTCATGGGTCGGCTGGGCTGTGCGTTTTACGCTGGGGCTGTTAAATATCGGCGCAACCCTTAGTCCGGCGGAGCATTGGATACATGAAAACTCAAGTCAAAGCATTGGTTGTTGGCGGCGGTGCTGTTGGCACGTCGATTGCGTATCATCTGGCCCGTGCGGGATGGGATGATGTCATGTTGTTGGAGCGTGACGAGTTGACCAGCGGGTCGACTTGGCATGCGGCGGGGCTGTTGCCTTATTTTAACATGTCCTATGCGACCACGCATATTCATGACTATTCGATCAAGTTTTATAAAACGCTTGAGGAAGAGACCGGGTTGAACGCGGGCTTTGCTGTCGTGGGCAATCTGCGCATGGCGCAGACCGATGAACGTATGGACGAATACATGCTCTATGCGGCCACGGCCGAGACCTGTGGTGTGCCCTATGAGTGGCTGACCCCTGATCAGATCAAGGCGAAATGGCCGCTGATCCGCACCGAAGATTTGAAAGGCGCGATCTATCACCAGACGGATGGCTATATTAACCCTGCCGATGTGACCATGGCGATGGCCAAGGGCGCGCGGCAGCGGGGCGTTGTGATTGAGCGTAAATGGCAGGCCGATGCATTTCACTGGAATGGTGAAGCCTGGGAAGTGACCGTGACCAAAATGGTCGAGCGCGGCGGGAATCTGGTGCCGTCAGACGAGCAGGTCGTGATTACGGCCGAGCATGTGGTGACCGCGTCGGGCAACCACGCGCAGCGCACCGCCAAGATGCTGGGCATCAAGATGCCTGCCATTCCGGTCGAGCATCAGTTTATCGTTATGGATCAGGACCCGGAGTTGGTGGAATTCCGCAAGGGTGAAGGCAATGTCGAGCACCCCGTAATTCGTGACGCCGATGCGCAATCTTATGTGCGCGAGGAACGCGGTGGTTGGATCTTGGGCGTTTACGAGAAAAACGCGCCGGCGCGGTTTGAATATGGGGTGCCGGATAGCTTCCGTGCCGATTTGTTCCAGCTGGATCTGGACCGGATCGAAGACCAGTATATGGCGATGAACCATCGTATCCCGTCGGCTGAAAGCTGCGGGTTGAAGGATGATTTCAACGGTCCGATCTGTTACACGCCGGATGGTAACCCGCTGGTTGGCCCCGCACCGGGCTTGCGCAACATGTGGCTGGCCGAAGGGTTTTCATTCGGGATCACAGCGGCGGGCGGTACGGGGTATTATCTGGCGCAGTTGATGGTCGAGGGCGAGGCCGAGATCGACATGGCATCGCTGGACCCCAAACGCTACGGCGATTGGATGACCACCGAATATGCCGCGCGCAAGAACGAAGAAGCGTATGAGCATGTCTATATCCTGCACCATCCCGACGAGGAGCGCCCCGCGTGCCGTCCGTTGCGCACATCGCCCTCCTATGACCGTCAAGCTGTACGGGGTGCGCAGTTTGGCCATGTGAACGGTTGGGAGCGTCCGAACTATTTTGCGCCGATGGGGTTCAATGACCACGACAGCCGGTCGTTCCGGCGCGGGGGCTGGTGGCAATATGCGGTCGAGGAGGCCAAGGCAATCCGCGAGGGCGTCGGCCTGATTGATGCAACAGCGTTCACCAAGCATCTGGTCAAAGGGCCGGGTGCCACGGAATTCCTGAACTGGTTCACCTGTAACAAGCTGCCGTCGGTTGGCCGGATCAACCTGACCTATGCGCTGACCAGCCACGGCACGACACGCACGGAATATACGATCGTGCGGTTGGCGGAAGACGAATACTACCTCGTTTCGGCAGGGGCGTGGACGGCCTATGACAGCGATTACTTGCGCAAGGCGATTGCGGATAAGGCACCTGAATTTGGCTATATCGAATGCCATGACGTGACCACGCAATGGGGTGTTTTCGCCATCGCGGGGCCGAAATCGCGCGATGTGTTGAAAGAGGTGATCAAGGACGCCGATCCCGAAACCGTGCTATCCAACAAGCGTTTCCCGTGGCTGACCATGCGCAATATTGAACTGGGTATGGTGCCGGTGCGCGCCATTCGCGTCGCCTATACCGGTGAATTGGGTTGGGAATTGCACCACCCGATTGAAATGCAAAACCATCTGTTTGATCTGCTGGAAAAGGCGGGCGAAAAGCACGGGATGAAGCTGGTCGGCGCGCGGGCGCAAAACTGGCTGCGTCAGGAGAAGTCTTATCGCGCGTTTGGCACTGAACTGGGCCGTGATGCGACCCCGCTTGAGGCTGATCTGCCGCGGTTTGTTGATCTGTCCAAGGACTTCTACGGCAAGGATGCGATGCAGGAACATGGCATCCGCGCGCAATGTGTGACCTTGCTGATTGACGGGCCGGATGATGCTGATCCGTGGGGCCGTGAGGTTTTGTATCACGGCGATACGCGCGTGGGGCGCTTGACCTCGGGCGGGTATTCGGTGGCGTTCGGGAAGTCCATCGGCATGGGCTATGTCAAACCCGAGCAAGCCGCGGTTGGCACCAAGCTGAAGGTCAAAATGTTTGATCAGCTGTGGGATGCCGAAGTGGTCGAAGACAGCCCTTATGATCCGAAAAACGCCACCATTCGAATGGACGGGTAACGCGCGACTATAGGCGTGATTACCGGATCTGCCGGCGGGCCAGCCAGTTTGCCCAGCTCGCCGTGCTGCCCGCATATACGTTGATGTCCAGATCACCCAAGGCACCGGGCACGCGGCCGGTGCTGGTGTATTGCCAGAATGTCCAACGCTCGTTCGGGTATTTCTCGGATGGGTGGGCGGCGGTTGAACGCAGCCAGAACTCTGTCCCGCCCAAGCGGCCCATCTGGTTTGTTTCGTAGAAATCCGGGGTGGTATAGACGATGGGCTGCTGCCCGTAATGGTCCTTGAGAATGCGCAAGAATATTTGAGCGTTCCGGCGCACGATATGGGCTGGCGGGCGCAGGGTGCAGGTGGGGGAAAACGGGTTCCATTCCATATCCAGCACCGGGGGCAACATGCCGGGTGTTTTCGGCACGTTCTGGATGAACCAGCGCGCCTGCGCTTGGGGTGTCGTGCAGAAATAATAGAAGTGATAGGCCCCGCGCGCGACGCCGGATCGCCCCGCACCCCGCCAGTGGTCCGCGAACATGGGGTCAAGCAGATCACCGCCTTCGGTCGCTTTGATAAACGCAAAGTTTACGCCGTTTATGCGGGCCTGACCCCAGTTCAGCGGGCTTTGAAAACGCGCGACGTCGATACCGTGCACGGCATAGCTTTGCGGGGTACGACGCGCCCAATCATGTGGTTTGCGGTCTGTAAAGTTTGCAGTCGTTACCATGCCAAGCGGCACGGACACTGGCGGTGCTGCACAAGCGGCGACGGCAAGGGACGTGAGCAGAACAAGGATGCGCAGGGGCGACATGTTCATGGCTTCCTCGCGGCAAAGGCCAGGTTGTTGGCGGGCATCTCGACCTGATCAATCGGGCTGAACCCAGCATTGCTAAGCCAAATGGTGACGTCCGTTGTGTCTTTATACCCGATTTTTGGGTCGGCATCGCGAAGCTCGCGATCAAATTTTGCGTCGCCTTCTGAGGTCAGATGGCCTGCGCGCCTGAACGGGCCGTATAGGATGAAACAACCGCCGGGTGCTGTGGCACGTGCGGCTTCGGCGATCAGCCGCTGCGCGGCATCTGCGGGAATGAGGTGAAGCAAATTCGACAGGAAGATCACATTTTGCGGCGCGAACTGCGCGTGCCATCCAGCTTGGGTCGCATCAAGCGCAATCGCGGGGGCGACGTTTTTCGCAAGCGACTGGGCGGTATAGGCGTCGATGCTGGCGCGGCGTGCGGCGTCAGGTTCGGTCGGTTGCCAGTGAAGGTCTGGGAAAGCCGTTGCAAAGGCGCTGATATGCTGGCCGGTGCCGCTCGCGATTTCCAAGCCCTGCCCATGCCGCGGCGCATGTTTGCCTAGCAACTCAACCAAGGCGGCACGGTTACGATCAGCGGCAGGGGCATGCAGTTTCGCATCCCCTGTGGGCAGGGCAACACTGGCGCTGGGCGGCAGTTTCGGGGTCATGGGCGCAGCCTGTCGGGGCGCAACGCACTAACGGTTTCATCGGGCAGGGGTGACGGGCGGGCAAAAGTCAGATCGGCCACCAGCTGCGATGCGGCTGGGCTGGTCTGAAACCCATAGCCACCTTGCCCGGCGCACCAGATGAAATCGGGCTGGTCGGGATCGGGGCCCAGCACAAGCGTCCGGTCAGGGGTAAAACTGCGCAGGCCCGCCCAAGTTGAAATCGGTTTTGTCAGGGGGATCGCGACCATGTTCTGATACCTCTCCAACCCCTCGGCCAGCACCATATCGTCCGCCCATGCGTCATGGGGTTCAACGGGGTCTTCGTCTGCGGGTGAAATGATCAGCGCGCCCGCATCAGGTTTCGCATACCATGTTTCGTGGACGCCAAAGAACATCGGCCAGCGGGCAGGGTCATGCCCGCCGGGGGTCGCGATCCGTGCCATGGACCGACGGTAAGGAATAATGCCAACGGGCCGGATGCCTGCCATCACCGCGATTTGATCGGCCCATGCCCCTGCTGCGTTCACGATCTTGTCGGCGTACAGTGTGTCGCCACCCGCTGTGACCTCCCAGCCCTGCGGCGTATGGGCGATTGCGGTTACAGGTTGCCCTGTCAGAACGCTGCCGCCGTTGCTGCGCAGGACCTTGGCGAAATCCTGCATCAACCGATCCGTATCAATATCATGGGCATCGGCGTGGTAGCCTGCAAAAGCCACCTTTTTAGGATCAAGCACCGGCACCATCTTTAGCGCCTCGTCCGGAGTGATCCGTTCCAGCCCCATCGTCTTTAAATCATCGTCTAATGCCGCTTCCTCGTGGGTGTCTGCGATGATCATCAAGCCACGCTGCGTCAGATATCCGCCGTTGGCTTGGCCCAGATAGTCGACGCTGGCACGGTTCAGCGCTTGGACTGACGGCGCACCATAGTTCTTTTCAATCAACGCGGCAGAGCGGCCCGAGGCGTGGTAGCCAAGCGCCTTTTCCCCTTCGATCAGCGTTACATCGGCATCGGCTGACAGCCGCGCTGCAGCAGATATGCCCGCGATGCCGCCGCCTATCACAATGATCTTTGTCATGCTTGTTCTTCGATGCGGTCCGTGGCGGGGGGCGGTGTGGGCGAAAGCGCGGCAATCTCGGCGTATACATCAGCGGGCGTGTCATATGTCATTGCAGCCAGCGACGGGGCCAGCTGCGCCACCGACCGGCCAGAGATAATTGGCGATGGGCCTGTAGGGTGGGCCGCGATCCATGCCACGGCCAAGGTCGCGGGATGCACGCCGAGCCCGTCGGCGAGATCGGACAGGCCCACAGCGGTCTGATGCATCACATCAGGCGCATAGCGTGCGGCATAACGGTCATCCTGCGTTAAACGGCCGGCCTCGCCCCTCGCGTATTTTCCGGTCAGCAGCCCGCCCCCGAGGGGGGAATACGGCGCAACCAGAATGCCCAGATCATCGGCCATCGGCAGAATTTCAACCTCGGCCTGACGTTTTACCAGATTATACATCGGTTGCATCACGGCGATATCCAGATCGAATTTAGCCGCTATCCCAGCCGCCTTGACGACCTGCCACGCGGCAAAGTTGGACAGGCCGATTTGGCGGATATGCCCGGCGGTTTTCAGCTCGGCCATGGTTTCAAACGTCTCATGCATATCCGTGTCGGGATCAAAGCGATGCAGGTACAACACATCAAGCGTGTCGAGCTTCATCCGACTGCGGGACGTCTCGCAGGACTGCAGCAGATTGGCACGGCCCGCCCCGCCTTCATACGCCGCCTTGGTCGCGATAATCAGATCATCGCGGCGGTCGCCCAGAAAGCTGCCCAGCAGTGTTTCCGAGGCACCGTCGGTATAGACATGGGCGGTATCGAAATGCGTGATCCCCGCATCAAGGCAGGCATCGAACATGGCGCGCGAGGCATCGGCATCCGCGCGCCCGCCAAATTGCATGGTGCCAAAGGCAAGGCGGCTGGCGGGGGTGCCGTTTGGGCTGGTCAGGGTGTGTTTCATGCCCAAACCGTGACACGGCACGCCCCCCTTCGCAACGGCGATCTTAGTCCTGTATCGCGCCCTTTTCCGTGGCGCGCTGATAGGCGGGGCGGGCATGGATCATATCAACAAAACCGGCCAGCGCCGGATAACGCGCGGCACCATCCCCGCCACGCATCGCGATCTCTGCCGGAAAGCTGAGCATGATG
This sequence comes from uncultured Sulfitobacter sp., assembly GCF_964021855.1. NCBI lineage: Bacteria > Pseudomonadati > Pseudomonadota > Alphaproteobacteria > Rhodobacterales > Roseobacteraceae > Sulfitobacter > uncultured Sulfitobacter sp. The sequence goes on from NZ_CAXHZD010000001.1 coordinate 1,066,655, forward strand.
TCGGCAGCCGACAGGCTGTCTTGGACGAAATGGCCGGATGGACGCACGAGGCTGTCCATATAGCTAAAGTGATTGTGCAGCTCATCCTTGATTCTTGGGTGCAACGGGGCACCCGCATCGCCCAAACGGCTGACATAGAGGTTCAACAGGATCGGCGTCATTGCAGACCCTTCGGCGAAATGCATCATCTCAAGATGCTGCAAATATGCAGTGGTATCTGGCGAAGGGATCATCTGCGGCGCAAAGCGCGCGCAGAGCGTTTCAGTGATCGCGGCACTTTCGGCAACCAACACATCGTCGATTTCCATCATTGGTGATTTGCCCAGCGGGTGAACCGATTTCAGCTCGGGCGGGGCAAGGTTCGTGACAGCGTCACGCTTGTAGGGAGCGATGGTATAAGGCTGTTCGATTTCCTCGAGCAGCCACAAAATACGGTGAGAGCGGGACCTGTTAAGGTGATGAATTTTTATCATGGCCCGACGATAGCGTTTTGCCGCGTAATGGGTAGCGCAATGATACGCAGCTTGCCCCGAGATCACCGTGTCGACAGGCCTTTTGCGGGCGGCCATGACACAGATCAATGTCCGAAACCCATCTATCGCCGATACATGCGAAAAATAGGATGTGTTTATGGATATGACATCAGTCTTGGAAACAGTGGGCGAGCCGGGGATCGCGGCGTTGGCCGGTGTGGTCACGGGCATCATCTTTGGCCTATCAGCCGAGCAAAGCCGGTTCTGCCTGCGCGCTGCTGCGGTCGAGGTCGCGCGCGCCACTTTGGGGCCGCGCATGGCGGTATGGCTTTTGACCTTTTCAACCGGGCTGCTGTGGACGCAGGTAATGCACGCCACCGGCGTTATTGATCTGGGAACCAGCCGCTGGCTTGCCTCCCCCGGTACGATCTCGGGGGCTGTGATCGGTGGCATGATCTTTGGCGTCGGCATGATCCTTGCGCGGGGATGTCCGGGACGGCTGCTGGTGTTGGGGGCAACAGGCAACTTGCGCGCGATCTTGTCGGGGCTGGTCTTTGCTGTGGTCGCGCAGATGAGCCTTGAGGGCGCGTTGTCGCCCCTGCGCGAATGGATATCCGGCGGATGGATCACCCATGGGCCGAACCCGAATATCTTGTGGGCACTACACATGCCCACGGGCAGCGGCATCGCAATAGGCATCGGCTTTGCGGCTTTGGCGCTGGTCATAGCATTTCGAAACCGGGTGTCTTGGGTCACGCTTTTGTTCGGCTGCGGGGTCGGGTTTTCCGTCGCTGTGGGCTGGTATCTGACCTATACCCTCTCGCAGATCAGCTTTGACCCCGTTCCTGTTGGCAGTTTGACGTTTTCAGGACCGTCTGCCGATACGCTGATGTATCTTTTGTCGGCAAATTCTGTGCTGGAATTTGATGTTGGTCTGGTTCCCGGCGTGGCTGTCGGTGCGTTTGTGTCTGCGCTGATGGCAGGGCGATTGATCTGGCAAGGCTGGGATGGCGCGCGGTCCATGCAGCGCTATCTGGCGGGGGCCGCGATGATGGGCTTTGGCGCGATGACAGCGGGTGGTTGCACCATCGGGGCCGGTGTTACGGGCGGGTCGACCTTTGCGCTGACCGCTTGGGTGGCTTTGGTATCCATGTGGCTTTCGGGGATGGCTGCAGATCGGTTGATTGACCGCGCACCCCGCGGGTAACCGCACAAAGCAGGCCCCGACACGAAAAAAGGCCCCGCGTCAGCAGGGCCTTTCAAGCTTCAACAGCGGGTCCGATTAGTTCGGGATGTCGCCTGTGATGCCTTCAACGTAAAAGTTCATGCCAGCCAGTGTGCCATCATCAGCTGTTTCGCCATCTGCCAAGAAGTCAGTGCCGTCCTGCTTTTTCAGCGGGCCGGTGAACGGGTGGTACGAACCGTCGGCGATGGACGCCTTCAGCGCCAATGCTTCGGCTTTCACGTCTGCTGGAACCGCGTCTGTGATTTCACCGATGCCAACCATGCCAGCGCCGATGCCGTCCCATGTGTCGGTCGACGTCCATGTGCCATCCATTACGGCCTTGGTGCGTGCAACATAGTAAGGTGCCCAATCATCAATGATCGAAGACACGCGCGGCATGGGTGCATATTGCGCCATGTCGGATGCCTGACCAAAGGTGATCACGTTGCCTGCTTCTTGGGCTGCTGCCTGTGGCGCGGTGGAATCGGTGTGCTGCAATACAACGTCAGCGCCTTGTTCGATCAGCACCTTGGCTGCGTCCGCTTCTTTTGCGGGGTCGAACCATGTGTAGGCCCAAACGATCTTGAACTCGACGTCAGGGTTAACCTTTTTAGCGTGGATATAGGCAGAGTTGATGCCGCGAATAACTTCGGGGATCGGGAAGGAACCGATGTAACCGATGATGTTCGATTTGGTCATCTTGCCCGCGATGTGGCCCTGAATGGCGCGACCTTCGTAGAAACGTGCGGAGTATGTGGAAACGTTATCGGCGCGCTTGTATCCGGTGGCGTGTTCGAATTTCACGTTTGGAAATTTGGCCGCAACATTGATCGTTGGGTCCATATAGCCAAAGGATGTGGTGAAGATCAGGTCGGCACCGTCCAGCGCCATTTGCGTCATAACGCGTTCGGAATCGGGGCCCTCGGCCACGTTTTCAACAAACACGGTTTCGACTTTATCGCCGAATTCGGCCTCAACGGCCAAACGGCCTTGGTTATGTTCATACGTCCAGCCGCCGTCACCGACAGGGCCCACGAAGACAAATCCGACTTTGGTCTTGTCGTCGGCATAAGCGCCGCCCGCAAGACCGATCGCCAGCGCAGCGCTGGCGAGGAGTGTTGATAGTTTCATAACATAGTCCCCTGAATATTCTGCCCTTTTATAGGGCATTTTGAAGTGTAACCCCGTTAAGACGAGGCATGGAAAGTGCGGCCAAGCGATGCCGGAGCACTGCTTTTATCCGCGGAAAGAACCACCAATACAAGGATGGTGATGATATAGGGCGACATTGCCAGATACTCGACCGGAATGGCAACGCCTGCACCTTGTAGATTTAGCTGCAACTGGGTGATTCCGCCAAATAAATAGGCACCCAGCAGCAGACGCCATGGTTTCCAGCTGGCAAACACGACCAAGGCGAGCGCAATCCAGCCCACGCCAGCGGTCATCCCTTCGGTCCATTGGGGCACACGGATCAGGCTGATATAGGCCCCGCCCAGCCCCGCACAGGCCCCGCCGAACATGATCGCCAAGGTTCTGATGCGCACCACCTTATAGCCAAGCGCATGCGCGGCATCATGGCTTTCGCCCACCGCACGCAGGATCAAACCGGCGCGCGTGAATTTCAACATGGCCCATACCGCGACGACCAATGCGAACCCCAGATACAGAATAATATCATGCGAGAATAAAATCGGGCCGATAACCGGGATATCGTGCAAGGGGCCAAAGTTCACTTCGGCCAGTCGTGGCGGTTTGATCCCGACATAGCTTTGGCCCAGCAACGCTGAAAACCCCAGCCCGAAGAGGGTGAGCGCCAGCCCCGATGCCACCTGATTGGCCAAGGTGATCTGGGTCAGGAACGCAAACAACAAGCTAAGAAGCGCACCGCCAATAGCCGCCGCAGCAAAGCCCAGCAGCGGCGATCCGGTTTCCACGGCAGTGGCAAAGCCGCAAATGGCCCCCATGATCATCATGCCCTCGACGCCCAGGTTCAGGACGCCCGATTTCTCAACGACCAGCTCGCCCAAAGCGGCAAAGATCAGCGGCGTCGCTGCGACCAGAAAGCCGGCAACGAACAAGATTGGATTAATGGCTGAAAGATCCATTACGCGACCTCCGCCCGGCCGATGCGCAGCCGGTAATTGGTGAAAAGATCAAAGGCGAGTAGGAAAAACAGCAGCATGCCCTGGAACACTTGAATGGCAGCGGCTGGCAGACCCAGCTGGCTTTGTGCGATATCGCCACCGATATAGGTCAAGGCCATCAGCCCGCCCGCAAGCAGAATACCGATGGGGTGCAAGCGGCCCAGAAACGCAACGATGATGGCGGTGAACCCATAGCCGACGTTGAAATCAATGGTGATCTGCCCCGCTGGGCCTGCGACCTCGAACATGCCGGCAAGACCAGCAAGCAGTCCGGACATGCCCATGCAAAACAACACCAGACGTGTCGGGTTTACGCCAGAGAATTTAGCGGCGCGCGGTGCCTCGCCTGTGACACGAATTGCAAAACCCAGCCGGTGCCGCGCGAGCAATACATAGGCAAAGATCACCGCAACGAATGCCGCAACCGCACCCCAATGCATGCCCGATCCTGCGATCAGCTCCGCATTATGGGCCGATGCATATTGCTGCAAATTGCGACTGCCGGGAAAGCCGAAACCTTCGGGGTTCTTCAAAAGGCCAAGCGCCATCGAGGACAGAAATTGCTCGGCCACATAGACCAGCATCAAGGATACCAAAATCTCGTTTGTGCCGAATTTAACTTTTAACAGCGCGGGGATCATCGCCCAAATCCAGCCGCCCAATGCACCGGCCAAAATCATCAGCGGAAAGATCAGAAAACTCTCGGTCGGGTAGAAGGCCAATCCGGTCGCCGCGCCGAAAATGGCCCCCATGATATACTGGCCTTCTGCGCCAATATTCCAGATGCCCGCCTTGAAGCCGAGGGACAAACCGATGGCGATCAACACCAAAGGTGCGCCTTTGATCAGCAGTTGCGGGCGGTAATAAAACGCGAAATCACCGAACAGAGGCTCCCAGAAGATCGTTTCAATCGACGCCAAAGGGTCCTTGCCCAAAGCAGCAAACAAAAGCCCGCCAAAAAACATCGTCGCCAAAACGGCCAAAACCGGTGCCGCCCAAGAAAACGCCTGACTTGCCTGCGGCCGCTTTTCCAATCTGATCACTGGGCTGCCCCTTCTCTGGCTCTTAAATATCCCACGGGGGGGCAGATTTTATGCGCCATTGGTTCAAGCCCAATGGACGACGGGTGTGAAACCCCCGTCTGCACCAAATCAAACATGCGCGACCTCCATCCCATGGGCACCGCCCATCATCAACCCGATCTCGTCCACCGTCAGACCTTGCGCCGGGCGCGGCTCTGACAAGCGGCCCTCGTTCAGCGCGGCAAACCGGTCTGATATCTCCATCAACTCGTCCAGATCCTGACTGATGACGATGACAGCGGCACCGTTTTCGGCCAAATCCAGCAGTGCCTGCCGGATCGATGCGGCGGCTGACGCGTCAACGCCCCAGGTTGGCTGGTTCACGATCAACACCTCGGGGCGCTGCAAAACCTCGCGACCGATGACGAATTTTTGCAGGTTGCCGCCAGATAATGAACGCGCCGCGTTACCGGGGCCGGGGGTGCGGACGTCGAATTCCTTGATGATCCGCTCGGCAAAGCGCGTGGCAGCAGGCCAGTTCAGCATGCCGCGGCGCTCTAGTTTTTCGCGGACGGCACCAGTGAGCATCGCGTTTTCGGTCAGCGTCATATCAGGCGCGGCAGCGTGGCCCAATCGTTCCTCTGGGGCGGCAAGAATACCAAGGCCGCGCCGCGCGATAGGGCCAAGCTGGCCAATGTCGTCGCCCTTGAAAAAGACCATACCCGAATGAGACAAGTTTTCGCCGGACAGCGCGGCCAGCAATTCGTCTTGGCCGTTGCCCGCAACACCGCCGATGCCCAAAACTTCGCCAGCGCGCACCTGAACCGATATGTCGCGTAGTGGCATGCCAAAGGCTGACGGCGACTTTGCATTCAGGGCCTGCAAGTCCAACAACACATCCCCCGGCGTTTTACCCGTGCGCAGCGGCGTTTTCAGGATGCTGCCCACCATCATCTCGGCCATGTCGCGGGCGGATGTTTCTGACGGCGTGCAATGGCCAACAACCTTGCCCAGCCGTAAAATGGTGGCACTGTCGCACAGGCTGCGGATCTCTTCGAGCTTGTGGGAGATATACAAAATTGCTGTCCCCTCGGCGCTAAGCTTGCGCAGGGTTTTGAACAGGATTTCGACCTCTTGCGGGGTCAGAACCGACGTGGGTTCATCCATGATCAACAGCTTGGGGTCCTGCAAAAGGCAGCGAATAATCTCGACCCGCTGACGTTCCCCTGCTGAAAGATCGCCGACAACGCGGTCGGGTGATAATGGCAGTCCGTAGGCTTCGGACACGTCGCGGATCTGTTTGCTCAATGCACCCAACTTGGGCGCATCCTCCATCCCGAGGGCGATGTTTTCCGCAACACTTAACGCATCGAATAGCGAAAAATGTTGAAATACCATGCCAACGCCAGCGGCCCGAGCCGCGCGTGGTTCGTTGGGGTGGAACGCCGCGCCATGCATCTGCATCGTGCCGCTGTCCGGCTTGACCAGACCATAGATCATCTTGACCAGCGTCGATTTACCAGCACCGTTTTCCCCCAGCAGCGCATGAACCTCACCGGGGGCGATTGTCAGCGACACATCATCGTTGGCAACCACACCGGGATAGGCCTTGGTCAGGCCGGAAAGCGCAAGAAGGGGGGGAGTGTTCATAGAAATTCCTTGGTTTTCGCTTGGTCAAGAAGCCTGCTCAGGCACCCGTTTGCAATAGCGTCAGGGGTTTTGCCAAGTGATTTATCACCTATGGGGCAGATGATGGGCGCGGGATCACGCCCCGCCGCGCGCAATCTTTTGCGAAAACGTGACCATTTGGTGTCTGAACCGATCAGGCCGATGCTGGCGGCGGTCCGGTCCAGCAAAGCCGCGCACAGCGCCAGATCGATGTCATGGGAATAGGTGAAGATCAGGTGGTGCGCAGAGGTCGGCGCATGCTTTACAACACGCGGCATATCGGCGGCTGGCAGGACGGTGATGTCAGGGGAAATATCGGGCGGAAACCGGTCATAATCTGTATCGACCCACGTGATGTTCAACGCGCCTTTCGGGCTGTTGCGCACAACTGCACGCCCCACATGGCCCGCGCCCCAGAGCCATAGATCAAGCGGCGCATGGTCCGTAATGCGTATTTTGGGTGGCACCACGATGGGATCGGTTTGCCGCAGACTATCGGTGAAGTTCAACGTGACAGCCCCGCCGCAGCATTGCCCAAGGTTCGGGCCCAACGGCACCGTGAGCGTTTGCGCCTTTCGGCCCTGCCCAAGCATTTCGCGGGCCGTCAAAATGGCCTGATGTTCCAGCGCACCGCCGCCGATGGTGCCTGCGATGTCGTTCGCCGTCACCTTCATCGCGGTGCCCGCATCGCGCGGGGTCGAACCGCGCGTCGCGGTGATTTCTATATATATTGCGTCGCTCATGCGCGGGCCTTGAGGGTGGCGGTCAGCACAGCCTCGGCGGTCGCAGGTGTTTGCAAATCCGCGTAAGTCGCCCCACAGGCGCGGATCGCATCCGAGAGCGCCATAAACGCCGATATGCCCAGCATCAGGGGCGGCTCGCCCACGGCTTTGGACCGGTACACCGTCTGCGCCGGGTTCGGCTGATCCCAAAGTGCGACGTTAAAGATATCGGGCCGGTCCGAAATGGCGGGTATTTTATAGGTCGACGGTGCGTGTGTTTTTAGGGTGCCCTGATCATCCCACACCAGTTCTTCGGTGGTCAGCCAGCCAGCGCCTTGCACGTATCCGCCTTCGATCTGACCAATATCCAGCGCGGGGTTCAGAGACGCGCCTGCGTCATGCAAAATATCTGCCCTCAGGATACGGTTTTCACCCGTCAGCGTGTCAATCACGACCTCGGTCACGGCGGCCCCATAGGCAAAGTAAAAGAACGGGCTACCACGCCCCGTGATGCGATCCCATTCGATGTCTGGTGTTTTGTAAAAACCGGTTGAGGAAAGCGAGACGCGCGCGAGATACGCCGACATGACGGCCTCGACAAAGGTGACCTGCCCATCGCCGATTGTGACCATGCCGTCCGCAAATGTCACGGCTTCTGGCGCGACATTGTGGGTTTGCGCCAGATGCGCCGTGATCCGGTCGCGGATTGTATCGCAGGCCGCTTGTACCGCCATCCCGTTCAGATCAGTGCCGGAGGACGCAGCAGTGGCAGAGGTGTTGGGCACCTTGCCAGTATCCGTCGCCGTAATCTTGACCGCGCTGACATCGACGCCAAAGCGGCTGGCCGCGACTTGGGCGATTTTCTGAAACAACCCTTGGCCCATTTCGGTGCCGCCGTGGTTCAGATGGATCGATCCATCGTTATAGACATGCACCAATGCCCCTGCCTGATTGAGATGGGTCAGGGTGAAGGAGATGCCGAATTTGACCGGCGTGAGCGCAATGCCACGTTTCAACACGGGTTGGCTGGCGTTCCACGCATCAATCGCCGCACGACGCGCGACGTAATCTGATGAGGCGACCAGCCGGTCGGTCAGCGCATTGATGATCCCGTCTTTCACCGGTTGGTGATAAGGGGTGGTTTGCAGCTGAGCGCTTGGCGCATCGGCGTAATAATTCGCGCGGCGCACGGCCAGCGGGTCGGCATCCAGATGATGGGCGATGTGATCCATCACACGTTCGATCCCGACGATCCCTTGCGGGCCGCCAAACCCGCGAAAGGCCGTCGCGCTTTGCGTATTGGTGCGTAGACGGTGCGAGGTGATGCGGATGTTATCAAGATGATAGGCATTATCCGCGTGCAGCATCGCGCGGTCCGCGACCGGCAGGGAGAGGTCCATGCCCCAGCCACAGCGGGTGAAGTGGGTGAAATCCAGCGCGGTGATCTTGCCCTTGGCATCAAACCCAACGGTATAATCGATCCGGAAATCATGGCGTTTGCCCGTGATGATCATATCGTCGTCGCGGTCATAGCGCATCTTGCAGGGCCGCCCGGTCTTGGATGCCGCAACGGCGCAGGCGATGGCCAGCGCATTGCCCTGACTTTCCTTGCCGCCAAAGCCGCCGCCCATGCGCCGTGTCTCTACGCGCACCGCATGCATATGCACGCCAAGGGCTTCGGCGACTTTGTGTTGGATTTCGGTCGGGTGTTGCGTTGAGGAATGGACGACCATGTCGCCATTGTCCTGCGGCAGGGCAAGGGCGGCTTGCCCTTCGAGGTAGAAATGTTCTTGTCCGCCGATGTTGATAGACCCCGAAAGGGTTTTGGGGGCCTGTTTCAAGGCAACTGCCGCATCACCTTTTTGATAGATACGCGGGCCGTCTTCGAACCGGCTGTCGGCAGCTAGAGCTTGTTCGATTGTCAAAATGGGATCGGTTTCCTCAATCTCGATCCGGCCCAGGCGCGCAGCATGGCGGGCTGCCAGATGGCTGGCGGCTACCACCATGAACAAGGGCTGACCCGCGTAATGCACGGCGTCTGTTGCCAGCAAAGGTTCGTCATGGTTCGACGGGGACACATCATTGGCAAAGGCTAGATCATCCGCCGTATAGACCGCGACCACACCCCGCGCGGCGCGCACGGCGCTTAGATCCATGGAAACCAAACGGCCCGCGGCGGGTTTGCTTAGACCAAAGGCAATGTGGAGCGTGTTCGCGGGCGTTGGAATGTCATCCACATAACGCGCAGCGCCCGTCACATGGAGTTTCGCCGCATCGTGGGGGAGGGGCTTGGCGACGCTCATGCGGACACCGCCTGCACGTCTGTATCGACGCCTTGGATGTCAAAGAAATAGCGCAGCACCATATTCTGGGCGGTTTGTAAGCGATAGCTGGCAGAGGCGCGCATGTCCGAGAGCGGTTGGAAATCTTCTGCGATGTTGTGCATTGCTGCTCGGAATGTTGCCTCGGTAAACGGTTGGTTGATCAGCGCCGCCTCGGTCCGGGCCGCGCGTTTCGGGGTGCCTGCCATGCCGCCAAAGGCAATACGCGCATCGGCGATGGTGTCACCCTCGCGGGTTAGGCTGATGCAGCCACACACGGCCGAAATGTCTTGGTCAAAACGTTTGCTGAGTTTGTAGCAGCGCAGCGTGTCGGGTTGCTTGGGGATCGTGATTGCCTCGACAAATTCGCCGGGTGCGCGGTCTTGCTTGCCGTAGTCGATAAAGAAATCTTCGAGAGGGAGGCTGCGGCGGCTTTCATCGTGGCGCAGGTGCAAGGTGGCCCCCATAGCGATCAAGGCGGGCGGGCCATCCCCAATGGGGGACCCGTTTGCAATGTTGCCACCGATGGTCGCGGCATTGCGCACTTGGGTTGACCCGTAGCGGCGCAGCATGGTGGCAAGGCTGGGATGATGGGGGGCGAAGTGGGATTCAATTTCCGTGATCGTGGTCATCGCGCCAATACGCCAGTGATCACCTGCGTCGGTGATGCCGTGCAGATCGGTGAGCTGGTTCAGAAAAGCTGTGGCCCCAAGGTCGCGGAATTGTTTGGTGGCCCAAAGGCCGACATCTGTGGCCCCCGCAATCAGTGTCGCATCGGGGTGCGCGGCGTACCAGCGGGCCAGTTCATCGGTTGTGGTGGGTTGGATATGTTGAGGGGGCTGTCTGCCCCCATCCGGCTGCGCCGGACCCCCCGAGGATTTTTGTCCATTTGGAATTTTAAGGGCTTTAAGGTGCTGGGGCACGGCTTGGTTTTCGGCAGCTTCTGCGGCGCGAATAATCGGGGCGTAGCCGGTGCAGCGGCACAGGTTCCCGGCGAGTTGTGTGTCGTGGTCAGTTGCCCCGTTGAGGTGGGCGGTGGCCATGGTGACGGCAAAGCCGGGGGTGCAAAATCCGCATTGGCTGCCGTGATGGTCGATCATCGTTTGTTGCACGGGGTGCAGTGTGCCGTCTGGGGCGCTGAGGCCTTCGACGGTGGTGACGGATTTACCGTTGATCTGCGGCAGGAACAGGATGCAGCCGTTCAGGGCGCGGTGACCAGACTGATCGCTGATCATCACGCTGCAGGCACCGCAATCGCCTTCGTTGCAGCCTTCTTTGGTGCCGGTCAGGTGTTTGGTTTCGCGCAGCCAGTCAAGCAAGGTTGTCGTCGGAGAAATGCCGGTCAGCGACACGACTTCCCCGTTGAGGAGAAAAGTGATGTCCATAGGTTCGTTCCGCCGCGGTACCGGAGCCCTAAACATGCGCGAGGTTCGATGCGACGTAGAACGCGGCGCGGGCAAATGCTGATCGAAGCTATGCGCTGGGGCAGGGCATTGGCAAGGGTTTTCCGGTATCCCGCCGGGGTTTTAGTGAGGGGCGGTCGAAATTATGGGCATGACGTGACAGCGGGTATGGCGGCTTTGGGTTTGGTCGCTTAAGCTTGGGGGATGGCAAACACACCCCGATTCATTCACCTGCGCACCCATTCCGAATATTCGCTTCTGGAAGGGGCGTTGCGGCTGAAAAAGCTGCCCGATTTATGTAAATCGGCTGATATGCCTGCAATGGCGTTGACCGACACCAACAACATGTTTGCGGCGCTGGAATTTTCCGTCGCCATGTCGGGCGCTGGTGTTCAGCCAATAATCGGGTGCCAGGTTGATCTGGCCTATGTTGCGGCGCAGCCGGGCGAGAAACCCCGCGATCCCGCCCCTGTTGTGCTGCTGGCGCAGTCAGAGGCCGGGTATGAAAACCTGATGAAGCTGAACTCCTGCCTTTATATCGACAAAGGCGGCGCGCTGCCCGAGGTGACATTAGACGAGCTTGAGCAATATAGCGCGGGGATCATATGCCTGACCGGGGGCGCTGGCGGCCCTGTCGGGCAGTTGCTGCAAGCGGCACAGCGGCCTGCAGCCGAGGCGTTGATGAAACGTTTGCATGGGGCGTTCGGTGATCGTCTGTATGTCGAGTTGCAGCGGCATCCGGACGAGAACGGCCAACCCGAAGCAGAGCGGTTGACCGAACGCGGTTTTGTCGAGATGGCCTATGCGATGGGCATACCCTTGGTGGCCACCAATGACGTCTATTTCCCGAAAACAACGATGTATGAGGCGCATGATGCGCTGATCTGTATTGCCGACGGGGCCTATGTTGATCAGCAGCAAGACCGCCGCCGGCTGACGGCACAGCATTATTTCAAATCACAATCCGAGATGGTGACGCTGTTTGCCGATTTGCCTGAGGCGATTGAAAATACGGTAGAGATCGCCAAGCGCTGCGCCTTTATGGCCTATCGTCGCGATCCGATCTTGCCCAAATTTGCCGATAACGAGATTGAAGAGCTGAAGCGTCAGGCCCATGACGGCTTGAAGGAACGGCTGAAAGTTATTCCACATGCGACCAGCGTAGAGGAATACGAAAAGCGGCTGGATTTCGAGCTGGGTATTATCGAGGGCATGGGCTTTCCCGGCTATTTCTTGATCGTTGCGGATTTTATTAAATGGGCCAAGGATCAGAATATTCCCGTGGGTCCGGGGCGGGGGTCGGGCGCGGGGTCACTGGTGGCCTATGCGCTGACCATCACCGACCTTGATCCGCTGCGCTATCAACTGCTGTTTGAACGGTTCCTAAACCCCGAACGTGTATCGATGCCCGACTTTGACATCGACTTTTGCATGGATCGCCGCGAGGAGGTGATCCAGTACGTGCAGCGTAAATATGGGCGCGACAAAGTGGGGCAGATCATCACCTTTGGTGCGCTGCTGTCCAAGGCGGCGGTACGAGACATTGGGCGCGTTTTGCAGATGCCTTATGGTCAGGTGGATCGCCTGTCCAAGATGATCCCGGTTGAGGGCGTAAAGCCGGTGAGCATCGAGAAAGCTTTGGCAGACGAGCCACGCTTGCGCGAAGAGGCCCGCAATGAGGAGGTCGTTGCGCGGCTGCTGGACTACGGCCAGCAGGTCGAAGGGTTGCTGCGTAACGCATCAACCCACGCGGCGGGTGTTGTGATTGGCGACAGGCCGTTGGATCAGCTTGTGCCGCTATATCAGGATCCGCGATCCGATATGCCTGCGACCCAGTTCAACATGAAATGGGTGGAACAGGCCGGTCTGGTCAAGTTCGACTTTTTGGGCCTGAAAACCCTGACCGTCATTCAGAACGCGGTGGATCAGATCAAGGCATCGGGCCGCCATTTGCATATTGCCGCGGACGGGACCGAATTGTTCGAACCGCCAGAGGGATTGATCGACGATATTGCCACCGTCCCACTGGATGATGAGGCGTCATATAAGCTCTATGCCAGCGCCAAGACTGTGGCCGTGTTTCAGGTTGAATCCAGCGGCATGATGGATGCCCTGAAACGGATGAAACCGACATGTATCGAGGATATCGTGGCCCTGGTGGCGCTGTATCGCCCCGGCCCGATGGAAAACATCCCGACCTATTGCGAGGTCAAAAACGGGATCAAAGAGCGCGAATCCGTGCATCCGTCGATTGACCATATCCTGGAAGAAACCCAAGGTATTATCGTTTACCAAGAACAGGTTATGCAGATCGCGCAGGTTATGGCAGGCTATAGCCTTGGTGGTGCTGACCTGTTGCGCCGCGCGATGGGTAAAAAGATCGCCGAGGAAATGGCCAAGGAACGCCCCAAATTCGAAAAGGGTGCGATGGCCAATGGCGTGGACAAGAAAAAAGCGTCCGAAGTCTTCGACCTTTTGGAAAAATTCGCCAACTATGGTTTCAACAAATCCCACGCGGCTGCCTATGCCGTGGTCAGCTATCAAACCGCATGGCTAAAGGCGAACCACCCGGTCGAATTTATGGCCGGTGTGATGAACTGCGATATTCACCTGACCGACAAGCTGGCAGTGTATTTCGAGGAAGTGCGCAAACGGTTGGAACTGCCATGGGTGCCACCCTGCGTGAACCGCTCTGATGCGACATTCAAGGTGGTCGATGGCGCGCTGGTCTATGCGCTTGGGGCGTTGAAAAACGTCGGCGTCGAGGCGATGAAACTAATCACCGAAGGCCGCAAGGTCGACGGCGTGGACAAGCCTTTTGCGACGTTGTTTGATCTGGCGCGGCGCGTCGATTTGAAACGTGTGGGCAAGCGGCCGTTGGAAATGCTGGCCCGCTCGGGCGCGTTTGACCAGTTGGACAGCAACCGCCGCCGGGTCTGGAATGCGCTGGATGGGTTGGTGAATTATTCCGCCGCCATCCACGAACAAAAGGCCAGCAATCAGGTGTCGCTGTTTGGCGAAGCGGGCGATGATTTGCCCGAACCACGCATCCTGCCCTGCGATGATTGGGAGGCAGCCGAGCGCCTGACCGAGGAATTCAAGGCCGTCGGGTTCTATCTATCCGGTCATCCGCTGGACGATTATATGGGCCCGATGAAACGCAAGGCAGGTAGCGGCGGCGTACCGTTTCTGACCTTGGATGAACTGACCGAGAAGGTGTCGGTCAAAGGGGCGATGAACGCACGGCTCGCCGGGATCGTTGCAGGCAGACAGGAACGTAAATCCGCCCGTGGCAACCGCTTTGCCTTTGCGCAGCTGTCTGATCCGACGGGTGCTTATGAGGTTACACTGTTCTCGGACACGCTTGAATTGGCGCGGGATCACCTTGAGACCGGATCAAAGGTTGTCGTGATGGTCGAGGCGACCATGGAAAGCGACCAGTTGAAATTGCTGGGCAGGTCGGTCGCGCCGATCGACTCGGTCGTGGCGGATGCGGGCAACATGGGTCTGCGCATTTTCGTCGATGAGGCCGTCGCCATTCAGGCCGTGGCCGAGGTTTTGGCTGGCGCGCGGACGGCAGCAAAATCGGCTGGAAAAGGCCCGATCCAGCTGTGCCTGATGGATCCAAGCCTGCCGGGCGAAGTCGAAGTTGACCTGTGCGCAGAATATCCGGTCACGCCCAAGATAAAGGGCGCGATCCGGTCCCTAAGCGGGGTTTTGGAGGTCGAGGAAATCTAGCCAGCGGGTTGGCGGCTAGATCAGTAATGGGGCGGGCGTTCGTTGCCGATCACGACACCTTCGCTGCCTGCTGCCTCGCGTTCACCTTCGCGTTGCATCAACATATGTACGCGACGGGTCAGCGTGGCGATTTCGGTTTCCTGACGGGCAACCACATCTGACAAATCATCAACTGTTCGGATAAGATGGGCCATTTGTTCTTCTAGCTTGTCCATATTCTGATCCTTCTTGTTTGATTAATCCGCAGATAGGTGAGGTCAGCCCATTTGACAACCGGCAGGGGGCTGTCTGCCCCCTGACCCCCGAGGATATTTTCAAGCCAGAGAAGGCCCAAGGTCAGCGGAGGGGAAAGGCGTGTGGTTTGCTTGCTCTTGTCGGGGGGGTGGGGTAGACGCGAAGCGCAAAGTTCAGCCCGCAGGATGTGATCCCATGGCCAAGCCAAAGAAGACCCCCCGCCCCAAGGCAGAAACGCCAAAAGGCTTTCGTGACTATTTCGGCGCTGAGGTAACGCAGCGCGCCGAGATGCTGCGCAAGATTGCTGGGGTCTATCATCGCTACGGGTTTGACGCGCTTGAGAGTTCGGGTGTTGAGACGGTTGAGGCCTTGGGTAAGTTTTTGCCCGATGTGGACCGCCCCAACGAAGGGGTTTTTGCGTGGCAAGAAGATGCGGACGCGGACAAGCCGGGTGACTGGTTGGCGTTGCGCTATGACCTGACCGCGCCGCTTGCCCGAGTTTACGCGCAGCACCGCAACGATTTGCCGACGCCCTATCGTCGCTATGCGATGGGTCCTGTCTGGCGTAATGAGAAGCCCGGTCCGGGGCGGTTCCGTCAGTTTTACCAATGTGATGCGGATACGGTTGGCGCGCCTTCGGTGGCTGCAGATGCCGAGATTTGCGCGATGCTGGCGGATTGTTTGGAAGAGGTCGGGATCGAGCGCGGCGACTACATCGTGCGCGTCAACAACCGCAAGGTGTTGAACGGCGTGATGGAAGTGGCGGGCGTGCTTGACCCGTCAGACCCGGACAAGTTTGCAGCCGAGCGTGGCATTGTTTTGCGCGCGATTGATAAGCTGGATCGGCTTGGGGTTGAAGGCGTGCGGGCTTTGTTGGGCGAAGGGCGCAAAGACGATAGTGGTGACTTTACCGATGGTGCTGGTCTGACAGATACGCAGGCCGATGTGATAATGCGTTTCGTCGATGCCAATGACGAAGTCGATCGGCGAATTCTCTTGGGCCGCCAGAGTGAAAGCGGCGACGAGGCGACTGGCAGCTTTGAGTTACCTTCTGCAGTTAACCTTTCTCCGGAATTAGAAGAGACAATACACATCGCTTCTGCACACGCGAGAAACAAGTTGGTAGTCGACTACTTGGCGGGGATTGTTGAAGATTCTCACACAGGAAAGGAAGGCGTCGCGGAACTGGTGACAATTTACGAACTGGTTGAAAGCCAAGGGTATCTTGCTGACCGTATTCGTATCGACCCATCCGTGGTACGTGGCCTTGGGTATTACACCGGCCCCGTGTTCGAGGCCGAGCTGACATTCGAGATCAAGGATGACAAAGGCCGCGTGCGGAACTTTGGCTCTGTTGCGGGCGGTGGGCGTTATGACGATCTGGTCAAGCGCTTTACCGGCCAAGAAGTCCCCGCGACCGGCGTATCGATCGGCGTAGATCGCCTGTTGGCCGCGCTGCACGCCAAGGGGCGTTTGACCAGTGATACCGTCGGCCCAGTTGTCGTCACTGTGATGGATAAGGCGCGTATGGCCGACTATCAGGCGATGGTGGCTGAACTGCGTCAGGCGGGCATTCGGGCCGAGGTGTATCTGGGCAATCCCAAGAACTTTGGCAACCAGTTGAAATACGCAGATCGCAGGGGCAGCCCTGTCGCAGTGATTGCGGGCGGGGATGAATTTGATAGCGGGATGATCCAGATCAAGGATTTGATCCTTGGGGCTAAGATTGCCGAAAACGCGACGCTTGAGGAATGGAAAGACCGGCCCAGCCAATATGAAGTGCCGCGATCCGATCTGGTTGCGAAGGTGCGTGAAATACTGGAGCTGGAGCGCTGATGCCAACCCGTTCAGAGACGCTTGCCAAGGCGGCGCAATTGCGTGCGATGTTCGAGGCACAGGGCGCGATGGTGGTGGAACCGCCGATCTTGCAACCTGCTGAAACATTGCTGGATTTGTATGGCGAGGATATCCGGGCGCGTGCCTATGTGACATCGGACGCGCTGCGCGGTGAACAGATGCTGCGGCCTGATTACACGGTACCGGTCGTCCAGATGCATATGGCCCATGGCGCGGACCCGGCGCGCTATACCTATGCGGGCGAGGTTTTCCGCCGCCAGGAACATGACCCCGCGCGGGCCAATGAATTTATCCAAGTCGGTTACGAAGTGTTTGATCGGGCGGATCCGGCGGTGGCGGATGCCGAAGTGTTTGCGCTGATATCAGAAGCATTACATGGGTTACCCGTGAAACCAGTTACCGGCGATATCGGCATCTTGATGGCTGCGGTCAAGGGTTTGGACACGACGGAGCGCCGTAAGGCCGCGTTGATGCGTCACATCTGGCGGCCCAGACGGTTTCGTAGCTTGCTGGACCGTTTCTCGGGCAAGACGCCGGTGCCGGCCTCTCGGGCTGCGTTGCTGGCCGGGACGGTACAAAACGATGCACCGATGATCGGTTTGCGCAGCGCGCAAGAGATCGAGGCGCGGATTGATGCGCTGCGCGAGGATGCCAAGGCACCTGCTTTGTCGGCAGAACAAGTGGCGCTGATTGCGGCGCTGTTGGACGTGCGCGAAGTAATGCCCCATGCGCTGAGCCGTTTGCATGACATAGCGGTTGATTTGCCCGCGATTGCAGGTGCTGTGGATTTGGCTGTGGCGCGTGCAGATGCGTTGGCTGCCCGTGGTATCGATACGGATCAACTGGCGTTCGAAGCAAGCTATGGTCGTGCGTCGATGGAATATTATGACGGGTTCGTCTTTGGCTTCCGCGTTGAAGCCCGGCCCGATTTACCCGCCATCGCTAGCGGTGGCCGCTATGATGCGCTGACAAAACGGCTGGGGCAGGGCGATGAAATCCCAGCTGTCGGTGGGGTGATGCGCCCGGGGCTGATGCTGGAACTGGAGGCGCTGCAATGACGATCAAACTTGGTGTGCCCTCCAAAGGCCGGTTGATGGAGAAAACATTCGAATGGTTCGCGGCGCGCGGCATCACCTTGCAGCGCACGGGGTCCGATCGTGAATACGCAGCTGCGGTTGGCGGCATCGATGGCGTGTCGCTTATGCTGTTGTCAGCCGGGGAAATCCCCCGCGAACTGGCAGCAGGGCGCATTCACCTTGGGGTGACGGGTACGGACCTGATCGAAGAAAAGCTGGCGCTCTGGGATCAACTGGTGATGCCGGTTGAGGAACTTGCCTTTGGCCACGCTGATTTGATTATCGCTGTGCCTGCTGCATGGCGGGATGTGGATACGTTGGATGATCTGGATGCGGCGGCGGCAGCGTTTCGCGCGCAACACGGATTCCGTCTGCGTATTGCAACCAAATACCACCGCCTGGTGCGCGAGTTTCTGCGCGGTGCCGGGGTGGCGGATTATGCGCTGGTCGACAGCCAGGGCGCGACAGAAGGCACTGTGAAAAACGAAACCGCAGAAGCGATCGCCGACATCACATCAAGCGGCGAAACCTTGCGGGCGAACCATCTGAAAATTCTGTCGGATGGTCTGATCCTGAAATCGCAAGCGACGCTGTGGCGCAGCCGCACGGCCGATCTGGATGATGAAGAACGCCGGACCCTTGCGGCATTGCTGAAAAAGCTGGCGTAATCCAAAGGCCGCGCTAACGCGCGATTACATTTTTAATTTTGCCTCCGGCGGGAGTTTTGGGGGCAAAATGAAATGCTAGGGCTGCAGCTATTTCATTTTGCAAAATAAACTCAAATTCCAACCTTGCCGCATATGGTGTCTTTGAAGTTTAGAGCACACCGATTTCCGCCAAGGCGCGGTTTAGCTCGGTGGGAAGTGCTTCTTCTTCCTCGCGGCCTTTTGGTAGATCAGCGGGCGCGTCGTCCGGGCTGAGGTAGCGCCAGCCTTGGAAGGGGCGTTTCACGCTGCTTTGCACGCGAATAATCGTTGGATCCATAACGATTGCACATCTGCGAATGCCGTCTTGGCCGATATATTCGTCCAACCGGATGATCTTTTGCCGACATTGGATGACGCCCTTGATCACCCAGAAAACCGATCCGCCATTGGTTAATTCCGTCTCGCGTTTGGGCCACATGCGGGTAACGTGGCGGGGCAGGCCGTCCGGGGCTTGCGCGCGCTTTGTCTTTTGCCAAGCGGCCAGATCATCGGTATTTTCCGTACCTACCGATAATTTTAAGATATTTACGTATTTATCCAAAGAATCTCTCCGCCTTGCGCACATAATGTAGCTTGTCTGTCATCACCTTCAAGCTGTTGTGCTTTGGGGGCGATTTGAGGTATGACGGAAACCATCCCGAAATGCACCAAGGAACCGAGTATGTCACGATTCGCCACCCCCATCGCCGAACAAATCTGGGATATGAAATACCGGTTCAAAGACGCCGATGGCACGCCAAAAGATGTGACTGTCGAAGACACATGGCGGCGGATTGCGCGTGATCTGGCGCAGGTCGAAAAGCAGCCAGAGGTTTGGGAAGATACGTTTTTTGAAGCCTTGGAGGATTTCAAATTCCTTCCGGCAGGGCGCATCACCGCAGGTGCGGGTACTGCACGCCGTGTGACGCTGTTTAACTGTTTTGTCATGGGCACTGTACCCGACAGCATGGGCGGCATTTTCGACATGTTGAAAGAGGCCGCGTTGACCATGCAGCAGGGCGGCGGAATCGGCTATGATTTCTCGAGCATCCGGCCTGCGGGGGCGGATGTTTTGGGCGTGTCTGCTGATGCGTCCGGACCGTTGTCCTTTATGGATGTGTGGGACGCAATGTGCCGCACCATCATGTCAGCCGGTTCGCGCCGCGGTGCGATGATGGCAACCATGCGCTGTGACCACCCTGATGTTGAGAAATTTATCGCGGCCAAGTCCGACCCGGCGCGGTTGCGTATGTTCAACATGTCGGTTCTGATCACCGACCCGTTCATGGATGCGGTCAAGGCGGACGCACCTTGGGACCTGGTGTTCGATGGCAAGGTGTATCGGACCGTGCAGGCGCGTGATCTGTGGAACCGAATCATGAAAGCGACCTACGAGTTCGCAGAACCAGGCGTGATTTTCATCGACCGGATCAATAGTGCCAACAACCTGAGCTATTGCGAAACCATTGCGGCTACCAACCCCTGTGGCGAGCAGCCTTTGCCGCCTTATGGGGCGTGTCTGCTGGGGTCGATCAACATGGCGCGCATGGTTGCGGACCCGTTTAGTGACGCGGCACATCTGGATGTCGATGCCTTGGACAAGCTGGTCGCGACGGCTGTGCGCATGATGGACAACGTGGTGGACGTGTCGAAATTCCCGCTGGACGCCCAAGAGGCCGAGGCCAAAGCCAAGCGGCGCATCGGGCTTGGCGTCACCGGGCTGGCAGACGCGTTGTTGATGGTCGGGTTGCGCTATGGCTCGGACGAGGCAGCAGCCCAAACCGAAGCATGGCTGAAGGTGATCGCGCGCGCCGCATATCTGGCGTCGGTCGATCTGGCAAAGGAAAAAGGTGCGTTCCCACTGTTTGACGCGGATGCTTATCTGGCCTCTGGCACCATGCAGCAGATGGATGAGGATGTACGCAGTGCCATTAATGAAAACGGCATTCGCAACGCATTGCTGACCTCCATCGCGCCCACGGGTACGATCAGCCTTTATGCAGGCAACGTGAGCTCGGGGATCGAGCCGGTGTTCGCCTATGCCTACACGCGCAAAGTGCTGCAAAAAGATGGAAGCCGCACCGAAGAAGAAGTTGTCGATTATGCCGTTCAGATGTGGCGTGATTTGAAGGGCGATGCCGAATTGCCGGATTACTTTGTGAACGCGCAGACGCTTGCGCCGCTGGACCATGTCAAAATGCAGGCCGCCGCGCAAAAATGGGTCGACAGCAGTATTTCCAAGACAATCAACTGCCCCGAAGACATCAGCTTTGACGCGTTCAAAGACGTGTACATGGCGGCGTGGGATCAAGGGTGCAAAGGCTGCACGACCTACCGCCCCAATGATGTGACAGGGTCGGTTCTTTCGGTTTCGGAAAGCACCGACAGCGCGCCCGGCGAAACCGCAGCCCAAGCCACGCCCCAGAACGGTGGCGAGGTTGTGTATATGTCCGAACCGCTGGACCGCCCGGAGGAATTGGAAGGCGCGACCTATAAAATCAAATGGCCCGATAGCGAGCATGCGCTTTACATCACGGTTAATGATGTGGTGATCGGTGGCCATCGTCGCCCGTTCGAGGTCTTTATAAACTCCAAAAATATGGAGCATTTTGCATGGACCGTTGCGTTGACGCGCATGATCTCAGCCGTGTTCCGTCGCGGCGGCGATGTGTCCTTTGTCGTAGAAGAGCTGAAAGCGGTGTTCGACCCGCGCGGCGGCGCATGGATGGGCGGCAAATACATCCCGTCAATGTTGGCCGCGATTGGTGGCGTGATCGAACAACACCTGATCGCCACCGGCTTTATTGCAGGCGAAGGGCAGGGGCTGAAATCTGACCCAAGCGCCCAAGTTGTGGGCCTAGCCCCACCTAGGGGCAAAGCATGCAGCAGCTGTGGTCAGTACGATTTGCGCATGGTCGAAGGCTGTATGACATGTGGCAGTTGCGGCCATAGCAAGTGCGGCTAGTGCTGTAGGGGGTGGCTATGCAGGGAAGGGCCTAGTTTTTCCGAAACTACCGCTCCGACCTGCACGCCCTATAAACCGTGAGTGTGATTAAGACAGTTTTGGCCGAATGGGATACGTCGGCCAAAATTTTAACTTTCCGAACCACAGTATCAAAATAATTTAAACTTTCCGCAGCGTTTCTGGGTGTTCGCGTTCGCCCCATGCTTGAGCGATCCGTGGCATGCTGACTTCGATCCAATCGGCCAGAACGCCGACTTTTTCAGCCGCCTCTTGGCCCAAAGGGGTCAGGCTATATTCGACGTGCGGCGGTACGACATCGTAAGAGACCCGGTTCAAAAAACCGTCGTTTTCGAGGTTCTGTAGTGTCTGTGCCAGCATCCGTTCGCTCACGCCGCCGACCTTGCGGCGTAGCGCGCTAAACCGCAGGGTTTCGATGCGAAGCGCCATCAACACAAGTACACCCCACTTACTGGTCACATGTTTCAGCACCTCACGAGAGGGGCAGGCCTGCGCCATTAGATCGCCGCGGCGCAGGTAATCAGACAAGGGAATTCCGGGCGCTTTGGTTGGGGTATATGACATTTTTCTAAGCTTACCTTTTTGTGCGTACTAACTATTCGTTAGTATGTCGCATAAGTCTGATGCCGTAACAACAGAATTAAAGGAAACGCATAATGACCATCGCAATCACCGGCGCAACGGGCCAGCTTGGCCGCCTCGTTATTCAGCACCTTATTCCAGCAGTTGGCGCAGGCAAGATCGTCGCGCTGGCGCGGTCGCCGGAAAAAGCTGCCGATCTGGGCGTCGCTGTCCGGGTCGCCGATTATGATCAGCCTGAAACCCTCCGCGCGGCCCTGACCGACATCGACACGGTTCTGCTGATTTCGGGCAGCGAGATTGGCAAGCGGACGCCGCAACACGCCGCTGTCATTAAGGCTGCGCAGGACAATGGCGTTAAGCATATCGTCTATACCAGCATTCTGAATGCCGACACATCGACGCTTGGCTTGGCGCATGAACATCGCGAGACCGAGGCGCTGATCAAAGACTCCGGGATCGCCTATACGATTTTGCGCAATGGTTGGTATACCGAGAACTACACCGCATCCTTGCCTGGCGCGTTGCAAGCCGGGGCGGTGATGGGCTCTGCCGGTGAGGGGCGGATTTCAGCGGCGACACGTGCCGATTATGCGGCCGCGGCAGCGGCGGTTCTGGCCGGGTCCGGTTTTGAGAACAAGACCTTGGAACTGGCCGGGGACACGGCGTTTACCCTAACCGATTTGGCCGCTGAACTTAGCCGCCAGACGGGGAAAACCATCCCTTATTCCAACATGCCACCAGCCGAGTTTGCCAAGGTTCTGGCCTCGTTTGGTTTGCCTGAGGGATTAGCGACAATGCTTGCCGAGGGTGAAGTCGAGATCAGTAAGGGTGTTCTTTTCCACGAGGGAACGGAGCTGTCCGATCTGATCGGGCGGCCAACGACACCATTGGCAGACAGCGTTGCCGCCGCGCTGAAGTAAGCGAAAGGGCACAGGTTTTCGGGGCATAGGTCCCGAAAATGAATTCGCATCAACATGTGCAGCGCCTTAATCAAGGCGCTGCACATTGGTTTCTAGGTCAAGCTGTGGCGCAGTTTTGGCAGGCGCGACAGGATCAACGCGTCAAAGGCCAGCACAGTGATCAGCGCGAGACCCGCCATTGGAAAGGCCATCGAGACGAACAAACCCACCAGCACGGCACCCTGCCACAAGGGCAGCTCTTTCGGCATTGGCGGTGCAGACAGGCGGCCCGCATTCGCAGGTCGGCGTTTCCACCACAGCACGACGGAACTGGCGCATAGGAACAAGACCGCGAGGCAAACGAGGGTGTTTGCAAGCACGCTCCACAAGCCCATGGTGCCCATGTGGAGGGCGATGCCCACGGCCATTGCCTTGCCGGCAAGCGAGTAGTCCGCGTATCGCACATCTGCCAGAATTTTACCGGTGTATTGGTCGATGTGAACGGTACGGTCCGACATCGGGTCGGTGCTGTCGGTGTTCATTGAATCGCGGCTTAGCGTCCAGACACCTGTTGCCGATTGTGGCACGTTCAACTGATACCGCGCGTCAAACCCAATCTCGCGGGCCAATAGATCGACGGTATCGATTGTGATCGGTCCGTCAACGACGCCCTCAATACCGGCATCACTTCCAGACGCGGGCATTGGGGTTTGCTCAAGCGCCCAAGGGACCTCGCGGCGGTCATGGTTCATGCTGGCGTGGATGTCATCTGACAGTGGAACCGCGTCCCATTTCGCTGCGGGAAACTGGCTCCAGGCTTGAACCATCTTGCCACCCCATATCCCGGCCCAAGACAAGCCAGAGATCAGGAAGAAGACCAGAAAGATAGAAAGCCAGATGCCAACGACACCGTGCAAGGATTTCCACATGGCACGTCCACGGCCAAAGCTGGGGATGAACGCCTTGCGCCATCCGGCCTCGCGGGGCCACCACATATAAAGCCCGGTCGCGATCAGGACTAAGGCAAGCGAGGCGGCGGTTTCAAGCAGCCGATCACCGGTGACGCCAAGCATCAGATCGCTGTGAATGTTGTCAACGAAATCATACCATCCGCTGCGGCGCGGGAATGTTTCGATCACTTGGGCTGAATAGGGATCAACAGCAACCATGATCGCGTCGCCATCGTGATCTACGCGAAACAGCGCTGCAACATCGGCTGTGCGGGGGGCCACATATTGCTTTAATACGCCGTCCGGAATAGCCGCGAGCGCGGCGTTGGCCTGATCGGAAACGGGCAATATGATTTCTTGCGGGATGACGGGGGTGCGTTCGCCATCGCGCCCGTCAATCCACGCGATCCAAAGCATGGATGCGCCCGTGATTGCGAGAATTGCAAGAAAGGGCAGCACGAAAAGGCCAGCATAAAAATGCCAGCGCCATGCTGCGAAATAGAGTTTATTGGTGCGGCCCTCTGGCTGCACAGGGATATCGGTTGATGTCATGTATTGGCTCCAAGCCTGGAAAACCCGCGTCTTTGGCGGGTGGAAATTGAACTCTGGGTTGATGAGATCAGGCTTGGGGTGGGGCGCGGGTCAGGCGTGTCGGGTCAAGAGGGTGCCGGTGGTGCAAACGCTTGGCGACAAAAGTGAGCACGCGCGTTTTTTCGGTGACGACCAATGCCGCAGCAACACAGGAGCGCGGTTCTAACGCGGCCCCCAGCAGTCGGCACACCTCGCATTTTTTCGCTTGGGTGCCGTTCTTACCGCTCGCGGAACTGCACAGATCCTCAAGCGATCCGCCCGCCGCGACATAGGCAGCTAGATCTGGGGACATCGCACGGGCCATCCCCGTATGCGCCAAGCCGGAAAACACCATCGCGAAAACAAGCGCGAAGGTGGTTAGCAGGTTGCGAAATGGCGGCGTCATTTTGAACATCGCCCCCGCTATAATCAGCGCAGATAAAATAGGCGAGGGTTTAGATCGCCGCAGGGGGCGGACGTCGACATTTTTCAAGAGGTCGCTGTGATATCTGGCTTGGTCAGTATTCGCGCAGATAAGCCCAAGATACATAGCCCACCATTCCGCGCGCCTCGTTTAGCGCGACTTTGCACCAGCGGGTGCTGCCGGTTTGCTGGCAGCTTTTGACCCGCAGGACGGTGCCGTTGGGAAGACCGAGAACGGTGCGATATCCTGTGCCGGGTCCCTTGCGCATTTTCAGCATATCACCGTCTTCGACGCCGAAAACCTCGTAGCGTCCAAGGTTTTGCGCGGTAGCAGGGGCACCCATGAGCACGGCCCCGATGGCAATTGCCGCGAGCGCCTTTAAGCTGGATATTTGCATCGCGTCCTCCTGATCGTGTTTTGGGTATTCTTCACAGTCCTACAGCGCCGGAAATGAAGCGGCCATAGCCCGGTTGGAAATTTCTGCATCAGATGGATCAGCTAGGTTACCGAAGCGGCATAATCGGAAAAAAAGTTGAATTGGGCGGCAGTTGGTCGCCGACGCAATATTTCTGCCGCATTCCACCTATAGCCCCAAACGTGATATAGATCGTACAAGACGCCGCCATCGGTCGGCGTCATGTTAAAGGATGCGAAATGAAAATACTTGCTGTTGACGACGATGAGGTCATCCGCGGACTTCTATCCGAGATTTTGAAGGTTATCGGATTTCAGGATGTCACATTCGCCGCGTCAGGAAAGGAAGCCCTGAATATTTTGCAGGCCGCAAAAGACCCTTTCGAGTGTTTCCTGCTGGATATTGAGATGCCCGGTATGACCGGGATCACTTTGGTTTCGCACATCCGGAAAATGCCGGAATACGCGCGCACACCGATACTGATGGTCACGTCACTGGCTGAACGCGTATATGTCGATAATGCGTTCGCCGCAGGTGCCACCGATTATGTGAACAAGCCAATTGACGCGGCCGAGATGCATGCACGCTTGCAGCTGGTTTCCGAACTGGTGGCCGAACGGAAGAAAGCCAAGGGCGCTAGCGCGGATGGCACTGATGTTGCGCATGCGCCGGCAGATACAAGCGCGCGTTTGCACATCAATAATGTTGACGGGGTCATCGATTATCTGTCGCTTGAGAATTATTTGCTTCAACTGTCGCGGTTGTCGCTTTTCGGAAATTGTGCGTTCGGCGTTGCGATTAAGGATTCAAAACACCTGTTT
Organism: uncultured Sulfitobacter sp.; assembly: GCF_964021855.1. NCBI lineage: Bacteria > Pseudomonadati > Pseudomonadota > Alphaproteobacteria > Rhodobacterales > Roseobacteraceae > Sulfitobacter > uncultured Sulfitobacter sp. Next base: position 1,092,871 of record NZ_CAXHZD010000001.1, read on the forward strand.
CACGGGTTGAACAGTTATGAATTCCACTCGGCCATCACCGATGTGGCCGAGGCCTTGTCCGAATGTTTGAAACCCCACCGTTTTTTCCTAGCGCATATCGGGGGTGGTGATTTTGCCGGTATCACGGACGCGGGCCGCCGGTTCGATGCCAGTGAATTTGAAATCGCGGTTGTGCAAAAGCTGCGAGAGATGGACCTTTATTATTCCAACGGCCGCCCCATGGTTGTCCATATTGCTGTAAGCGACCCGATCCAATTGGATTGGCGGTCGTCGCGCAGTTCGGTCAACGCCCTGCTTGAGGCAGTCGGCGATGCAGAGCAAAAAACGCTTTCGCCATCAGATGCTCTGATCGAGATTAATCCGCCCGTTAAGCCCGGGCACTAGCAACAATTATAGGTGCCCAATGAATGGCGATTTTCTTGCTGGCATGGAAAAAGTGCGCGGAAGGTTTTTGACCGAATTATCGGGGCGGAAACAATCTCTGGACGACGCGTTTTCCAGATTTCTTACCGAAGACACAGATGATAGCGCGATTGATGACATCTCGTGGATTGCACACAAGGTGTCAGGCTCCGCTGCGACCCTTGGCTTTAAGGAGCTGGGCGGGCAGGCGGCGCGCACCGAGCGGATGATCCTTCAATCGACAAAAGATCACACGATTCACGATAGCACTTTAAAGGCCGAGGTGGCCGAGCTTATCAGATTGATGGATGACCCTAGATGACAGCACGCGGCCGGTTGCCATCTTCTCTTAAAAGCAAAGAATACTTAGCCGGCTGATTTCAAGGTCACCTTGAAGGTCGTGCCCATACCCAGTTCGCTATCGTATTCGATGGTACCACCATGGCCCTCGACGATGCGTTTTGAAATCGACAGCCCCAACCCAGTCCCTTGGAATTTGCGTTGGTCGCTTGAATCGATTTGCCCGAACTCTTCAAAGATTTGCGTTTCACTGCCTTCGGGGATGCCGATGCCTTGGTCTGCCACCGACAGAACAAGGTTTTCATCTTCGCTGGTCAGTGCCACGCGCACGATCCCGCCAGTTTCGGAAAACTTTGCCGCATTGGAAAGCAGGTTGGTTACAACCTGCCCCAGACGTTTTTTGTCACCCAGAACAAAGAATTTTTCCGCCGGAATATCAACGTCTACCTCAACGTTCAGTGTTTTGGCGTAGGGTTGAAAGTTATGGATGTTGGCCGTCACGAGGCTGCCCAGATCAACCATTTCCAAGTTTAGCGTGAACTTGCCCGCGTCCGACGATTGCAGCAAGAGCAAGTCACCAACGAGGTCAATAAGGCGGCTGCTATTGCTGCGGGCAATGCCCAACAGACGGGTCATCTTGGGTGGAACCTCCCCCGCAGATCCAACGTCAATAAGATCAAGCGCCCCTTTGATCGAGGTTAACGGCGTGCGCAACTCATGGCTCACCGTTGCCAGAAACCGTGTTTTTGCTTCGCTTGCAGCCAAGGCGTTCTTGTGTTCGATCTGAAGGGCTAGACGGCTTTTGAGCAGGACCGAGTAGCCTAAGATAAAGGTGCGGGCGAGCTCAAGAACAAACCCCAGCACAAACAACACGGTAAAGAGGTTCAGCCAGATCTCGGATTTGAGCGGTGGTCGGACGATCCAAACGTCGCGAATGGCGATATACAGGATCGCAATCACATAAATCGCAAGCCGCGAGGCCAGAACCGGAATGAACTGGTGGTTGTTCATCGTCGCAAAGATTGATGCAGAGATGAGCAGAAATAGGGGGAGAAAATGCCCGCTGTCGGTGCCCTGCTGAATTGCGATGGATACGCAGAACAGCGAAATGGTTACAGCGCTTAGGATTGTACCGGCGTAAATATGGTAGAACATCCTTCGCGGCTTCATCGTCCGCGCCTCGCTGGCGGCTAGGACGCGGCGCATCAAAAGGGTGTCGTATGTTTCACACACAGCAATCGCGATCAGGAAAAACAACGCCACCTTCGGGTCGTAATAAAAGCCCGCAAGCGCAAGCGCCGACAGATAGATGATGGCTCTTTGCCAAAACAGCTTTTGCCCGACAATCGCGTAATCACGCAGTCTTTTTATTATCGATCGGTGTTCTGTCTTATTCATGCCCGGCACGGAAATAAGATCTTTAGAGTTTACCATACTTTGGGCGTCCTGTGGCCCTAGCGGGCATTGGTGAAAAAAAATCGCACGACCATACTACTTTGGGTGGAAATTTTGTTGCGAATATGGCAAAAGCATGGCTGTATACGATTTATTAACTTTTTTCGGTCTCGTAACCAAGGCGTTAGGCAGTAAAATATGGGGTTCCATAAGGTAAAGACGATTGATGAGGCTGAATCCGTAAAGGTTAAGGTCTTATCCGGGCAAAGGTCAAATGCACATCAAGCGATGCCAACGCCGTCGTCTATAGGCACCAGAATTGAAGAAACCGTTGTATCGGCCAATAATCAGCATCGCTATGGACAGCTGTATGCAGATAACCTTCGGGCGCGCAAAGCGGTGTTCATCGATCAGAAATCTTGGGATTTGCCACAAACCGAGGGGATGGAGTTCGACCAGTACGACACCCCGCAAAGCCGTTCCGTGGTGATTCACGAATACGGCCGGGTCTTGGCCGGCGTTCGGCTGTTGCCGACGACAGCGCGCTGCGGATGCTATTCATATATGCTTCGCGACGCGCAGCTTGGGCTGCTTCCCAACATCCCCGAACATGTTCTTTACGAGCGCGCACCGGTGATGCCCCACGTCTGGGAGGCAACGCGGCTTTTCCTGACCAAAGACGAACCTGCCGAGCGTCGGCTGTTCATTCAGACCAAACTGATCAAGGCAATGGCCCGCGCGGCGACGGAACAAGGTGCAACCCATGTGATCGGTATCGTGCCTGCCGTTTTCCAACGGTGGATGAACCGCTTGGGCCTTAACGCGCTACCCATGGGCCCAAAGCTGAGCATCAGCGGTGACCACACGCAGGCCGCTGTAATGCATGTGGCCAACCAAGCGCACTAGTTTTTATGGGTTAGATAGCGGGGCGTGCCTTATCGGCGCTCGTCAATGCACGAATAGTGCAAAATGTTCAGGGCATTGAAGCCTAAAAAAATGCTTCAAAGCCATAGTTGCTTCATCGAAAAGCAACTTAGCCAAAACCCTACACCGGTCACCATGCCCAGAGTTGCTGTAAAATAAGCGCTACGATGAATTCGCCCGGTATTCTGTGGGCGTCAAACCGGCAGCTTTTTACGGTCCGCGATGCCGTTGGCTAAAGCCCCCCGCCGCGGTTGGACAAAAAATGGCCTAAATGTGTACCATTAGAGGCATAAAATTGGGGCTGTTTTGGTAGACCTCACCAGAAAATCTTACCTCACGCATCGCGCGCCGATCCCCCAATCGACGTAGTGAGCTATTAATATTCAATTTTCTTGCTAATGTGATCTGACCTGTGCATATTTCAACTTTAAGCGTAAATTTTTAGTCCACTCCATTGTTCTCGTTGAATTATGGCATTTTTCGGACATCACTTTATTGGGTTGGGGTCATATGTTAAGATATCTAATGTGTTTCACATTGTTTGCCGGCACCGCGTCAGCGAACGGGCTGTCCGAGTCGGGGTCATGGCAATTCAGGACACCGTCGGAGCGCCAAATTCTGCTGAGCGGCGAGCAAACGCGTCTGAATTTCAAAATATTTGAACGTTCTCAGACAGCAACGGGTGCTTCCGCAGGGGGGCAAACCGGGAACTTGCTGTCGATTACGATCAACGGGAACGGTGATAACACCATCGACACCGGACAAGACAACAACGGCAACCAAACCATTCAAGAAGCGAGTGGGTCTGCCAGCGCTACAATCACGGATGATACTTCGGCCGCAGTGGATGACGCGGCCAGCCGCCTCACCAGCATTGGGAGCGCGGAAAATTGAGCACTATTAAATACACGGTCGGAATCTTGGTCTCAGCTTTGGTTTCCGGATGCGAGGGCCTGCCGCCAGAACTTGTTCAACCCCAAGCCCCTTATAATGGCGCAATACCAGTTACGATTGACACACCCGCTGATCAAGCGCTCGAGTGTCTCGCGCGGTCTTCTGCAGTAAGGCGGAGCCGTACAGTTTTTGCGGTTCATACAATCAGCGATTTGACCCAGAAATTTTCGGTAGACGAGGACGGCCCCTACGTCCCACGCGACTCGGCTGGTATGCTGGTGACGGCGCTATCCAAAGCCGGGGTGAAACAGGTTAACCGGGTCAATACAGTCGTTACCGAGTTTGAAATAGCCCGGGCACGTGAACAGATACTTGGCGACAGCCAAGACGCGGTGATTGAGGGAGAACGGATTCCTTATCGTCCGCTCGAGCGAGGCGCGTTGCTTGGGTCCGATTTGGTGATCGACGGTGCGGTGACCCAGCTTGATTTCAACACATATTCCGGGGGCACCGAAGCCGCTTTGTTCGGTATCGGCGGCGGCAGCCGTAAGTTCGCCCTGACAGTTGGTGCGGACATTCGGGTCACTGACACCAGATCAACAGAGTTGGTCATGGCTGAGGCATATTCCAAGCAAGCTGTGGGTGTCGAAGTTTACGGTTCGATTTTCCGGTTCTTCGATAGTGAGCTTTTTGATGTGAAAATTGGATCGAAGAGCCAAGAGGGGCTTCATTCGGGCATTCGATGGATGCTTGCCGAGGCCGCATATAATATTGTGTCAACCACCCTGAAGCACGATGGAAGCTGTGATCGCTTGCTGCCCAAAAACTATGTAGAGGTTGCGGGATGAGGCTCACGCGGTGTTTCGCGCTTTCATGCGGGTTGCTGGCGGGTTTTTCAGGCATCGCCACCGCACAAGAGACTGGGGTCGCAGTTGCCGAAAACGACGTCTACGACCCCAAAATTTTCCTCGAATCGATGGTGAGTTACCGGTCTTTGGCACTGACCTGCGAGGACGTGATTCCTGGCTCTCCCATGTCGGATTCCGGTGAGGTTTTGACCTTCTTTAGCGCTTTAGGGATGGCAGAGCCTTTGGCAATCGACCAAAGAATGCGGCGCATCACCACTAGATTGGTGAGAGCGCAGAGCGCGTCTATCTGTACTGAAAAACTGCAAGACCGTGCGGTAAGGTATGGAGAGCTCGCGGTTGAGTATTCGACGAGAAGGCCAAAGGCCTGGCCCGAAGCACCCCGGATATTGTCGGGGCCATGGTGCCGGTCGGAATCGTGTTCTGAATTGGCATATTAATTCTACATCAATCGATCTCAGGTTATCTGATGATTGATGTAGAGTTACCAATTTGCGAATGCGTTCCGTTATTGCTTTGAACGCGTTGCGGTTGGTTGGCTGTCTGAGTGGCGCTTATCTTTGTATTTTTAATCATGACATGATCCGAAGAAGTCGGTTCATTCACTTCCAACAGGTTTACGACGCTTGTGCTCGAGTAGCTGTGGTTGGTGACGCGGTCAGTTATTTCCGCCAAAGAATGACCATCGCCCGAATTTTCAACGATTTGGGTCCCGTCGGAAACCTGCGAAAGCCCGTCAACTCTGGTAGCACTTACAAAGTTGGCAATGTTCAAACCAGTTTGCGTTAGGCGAATTGGCACGTTTCCTTGGGGATAGGTCACGATATTTCTGACGGTCTGGGTGCCGCTAAACACCCTCGTCACATTCTTGACCTCATCAGCGACGAGAACGTTGCCGATGTTGGCCCCTGATTGAACGATATCAAAAGTGTTCCCCAAAGGATCGGTAACAGCCACTCTGTTTTCAATCAGCTGCGACGTATCGCGGGGAAAGTACTGCCCGCCAGACCCGATCGAGATCTCGGCTGTTGCAACGTTTGCTGTATTCCTACCGATTTGGTTCACACTGCCAAGTGCGGCCCCTGCGCTGCGCAGATTATTGAACACCTCTTGGGCTGCTCCTGGGCCAAAAGATTGCGTGACGTTGTCAATGCGATTGGCAATCACGATGTTTGACAGGTTTTCGCCGGTTTGAACCGCCACGAGCGGGGTATCAAAATTATGGTTCTCTGCGGTATTGGTTGCGATCTGGTTGCCCTGCATGGATTGCCGAATGCTATCCACGTTGGTCCCGGTCGCCATAAGAATGTTTGCTGCGTTCAAAATAGATTGGCCGAGCTCTTGAGTTGTCAACGAGACTGGAGCCAGCTCGGAAACATCATCTCGCCCGAAAGCCTGATTTGGAATAGCTTCTGCCGGGCTCCCGTTCAGTATAGATGACCGCCGGTTGTTGAGGTAATTCAACGAGGTTTGGTCACCGGCCATGCTTTGGTTCGCAATAAGTTTTGGGTCGAACTCTGTCTGTGCATTAGCGGATGTTGAAATACTGAAAAAGGCCAAGACGGATAAGCATTTTCGTATGGAGCGTACCATATTCTTGTCACCTGACTGGCCGAATTAATTTAGTTCGGAGCGGCAAGAACCTTGCCGCTCCGTGTGCAAAATTGCTTCGTTTACAGTCCGCTGACCGAGTTGATGACGTTCGTTGCAGCTTGAGTTACTGAACTTAGATCATCAGCACCGATCAAACCGTTCTGCGCCATTTGGAAGCCAGTGAAGTTCTGTGACACTTCCGTCATGCCAGAAATATCAGGCAAAGAACCTGCCGAAAGAATGTTACCGACGTTGGTTGCGCTTTGATCAAAGTTGGTGACGTCTGCGTTGATACTCGAGCCAATACCCTGTGCATTGTTCATCGCTACCTGGTCAACATGTCTCGCAGATTGGGAAATGGTCCAGCCAACGTTAGAGACTGTCGCCAAGTTGATTGCGTTCAAAGCTGACTGATCAATGTAGTCACTGTTGCTGTCAGGCATCGGTCCGGTCACGCCTTCGGTGCTGAATTTCACAAAGTTGCTCGCAAGTTGATCACTTCCATAGCCCTTGTAAATTTGCTTAATGGAAGCCCCAGAAACTGAACCACCGACATTTGGGCTGCTTCCGCCGACATCCAAACTGTTCGCGATGTTAACCGCACTTTGCATCAGGTTTTCAATCGACGCCCCGATTTCGGTATCAAATGCGCTGTTGGTGGCAGACTGTGTGCTGTCCTCAACCATTTGGAAAGAATCGCCTTTCAGATCATCCTCAACCTCGGCGAGGTTCATGACGTTGACAGCGTCCTGCGCAATATTTTCTACGCCTAAATCGACGTCAAACTTGTTGCTCGCTTTTTGAGAGCTGTCATCGACCGTCTGCAGAAGGTCTGCGCCCCAAGCATCTTCAAGCATGTCGTCCATCGCTGCCATGTTCATCACGTTGGTCGCATCTTGATCGATATCAAGGCTCGTGCCATTGCGAATATCGATGTCGTTGACTGCTTTTTGACTTGCGTCATCGATTTTCTGGGACAGTTGGTTAAGGTCGTAGCTTGTACCCGTGTCAGAGGTCAGGTCGATGCTGTTGAGGACGTTGGTTCCCGACTGGCTGACATTGCTCAGCAGGGCGTTGTTGCCAAACGTACCCTCAGTTTCAAAGTCATTTTTGGAAATCTGTTTCATCCGATCTTCAGCAAGTTGCTCCACGTCGTCGAGCGACCCAAAGTCGATTGAGATAATGTTTGCCGCGTTGATGCCAGCTTGCGAAACATTGGTAGCATCGTCGCTGATATCAATTGTGTTTAGTGCTAATTGTAGAGCTTTCACCGTTTGCGAAATATCGGTTTGCTCAGCTACAGCAGGCATTGCGAGAATCGTGGCAATCGCTGTTGTTGTAAGGAACTTAGTCATAATGGCCTCCAGTTGCATTGGACCCCGTTGCGGGACAATTTTTTCGGACAAATTCCAGGCGTGCCTGGAAAGTATCATTCCGCTAGGAAAGCTTCTGAACCGCTAAGTTGAAAATAACTATATATGCCTTGGTGCCAGTGGAATCGGTAATGATGGCGTAAAGGAATTAGTGATTAGATTCGGATTTAAAAGCTTCATTTGGAATACCAGTGAGCATGGAGCAGCGATAAAAATTCATAAAGTCAGGAAAAACCCTACAAGATTTGTGGCGCTTTATTTTCGGAAAAATACATTATTATCAGTGATTTATGTGGTTTTGAGCTTATGAGGTAAGTCGTAAAACCGTTAGGGCTTGTGGATTTCGTTAACCTTGCTCATAATGAGGCACATTGTTGACACATTTTATAAGGTGCGGCAAACGCCCCATATTAATCGGTTACTTCTTATATTTTGGAAGAGTAGCACACACATTTGATAGGAACGCCCTACAGGCATTGAACATCTCGATAATTTAAGAGGTAGCGAAAGATGTCTAATTTTTATAACGAATTTCCAAAGATCACATTCCAGAAATTTCGACTGGGTGTGTTTTTATTTACTGAAAACGAATTTATTAGAACACGCGTAAGGCAAGCTGTTTCCATTTTGGATACCAGAATCAATACAACGCCCTGCAATAAGCGACTTTCCCCACAACCCAAAGTGGAAAAGAAACTATATGTTGTGGATCCCCGTATTATTAGGGAAAAAGAACATGATATTGAAAAGCTTTTGAATAGCGATAAATTCTCTGTTCTTTTCTATGGCGGACCCGCGGGAGATTTGATTAACGCGCAATCTGTCCGATACGTTGCCCCCAACGAGGTCGACGCCAAAGAACTTGCCACCATCATCGCTGATGTAGCGGGTATAAAAAACCTTAATCGCGCGCCGAAACTGAGCCAGCGAGAAAGAGAAATCTTACAATATTACGGTCGGGGGTACACCCTCAAGGCAATTGGATACGAGCTTGGCATCAGTCCGAAATCTGCTGAAACCTACAAAGCTCGCGCCTGCCGTAAGCTTGGTTTGACCGGGCGGGCGGCCGTGCTCAATTTCATTGACCCGAGCCTGCAGAAGACAAGTGTGATTCACTAGAATCATCGTATTTGTCTTTGTTTCACAGATCGGTTGCATAGCGAGCCCGTCGTCAGACGGGCTTAGCTTACCGCCTCTGCGACAGGTATGCTAAGATGGCTCTGGCGGTTCAGGACAGCGATGCGGATTCGAACCTCTGGACCTGCCGCTCATAGTGGCCTCGCCATGCAGCCTTGGGCTATCAGCTTCACGCAATTAGCCGCCGCGTCGACCCAGATCCGGCGGCGGTCTCGACCCAATGGTCGCCATGGTGCCTGTCCCAGTTATCTCGATACATTGTCCGCTTCGTTCGGGGCAATCGCCCGGTCGCTTGTAGGTTTACAGTGCATTACAATAAATGCCTTCTGTTCGTCCGTGAATCTGGATGCTTTCATCGCTTCCACTCTTCCCCCAGCCAGGGAAGTTTAACCGAAAACTCCAGTTTCAGACGGTCCGAATTTCTGGGGGCAGAGCAATCTCGGTAAAGCACGCGGAAGGAAGAATTACTTCTCCGATTGCTTGGAGACCGTCGATTTGCTCGCGAAAGGACGCTCAGTCGAATCTTCGATAGTAACGTTGATCAGGCGCGCGCGGTTCGCAGCCAGTCGGCACTATCCTTCAACTGCTTCTCGATGATCGCACGGAAACCTTCCCCTTTGTCGGTAGAAAACGGATTGGGTCCCGGCGCGCTTGTTTCCAGAATGACTGGGCCCTCATAGCCGATATCGCTCAGAGCGGCGATCTGGGCCAAGAAATCTGTATGGCCGCGCCCAATACCTTCGCGATTGCTGTCGGCTGCATGATAGAGGCCCAGCTTGTCGCCCGCACGGCGGAGGGCCGCTGCGGGGTCACGTTCTTCAATGTTCATGTGATAGGCGTCGGGGAGCAGTTTCAGATTGTCGGCACCAACCTCAGCGAGAAAGGCGAGCCCTTCGACCACCGTGCGGATCTGGTGAGTCTCGTAGCGGTTCAGAATCTCGAACACGACATTCTGGCCCTGCGCTGCGGCCAATTCACAGATCGCGCGGGTCGATGCGATGAGATGGGCATCCTCTTCGGCCTGAGTGGATATCGGAGCGATGCGGGTCACCTTCCCATGACATGAGATCAGCGGCCCTCCCAACGCAGCGGCGAAATCGACAAGCCTGCGATAGTAGTCGTGCGCCTGATCCCGAACGGCAGCGTCGGGATGCGAGATATCCGCATCCCCCGGGGTGAGCGAGAAGACTTTGAGCCCATAATCTCCCAGCACCGCCAGCACCTCTTGCGGGTCGAGCGATATATCGCCGAAAAGTTCGACCCCGTCGAGGCCCGCACGTTTGATCCGCGCCGCCGTACCCGCAAGAGGTTCACCGCCAAAGATCCATGTGCAGCAGCCGATTTTCATGCTGCAGTTCCCGTCATGTCAGCTGTGAGCGCCACAGTGCGACCCGCTTTGAGTGAGAGATTGGCTGCTTCGGCAAGGGCCAGAGCGTTTACGCCGTCCTGGACTGTGGCGGGCATGGCCGTGTCGTTGGTCAGTGCGTCAAGGAAAGCGGCCCATTCGGTTTCATAGGCGCGCATGTAGCGTTCAAGAAAAAACAGCTGCGGTTTGGCAGAACTTACTCCGGCAGTGGTCGATTTGCTTACCGTCGTCTCAAGCTGGTTGCCGACCGAAAGCATCCCGTCAGAACCAAGCAGTTCAAGCCGCTGATCGTAGCCAAAGACGGCGCGGCGCGAATTGCGGATCGTGGCGATGCGTCCGTCTGCATAGTGCAGGATGACGACGGCGGTATCGACGTCGCCCGCCTCTCCGATTGCGGGGTCGACGAGGCAGGAGCCGGTGGCAGTGACCTTTTCCGGCAGGCCAAACAGCCAGCAACACATGTCGAAGTCGTGGATCATCATGTCGCGGAACAGACCGCCCGACACCTTGATGTAGCTGACAGGCGGCGGTGCCGGATCGTAAGATGTCACGGCCAGCAGCTCGCCCTTGCCGATTTCACCGGCAACGAACGCCGCCTTGAGCGTGGCAAAGTTGGGATCGAACCGGCGGTTGAAGCCCATCATCACCGGCTTGCCCGAGGCTGCGACACCGGCGCGGACCTTGAGCGCACGTTGCAGATCCAGGTCGATAGGCTTTTCGCAGAATACAGCCTTGCCTGCTGCGACACCACGTTCGATGAGGTCCGCATGGGTGTTGGTGGAAGAGGCGATAAGGATGGCGTCGATACTTGCGTCGGCCAGAATTTCGTCCGCGGTCAGCACCTTGATGCCGTGTTCTGCGGCAAGCGCATGCGCGGCATCCTCCATCACATCGGTGACGGCGACAAGCTGCGCCCGCGGGTCGGATTTGATCGAGGCGGCGTGGACCTTGCCGATGCGGCCAGCGCCAAAGAGAGCGACGTTAAGGGTCATGTTAGTCCTTTCGGGAATGAGAGTTTACAGCGTGACGCGCTGGCCGCTGATGGCAGCGGCGTTGATGGCGTGAATGACGGCCTCAAATGGTAGGGCGTCGGTAAAGGTGGGGGCGCTCTGCGGGCCGCCATTGATCCAGCGCAAAAACGCAGCGACCTCAATTGTTTTTACGTCGCCAAAGCCAAGCTGATGCCCCGCCGCCGGACAGAATGCGCCATAGGGTGTATGATCGGGACCGGTCAGGATTGTCCGGAACCCCTGTGTGGAAGGGGGCCCTACGGCCTGATAGAGTTGCAATTCATTCAGCCGCTCTTGCTGATAGGTAATCATGCCTTTTGTGCCGTGGACCTCCCAATCGAGGCGGTTCTTCCGTCCCCAAGCCGAGCGTGATGTGCAAAGTGTGCCTTGGGCACCGCTGGAAAAGCGCACGATAGCAGAAGCCGTGTCCTCGTTTTCGACCGCCGCGTGGCCGCTCCCATCGGGCAGAGGGCGTGTTTTGTGGATGATCTGCGTATCAGCAACAAGGCTTTCCACCGGGCCCATGAGGCTATAGGCGAGCGAGACAAGATGACAGCCAAGGTCACCCAGAGCGCCAAGACCGGCCTGTGCATGCGTACAACGCCAACTCCAAGGCAGATCCGGATCGGCTTGATAATCCTCGTCTACCCAGCCACGGAAATGCACCGGGGTGCCGATTGCACCTTCTTCAATGAGACGCTGTGCATGGCGGAAGGCGGGGTTCTGGGTGTAGTTATAGCCGACCATCGTCTTGGTATCATGCGCGCGGGCTGCGGCTTCCATCTGTCGGGCCTGATCAAGGGTGATCGACATCGGCTTTTCGCAATGCACATGCTTCCCAGCCTCAATCGCGGCAAGGGCCATGTCAAAATGCAGGGCATTTGGGCTGGTGATTGCGACAATATCAACCTCGGGTGCGGTAACCAATGCGTGCCAATCTGTGGTCCCCGTGCGAAAGCCAAACTGCGCGGCCATGCTGCCCGCAACGTCCGCGTTTTGATCGCACAGAACGGCGAGATCCACTTTTGGCAGGTCCCCAAAAACAGCAGGAGCGGCGCGATAGGCCAGCGCATGCGCCTTGCCCATATAGCCGGTGCCTATTAGGCCTAACCCCAACGTATTCATTGCTGCCCCCTGATCTGGAATAGAAAACAGAAAATATATTCCATTATGTTCATCACTCGTCTAACATGCTCTGTCAAGAGGGAGTTCAATCTTGGAAGATCATATGCAAGCTGCGGAAGGGCCGCCGGATAATATCTCGGAATTGCTGGCCCGGCTCGACCGCATGTCGGCAGCCATGCCGAAGCGACTGCGCCAATGCGCGGAATATCTGCGCGCCAACATTAACTTGGTTGCTGTTACGACGGTGGCGGATATGTCGTCAGCGGCAGGTGTCGCGCCATCGGCATTCATGAGATTTTGTCAGGCGCTTGGCTTTTCAGGGTATTCGGAGATGCAGGCCCTTTTCCGGTCGGAATACGCGCTGTCACGTCCTGACTATGCGGAACGGCTAAGCCACCTGCGTGCGCGTGGCGGGAATGGGAGTGCGCGCCTGCTTGCTGACTTTGTTGAGGCGGGTCACAAATCATTGGTTTCATTGTTGAATATGACAGATATGGAAGTTTTGGCACAGGTGGTTGATCGTCTGGCTCAGGCGCGTACCGTACATCTTGTGGGGATGCGCAGGGCCTATGCTGTGGTCAGCTACATGGGGTATATGCTGCAAAAAATGGATATTCCCTGTGTCGTTCATAGTGGTGCGGCCGGCATCGAATTTACCGCGTCCATGCAGCCGGGTGACCTTGTCTTTGCTGTTACCTTTGCTCCTTTCGCGCAAGAGACGCGCGGTATTGCCGAGGCTGCGCACCGGGCCGGCGTCCCTTTGCTTCTTCTGACCGACTCCGCGGATTGCCCGCTTGGCAAGATTGCCGAGGCGCAATTGATCACCCGTGAGGTCGATGTTGGTGCGTTCCGGGTCCCTACCGCTTCCATGACACTTGTCACTACAATCGCGATCGCCCTTGGTGGGGCGCGAGGTGACGCAGGGTAAAAAAATGTTGCCTTCCGGATAAAATGGAATATAAATTCCATTATCGGCACCGGGCGAATCGCCTTGTGCTGTGGAGGAGGCGCGGATCGGCTTGCCGTGATGCGGCAGCACCGGATTTTCCGGTGTCGGGCGAAGAGGATCGCCCATACGGTCAAGGGAGGACATATGACCAATTTCGTAAAAATAGCTGCTACGGCAGTCGCACTCGCGGTGGGAACACCGGCATTAGCTCAGGACATCATCGTAGTATCACACGGTCAGGCCAACGATCCGTTTTGGTCAGTCGTGAAAAACGGCGTTGACAAGGCGGCCGAGGACTCCGGCGCGACCGTTGATTATCGCGCGCCTGAAACGTTCGACATGGTCGCGATGAGCCAACTGATCGATGCCGCCGTGAACCAGGAGCCCGACGGTCTCGTGGTCTCCATCCCCGATGCCGACGCGCTTGGGCCATCAATTGAACGTGCCGTCGCTGCTGGCATTGCTGTGATCTCGATGAATTCCGGGTCCGATGTATCCAAAAGCCTTGGTGCGTTGTTGCACGTCGGTCAGGATGAATTCGATGCAGGCAAGGCTGCCGGGGAAAAGCTGGCCTCCATGGGCGGTACTGTTGGCATCTGTGTGAACCAGGAAGTCGGCAACGTTTCTCTTGATCAACGCTGTGAGGGCTTTTCTGAAGGGTTCGGCGGCTCGGTTAATGTGATCCCAACCCAGAACGACCCAGCCGAAGTTGAAGCCAAGGTTAAAGCGGCGCTGGAATCCAATCCGGACATCGACACGATCATGGGTCTTGGCGCCTCACTTGTAGGTGAACCTTCCATTGCTGCAGTAGAGGCAGTGGGCCGGACCGGCGACGTCAATGTTGCCACCTTCGATCTGTCCGCTGGTTTTCTTGAGGCCGTTGACGAGGGGCGCGCCGCGTTCGGCATTGACCAGCAGCAATTTCTGCAGGGCTATTTGCCCGTTATCTTCTTGGCGCTGAACGCCAACTACGGGCTGGTGCCGGGCGGCAACGTGCCATCGGGCCCCAACCTGATCACGCAGGAAAAGGCCGCTCAGGTTGTTGAGCTGTCTGCTCAGGGCATTCGCTAAGCGCGTCTGCCACCGGCAGTAAAACAGGCCGCGGTGCACGCCGCGTCGCGGCCCAAAAACATCAAAAATCCAGATAGCGGGAGGGGACCGGCCATGGCCAAAACAGCCCAGATCGACACTGACGAACGGCTTAAAAAAGAGTCTTTTGGCGCACGGCTCATGAAGCGCCCGGAGTTGGGCGCGATTGCCGGCGTGGTTCTTGTTACGATTTTCTTTTTGATTACTGCCGACAGCGCCATGTTCACGCTCTCAGGCATTATGAATTTCATGACACCTGCAGCCCAGCTTGGCATTCTGGCCATTGGCGCGGCGATGCTGATGATTGGCGGGGAGTTTGACCTCTCCATTGGATCGATGGTCGCCTTTGCCGGGCTTATTTTTGGTGCCTGTGTTGTTACTTTCGGGCTGCCTCTGCTCTTCGCGATCCCGATCACGTTTCTCTTTGCGGCCCTCGTCGGCGCGGTGAACGGCTCCATCGTGCTCAAGACCGGACTACCGTCGTTTATTGTGACGCTGGCGTTCCTGTTCATTCTGCGGGGCGTATCGCTTGTCGGACTGAAAATTGCCACCGGTGGTTCGACCCAACTGCGCGGCGTGCGCGACGCGGTTGAGAACGATTTACTGATGCCGTTGTTCTCGGGGGATGCCTTTACGGTGCTGTTTGCCTGGTTGGCCAAAATCGGCCTTGTCGAGACTTTTAAGAACGGAGCGCCCAAGGTGCCAGGCATACCGGTCGAGATTCTCTGGTTCATCGCTCTGGCTCTGGTAGCGACCTACATCCTGCTGCGCACGCCCTACGGCAACTGGATCTTCGCTGCTGGTGGAGATCGCGATGCTGCGTCGAATTCGGGTGTGCCTGTGCGCCGCGTTAAAATCTCGCTCTTCATGCTTACCGCCTGCTGTGCCGCCCTTGTAGCCATTATCACCGTGATGGACTCGGGGTCCACTGACGCCCGCCGCGGCTTCATGAAGGAATTCGAGGCGATCATCGCAGCTGTCATCGGCGGATGCCTTCTGACCGGCGGATACGGATCGGCCATCGGCGCCTTCTTCGGGGCTATCATCTTTGGCATGGTTGTCATCGGCCTCAGCTACACCAACTTCGACCAGGACTGGTTCCAGGTCTTCCTGGGCGGCATGCTTCTGATCGCGGTACTGTTCAACAACTACATCCGCAAGCGCGTGACGGGGGAGCGTTGATATGACCAAACCTATCATCCACATGGAAAACATCGAAAAGCATTTCGGCAATATCATCGCACTGGCCGGCGTAAGCTTTGACGTGGTACCCGGCGAATGCCACTGCCTTCTGGGCGACAACGGCGCAGGCAAGTCGACCTTCATCAAGACGATGTCGGGCGTGCACAAGCCCACCAAGGGCTCAATCACGCTGGATGGCAAGCCGATGAACTTCGACAGCCCGCGAGATGCCATGGAAGCTGGGATTGCCACGGTGTTTCAGGATCTTGCCATGATCCCGCTGATGTCGGTCACACGCAACTTCTTCATGGGGCGCGAACCGACGACCGGACGCGGACTGTTCAAGCGAATGGACATCAAGACCGCCAACGAGATCTGCGTAGAATCGATGCGCGATATGGGCATCAACCTGCGCGGCCCCGATCAGGCTGTCGGCACCCTTTCGGGTGGTGAACGTCAAACCGTCGCCATCGCCCGCGCTGTGCATTTCGGTGCCAAAGTGCTGATCCTTGACGAGCCGACTTCGGCGCTTGGAGTGCGGCAGACCTCGAACGTGCTGGCGACGATCGACCGGGTGCGCAAGCAGGGCGTCGGGGTGGTGTTCATCACCCACAACGTGCGCCACTCGATGGCAGTGGGGGATCGTTTCACGGTGCTGAACCGGGGCAAGACCCTTGGCACAGCGGCGCGTGGAGAGATTACGGCAGAAGAGTTGCAGGATCTGATGGCCGGTGGTCAGGAACTGGCGTCTCTGGAAGGCTCGCTCGGGGGGACCATCTGATGGCCAAGTCGCTTGATCTGATTACAATCGGCCGCTCTTCCGTCGACCTCTACGGTGCGCAGATCGGCGGCCGACTTGAGGATATGGGTTGCTTTCAGAAATACATTGGCGGTTCGCCCACCAATATCGCCGCCGGAACTGCTCGCCTGGGTCTTAAATCGGCTCTTATCACCCGCGTTGGGGACGAGCATATGGGCCGCTTTATCCGTGAGGAACTGGTGCGCGAAGGAGTCGATCCCGGCGGGATCGTCACTGACCCCGAACGCCTGACCGCGCTGGTCCTGCTGGGTATCCGTGATCAGGAACAGTTTCCGTTGATATTCTACCGCGAAAATTGTGCCGACATGGCACTATGCGAAGACGATATCGTCGAGGATTTCATCGCCGGCGCGCGGTCCATCGTGGTGACTGGCACCCATCTGAGCAACCCGCGAACCGAAGCCGCCGTCCTGAAGGCGCTGGATCTGGCGCGCAAACATGGCGCGCGCACGGCGTTGGACATCGATTACCGGCCCAACCTGTGGGGTCTTTCGGGACACGGTGACGGCGAAAACCGTTTCATCGCTTCCGAAGCGGTCACGGACAAGTTGCAAGCCACCCTGCACCATTTCGACCTCATCGTCGGCACCGAGGAAGAATTTCATATCGCAGGCGGCACCACCGACACCATCGCGGCCCTGCGCGCAGTGCGGGCCATTTCGGAAGCCACATTGGTCTGCAAACGCGGCGCTGCCGGGGCCGTGGCCTTCGAAAATGAGATCCCCGACAGTCTGGACGACGGCATCGCCGGTCAAGGTTTCCCGATCGAGGTATTCAACGTGCTCGGTGCGGGCGACGGGTTCATGTCTGGTCTTCTCAAGGGCTGGCTGGACGATGAAGATTGGCCGACCGCCCTGAAATACGCCAACGCCTGCGGGGCCTTCGCCGTGTCACGCCACGGCTGCACACCAGCCTATCCGTCCTGGACCGAACTTCAGTTCTTTCTGGACCGTGGGGTAAAGGACAAGGCCTTGCGAAAGGACGGCGAATTGGAGCAGATCCACTGGGCGACCAACCGCAAGGGT
Source organism: uncultured Sulfitobacter sp. (assembly GCF_964021855.1). Taxonomy (NCBI): domain Bacteria; kingdom Pseudomonadati; phylum Pseudomonadota; class Alphaproteobacteria; order Rhodobacterales; family Roseobacteraceae; genus Sulfitobacter; species uncultured Sulfitobacter sp. The sequence continues at coordinate 1,110,321 of NZ_CAXHZD010000001.1, forward strand.
GACTGGTCGACGATGCGGGTCTTTGCCTTCGACCACCGGATGCAGCTTGAGGGTCTGGAGGGCGCAACGCCCGCCAAGATCGGAGCGTTCAAGGAACTGTGCCTTGAGGCCTGCAATCAGGTGGCAGACGGCCGCCCCGGTTATGGCCTGCTGTGTGACAGCCGATTGGGGCGCGATGCGCTTTATAAGGCGGCGGGGCAAGGACTGTGGATCGGCCGCCCGGTCGAGTGGCCTGGCTCGCGCCCGCTGACGCTTGAGCCCGAAATCGGGCCCGATTTCGGCGGACTGTCGGAATGGCCGCTCGATCACGTGGTCAAATGCCTGTGCTTCTATCACCCCGATGATACGTCCGAGATGAAGGCAGACCAGGAAGCCGTTGTGATACGTTTGTTCCACGCGGCGCGGCGCAACCGGCTGGAATTCCTGCTTGAAGTGATCCCGTCCAAAGTCAAGGCGATTGATGATGACACCACCGCGACGATCATCCAGCGGTTCTACGATCTTGGTGTCTATCCCGACTGGTGGAAGCTGGAACCGATGACGACCGATGCCGCCTGGGCCAACGCTTGCGATGCCATCACCAGAAATGACCCCCACACTCGGGGCATCGTCGTTCTGGGGCTGGCGGCCGATGAGGAAACGTTGGCGGCCAGCTTCAAAGTCGCGGCGCGCCATCCGCTGGCCAAAGGCTTTGCCGTCGGGCGCACGATCTTTGGCGCAGCGGCAGAGCGGTACATGGCGGGTACCACGCCGGACGCCGAGATTGTGCGCGACATGGCCGACAAATACACGCGGCTGTGCAGGCTTTGGGACGACGCTCGCGCAGATGTAAAAAGGAACGCCGCATGACCAGAACCATCAGGCTGACCGCCGCGCAGGCGCTGGTCAAATATCTCTGCGTGCAGATGAACGAGGATGGTGTGCCCTTCCTCGGCGGTGTCTGGGCAATCTTCGGTCACGGCAACGTGGCTGGTATTGGCGAGGCGCTTTACGCCGAGAGGGACGCGATCCAGACCTATCGCGGACACAACGAGCAGACGATGTGTCACGCTGCCATCGCCTATTCCAAACAACAGGGGCGCCGCCGTGCCATGGCGGTGACCTCTTCGATCGGGCCGGGTGCCACGAACATGGTGACAGCCGCTGCGCTGGCACATGTGAACCGTTTGCCGCTTCTCCTTCTTCCGGGAGATGTGTTTGCAAACCGTGGCCCCGACCCGGTCCTCCAGCAGATCGAGGATTTCGGCGATGGCACCGTCAGCGCGAATGACTGCTTCAAGCCCGTCGTGCGCTATTTCGACCGGATTACCCGGCCAGAACAGATCCTGACAGCGCTGCCGCGTGCCTTTGCGACCATGACAGACCCGGCCGACTGCGGCCCGGTGTGCCTTTCGTTCTGTCAGGATGTGCAGGCAGAGGCTTACGATTATCCAGCAGCCTTCTTCGAGCCGCGCATCTGGCACCAGCGCCGGATCGGTGCGGACGAGGGCGAACTTGGGCGGGTGACCGCGGCGATCCGGGCGGCAAAGGCTCCTGTGATCGTTGCAGGAGGCGGCGTGCATTACGCAGCGGCCACAGACGCTCTGCGAACCTTTGCCGAGACACACGGGATCCCGGTTGTTGAAAGCCAGGCAGGCAAGTCGGCGCTGGCCTGGGATCATCCGCTGAACTTTGGCCCGGTCGGCGTCACCGGATCGTCAAGCGCCAATGCGATCTGCGAGGAGGCGGATCTGGTTCTCGGTGTCGGCACCCGGTTTCAGGATTTCACGACCGGTTCGTGGAACTTGTTCCGGAACCCTGCGCGCAAACTGGTGAGCCTGAACGTCGCGGCCTATGACGCCATGAAGCACGGAGCGATGCCTCTGCAGTGCGATGCCTTGCGTGGGCTGAAAGAGTTGTCCCAGGCACTGGGCGACTTCACCGCGACGGCCCCGGACGGCACGTTCAAGACTGCCTGGTTCGCGGCGGTCGATCCACTGACTGATGCGCCCACGGACGGCAATGCGCTGCCGACTGATCAGCAGGTCATCGGCGCGGTCCAGCGCGGCTCTGGTCCTGATACGGTGGTGATGTGCGCTGCCGGAACCATGCCAGGCGAGTTGCACAAGCTATGGAAAGCGCCGCGCGCCGGCAGCTATCATATGGAATACGGGTTCAGCTGCATGGGCTACGAGGTCGCCGGCGCCATGGGCATCAAGATGGCCCAGCCGGACCGCGATGTCGTCTGCATGGTTGGCGACGGCAGCTATATGATGGCGAATTCCGAATTGGCCACTGCTGCCATGCTGGGCATCAACTTCACCATCGTGCTGACCGACAACCGGGGCTACGGTTGCATCAACCGGTTGCAAATGGGCACCGGTGGGGCCGAGTTCAACAACATGCTCGCGCATTCGCACCATGTCACCGCGTCGTCCATCGACTTTGCCGCCCATGCGGCGTCGCTGGGGGCCCAAAGCGTGCATGTGCAAAGCATCGCCGAACTTGAAGAGGCGCTGGTCACCGCGAAGAGCGCCAATGGCCCCTTTGTCGTGGTGATCGATACGGATCCCTATCCCAGCACGCCGGATGGCGGATACTGGTGGGACGTGGCCGTGCCTGAAGTCTCCGAGCGCGACGAGGTGCGACAGAAACGCAAAGCCTATGAGGCGCAGCTTCGCGCCCGCGTGATGGGCTGAGGCCCGTCACATTCCCATATACACCCCTATCACAGGACATGTTCCATGATCCGCTTCGGAACCAACCCCATCGCCTGGTCCAATGACGACGACCAGACCCTCGGCGCCCATATAACTCTGGAGCAGTGCCTGTCAGAGGCAGGCAAGATCGGCTTTGACGGCATCGAGAACGGCCACAAGATGCCGTGGAAAGCAGATGATCTGAAAGCCGTGCTTGCGCCCCACGGGCTGCAATTCATCTCGGCGTGGTATTCGCTCAACCTGCTGGCCCGGTCGGTCGACGAGGAGATCGCGATGATCCAGCCGCATCTCGACAGGCTCAAGTCGATGGGCTGTACCGTCTGCATCGCCTGCGAAACCTCGAACGCCATCCACGGCAACGACTCTGCCCCGCTACACGACAGCCCCTCGCTGTCGCCCGAGCAGTGGGAGGAGTTCGGCACCAAGGTCGAGGCGGTCGCGGCCCATTGCGCGGCAGAGGGACTGCTAATGGTCTACCACCACCACATGGGCACCGTGGTCGAAACACCGGCCGAGATCGACCGCTTCATGGAGGTGACGGGCCCGGACACGAAGCTGCTGTTCGACGCGGGCCATTTCTACTTCGGCTCCAATGGTGCTGATCCTGCGCCCTACCTACGCAAATACATCGACCGCGTCGGACATTTCCACGCCAAGAATATCCGTCGCCCGATCAAGGCCGAGGTCCGTTCGCAGCATCTGAGCTTTCTCGAAGGAGTGCGGCGCGGTGTCTTTACCGTGCCTGGCGATCCGGAGGGGGCTGTGGACTTTGCCGATTGCCTCAAGGTGCTGGCCGAGAATGGCTATAATGGCTGGATTGTGATCGAGGCAGAGCAGGATCCGGACGTGCGTAGCCCATTTGAGTATCAGTCACTTGGCCTGAAGACTCTGAAAGCACTCGCCAAGGATGCCGGCCTGATAGGCTGACATTTTGACCGCCAAAGCAAGGAACGAACCCATGCCAGACCTACTCAGACACCCCAACGGCACCAGTGGCAAGGTCCACGACATCACCGTCGACAGCGCCCGGGGGCCGAAAAGTCCGGATTGGGGGTATGTCGGATTCGGCCTTTACCGTCTCGCTTCTGGTGAGACGGCGGCAGAGGCGACGGGTGACCGAGAGGTTATTCTGGTGCTGGTTGAAGGCAGGGCTGAACTGTCAGCCGGAGGTCGAGACTTCGGCGAAATGGGCGACCGGATGAGCGTGTTTGAGAAGACGCCACCGCATTGCCTCTATATTCCGAACGGCAGCGACTGGCGGGCGGTCGCCACCACCGATTGCACGCTGGCCGTCTGTACGGCACCGGGGCATTCGGGCCACGAAGCGAAAAAACTTGGCCCGGATGGCATCACCCTGACCGAACGCGGAAAAGGCACGAACACGCGCTACATCAACAACATCGCGATGGAAGACCGCGATGTGGCCGACAGCCTTCTGGTCACCGAAGTCTTTACGCCTTCAGGGCATTGGTCGTCCTATCCGCCCCACCGGCATGACGAGGACGACTTCCCCAACATGACCTACCTGGAAGAGACCTATTACCACCGGCTGAACCCTGATCAGGGCTATGGCCATCAGCGGGTCTGGACAGAAGACGGTGCGTTGGACGAAACCATGTCGGTCTCAAGTCACGATGTGACTCTGGTCCCCAAGGGGCACCATCCCTGCGGCGCGCCCTACGGCTACGAAATGTACTATCTCAACGTCATGGCCGGCCCGCGGAGAAACTGGCGCTTCAGGAACCACCCGGACCATGACTGGATCGCGAGGCGCGACGTATAGCGGTTGTCAGAAAGTTCAGTGGTGTTGTTTACGAAGTGATTTACAAAATTCAGGGCGTGGCAATGGTCGTGAACGAGAGGTCTGGCGTCAGGGCTTCGCAGGAACATACAGAGCAATTGATGTAGGCATATGCCGACAGCACCGCGCTTTCGCATGCTTGCAAGGACGCTGCTCATTTTCAGATATGTGTGCGGGGCAGCGATGGGCTCCAGCCTCCGGTAATGCGCTCTTCGCAGTCAAGGCATTTTGCTGAAGCTGATTGATCCGCCAGAGTGATGCCTTGGGTTCTGCTCCTGCCAGTCATGTCTCTTTGCGCAGCCTTTGGCGTGGGTTCTTGGGGTAAGCTTTGGTCCGTGGACAACACGATCTCTGAAAAAAAGGCTGGTTCGCGGCAATTCTGTTGTGCCCATGGCATCGGCGCGTTTGCCCGATGTCAGCGACGCTCCTGGGCACGATATCACCGGCACTTCGTCCCTGCAGAACCGGAGAGCCAGCGCTCCGGCAGGCAATGGTTTGCGGGTCGGGTCGTCGGCTCAGCCTCTATTTGGAATGTTGCACACAATGGCAGCTAAGCGAAAGCTGCAGCACGGCATCGAAGAGGGGCGGGGAAGTCCGCAAAGGGCCGTTCTTGTTGGTCAATTCGAGATCGCTTGGTTGGATCGCGGCGATACGACTAACGGCAGCTACGAGCCCTTCTGTTAACAGACTTGCGACATTGCACAGAGCGGGAAAGCGACCATCTGGAAATTTGGTTTCCCAACCTACCAACCAAATTAGCAGTGGCCCGTTCTTCTGAAGATTTTTGATATGCAGGGGTTTTTATCGGAATAAGTCCTTGAAGGTCATTAGTATCAAAACGGATAGTGTAAAGGATAGCGATGGAGAGGACGGCAAAATGAATGCATTGCGCACATTAAGTGTCTTAGTCACGATGTTGATTGGTGGGTGCAGTACTCCTTCGGACCTTACCGGCACTATACTTGCCGCAGACACCACAGGTATTTCTATCCAGGGGGCCTATGTAGCTCCCTGGCACGACCCCCAAAAACGACCCAATCCTACGATTGGCATGCGAGTACAGGCTGAAACCCATTGTGCAGGTGCTCGCCACACTTCCTCCAAGGCCGCTGATGAACAAGGCCTATTCTTTGTCTACCGGTTTGATTGTCCCCCAAGCTAAGCATTTAATACGGCAGCGTTAGTCCGCAGTGCAAAGCTTGGCGTGTTAGCCAGCAAACGTCCGGAGTGAGCCCGAAGTCACCGTTGCTACATATCGCATCAATGGCCGCTTTCTAATGCTGGCACGCGGCTCGGATCGCGTCCACCATTGCCATCACGATTTCTTTCGACGTGTTGTCCGATGTCAGAATGGCGCGGTATGAGGTCGGTAGCGGAGGCAATCCGTCTGTTTCGGTCAGTATCTGTAAGCCGTCACCAAGGCAGGATTTTGGGAGCAAACCAATCGCGATACCTGCGCGAAGGGCCGCCTGAAGGCTTGTGAAGCTGCCGCTTTGGAACGCGACCCTGTGCTTTTGCCCTTGCGCGTCGAGAAGTTGCTTTGGCAAATCCCGCCAATAACACGGGCGGTCAAGCACGGCCAAGGGTAGGGTGTCTGTTTTGGACCAATCCATGCCTTCGCGAGCGGCCCAGACGATTTCATCTGCGTCAAGGGCGATCCCCTCCAGATTATTCAGGCCGGAACAAACGGCAACGTCGAGCGCGCCGTTTTGGATCAAGGCAGAGTATCCAGATGTGCAACCTGATCGGGCGAGTACCTGTACGCCCGGATGCGCCTTTGAGAATTGAGCAAGGATGCGTTCCAGGACAACGTCATCGAAGTCATCGGGCAAACCCACCCGGATTGAACCCGTGAGCGGCTCACGGAACAGTTGTGCTGTTTCGCGTATCTCAGAGATAATCATATTAGCGCGCGACAGCAGCGTTTCTCCGGCAGGTGTCAGCACCATGCCTTTCGCGGTACGCGTAAAAAGCGCCACGCCCAAGCCATCTTCAAGCTTGCGAAGTTGGACGCTGATTGCTGATTGCGTTCGTCCCAGTTTTCCAGCGGCAACGGTGAGGTTGCCGCATTCCGCGATGCGCACGAATGTGAGTAGTAAATCGCTGTCGACGGGCATGCGTTCGTTTTCATTCATGGGCTTCATCGTATTAATTCGTTTTTTCTAAAGCAACGGCATCCTTACGGTCCGGCCAAAATTTGGAGAAACGACAATGGATGCTACACAAGCCGTTATTCTGGTTGGCATTGGCCTATTTGGCGGGGTGTGGAACGCCATTGCCGGAGGCGCAACGCTGTTCACCTTTCCTGCACTTATGGCCGCAGGGCTCCCGCCTATCGTGGCGAACGCTACGAATTACCTCGCTCTTTTGCCATCAAACGCAGCGGCCCTTCCCGCCTATCGGGAGGAACTGCGCGGACTTGGCAAAACCCTGCTGCCGCTAATGGTCGTGTCAGGTGTTGGCGCAATCATCGGGTCGATGCTGCTCTTGGTCTCCGATCCCGATTTTTTTGTGTTGCTTCTTCCTTTTCTGATTCTTCTGGCGACCTGTCTCTTTGCCTTCGGCAACACACTCCGGACTTGGTTGCTCAACACGATGGGCGAAAGCCGAGGGAACAAGGCCATCTATGCTGGCCTGCTCCTATCGTCGATCTACGGCGGATACTTCGGCGCAGGCCTTGGTTTCATCCTGCTTGCCATTGCTCAACTCATGGGATTTTCAAACTTTCATACCGCCAATAGTATCAAAAATCTGCTGGCAACGAGCTTCACGATCTTGAGCATTCTCGTTTTTGGGATTGGCGGTCTGATCGCATGGCCACAAGCGATCGCAATGATGGTTGGTAGCACTATCGGAGGTTATGCAGGCGGTCGTTTGGCCAAGCGCGTGAGTACGCGCTACCTTCGAGGTACCGTGATTACATTCGGTGCGGTTCTCTCCATCGTATATTTCGTCCGTGCCTTTAGTTGATGTGAAGCGGTGAACCGATTGCAGACATTCGCGCAGGTGCAGCGAAAGCGCACTTCGGCCGCGCAGCTGACTTCCACCAATCGAGAATACTGCACGATGCATGAATGGCCGGCCTTGGGAAGCCGCAGTGCGGCATCGGAGCCTGGCCTGAGTGTCCGGTAAGGGCCGAATTGGTTAGTCAATTGAATGAGCATTCAGTTCAATCAGGTAACGTCACGACAATCGGCCCGCGATCAGTCGCAACGACCGTGTGCTCATATTGAACGACAGGCGCGACAGGTTCGCTATACAGTGTCCATTCATCATCGCGTTCCACTGCCCAAAGGCCGCCTGTGGACAGGAACGGTTCGACCGTGAGCACCAGCCCTTTGTTCATGCGACGTTTTTCGCGCCGCGTAGGCCAAGTTGCGATTTCAGACGGGTATTCGTGTAACGATCGTCCGACACCATGACTGGCCAGATTCTGGATAAGTGTATAGCCGTGATCCGACGCAAATCTGCCTACTGCTTTACCAATGCCTGCAAGCGGCCTGTTGCTGCCAACTTGCCTGATTCCAATCTCCATCGCGCGTTTCCCGTCCTTGCAAAGGCGATCCAGCGATGGTTTGACCGTGCCGACACGGAAGGTCGCGCCGGTGTCGGCAAAGAAGCCATTCTTTGACGCCGAGACATCGATGTTTACCAAGTCCCCGGCAAGGATAACACGCCCGCTTGGGATGCCATGTGCGATCTCCTCATTCACACTGATGCAGGTCGCACCCGGAAAATCATAAACCTGTTCAGGCGCGGGCACGGCCCCCTCAAGATCCAAAAGCGCACGGCCGATGTCGTCAAGCTCTCGCGTCTTCATGCCCGGTTCCATCGCTCTGGCCATCCCGTGCATAGTGTTTGCGACGATCCGGCCAATTTCTTTAAGGCCATTGAGCTCATCTTCGTGGGTGATTGTCATAGGGTGTCCTCAGGCTGTTCATTTTGGTTGGCACCGTAACGGTTCGTGACCGACTTGTCCCACGCGTTCCGAAGACCGCTTTGAAAGTCGTGCTATAGTATGCGAATGTCCGGATTGGCATCGCCGCAATGCAGCATCGAGACAGCAAGGGCTGCTTTGGGCCGTTAGTGTAGCGTGGCACAAGGGGCGGATTCCTGAAATTCGCTGCAGGTGCGAGAGACTCCAGCCAAGCTAAGTTGGAGTTAATCGACCGCGAGCGACGCATGGTCGAGCGGCGGATTAAACCTGTCAAGTTCCCAGCCGTCAAAAGCCTGGACAGCTTCGACTTCAAGGCAATCCCGTCCCTGAACAAAATGATGGTGCTGGACTTGGCGCGCTGCTACTGGATCGAGCGGCGCGAGAACGTCATCGCACTTGGCCCATCTGGCACCGGAAAAACCCATGTCGCCCTCGGTCTTGGATTGGCCGCCTGCCAAAAAGGCATGCCCGACAGCTTCGTCACTGCCGCGTCTCTCGTACATAAACTGATGGAGGCCAGAGATGAGAAGCGCTTGCTGCGATTGCAACGCCAACTCGCAAAGGTCAAACTGCTGATAATCGACGAACTGGGGTTTGTCCCACTCAGCAAAACTGGTATTGTTCGAACTGACTCGCAGCGGTACGAACGCGGTTCCACCCTAATTACAAGTAACCTACCGTTCGAGGAATGGACCGAAACCTTCGGATCAGAACGACTGACTGGCGCGCTACTCGATAGGCTGACGCACTAGGTAAATATCCTTGAGGTGAACGGCGAAAGCTATCGGCTCATTCAGAGCAAGTTCCGTCACGCCAAAACCTAAACATCTGAGATTGGCCTAACGGCCAATGCGCCTTGGAACGTGCTTGGTACTTGAAGAAATCACACCCCAAGGCGAGCCAACAATTAGCCGACTTTTGCTCCGCCCCAGTGGCAGGACATTACGCTGCTGTTGACACAAAGTGACCCTTCGCGGCGCGCGCAAAGGGCAGGAATTCATTCCGGTCGGCCGTGTGACGCTGCTTGCTTCATTGCTGATGCGTGTGTCGCCCAAGCTTTACCAGCGGTCCATGTGACGCAATCTAAAGACCGAAAAGCTGGATAATCCGCTACGCGCATCACTCCAGTTCGACGGCAGAATGCAGCGTCGGGCATTCGACGGTTAGACCCTTTTTCTCCAACTCGGCTTTCATGTCAGACATGCCTCTGTCAAAGTCTCCGTGAACAAGGAAAACAGTTTTAGGCCGCCCTGTGTGAGACACCCAATACAAAAGCTCTCTCTGGTCGGCGTGGGCAGAAAACCCGTTGATCGTGTGAATATCGGCTTTGACCTGAATGTCTTCACCAGAAATCTTGATGTGTTTTGCCCCGTCAACGATCTGGCGCGCTAGCGTTCCTTCGGCAGCAAAGCCAACAAAAACAATGCTGCAATCGGGACGCCAGATGTTGTGCTTCAAATGTTGGCGCACACGTCCGCCTGTACACATGCCCGACCCGGCCATGATAACCGCACCGCCCCTGATGCGGTTGATCGCCTTGGATTCTTCGACCTGACGGGTAAACCGCAAGCCCCGCGGATGAAAAGGGTTCTTGCCCGACAACATGGCATCGCGGACCTCGGGGCTGAAACCGTTCGCGTGACGTTTGAAAATCTCTGTTGCAGAAATCGCCATTGGACTGTCGAGAAAGATGGCCACTGATCCGGGAAGGTCTTTGCTGTCAATCGCGTTTTTCAGATGAAACAGAAGCTCTTGTGTGCGTTCCATCGCAAAGGTGGGGATCACGACATTGCCGCCTCGGGCGATGGTATTTACAATCACTTCATTAAGCTCGGCGTTCGAGGCTTCACGATCCTTGTGCATCCGTCCGCCATAGGTCGTTTCCATGACAACATAGTCACATTCCGGCGGCGGGGTCGAATTCGACAAGATCGCATGGCCCGGGCTGCCCAGATCGCCCGAAAATACAATGCGTCGGGTGGCTTCGTTTTCTGTCGCTTCGACAACCACAGAAGCAGATCCCAAGATATGGCCTGCGTTGATAAAACGGATTTTAACAGCATCGTTCAATGCAACATCTTCGTCGTAGCTGACATTGCGCCCAAAGAAATCCAGCGCGAACAGCACATCGATCTGGTCATAAAGCGGGCGGATATCGTCCTTGCCGCCGCGCCGTTTGTGACGCGAGGCGCGCGCGGCGTCTTCTTCCTGAATATGGGCTGAATCCATCATGATCAGCTTTGAAAGTTCGCGCGTCGCGGCTGTTGTGATGATCGTTCCGGCGAATCCGCGCTTGACCAACAACGGAATGCGGCCGCAGTGATCAAGATGCGCATGGGTCAAAAGCAGGAAATCTATTTCCGAGGGCTCAAAGCCGAAATCGCCTGCGTTCTCTTCGTCCGCATGGCGTGCCCCTTGGAACATGCCGCAATCAATGAGGATCCGCAATCCACCCGCCTGAAGCAGGTGACACGAGCCGGTAACACCTTGGGCAGCACCGTGGAATGAAAGTTTCATAAAGTTGGTTCCTCAATCGAAAGTGACGCTTATCTATAAATGCTACCACCACGTGGCTTTCCCGATTTGACGCCTGTCAATTGCCGGATTTTCCTGACAACGCAGCCGGCGCAACAAGGTTATAGATATCGGGATAGGTAATGATCTGCCCCGACGCGTCGGGGAACTTTGTGAAATACCCCAAGGTGACGGGAATAGGTGGGGCAGGGGCATCAAATGTGCGGCGGCCATTTGCAAGTTCATGAACTCGGACGATGTCCATATCCAGCACAAAAGCCACCAGATCGTCCCAGCGTTGCACGCGAACGCAGCCATGCGACAGGGCGCGGTTCTCGTTTGCGAACAATTCGCGTCGGTTGGTATCGTGCAAATAGACCAACATTCCCGACCCTAACCGGACGGCGGCCAGCCCTAGGGGGTTGTTAATTCCCGGCGGTACTACCCTGTCGCGGTATTCGCCGCTGGCAATCATCGAGGGGGTAGGCCGCCATGTCGGGCGAAACCTTACCGTTGTTACATATGTCTGCAGGCGCGGGGTCCGGTGCCACGGTGCGCCGACAATGACGCGGCTGCGCAATACGGGTTTTCCATCTTCCAAGGCAATCAGTTCGAAAGCGGGGATGTTTACCAGTATCGCCTTGCCCGACTGTGGCACCTGATAGGCAATTCCTGCACGATCCAGACGTGCCTGAAAATCCCAGGGCCAGGCGCTTGCCGCATCACCAAGCAACATGACCAACAGGATAAACAAGAGCCTCACACTTTTGGGGATAAGGGCCATCAGCATTAATTTCGGTCCTTTCCTAAAGCCCGTAATGCCGGGCACAGGCGCTTTCTTGGCCGCGAACAATGCGGCGGCCATCAAGGGGCCCGCCATGTTGTGTCACGACGGTCGACTGCCCGTCAGGCTGCCCTTCCTTTTCATAGTAGATCACCACCCAGTCGTGGGTTCTGCCGTATTTATTTGCCGCCGCCGAGTTTGAATAAAGCGCGGTAAACTCCCAAGGTCCGCGTTCGGTATGCAAAATGGGGATGCGGCGTTCTCCGGTCTCGTTAAAACGACGTGGTTTGACCGTAGGCAGGCTGTCAGCACCGTCACGATACAACTGATCGACAGCCAGAATATCGGCGACGGGCGGTCCGGGCATTGCCTTTTGCAAAGGGGATGGCCTGCGCCGCGCCAGCATATCGTTCAACGAATGGCTGATGCTTTCGATGCGACGTTTGCCGATCCCTTTGACCTGTGCAAGCCGGCCGTCAATCGCAGCTTCCTCAAGCGCCTCGAGGGTTTCGATATGCAGGGTTTCATGGATTTCTTGTGCCAGAGACGGGCCAATCATCGGAACAGTCTGAAACAGTTTTTCAGGGTCAGCCGACCCGCGCAGGCGGTCCAGAATGCCCAAGGCGTCGGTTTCCAGAAGTTCAGCGATAGCAGCCGCTATGGACACGCCGATTGTCGGCAAGGCTTCCAGCCCGCGCTTGCCGCTGTTGCGATAGACAAGGCGGATCGGTTCGGACAGGCCCGCAACATAGTTGGCAGCGTCCCGATAGGCCGCAACGCGAAATTGCGTTGCACCTTGCTGTTCAAGATGATCTGCGACCTCGCTCAGCTTTTCCGCGATAAACAGGTTCTCATCCAACCGGACCTTAGGGTTTTTCAGCTCTGGCATGGGCGCGTCCTTATCTGAATGGTTTGTCAACATGTTCCCGACACTTTAGGTGCGTCAGGCCGCCCTGATTTGATCCTTGTCAAAGCATGCCAACCGAAAGCTTCAAAGGATGGCTATGAAGGGGCCTGCAAGCATGGCGATACAGGTGATCAAACCGACAATAGGAACAACAACGGGTGCGATGAATATTCCGTCCGGTGCAGGGTCGCCGCGCCACTTGATCCGCAGCAGCGACAGGTTGATCAGGATGAACACCACAAGCACCAGCTGGGAGGTGCGTTCTGCCAGAATGCCGATCGGGAAAAACAAGGCGAACATCAGGGTGGATGCGGTCACAAGCACCGTTGCAATCAAAGGCGTGCGAGTGCGGGTATTCAACAGTGCCAGACCCTTGGGCAATCGGCCAACTTTTGCCATTCCGTAAATGATACGAGAGCTGAGAATGGTCTGAATGACGATGCCGTTAAACGCGGCGGCAATAGCGATAAGGGTGATGGCAAAAGGCGACACCCCTGTGAGCCTTTCAAACAAGAGGCTGATCGGCGCTGTGGAAGTGCTGAGCTCTTCAAGAGGGAGGAGCAAGACAGCAACTGCGGCAACCGAAAAGTAGAGCAGGGTCGAAATCATGAGGGTGATGAAGATGCCCAGTGGCATATTGCGGGCAGGGTTCTCGGTTTCTTCAATGATGTTTACCATCCCGTCGAAGCCGATGAAGGCAAAGAATGCGACGAGGCTGGTCAGCGCGATTGCACCCAGTGCCGCGGTATCTGACGGATCGGGAAACACAGAAGGTAATGCGAGGATAATGGTTGGTTGGTGCCAGATGCCGGCGGTTACGACAATAACCAGCCCCAAGACTTCAACCAAGGTCAGAACTGCGGCAAATCTGACCGATTCAAGAATCCCCCATGCGGCAACCACCCCTGAAATGGCAACCGACAGCACGATGATCATCCACAGCGGCAGCGGTAAGAGCGTCGCGATATATCCTGCGCAGCCAACGGTAATGGCCGCCGCCGAAACCGTTCCCGCAAGAAGCAACAAGGCACCTGTCAGAATGGTCAGTGATGGCGTTTTGAACGCAGCTTCGACATAGGCGGCTTCTCCGGCGCTTTGGGGAAAACGCCCTGAGAGTTCGCTGAAACTGCCTGCGCTAAAGAGCATGACCACTGCGGCCACCAGAAATGATGCGGGCGCATAGATCCCTGCCTGCGCTGCCGTCGCGCCGACAAGGACATAGATACCAGCACCGATCGTGACACCCAGTCCGTAAAATATCAAAAGCGGTAGCGTAATCGCGCGCCGAAGCACCGCTGGCGGAGTGTTCTGCAAAGGCGCGCCTTTAGCCTGCATTTTTGGGGTCTCCATTTGCGGGTTGGGGCGGAATCTGCGTGCTATGTTCTAGCAACGACGGTGGCTGCGACGCGTCAAACACAATGACGGGGCATCGGGCGGCTTCAAGAATGCGCAACAGATCATCCTGCCCCTGAATGGGGCCGCGCCCGAAATCCACCAACACGGCTTGTGCATTTGTTCGCGCAAGGGCGGCAAGCGCGTCCTCAAGCGACTTGAACTGGAAGGATTTCGAGGTTTGCCCCCCAAGAGTTTCGTTGATCGAAAATATAACAGGTTCGGTGGCCAGCAGGTGGGAAAAACGGCTGGAGGCGTCTTCTTGATCGCCAGCGGGGCCGGACAGTTGAAGATGAATAAATTTGCCCGGTACCCTGTGAATTTGCCGGTAGCCCAGAACCAGTACATCCCAATCTACAGCGGCGCGTAGCGCTGTTCTGACAAGTTCACCTTTGTCTTGCATGAAAACCCACTGGGTACCGTATGGGCCGGACACATGCGCCAGAAGTTTCCGAAAGGCCCGCGCATCGGCTTTCCAGAGCATACGAAGTTGCGACTGGCTGGGCGCTGATGTTGTTTTGCCGCTCGATAGAATGACGCGGCGGTCAGGGATTTCAGAGGTTGCAAGCAAAGCCGCCTCTTCGACCAAAATCCCCCCAAGCCCCGAACAAAAACCGCTTGGCAATTGCTCGATTATTCGGAAACCCGCTGCGGCATCAGCAAAAGAACCAGCACCGACAAGAATGCGCAGGCCGGGGGGATGGCTGCTGTTCATTGCTTAGGGCCTTTGTCAGGGCCCTCGCTGATCGGTGTACCGAATTTACGAAGGGTTTGGGCATAATCGCGCAGCTGGGCTTCGACTTTGCCGTTGATGCTGTTTGCCGGAAACTGTCCGCCGCGGATGCGACGCCCCGCAGACAGCCCTGTCAGCACCTCAATGCCCTGGTTTATCGTTTTAACCGGAATAACGCGGAAATCCCCCGCTTTGACGGCCTCGACGACATCCCGGCGCAACATAAGATGGTCAACGTTTGACGCGGGAATAAGAACGCCCTGATCGCCCGTAAGCCCTTGCGCCATGCAGGTATCAAAGAATCCTTCGATCTTTTTGTTCACACCCCCGATGGCCTGAACTTCGCCGTTCTGGTTCACAGAGCCGGTGACCGCGATGCCTTGGCGAATTGGCGTGCGGGACAATGCCGATAGCAGGGCATAAAGCTCGGCCGAAGATGCGCTGTCCCCATCAATGCCGCCATAGCTTTGTTCGAACACCAAACTTGCGTGTAATGACATCGGGACATCCAATGCGTAATGCGAGGCAAGATAGCTGCCCAGAATAAGCACGCCCTTTGAATGGATCGGCCCGCCCAGTTCGACCTCGCGTTCGATATCGACCAGTTCGCCAGCCCCCATGCGCACGCGGGCTGTAATCCGCGATGGACGTCCGAAATAATCATTGCCGACACCCGCAACAGCCAACCCGTTTATCTGGCCTATCGTCTCGCCTTTTGTGTCAATCATGATGGTTTTGCGCGCAACAGCCTCTTGCATAAGTTCCTTGATGCGGGACCCGCGCCGGATGGACTCCTGGATGGCCTGTTCGATGTCATGCTCGGAAATCTGGTCACGTTTATGGCCTGCGGCGTAATAATCCGCCTCGCGCATGACGTCGGTCAGCTTGGCCAGTTCAAGGGTGAGTTTTGTATTGTCGCCTGCAAGACGAACCGCTTGGTCAAGCAAGGCGGCGACGGCAGCGGCGGTTAGAGGTTTCAGGTTTTCCTTGGTGGCATAACCCGCCACGATCCGCGCCAGCGCACGGGTGTTTTTGATGGTGCGTGGCAGCTCATCTTCGAAATCGGCCTGCAATTTGAATAGTTTGCCAAATTCGGGGTCCAGTTTCTGCAACAACATATGAAGCCGCCTGTCACCTACCAGAATAATCCGGATATCCAGTGGAATGGGGTCGGGCTCTAGCGTCACTGTCGAGGACAGGCTCATGCGTTCTGCAAGCGATGTTATGGATATGGACTGGCTTTGCAGACACCGCTTGAACGTATCCCATGCATAGGGTTCGGACAGGATCCGGGTGGCATCCAAAACTAGATATCCGCCGTTTGCACGGTGCAGCGCACCAG
Source organism: uncultured Sulfitobacter sp. (assembly GCF_964021855.1). Classification (NCBI taxonomy): domain Bacteria; kingdom Pseudomonadati; phylum Pseudomonadota; class Alphaproteobacteria; order Rhodobacterales; family Roseobacteraceae; genus Sulfitobacter; species uncultured Sulfitobacter sp. The sequence goes on from NZ_CAXHZD010000001.1 coordinate 1,126,430, forward strand.
GTTTGATCAGCGTAAAGTTGGTCGAAAGTGTGCCCATTTCCGAAATATGTTCGATACGTCCGGTCAGATGTCCAAGCGAAGGCATATCTTCTGTCACAATCGGCGCGGTGGGCGGGCCCGCGTCGTGTGAGACCATGATATTGACGGCATATCTGTCAAAATGCGGGTCCTGATGGTATTTGCGTATCACATCGGGAAACGGACCATCATTGCCGTCAGTCGCAGACATCAAAAACAGCTCTGCGTTGGAAATCATATCGACGCGCACGGTCTTCAGATAGGCAAGAACGTTTTCGGCCTCGGAAAACTGTGCTTCGACTTCGCCAATTCTCATTGAAACGGCCTGCTCAGCCATCGTGGCATGCAGGTCTTCGATTTTCTCCCGATGTTCCTTTTCCAGCTGCGGACCCTGCTTGAGAATTTCTGTCAACTGCTCTTGCAGGTCATCGATTTTGGCGTCGACCTCGTGGCGCTGGTCTGGCGGCAATGCCTCGTAGACCTCTGGTTTGATCGGTTTGCCATCCACCAAGGCTGACAACATGAAACCCATCGGGGTTCTGAGCAATGCAACGTGTTGCGCATGTGCACGTTCGGAAAATTCAGCAATGGGTTCTTCGTGCTTTTGGCCAAGCTCTTCTTCGATCGCGCGGCGTTGGGTTTGGTATTCTTCGGATTCAAACAATGCAGGAATGTCGTTGGCCAAATCATCGACAAGACGTTGCATCGCCAGTTTCAAAGTTGCCGATGTTCCGGGGGTCAGCTTCATCGCGTGGGGTTTGTGCGGCGCGCCAAAGTTGTTGACATATACCCAGTCGCTAGGGAGCGGGCGCGCGGCTGCCGCTTTGGATAGTAATTGTGAAACTGCCGTGTGCCGCCCTGTGCCTTCGAGGCCCAGAACGTATAGATTGAAATCTTTGTGGTCTATGCCCGCCGACAGCTTGATGGCGTCGATCGCACGTTTTTGGCCAACAAGCCCACGCGCGGGTTTCAACGACGCAGTGGTAGTAAACCCAAGCGTTTTCGGGTCGCACTCCACGCGCAATCGGTCGTAGGGCAAGCCACTTGGGATGGCCGATTTTTTAGGTGTTTTCGCCGCCACGTCAAATACCCCTAAGCCGATGCGCGGCAAAAAGGGGCAGCGCAGAGGGCGGTTTGTGAAACCGCGCGCCCAAGGCTAAAGGAAGCAGTAAGAGCAGGATCATGGGAGGGAAATGTATCATGTCGGTGCTCCTGTCGCTCTTGCCCCTTTGTTTTCGCAGCTTTGGAACCGTCGCAGATTGATGCGTATCAATTATGTTGTGAATCCAGGTGGAAAAATGCGCCGGAGGACGCGGAGGTTCGAGTCTGGGCTCTGGTGTTGATTGTGAGAGCAATGCCCGCATGGCTTGGGCACTCTGCTAGATGATGAAAAGGAAGCGCGAAGATGGAAGACGCACTGAAACTGAACTGCCTGTCCTGTGGGCAGGCCAACCGCTTTCCCAAAGCAAAGCTTGAGGCCGGCCCAAAATGCGCGAAATGTGGTGTGTTGCTGGCAAGCGGCGATGTCTTTGAGATCGGTATCAAGCAACATGACAAGGCAACGCAGACCGATGATCTGCCCCTGATTATCGATTATTGGGCACCGTGGTGCGGGCCGTGCAGGACAATGGCACCCGAATTTGCAAAAGCGGCAAAGGCGCTACGGTTCAAAACCCGCTTTGCCAAGATCGACACCGAGCAATTTCCGGCAATTTCGCAGCGGTTGCAAATCAGGGGTATTCCGCTTTTGATCCTGTATGCCAAGGGCAAGGAGATCGCACGACTGTCAGGCGCACGCCCTGCCGCGGACATCGAAGGATTTGTGCGCCAGCATCTTTAGGACGATCTTTGACGACTGCATGTTCCCCGCGTCAAAGCCTCCTGGCATTGGTGCCGATCCGGCCAGCTACACGGAGGGCATCGGACCATCTAACAAGATGGCCCGACAATCTTTTCGCTGCGGCTATTTGCTGAACATGATCGGCACTTTTTGATCACGCAGCAGCGCATAGGTGGTTGCACCAATGACAAAATCATAGGTCCGAGAGTGGCCAAAAGCACCCGTCACAATAAGGTCTGCCCCATTTTCAAAAGCCGCCTTGTTCAGGATATCGGCAACGCTGCTACCCGATTGTTCACGATACTCGAGCGTGGATTTCAGACCATGACGTGCAAACATTTCGACGACATCAATGGCATCCCCGTCCTTCAAAGGGTCTTGGCGGGCCTTACCAACGCGCAAGACTGTCAGGTTTGCACCGGGATCAGCCAGCCCCAGCAAATCATGGGCGGCGCGGGCCGCTTCTCTCGTGTCGCTCCAGCCCAGCAAGAGGTTTTTCCCGATCTCGGGGCCATCGTAATTCAACGGAACAATCACAACGGGGCGACCGCTTTCGCGGATCACCTGAGTCTGGACATGCCGCTGGTCATACCGATCGTTTTCCTTGTCTTCATGCGCCATGATCACCAGATCAGCCGCACGGGCGCATTCAATCATCCGTTCGCCAGCAGATGAGGATTCGGCCCGGACCAACCGGAACTCGCTCACGAAATCTTCTGGCGTCGTGTATTTGACAAAGACCTTTTTTATCGCTTCGGATACTTTTTTCTGACTCGCGTTAAACGTGGCAAATGCCGGTTCGGGGATATGCATGGCGATGCCTGGATAAACCAACAACGCTTCGACCGTGTGTAATCCGATCAGATGTGCGTTGTGTTTGCGCGCCAAAGGGACTGCTACCTTCAACAGTGTTTCGGTATTCTCCAGGGTGGTCAGACAGACCAATATTGTCTTCAGTCCCATGCGTTCACTCCTTTTTGTTTGAAAATTCTATCCTCGAATAATCTTTAGCGGAGCTTCGAAGGATTGAATTGATCCCAGTCAACCGGGTGTTCGGGTTTTCAATTATCCAATGGGGTAACCAGAACCTTTTGAAGGAACTTTTTCATGTTCACTTTCACAAACGTATTGGCGGCGATTACTGTGCTCGGGCTTTCTACGGCCTGTTTGGCAGATACAGTTTCTATCAGAAACGGTAAGGATACATTTTTTGCCGGATCACAGCTTAGTCAAGCGGTGGATACAGCGGGTGACACCTTTATGGCGGCACGCGCGGTCAAGGTGAACGGGGCCTCGCAGGGTGACCTGCATGTTGCAGGGTTTGATGTTTCGGTCGGCACGGATGTGTTCGAGGATCTTTATGCTTTGGGTGGTGCCGTGGTGATCCGCAGCACCGTCGCGCAGGATCTGACGGCCGCGGGGTTTTCCTTACGAACCGAGACCGGCTCCTTGACACAAGGGAACGCCCGCCTTCTGGGCAACACGGTTACGATTGAAGGACCGGTTGAGGGTGCGTTGTCCGTGATAGGGAGTGACGTCATCTTGAATGCTGCGATCAATGGCGATGCACGTATTCTGGCGCAAACACTGTCGTTTGGACCCGATGCAGTCATCTCTGGCACGTTGACGTATAGCACCAAGGAAAAGATCACTATTCCCGAACGGGTCGCCGCTGCTGAACGCGTGTCATATGAAAAATTTTCAAACGGCCATGTCTGGGAGGAATGGCAGGATATGGGCAAAGACATGCCCGCTTTCCCCACATTCATGTCCGTCATTTTTGCATTCGTGATCTCGATCCTTTTCTTCTTGGTGCTTGCCGCCTTGATGTTGGGCTTTATGCCAAACCGCTTGTCGAAAATGCGCCGCAGTGTGACAGAGGCCCCTGGCAAAATCTTTCTTCTGGGCGTGCTTGGTTTGTCGGTGTTGTTTGGCATGGTGCCGATCACTGCCATGACCATCGTGGGCATTCCCTTTGTTCCTGTCGTACTGCTGGCGATCATCGTCGTCTGGACGCTGGGCTATGCGTTGGGTGCCTATAGCATCGCAATGCGGTTTTGGATGGGTTTCGGCGGTGTAACCGACCCCAATAATATTACGCGCTTGCTGGTTTTCGCGGCTGCGCTGCTCTTTGTTGGCCTGCTGAATTTTATTCCCTTCATCGGCTGGGTTGCCAATTTCACGTTGGTTTTACTTGGCATCGGTGCAATGGCGCGCCCGGTTTTACAGTCACTGCTCGGCAATTCCGGCGCTGCATTGGATGCCGATCAGAAATCACTCAGCAACTGACCCAAATTAGGAGAAGATAAATGACGGCCCAAGGTTTGGAAGTAATCGACAACAGCGTTCATGTGACTCACGAATGGATCAATGAACTGGCAGATCGACTTGATTGGTCTTCAAAACGCAGCGTACTGCGCCTTTTGCGAGTGACACTGCACCACTTGCGGGATCATCTGGTGATTGACGAACTAGCACAGTTTTCTGCGCAATTACCTGTGCTGATACGGGGGTTCTTTTTTGAAGGCTGGGTGCCAAAGAAAACCCCGGTCAAAGAACGCAGTGCCGAAGAATTCGTGGCCTTCATCGCAGCCGAGATGAGCGAAACAGCCGAATTCCGGGGGCGCGAGGATATCAAATGCGCTTTCGATGTGTTGAACAACCGTCTTAGCATTGGTGAAGTTGAAGATGTTCGCGCCACCCTGTCAGAAAAGATCCGCGGCCTGTGGCCCCAACCATAAGGCCAAAGAAAACGCCACGAGGGTGATACCCTCGTGGCGTTTGATTGTTTTTGCGATGGCTGTGAGGCGATATTAGTCGCGATCACCCAGTGACAGCCCCAACTGAGCTACTCCCCATTTATTGGACAGGTTCTGACAAAATTAAGCTACTTTTTGCACCTGCTGATCGGGGTTTGGAGCTTCATTTCTTTGCCAATAGACCACGGCAGGTGGTTGCCCACCAAGAGCGGAATGTGGCCGTTTGTGATTGTAGAACTCAATCAGTTTTCTAACGCCAGCCTTTGCCTCTGTTCCGGTTTCCCAAGCGTGTAAGTCGACGCATTCATATTTTTGCGACCGCCACAGTCGCTCAACAAAGATGTTTTCCAGAAAGCGGCCTTTTCCCTCCATCGAGATGCGCACACCTGACCGCCGCAGCCGATCGGTCCAAGCAAAGGACGTAAACTGGGAACCCGGATCGGTATTCACGATCTGAGGCAAGTCTCACTTTCCGGTCCAGTGCTTGAGCTTTCTGGCCAAAAAAAATCATTGGTGACGGCCAACTCCCCGATCTTGGCGTGCAGGTCTTTAACTTGCTCCTCATCGACTTCTGGTGCCTTGCGGCCGCCACGCTCAAATACGCCTGACGCGCCTTCCAGCAAAGTCCGTTTCCATTGGTGGATCATCGTGGGATGCACCCTAAACCGGCTTGCCAGTTCGCTGACCGTCTCTTCGCCTTTCAAAGCCCTCACGCGACCTTGGCCTTGAACTCTGGATGATGTTGCTTCCGTTTCGACATTTCTGTTCTCCTTCGTGTTGAAGATCAGCAGACAACAAATCGTAGCTTACGTCAGTGTCCGAATTTCAGGGGAAGCTCAATTAGCCAGCTGGGATCGACCTTGATGTCGAACCCATTGATGGAAAATAGCTTCACGGCATGCAAGAACATAGCAGGCTCCTAATTTGCTTTGAACCTAACGCGAAAGCGTCGCGGCGAATTGGCATCGCTCAAAAAGGGCCTTCAAGCTTGCCCCCCACACCTTGTTGGGATTGAGCCATGTCAAAGCAAAGATGCGATAATTTGCTAGATCGCAGTGATGCAAATCCCGGTCACGTCCCTGATACAAAGCTTGATTTTATTCACACTAAGCGCGGGTTGCGTTTGGATTGCGGGTGCGCGGCTGGCTTATCTGGCAGATGCCCTGTCAGACCGGTTCAAGCTGGCCAAATCTATTGTCGGCCTATTGCTTTTGTCACTGGCAACATCCCTGCCAGAGGTCGCGACGACGCTTTCCGCTGCGGTACAACAATCTCGTGATCTGGTTTTGAACAACCTTTTCGGAGGCATTGCGCTTCAGACGGCGATTTTGGCGATGGCAGATTTCGGGGCACGCGGGCCGATTACAAATTATCCGCGCAAGGCAAACCACGCGCTAGAGGCCACATTGCTGGTGCTGATGTTGTCCGTGACCTTGGTCATCACCAATCTGGGCGAGACATTTGTCATTTCAGGCGTGGGCTTTGGCAGTATGGCCATCGCTGCGGTCTATGTCGGGGCGATTTGGCTATTGCGCCGCTATGATGACACCAGTGATTGGGTCCCCGTTGATCTGCCCGACCCTGATCCGCTTGCCTTTCCGGCCCCCACAGGTCTGGGGCAGGCAGCAAACAAAAGCCTGATCTGGCAGGCCATTGCTGCGTGTATCGCGATTTTGGTTTTCGGACTGTTGCTGGTCTTGTTTGCCGAACGCATTGCTGATCGATCCGGTCTTGGCACGGGCTTCATCGGGGTTACGCTACTGGCCGCGGCGACGTCGCTTCCCGAACTAAGCACCAGTATCGCGGCGGTGCGTATCGGGGCCTATACTTTGGCAATCTCGAACATATTTGGCAGCAATCTGATCATGTTGGTTCTGGTTTTCCCTGCCGACATCCTTTTTCGTTCGGGGCCGATATTGCAAAATACATCCCGTATGGTCAGCCTTGCGTTGGGGTTCGGCCTGACTGTGACAGCGATTTACCTGATCGGATTGATTGTCCGGCGCAAGCTGCGGATTGGCGTGTTCGGGCTGGATTCAATCCTTGTGCTGATCACGTATCTCGCAAGCCTTGTCGCATATTATTACGTGCGTTGAAGCCCGAGCCCCAAAGCCTTGAACACTTCGGGCACCACAAGGATAGGAAGCGCGAATATGGCAATCAAAGCCCATTCGTCGCGCCCCATCGGGACGGTGTGTAAAAGCGTTAGCAAGGGCGGCCAGTACATGGCCAGGACCTGAGTACCAAATGTAACGGTCAGCGCCAGCAATAGAAACGAATTGCTGAACAACCCAATTTTCCAGCTAGGCGGACGCAGAGAACGGAAGGCAAAAACGCTAACTTTTTCAAAAACCTCGATGCCAGTGAAGCCTGTAGTCCGCGCCAGTTCGCCCCCTAGATCCATCAGATGAAAGAATATCCAGAGGCTCGACAGGCCGGTATAGGTTTCCAAAACAAGGATTGTCACGACGTCGCTGACGCCAAGGACCGGGGTATCTTTGCGACGGGAGTCTTTGACGCATCTGGTCGGGTTCCGATTTTTCCAACCCCAGTGCCACCGCAGTCACGCCGTCGGTAACAAGATTCATCCACAAAATTTGCGTGGCAAGGAATACAAGTGGGCCGCCAGTGGCAATGTTGACGACCAAGGCGATGACTTTGCCGGCATGGGATGACAACAGATAGCGGACGAATTTCTGTACATTGGCGAACTGGTGCCGACCTTCGCCGATGGCGCGGACGATGATTGCGAAATTGTCGTCCGGCAGCACCAGATCAGAGGCGTCACGGGCCACATCGGTTCCTCTGATCCCCATCGACACGTCAATGTCGGCCTGTTTCAGGGCAGGGGCGTCGTTCACCCCGCCGCCCTTGCGAGCGAAATTGCATCACGCACCTCGGATCTTGGGGGGGCGATCAGGCCGACCAAACCTAGAAATGTCAGCCCTTCCTCGGTCATCTGCTGCGTGGCTGCGACCCGGCGGGCAAGGCCGATTACCCTCAACCCATTTTCTGCGAGGTGATGAAAGGCTTGTGAAATAGTGTCATGATCTGCGGGTTTCAGTGGTCGCACACCGGTTTGGGTCATGACCCGAGTACACACTTCAAGCACTTGCTCGGGCGCGCCTTTTGTCAATATCGATGTCTCGTTTTCCGATTGATACAACACCGACATCCGCTTGCGCGCGCTGCTGAACGGGATTTCAGACAGCAAGCCGCGTTCATTGGGCAGGTCGAACCAACCTTTTTATCCAAGGGTAATCAGCGCCCCTTCGGTTGGGGCACCAGTCATTTGCCAGTGATTACCTTTGCGTTTCAGACGGGCATGGCTGCAATAAAGCGCAACTTGCAAAAGCGCTGCAAGCACAGGATCATCCGCTGCGCGCACACGTGCCCCGTCAACTGCGATATGTCCGGCGGGATCATAGCCTGTTCCGGCGCACCATTGCAGCGGCCCCAAGTGCAAGTGTGATCGTGACCACCGCGGGCAGGCCTTCGGGCACCATTGCGACAGACAAAGAAAGCCGTCATCACCATTTCTGTCAGATCACGCCCCAGCAGCAAGCCCAGCCCTGTGACCGCGGCTGCAACAAGCAGCGCGGCGGCACCCAGTTGACGGGCGAGTTCGCCCAGCAGGTAAGGGCGGATGACGCGACTCCAGATCAGATCGTTCGAGCGCAGCAACTCTCCAGCGCTGGTTCTTGAGGTTACGTGACGGACGATACGGCAAGATCCGCTATGGTTAAAATGAGGAATACGACGGCTGCCGACAGAAGGATGCCCAAACCGATAAAAAGCCCGTCGCGCTGTATGAGCCCCCACGAAAGACACGCTAGGGCAACAGCGGGCGGACCATTCACCAAAGGAATCGGCAGCAGTAAAAGAAGGGACATCAGCAGGCAAAAGACGCCGACCAACCTTTCACTCCGCCCCAGCACTGACAGTCGGTTGCGACTCATACGTTCAACATAGCGAAGCGGCCGGATCAAATGGCGCGAGATCATTGCGATCACGCGGTGCGGAATTTTGAGTTCGCGGGCACGCGCCGGTAAGTCGCCTCGTTCGCCAAAAATCGCCAAATGTGCGGAAACAGCAATGAGAGGTATGCCCAAAACCGCCCCAACGCTAGGTATTGGCAAGGGAACGCATTCTGGTAGCGCCATCAAAAGGATTGCTATCCCATGCATACGTGCGCTGGCTAGATCGATCGCCTCGCCTAGCGTCACATAGCCGCTTAATTGGCCGTTTTCATCCAACACCTGGATAAGCGCCGCAAAACCAGTTTCGTGCGCGCCCGATGGTGGATCATTTTCCAAATCTTCCGCCCCTGGTTCGGTCAGTATTAGGGATCAGTAAGTGACGATCACGATAGCCTGCACCCCAAATTGCATCTCTGAAATCTGCACCATCCTTTGCTTCAATTGCTGAAAAGTAAAGTGTCGTTTCCCAGAATATTGACATGGATTGTAGCCATCAGAATGATGGAAGCGCTTATAGATTGACTAGCTGTCAACGCACTGCGGCGCTTATTTTTCCGCAAGTAATACTGCGGCGTGCCGCATCGCATGTTCAGATGGTTTGTGATTGAGTGCAATGACTACTTTTCAAATCAGATATTTGGAATCATATGTTCTGATCTGTGCTACCAAGAACGACCGTTGACTGACCGGTTCCACAAAATCAGCCCTTGGTGTGAACGCAGCGAAGGCCCTCTTTGTCCGCAGGCTGTCAGTTCGCGACTTCGGTGATTTCGCAGCCGCAGCGAATGACCGTAATGCGGGCGCGCGACCGCCGCATCTTGAGCGGTCGGTGAAAGGCCGGAATGGGCCGTTCATGTCGGCGACACTAAAGACGGTTCTTGTCGATCAACACCAAGGGCGAAGGCGGGACGTCGCCGCAGCGCATCAGAAAATTATTAGATTTCACAATGCAGACACTCGCTTGCCAGCTTTCAGAGCGTGCTGCGTAACTTAACGCTGAAGAACTCGATTGCATGTCCACGCAGTGCTCTCGACTTGGCGCTTGGGTGACAAGGTCAATGGCAATGCCGAGATGTTGTCGCATCTGGTAGAAGAAATAAAAGCCTTGCAGCGGCCAGATGTGATTTTTCGGATATCCCAATCGCAGATTCTTGGGCCCCGATTTGGGGACGGTGGCAACTGCGCCATCGGGGCATTAGGCGGCTCATGTGATAGCATTACCTATGGTAAATGAGATGAACGATAGGACTGAAACGGATGGGGAAACATCGTTAGAATGCCGCCGGAGCAGTTGATCCAGCGGCAAATGTTTAGCGACTGTGAGGGCTAACCTCTTTACTGCGCTGCACAATTAGGATTTGTTCCTGGGATGACCGTAACTTGGGGATCATTTTGGGCGAGGGCGAGGTATCGGAATCCTGCTGCTGCCACATTGAGGTGCCCCTAGATTTGTAGACGCTTTGCTTGGTAATTTTGGAAGCAAAGGAAGACGCAGATGTCAGGGCAAATTCGTTACTCAGATGAGTTCAAGATCGACGCGGTGGCGCAGGTCACCGAGCGCGGATATGCGGTCAAGGAAGTGGCTGAACGGCTTGGGATCAGCACCAAGTCGCTTTACACTTGGTTGGCACAATTCTCCAAGCCTCAGAGACAGACCGACCAGGAGGCCGAGGTTCGGCGTCTCAAGAAGGAACTGGCGCGCGTCACGGAGGAGCGTGACATCTTAAAAAAGGCCACCGCGTACTTCGCCAGGGATGCAAAGTGAGGTACGCGTTCATCGACGCGCATCGCCAGCAGCATCCTGTCCGTGTTCTTTGCAAAATGCTGAGCGTTCATCCAAGCGGCTTCTATGCGTGGGTTAAAGAACCGTTAAGCCAGCGTGCGATTGAGGATCAGCGTCAGACCAAGCTGCTGAAGAAGGCGTGGCACGACAGTGGCAAGGTCTACGGCTATCGCAAGATCTACGATGACCTGATCGATATGGGCGAGGCAGTGTCAGAGAACCGCGTTGCCCGTTTGGCTCGTCTTGCAGGCATTCAGGCGCAGATCGGCTACAAGAAGAAGCCTGGAGTGTACGGCGGCAAGCCCTCGGTCGTTGTGGACAACACACTGGACCGGCAATTTGGTGTCGATGCGCCGGATCGCGTTTGGGTGACGGACATTACGTATCTGCGAACACACGAAGGGTTCGCGTATCTCTGCGTGGTCATCGACCTGTTCTCAAGACGTGTCGTCGGTTGGGCCGTCCACTCAAGGCAAACTTCTGAACTCGCCGTGCAAGCTTTGCTTATGGCGGTCTGGCGGCGCAAGCCTGATCCGGGCTTGTTGATCCACTCCGATCAAGGGGCGCAATACACCAGCCGCGAATGGGCAGCGTTCCTTCGTGAGCATGGTTTGGGACATTCAATGAGACGCCGCGGCAATTGCCATGACAACGCAGTTGCAGAAAGCTTCTTTCAATTGCTCAAACGCGAAAAGATCAGACGTCAAAAATATCGCACACGGGAACAAGCAAGACGCGATGTGTTTGAATACATTGAGCTGTTCTACAATCCCAAACGCAAGCACACCAACAACGGCATGCTGTCGCCGGTTGACTTCGAAGAAAGACAGCTCAAACTGGAAAAGGCGGGTGTCTAGGAAACTAGGGGCACCTCAAACATCCTGACATGATGACCAGTGATTCTAACGCCACGAACTTTGTCTCCGCGCTTGGAGCATGCCAATGCAGTGGTCATGAACAGCTTGTACTCTCTGTCCGTGAAAGTGTGCCTCGGGGTATCCACTGTCTTCTGTTTGGGCATTACCGGCAATATATTCAGGATGCCGTCCTCAACAGCCAGGGTCAGGACCTTGCGGATGATAATTGTGTGTTTCGCCTTGGTCGACCCTGCCAACAGCTTTGGCCGATTTTCGTCCAAGTGAAATAAATAATCCCGAACCATCCCCGTGGTGATCTTGGAGATGTCGTGTTTACCGAAATAGTAGATCAGACCGTCTTTTGGCCGATTAAGCAGCTTGCTGTCGCCATTCGATTGCCCCTTCTGCATCACCATCAATTGCTTGGCATAGTGTTCAAAGCTCGTTGCCTTCCTTACAGCGTGGTCGCTGTTGGCTTTGCTATGGAAGCTATCAGCAAACTCATAGGCAGCATCTCTGGCTTCCACACGAGACGTTTCTCTGGACGAGCGACTTACATATTTCTGAGCTACAGGGTCCCGCAATCGAATAAGCCAGTAAGGACTTTGGCCCGTCAGCAGTATTGCCAATCCCTTACGCAGAAGCTTTTTCTTGATTACTCGGTTTTTAGATTTCTTGGTCAAATCAAGCCCATAGGAAGAGTGTATAACTGTGTATAACTATTCCGCAGCCTATCGCTGATGTTAAACGATCAAAATTAAACCAGTAAATTCAGCGGTTTAGTGGTGCCCAGGGGCGGAATCGAACCACCGACACGAGGATTTTCAATCCACTGCTCTACCCCTGAGCTACCCGGGCACGCCAATGAAACCAAAGGCTTCTAAGTTAAACTTAATGAAGTGACATTAGGCTATCTAGATAGCGTTGTGCCGCTGCATGTTGTGGTCGGGGTGTGACCATCAAACGTCATTTAACTCAGTCGCAGCTAATCTTACATACGACGGATAGTGTCAAGAGCACCCAGAGCAGTTTTTCCATGAAGGGGGAAACATTTAGGGGTCCCGCGCGATCCACCTCGAGCGCGCGGGTCGAAAGGGGCGGTGCGGGTGGCTTTGATATCAACACAGGATGGGACTGGGGCATAAGCCGCAACAGTATCCGGACAGGTAAAAATACGAGGGCGCGACCTGCCGTGCAGCGCTCGAATATGACGGCCAGATATGTTCTGGGCTTTGTCGATTTTGCTGAATACTGTGGCGAAAAATACGGTGGTGTTTCGACCGCCGCGACAATTGCTAAGGAATACAACATGTCACTCTCTATCGATATCGCCCGTTTCACCAATCTGGATGTTGAAGACCACGGGGATGGCGTGTGGGGCGTCACATTGAACCGGGCAGAGAAGCGCAATGCGCTGGATATCGCGACGATCGAGGAACTGGTTGATTTCTTTTCTGTTGCGCCGCGCGCGGGTGTACGGGCCGTGGTTCTGGCGGGGGCGGGGGATCACTTTTGTGCCGGCCTTGATCTGATCGAACACCATAACGAAGACCGCAGCCCGGCTGATTTTATGCATGTTTGTCTGCGCTGGCACGAGGCGTTCAATAAGATGGAATATGGCGGCGTGCCGATCATTGCCGCATTGCAAGGCGCAGTTGTGGGCGGGGGGCTGGAACTGGCCAGTTCGGCGCATGTCCGGGTGATGAACGAAACGACCTATTTCGCCTTACCAGAGGGGCAGCGCGGGCTGTTCACCGGGGGCGGGGCGACGATCCGGGTGACCGATCTGGTCGGCAAGTCGCGGATGATCGACATGATGCTGACGGGCCGTGTCTATCAAGGGGCCGAGGCGATGGATGTCGGGCTTGCGCAATATATCGTCGAAGGGTCCAGCTATGACGCAGCGGTTGAGCTGGCACGCAAAGCGGCGCAAAACTTGCCGCTTTCCAATTTTGCGATCTGTTCGGCTGTTAGTCACATGCAGAATATGTCGGCGATGGATGCCGCCTATGCCGAGGCTGTGGTTGCAGGCGTCGTAAATACCCAGCCTGACGCCCGTGCGCGGCTTGCGGCCTTTGCCGATAAAACTGCGGCGCGTGTCAGACGCAATGACTAGGGGCATCGGCTAGGTGGCTTGCCTGGTCACTACACCGATTATTAAAATGCCGCGCGCTTAATGCCTAAGCGCGCGGCATTTTGCGATTCTGTCCCCATATAACCTGCGTAAAAATGCATCGCGCCCAGATGTGAATGCCTTTTGCCGGGGCAGGCGGCTTAGATACGGCAAAACGCTTCACCGAGTGGCGAAAAATGAGGCGATCACATTTGTGTGTGCCAAAATAATGGGCGGCTTGGTCGGGCTGGGGCGAACAGCACCGCATTCTGACTGGCAACTTAGCAGATTACAGACCCATCTTATCGTCATGCCGAAACGGCTGCATCGACGCACAGAGGGCTATCCTGGCAGATACTTCCCCCCGTGCGACGACCACAACAATATTGCTGCGGCCCCTAGATATATTGTTCAGGGCTCTTGCGAAAGTGTGTTTTCCGCACCCAAGCGCGTAGCAAATAACAGGGGATATGATATGAAATACTCAACGAAACTAGCTGCTTGCGCAATGACGGCCCTGCTGGGCACCACGTCAATGGGCCTCGCCTGTACCGCACCGATCAAGATCGGCGTTTTGCATTCGCTGTCCGGTACAATGGCAATTTCCGAGACGACATTGAAAGACACCATGCTGATGCTGGTGGATGCGCAAAACAAAAAAGGTGGTGTTCTGGGCTGTGATCTCGAAGCGGTCGTTGTCGATCCGGCATCCGACTGGCCGCTGTTTGCTGAAAAAGGCCGCGAGCTTTTGACCGTGAACGAAGTTGATGTGATTTTTGGATCATGGACCTCCGTGTCGCGTAAATCTGTGTTGCCCGTGCTGGAAGAATTGAACGGTCTGATGTTCTACCCCGTGCAATACGAGGGCGAAGAATCCTCCAAGAACGTCTTCTACACCGGTGCCGCACCTAACCAGCAGGCGATCCCGGCGGTTGATTATTACCTCGAAGAGCTTGGCGTCGAGAAATTCGCGTTGCTGGGCACTGACTATGTGTACCCGCGCACGACCAACAACATCCTGAAGTCCTACCTCATGTCCAAGGGCATCGCCGAGGAAGATATCTTTGTGAACTACACGCCATTTGGTCACTCTGACTGGGCGACGATTGTGGGCGATGTCGTCGCACTTGGCGAAGATGGCAAACAGGTCGGTGTCGTCTCGACCATCAACGGCGACGCGAACATCGGTTTCTACAAAGAACTGGCCGCTGCGGATGTATCTGCGGATGACATTCCTGTCGTCGCATTCTCGGTCGGCGAGGAAGAACTGTCCGGTCTGGATACCACGAACCTTGTCGGTCACCTGGCCGCGTGGAACTATTTCATGTCCGCAGACACACCTGCCAACGCTGAGTTCATCAAAACATGGCAGGACTTTATCGGCAGCACAGACCGTGTGACCAATGACCCGATGGAAGCGCATTACATCGGTTTTAACATGTGGGTGAATGCGGTCGAACAGGCCGGCACCACGGATGTAGATGCGGTACGTACCGCGATGTACGGTCAAACCTTCCCGAACCTGACCGGTGGCATCGCTGAAATGTTGCCAAACCACCACCTGACCAAACCGGTCCTGATCGGTGAAATCACAGCAGACGGACAGTTTGACATCATCAGCCAAACCGAACCGGTTCCCGGCGACGCATGGACAGATTTCCTGCCCGAAAGCGCTGTTCTGACTTCTGATTGGAAAGAGCTGGGCTGCGGGATGTACAACACTGAAACGAAGACCTGCGTTCAGCTGACATCCAACTACTAAAAGCCAATGACGGGCGCGGGGGTTAACCTGCGCCCGTCTGTCTTATTGCTTAAAGGTATCCCATGCTGCGCCAATTTTTGACGATCATTGTTTGGCTCGGGTTTGCGGGAATGTCCCTTGCTCAAGACCTGCAGCCCGTTCTGCAAACCCATGCTGATGAAATTGCCAAGCCCTCGCGCGGCAGCGTGTCGGCAGTCTTGGACGATATCGTCGCGTCGGGTGCCCCGCATGTTGGGGATTTCCTTGAACATTGGCAGGACAAAACGGTCTGGCAGCGCGACGCCGATGGCATGTTCTTTTTTGCCATTGAAGACGGCGGTGATCTGACCCTGCGCGATATTGATACGGGTGCCGAAACCATCGCGCCCAAAGCGGGCTTTTTACAGATAAAACCAAACGGCGGGGTGCGCCGCTTGATCGGTACCGCCTTGGTGCAGTTCCAATTGACCGACCCGGATCTGTCGCGCCGCCAATCGGCAATTGAATCAATCGCCCGCAGGCCGAATGCCAGCCAGCTTGAACCGTTGTTGAAATCGATTGATCCCGAAACCGATGCGACGCTGAAAGCGCGCAAAATCCAGTTGGCTAATTTTCTATCCGCCAGTTTCGCGCCTGATACTGCCGATAAGATTGCAGCCATCAATTCATTGTCCAGCGACACCTCGATCGAGGCACGGGCGGTGTTGAACCAGCTTTTGTCGGTCAAGCAGGCGGTGTCGGCCGACGCCCCAACAGGTAATGTTGCCCGGGTTCTCAAAGTTGGTAGCGACCTCAGCCAAGACGATGCCTATGACCAGCTGGTTGCTGCAAAACTGGTACCGCCCAGAGTTTCACCAGCGGCCATTCGCGATGCATTGGCGGCCAATATTGAGGGCGGTCGTGTCGGCGGCATTCCCACTGCGCAGCTTGACACCCAACCCATGCGCGAGGCCGCCTATGCAGTGCTGGCCGGCCAAGGGATCGTGCTGCAACTGGTAACGCTGGACGAGCAAATCAGCGCGGTCGCTGACCATTCCTTTTACGAAGTGTATGAGGAAAATGACCCCGCGATCACGGATGCCGCTCGTGCCGCGCTGGATAGCATCGAAACCCGCGTTGGTGCCGCGCAGGCCGTTGACCTGACGCTGGATGCGCTGTCGCTGGCATCCATCTATTTTCTGGCGGCGATTGGCCTTGCCATCACCTTTGGCGTGATGGGCGTGATCAACATGGCCCATGGCGAATTCATCATGATGGGGGCCTATACCGGCTATGTCGTGCAGCAATTCGTGCCGGATTATACCCTGTCGATCATTGTCGCGCTGCCGCTTGCCTTTGCCGTGACATTCGCTGCAGGCGTGGCGATGGAACGCTTGGTGATCCGCCATCTATACCACCGCCCGCTTGAAACGCTGCTGGCGACGTTCGGTATCTCGGTCGCGCTGCAACAACTGGCCAAGAATATCTTTGGCACCCAAGCCCGCCCGCTTACCTCTCCGGGGTGGCTGGACGGCGCATGGGTCGTGTCGGACGTGATCCAGATCAGCTATATCCGCATCGCTATCTTCGTGATGGCCTTAATGTTTCTGGCATTGATCCTGTTCGTTCTCAAACGCACCCGTCTGGGGCTTGAGGTCCGTGCCGTAACGCAAAACCCCGGCATGGCCGCCAGCATGGGCATTAACCCCGACCGCATCAACATGATGACCTTTGGCCTTGGGTCCGGCATTGCGGGCATTGCCGGTGTGGCGATTGGTCTCTACGCTAAAGTGACATCCGAAATGGGGGCCGATTACATCGTGCAATCCTTCATGACCGTGGTCGTCGGCGGGGTTGGCAATGTCTGGGGCACGCTTGCGGGCGCGTCGCTGATCGGTTTCCTTCAAAAGGGGATCGAATGGTTCAACCCTTCCAACACGCTGGCAGCGCAAACCTATATGGTGCTGTTCATCATCCTGTTCATTCAATTCCGGCCCAAGGGTATCGTCGCCCAAAAAGGCCGGGCGGCGGCGGATTGATCCATGCATAAAACATTCATCTCACAAAACCCGTCTGTTCTTTGGTTCATCGCCCTGCTGGGGCTGTTCACCCTTGCCGTTACCGTCGGATCCGAGGCTTTTGGCACCGGGCTGATCTCGACCTCGATGGTCAAGACTTTGGGCAAGACGTTGTGCCTGTGCCTGATCGCCATCGCGATGGATGTGGTCTGGGGCTATTGCGGTATCCTGTCGCTGGGCCATTTCGCGTTCTTTGGCATCGGCGGCTATGCCATCGGCATGTGGCTGATGTATGCCCGTACCGAGGGCATCGTTTTGGCCAGTCTTGCTGATCAGGCGATCCCGTCGACGGCCCAAGAGATTTCGGATGCCATCGGTAACCAGATATTCGGCGTGGTGGGCAGCTCTGACTTTCCGTGGCTCTGGGCTGTTGCTGACAATCTGTTCTTGCAGCTGTTGATGGTTGTCCTTGTGCCCGGCCTGCTGGCGCTGGTGTTCGGCTGGCTGGCATTCCGCAGCCGCGTGACGGGCGTTTACCTTTCCATCCTGACCCAAGCGATGACCCTCGCGCTGTCCCTATGGCTGTTCCAAAACGACAGCGGTCTGCGCGGCAATAACGGCCTGTCCGGCTTGCAGAACATACCGGGGTTCGAGGGATCATCCCAAGCCGATATCAGCCTTGCGTTCTTCCTTGGCTCGGCATTGGCCTTGGCGCTTGGCTATCTTTTGTTTGCGTGGGTTGTCTCGGGCAAGATGGGCAGCGTCGTCCAAGGCATCCGCGACAACGAGGCGCGCGTGCGTTTCTTGGGCTACCGTGTAGAGGGCTACAAGCTGTTCATCTTTACGCTGACGGCTGTGATATCAGGCATCGCGGGGGCGCTGTATTATCCGCAGGCGGGCATCATCAACCCGGCCGAGCTTGCCCCCATCGCATCTATCTATCTGGCGGTCTGGGTCGCCATTGGCGGGCGCGGGCGGCTTTACGGTGCGGTCATTGGCGCGGCGTTCGTTTCGCTGCTGTCCAGCTGGTTCACCGGCGGCGGGGCACCTGCCATTGATCTGGGGTTCTATACGATCCTGTGGACCGATTGGTGGCTGGTGTTGCTGGGCGTGTCATTTGTCTGCGTCACGCTGTTCTTTCCCAAGGGCATCGGGGGCCTGTTCGACTATCTGGTAAGGAAACCGTCATGAACAACACCTTGCTAGAAGTGTCCGGGGTGTCGGTTTCCTTTGACGGGTTCAAGGCGATCAACAGCCTATCGATCCAGATTGCCGAGCCGGAATTGCGCGCCATCATCGGGCCGAATGGTGCGGGTAAAACCACCTTTATGGACATCATCACCGGCAAGACCAAACCGGACGAAGGGGTGGTGATCTGGGGCGAACGCAACATTTCGCTGTTAGGGGTGTCTGAAGCTGACATCGCCAACGCAGGTATCGGCCGAAAATTTCAAAAACCCACAGTTTTCGAAGCGCAAACCGTGCGGCAGAACCTTGCCATGGCGCTGAAAAATCCGCGCGGGCCCTTGGCGGTGTTGCTGCACCGCAAAACCCCAGCGAACGGCGCGCGGATCGAAGCGATTGCCGAAGAAATCGGCCTGTCCGACAGCTTGACGCGCATCGCGGGGGAGCTGAGCCACGGGCAAAAACAATGGTTGGAAATCGGCATGTTGCTGGCGCAGGAACCGCGGTTGTTGCTGGTGGATGAACCCGCCGCTGGCATGACGGTCGAGGAACGCGAGAAAACCACCGACATTCTGAAACGCGCCGCACAAACCCGCGCGGTTGTTGTGGTTGAACATGACATGGAATTCGTACGCCGCCTGAACTGCAAGGTAACGGTGCTGCACGAGGGGTCGGTGCTGGCCGAAGGCAGTCTTGACCACGTCACATCCAACCCGACTGTGATCGAAGTTTATTTGGGACGTGGGCATGCTTGAAGTCAAAAATCTTGACCTGCACTATGGCCAAAGCCGCATCCTCTACGAGGTGTCATTCACTGCACCGCAGGGCCAGATCACCACGATGGTGGGCAACAATGGTGTGGGTAAAACCAGCACCCTCAAGGCGATTGCAGGGCGGCATGCCGCGTCCGGCGGGACGATCAAAATCGACGGTAAACCCGTGCGCCTGAACACGGCGTTTCAGGCGGCCCAAGCGGGCATCGCCTATGTGCCGCAGGGGCGCGAAGTGTTCCCGATGATGACCGTGCACGAAAACCTTGAGACCGGATTTGCGTGTTTGCCGAAATCCGAACATTTCATTCCAGATGAGGTGTTTGATCTGTTCCCCGTCCTGCGCGAGATGCAATCGCGCCGTGGCGGTGATTTATCTGGCGGTCAGCAGCAACAACTGGCCATTGCACGCGCGCTGATCACAAAGCCCCGTGTACTTTTGCTGGATGAACCGACCGAAGGCATCCAGCCCAACGTGATTGAACAAATCGGCGACGCCTTGCGGTTGCTACGCAGCAAGGGCGAAATGGCGATCCTGCTGGTCGAACAAAACGCGGATTTCGCCTATGCGCTGGGCGATAGTTTTATTGTAGTCGAGGGCGGGCGGAACAGCCCGCGCAAGCTCAAGGCCGATTACACAAAGGCTGATTTGATCGCTGACCTCGCGCTGTGAGATACGCTGGCTAATCATCGTCAGCCCCGGCCCCTTTGGCCGATACCGCCGAGGACGGCACCGTCATTTTCAACGCCAATTCGTCTAGCCGGAGCAGTTGGTCGCGTGAGATGACCGCGCATTGTGATGCTGTTTGAATAGGTGGTTGGTGATCGGGAAGCGCGGGGAATACGGACACCTCAGCCACCCATATCGTCGATTTTTTGGCGACGTGGATTTGGACAGTATCGCCAGACACCCGCAACCACGGTGAACCGTCCAATGTGATCTCCAACGCGGAGCCAAGCAGCTTAGAGACTCTCGCCGCGAATGGCACCAGCATCAACGGTCCGCTCACCTGGCCCAAACAAACGCCGTCCGACCCCGGCCCCTCTGGCAGTGTTGCAAAATCCGACAGCGCCACGCCGACGTGCAACGCGCAAACGGGGGCATCGGCATCCCATCGGCCCACGCCGGCGGTAACCTGTCGTCCACTGGGTGTTTCGAGTTGATACAGAACGGTGTCTGCCCAATCGAAATCACGCGCAGCCAGCCATGTCGCGGCATGGGCGCAGTCTTCGGCCATGCCCCAGCTTAACCCCGCACCGCGTGCTGCGCGCAGGCACAAGGCGCTGATCTCGGGCATCGTCAGCTGCGTTTGATCCGCCTTGATCAAAGGTCAGGTTCCGCATGCAGATCATCGGGGTAGGGGGCGTTTTGAAACAGGCTGATACGCACCCAACGGTCCGATCTGGGGTCAAAGCGCGACGCGCCAAAACAGGCCAGTTTGCAGCGCAGCATATCGATCGGCAGCATGTTTGCGTCAATCAGGTTATCGCGAATTTCGGCAAAGGGCCGCGTGGCTGTTAACTGCACCCGGCGCACCATTGACCGGTGTTCCGGATGTGCCAACAGAAGCCCGGCGATAGGGGCCGTATCTGGGAAGCCGTCTAGCGTTTTATGCAGTGCCGCCGCTTGCCGCCCGATGTCTAGGGGCAGCTCACGGTCGCTGTCCGGTTCATCGAACCGCTCACCCAAGCGCGGTTCAAGCTTGTCCTCGGACACATACCAAAACCGGCTAGAGGCCTTGCGATCAGCATAATCGACCCCAAGCGCCCAATCGTAGTTTTTTGCCAACAACGTTTTGAACGCGCCAATCTGCTGGCTTCCGTTAATTGTAGCTGCTTCTGTTTCATCCGCGCTGAGCTCCCCCTCCAGCCCGTCGATCAGATCGCCGTGCGGTTCCAGCATGAGCGAGAGCAGCGCCTCTTGCGGCTCTGTTTCAAGATGCGTCTGGCCCCACAGCCACAGTGTGTCCCACGGGTGCTCTGCCCGTCGATCCCAGCCAGCCTCGACGTACGCTGCGATCTGGTCAAGCCCCGTGCGCAGCGCCGTCAGGCGGTCTTGTTGAAGCGGGTGCGCGCTGGTCCAGACGGCTGCGTTCTCTTGGGCGGCCTTAAGCGTCTGAACAAAGCGCTCAACCGTGTCGGATACCGCCGCCTGTCGGGCCCTTACACGGGCAAGGGCCTCTTCGCGCGCCATCATCCAGTTGTTCAACAATATCGGGTGGCGCACCAGAAACGGTGCCATGCCCAGACCCGTTGAATTCCCGACCCCAAGGGTACGCCGCAGGTTATCGGCAAGCGCAACAGCCGCCGCGCCGCCGCGATGGCGCGCCATGTGATTGACCAGATCAACGGTAAAGGCACGGATCAGCCAGACGGTCAGCATTTCTGCTTGGAACGGTGCGGCAGTTTCGGCTCGGGTCCTCAGGCTGTGATGGGTTGCTGCGCCGAATTTTCCTGATCCGTAAACGGCCGTGGTGCGCATTAGATACCCAGTTGCCGCCAAATCATCGGCATTGGGTTGGCGGCCTTCGGACAGGCATTGGATCACATGCTCGAACAGCCGCACCGACCGGTTTGCCCGGCTTAGGGTCAGCTCTTTTTGCGTCACGCGCCCGGCTTCTTGCAGCGGCACATTTGCCGTCAGCCGGTCTAGATCTGTCGCATCGGGCGTTCCGTCATGCAAGGCAAAGGTCGCGTCCCATGCCGTTGCAATCACCCGGTCCGACCGCATGCCGGCAGGCAGATCATGGGCAAAGGCCACCAGACTATAGGTGCGTTCCGGCCCCAAGGCACGGTAAACGGCGCGGCCCACACCATTCGCGTCGATATCAAACACAGGCCGATCAAAGCGCCAGTTTTCGCGCTGCATCCGGCGCAGCAGGATACGCAGAAACGACAGCCGCGTCGGATGGGCAAGACCAAGGCGCGCCAATTGCATGACCTGCGCCGGATCGCGGCGGAACAGCGCCGCCGTCCGGGCAGGGGACAGCGGCGCGCGGGTCATACGGCCTTGCCAAAACTATCGCGGAAAAACCTTGCCCAGTTGCCGCCCATCAGCGCGGCGGTGTCATCCTTGGAAAAACCGATATTGCGCAGGCCAGCGGTCAGGTTGGCCATATCCGCATTGCCACTGAACCAGTCCGGCATGGGCGGAAACCCCGGCGCATCCGCGCTGCCCTCGCCATAGTCGATACGTTTGGTCCAGCGCCCCGTGCGCATCCATTCAACGATGCTGTCGGGTTGATCCTGACATAGATCCGACCCGATCCCCAAATTCTCGACGCCATAGCGATCTGCGGCGCGCGCGATCATCTCGCAAAATTCGACCAGGGTGCAGGCACCACCATTTTTCAGGTGATGGGGGTAGATCGAAAAACCCAACATCCCCCCTGTCCTCGCCAAGGCCCGCAAGACGGTGTCGGACTTGTTGCGCAACGCCGCGTGCCACTGGGCAGGGTTGGCATGGGTGATGGCGATGGGGCGGGTGGAATGGTCAATCGCCTCGAGCGTTGATCGTTCGCCAGAATGGCTCATGTCGACGACCAGCCCGACGCGGTTCATTTCCGCAACGACCTCGCGGCCCATGCGGGTCAGGCCGGTATCGTCATCCTCGTAACAGCCCGTCGCCAGCAGGGATTGGTTGTTATACGTCAACTGCATAAAGCGCAGGCCCAGACGGTGCAGCACCTCGACAAGGCCAATGTCGTCTTCGATGCAGGACGGGTTTTGCGACCCAAAGAATATCGCGGTGCGTCCCGTTTCACGCGCCAAAATGATGTCGTCGGCGGTGAACCCCTGAAAAATCAGGTCGGGGTGGCGTTCAAAATGCCGGTTCCACGCCTCGATGTTCAGCACCGTTTCGCGGAAGTTTTCGTGATAGGTGATTGTGGCATGCACGGCATCAACACCGCCCGCGCGCATCTCGCGGAATATCTTTTCCGACCAGTTCGCATATTGCAGCCCGTCGATCACCGGGCTCATGTGGCGGGGGTTCCTGCGGCTTTGATCCGCGCAAGCAGCGCGTCATCTACGGTGACCCCGTCGGCCTCAATCCGCGTTCGGTTATCGGCGCGGCGTTGGCCGGGCAGACGGGCACCGTCCTGATCCGTGATCGACGTGGCAAGGCGCAGCATTGCGTCGTGAAACCCGTCGCCGCCATAACCTGCCGGATCAATTGCGATAAAGAACTGGCCAGTGCCGGGCGGCCCGCCCTTGGTACCGGAAAACGGGCTGGCCTCGGTGCTTAGGTTTGCCCCCGACAGGGCGGCGGCCAGAATCTCGACCAACAGACCGACGCCGAACCCCTTGTATCCGCCCGAGGGTACCATAGACCCCGCCAACGCGGCGTCGGCATCCAGTGTCTCGTTGCCATCTGCATCCAGCGCCCAACCGGGTTCAATCGCTTTGCCCTCGCGGCTGCGCAGCAGGATCTCGGATTTGGCGATGGCGCTGGCCGATTGGTCAATCACCAACATTGCACCGCCAGCGCCATCGGGCACTGCGATGGAAAACGGATTGGTCCCCACAACGGGTTTGCTGCCGCCGGGTGGTGCGATCGACGCGGGCGCATGGGTGAAGCAAAGCCCGACCAACCCGTCTTGGGCAAGGCGTTCCGCATGGTGGCCAAGGACGCCGCAATTATAGGAATTATGAATGCTCATCGCCGCGATGCCGTTTGTGGTCGCCGCGTTCGTAAAACTGTCCCAGCCCGCATCAATCGCAGCATGGGCAAACCCGTGATCCGCATCCACCCGAACGGCACCGGGGCGCGGTGTGGTTACGCTGGGGACGGCAGTTGTTGATACCTTGCCGCAGCGCAGATGCTCCGCGTAGATCGGTAGATATAGCAACCCGTGGCTGCGTATGCCGTCACGCTCGGCAAGGCGGGTGGACCGCGCGACCGAACCAGCAGCGGCATCCGTTGCCCCCGCTGCGATCAGCGTGTCACGGGCCAAATCTTCTACGGCGTCGAGCGTCAGTTTATGGGGCATGGTCTCTCCTCGTTGGGAGGATAATGACGGCATATCGGTATGGATCAATAAAATTATGTGCGGGGCCTGCGCGTGCCGCCCGCACGGGGCACAAAATTCACCGCCGACCGCAGGTTAATACATCCCTGAAATCCGCGCCCTCGCGCAGATTCGCTTTGCCACACTAATGAAATGCGGCCCACCTAACGATGGCTAATACGGCCCTAAATCACCTGAGATACCCATAAACTCAAAGGTATAAGAGGATACATAGCCGATGTTGGGGAAATGGTGCTGAAGGGGAGGATTGAACTCCCGACCTCGTCATTACCAATGACGCGCTCTACCACTGAGCTACTCCAGCACGAATGGCGGCTGATTAGACGCATTCGCAATATGGTGCAAGGGCTATCTGGACCCTGACTGCCCGCTGCGCTAGACAATCGACATGTCACAAGGTACCGCCCCTCAAAAGCCCAAGACCGCCAAAGCCATCCGCGAAGATCGGCTCAAGGCGGCGCTGAAGGCAAATATGGGCCGGCGCAAGGCGCAAGCCCGCGCGCGCAAGGCAGAGACCAAGACAGACAACGGCCAATCAGGCCAAGACACGGAAGGCTGAACGATGGATTCGATTGTGGTCAAAGGCGGCGGTGCGCTGTCGGGACAAATTCCAATCGCAGGGGCCAAAAACGCTTGCCTCACCCTGATGCCCGCCTGCCTTTTGTCAGAAGAACCCCTGACGCTGACCAATGCGCCCCGCCTGTCCGACATTCGCACCATGACCGAATTGTTGCGCTCGCTTGGGGCCGAAGTGACGTCGATGCAGGATGGCCGCGTGCTGGCGATGTCGTGCCACGGCGAAATCAACACCCGCGCTGAATATGACATCGTGCGTAAGATGCGCGCGTCCAACCTTGTGCTTGGTCCGCTACTGGCACGCGAAGGCCATGCAGAGGTGTCGTTGCCGGGTGGCTGCGCCATTGGCGCGCGGCCAATGGACATCCACACCGACAGCTTGGTGCTTATGGGCGCGCAGATCGATCTGCGTGACGGCTATCTGCATGCCAAGGCCGAAGGTGGTAAACTCAAAGGTGCCGTGATCGATTTCCCGTTTGCCTCGGTGGGGGCGACGGAAAACATCATGATGGCCGCGACATTGGCCAAGGGCACCACGGTTATCAACAACGCCGCCCGCGAACCCGAGATCGTCGATCTTGCAGATTGCCTGCGTGCCATGGGCGCACAAATCGAAGGTGACGGCACCAGCCGCATTGAAATTCAGGGCGTTGATCGCTTGCACGCCGCCACACACCGCGTCGTGACCGACCGGATCGAACTGGGCACCTATATGCTGGCCCCCGCCATTTGTGGCGGCGAGGTCGAATTGCTGGGCGGTCGCATCAACCTCCTGCAGGCGTTCTGCGAAAAACTTGATGCCGCAGGTATCGACGTGACAGAAACCGACAAGGGCCTCAAAGTCGCCCGACGCAATGGTATGATCCAAGCGGTGGATGTGACGACCGAGCCTTTCCCCGGCTTTCCAACCGATCTGCAGGCGCAGATGATGGCGCTTCTCTGTACAGCCGAAGGCACCTCGGTTCTGGAAGAAAAGATTTTCGAGAACCGCTTTATGCACGCGCCCGAATTGATCCGCATGGGGGCCGATATCGAGGTGCACGGCGGCACGGCGACTGTGAACGGCGTGAAGAAACTGAAAGGTGCGCCCGTCATGGCGACGGATCTGCGCGCCTCTGTCTCGCTGATCCTTGCGGCGATGGCGGCGGAGGGCGAAACCAAAGTCAGCCGCGTCTATCACTTGGATCGCGGATACGAGCATGTGGTGGCCAAACTGCGCGGCGTGGGCGCAAACATTGAACGGATCAAAGAATAATGACCCAGGACGCACGTTTCGAAGACGGCCGCGAGGCCCCGTTGAACCTTGGTGCTTTGGACGCCGATGACCTCAAGGTGATCTCGTCCTTGACCCAAGACGCGGTTTTTCCCGCTTCCGAGATGCGCTGGCATCAAAAAGGCGCACGGTTTGCGCTGCTTTTGAACCGTGTCCGTTGGGAAGACGAAGGCAAAACACGCCATGCACCTGAACGTGTTCAATCGGTCTTGATGTTCAACAATGTTCAGCGCGTCTCGACCCAAGGTGTCACCAAAGGCGACAGCGATATGATCCTGTCGCTGCTCGATATCGAATTCAATGAAACCGATGCGCCGTCAGGCGATGTGCTTTTGACCCTTGCCGGTGATGGCGCGATCCGCCTCAGCGTCGAAGCGCTTGAGGTCACCCTAAAAGACGTGACCAAGCCCTATGTTGCGCCCTCACGTAAGTTGCCGGAACATCCGGTCTGATCCGCTTCTCTGGCTCTTAAATATCCAAATTCAACATCACCTTGCATCGCCCCGCCCATAATCGGGCACATGGCTGAAAGGGATCTTAAATGCCCCAGTTTCTAGATTATTCACAGCCCGATTTCGAAGCGGCGTTTACTGCCCTGCTGTCCGCCAAGCGCGAAGAAAGCACGGATGTCGACGACACCGTTGCCGACATCATCGCGCAGGTGCGCGAAACCGGTGATGCCGCCGTGATCGCGTTGACCCAGAAATTCGACCGTATCGCACTGACACCTGAAACCTTGCGCATCACCGCTGCCGAAGTCGACGCCGCCGTGGCCGAAGTCTCGGCCGAGGACCGCGCCGCGTTGGAACTGGCCGCCACCCGCATCCGTGATTACCACGCCCGCCAATTGCCTGAAGATGCGGAATGGACAGATGATGTCGGCGCGACATTGGGCTGGCGCTGGACGGCTGTTTCCGCTGCTGGTCTTTATGTGCCGGGCGGGCTTGCCAGCTATCCGTCGTCCGTGTTGATGAATGCGATTCCGGCCAAAGTCGCTGGGGTGGAACGTCTGGCCATGGTCGTGCCGACACCTGATGGCGTGCTTAATCCGCTGGTGTTGCTGGCCGCCCGTATCGCTGGTGTCGATGAAATCTACCGCATCGGCGGCGCGCAGGCTGTTGCCGCCTTGGCCTACGGCACCGATACGATCCCGCCGGTTGATAAAATCACCGGTCCGGGCAACGCATTTGTCGCCGCCGCCAAGCGCCGCGTGTTCGGCAAGGTCGGCATCGATATGATCGCAGGCCCGTCCGAAATTCTTGTGATTTCGGACGCGGATAATGACCCCGACTGGATCGCGCTTGATCTGCTGTCGCAGGCGGAACATGACGAAAGCGCGCAATCCATTCTTATCACGACGGACGCGGTCTTTGGTCAGGCAGTTGCCGCCGCTGTCGAAAAACGCCTTGAGACGCTGGAGCGGCGCAAGATCGCTGGGGCAAGCTGGCGCGATAACGGCGCAATCATCACCGTCCCCGATGTTGCGGTCGCTGCAGCCCTTAGCAACCGGATCGCGCCTGAGCATCTTGAGCTGTGCGTCGCAGATGTTGACGCCCTTAGCGCGCAGATTACCCACGCAGGGGCCATCTTCCTTGGCCAATGGACGCCGGAAGCCATCGGTGACTATATCGGTGGTCCGAACCACGTGCTGCCCACGGCACGCTCCGCGCGGTTTTCCTCGGGCCTGTCGGTGCTTGATTTCATGAAGCGCACGACCCTTGCCCGCATGTCTCCCCAAGCGTTGCGTGCAATCGGGCCCTCAGCCGCGCGGCTTGCCCGGTCCGAGAGCCTTGAGGCACATGGATTGTCGGTCACAGCCCGATTGGGCAAGCTGAACGAGTGACGCGGCGACCAAGATTGAACAACCCGATTGCGCGGCCTATGGTCGTGCGACTCTAAGGATGAATTGAGAAGCCCATGTCTCGGATCACGCATATCGTGCTTGACGATGCAAACCTGCCGGCGCCCACGCCTGAAATCGAACAGGAACGCAAAGTCGCGTTATTTGACCTGCTCGAAGACAACGTGTTCACGCTGCCAGCCCGCGATGACCGGCCCGTACCACAGGGCCCGTATCATCTGGGGCTGTCGATCCGCGACAAACGTCTGGTGTTTGATGTGAACACAGAAAGCGATGAAAAGGCAGCGGAATTCCATTTGTCGTTGGGGCCGTTCCGTCAGGTCGTCAAAGATTACTTCCAGATTTGCGAATCCTACTTTGAGGCCGTTAAAAAATCGGCCCCTGCGCAGATCGAGACGATTGATATGGCCCGCCGCGGTATCCACAATGAAGGGTCGCGGGTGCTGCAAGAGCGTCTTGAAGGCAAGGCCGAGATTGACACAGACACGGCGCGGCGTCTTTTCACCCTGATCTGCGTCTTGCATTACGGCGGATAAATGGACGAAAACCTGCCCCAATCGGTGCTGTTTTGCTGCGATCACAACGCAGTGCGGTCCCCCATGGCCGAAGGGTTGATGAAAAAGTTTTACGGCACGGGCACCTATGTCCAGTCCGTTGGCGTCATGAATGATCTTGAGATTGACGGATTTTCCATCGCGGTCTGCCAAGAGCTGGATGTTGAACTGTCGCGCCACCGGTCGCGCAGTTTTGACGAGATGGAAAATTGGGGCGACGACCTCAGCTCGTTCGATCTGATCATCGCCCTAAGCCCGGCCAGCCAGCGCCGCGCGCTGGAACTGACAAGGTTTTATCACCTGACCGTCGAATACTGGCCCATCCTTGACCCCACGGGGCTGGGTGAAACCCGCGACGCCAAGATGGTGCAATACCGCGCTGCCCGCGATCAGATCAAAGACCGGCTGATCGAGCGTTTCGGCGAACCAACACGCCCGCAAATTTGATCACTGCCGTCTAGGTATCAGGCCGCGCTGCACAAGGTTTGCGCGGTGTTGGCATAGGCTTTCCATGTGCTCCAGAACGCGTTGTCACTGGAACGG
The DNA here is from genome assembly GCF_964021855.1 of uncultured Sulfitobacter sp. Lineage (NCBI taxonomy): Bacteria > Pseudomonadati > Pseudomonadota > Alphaproteobacteria > Rhodobacterales > Roseobacteraceae > Sulfitobacter > uncultured Sulfitobacter sp. Next base: position 1,155,310 of record NZ_CAXHZD010000001.1, read on the forward strand.
TCGGATTGGCGGGCTTCTTGCAGGGTGTGGGGGTCTTTGAACACCTCAACACCGCGCCGTTGCTCTGACGCGGAAAGCGAACGATCTGCGACGGCTTGGATGCAGCCACAACGTGACCGGCTTGCCTGCTTGCGCCCTGCCGCCATGCACGCCGAATGGATCGGTCCTGTTGCGAACAGAACGGGCGCGCTGCGGTATCCGCCACTGGGGTTATAGCCGCGCCCGTTGCCACAAGCGGCCAATGCTGACAGCGCGCAAATCATCGTAAAAATTCGTAACATTTATTGCCTCGTCTTCGGCGCGCCGGGTTGATCCCGTTTGCTGCACCTTCTGCCCGGGCAACTATGCCGCATAATCTGCGGTTGGGCAATTCACGATAATGCAAATTGACGTGCCTTTGCCCAAAGTTATCGGGCAAAGGCGTTGGTATGGCAGTCGTTTAGAACTTCCAGCGGGCACCGACGAATGTCACGTCCATGTCTTGGTAAGACGCCGACGCACTGTCGAATTCATAGGTGCGGTAGGTTGCGTAAACTTCGGTGTTGTACTGGTCAAGACGCTGAACAACCGCAACACCCATAGACGAGGTGTTGGACCCTGCGACGGTAAAGTCGTTGCCGTCGTAGTAATCGATCGACAGCGATGTCGAACCGATGGCCCAGTAATCGCGTGTCAGACCCGCTTTGATATAGGCGTAATCTGCGTCACCGGCGACTTGACGACCTGCCGAAACGGCAAGGTTCAAACCAGTTGGGGCGTGCAGAACAGCGGCAGAACCCATGGCCAGATCGTTGGTGCTGTCGCGGAAGGAGTAGCCCAGACGCGTGTCGATTTTGTAATCGCCGTAGTCAGTCGCATAGCGTGTGCCAACATCATAGTAATCGTTGTCGTCACCAGATTTCAGGACTTCTTGACCAGCCGAAACCGACGCCGAGAAACCGCTATAGACGGGCGTGTCATAACGAACACGCAGGCGACGGCCGCCATCGAAAGAGCTGTTTGTGCCACCGATATTCACCGTCGAAAGTGTACCATCCGCAAAGCGCAAGGATTGGCCGCCTGCGATGTCGCTGATGCCGACATAGGCGGCAACACCGGTGCCCGAGAAATCAGCCTCGGCGGAGCCGTCAGTCGACGTGCTGCCCTGACCCAAGGAGAACGTCCCCATGGTCGGTGTCTTGTATGTCAGGTCGAATTTGCGCAGCTCGGTCCGGTGGTATTCTGCGTCAAAGTCGTTGTCCGACCCGTTCAGGCTGGACGATCCGGTCAGACCCAAGCCGGTCTCAAAGGTCAGCTTAAGCTCGGATCCGTTTTGCATGGCCTGCGTCATGGACAGGCCGATGCGGCTGTTGGAGTTGTCATTGTCAGTGAAGGCGGAATTACTGTCGACACCGTCATCAACGCTGACGACGCCCAAGTTCAATTGTCCGTAAAAGTCCCAAACTGGCCCGGCAGACTGGGCCTGTGCCAATGCGGGTACAAACGCTAGGCCAAGGGCAGCGGCCGCTACAGGTGCAAGCTGTTGTTTGATCTTCATCTCTGAGTTCCTTTTTCACCCGGCCCACGCCGTCGCAGGCCATTAGAGACCTCAAACCTATGAAGGCTCAGTAGCGCTTAAAACCGTAAGGTAGGCGAGCTAAATCCGAGTGTTGCAGGAAGGCTCTACTCAAGCAAAAGTGAGAACGCACGACGGCCATATTTTCAAAGCATTTTCCGCCGATATGCAGATTTTGCATAGGAGTTTCCCGTTCCGAACTCTTGTATTCAGACGGGGGCAACCAAGGATCTAGCCCGGCAAAAGGTCGATGCTCCTTGTGCTATGGTGCAATCATCAATGCCGACAGGTAATCCGACCCATTGACCAGCGCTTAAAACCGCACCATATCCCTATCCATGACAGCTCTTTCACACATCCGCAATTTCTCCATCGTCGCGCATATCGACCATGGTAAATCCACGCTCGCTGATCGTCTTATCCAAGAGACGAACACAGTCGCCTTGCGCGATATGAAAGAGCAAATGCTAGACAGCATGGACATCGAACGCGAACGCGGCATCACGATCAAAGCGCAGACCGTGCGGATCGATTACACCGCGCTCAATGGCGAGAATTACGTTCTCAACCTGATCGACACCCCCGGCCACGTGGATTTCGCCTATGAGGTGTCACGGTCCATGCGCGCGGTTGAGGGATCGCTGTTGGTTGTCGACAGCACCCAAGGCGTTGAAGCGCAGACATTGGCCAACGTGTATCACGCGCTGGACGCGGATCACGAGATCGTGCCAGTTCTGAACAAGATCGACCTGCCCGCCACCGATTGCGACCGCGTCGCCGAACAGATCGAAGACGTGATCGGCATTGATGCGTCCGAGGCAATCCGCGTATCGGCCAAAACCGGCGAGGGGATCATCGAAACCCTTGAAGCCGTGGTACACCGTTTGCCTGCGCCCAAGGGCACGTTGGATGCGCCGCTTAAGGCGATGCTGGTGGACAGCTGGTACGACAGCTATCTGGGCGTGATCGTTCTGGTCCGCATTATGGACGGCCAGTTGAAAAAGGGCGACCGTATCCGCATGATGCAAAACGGGTCCGTGCATCACGTTGACCGCATCGGCGTGTTCCGCCCCGCGATGACCGAAATTGACGTGCTGGGGCCGGGCGACATCGGCTTTCTCACCGCGTCGATCAAACAGGTCCGCGACACACGGGTTGGCGATACCATCACGCACGAGAAAAAGGGCTGCGACAAGGCATTGCCGGGCTTTAAGCCTGCACAGCCCGTGGTCTTTTGTGGCCTGTTCCCCGTGGACGCCGCCGAATTTGAAGACCTGCGCGACAGCATCGAAAAGCTGGCCCTGAATGACGCGTCTTTCAGCTTCGAAATGGAAACATCAGCCGCACTTGGCTTTGGCTTTCGTTGTGGGTTCCTGGGCCTGCTGCACCTCGAGGTGATCCGCGACCGGATCGAGCGCGAGTATGACATTGATCTGATCACCACGGCCCCGTCGGTGATCTATGACATCCACATGAAAGACGGCACCGTTACGCAGTTGCACAACCCTGCGGACATGGTCGATCTGACCTTCGTGGACCACATTGAGGAACCGCGGATCAAGGCGACAATCCTTGTGCCCGATGATTATCTGGGCGACGTTTTGAAACTGTGCCAAGACCGTCGTGGTATCCAGATGGACCTGACCTATGCGGGCAGCCGCGCGATGGTGGTCTATGACCTGCCGCTGAACGAAGTGGTGTTCGACTTTTACGACCGCCTGAAATCGGTGACAAAGGGCTATGCGTCCTTTGACTATCAGATGATCGGCTACCGTCAGGACAATCTGGTGAAAATGTCGATCCTTGTGAACGACGAACCTGTTGATGCGCTGTCCACAATGGTCCACCGCGACCGCGCCGAAATGCGCGGCCGTGCGATGGTTGAAAAGCTAAAAGACCTGATCCCGCGCCACATGTTCAAAATCCCGATCCAAGCGGCGATTGGCGGCAAGGTGATTGCGCGCGAGACGTTGAGCGCGATGCGCAAGGATGTGACTGCGAAATGTTACGGTGGGGATGCGTCTCGGAAACGGAAGCTGCTGGACAAACAGAAGGCCGGTAAAAAGAAGATGCGCCAGTTCGGTAAGGTGGATATCCCGCAGGAGGCGTTTATTAGCGCCTTGAAGATGGACGGGTAATAGCCGACCGTCAGGTATGCGTAGGGTGGGTGCAACCCACGCGTTGCGCACGGTTGAAATGTGTTCACGCGTGGGTTTCACCCACCCTACGTTACATACTCGCCACGCCTGATTGACCGATGGACCGTTGAATATGGCCACGCGTCGGGCCGCTCGACAAACCCGTGTTTCACGGGGTTCCAATGGCAATACTCGACATGGGCGGCGAAATCCGCTTCGTCGCGGATGCAATGCTCCCAAAACCGCCGTTGCCAAATGCCGCGTTCATTTTTGCGCGCCTTGCTGGCACTGACAGATACGGGGTGTGGACAGTGACGGGTGAAAGTCGATTTGATTTTCTTCCAGCGAACTGAGAAATCAGCGTCTCCGTCAGGCAATGTCCACACTGCATGAATGTGGTCCGGCAGCACGACCATGGCGTTGCAGGTCACCGGGTGCTCCGCTACGACCGACGCATATGCAGATCGTAAAAGCTCAACTTCACGTATCAGCAAGTCTGACCCACGGTCTGCCAAGTTAACGGTGAAGAAATAGGTGCCTCCTGGCACGTAGATGCGTCGGTATCTGCTCATGATTTGATATTGTGTGATCACGGTAAACAAAAGATTGCCAGTGCTGGGTGCGCGGCCTAAACCACCCCCATGACATGCCCCCTTTGCACAGTAGATGCCCCGCTCGTCGCCGTCCCTGTAACAGGCGGCCCCGCTGACGCGAGCATCGAGATTTGCGCCCTGTGTGCTGACCCGCAAACGCCTGCCGATCACTTCCGCCCCATCGCGTCGACCATGTGGACCGAGGATGCAGCGCTTCAGGTCTATGCCGCGCGGACGCTCAAGCGGCTCGACACCGATTGGTCGCGTGATTTGCTGGATCAGCTGTACCTTGATGACGAAACCCAAGCATGGGCGGATAATGTCACGGCCGAGGTTATCCATACCGACAGCAACGGTCAGGTCCTCAGCCAAGGGGACACCGTTGTGTTGATCAAGGATTTGCCCGTCAAAGGCGGTGGATTTACGGCCAAGCGCGGCACGGCGGTGCATAAGATATCGCTGGTTGCGGATAATCCGGCCCATATCGAAGGGCGCGTCGAAGGGCAGCGGATCGTGATCCTGACCGAGTTCGTGAAAAAGCGCTAAACGCGGTCAGGCGGCGGCCAAATTCGCGGGCGTCGCACCACCGTCCAAAAGCGTTGCAAGGCAGCGTTGCGTGAAATCCCAGATCGCTTGGTCATGCACCAGATGATGGGTCAGAAACCCCGCGGGTTCGGCCGCGTCGGTGATCCCTTGCCTGCGGTCCTGCAGCAGGTTCACGATATGCGCGATCAGCTCCTCCGGCGGGACAAGGCCACGCCCGCCGCGCCAGAATATCGGATCGATATGGGTGTTGATCTGGGCAAGGCCGGGGGCTGCCCATTTGGATTTGCGCGGCAGATAGGTCGACACGGCGGTATAGCCCAGCGGTGCAAGCTGGGGCAGCAGGGCCGCGTCGATGCGGTTCCAAGGTGGCACAAAGACGGGCAGGTAACCTTTGCCAAACAGCGCGTTCATCCGGGCCAGCGCGCGTTCAGCGTCGTTTAGAGCGGTGTCGCGCGGATGACCGAATTCGGCTTTCTTCTGCCCTTCCGGCGCGTGGCTGATGTGCTGCCAGCCATGAACAAGCGGGACGACCATTTCGTGATCGGCGCAGAACAGCGGCAAGGTTGCTTGCGCGTGTTTCGGGATGACGGCCAAGTGGACGTGCAGATGCAGCGCTTCGGCCATTTCGGTTAGCCGCTCCAACGCTGGCGTCGGTTCAATGGCATCATCATCGCGCCACCATATCGGCAGCGGGCGCTGCTCTGCCCGCCATATGGACAGCTCAGCCGTCAGGGGTGCCCAGTCTACTCGCATCGCTGATCCTCGTGCATTTCCTGCGTAATCTGCACGGTCTGTGCCGCCCCATCAAATCCGTGGTCGCGGGGGGCGCGCTTGGGGGCGTTCAGCACCGCCGTTACGGCGTTCAACAGCGTTGCCGCATCAAGATTGGCGTTACGCAGAACGGTGATGCCTTCGAGTTGCGCCAAGGCATCTGCGCGCAGCCCCTGTTCAACCTCGCTGCCTGCATCAAAGGGAATGAACACCGCACGGGCACCGCTTTGCAGGATGTCCAAGGCGGTGTTGTACCCGCACAACGATACCGACGCGGCGGCGTGATACAGCATCTGCCGGAATTCAGGCCGTGCGGGTTCGATGATGACATTTGCCGGCGCATCGCACATCAGATCGCCGCTGCGTTTTGCGGCGTCTTGCCCGCCGAGTAACAACCGCCATTGTCGTTTTTCAGGGTCCTGTTTCGCAGCGGCAAGGGCCGTATCAAACACATGCTGCCCCACATCACCGCCGCCCGCGCTGACGATGATTTCGTCTGTGCCCAGCCCATCCGTATGCGGCGCGGCGGCGGGCGGTGCCACATATCCGGTATAGCGCAGCTTGCCAGCCAAGGCGTCCGACACGGGCCAGCTGAGCGACAGGGGGGCGACCTCTGAATCTGAATGGACCAGCACTGCGTCATAGAACTGCGCGACCAGATCATCGGCAAGGGTCACCTTGGCGGGCTTGGAGGGCGGCGCAAGGATGTCGCGTACCGAGGCGCAGATCAGCGGACGACGGGGCAGGTCCTGTGCGGCGTGCAGGAGGGCCGTGAATTCAGCCCTTAGGATACGTCTGCCAAAAGGGAACAGCTCGGTGATCAGAACATCGGGTTGCTGTGATTGAACCGTGTCGATCAGCATCTCGATGCGGGCGTTAAGCAAGGCGGTGTCAGCCTCGTTGCCATCACCATCCAGCAGCCGGGCAAAATTCACCCCATCCGACCGAAGCGGCGGAAGCTGCACCATTTCCACGCCATCGTTTGACAGTTGCGGCGCGCCCATCCCGCCCGAGATCACGATGGTTTCATGCCCTGCGTCGCGATATGCGCGCGCCAGTGTCAGGGCGCGGGCCAGATGGCCGGTGCCCAGCAGATGCGTGACGACGATGCAGATTTTCATACGCGGTGTTCCAGTCGGATTTGGTCGGGGGATGCCTGCCATCCGGCGGGGTCGATCTGGACTAGATATAGGCGGTTCCGTTTGATCTGAAAGGGAGGATCGCCCTTGAAATTCCATCCCATCGCATGGGCCAGCAACACCCGCATGACGCCGATATGGCACACGGAAACCGTATCATGGGTCAGGCCATGGGCCCAGGGGATCAGCCGGGTGCGCAGATCAGCCGGGCTTTCGCCGCCGGGGGGCGTGTAATCCCAGCCCCAATATTCGATGTCACGAAATCCGCTATTTGGGTCGGATTTTAGGTCGACGCCGCACAGGCCTTCCCATTTGCCCCAGTCCATCTCCATCAAGGCGCGGGTGGTCTCGGGTGGCCTGCCAGCAACCAGTTTGGCGGTTTGCACAGCACGGGCCAGCGGGCTGGATACCAGATCGGCGCTGTCCCATGGCGCGGGTAGGCGCAGCCCGGCAAGCTGGGCGCGCGCATCATCATCCAGCGGAATATCGGTGCGCCCTTGGATACGGCCCGCGCGGTTCCAATCTGTATGGCCATGGCGCAAAAGGGCGAGCTGGATCATCGGACTACTCCGCATTTGGCGAGACCGGAAAATAACGTTGCCGAGGCGGCGGGCAACAGGTGATGCGCGGCTACGTGGGCTTGGGCTTTACGTCCCAGACGGTGTCTTAGCGCCGGGTCAGACAACAGCTTCTGCAAACGAGCGGCTAGGGGTGGGGTGCCTTCTTCGGGATCGGGATAGTCGCCGGGGGCCAGCACGTCACGCACACCGGGGCGGTCTTGCGCCACCACAGGCAAACCCGCTGCCTGCCCCTCAAGATAGGCCAGACCAAAGGCTTCGTTCACGCCGGGCCAGAACAACAGCGACGACGTGCGATAAACGTCAGTCAGTTCATCGGCATCCAACTGACCCAAGAACTGCACCGCGGGGCCAAAGGGGGGCATCAACGCTTCGACGCGTGCGCGCGCGGCACCATCCCCTGCAATGCGCAGCGACCAGTCGATGTCGGGCAACTGCGCCAATGTCTCGGCGATGATCCGATAGGAGGCGAGCTTGTCCCCCTCGCGCAGCATACCAACGGCCAGCATGGGGCCATCGGGCGCAGTCGCCGTATCGACGCTGTCACGCATCAGAAACGGGGGCAGGTGGATTAGCTGTTGGGTTCCGGCGCGGTCACGTTCAAGCGTTTCGGCGTCGCGGTGGGTGAAATAGAATATCACATTTGCCGCGTCGCTGGCGGCTTCGGCGGCGCGGGCAAATTGCGCCCAAGGGCCGGTCAGGCGCTTGCGCGCGCGGGATGCTTCGATCAGCAGATAGGGAATGCCTAGATGCCGCGCGACGGATGGGCCGATCAGGTCAGGCGCTTTGTAGTAGTTGTGATAGGTGATCCAAGCCTGCCATCCCTCTGCCCGCCCTACGCCGCACAGACGGGTGATTTCCCCCTGTGCTTGATCCAACAGCTGGGTTTGTAACCCAGCATCGCCGCTCCCGTCGCGGGATCGCAGGGGCGAGGCCAAAGTGACAGTCGCCCCGCCATATTCCAACGCGGCAATCAACCCCCGGGCCATCGCGCGATCCCCTGACGGGGTGGGATGATCGGGGGCCTTTAGCGGCGCATAAAACGCAAGACGCATCAGGTCTCGGGGGACAGCATCGCCCCAAGTCGTTGGTAAAGATCGGCAATGCCGGGTGCCATGGTGAATTCAGCGTGCAGACGTTTATGCGCGGCCTCGGCCAGCCGCGGCCCCAGTTCCGGATCGGCGGCGAAACTTTGCATGGCTTGGGCCAGTGCGGCGGGGGCATCGTCGCTTAGAATGCCGCTGGTGCCGCTGTCGATGAATTCGGGGATTGCGGACACTGGCGTGCTCAGGATCGGGAGCTTTTGGCTCGCGGCCTCCATCAAGACATTTGGCAAACCGTCGCGATCGCCGTCCTTGGCGATCCGCGAGGGCAGCACGAATAGGTCGGCCTTGCGCATTTCGGCAATCACCTCGGGCTGGTCGCAGGCACCGCGCCAAGTGATGCGGTCATTGATGCCGTGGGTTTGGGCGCGGGCTTTCATTTCGTCTGACAAGGTGCCGCCACCGATATGGGTCCAGTGCCAATCAAGCGTTTCGGGCAAAAGCGCCAGCGCGTCGATCAAATTATCGAACCCTTTCTTTTCGACCATGCGCCCGACCGACATCATTTGAAAGGTGTCAGTTACGCCGCGCACCGCGCGGGCTGGCGCATCGGGAAACCGCGACAGATCAAGGCCGTGGTAGACCAAATCAATCCGCTTTGGATCGGCGGCCAGATCGCGCAGATGCTCCGCACCAAACGCGGTGCATGTGGCCCCGAATGCAGCGCCATGTGTTGCGGGGTTCAGCTTTTCGCGCAGCTCCCATTCGGGCGAGGTCCAGATGTCCTTGGCATGGGCAGAAAAGCTCCACGGGAGGCCGCGCAAGATTGCGGCATAGCGGGCGACCGATGATGGCGTGTGCAGGAAATGAGCGTAGATGCCGCGGGTGTCTGCGGGGAGTTCATGTGCCATGACGCAGGCCTGGCCAAAACGGCGTTTCCGGTTGGGGGTGTCGTCGCGGGCCAGATCACGTTCAAAGGCGTCAAGCGCTTGGGCATAGCCCGGCATAGCTTGTGCAGCTTCGCGGGCGGCAGAGACACGGGCTGGATCATCGCGGAGATATTCGGGCAGATACCGGACCTGGGCATTTAGGCGGTCATGCAGCGGGTGGGTTTTCGTGTCGGTCGGGTGGCGCAGCGACCAGATGTCGAATCGCAGGCCAGCTTCCTCAAGTGCGACGAGCTCTTGGGCGATAAAGGTCTCTGACAGGCGCGGCCAGCCTTTGACCACAATGGCAAGCGGGGCACCGGTCATTTAGCGGCATCCATCAGCGCGGTGCCACGTTCAATGACCACTTTCAGCCCGTCCAAAATGCCATCTGATCCCGCTTGGGACGGTTTGTTTTGATGGGGCAAGTTGCGAATGGCCGAGATCATGGCATCGGCGGTCATGCCATCGCGGTTTTCATCCAGCATCCGCACAAGGCCCAATTCCTCGGCGCGGCTGGCCCTGATCCACTGCTCAAGCCGGGGCACGGTGCGCGGTACGATCACGGCACGTTTGTCAAAGGACAGCACCTCGCAAAAGGTGTTGTAGCCGCCCATGCAAACGACGCCTTCGGCACCGACGAACAGCGCCTCGATCCGGCTGTCAAAGCCTACGGCCGTGACACGACCGTTCAGTTTTTCCACTCGTGCATCAAATGCCTCGCGGGTGTCGCCGGACAGGAACGGCCCATAGATCAAAACGGCATTCGGCGACAGATCAGGGTCTTTTTCATAGGCCTCTAGCACCAGCGATACCATTGCGGCACCATCGCCGCCGCCACCGGGGGTGATCAGAACATAGGGGTGTTCTGGCAGGTCAACCTCGTCCGTGGTTTCGCGGCGCAGGTATCCTGTCCAATGCATCCGGCTGCGGGTTTCGTCTGACAGGGCCAGCCCCTTGGTCGGGTCATAGATATCGCGGTCGCCATAGACCCAGATTTCATCATAGAATTCTTCTGTCGCCTCGATGGCGTTTTTACGTTCCCATTCGGCGGCCAGCACCTTGGGTTCGTCCAAGACATCGCGCAGGCCCAGCACGGTTTTGGTCGTGCCATGGTCGCGCAGCCATTCAAGGCTGGGCAGCAGTTCACCGCGAAAGCCTGATGGCTCTTTATCGACGATGAGCAAATCGGGTTCATATTTTTCGATGGCGGTCTTGATCAGGCCGGACCGCAATGATGTGATTTCGTCAATATCCAGCCCCAAGGTTTGCGACACATAGCTGCCATCGGCCAGCTTGGTCACACCGGGCAGGCGGATGTGATCGACGCGCTCGGGAAAGGTAAAACGCCCTGCGACGGGCGATCCGGTCAGAATAATGGCCGATGCGGTTTCATCGCCTTGGGTAAGCGCCGTTGCCAAAGCCCGAGACCTGCGTAAATGGCCCAGACCGAACGTATCATGGCTGTAGAACATGATGCGGTGCGAAGGCTGGCCCTTGCGGCTTGGTCTCGTGGGCAATTGGCTCATGCGCCGATCCTAACTTGGTCTGGAAGCCTTGCGGCACAGGTTACTTCCTGTGTCGCCAAAGAACCCCTAAATGTCAAAAATAACTTTGCCGATACGGGCAAAACTGCGCGGTCTGATATTCAGCTTATGCACAGATGCAAACCGCGCAGGCATCTGTACGGTTCCGCCGCGTAATGCAAGGCTGATCATATGAGGGTCCTTCGTCAGGTTTTGCGACGGCTACGCGTGGTAAATGGTTAACATCACTTTGCCGATTTGGCACGATTCAATAGGTCTGGGCACGCGAACGACCCGCTTGCGACTAGGACCGGCAGTTAGTTCCATATGGCGCGATTGCAATGGGTGCGGCACTGGCTTAGCGTCTTTTGAGGTATTTTGGCGACAGCGAGGCGGTATGCGGCACATTATTTCAGTGTTTTTGCTGTTACTGTTTTTGATCCCTTTTGCAGGTCAGGGCGACGCACAAGGGCTGCAAACCCTGTTCCCCACAGCTAAGTCCGACACCAGCGACGAAGACGCCCGCGTTCAAGAGATTATGAAGCAGGCCGCGGAAAACGGTGTGGGCGTGGTGGTCATCGACAGTAAGGGCAACTTGCTGAACCAGACGGATGCCGCAGCCGCGCCGACTGATCTGGCGGGGGCCAATGATCCGGGGGCAGAGCCGCAGCATTCCGCGCTCATGGCGCTCCAAGAGCGCACGAACGGCTTTCGCAAGGCCCTGATCCAACGCATCATTCAATTGCCCGATGCGATTAACGAAGTTCTATATATCCTGCGCGCCGCCAGCCCTGACGGGACGCTCTGGGCCTTTGGCAAGGCGCTGCTGTATTCCTTGATCCTGTTTGCCATCGGCGCGATTGTCGAACTACAGATTTTTGCCAGATATTTTGCACGGCAATTTGTCACCTCGCGTGTTTTGGAAAAACCCGTCGGCTATGGCGAGAAAATGCCATTCTTGGTGTTCCGATTTTTCATGGGCGTCATGGGCATCCTGGTGTCAATGGCCGTGGCCTATATGTTGGGCGCGATCATTTTCGGTAGCCTTGAAGACACGGCGATGCAGTTCACCGTCACGCTGATTAATATCGGCTATTTTGTATGCCGTTTCTTTGCAGTGCTGTGGCGGATGATCCTATCCCCCTTCCTGTCGCAATATCGCATCCCGGTGTTCAGCGATAAAGATGCAAGACGTCTGCACCGCTGGCTGTGGATTTTGGCCAGTCTTGATACATGCGCCATCCTATTCGGCGTCTGGATTGGGGAGTTGGGCCTGAACTATGACGTCTATGCATTCATATCATCGCTGCTGTCTGCGACGATCGTGTTGGCCAATATCCTGATGGTGCTGGTGAACAGGCGGGCGATTTCAAACGCGCTGCGCCACGGCAGACCGGTGGAAGAGGTCAGCGTTGTCGCGCGGATCCTGTCGAAGATTTGGGCACCGGCTGTTATCGTCTATGTCCTGTTCGCATGGGTAGAGTTGACCTATGATCTGGTGCTGGCCAACCCCAGTTCCATTCCTCTGATCGCGGGTGCCTACGGGATTTTGGTGTCGATCATTGTGGTCTACGGGGCCATCAACTTTGCCATTGAGCGTGGTTTTGCGCGGGCGCGCCACATGCGGCGGCTGAACGAGATACGCAGCGAACAAGCGGCGGCGCGTGACGCGATGGAGGATGGTGCGGACACCGTTGATGGCACCTCGACTATGCCAGAGGCTGAACGTCTGTTCGAGGCCGAAGAAGAGTCCCGCGCGATGATGCCCCCGCGCCGGACGCTGAACACCTTTGAGGCGCTTGCCAGACGGGTCGCGGCCATTCTGGCCTTTGTCGCCGGGGCCTATGCGTTCTTTTTTATCTGGGACAATGAAAGCGCGCAGATTGTCGAAAGCCTCGCGGACCGGCTGCTGGATGTCATGGTCATCATCTTTATCGGCTATATCATCTACCATGCGTTCCGGATCTGGATTGATACCAAGATCGAAGCCGAAGCCGGCGATCAACCCGCCGCAGAACTGGGCGACGAGGGGAGCGGTGCATCCTCGGCCAGCCGCCTTGCGACGTTGCTGCCCTTGTTTCGGAACTTCATCCTGATTGTCGTCGTTGTCACGATCGTGCTGATTGTGCTGATGGAATTCGGCATCAACGTGGGGCCCTTGTTCGCGGGTGCCGGTATTGTCGGCGTTGCGGTTGGGTTCGGGTCTCAGGCGCTGGTGCGTGACATCTTTGCGGGGGCGTTTTTCCTGTTCGATGATGCGTTCCGCAAGGGGGAATATCTGGACGTTGGTGGGGTCAAAGGCACCGTTGAAAAAATTTCGGTCCGGTCCTTTCAACTGCGCCACCATCTGGGGCCACTGCATACTATTCCGTTTGGCGAATTGCAGGTCATGACCAATTATTCCCGCGACTGGGTGATTATGAAACTGCCCTTGCGGGTGACCTATGACACCGATGTGGAAAAGGTGCGCAAGCTGATCAAAAAGCTGGGCGTTGAACTGTTGGAAGACCCGGTGATCGGCGAGAACTTTATCCAACCGCTGAAGTCACAAGGCGTGATTGAAATGCAGGATTCCGCGATGATCATCCGGGTCAAGTTTATGACCAAACCGGGGGATCAATGGCTGATCCGCAAACGCGTCTACGAGGAAATTCGATCCCTGTTTGAACGCGAAGGCATACGCTTTGCCCACCGCGAGGTCACGGTGCGTTTGGCCGATGGAAAGGTGGATGATCTAAGCGATCAGGAACGCAAAGCTGTCACCGCTGCCGCGCAAGCATCCCTCGAGGAAGACCAGCTAGACGCGCCTGAAACAAACGGCGACGACCGCTAACGGCGGTGTGATCGAGTTCGAAATTGAAATGGATGTGGCGCGGGCTATCTGAGGTTGTAGTTTAACAGGAGGTTCCAATGACACAGTCCAGACGTACATTTCTAACCACTTCTGCCGCCACCGTTGGTGCGATTACCATGCTGCCCTATGCCGCGCAGGCCGCCGCCCATGGCGGCAACACCTTTCCTGCTCAGGGCGGCGACATTACAGTGCACCCCGTCGATCACGCGTCCTTTGTAATGGAGACGCCGATTGGCGTGATCTATAATGATCCGGTGGGCGATGCCGCAAACTATGCCGATTTCGCGACCCCCGATCTGGTTTTGATCACCCATGAACATGGTGACCATTACAATGCAGATACGCTGGCCGCTGTGGTTGGCGAAAACACACAGATCATCACGAACCCCGCCGTTTACGAGATGTTGCCCGAGGCGTTGAAAGCCAAGGCAAGTATGGTCGCCAATGGCGAAACCGCGATGTTTAAAGACCTGAGCATCGAGGCGATCCCGGCGTATAACACAACGCCAGAGCGCGCGAAGTTTCATCCGATGGGGCGCGATAACGGGTATATTCTGAACCTGCCCGGTTTCCGGGTCTATATCTCGGGCGATACCGAAGGCACGCCAGAGATGCGGGCGTTGGAGAATATCGATTTGGCGTTCGTGTGCATGAACTTGCCCTTCACCATGGACGCGGCAGCCGCTGCGGCGGCGGTATCAGCGTTCAAGCCGTCCTTTGTGTACCCCTACCATTTCCGCGGGCGTGACGGTGGCACACAGGACCCGGCAGAGTTTGCCAAGATGGTCGCGGCGGGTACCGAAGTGAAGATCGCGGGCTGGTACTGAGTTTTGGTTTCCGGTTGCCTTTGGCAACCGGACCGACGCGGGGGGCCAGCCCCCCGCACCCCCCGGGATATTTATGAGCCAGAGAAGCTGATTTAGGTTTTGTAAGGGTCCAGGCAGGCACGCAGGCCGTCGCCAAGGAAGTTGAACGCTAGGACGACTACGATGATCGGCAGCATTGGAATGGCGGTCCACCAGTAGATTTCGATACTGGCCAGGTTTTGCGCATCGTTCAGCATAACGCCCCAGCTGACGGCTGGTGCGCGCAGGCCAAGACCAAGGAAGCTGAGTGCCGTTTCGCCAAGGATCATCGCCGGAATGGACAGGGTCGCGCTGGCAATCAGGTGGGACATGAAGTTGGGCAATAGATGTCTGCAAATGACCCGTGTGGGCTTAGCCCCCATCATTTCGGCGGCTTTTACATATTCCTCTTCGCGCAGGCTTAGAAATTTGGAGCGGACGGCACGGGCGAGGCCGGGCCAATCCAGAATGCCCAAGATAATTGATATGACGAAGAAGACCGAAACCGGGCCCCAGTTCGACGGCACGGCGGCGGAGAGCGCCAGCCAGAGGGGAAGTTCAGGCAGCGAGCGCAGCACCTCGATCATGCGGTTCACGATCCAGTCGGTCTTGCCGCCGAAATAGCCCGCGAGCGATCCAAAGAAGATGCCCAGTGCGAAGGAAACCGTGATCCCGATCAGACCAACGGTGAGAGACAATTGCGCGCCGAATAATATCCGGCTGAAAACATCGCGGCCCAATCGATCAGACCCCCACAGGAACACGGTCGCCCCTTCAGGTGCGCAGAACAGATGGGTGTCAGAGGGGATCAGGGCGAAGATATGATAGGTTTCGCCTTTGCAGAAGAATTCGAGAGGGCGCGGTTTGGTTTCGTCTGTCTCGTAGACCCAGCGAAAGTTCACCAGATCAGCGGTGCCGGCTGTTTCATAGACATAGGGGCCGATGAAGTCGCCCTCGTGCCACAGGTTAATGCTTTGTGGTGGGGAATAGAGATGTTCGGCGTTACGCTCATTCGGCGTGTAAGGTGCGATGAAGCCGGCAATCGGCAGGATCAGATAGCAAAAGGCCAGAAACAGCCCCGATACCAACGCCAGTTTGTGGCGGCGGAATTTGCGCCACATCAGCCGCGCGACCGATGCATCCATATCGGAGCGTTCGGGCGCGGAGAGGTCAACCACATCCGTCCACGGTGTGGTGTCAACAAAGCGGTTGTCGGGTTGAATGGCCATTATCCACGCGCCCCATAGCGAATGCGTGGATCAAGCAGGACCAGCAACATGTCTGAGATCATCGTGCCGATCAGCGTGAGCAGGGCCACGAACATCAGGATAAAGGCAGCAAGGAACTGATCCTGGGATTTGAGCGCGATCAGCAGCGCTGGGCCGATGGTTTGCAAGCCCAAGACGACAGACACCAGAACCGAGCCTGAAATCATCGCGGGCAGCAGGTTGCCGATGTCGGCCACGAACGGATTGAACGCCATGCGCAGCGGGTATTTTGCCAACAGCCGCGCAGGGCCAAGCCCTTTGGCCTTGGCCGTATCGACATAGGGTTTATCCAGCTCGTCCAGCATGTTGGCGCGCAGCCGCTGCATCATCGCGGCTGCGCCTGCAGTCCCGATGACAAAGGTCGGGACAATCAGATGCAGCAGGATGGATTGCACCTTGGCCCATGACATCGGTTGGCCCTCAAGCTCCGGCGCCATAAGGCCGCCAATGGGCAGGTCGAAATAGCGATGCCCGTAGTAGAACAGGATCAGCGCCAGCAGAAAGTTGGGCGTGGCAAGGCCAAGATAGCCGATAAACCCGGCGGTGTAATCGACCCATGTTTCAGACTTGGCCGCTGCCAAAACCCCCAAGGGCAGGGCGATGAGATACACAAACAAGACCGCCGCCAGATTGACCAACACCGTCATCCACAGCGCATCGCCCACGATTTCCGCGACGGGGCGGTCAAATTCGAACGACCAGCCAAAGTTGCCTTGCAGCAACCCTGCGTAGCCTTGCGGGCCCGGGGCGGCACCGGCCCAGATCAGGTATTGCTTCCAGATGGGTTGATCCAAGGAATATTCGCGGCGCAAGAATTCGGCCTTTGCCACGCCTTCGGCCTGACCTGTGGCGCGCAATTCGGCTATCTGGTTTGATAGATAATCACCCGGTGGCAGGTTGATGATGACAAAGACCAGAACCGACACGACCGCGAGGGTCAGGAGCATGGTGATAAAACGCCAGACTGCGTATCTGAGAAAAATCATTTGCTCACCTGTACGAGAGGGTCTTTGAAATAGAATTCATCAATGCGGTGGATGCCGAAATGCGCACCGGGGTCATAGGCCCAAACGGCGTCCTCCGGCACGTTCATCAGGCGGTTTGATACGACAACGGGCTGGGGGGCCTTTGACAATACCCCGATGGCATATTGCTGATCGGCATGGATCGCGAGCATGCGTTCCCAGATTTTCGCGCGCTCTTGAGTGTCCTCGGCGCGGGTCCAGTCGTTTGCCAGATCCATCAGCTCTTGCGCGGGCTGCATATCGGGGGCTTCACCGGATTGGCCCATCGTCTGATAATATTGCCCCCATTTGGGCCAGGCAAAAAATTCCTGGTTGGTGGGGGCCAGATATTTGGGCGATGTTGCCGGGCCGGGGATGCCATTATCCCAACCGAACCAAACGGCGGCCATCGTGGTGCCTGCGTAAATACGGTTGCGCAGAATGTCGCGGTCGAGCGGGCGCATGATCAGACGGATGCCAAGATCACGCCATGTGTCGGTGATGATGGCCAGCGCGTTTTCTTCCTCGCTACGTTCGCCGGCGGTTTCCACGACGAATTCCATGGGCCGGCCATCGGGTAGTTTGCGCAAGCCCGATGGCATGCGTTCGGTCAGGCCCATGTCATCCAACAATGCGTTTGCAGCGTCGATGTCGAACGCCGCCCATGCATGTAAATCGGCCTCATTAAACAGCGGGCTTTGCGGCAGTGCTGTCATCCCGCCCTCTTGGGCGAGACCAAAATAGAGCGCGCGGTTGATCATCCGGCGATCGATACCAAGGCTGAGCGCGCGGCGGAACCGGACGTCGCGCATCACCTCGCGCCACACCGGGTCAGCAAAATTCAGGTTGGGGTAAATGGCGATCTGGCTGGCGGCACCATTGGCCCATAAAAGGACCTTGTATTTGCCGCCGTCAACCTCGCCCTTTTTCAAAATCGAAATGTCAGGAAAATCCAACCCGCGCGCTTGAAGATCAACTTCGCCCGCATTGGATTTGGCCGCGATCAGGCCGCCGCCGACAATATCCATATTCACCACATCGATATAGGGCAACTGGACACCACGGCTGTCGATACGATGGTAATACGGGTTTTTGACAAACAACTGACGCGACCCGTCACTATTGCTGGTGTTAATCCAAGGCTGCAATGTCGGCTGTTGCGGGTTGTCGAATTTGTACATGCTATCGCGCTTGTTGTGCAGCGCGGCCCAGCTTTTGACCCGGGCGTTTGTGACCTCTTGGAACAGGCTGTCGGGGTCGGCAAAGTCTAGGTGGAACTGTTTGAGATAATGGGCGGGGCGATAGATGAAGGGCGGGCTTGCTTGTGCAAGAAGCGGCAGGAAATCGGGGTTCGGGTCGTCCCATTCAAAGACTACGGTCAGCGGATCAGGGAATGTGACGCGGCCCAGCTTTTCCTCGACAAACATGAAATCAGGCGGGCCACTGGGGGTGATTTCGGTGTTGTTAACGACCTTTTCCCACCAGTATTTGAAATCATCCGACGTAAAGGGGGCACCGTCCGACCAGCGATGCCCGTCGCGCAGGTGCAGCGTATATTTGCGACCCTCTTCGACATCGACAGCTTTCAGAATGTCGGGGGCCAGCGAATAATCGGGCTGATAGCCGACCAGCCGGGCATAGCCATAGACGACCATTTGCCGTATGTCCTTGGACCGCGATACCAGGGTGCGCAAGGTGCCGCCTTGGGTGCCGAAACGACGCCCCTTCGCCGCCAGATCGACGATCAGCGGTTCGCGGGGCAGGCGGGCCTCAATCGGGGGCATATTGCCGCTGTCGACCTCTTGCGCCCAGAACGAGCTTTCTTGGAGAGGCGGCAACGTTGGTTGCGCCCAAAGCGGCGAGGTGAGGAGCGAAAGGGCAAGGGCAAGCTTACGCATGGCATCTGACTTTGTGACCGGGTTCCAATTCGCGCAGCGCAGGTGCTTGCATCCCTTCAAAGCGGTAAGCCTCGGGCCACAGGCGCGGCGATCCGGCCCCTTTGGCCACCAGATCAAGGTCGATCGGGCGGCTGATGTCAGGCTCTGGCTGGGCGGCAATTAGCGCTTTGGTATAGGGATGCTGCGGATTGTAGAACAACGTGTCGGGGGCGGCCTGTTCAACGATGACGCCCGCGCGCATTACCGCGACCTCGTCCGCGATCCGCGCCACAACGGCCAGATCATGGCTGATGAACAGATAGCTTAGATTGGCACGTTCGCGGATGTCTTCGAGCAGCGAAAGGATTTGATCTTGGACAGACACATCCAGCGCCGATGTCGGCTCGTCACAGATCAGCAACTTTGGGTCCAAGGTCAAAGCCCGTGCAATCGACAAACGTTGACGTTGCCCGCCTGAAAAGGCGTGGGGAAAACGGCGCATCATGCTGGCGTCGAGGCCGACCCAGCTTAACATCTCGGCCGCTTTTTCGCGGCGGTCTGATGCGGACCCGATGCCGTGAATTTCCATCGGTTCGGTCAAGGCCTGTTGGATGCGCATCCGCGGGCTAAGGGATGAATAGGGGTCTTGAAACACCATCTGCGCTTGGCGCTGAAACGCCGTGCGTTCGGTGCTGTTCATGGTGTGAACCGGTATGGCATCTGCGTTTTTGTCCGGCCTGAACAACACCTCGCCACCCAGATCGGGTGTCTCGGCACCCATGGCGATCCGTGCGCAGGTGGTTTTGCCGGACCCGCTTTCACCGACAATGGCTAGGGTTTTGCCCCGCTCGACTTGCAAGTCAACGTTCTGACAGGCTGGAATGCTGATCGGTTTGCGCCAGGCCCCAGCCCGCATTGTATAGGTTTTCGACACGTCGCGCAGATCAAGGATCACATCATCATGCTTGGGCGCACGGGCGGGTGTCGCGACCTGCGGGATCATCGGGGCGGCTGCAAACAGCTTGGCCGTATAGGGATGCGCCGGTGCGCCCAGCACGTCTGTCGCGGTGCCGCTTTCCATCACGCGGCCCTTGTTCATGACGACGACCTGCTGCGCCATATTGGCGACCACACCCAAATCATGGGTGACAAGGATCACCCCCATGCCGGTTTCTTTTTGCAAGCTGCGGATCAGGCCCAAAACCTGCGCCTGTGTGGTGACATCAAGGGCTGTTGTCGGCTCGTCCGCGATCAGCAATTCGGGTTTGGCGACCATGGCCATGGCGATCATCGCGCGTTGGCGCATGCCGCCTGACATCTCAAACGGATAGCTGCACCATGCCCGTTCAGGATCCGCAAACCCGACCTGTTCGAACTGTTCCAGCACGCGGCGCTTGGCCTCGGCGCGGCCCATGTTGCGGTGCAGCCACAGCACTTCGGCCACTTGATTGCCCAAGCGGTGCAGCGGCGACAGCGCGCGCATCGGTTCTTGGAAAATCATCGAAATACAGTCACCGCGAATGTCGCGCATCGTCTTTTCCGGCAAAGACATCAGATCGGCAGACCGGCCTTCACCGTAAAAGTTGATGGAGCCACTGCGCAATTGCGCAGCATCGGGGAGAATGCGCAGGACAGACCGACAGGTCAGCGTCTTGCCAGACCCGCTTTCACCGACCAAGGCCAGTGTTTCGCCTGCGTTCACGCGAAAGTTGACGCCATCCACAACCGAAGGGGCGTCGCCGAACCCGATTGCCAGGTCATTCACTTCCAACAGGACAGTCATTTGGATCCAAAAGCGTTAAAACATGTTGTCACACGATTGAGTGAAGCCGATAAACTGTTCTGCGTCTAGGGGCCTTGGTCTTTAACCTTGGGGCACTACCTATGAATGACCCGAGCAGTGAATGCCCTAGTGGCAAATAAGAAAGAGAGCCTAAAAAATGAGTCGTCTGGATCTATTTATCGATCGCATGGTGTCACAGCGCGCCTGCCTTGATCACGCCGCTGAAATTACTGCTGGCCAACCCGGCCCGGTATTCGAGCTGGGCTTGGGGAACGGACGCACTTTCCACCACATGCGAGAGATCATGCCAGAGCGTGACATTTATGTTTTCGAGCGGGAAATCGCGTCGAACCCCGACAGCACCCCGGCAGAAGATCGGGTGCTTCTGGGGGATGTGTATGAAACACTTCCTGAGGCGTTGAAACGGTTCGGCGCAACAGCGCGGCTTATTCATGCAGATTTGGGTGGTCATAATCTGGCGAAAAACGATGCCTTTGCGCGGGCTATATCGCCGTATATCGAACCGCTTCTGGATCGCGGTGGTATCATGGTGTCAAGCGACCGGATGTATTTCGACCACCTGCAAGAGATTCCCTTGCCCCCAGGTGCGGTCGAGGGGCGTTGCTTTCTTTATCAGCGCGGCTGATATCGCGCCGACCGTCTAAAAGTTGAAAAAATAGCAGAAATTCGCGTCCCACACGTAAAATCCGTGTGGGCGCAATATCCGCTTGCGCGTTCCCATCTCCGGTTCTAGGTTCCGCCGTGACATAGTGAAACCAAGTTTTACATAGTAAAACAAATTTCTTGGGAGGGAAATTCATGTCCTTTATCAAAAACCTATCTTTTGCCGCCGCCATGGGCTTTGCCGCATCGGTTGCGGGTGCTGAAACCGTGTTGATCCACGGCGAAGCTGGCCCAAACCGCGGCGCGCGCGCAAATGCATTGCAGTGGTTCGCCGACCAAGTGGCCGAGCGTTCGTCCGGCGATCTGCGCATGGACATCCAATGGGGCGGCGCGTTGTTCAAAGCAAACGCAGCTGTGCAATCCATCGCCGATGGCGTTGCTGACACCGGTTCCGTGATCGCCGTCTATTACCCGCAAGAGATGGCCGCCTATGGCATCGCCGATCTGCCCGTCAACAACCCTGACGCTTGGGTTGGTATGCGCGCCACAGACGAACTGATGCGTACCAACGAAGCTGTCGCTGAAAACCTTGCCGAAAAGAACCTTGTCTATATCGGCACATGGACCACCAGCCAGGTTAACATCGGCTGCAAAGGCGACGCGATCCGTTCGGTTGCAGACATCGAAGGCAAGAAAGTTCGCGGTGTTGGCGCATACGGCAAAGTGTTCGGCGAAGCAGGCGCGAACATGGTCAACATGTCAATCTATGACGCGTACCAAGGTCTGGACACCGGCCTGATCGATTGTAGCCAAGGCTATTCCTATGCTGTTGCCGCGTTGAAGCAGGCAGAAGTTATGGACAACTACACCATGCTGAACTGGGGCCAAGTTGGCGGTGTCGGCATCTTTATGAACAAAGACATGTACGATTCCCTGACAGCCGAGCAACAAGAGGTTCTGACCACAACAGGCGCAGATATGGCTGACGAATTTGGCCGTATGATCACCATCGCCAACGACAAAGCCATTGCATCTATGAAAGAGCAAGGCGTCGAAATCATCGAGCTGCCCGCAGAAGAGCGCGCAAAGCTGGTTGAGGGCGGTCAAAAGTTCCTGGCTGCTTGGGTCGAAACAGCTGCGGCATCAGGCCTTCCGGGTGATAAGATGCTGGAAGACTACACCGCATTGATCGCTAAATACACGCAAGAGCGTGATACAAACGGCTATCCTTGGGCACAGTCCGGTAACTAAGCACATATCTTGAGGGAGGGACGGGACCATGTTGGTACCACTAGAGAAAATCCTGCTGGGGTTGGGCGCGATTGCGGTCATCCTGTTGGGGGTCTTGATTACAACCAATGTGGTCGCGCGTGCTGTCTTTTCCTCAAGCGTGCCTGACAGCGTCACCATGGTGCGGGAATTGATGGTCGCGGCCATCCTTCTGCCCCTTGGTGCCGCGACGGCCAACCGCGCACATATCAGTGTCGCGTTTATTTCCGATCAGTTTGGGCCACGGTTGCGGTCCTGGCTGATTGTCATGGGGTCGGTGATGGGGCTGATTGCCCTGGCCGCATTGCTTTACGCTGGCACCCGCGAATTCCTAAGCGTTTGGGAAAAAGGCAGCTTTTTCTACGGCGACCTGAACCTGCCGAAATGGCCCGGACGTCTGTTGTTTATCATTGGCATTGGGGCCTGTTGGCTACGTCTGGCCGAACTGGCCATCCGTGACACCCGCACGCTTTTATCGGGCGGTATCGTATCGGACGAACAAAACCACACAATTGATGCCGTTGCCGAACAGGAGACGCTGTAATGGATGCTGCAACCATTGGTCTGATCGCGTTCGGCGCGGTCCTTTTCTTGCTGGCCATGCGCGTGCCTATCGCCTTTTCCTTGGCGTCGGTCGCGACTGTCGGCACCTTCTTTATCTTTGCGTTTCGCACCGGCACCTTCATGCCCGAACGTGCCATTCGCGCCACCACATCCATGGTGTTTTCAAACTCGTTCGACCTGATCCATTCCTATGATCTGTCGATGATCCCGCTGTTTGTGGCACTGGGGCATATTGCCTATCGCGCCGACATCACGACCAAGATTTACCACGCGGCCAAGGTCTGGCTGACACGTCTGCCCGGTGGGGTCGCCATGGCGTCCGTCATGGGTTGTGGCGGTTTTTCGGCGATCACGGGCAGTTCGATTGCTTGCGCGTCGACGATGGGCCGGATTTGCACACCCGAGATGCTGCGCATGGGCTATGACCCGCGTCTTGCGACCGCATCGGTGGCCGCAGGCGGCACATTGGGGTCGCTGATCCCGCCATCGGTGTTGTTCATCATCTACGGTATCTTCACCGAAACCTCGATCTCGTCGCTGTTTCTTGCGGGCGTTCTGCCGGGCTTGCTGACGCTGGCGGGCTTCATCCTCGTGATCGCGGTTTGGGTTTGGTATTCCCCCGAAATTGCACCGCCAACCGACGTGCGCTATTCCTCAAAGGAACGCCTTCAGGCGGCCATTGAGAGCTGGCCCGCGGTCATGCTGTTCGTCCTGATCATCGGCGGCATCTACGGTGGTATCTTTACTGCTACCGAAGCGGCAGCTGTCTGCGTGGTCGCGGCCACCCTGATCGGTTTTGCCCAACGCAAACTGGACCTGCGCGGGTTGTGGGAAGCGGTCAAGGAAACCTGCATTCAGACATCGGCTATTTTCTTTATTGCAGCGGGTGCCAAGATTTTTGTCGCTTTCATTGCACTGACCAACGTCGCCCCCATGATCGTGAATGTGGTGTCTGACGCCCAGCTGTCTGTTGTGGTTCTGATGCTGGCGATTGCGGTGATCTATCTGGTGCTGGGCATGTTCCTTGATCCGATTGGTATCATGGTTTTGACCCTGCCGCTGATGATCCCGCTGGTCGAAAGCTATGACCTGAACCTGATCTGGTTCGGTGTTGTGGTGATCAAGCTGCTTGAGATCGGGTTGATTACCCCGCCGGTTGGTCTGAACGTATTCGTGATCGCCAACGTCGTCGGCAAAGACGCCCCGATTGACAAAATCTTTGCCGGGATCACGCGGTTCCTGAGTGTGGACTTTATCGTGCTGATCCTGATCATGTCGTTCCCGATGATCTCGTTGCTGATCCCCTTGGGCGCGCGATGACGTCGGAAGGGACAGATCGCAAGTTTGCGAACACGCTTGCCCGTGGGTTGGCCATTCTACGGGCCTTTCGGGCAAGCGACAGTGGGCTGACACACGCGCAGATATCTGACCGGACGGGCCTGCCAAAACCCACCGTGTCGCGGCTGACCTATACCCTGTGCGAATTGGGGTATCTTAGCCACGGCGGGCGCAATGACAGGTTCCGTTTGGGGCCATCGGCCATTGCGCTTGGGTCTGTTGCATCCGTCGCGGTCAACTTTCTGGATCTGGCATCTGACGCGATGCAAAAGCTGGCCGATGACACGGGCACGCTGGCGCTGGTTGCGGTGCGTGACGATTCTAAAATGTTGCTGGTGCGCACGTGGCGTCCGCGCAATGCATCCACCATCTGGCTTGAACCTGGACACCGGATTCCGGTGTTTGGGTCGTCCTCTGGCATGGCCGTCGTGGCGTCACTTGGCCAAGAACGCTTTGCGCAGTTGACGCCTGAAAAGGATATGCGACAGTTCCGCTCGGAGGGATATTCACAATTGGTCGAGCATGGTTTCACATACGCACTCAAGGGTACGCGTTATGCCAGCACCATAAATGCCGTAAGCGTTCCCTATTTCGCCGAGGAATTCGGCGAACCGGTGGCGTTTACCTGCGGGGCAATGCCCAGCGATTTATCCGATGACCGGATCCGAGACGAAGTCGGCCCCGCGCTGCGCGATCTGGTGCGCGCACTTGAACAACGCACAGGCCGCACTCCGGCGCTTAGCCGCCGCGACTAAAAGAACAGACAGGAATTTGACAGATGAGCGATAAGATCAAATACACACGCAAAGGCGACGTTGCCGTGCTGCGTATTCAGAACCCACCGGTAAACGCCTTGTCCCACGCGGTGCGCGAAGGTCTGGTTGCGGGCATGGCCCAAGCCGAGGCTGACACCGGCGTAAAAGCTGTCTTGATCGTTGGCGAAGGCCGCGCCTTTATCGCCGGCGCGGATATCACCGAATTTGGCAAAACGCCGCTGGAACCCTATTTGCCCGACGTGTGCAAACGCATCGAAGCATCACCGCTGATCGTGGTCGCGTCGATGCATGGCGTGTCCTTGGGCGGCGGTCTTGAGATCGCGTTGTCGGCTCACTATCGCATTGCGCAGCCCTCTGCCCGCGTCGGCCTGCCCGAAGTGCATTTGGGTCTGATCCCCGGTGCCGGTGCCACCCAACGTTTGCCGCGCTTGGTTGGTGTGGACGCATCGCTGGATCTGATCACCACAGGCCGTCAGGTCAAAGCGGACGAAGCGTTGAAGCTGGGCATCATCGACAAGGTTGCCGAGGGCGACCCCGAAGAGGTTGGTCTAGCCTATGCCGAAAGCTTGATCGCCGACACGGCCCCGCGCCGCGCGGTTAGCGAAATGCCTGCGCCCGAACCCATTGATTGGGATGCAGCCTATGACGGGACGCTGAAAAAGGGCCGTGGCCAGATTTCGCCCGCCCAAGCGGTACGCGCTGTTCAAGCCGCATCGGAACTGCCCTTTGATCAGGGCATGCTGGCCGAGCGCAAAATGTTCATGGACCTGATGGAAACGGATCAACGTCAGGGCATGATCCACGCGTTCTTTTCCGAACGTGCGGTCAGTAACCTGCCCGAGTTGAAGGGCGTTGAGCCACGCGGCTTGCAATCCATCGGGATCATCGGTGGTGGCACCATGGGGGCAGGCATCGCCACAGCCGCCTTGCTGGCCGGTTTCAATGTTGTGTTGATCGAGATGACGCCTGATGCCGCCGAGGCTGCACGCGGTCGCATCGCAGGCAACCTGTCTGGCGCATTGAAACGCGGCAAGATCACCCAGATGAAATACGACGCGATGACCACCATCGCCCTTGAGGTGTCGATAAACTATGACAGCCTGTCGTCTGTTGATCTGGTGATCGAGGCCGTGTTCGAAAACATGGACGTTAAGAAAGAAGTGTTCGGCAAGCTGGACGCCGTGTGCAAACCCGGTGCGATTTTGGCGTCGAACACATCCTATCTGGATATCGACGAAATTGCCGCCAGCACGTCGCGCCCTGCGGATGTGATCGGGCTGCATTTCTTTTCACCCGCGCATATCATGAAACTGCTCGAAGTCGTGGTGGCAGACAAGACCGCGCCTGATGTGGTTGCCACGGGCTTTGCCCTTGGCAAGGCGCTGAACAAAATATCCGTGCGCGCTGGTGTCTGCGATGGCTTTATCGGCAACCGCATTCTGGCGACCTATCGCACCGCCGCCGACCATATGGTGCTGGACGGCGCATCGCCCTATCAGATCGACAAGGCACTGGTTGATTTCGGCTTTGCCATGGGGCCGTTCGCCGTGGGCGATCTGGCGGGTCTTGATATCGGCTGGGCCACACGCAAACGCAAGGCGGCCACCCGTCACCCGGCTGAACGTGTGCCGACATACCCTGACAAAATCTGTGAAGCGGGTAATTTTGGCCAGAAGACCGGCAAAGGGTTCTATATCTACGAAAAGGGCACGCGCGGCTCTGTTCCCAACCCCGAAGTACCTGAACTGATTGCGGCGGAACGGGCCGAGCTGGGCATCACACCGCGCGATTTCACAGACGCCGAGATCACGCGCCGCTATATGGCCGCGATGGTGAACGAGGCCGCCAGATTGCTGGGTGAAGGCATCGCGAAACGCCCGCTTGATATCGATATGGTGCTGCTGTTTGGCTATGGCTTCCCGCGCTATTGGGGTGGCCCGATGAAATGGGCGGACCTGCAAGGCTTGCCCGCAGTGCTGGCCGACATCGAAAACTATGCCAAGGAAGATGCGTGGTTCTGGCAGCCCGCGCCGCTGCTGAAACAGCTGGTGGCCGAGGGCCGCAGCTTTGATGATTTGAACAAAGACGCCGCAAAATAAATGAACAAGGGCGCAATGCCCGAACGACATAAACCGGAGGAACGATTAATGGATCTGAGCTATAGCGACGAAGAAAAGGCATTCCGCGCCGAAGTGCGCGCCTTTCTAGAAGAAAAGCTTCCCAAGGAAATGAGCGATAAAATTCGCAAAGGGGAAGAGCTGGGCAAAGCGGGTCAGGAAGAATGGCACGCCATCCTGAACAAGCAGGGCTGGTTGGCCCCGAACTGGCCCAAGAAATTCGGCGGTGCCGAATGGAACGCCGTTCAGCGTCACATCTTTGAGGAAGAAGCCGCCGCACATTACGCCCCGCGCATCGTGCCGTTTGGTCTGTCCATGCTGGCCCCCGTGCTGCAAAAATTCGGCTCGCAAGAGCAGAACGATTACTGGTTGCCACGCCTCTTGGCGGGCGAAGACTGGTGGTGCCAAGGGTATTCC
Source organism: uncultured Sulfitobacter sp. (assembly GCF_964021855.1). Classification (NCBI taxonomy): domain Bacteria; kingdom Pseudomonadati; phylum Pseudomonadota; class Alphaproteobacteria; order Rhodobacterales; family Roseobacteraceae; genus Sulfitobacter; species uncultured Sulfitobacter sp. The sequence continues at coordinate 1,182,861 of NZ_CAXHZD010000001.1, forward strand.
GAGCCGGGTGCCGGGTCCGACCTTGCGTCGCTCAAGACCGAAGCCGTGCTGAACGCAGAAGGCACGCATTACATCGTTAACGGTCAGAAAACATGGACCACGCTTGGCCAGCACGCCAACATGATTTTCTGTCTGGTGCGCACTGACAAGACCGTGAAACAGCAAGAAGGTATTTCCTTTCTGTTGATCGACATGAAAACCCCCGGCGTCGAAGTGCGCCCGATCATCTTGCTGGATGGCACCCACGAGGTGAACGAAGTTTGGTTCACGGATGTGAAAGTACCTGTCGAAAATCTGGTCGGCGAAGAAAACAAAGGCTGGACCTATGCCAAGTACCTGCTGACCCACGAACGTACGAATATCGCGGGCGTCGGGTTCTCGCAGGCGGGTCTGACTGCGGTTAAACGGATCGCGCGCGCCGAAATGGCGGGCGGTCGCCCCCTGATCGAAAACCCGCATTTTGCGGCACGTGTTGCACGGGTTGAAATCGACCTGATGGCGATGAGCACGACCAACCTGCGCATCGTCTCCAAGGCGGCGGCAGGTGCGGCACCGGGTGTTGAATCGTCCATGCTCAAGGTTAAAGGCACGATCATCCGTCAGGAAATCAACGATCTGGCCCGCCGCGCTGCGGGTGCCTATGCGATGCCATTCGCATCCGAGGCGATCGAAGGGTCCAACCTTAACCTGCCTGATCCGTTGAATGCCGGCCCCGTGGCCGCGCAATATTTCAACAACCGTAAACTGTCGATCTTTGGCGGCTCGAACGAAATCCAGCGCCAGATCATTGCCAAAACAACGATGGGAGGTGGAGCATGAACTTCGACCTGACAGAAGAACGCCAAATGCTGCAAGACAGCTTGCGCCGTTTCCTGCGTGACAAATACGATACCGCGACACGCAACAAAATCCTTGAAAGCGACACAGGCTTTTCCGCTGATATCTGGAACGGCCTTGCCGAACTGGGCGTCATCGGCGCGCTGTTCACCGAAGATCAGGGCGGCTTTGGCGGCGCTGGTTTCGATATCGCTGTGGTGTTCGAAGAGTTGGGCCGCGCAGGCGTGGTTGAACCGTTCTTGGATACCGCCGTTCTGGGTGGTGGTCTGATCGCTGACTTGGGCAATGACGACCAAAAGGCCCATGTCGAGGAAATCATCGGCGGCGCGTTGCAAGTGGCATTTGCCCATGGCGAACCTGCCAGCCGCTATGACACGAACCGCGTTACCACAACGGCCAAGGTTGATGGCGACAACGTTGTGTTGAACGGTCGCAAGGCTGTTGTTGTGAACGCTGAAAACGCCGACATGCTGGTGGTTTCGGCCCGCGAAAGCGGTGATGCTGGCGACGAAGATGGCATTTCGCTGTTCCTCGTTCCGTCTGATGCCAAGGGTGTCACATTGCAAGGCTACGCCCTGTTGGCCGGTGGCCGCGCTGCGGAAATCACGCTGGATGATGTCAGCGTTCCTGCCTCGGCTCGTTTGGGCGACGCAGGCAAAGCGTTCAAAGCCATCGAGGCGCGCGTTGCCGCGGCAAACGTTGCGATCTGCGCCGAAACGCTGGGTGCGATGGAAACCGCTTGCCGTCTGACGCGTGACTATCTGATGACGCGCAAACAGTTCGGCAAACCAATCGGCACATTCCAAGCACTTGCGCACCGCATGTCCGATCTGCTGATCGAGATGGAGCAAGCACGCTCTGCCGTGATCGTGGCTGCTGGCCATCTGGAAGCCGGATACAAAAGCCGCGAAAGCCACGTATCTGCTGCCAAAAACCTGCTGGGTCGCGCGGGCCGTCTGGTTGCAGAAGACAGCATTCAGATGCACGGCGGTATTGCCATGACCCAGGAATACGAACTGGCCCATATCGCCAAGCGTATCATCATGTCAGACCACCGCTTTGGCGATACAGACCACCATCTGGAGCGATACATTGCCATTGCAGCAGCCTGACGAAAGCCTGCTGATCCGGGACGAGACCGGCACCCAAACCCTGGTCGGGTATGTCGTTGATATATCCGATCCGGCCCACGGGCGCTGTTACCTTGATCTGGGTCCGCAACATCTTAACCGCCATGGGGTTCTTCATGGCGGTATCGCGGCCACATTGCTGGACAACGCCTGTGGCATGACCGGATCGCTAAGCGTCGATCCAACCGGCAGAAACCCGTTTTTGACGATTTCCCTGACCACGCAATTCTTGGCGGCGGGTAAACCGGGGCGGGTGACTGCGACTGGCTATATCAAGGGCGGCGGGCGCAGCTTGCTGTATATCGATGCCGAACTGGTCCACGAAGACGGCACCGTGATCGCCACATCGACGGGCGTGTTCAAACGTGTCCCACAGGAGAAACTGACATGAGCGCACGGATTGAAGACAAGGGCGACCGGATCATCGTTTGGAACGGAAACGCCCATAAACGCGGCGCGCTGTCGCCGGAGCTGTATGCCTGCATCACGCAGGCCGTGGAACTGGCCGCTGAACCGCGCGTACGTGCCGTAATCCTGACATCCGAGGGTGATTTTTTCTGCGCTGGCGGCGATCTGAACGTATTGATCGCACGCCGCGATCTGGCCGAAGATGAACGCCGCAGCAAGATTGATGAACTGCATGATGTGGTGCGCGCCATTCGTGGCTGCCCTGTACCTGTCATTGCCGCCGTCGAAGGGGGTGCCGCTGGTGCGGGCCTGTCCTTTGCACTGGCTTGCGATCTGATCGTCGCCGCGAAGGGTGCCAAATTCACGGCTGCCTATGTCAAGGCGGGGCTGGTGCCAGATGGCGGGCTGACGGCGTCATTGGCGCGGGCATTGCCACGACAGTTGGCGATGGAAATGTGCCTGTTGGCGCTGCCTGTCACCGTTGACCGTATGCATGATCTGGGCGTGGTTAACGCGCTGGCTGAACCGGGTGCGGCGATGGACGGGGCGATGGCCTATGCCGACCGTCTGGCCCAAGGGCCACGGCAGGCGCAATCCGTGATCCGGGGGCTGGTGGCCCAAGGCTATGACGTGACCGAAGCCGCGCAACTGGATGCAGAACGCAACGCCATGGCCCACGCGGCTGGCGCAGACGAGGCCGCCGAAGGCATCGCCGCGTTCTTGGAAAAACGCAAACCAAATTATGGCGGCTGACAAGCGGTCACTGTGAATATGTGCTTTGAGGTCTGAAAAGACCAAGGGCGGAAATTACCTGCGAGGAGGCAGAGCTTATGGCACGTGTAGAGGATTATCTTGCACAACAAATCACATCCCGAGGCGATGCTCAGGCGCTATCTGACAGCGTAGGGACCAGCTGGACCTTCAATGATTACGGCAAGGCGGCTGATGCCATCGCTGAAACGCTAAAGGCGGCAGGGGTCAAACCAAATGACCGTGTGCTGCTGTTGTCTGAAAACTGCGGTGCTGCTGCGGCCACAATCTTTGGCGCATGGAAAGCCGGGGCTGTGATCATTCCGGTCAACGCGCGCCAGACCGAAGGCGAAGTAAAACGCATTCTGGATCACGCGACACCAGCGGCCATTCTGATGACAACGGGCGCATCGCCTGACGCCGTCAAACACGCCGAAAACATGGGCGCAAAAGAAGTCACGGGCGCATTCGGAACGATGCATCTTGCCACGCCCATCGCCAGCAACCCTGACGCTGACCTAAGCGATGTTGCCGTGCTGCTTTACACAACGGGCACCACTGGTGACCCCAAGGGCGTGATGCTGACCCACGACAACGTGCGTTTCGGCGGTATGACCTCGGCCAATCTACGCGGCATGGCACCGGGTGATGTGGTTTACGGCGTGTTGCCGCTGACCCACGTGTTCGGCCTGTGTTCGGTCCTGACTGCATCCTGCTACGTCGGTGCCGAAATCCGGCTAGAGGCGCGTTTTTCGGCTGAGAAACTCTATAATGCTTTGACGTCGGGTGTGAATTTCCTGTCTGCTGTGCCGCAGATGCACGCGCTGCTGATGCAATACACCAAGGAAAAAGGCCTGACGCATCTGAACTCAAAAACGCTGCGCTATGTCTCGTCTGGGGCGGCACCGCTTGATCCTGCATGGAAACGCAAGGCCGAAGGGTTTTACGGCGTCGCCATCCAGAACGGCTATGGCATGACCGAAACCGCCGCCGGTACATCCGCGACCTCGAACCCGATCGGATCGCCCGACGTGTCCGTCGGCCCGCCGCTGGCGGGGATTGAGGTCAAGATTGATGACACAGTCGAAGGCGGTGGTGTTGGTACGGGCGAAGTGATGACCCGTGGGCCACAGATCATGAAGGGCTATTACAAAAACCCGACCGAGACCGCGAAAGTGGTCGACGCGGACGGCTGGCTGCGCACCGGCGATCTGGGCAAGCTGGACGAGAACGGTTTCCTGCACATTCTGGGCCGCTCGAAAGAGCTGATCATTCACGGCGGGTTCAACGTTTATCCACCCGAGGTCGAAGCCGCGATCAACGACCATCCGCAAGTGATCCAATCCGCCGTGATTGGCCGCAGCAAAGATGGCGATGAAGAAGTGCTGGCCTTTGTGCAAATCGCTGAAGGGGATAGCCTAGACCCCGACGACCTGCGCGCTTTCGTGCGCGAGCGGTTGACCGGCTATAAACGACCCAAGCACATCATCATTGGCACCGCCCTTCCGGCCGCGCCAACGGGCAAGATCCTGAAGCACAAGCTGCTTGAGACGTTCAAAGATCAAATGGCCTAAGCCGGTTCGCATCACACAAGAAAGGCCGGGCCCTGTATTGGGGCACCGGCCTTTTTCTTTCTTAGTCTCGGTGTCGCTTAGCGTTTAGACGTACACACCTGTCGCCGCTTCGCGGATCGCACGGATGTTATCGCCGTATGGGCCGGGGTTCGACACGGACCCGCCCCGGAACACGGCAGAGCCTGCAACGAGAACATCGGCACCCGCCTGTGCGACAGTGGGGGCTGTGTTCACATCAACGCCGCCATCAATTTCGATATGGATCGGACGGTCGCCAATCATCGCACGCAGCGTTTTGATCTTGTCTGACATGTCGATGAATTTCTGCCCGCCAAAGCCGGGGTTTACCGTCATTACGCAAACCAGATCGGTGATATCCAGCAGGTGTTCGACAGCCGAGGCTGGCGTGCCGGGGTTCAGCGCCACGCCCGCCTTGGCACCCGCACCACGGATCGCCTGCAAGGTGCGGTGAATATGCGGCCCAGCCTCGACATGGGCGGTGATAAAATCGGCACCGGCATTTGCAAAGGCATCGATATAGGGATCAACGGGGGCGATCATCAGATGCACATCCATGATGCCCTTGATATGCGGGCGGATGGCAGCACAGGTGGTGGGGCCAAAGCTGATATTGGGTACGAAATGCCCATCCATCACATCGACATGAACCCAATCGGCACCTTGCGCCTCAATAGCCTCGCACTCGGCCCCGAAATTTGCGAAATCAGCGGCAAGGATGGAGGGGGCGATTTTGATAGAACGGTCGAATGTCATTTTTGCTGGCCTTATTGGGAGGGTTAGCCGCGATATAAGCGCTGACAGCGCTGGTGGCAATCGGCGGAGCCTTCGGCGAGGATTTTAGACCATTTGGAAATCAGGGTCAGGTTTCATAGTCGTCGCTGTGCCCGTCGCCAAGATTTTGCAGCAATGCTGTATCGGGTCCAGCAGCGGCGCGGGTCATAGATCAATCTCCAATACGCCGTTTGGTTCTGCCGCGCGGGATTGGCAAAGGATGATCTCGGTCTCTCGTTGCTTGGCGGACAAGACGAAATCGCGGTGTTCCGCCGCGCCTGACAGCAGGTTGCATTTACAGACACCGCATATGCCATCGGCGCATTTGATGTCCAGTTTGATATCTGCGGCGATCAGCGCGTCGCTGGCGGACTGGTCGGCGGTGACTGGGATTTCGCGGCCATCGGTCAGGTGGAGAATGAAGGGGTAGTTGATGTACTCGGGCACCGTGGGGGGCGCGAAATATTCCAGATGCAGGGTGTCCTCGGGCAGGCCGTTTGTCTCTCCTGCATCCATCACCGCTTGCATATAGGCGTCAGGGCCGCAGGTGTAGATATGGGTTCCTTTGATGGCTTGCGAGAGTAGGGCTGGCATATCGGCGCGGGTGCTTTCAGCACTTAGATGTATGTGAACGCGGTCGGCCCATGCGACGCCAGCAAGCATGTCAATAAACGGGGCTGCCGTGCGGGACGGGGCGGAATAATGCAGATCAAAGGGCTGGCCGATTGCATGCAGGCGGTGGGCAAAGGCGATCATCGGCGTAATGCCGATACCGCCGCCAAACAACAGATTGTGCGGGGCGTCTTCGACCAGTTCGAAGTGGTTCGTGGGCGCAGACACAAACACACGGCGCCCTTGGGTGAAGATACGGTGCAGCAGCGCCGAGCCACCGCGCCCTTCGTCTTCGCGCAGGACGGCAATGCGGTACCGGGACCGGTCAGCAGGATCGCCCAACAGCGAATAGGGGCGCAGGTATTCAGGGGCCACCACCAGATCAAGATGCGCGCCTGCGGTCCATTCCGGAAGGTCGTGGCCGTCCGGGTGCACCAGATCATAGAGGGTGACTGCGGCGCTTAGCTGTTGGACGCGTCCGATGCGCAGATCCAGCACTGGCGTATCTGTGCCCGCATCATAAAGATGCAAATGATCGGTTGCCCCTGCGGCGTTGCGGGCGCGGTGTTCGTCTGCGGTAAGCAGGGCGGCATGGGCCTTGATCCCCGCCTCGCGGTTCATCGGGTCAGGATAGGGCCACGGATGCGGGGCAAGCGGGGCCGGGTAGACGGCCAATGTCTGATCCTCGGCCCGCAGTTTCAAGTTGGGCTGGAGGTCGCGGGCATTGACTGGATGGGTGGGGGCAGTCACCGCGCCGCTGCGCTGGTGCTCGATGTCCCACCACCATTTCTTGACGGGGTTTAGCCCGCCGCGGCCCAAGGCATCATCCAGCCGCGCCAACAGGGGTGCGGCGGCGGGGATGGTGCTGGCCGCCCAGCGAAAGGGGGCCTCGGCGAACAGCCCTTCGAGGTTCCAAGGGCAGGTTTTCATGCAGCGCCCACACATGGAGCCGCCTTTGTTGGTGATCCGGTAGGTGGCGCATTTCTGACTGTCTGATTTCCAAATCTCGTAGCCGTTAAACATCTTTTTCGGGCCTGCCGTGATCGCACCTGACGGGCATTCGCGGGCGCATTTATTGCAGGCCTCGCAGAATTTTTGCAGGCCGAAATCGATGGGTTTGTCATGGGTCACGGGCATGGTGTGGGTCACAATGCCGGATTTTAGACGCGGGCCAAGGAACGGGTTCAGGATCACCTCGCCGATCCGGCTGACCTCGCCCAGGCCGGACAACAGCAAAAGCGGCGGCTGCAACACATCGCCATCCATCACCGTATGTGCCTTGGCGTCGAAACCAAGGTTGCGCAAATGCTGTGCCAGAATGCCGCCCAGCACCGAAAATCGCAGATAGGCGCGCATGGATTGGGCGGTGCTGATCCAGTCATCGCCGGATGCGCCCTCCATCGTCTCAAAGCCTTGATCGATGATCAACCCAAGCGATTGATCGTGGGGCGGCACGATAGGGGTGCCGGTGGCGTCATGGCTGTACCATGTCCAATCCGGGCAGGCAGATGAACCCGCGGCATCGACGCCAAGGAAATATGCCGCCGCTTTCAAGTTGGCCGCGTTGCGCTGTGGGTCTGCCTCCAGAACGGTCGGGGCGGGCGTACCTTTTTGCAGCAGGATTAGCGCGCCCAGCAATCGGCGTTGTGCCGATGCGGGGGCGGATTTGACGATATGTTGTCCGCCTTTCATGGCGTCCTGTACCTTTGGCCCCATGTCGCCAAACTGGCCGCGGGCAAACATGTCCGTGCGCTTGGGGATGCGCGGCACATTCGCTTCATCGATATAAGTCGTGGGGTTGTCTACGCGTTTGAGCGTTTCAAACGGATGCGGGCCATCGACAAAGGCGCGCCGCGCATAGGGATCGTGACTGCGTGCGTTGGCCCCGCCGTGGGTGCCAAGCTGCCAGACATGGCCGCGCAACACGGATGCGGGTTGCTGCGCAAGGGGGCAAAGCGGCAGGTCGGGGGCCATAGCCATATCGGTCGTAATCGCCGCAAGGCCATAGCGCTGGCCCAGCCATGGCGCGCAGGGGGTGCCGTCTTGCATAACCGCTAGGCCTGCCGCCAACGCCAGTTTGGGGAGGTGCACATCGCTGGAGGTCACCGAATGGGCGCGGGCGTCAAAGCCGAGGATGCGGATATATTCGGCGAGCACCGTCGCATTTTCGGCGGCGCGCAGGGACGCCCGTTGCGCCTGCGCATCGGTGATCCAGTCGCTGCCAGCTTCGTCCTTGGACGGGTCGCGGGGGTAGACGACCAGCACAACAATCGCATGGGTATGGTGTGCAACCGTGCCAGCATCTGCGCCCGCAGTATCACGCAGGTCGGCCATGATCGCGTCAATGCCAGTGGCAAGGGTCGTGGTCTGACGATGCTTTAGGTCGTCCACCAGCGCCGTGACATCAGGGTTCTTCCGAGGGTCGGATAAAATGGCGCTTTGCGGCAGGGCACAAACCCCCATCATGGAGGCATCGTTGTAATAGCCAAAGGCCTTGAGGTGCTGTGCGCGTTCGACCGGATCATCGGGGATGTCGGCGGGTGCGCTGTTCACCGCCCCCGATCGCAGCGCATCCATCATCGCCTGAAACGGCCCCATCGCGTTAACGATGCTTTCGGGGCTGTGGGACGCTGAAAACGAGACTTTGGGAAACGTCAAATCTGGCAAATCCACATGTGGCTTGGTTTCCCTGCGCAGCCGCTCGAGCGGGTAGGGACCAAGATGCACGGGACGGGATTTGCCGGAGAATATCTTCATGGCGGTGATCGTGACATTGGGGCTGCGGAAATGACAGTGCAAAGATCGCACAATTGCGCGAAACAGCCGTGCTGGGAACCGATCTGCGCCGACCCTCGTTCTTCTACCAATGGTCCCTCGGGGGACGGCAGCGGCACTGAAAAGGAAACACAGATGGCAGAGATTTCGCAAGGGACCAAAGTCACTTGGAACTGGGGGCAAGGCACGGCCAGTGGGGCGGTGCAAAAGACATACGCCAAAAGCATTACGCGCAGCTTGAAAGGCACCGAGGTCACACGCAATGGCACCAAGGATGATCCTGCGTTGTTGATCGAACAGGAGGACGGCGACGAGGTGTTAAAGCTATCTTCGGAAGTGGACGTTGCCTGAGCGCTATCGCAGGCCGCTGGACCTACCCAATCGGGCGAAACCCCTCGACCAGTTGCCGCAGCCCGATCAAGGCCCCTAAAACAATGCAGGCCAATGTCACCGGCGCGCTGTAGGCCAGGACCGAAAACGCCGATAATCCCTGACCAACGCTGCATCCAACAGCCACCACGGCACCAAAGCCCATCAGGACCGCCCCGCCAATCTGACGGCGCAATTCGCGGGGGTCTTCGCAGGCTTCCCACCGCATATGGCCCTTGATCAGGCAACCGGCCAGTGCGCCTAGAACGACGCCGACAACCGATCCTGTGCCGAAGCTGATCGTGTTGCCGGAGGATGTCATGAGGTACAGCAATGTCTCGCCCACTGGCGCGGTAAAGGTGTGCGAGATGATGATGCTGCGGTCAAAACCGTGTGCGGTGATCCATTGCGTCGCGGCCCAACCCGAAACGATGGCGACGCCCACAACCACACCCCACAGGATTGATGCCGGGCTTTCGCGAAGCCCCTTGTGCAGCAGGGTTCCCGCGATCAGCAACCCACCCACCGCAAGGCCCACGAGATGCATATCTACGGGCAGATGCCGCGCGATCAGATGGGCAATGCCTGGGGGCGTCACGCCAGCCTCGGCCATCGGGAAGAGCATCAGCCGCAGGCCAGAGAGCGGCCCACCAAGTGCCACATAGGCGGACACGCCCATGACGATCACAATCATGAACGACCGCAAATCGCCGCAGCCCATTCGGGCCAGCGCGCCGTAGCCACAATTGCCTGCAATCGCCATGCCATAGCCGAAAACCAAGCCCCCGATGATGCTGGCCCACGGGTTCCATGCCAGCGACAGGTATAGCGTGTCGGTCATGTTCAGCAGGCCACCAGCGGACAGCCCGAATGCACCGATCAGCGCGACGCCAAGGGCAATGCCCCACATGGCAAAACGGGTTGAGGTTGCGCCGTAGTATAAATCTTCGATAGCGCCCAAGGTGCAAAACCGGCCAAGGCGGGCGGCGAGCCCCAGCAGGATGCCGCCAAATAATCCGGCAAAGGCCATCAGCGTCGGTTCGGAAAATCGATCCAACAGCAGCGCGCCAATACCGGTCATGTCAGATCAATCGGCGCGGCAGAACAGATCATAGACGACTTCCATGATCTGCTTGGGCCGATCATCGGCAAGCCGGTAATAGATGGTTTTGCCGTCCCTGCGCGGGATCACCAAACCTTCAAGCCGCAGGCGTGAAAGCTGTTGGGACACTGCGGCCTGCCGGGCAGACAACAGTTCTTCCAATTCGGTCACGGATTTTTCGCCCGACGCCAGATGGCACAGGATCATCAACCGGCCTTCATGGCTGATGGCCTTTAGAAAGTTGGACGCTTGCACCGCATTCGACGCCATCTTGTCGAGGTCTTCGGCACACATATTCTTGTCAAAAACGGGTAGACCCACAGGATGTTTTCCTCAGTATTTCAGTCACATTAAAAACTGCTTTGGTCGATCCAACGCAGCGGCTGGGCCTTAGCTTCCGTTTGGTGGCTGCATTAGTTTGGCATCAAACATCATTTTTTCCAATACTCCCCAAAAGAAATCCTCTCCGGGGTATCCTTCGATGCGCGAAATTTCTTGCCCGTCTTGCATCAAAACGAAGGTCGGCGTGAACCGCAAGCTACGCTCAAAGTGAAGATCGGATGGCACGTCGGCCCTGATATCAATCCGGCGCAGCGGTGCGGTTTTTCCGGCTTGGGTCTTGGGATAGATTGGCGCGATTTCTTCGTTCCAGCGGGCGCACCAGATGCAGCCCTTTTCCTCGACCATGACGAGGGACACCTCGGCCATGGCCTGTCCTGACGCGATGATCAGGGCGAGAAATGCAAAAAGGATCGCGCGGATGCGTATCATTAAAAGACCTATTGATTTCGCATAACATAATGCGAATATGTGCATGGCACAAGATAAAGGCGGCCAATATGCTTGAAATTACATTCATCGGTGCGGCGGTTGCTGGATTATTGTCCTTTCTGTCACCGTGCATTCTGCCGATCGTGCCCTTTTATCTTAGCTATCTGGCAGGCGTCGGGATGAACCAGATCACCGCTGATGGTCCCGTCGATGCGTCAGTGCGCCGCCGCGCTGTGCTGGCATCGTTGTTTTTTGCCGCTGGGGTGATCACGATTTTCATGGGGCTGGGCGCTGCGGCCTCCAGTTTTGGTCAAGTCGTGCGGGAATATTTTGACTATCTGCGCTGGATCGCTGCTGCGGTTATCATCGCCATGGGGCTGCATTTCCTGGGGGTGATCCGCATCGGCATCTTGTACCGCCAGTTTCGTGCTGATGCGGGGGATACCAAGGCGAGCAGCCTGATCGGTGCCTATGTTATCGGCCTTGCCTTTGCATTCGGTTGGACCCCTTGCGTGGGCCCGGTGCTGGCGGCGATCTTGTTTACTGCGGCGGGGACGGACACGGCAACCAACGGTGCGCTGCTGCTCTTCACCTATGGGGTCGGCATGACAGCCCCCTTTGTTCTTGCTGCGATGTTCATCGGCCCGTTCATGCGTTGGATGGCACGGTTTCGCCAGCATCTTGGCACGGTTGAGAAAATCATGGGTGCTTTGCTGGTCCTTTTCGGCGTGCTGATCGCCACGAATTCAGTGAATTATATCGCCCAATGGATGCTGGAGACCTTTCCGGTTTTCGGCAACATCGGATGAGCTTGGATAAACAGGAGTATCTAAAATGAAACTTTTGAAAGCCTGCCTGACCGTTGTTTCACTGGCCCTTGCCGGGTCGGCATATGCTGTCGAATTGGGTGATGATGGCCTGCACAAAACCGAATGGATGCGCGACACGTTCAAGGATCTGCGCGAGGATCTGGCCGAAGCCAATGCCGAGGGCAAACGCCTGATGCTGACGGTTGAACAGCGCGGCTGCATTTACTGTACGAAGATGCACCAAGAGGTGTTTCCCCTTCCCAAGATTGATAGCTATCTGAAAGAGCATTTCTTTGTCGTGCAGATCAACATGTTCGGCGACGTCGAGGTGACGGATTTCGATGGGGAATCGCTGTCTGAAAAAGACATGGTGCGTAAATGGGGGATGATGTTCACCCCGACGCTGGTGTTCTTGCCGCAGGATGTGGACGAGGATCAAACCGCCGCGCAGGCCGCTGTTGCAACGGTGCCGGGGGCCTTTGGGCCGGGGACGACTTTCAATATGCTTCAATGGGTTGTCGATAAAGAATATGAGGGCGACGAGCCGTTTCAAAAATATCTTGCCCGCAAAATGGCTGAACAGAACGACTAACTTACCGGTGCGTAAGACCACATACTGCTAGTTTAAAATCAATTTAAAATTCACAAAAGCGAATTTATAGTTGCGTCAATATGGCGGTGGGTCTACGCTGGTATACAAATAAGAGTCTTTGGGAGGACACATGAGAGTTTCAATATACGCCTTGGTGGCGTCCGTTGCTGTCACCACAAGCGCATTCGCAGCCGAAGTCGAACCAACTGCCGTCAGCTATGAAGACGGGGCTGTCGCAATGTCTTTGACCGGTGTGGCTGGCAACGCTGAAGAGGGTGCGAAAATCGTTGGCAGCAAAAAGCTGGGCAACTGCGTGGCGTGCCACGAAGTCAGCGCGCTGCCGGATATTGCATTCCAAGGTATGATCGGCCCCGCGCTTGATGGCGCTGGCGACCGTTGGAGCGAGGCAGAGCTGCGCGGGATCGTGGCAAACGCCAAGATGATGTTCGAGGGTACGATGATGCCGTCCTTTTACAAGGACACCGGCTATATCCGCCCGGGCAAAGCCTATACTGGCAAAGCCGCCGATGACACGCTGGGGCCGCTTTTGTCGGCACAGCAAATCGAAGATGTAGTGGCGTATCTCGCCACCCTCAAAGACTAAAAAGCCCCGCTAAAAGGGTTTGTTCAGGAGTATGACAATGGAATTCACAAGACGTAGTGCGATCGTCATGGGTGCAGGCGCATTTGCCGCGCTGGCGCTGCCAAAGCTGGCCGTAGCGGCCGCAGGCGAAGACGCGATTGCTGCCTTTACCGGTGGCGCAGAATTGGCAGACACAGGTGTGACACTTACCGCGCCCGAGATTGCTGAAAACGGCAACACAGTGCCGATTGAGGTCGACGCCCCCGGCGCGACGGAAATTATGGTTCTGGCCATGGGCAACCCGACACCGGGCGTTATAACCTTTGGTTTTGGTCCGCTTGCCGGATCGCAACACGCGTCCACACGTATCCGCCTTGCGGGCACACAAGACGTGGTGGCAATCGCCAAATTGGCTGACGGCTCCTTTGCGAAAGCATCGAGCACGGTAAAAGTGACAATCGGCGGCTGCGGCGGCTAAGGCTTTATAAGGAATTATTGAAATGGCATCTGGTGTAAAACCCCGCGTCAAAGTACCAAAATCCGCTGCAGCAGGTGATACAATCACCATCAAAACGCTGATCAGCCACAAAATGGAATCCGGCCAACGCAAAGACGGCGACGGCAACGTAATTCCACGTTCGATCATCAACCGCTTTACCTGCGATTTTAATGGTCAGAATGTGGTGGATTTCACATTGCAGCCGGCGATCTCGACCAACCCATACCTTGAATTCGACGCCCTCGTGCCTGAGGCCGGGACGTTCACCTTTACTTGGTATGACGATGATGGCGACGTCTATGAAGACAGCAAAGACATCGCAATCGGTTAAGCGTCTGCATTCTCGGGAGGAATAAGAATGAATAAATTCACCAAAGGTTTAGGGGCCTGCATGACCGCGATTTTCGTGGCATCAGGTGCAATGGCCGAACCAGCAGACGATACACTGGTCATCAATGATGAGATCGAAATCGTCACACGCACAGCAGCCCCTGCGCATCTTTCCGATGCGCTGGACGAGGTCATGTCGGGTTGGTTGTTTCGGGGCGAAGAAACCCGTGACATGGAACGCGATGACTTCGACAACGCCGGTATGATCTTTGTCGAAAAGGCCGAAGATAAATGGAACGCTGCTGACGGTTCCGAGGGCAAATCCTGCGCGGATTGCCACGGTGCGTCCGAGGAAATGGCAGGCGTCCGTCCGGTATATCCAAAATACGTCGAAGCCGCTGGCGAAGTGCGTACCTTGGAAATGCAGATCAACGATTGCCGTGAAAACCGCATGGGTGCCGAAAAGTGGAAATACACCGGTGGTGACATGGTGAACATGACGGCGCTGTTGTCGTCGGTGTCACGTGGCATGCCTGTGAATATTGCCATTGACGGTCCCGCACAATCCACGTGGGAACAGGGCAAGGAAATCTATTACACCCGTTTTGGCCAGCTTGAACTGTCCTGCGCAAATTGCCACGAAGATAACTATGGCAACATGATCCGCGCAGACCACCTGAGCCAAGGCCAGATCAATGGTTTCCCAACCTACCGTCTGAAAAACGCCAAGCTGAATTCGGCGCATGCCCGTTTCAAGGGGTGTGTACGTGATACACGCGCCGAGACATTCAACCCCGGCAGCCCAGAGTTTGTGGCGCTGGAAATGTATGTCGGTTCGCGCGGCAACGGTCTGTCTGTCGAAGGGCCGTCCGTCCGCAACTAATTAACCAGTACCCCGCCCTGCATTCGCGGGGCGGGCTTTTTCGTCCACAACCTATTCAAACATGCGCATGTGAATGCGTAAGATTAAGGCCAGTCGCATGATCTCTCGCCGTGATTTCCTCCAAGCCAGCATGGCTGCAACCGCCCTTTACGGGGCATCATCTTTTGGTAACTGGGGCAAGCTGGCCGCTCAGCAGGCACTGACCCAAGACAAGCTGCTAGAGTTTGATACCTTTGGGAACGTCAGCCTGATCCACATCACCGACATTCACGCGCAGCTAAAACCGATCTATTTCCGCGAACCGTCGATCAACATCGGTGTAGGTGGCAACAAGGGGGCCGTGCCCCATGTGACCGGTGCCGACTTCCGCAAGCTGTACGGCATCGATGACGGCAGCCATTCGGCCTATGCGCTGACCTATAATGATTTCTCGGCGCTGGCGCAGGGCTATGGCAAGATGGGCGGCCTTGATCGCGTGTCGACAGTGATCAACCAGATCCGCGCCGACCGCCCTGACGCGTTGCTGCTGGATGGCGGCGATACGTGGCACGGCAGCTATACCTGCTATCAGACCCAAGGTCAGGACATGGTTAACGTCATGAACGCGCTCAAGCCTGATGCGATGACATTCCACTGGGAATTCACGCTGGGGTCTGACCGGGTGAATGAAATCGTCGAAGGGCTGCCCTTTGCGGCACTTGGCCAAAACATCTTTGACGCCGAATGGGACGAGCCGACCGAGCTGTTCCCGCCCTATAAGTTCTTTGAATCCGGTGGCGTGAAAATTGCCGTTATCGGGCAGGCATTTCCCTATATGCCCATCGCCAACCCCGGTTGGATGTTCCCCGAATACACCTTTGGTATCCGCGACGAACGGATGCAGGAAATGGTCGACGAAGTTCGCGCCAAAGGGGCTGAACTGGTCGTTTGCCTTAGCCACAATGGTTTCGACGTGGACAAACAGATGGCTGGCATTGTCACTGGCATCGACGTAATCCTGTCGGGTCACACACATGACGCGCTGCCCGAACCTGTGCTGGTCGGCGAAACCATCATCGTTGCCTCGGGATCAAACGGCAAATTCGTCAGCCGCGTCGATCTGGACGTGCAGAATGGCCGCATGATGGGCTTCCGCCACAAGTTGATCCCGATCTTCTCGGATGTGATTGCGCCGGATAAGGCGATCACCACCCTGATCGACGAACAGCGCGCGCCCTATGCCGAACAACTAAGCGAAGTCATCGGCAAGACCGCTGACGACACGCTGCTGTACCGTCGCGGTAATTTCAACGGCTCGTGGGACGATCTGATCTGCGACGCGCTGTTGTCTGAGCGCGAGGCCGATATCGCGCTAAGCCCCGGCGTTCGCTGGGGCCCGTCGATCCTGCCCGGTCAGGACATCACCCGCGAAGACATCTGGAACGTCACCTCGATGACCTATCCCGAAGCGTACCGTACTGAAATGACCGGCGAATTCCTGCATGTCGTGCTGGAAGACGTGGCCGATAACCTGTTCAACCCTGACCCCTATTACCAGCAGGGTGGCGATATGGTGCGCACCGGCGGCCTTGGCTACCGGATCGACGTGACCAAGCCGCAGGGCAGCCGCATCACCGAAATGACCCTGCTGAAAACAGGAGAGCTGATCGACCCCGCCAAGACCTATCAGGTTGCCGGTTGGGCCAGCGTTAACCAAGGCACCGAAGGTCCGCCAATTTGGGATGTTGTCGAAAGCCATATCCGCAAACTGGGTACCGTTTCGCTTGGCGAAAATACCAGCGTAACCGTCGACGGCGTCTAACGCCGACATCAATCAAAAAGAGGGAGGGGTTTGTCATGTCAGACACCTTTGAAGTCAAAAAAACGAACCGGCGTGCGTTCTTGCGTGGCGCGGCAACCGCAGGGGTTGGCGCATTGGCCGCCGGATCTGCGCGCGCGCAAACGCCTGATCCGCTGATCACGGAAACCCAAGACTGGGCGCAATCCTTTGGGGACGGCGTTGATGCCGCGCCTTACGGTCTGCCGATCGAGTATGAAAAAGATGTCGTTCGCCGCACGGTGGAATGGCTGACGGCCGACACGGTCAGTTCGATCAACTTTACGCCGATCCATGCGCTGGACGGCACGATCACGCCCCAAGGCTGCGCGTTCGAGCGTCACCATTCCGGTGCGATCGAGCTGAAGAAGGAAGACTACCGGTTGATGATCAACGGCTTGGTCGATCGTCCGCTGGTGTTTACCTATGCCGATCTCGAACGCTTTCCGCGCGAAAACCACACCTATTTTCTGGAATGCGCCGCCAACACCGGCATGGAATGGGCCGGCGCGCAGTTGAATGGCGCGCAGTTCACCCATGGCATGATCCACAACATGGAATATACCGGCGTGCCGCTGCGCACCCTGCTGGAAGAAGCGGGCTATGACACCGCTGGCAAATGGGTGTTCGTCGAAGGCGCTGATGCGTCGTCGAACGGGCGGTCGATCCCGATGGAAAAGGCACTGGACGACGTTCTGGTTGCGTTCAAAGCCAACGGCGAGGCGCTGCGCAAAGAACACGGATATCCTGTGCGCCTCGTCGTGCCCGGTTGGGAAGGCAACATGTGGGTCAAATGGATCCGCCGTATCGAAGTCACCGATGCCCCGGTCGAAAGCCGCGAAGAAACCAGCAAATACACCGACACGCTGGCCAACGGTATCAGCCGCAAATGGACATGGGAGATGGACGCGAAATCCGTCGTCACCTCGCCCAGCCCGCAGGCACCGATCACCCACGGCAAGGGTCCGTTGGTCATCACTGGCCTTGCATGGTCAGGACGCGGCGCGATCACCCGCGTGGACGTGTCCAAGGATGGCGGCAAAACGTGGGAAACCGCGCGCTTGGCCAAGCCCGGCGAGAAGATGGCGCTGACCCGCTTTTACCTCGACGTTGATTGGGACGGCGAGGAAATGTTCCTACAAAGCCGCGCGATGGATGAAACCGGATATGTGCAGCCTACAAAAACGCAACTGCGCGAGGTACGCGGGCTGAATTCGATCTATCACAACAACTGTATTCAAACCTGGTGGGTGCGCCCGAATGGGGAGGCTGAAAATGTCGAAGTTTCTTAAAACACTCTCTGTCGGTGCGGTTGCCACAATGCTGGCGCTGCCAGCGGTTGCGCAGACCTATGGTTTGGGCCGCGCAGCATTGCCCGAAGAAATTGCGGCCTGGAATTTGGACGTTCACCCCGATGGCACGGGCCTGCCCGAAGGCCAAGGGGACGCGATTGTTGGCGAAGAAATCTTTGCCGCCAAATGTGCCGCCTGCCACGGCGATTTCGCAGAAGGGATCGGCAACTGGCCGAAACTGGCCGGCGGTATGGATACGCTGGACCACGAAGACCCTCTGAAAACCGTGGGGTCGTATTGGCCTTATCTGTCGACCAGCTTTGACTACATCCGCCGTTCAATGCCCTATGGCAACGCCGGTACGCTGACGGCTGACGAGACCTATGCGATCGTCGCTTACATCCTGTATTCCAACGACTTGATCGAAGATGATTTCGTGCTGTCCAAGGAAACGTTTCTGGACGTGAAAATGCCAAACGCCGACGGGTTCATTCTGGATGACCGGATGGAAACCGAGGTCGCGATCTGGTCTGGCGAACCCTGCATGACCGATTGCAAAGACAGCGTCGAAGTCACCATGCGCGCGCTGGTTCTGGATGTGACCCCGGAAGAGGAAACCGCCGAGGCTGCCGCAGAAGAACCAGCAGCCGAACCCGCCGCAACAGCCGAACCGCAGCCAGCACCCGAGCCGGAAGTGGCCGCTGTTGACCCCGCCTTGATCGCTGCAGGGGAAAAGGTATTCCGCAAGTGCAAAGCATGCCACCAGGTCGGTGATGGTGCCAAGAACCGGTCAGGGCCAATCCTGAACGGTGTGGTTGGTGCCGCTGCTGGTCACATTGACGGGTTTAAATATTCCAAGGCGCTCAAGGAAAAAGCCGAAGAAGGTTTGGTCTGGAACGATGAAACCCTCGCCGCGTTTTTGGCAGGCCCCAAAAAATACATCAAAAAGACCAAGATGGGTTTCGCTGGCCTCAAGAAAGATGCGGATATCGAGGCAGTTATCGCCTACCTCGCGACTTTCACAGCGGACTGATCGGCGCAGTAAAGGTCGCGCAGCGATAGCCCGCGCGACCTATGCCGCCGCCAGCGGGTAACGAGACTGTTGGTATTTGGACGCGGCAGGGGCTATGATTGCATAAGGTATCAGGCGGGGCTGTACCGGCACCGCCGTGCCCAACCCTGAAAGGATGCATAAGATGAAACGAACCTTTGGTGCCCTTTTACTTTGCCTTGTTGCCGCGCCCGTCGCGGCCCAAGATCAAGCGATCACGTTCCCCTATGATGGCAGCTTTGAGGACGCGACCTTTGCCGTTGAAAATGCAATCATCGGCAAGGGGCTGGTGATTGATCACGTTAGCCACGTGGGCGACATGCTGAACCGTACCGGTGCCGATGTGGGCAGCGATGTCGAGATTTACGCAGCCGCGGATGTGTTTTTGTTCTGCTCGGCGGTGTTGTCACGCAAGGTGATGGAACTCGATCCGATGAACATCGCCCACTGCCCCTACAGCGTTTTCGTGACCGACATTGATGGCCAAGTTTCCATCGGCTACCCCACCTATCCCGAAGGGCCGATGCAAGAGGTTCAGGCGTTTCTGGACGATCTCGCACAAAACGCGCTCGACGGGTTCTAGAGCCTATTCAAACTCCATCTGTTCGAACACGCGGCCCGCGTTTTTAGTGGCCAGTTCCTCGAATGTATCCAGATGGGCATAGGGCGATTGGTCGACGTAATATGCGTCGGCCAGTGATCCGCCTGCATGCAGATGTTCCCCGATTTTGCCACGCAGATATTCGAGATACCCCTTGGTATAGCGCCGTACCTGCGCCATGTTTGTGGGGTGGCCGTGGCCGGGAATGACATAGGTCGCGCCGAGTGCCTCGAACGGGCCATCCCAGGTTCCCAACCATTCATCGGTCAAGGTGTCGGGAAAGATCGGCAGCATCCGTTCGTGAAACGCCATGTCACCCGCGATGACCAGACTTTGTTCGGGCAGCCAGACCACGATATCGCCGGGACTATGCGAGGGGCCAAGATGCAGCGCCTCGATACGGAAATCACCCATTTCAACGGAATATGTGTCGTCAAAGGTTTCCGTGGGCGGGGTCAGTTCGGTGCCGTCTGCACGTTCCTTTAGCCGCGCTTGCGCGGCGCGCAGCGATCCGGGGCCTTCATCCTCAAACGCTTCTGCGGCATCGGTCTGGGCAATGATCGTGACGCCCTGTTCAGCCCAATAGGTGTTGCCCAGCATCGCGTGGCCTTGGCCGTTTTCGTTGAACACCAGCTTGACCGGTTGTTCGGTAACGGCCTTGATCTCGTCATGCAAGGCCTTGGCCAGTTGGTATGATCCGCCGCTGTTGATCACGACAACCCCATCACCGGTGACGATGAAACTTAGGTTATTATTGTGCCCTGCGTTTTCATAGGTGGGTGGCGCGGTGGCCCCGATGGCGGAAAATACATGCGGGATGAATTCCACCGGTTTGGAGTATAAAACCGAACCCGGATATTGATCCGCGATATCCTCACTTGCGAAGGCGGGCAGGGAGATGAGGGCGACGGCAACTGTCAGCGCGCGCAGGGTCATAGGTCGGTCCTGAAGGTGAAGCCGTCGGTGGTTTTTTCGATCCGCCCCAGCCCACCATGACCAAGGTGAAAGCCGACGATAGGCATGTTTGCCGTGGCCAGATCATTGATCAGTCCGACACGTGTTTTCGCGGCCAACGTCTGGTCTTGGTCAGACCCAGATTCCCACGCGGGTCGGGCCAAGGCGATGTGATCATTGCCGATACTATCGCCCACAATCATCACGGCCGTGTTTTCGGCACGAACCTCAAACGCCATATGGCCGGGGGTGTGGCCCGGGGTCATGCGCGCACCAACGCCTGGCAAAACTTCGTCACCGTCGTTAAAGAACTGCATCCGGTCAGCCACAACACCCAACCGCCGCGCAGCCCCCACGGCAAAGGCCTGACGGCCGCTGTCGATGGTGTTCACGGTATTCGGATCGGTCCAATAGTCCCATTCGGTTTGCCCGATATAATGGGTCGCGTTGGTAAACAGGGCATCGCCAAAATCGTCCAGCACCCCCCATAGATGGTCGGGATGGCCATGGGTCAGCACCAAATCGGTGATGTCTTCCGGGGCGACGCCTAGGGCATCAAGTGCATCCATCATTTTGCCAGCGGTGGGCATAAACTCTGATCCCGATCCCGCGTCAAAGAGCACGACACGACCGTTTCCGCGCAGCAGGCTTAGGTTACAGGGCGGCGTGAGTTGATCATATTCCTGACCAAGCCGGTTCAGGATCGGCATCAATCCATCTATGGGCATGGGGCCGAAAATAAAACTGCCGGGAAGCGTCAGGTGGCCATCGCTCACCACGTCCAGCGTCATGTTTCCAACAGCCATCTGGGCGTGCAGCAAACCGGGCAAACCCATCATTGCGCCGGCTGCGACACCTTGCAGCATGAAGTCGCGTCTATTCGTGACCATAATCCGCTTCCCTCTTTAAAAATTCCATAGTATGAATATGTATTAAGACGCGCCGTCGCGCAAGACTTGTTCGCGATGCGTTTTTCCGCTGTAGAGGAGCATGATGTCATGACGGACTACCCAGTAGATATGAGCGTAACCCCAGAAGTTTCTGGCCATTTCGACCCGGCAACCAACACGATCAGCTATATCGTGCGTGACCCCAACTCGAATGCCTGCGCGATTGTCGACTCGGTCATGGACATTGATTATGCGGCGGGTCGCATCACCTATGATCACGCTGACAACCTGATCGCCGAGATCGAGAATAAAGGCCTGAAGTTGGAGTGGATCATCGAGACCCATGTCCACGCCGACCACCTGTCAGCAGCACCTTACATCCAGCAAAAGCTGGGGGGTAAAATTGGCGTCGGTGAAAAGATCATGGTGGTTCAGGACACCTTTGGCAAAGTGTTCAACGAGGGCACCGAATTCCAGCGGGACGGGTCGCAGTTCGATGCTTTGTTCAAGGATGGGGATACGTATAAAATCGGTGGCATGGACTGCTTTGCCATGTACACGCCCGGCCACACGCCCGCCTGTATGGTGCATGTGATGGGCAATGCCGCCTTTGTCGGGGACACGTTGTTTATGCCCGACGGCGGATCGGCGCGGGCGGATTTCCCCGGTGGCGATGCGGGGCAACTCTATGACAGCATCCAAAAGGTACTAAGCCTGCCGGACGATATGCGCCTGTTCATGTGCCATGACTATGGCCCCAACGGCCGCGATATTCAGTGGGAAACCACGGTCGGCGAAGAAAAAGCCCACAACATTCACGTCGGTGGCGGCAAAAGCCGCGAGGAGTTCATTGCCTTCCGCACGGAACGTGATGCGCAACTGGATATGCCAAAACTGATTATCCCGTCGCTGCAGGTCAACATGCGCGCGGGCCACATTCCCAAAGACAAGGATGGGAATACAGTCCTCAAGGTGCCGGTAAACGGCCTGTAAGTACGCAGACACCTCGGGCAAATGTACAAAAACCGGCGGCGCGGACATCTGTCATCAATCTGTTGGCATGGGCTGATGCGAAAAGGCCGTAGTGGGCAGACCACGCCCGAGGTCTTGTTTGCGAAACTTGACCAATATCAAGGGTGACAGCCCCCGAGTAAGGGACAACCCGAACAGGCTGGATGTCATCCGGCCTGACATCACTTAACGAAAGTCTGCGCGATAATGCCTCAGAACCTGACCAAATATCTGCCGATCCTTGACTGGGGGCGCAGCTATAACAAAACGTCGCTGTCCAATGATCTGATGGCCGCAGTGATCGTGACGATCATGCTGATCCCGCAGTCCTTGGCCTATGCGCTGTTGGCGGGGCTACCGCCCGAGGCCGGGCTTTATGCGTCGATTGTGCCCATCCTTCTTTATGCGATCTTTGGCACCAGTCGCGCCTTGGCCGTGGGGCCGGTTGCCGTTGTATCGCTGATGACGGCGGCGGCCTTGGGCAATATCGCCGATCAAGGCACGATGGGCTATGCCGTTGCCGCCCTAACGCTGGCGTTTCTGTCGGGGGCGATTTTGCTGGCGATGGGCGTGTTCAAGCTGGGCTTTCTCGCCAATTTCCTGTCCCATCCGGTCATCGCTGGTTTCATCACCGCGTCAGGTGTGATTATCGCCGCAAGCCAGATCAAGCATATTTTGGGCATCAGCGCGTCGGGCGAAAACCTGATCGAACTGCTCCATTCCATCGTGATCCATCTGGGCGACACGAATTGGATCACCATGATCATCGGGGTTTCGGCAACGGCGTTTTTGTTTTGGGTCCGCAGGGGGCTCAAGCCGTTTTTGAAATCCAAAGGGGTCAGCGCAGGGGCGGCAGATGTCGCGACCAAGGCGGGGCCCGTAGCCGCTGTCGTTCTCACAACCGTCGTCGTCTGGCTGTTTGATTTAGCGGGCCATGGCGTGCGCATTGTCGGCGCAGTCCCGCAAAGCTTGCCACCGCTGACCATGCCCGACTTTTCCTTTGATTTGATGGGCGCACTGTTGCTGCCTGCGATCCTGATCTCGGTCATCGGCTTTGTTGAATCCATTTCGGTTGCGCAGACCTTGGCCGCGAAAAAACGCCAGCGCATCGACCCCGACCAAGAGCTGATCGGCTTGGGCACTGCAAACCTGGGTGCCGCGTTTACGGGCGGTTTTCCGGTGACGGGCGGGTTTTCCCGATCTGTTGTGAACTTTGACGCGGGGGCTGAAACCCCGGCGGCGGGCGCATTTACCGCTGTCGGCTTGGCCATTGCCGCGCTTGCCTTGACGCCCTTGGTATTTTTCCTGCCGCAAGCCACGCTGGCGGCGACTATCATCGTTGCGGTGCTGACCTTGGTCGATTTCACCATTCTCAAGAAAGCGTGGGGATATTCCAAGGCTGATTTCGCGGCTGTCCTTGCTACGATGCTGGTCACCTTGGGGAGCGGTGTTGAACTGGGCGTGACCTGCGGTGTGGTCCTGTCGATATTCCTGCACCTTTATAAAACCACCAAACCGCATATCGCCGAGGTGGGGCTGGTGCCCAGCACCGAGCATTTCCGCAACATTCACCGCCACGCGGTCGAAACCGATCCCAGCATTCTGACCTTACGCATCGACGAAAGCCTGTATTTCGCCAATGCGCGTTTTCTTGAGGATTATATTTATGATCGTCTGGCGGGCGACGTTGATATCAAACACGTTGTGCTCATGTGCTCTGCCATCAATGAAATCGACTTTAGCGCGCTGGAATCTCTTGAGGCGATTAATGCCCGGCTCAAGGATATGGGGATCAAGCTGCACCTGTCCGAGGTCAAAGGCCCTGTGATGGACCGGCTGCAAAAGCAGCACTTTATCGCGGACCTGACGGGCCAAGTGTTTTTGTCCCAGCATGCGGCCTATGACGCGCTAAAAAATTCCGCCACCTAAGTTACATCCATTTGCAAGTTTATTTCTGATCGTTACAACGGTCCCGAGGGCCGTCTGCGAAACACTGTTCCGCAGACGGCGGAGGAGCCAGTTCAGGAATAACCGATGATATCGATCAACCCACCCATACCGCCCAGCATGCCAGCCAAGAATATCGTAGAGGCCGTGCGCGCCAACGCACAGGCGGACCCTGACAAGCTGGCACTGGTCTGCGAGGCGCAGCAGGTCACGTGGGGCGCGTTCAATACGCGGATCAACAAAATCGCCAATCTGATCCTGTCGCTTGGGGTCAAGAAGGGCGATAATATCGCAATCATCTCTCCCAACTCGATCCCCTATGCGGAACTGTTCATGGGTATCTTGCGGGCGGGTGCCTGCGTGACGCCGCTGTCGACAATGGCGTCGCCTGATGCCTTGCAAAAGATGCTGACCGATTGCGGTGCGCGGGCGATTTTTGTCGCAGCGCAGTATCTTGATCTGGTGGATGGGTTTGTGGCCGATCTGGATATCGCCCGTTTTGCGATTGATTTCGACCATGCGGCATTTGCTGCCTATGATGCGGCGGTCGAGGCGGCGGATGATACTGACCCCGATATCGCGCTGGATTTGTCGGATGCGTTCAACCTGATTTACTCATCCGGGACCACCGGCACCCCCAAGGGCATCTTGCACAATCACGCGATGCGAACCGCGCAGATGGAACGCGTCACGCCGAACGGATACGATGATGACGCGCGCACGCTGCTGTCTACGCCGCTGTATTCCAACACCACAATCGTGTCGTTCCTGCCCACGCTTTATGGCGGGTCGACCGTCTATTTGATGCCGAAATTCGACGCGCGCGGATATCTTGAGATCGTGCAGCGGGAAAAGATTACGCACACCATGCTGGTGCCCGTCCAATACAAGCGCATTATGGATATACCCGACTTTGACAATTTTGATCTGTCTTCCATGAAGGTCAAGTTCTCCACCTCGGCCCCTTTGCGCGCCGAGTTAAAGGCCGATGTGCTGGCCCGTTTCCCCGGTAAACTGCTCGAATACTACGGGTTGACCGAGGGCGGCGGCGTGACGGTGCTGAACTCGTCCGAACACCCTGACAAGCTGCACACTGTCGGGCAACTGGCCCCCGGCAATGACATCCGCCTGATTGACGAGGCCGGTAATGAAGTGCCCCAAGGGCAGGTCGGAGAAATTTGCGGCCGCGGCCCCACCATGATGGCAGGCTATTTCGGACGCGATGATCTGACGGCCGATTACATCTGGCGCGATGCCGAGGGCAACGTCTTTTTCCGCTCTGGCGACATGGGCCGCTTTGACGAGGATGGGTTTCTGATCCTGTCAGACCGCAAGAAAGACATGATCATTTCGGGCGGCTTGAACATCTATGCAGATGACCTTGAACTGGTGTTGCTGGCCGATCCTGACGTGACCGATGCCGCCGTGATCGGCGTGCCGTCCGACGCTTGGGGCGAGACGCCATATGGCTTGGTCGTCTTGCGCGGTGGGGCCACCCGCACTGCCGAACAAATCTGTGCCGATGCGAACGCGAAATTGGGCAAAAGCCAGCGCCTGTCAGCGGTCGAGGCGCGCGAAGTATTGCCGCGCAGCTCCATCGGGAAAATCCTGAAAAAAGAACTCCGCATCCCGTTTTGGGAAAATGCGAACACCTGAGCCAAAGGAATATAACGTGAGTACCCAAGACGATACGCCAATGAACGGTGCCGAAAGCCTTGTGAAAACCCTGCTCGATAGCGGGCTGGATACGTGTTTCACCAACCCCGGCACGTCCGAGATGCATTTTGTTGCGGCCCTTGACCATGTGCCGGGAATGCGGTCGATCCTTGTGCTGCAAGAGGACGTCGCCACCGGTGCCGCCGACGGGTATTTCCGCATGGCTGGAAAACCCGCCTGCACTCTGCTGCATCTTGGTCCGGGTCTCGCCAATGGTTTGTCGAACCTGCACAACGCCAAAAAGGCCGGTTCTGGTGTGGTGAACATCGTCGGCGAACATGCCGTAAGCCACATTGAGCTGGACGCGCCGCTGACCTCGGACATCGAAGGCATCGCAAGGCCGGTATCGCATTGGGTACACACATCGCTGTCGGCCACTGATGTAGGCGCGGATGCGGCCAAGGCTGTGCATGCGGCCAATGTGGCACCGGGGCAGGTGGCCACGCTGATGCTGCCCAGCGACACGGCGTGGAACGACGGCGGTAAAGTCGCTGCGCCGCTCGCGGCGACACCGCGGCCCAGCTATGATCAAGACGCATTGGAAAGCGCCATCGCAGCGTTGTCCGGCCCTGACAGCCTGTTGTTGCTGGGCGGTGCCGCGTTGGATGAACAGACGTTGGAAACAGCCGGGCGCATTGCCGCAAAAACGGGCTGCAAGCTGCTCTGCGAATGGGCGAACTCCAAGCTTGAGCGCGGGGCAGGGCGGGTCATCGTTAACCGCGTGCCATACCCGATTGATCAGGCGCTCGAGGCACTGGCACCGTTCAAGCGGATTGTGCTGGTCGGTGCCCGCGCGCCCATCGGGTTCTTTGCCTATCCGGGCAAGCCTGCGATCCTGACTGCACCTGGGACGGATATTATCGAGCTTTGCAAGACATCCCAAGACATCGCGGGGGCGCTGGATGCGCTGTGCACGGGCGCAGATGCGCAAGACACAGCGCCCGCAAAAGTCGCCCAGCCTGTTGTGCCGGAAAAACCCACCGGCCCGCTGGACCCCGACGGGATTGCTTCGGTTCTGAGCCGCGTGATGCCTGAAAACGCCATCGTCGTGGACGAGGCGATTACCACCGGCCGTGCGTTTTTTCCGGTCACGGCAGGTGCCCCAAAACACACATGGCTGAACAACTGTGGTGGCTCTATCGGCTATGGCTTGCCCGTTTCAATCGGTGCGGCGGTGGCTTGCCCGGATCGCAAGGTTCTGGCCTTGGTTGGCGATGGCAGCGCGATGTACACCATTCAGGCGCTTTGGACGCTGGCGCGTGAACAGCTGGACGTGACGATCGTGATTTTCGCCAACCGCGTTTACAAAATCCTGCGCGGAGAGTTGACGAATGTGGGTGTCACCAACGCTGGCCCCAAGGCGATGGACATGCTGTCGCTTGACCAGCCTACGCTAAAGTTCGTCGAAATGGCGCAGTCTATGGGCGTCGAGGCAACGCAGGTCACCGATTGCGAGGCACTGGAGCTGGCGATTGAAACCGGACTGGCGACCAAAGGCCCGTATCTGATCGAAGCCGTGCTTTAGAAGCCACTGGCCGAGTAACAAAAAAGCCCCCCGCTTCGATGTGAAGCGGGGGGCTTTTTCTATCTGCTGAACGGCCTTAACGCTCTGCGCCGCCCTCTGCATCGTTGGCATCATCACTGTCAGGCACATCGTCCTTCTTGATCTGCTTGGTCTTGCTCTTCTTGGGCGATGATTTTTCGTTTTTCTGGGGGCCTTCGATCTTGAACGGCTGGGTGGTGCCATCCTTGTTTTCGCCCAGCCAGATGGTTTGCTGTGGGAACGGAATCTCAATGCCGCGCTCGTCAAACACCATCTTGAGATACCCATTGAACATCCGGCCAATTGTCCATTGCTTGCCGGGCTTTGTCTTCATCCGCGTGCGCAGCACAACCGCGCTGTCCCCCAAGGATTGCACGCCGAACCATTCCAATTCGCTGATGATATCATCGGCAATATCAGGTTCGTTTTTGGTCATCCGGTCAAAGGCCTCGAACATGGCCTGCTTGGCCTCTTCGATATTCTCGCGGTAGGCGATGCCCATGTCGGTCAAGGTATACGCAAACCCGCGCATGTAGTTGCTAACCATATCCACCGTCGAAAACGGGATCATGTGGAACACGCCCTGCACATCGCGTAGCGATACCGACCGCACAGACAGCTTTTCAACCGTCCCCGTGGTGCCGCCCACCGTGATCACATCACCCACGTTGATGACGTTTTCGAACTGGATGAAAATACCGGTGATGATGTCTTGAACCATCTTTTGTGCACCAAAACCGATGGCCAGACCCAACACCCCAGCCGACGCCAGCAGCGGGCCGATATCCAGACCAATCTCGCTAAGCACGAACATCAGCGTTAGGATGATCAACGCAATCGTCGCGGCATTGCGCATCAGACCCCACAAGGTCGTCTCGCGGGACGTCGGCACCGCGCCATATTCGGGGTTCAGTTTATAATCGACAAAGGATGTCAGGGCCAACCAGATGCCAAAAGCCACAGTCAGGATCAACCCGACCGAGATCAGCGCCGTGGTCACCGCCAGCCCGAATTTGCTTTCCAGCCAGCCTTTCATGTCGATCATGCCGATGACATCCAGCGCGAACATCAGCACGCAGATCAAAAGGATCAATCGCAATGCGCTGAACGCCCTTGGGACAAAGGTGTTGATCCGGCGTTCAAGCAGCGGGAGCTTTTCATTGATGTCTTGGGGCAGGGAAATGCCGCGATGAACCGCACGGGCCAGCACACCGGACAGCAATGCCGCCACGATGATCGCCGCCAGAATTTTGCCCGAGCCCACAATGGCGTTCCAGGTCACGTCCGCCGGTTGGGTCATCACGACAATGAACATCGCGGCGATATAGGCCAAGACGACCCAGTGCCAGATACCGGCCAGCGCACGCAGGAACCGCATGATGAAGCTGTCTTTGCGGTCCTGTACGGGCGGCTGTTCCGCGTTGGCGGGCTGATCGGGGGTTGGTTCATCTTGCAACCACAGGGCCACATCCTTGCGGCGGCGCAGGACGACATAGACGAGATAGAGCAGCACAATCACCGACAGCAGCGCAGATACGGCAGAGGCAGCTGCAGCATTTACGTTCTGGTTGATAATCGGCACGATCAGCAATTGGCCATAGCCCAGCAGGCTGACAACAACGCCAAGGTACAGGTTCAAAACCCGCGCCGCGAAATCGCTGACAGGAACAATGCGCAAGCCGGATGCAACGGGCGAAAGGAATGCGCGGATCACGACTTTGGTCATTTCGACCAGCAGAAACGCGTTGAGGTATAGCGATTGTGTGATGCCAATCTCGCCGGACTCTCCAATCGCCAAAAGGGCAATCAAATAGCCGGCGGCCCATGCAACGATCACGATGAAAGCATCAAGCAGGTTTGACCGGATGAACAACACGATCGAGCGGAAAATACCGACGTTTTCGGCCCTCTCGCCCATCCGCGTATATAGGTGGCGGGCAAAATAGCGCAGGACAAAGAAAATGGCGAAGGTGATCGCAATCACAGCCAAAAGGCTTTGAAGTGCGTCGATCAGTACGGAAAACTCGGTCCCGCTTAGGCCGGAAAGAACGCCCTCGCCCCCGGTGACACCGCCCTTGAGCGATGCCCAGAACGTCGTTACCGTCGCGGCAGAGCTTTCGACGAATTGCTGGGTCGTTGTGGCGATCTGGCCGACAATCGACATGCTTTCCTCGCCCGCGGTTTCAGCGTTGCTGTCATCTTTTGCCGCAGTTTCACCTTCGTCTTCTGGTGTGATGGTCTTTTCCAGATCCGCGATCAGTTCGGCGCGGGCGTCATCGTCTTTCAGAACTTCAAGCAGGGTCGCCAGCGGCGTTTTATCACCCTCGGATGCAGTGTCTGAGCTTGCGTCGCTTGAGCTGGAGCCACCACCGCCGGTGAACAGCGATTGCGCCTGTGTTGAAACCGGGAATAGCGACAACAGACTGACCATGATGACCGCCGCAATAAGCTGTAGAATTTTGCCGGGGTGGGCAGTTGCCTTGGAAAGGTTATTCATTGTCACTCTCTTTTTCAGACCGATTGATCACGCACAGGGGGCGCGCCGCGCCCGCCGAATGGGCTGGTGCCTTATGGGGGAGGCGTGGTGTAAAGAGAAGTAAGTTATTTGGGGTAAATGTCGACCATTTGCACGGTTGAAGGGATCAATTGCCCCATCAACGATGATTGGGGCAAATCCACTTGAGGCAAATTTTAAGAGGGGGCTGTGCAGCAAAGGTGCTGGCAGGTGCCCGGTTGCCCGGACACCTGAATTAGATTTACGCGTTGATCGCGGCCAGAATATCGTCTGGACGGATCGGCAATTGGCGCATGCGTGCGCCGACCGCATTATAGATCGCATTGGCAATCGCAGGGGCGATCACGGTCGTGCCGGGTTCGCCCAGACCGACAGGCACCTCGGTACTGTCAACGAATTCGATCTCCATGTCAGGCGTGTCGATCATCCGCAGCGGCGTATAGGTGCCAAGGTTGCGGTCAACGACATTGCCATCTTCAAACAACGTTCCTTCGTACAGCGCCATCGACAGACCCCAGAGTGCTGCACCCTCGCATTGGGCGCGGGCACTATCAGGGTCAACGACGGTGCCACAGTCAAATGCCAGCCACATCTTTTGCACGTCAATTTCACCAGTCGCGCGATCAACGTGCAGCTTTACGGCACCGGCTGTCCAAGTTGGCATGCTGCGCGATTGGCCGAAGGTGGTGGCAATCCCGATGGCCGTGTCGGCGGGCAGATCGGTTGATCCATAGCCCGACATCTCGGCCACCTTTTGCAGAACGTTTGCCTGACGGGAAGCCCCGCCAACGGCATTCGGGGCAGACCCGGCATTATACCCTTGGGCCTTCAGGTGCTGAAGCCGGAAGTCCAGCGGATCGGTTTTGATCTGATGGGCCGCCTCGTCCATGAAACTTTCCACGGCAAAGTTCGTCCAGCCCGGCCCGACAGACCGCAGCCAGCCGGGGCGGAAGGTCTGGTTGGCCAGATCGTTAGAAATCGCCCGCACCTGATGCGCGCCCACCGAATACCAGTGATCGGCCCCATCAATCGCAAAGGGGTCATAAGGTTGGCCGTTCACACCATTGGGCATAAACGACGGCACCACGACACCCGTGGGCCAGCCCGCAGCGGCGTGATGTTCCATGCCGACGACCTGCTGATTGTCGTCAAAGGCCATGCGCAGTTTTTGCACGCTGGGCGAACGGGGGCTGTCGAATTGCGCGTCATCCTCGCGGAAGAACACCAGCTTGACCGGTTTGCCGCCAATCGCCTTTGAGGCAAGCGCCGCAGGCACCGTGTAATCGCCGTTCAGACGCCGGCCAAAGCCACCGCCCAACATATAGGTCCGCATCACGATCTTATCGACAGGCGCGTCGAGCGCTGCGGAAAGCGTGGGCAGAATAAGCGATTGCCATTGGTTGCCTGTGTGGATTTCCCAAATACCGTCTTGGTTCTGGAACGCGGTGGCGTTCACCGGCTCGAGCTGGAAATGCAAAACGGTCTGGGTGGTGTATTCAGCCTCGATCACATTTGCAGCCCCATCAAAGGCGGAAGTGGTATCAGGCGTTTCAGTGTGCAGAATGGCCCCAGCGGACGCATCACTGATCAACTCGCGGGACCGCGCGTTGATATCGGCCTCGGACACGCCAGCGGTTTCGCCTGCGTCCCATTTGACCGAAATCGCCTGCGACGCCCATTTGGCGGCCATCAGCGTTTCACCCAAAACAACGACCCAGCCCGGCACGGTGCCCGACGGATCATCCAGTGTCAGCGTTTGCAAGTACCCTTTGACGTCCTTGGCCGCGCTGTCATCAACGGAGGTGACCGATGATCCCAGACGTGTCGGCGGCAAAAGCGGCACGCCGTAAACCATCCCGTCAACCTTGGCATCCAGACCATAGATCGCCTGACCATTGGTCTTGGTCCCGATGTCCAGCGCGGTCACGTCCTTGCCGACCAAACGCAATTCCGAATGCGGCTTAAGCGGCAGCGCCTTCAGCTCGTCCTCGGTAAAGCTGCGGGTTAAACCGTCGCTGACCAGCTCGGCATAGGTGATGCTGTTGGTGCCATCTGTGATAGCCCCCTCGCGGGCCGTGCAGGTGGCTGGATCAACGCCCCATTTCTCGGCGGCGGCTTCGATCAGTGCAACACGTCCGGCGGCCCCGGCTTGGCGGTAAACCGGCCAGCTTTGCCAGACCGACCAACTGCCACCGGTGACCATAAGGCCCCATTTTTCGGCTGTGTCTACGTGGGTGATGTTGACGTTTTCCCACGCGACCTCAAGCTCGTCCGCGAGGATGCGCGCGATGGCGGTGCCGACGTGTTGGCCCATTTCAGCGCGGATGATGTTGACGTTCACCTTGCCCTCGCTGTCGATCCAATACCACAAGGACGGCTCGAAGGTTTCGCCGGTGGGTGCGACCGGCACACCGTCAGCGGCAGCGGGGTCCATCGCGGCAAGCGATGCGCGGGGGAACCCGAATGCAACGCCAGCGGCGGTCATCGAGACAAGGAAACCGCGACGGCTAAGCTCGGCCGGTTTGGCGGAATTGGTAAGGCGTGAAAGCAATTTATTACCCATTATCTTGCGCTCCTGTCATTGCGGTCGCAGCTTCGCGAACGGCTTTGCGAATGCGCGGATATGTCATGCACCGGCAAAGGTTGCCGGTCATGACGGCATCAATGTCGTCATCGGTGGGGTCGGGGATGTCTTGCAGCAATGCAGCGGCTTGCATAATTTGACCTGACTGACAGTAGCCACATTGCGGCACGCGCAAATTGCGCCATGCTTCTTGCACAGGGTGGTTGGATTGTTCATCCAGCCCTTCGATGGTGGTCACGCTGGTTCCGGCGACATCAGACAGTGGTGTGATGCACGACCGCGTAGCGCGCCCGCCAACGTGAACGGTGCAGGCCCCGCACATGCCGATACCGCAGCCAAATTTTGTACCCGTTAAACCGACTTCGTCACGGATGGCCCACAGCAGGGGTGTATCAGGATCTGCGTCGACGCTGACATCGCGCCCGTTGATCTGAAATTTTATCATCTTGTCTTCCTTTAGATTAGTGTGCGGTGGGACCGTTCACACGGATATCAGCAACCGTATCGGCCAGATTTGGCCAGTCGGGTTTGCCTGCGCGGTTGCTGCGCAGATAGGCGGCAATCGCGGTGATTTCGTCGTCGTTAAACGCGCCACGAAAGCCCGGCATCACAACGCCCGGAATACCCTCGGGGCCGTTAACGCCGTCCAGCATGACGTGGATCAGGTTATTGGGCTGCTCCATGTTGGTGGCAGAGTTGATGCCCAAGTCGGGACGGCCTTGGCGAATTTGCTCGACGTTATAGTGGCACGAGGCACAGGCCGTGGCGTAGAGCCGTTCGCCCAAGTCGCGGCGATACTGCGGGTCGGGTTGGTTGCTTTGCAAGCTGGCCAAGACGACTTCGCTTTGTGCTGGATCATCGTCGGTCGCGCCGACCTTGTCCGCTAGGTACACGGCCAATGCGTCCATGTCGCTTTCGGGCAATTCGCGCACGCCCTCATGCACAACCGGGCCCATGGGGCCAGCTGCGACGCCGTGATAGGTTGTTATGCCGTCAATCAGATATGTTTTGAATTCAGCCGCGGTCCAAGGTACGGCAGAGGCGTTGGCAGCTGTCAGGGCAGGGGCGTTCCAGCGGTCAATCTCGGCCCCGGCGTATTGCTGCGATTGTTTTTCGGCACCCAGCACGTTGCGTGGCGTGTGACATGCCCCGCAGTGGGTCAACCCCTCGGCCAGATAAGCGCCACGGTTCCAAGCATCCGAATGGTCGGTGTCAGGCTCGTATTGGCCAAAGTCAGCAAACAGCAACTTCCATCCGGCCTGCAAGAACCTTTGATCCAGCGGGAATGGCAGTTCGTTTTCTTTCTGAACGGTTTTGACCGGTTCGACCTCGGTCATGATGTAGGCATAGATTGCATCAACGTCTTCATCGGTCATTTTGGTAAAGTGATCATAGGGGAAGGCGGGGAAGAGATGACGGCCTTCGCGGTCGACACCTTCGTGCATGGCGCGGCGGAATGCGGCGGGGGAATATGACCCGATGCCGGTTTCCATGTCGGGGGTCAGGTTGGTGGAATAGATCGTGCCAAACCCGGTATCCATCGCATAGTTGCCCGCATATGCTGGGCCATCGGCGGCCGTGTGACAGGTGGCGCAATATCCAGCGGCGGCCAGAATGCGGCCCTTTTCGACGGTGTCAGGATCAAACTCATCCCGCTGATCGGCAGCGATCGGATCAATCGGCGACTTATACGCATAGACGCCAAACCCCAATGCCCCGATGACCCCTAGGGCAATAGCTCCGAGGAAGATTTTTTTCAGCATGGGGATATCCTTGATCTGTTGGCGCGCGTTTGGCTTGCGAGGGTGTTGAAAATTAACACCGCTGAGATCAACGAAGGGGATGCGCGGAAAGTTCCGAGAAATATCAAAAAGATAATTGGTATTTTGCGGGCATCCATACCCGCCCGATAACGGTGACCCTCCGTACGCCCAAGTAGGGTGCGGAGGGGTTGGTTGGACCCGCCGAAGTGACCGGTCTTTAGGCGGCTTGCGCCTCGGCCACGCGTTCCTTGCGCAGATAGGTGTGGTACAACACCGGCACCCCGATCAGGGTAAGCACCGAGGCAAAGCCAAGGCCCGCCATAATCGTCACAGCCATCGCGGCAAAGAACCCGTCATAAAGCAATGGGATCATACCAAGGATCGTCGTGCCGGCGGCCAAGATCACGGGGCGCAAACGCGAAACGCTGGCCTTGATGATCGCCTCTTTCTGGGGGAGCCCTTCGGCTTTCTGCACGTCGATTTCCTCGACCAGAACAATCGCGTTTTTGATCAGCATCCCTGACAGGGCCAGCAGCCCCAACAGCGCGGTAAAGCTGAACGCCAACCCTGTGAAGAGCAGACCCAAGGAGACACCGATGATAGACATCGGAACAATCGTCCAGATCACAGCAGTCTGACGCAGCTTGCCGAACAGCAGGATGGTGATCAGCAGCATTGTGCCAAAGCTGAGCGGCATTTGCTTGCCCAGCGATTCCTGCGCATTGCCTGCGCTTTCAAATTCACCGCCCCATTCGAGGGAATAGCCGGGTGGCAGTTCAATCGCCTCGATCTGGCTGCGAATTTCGGGAAAGACGGTTGGCGGGGTCAGACCATCGATGACGTTGGCGTTTACCGTAATCGTCTGCACCCGGTTACGCCGCTCGATCACGGGGTTCTGGGTCACGACCTCGAAACCGTCGATCACTTGGATCAGGGGCAGGTAATCCTGAATGGCGCCGGAATATACGATCTGATCCAACAGTTGACCGTCGCGCGCTGTTTCACTGCGCGGGGTGCGCACAATGATGTCGATCAGCCGGTCGCGTTCGCGGTACGTGCCTGCGGGAATGCCGTTGGTGGCCAGCGCAATTGCGTTGGATACATCACTGCGCGAAATGCCTGCGGCCTGCGCGCGATCCTCGGCATAAAGCGGTCTGGTCACGATCTCTTGCTCGCGCCAGTCGATGTATTCGCTGTGCAGATTTGGCGTCGCGGTGGCAAGGATTTCCTTGGCCTCGTTGGCCAATTCCCGCAGCACATTCGCATCTGGCCCCGAAAACCGTGCCGCGATATCTGAACTGACGGGCGGGCCAAAGATGATCCGTTTCGATTGCAGTTCGGCCCAAGGCAGTGTGTTGATCACGAATTGATCCAGATCGGCCCGCAAGGCGGGGATGGCGTCGTTGGTTTTCGCGCGGATCACCAGCTGCGCAAAAGAGCTGTCGGAATCCGGTGCCGCATAGGTCAGCATAAATCGGCTAAGCCCTTTGCCAATCGTGGTGGTCACGGCATCGACATCGTCGCGCGCGGCCAGCCAGTCTTCGACGATTTTCACATCTTCCGAAGTCGTCTCGATCGAAGTGCCCTGCGCGCCCTTGTATTCAAGATAGAACAGCGGCGTGGTGGCGGGCGGAAAGAACTGCTGCTTGACGCTGCCAAATGCGATGACGCTGGCGACTGTGGTGCCGAGCAGGGCGGCAATCACCAGCCAGCGCACCTTGAGCGCCGACCGAACAAGCCAGCCATAGCTGCGGAAAACCGGCCCGTCATAGCCGCTGTCATCAGCAGCCAGCCCGCCGACCTTGAACATATAATGCCCCAGCAACGGCGTGATCGTCACAGCGACCAGCCACGATAGCATCAGCGAAATGGTGATCACGGCGAACAGCGAGAACATGAACTCGCCCGACGCATCCGGCGAAAGCCCGATCCCGGCAAAGGCCATGACGCCGATCACAGTCGCCCCCAATAGTGGTATCTGCGTCTTGTTTGCGGCGCTGTCAGCGGCATCTTTCGACGACCGCCCTTTGCGCATATCTTGTTGCATGCCTTCTGCGATCACGATGGCATTATCCACCAACATCCCCATCGCGATGATCAACGCACCCAGACTGATCCGTTCAACTTTGACCTCGAACAGGTACATGAAAAAGAACGTCGCCAGAACGGTCAGCAACAGGGAAACCCCTACAACAACCGCTGCGCGCGGGCCCATAAAGATGGCGAGAACCGCAATCACCACACCCACAGAAAGCGCGAGCGAGACGAGGAAACTGCCGTTGGATTCCTCAACAACGCGGTGTTGTTCGTAAATCGGTTCTATCGTGACACCGATGGGCAACATCGTTTGCAGCTTTTCCAATTCGGCCTCGACCCGGTGGCCGACTGCCACGATGTTTTCGGACGACAGGCCGGATACGCCCATGGAGAATATCTCGTGCCCATTGTGGCGCAGTATATGTTCCGGCTCGTCAACGCGGCCGCGGCTCACGCTGGCAATATCAAGCAGGTTCATCACCTCGCCCTGAAAACCGAAGGTAAGGCCGCTAATCTCGCTGACGCTGTCCTCGGCCGAGGGGGCCGCCACGCGCAGATTATTGGTCCCGTTCGATACAAAGCCGGTTGGGTTAATCTCGGTAGAGGCGCTGATCGCCCCGATGATCAGGCTGGGATCAACGCCAAGCGACGATAGAATTTGCGATGAAGGCTCAACGAATATGGCCTCTTCGGGCAGTCCTTGGATCTGGACATTTGCCACACCATCGACGGTCAATAGGTTGCGGCGCAGATATGTTGATATCTCCCAGATTTCCGCATCGGTAAAGCCCGGGGCCGACACCGCGTATAAAATGCCGTAAACATCGCCAAAGTCATCATTCACGGTCGAGGGTAAAGCACTCTCCGGCAGGTCTGCCCGCGCATCCGAGACGCGGTCGCGCAGATCGTCCCAGACCTGAATAAGCTCATCCCCGCCATATGTGTCCTGAACCTCGACCTCGATCACCGACAGGCCGTGGGTATTGCGCGATGTGACCTTTTTGATCTCGTCCATCTGCTGGATTTCAGCCTCCAGTACCTCGGAAACTTCTGTCGAAACCTCGGCGGCATCCGCGCCGGGGTAGGGGGTGATGACCAGCGCGCTTTTCAGCGTGAATGTGGGGTCTTCGAGCTTGCCAACGGACAAATAGCC
The DNA here is from genome assembly GCF_964021855.1 of uncultured Sulfitobacter sp. NCBI lineage: Bacteria > Pseudomonadati > Pseudomonadota > Alphaproteobacteria > Rhodobacterales > Roseobacteraceae > Sulfitobacter > uncultured Sulfitobacter sp. Next base: position 1,220,550 of record NZ_CAXHZD010000001.1, read on the forward strand.
AAAGGCCCCGCCAAACAGTGCAAACAAAATGAATATCCAAGTGTAGATTGGATACTGAATCGAAAAGCGTGCAATTTTCATCAGATCAATCCGCGCTTAGCCCGGCATAGGGCCGTACTGTTTCGCCAGCGCGTAGCAGATGCGCGCCCGCAGCGACGATTTGTGTATCAGGGTCCAGCCCGGACAGCGTGATGTCGGTGCCGGTAACCGATCCGATTTCGACGTCTTGCCAATCAACCGTGCCGGTTTTCGCGTCATTGGCTGGGGTGTAAACCATCACTTTGGTGGTGTCGCCGTCGATCGTTACCGCAGACGGCGGCACGATTGCGATAGGGCTATGGGCGGCATCCATCGTCGCAGTAACTGTCATCGACGCGCCGGGAATGATCGCAGGGCTGACTATATCATCTGGCAGGGCAAAGGTGACGCGGTAGCTTTGGCCGATGCTTTGGGTTTCCGCGTTGAATTCACGCAGCTCAAGCGGGACCTCGGTGGCGAAGAGCGGGGACACACCGGTAAAGGTCAGGCCGCCCGTCGCATCACGTTGCTGGAACAGCCGCTCGGGCACGTCAATTTCCACACGTACTTCGGACATGTCATGCAGACGCACGATGGCCTGACCGGGAGACACATTGGCAAAGTTCGGGGTCAATCGCGATGCGACCAGCGCGCGGAAAGGAACGATTAATGTGGCATCATCCAAGTCGTCTTGCGCTTCTTCCAAGGCAACCTCGGCAAGATCGCGGGTGGTCTTGGAATCCTCAACCTGCGTTTCGGCGACGGTGTTGGACTGGGCCAGCTTTTGCGACCGGACATAATCGCGTTCTGATTGTTCTAACTGCAGCCGCGCACGCTCAACGGCGCGCTCAAAAGGGGCACGATCTAGTGCGGCGATCTGTGTGCCGGCCTCGATAAATTCGCCTTCTTGGGCATCGAAGGAGACCAGTCGCCCCCCAACCTCAAAGGATACGTCGACGGTTTCCTTGGCGACGATCTGCCCGAAAAAGACCCGTTTGTCTGGCTGTGCAGATCCGCTTGGCGTGATCAGTTTCACCGCCCGCATCGGTGCCGGATCCCCCGACGGCGTCAAAACAGCCGCGTCTTGGGCGAAACTTGCCAACGGTAAAAGACAGATAATTGCGGTTAAAACAGGTTTAATCATGCCGGGCTCCTGATGAGTACTGGCTGGTACTTAAACCGTTTGACATCATGTGCAAGGCAACTAAGTACTGTTTAGTACTTTGAGTGCGATAAAAATACAATTTGGTGTAGTTATGTGTATGGTTTCTGCCGAGGTTAGAATTTTGAATGCGGCCCGTGATTTGTTTTTTCAACACGGGTTTTCCGACGTGTCCACCGATATGCTGGCACGAGAGGCAGCTGTGTCAAAGGCCACTATTTATAGATATTTTGAGAATATGACCGACATCCTGCGCCGTCTGACCGAGGTCGAGACGGCCAAGATCAGCGGTGCGGATCAGCCGAAAATTGAAACGCGCGAGTGCCTGAAAATCGAATTGACGCAATTTGGCCTGCGCTTGCTAAATTTTTTGAATTTGAGCGATACAATCGAATTTGGCCGCCTCATTCACGAGGAAGCGCGCAAGAATCCTGACATGGGCCAAGCCTTTTTTCTGACCGCATATGGTAAAACGCATGAAGCTCTTACTCGGATTATCCAAGAGGCCGCCGATAACGGTTTGTTGACCTTATCGGCAACGTCGCAGGACATTGCCGAGGATCTAATGGCGTTGTTCACAGGGTGTGGCATGACACGTGCGATGCTGGGCATCTGCGACGTTCCTTTTGATTGCTTAGATCGCAACGTCGATCGCGCAGTGCACACCATAATGACGGTATACGCGACGAAAGGCTGAGACCCAGCTTTCGATGCGTTGGCGATTTTTCGCGAAAAACGGGAAATTGTTTAATCCGACTAATTTTGTCGGATTGACATACCTTACTAAATAAATCAGGAAAGACCTCATGCAAGCCATCCCGATTCCGATTGCGGTTCTGGCAATAGATTCGACAAGCGAGGTCTTTTTTGAAATGTTATTCACGGCACCACTGGTATCCTTGAACTTTGGCGCACACATCAGCGCGCCAAGCAAACGCCCAGTCTTTGCAGGAGCAGCCTCATGAGCCTTCAGCAAAGCCCGCCCCAGACGACAGCACATCAATCTGCGTTGCCAACCTATGATGCCCGCGACCTGACCCAAAGCGGCGAGCTGGCGCATATCGTTTTGGAAGAGCAAATCTATACGTTGCGGATCACCCGCGCTGGCAAATTGATTTTAACGAAATGACAGAGCCACGGCAAAATCGCGGTGGCGCGCCGGTTGGCTATGTGACCGAGCTTGATCATATCGGCGCGGCATCCGTCATCTTTTTGCGGCTTTGGTCAGATGGCGCGGATGCGCAGGCTAAGGTCTGGAAAGACCTTTCGGCGGCATTGGGCCCGGTGAGGGGCCGCAAGGCGCTGCAATCCTTTGAACAGCTGTGCAACCTATGTGCCCGCCACGGGCGCAGGCCGCTGATGCGCCATTCGGTGCAGTGCAAATGCCTTGGTGCAGACGAATCCTGCTTCGCGAATTTCGTCACATCGGCGGCAGATGGCGAACACGAAGACGCGATGCTGATTGCGACTTTACTCGTTCGGGCTGACGTGGCACCGCTTATCGTATCCTGTGCTGCCGATTTCGGCTTGGCGCTAAAGCGGATGCATCTGGCAACCGCGCCAATCCCGACAGCCTACCCCACAACCTTACATTAAAGGGACAGTCCCATGACGCGTATGACATTTATGACAACAGTCGCCGCACTGACGCTCGCGACACCTGCATTGGCAGTAGAAAAGTCCGAGGTGCTCAACACCTATGTCACGATCGCGCAGGCCAATTATCAGGACAGCTTGATCACAGCCGAGCGCCTGCAAACAGCCGTGAATGCATTGCTTGATGATCCTTCCGCTGAAAACCTGACCGCCGCGCGTGCGGCCTGGCTTGAGGCGCGCGTACCTTACCAGCAGACCGAGGTTTACCGCTTTGGCAATGCCATCGTCGATGACTGGGAGGGTAAGGTGAATGCTTGGCCGCTGGACGAGGGGCTGATCGATTATGTTGATGCGTCTTATGGTGGTGCGTCGGACGAGAACGAATTCGCGGTCCTGAACGTCGTGGCAAGCCCCAAGTTCACATTGTCCGGCAAGGACATCGACGCCACCGCGATCACACCCGCGCTGTTGTCAGAGACGTTACACGAAGCGGACGGTATCGAATCCAACGTCGCCACAGGGTATCACGCAATTGAATTTCTGCTGTGGGGCCAAGACCTGAATGGCAATGACCACGGCGCGGGCGACCGTTCTTGGACGGATTATGCCACGGGCGATGACTGCACAAACGGCAACTGTGACCGTCGCGGTGCCTATCTGAAAGCCGCGACCGATCTGCTGGTATCTGATCTTGAATGGATGACCGCTCAATGGGCCGATGACGGTGCCGCGCGCACGACGCTTTTGGCCGACGAGAATGCAGGTTTGGCGGCAATGCTGACCGGTATGGGGTCGCTGTCCTATGGCGAACAGGCGGGTGAACGCATGCGTCTGGGGCTTATGCTGAACGACCCCGAAGAAGAACATGACTGCTTTTCGGACAACACCCATAACAGCCACTACTACGATGGGATGGGCGTGCAAAACGTCTATCTTGGCGAATATGTGCGCGTTGACGGCACGTTGGTATCCGGTCCGTCGCTGTCCGATATGGTTGCCGAAGCGGATGCTGGCCTTGACGCAGAAATGCTCAGCAAGCTGAGCAGGACGATGATGGCCTTGGGCCGCATTAAAACGGCAGCCGAGGCCGGTTTTTCCTATGATCAGATGCTCGAGCGCGGCAACGAAGCAGGCGAAGCGCTGGTCATGGGCGGTGTAAATGGCCTGATTGATCAGACCCGTTCGATTGAGCGCGTGGTGAAAACTCTTGGTCTTGATCAAATCGCATTTGAAGGCTCAGACAGCCTTGATGATCCAAACGCAGTGTTCCAATAAGCGGCTCGGTCAGCCCTTGTAACAAGCTGACCGATTAAAATTAAAAATCTGGATAATAACGATGAAAACGACAGTATTTTTGGCGGCACTTGGTGCCGTTGGTATCACAGGTGTGACAGCCGCATCCGCGCAACAAATCGGGTTCGAGTGGGAAGGCAGCGTCGAGATCGGCGTTGATAGCACGGTATCTTCTGATGACGCATCGGCCGAACTGACCGACACTTATGTGTCGATCTCAGCCGCGTTCGAGGCCGCATTGACCAATCGTATTACCGCCTTTGGTGGGCTTACGCTTGAATCCGTCACCGATGCCGTAGACAGCCGCGAGCTGGACGATCTGGGCCTTTACGTCAGCGAGTTGGGCCTGCGGTTTGATCTGGGCGGCGCGACCGTTTCCGCGGGTAAGATCAGCCCTGTATTCGGTGTGGCATGGGATGCAGCACCGGGTTTCTATGGCACATCACTGGCCGAGGATTACGAACTGGCCGAGATGATCGGCCTGCGGGCAGACACCGAATTGGCCAGCACAGGCGGTGTGTTGTCCTTTGCGCTGTTCTATGCGGATGATACTTTCCTAAGCGATAGCGTCGGGACAAAGCGGGGCCGCAATTCCGTGGCGGCGGGCGGTGCTGGCAACACGGGAAAACTCAACAACTTTGCCATTCAGTACAGCCAAGAAATCGGTTCTGGCACCGGATGGGTTGGCCTGCGGAAACTGTCCGCAGGGACGGGCGACGCATCAAACGAAAACGGCATCATCGCCGGTATGGCCCAAGATTTGGGCAACGGTTTTGAAACGCTCATTGAGGTGGCGCATTTCAGCGGCGCGGGCGGCAATGACGAAAACGCGACATATGCCACATTGGGCGGTGCCTATGCCATGGGCGATTGGACGTTCTCCTCCACCGGGACCATCGTCGATCGGGAGGCCGGTACCGATAGCATGATTGCATTGGGTGCAGACCGCGTCTTGACCGAAAATTCCGAGATCAACTTTGGACTGGCACGTTTTGATGTCGATGGGGTCAAATCGACTTCCGTCGGTCTGGCGGCAGTGGTATCGTTCTAGAAAGTTTTAACAATTGTTTGCACCCCTTCAACATTCCAGACGCTGCCCGGCCATGATGGCGCTTGTGGGGCAGTTATGGGCGGGCAAGCATTTGTTACCCTAGTTAAGAGCAGTGAAAGACCAGATGCCTCACTTGAAAGTTCATAGTTTAATAATGATCGCAAGTGGGGTGATGATGGCGGCGGTTCTGGGAACCGCCGCCATTTCTGATCAAGGGGGGTGGGGTCTGGGTGATCCGCATCTGAACGTTATCCCCAGAACACCCCAAGAAGCCGCACGCATTTCGGATGTGACGGCCCTGACCGATGATTTCTCCAAACCGCAACGGTTCGAGGATAAGCCGGCCGGTGCTGCCACCGTGCGTGCGCGCAAGGATGCTGATGCGTTTTCGCAACCGTCGGGCAACATCAGCTTTGAGGACGAACTGACGTTCAAAGTGGGCAACGGATTGTTCCGCAAGCTTTGGGTGTCTGCGCCGTCTTCTACGCTTGCGTCTGATGGGCTTGGCCCGCTGTTTAATGCGCGGTCGTGCCAACGCTGCCACCTAAAAGACGGGCGCGGGCATCCCCCGGAAAATGCCGAGGATAACGCGATTTCGATTTTCCTGCGCGTGTCGATCCCCGGCACGGCCGAGGATGCAGTGGCCGACATTCAGGGCTATTTCGCGACCCTGCCGGACCCGACCTATGGCACGCAATTGCAGGATTTCGCGGTGCAGGGATACAGCGCTGAATACAGCCTTGGGATCAGCTATCAAGAACAGCCCGTCGAATTGGCAGACGGCACGATTGTCAGCTTGCGTGCGCCAACCTACAGCGCGGAAAATCTGGGCTATGGCCCCTTGCACCCCGACGCGATGCTCAGCCCACGGGTCGCGCCGCAGATGATCGGCCTTGGCCTGATCGAAGCGATCCCGGCGCAAGATATCCTTGCCGGTGCCGACCCTGATGATCTGGATGGGGACGGTATATCGGGTCGTCCGAACGTTGTGATGTCAGCAGTGTATCAGCAACCGATGCTGGGCCGCTTCGGGCTAAAGGCAGGGGCACCCACTGTGCTGGAACAATCTGCGGCAGCCTTTGCAGGTGACATCGGCATTTCGTCGCCGCTGCACCCGTCGGGGGCCGGGGAATGCACCCAAGCGCAAACCGATTGCCAAGCCGCCATTCACGGGGACGGCGACGACCGCGTCTATGAAATTGACGCTGAGGGGCTGGATCTGGTGGCATTCTACAGCCGTAATCTGGGCGTTCCAGCGCGGCGGGGCGTGGATGATCCGCAGGTTTTGCAGGGTAAGAAAGTGTTTTACGAAACAGGCTGCACCACCTGCCACACGCCCAGCTTTGTGACCCACAGATTGCAAGGCCAGCCAGAGCAAAGCTTTCAGCTGATCTGGCCCTTTACCGATTTGCTATTGCACGACATGGGGCCGGGCCTTGCCGATAACCGCCCCGAAGCGCGGGCATCGGGCAGCGAATGGCGCACGGCCCCGTTGTGGGGCATCGGCTTGACACAGCAGGTCAGCGGGCACACGTATTTCCTGCATGACGGTCGCGCGCGGTCGATCCTTGAGGCCGTCTTGTGGCACGGCGGCGAGGCGCAAACCCAGCGTGACGCAGTCGTTGAAATGCCCACCGCAGACCGTGACGCGCTGATCGCCTATTTGGAGAGTTTATGAGACGCATTTTATTGATCGCATTCGCCGTCGCCGCGCCCTGTATTGCAGCCGCGCAAGATGCTGATCCATTGGTGACCAAAGTCATCGACACGCATATCTTGCCAAGGTTCGAGACATTGGCAAAAACCTCTGATCAGTTGGCAGATGCAGCCGCGACAGACTGCACGCCAACTTCTGAACCTTTGCGCGCAGCCTATGGCGATGCGTTCGATGCGTGGGTCGCGGTCAGCCATTTGCGCTTTGGCCCGACTGAAGTGGACGACCGCGCGTTTGCATTGGCGTTCTGGCCTGACAGCCGGGGTTTGACGCCGCGCACGCTTGCCACCTTGATCGCTGACCAAGACCCGGTCATCGCAACACAGCAGGCGTTTTCCCAAGTGTCGATTGCGGGGCGGGGGTTCTATGCGATGGAATTCTTGCTGTATGATGATGTGCTTAGCACGGCAGGGGATGCCGCCTATCACTGTGCGTTGGTGCAAGCGGTCGCGACGGATATTGCTGCCACAACAACGGCAATTTTGACAGACTGGCAGGGCGATTATGGGGCCCGCATGCTGAACCCCGGCCCGACGGGGACCTACCGGTCGCAAGAGGAAACGGTGCAAGAACTGTTCAAAGCGTTGACCACGGGGTTGGAGTTCACATCGGACACGCGGCTCGGACGGCCCTTGGGCAGCTTTGACAAACCGCGCCCCACAAGGGCCGAGGTCTGGCGCTCTGGCCGTTCCGCCCGCCATGTGAAGATCAGCCTTGAGAACCTTGAAAACCTAATGATGCTTTTGGTGGGGGATAATGCGGATCTTGCTGCACGGTCAGAGCATGCGTTTGAGAGTGCGTTTTCTAAACTCAGCGCCTTGAATGATCCGGTTTTTGCCGGTGTCGCATCGCCGCAAACCCGTTTGAAGATCGAAGTCGTACAGCAATCTGTCGATGCCATTCGCGATATTGCGCGGGCGGAGTTGGGACCGACATTGGGTGTCGCCGCCGGCTTTAACGCGCTGGACGGGGATTGATATGCAGGCCAACCGCCGGCGATTTTTGGGCGGCTTGCTGGCGGCGGGCCTGATCCCGAAACCGACATGGGCAGATGCGGGTGGTCCGGCCTATCTGGCCGCAGGGGCCAAGCCCGACGGGTCATTCGCCCTGTGCGGGATCGGCAAGGCGTTGGACATCACATTTGAAATTCCGCTGCCCGCCCGTGGTCATGCTGCTGCTGCGCACCCGGTCCGCCCCGAAGCCGTTGCATTCGCACGGCGCCCGGGCACCTTTGCCCTTGTGATCGATTGTGTTTCGGGTGCCGTCAAGGCGCAGTTACATTCGCCCGAGGGGCGGCATTTTTATGGCCACGGCGCATTTTCCCAGGACGGCGATTGGCTGTTCACGACCGAGAATGATTATGAACAGGGGCAAGGACGCATTGGCGTTTGGGACGTTCGCAAGGGCTATACCCGCGTTGGTGAGTTTCACAGTGGCGGTGTCGGGCCACATGATATCAAGCGTTTGCCCGCGTCGGATATTCTGGTGGTCGCAAATGGTGGGATCGACACACACCCCGATTCCGGTCGCGTGAAACTGAACATCGCCACGATGCAGCCAAACCTGACCTATCTGGATCAAGGCGAGATCGTTGAGGTCGCGGAACTGCCGTCTGAAATGCATAAAAATTCGATCCGTCATTTGGCGATTGGGCCAGATGGTGAGGTTGCGTTCGGTATGCAATGGCAAGGCGATGCCCAGATGTCGGCCCTGATTGGGCAGCACCGGCAAGGGCAAGCCATTCAGTTGATCGGCGCGGATGAGGAGGATCAAGCCCGCGCATTGGACGGATATATCGGCAGTATTGCCTATTCCAGAAATGGTAAAAGGATTGCGGTGACATCGCCCCGAGGCGGGGTCGTGCATCAATACGACGCAAATGAACTGACGTTTGACCAGATGTTTGAACTGCCAGATGTGTGTGGCGTCGCCCCCCAAGATCGCGGTTTCGCGATCACATCGGGTAGGGGGGATATTGGCAGTCTTGGCAGCGCGGGGGCCGCCTTTGCCCAGTCAGATGCGCTACGGTGGGACAATCACTTGGTCGAGATCTGAGGGCGGGAAGCGGCGTTGGCCAATGCCACGCCACTTGGCTAGGGCCGGTCGGGGAGAGGTACGACGCCTGCTTTACTCTCACCCGGTGTCTCGTTGCATTAGGCGCAGGGCGATTCACCCGAAATCATACCGGTATCGGCCCACGCTATTGCAGCTTTCTTCAGAATCGTGGTGAATGATCGTCGCGCAGACGCCTTGACCCGCATTCGGAGAAATACCTTGGATCAGTTTGACTATGTAATCGTCGGCGCGGGGTCGGCAGGGTCTGTTTTGGCCAACCGGCTGACGACCTGCGGCAAGTTCCGCGTGCTGCTGCTTGAGGCCGGGGGATCAGATCTCAACCCTTGGGTCCAGATGCCCATCGGTTATGGCAAAGTGTATTACGACAAGCGGGTGAACTGGAAATACACAACCGAACCGGTTCCCGGTCTTGGTGACCAGCGGTCCTATTGGCCGCGCGGCAAGGTGCTGGGGGGATCAAGTTCGATCAACGCAATGGTCTATGTGCGTGGCCACCCCCGTGATTACGCGGAATGGAGTGCGGTGGCACCCGGATGGGGCTGGGATGACATCGCCCCGGTCTTTCGCCGCATGGAAGATTGGGATGGCCCAATAAGCGAAGTACGCGGAGTTGGCGGCCCCCTCGCGGTCCATGACGTCACCGACGAAGTGCACCCGTTGACCCGAACCTATCTTGAAGGGGCCGCGCAGGCGGGTATCCCGACCAACCGCGACTATAACGGCCCCGATATGGAAGGGGCTGCCTGCTATCAGATCACGACCAAAGGCGGCTATCGCGCGTCGGCGTCGCGCAGCTATCTTAGCCCTGCCAAAAAGCGCGGGAATCTTGAGCTGCGCACCAAGGCCCATGTCACGCGGGTCTTAATGGAGGGTACCCGCGCTGTGGGGGTTGAATACCGGCGGGGCGGGCAAACCCACAAAGTGCGGGCAGGGGCGGAGGTTATCCTATGCGGTGGCGCGATCAATTCGCCGCAATTGCTGCAACTGTCGGGCATCGGACCGGGGGCCGTGTTGCAACAGCACGGCATCAATGTGGTGTCCGACGCGTCGCAAGTGGGGCGTAATCTTCGGGATCATTTGGGCAGCGATAACCTGTATGTATCGCGCGTGCCCAGCCTGAATCAGGAATTGGGCCCGCTGCTGGGCAAGGCGAAAGCCGCGTTGCAGTATGCGATTGCGCGCAAGGGCCCGCTGTCACTTAGCCTTAATCAGGGGGGCGGTTTTGTACGTGTCTCGGACGATTCGGACGGGCCGGATTTGCAGCTGTATTTTTCGCCCGTCAGCTATACCCGCGCGCCGGTTGGCGTCCGGCCTTTGATGAACCCCGATCCGTTTGCGGGTTTCTTGATGGGGTTCAACCCCTGCAAGCCAACCAGTGTCGGGCATCTGCAGATCAAATCACCCGATCCCATGGATGCCCCCGAAATGCACCCCAACTATCTGGATACGGAATACGACTGTGCCATGATGCTGGCGGGTACCAAACTGATGCGCGACATCGCCGGAACTGCCGCGATGAAAGCAGTCATCGAAAGCGAGCTTTATCCGGGGCCGGACGTGGTCAGCGACGCAGATATCTTGGCGTATAACCGGCAAAAAGCGTGGACGGTTTTCCACCAGTGTTCGACCTGCCGGATGGGCGGCGATCCCGCCACCTCCGTGGTTGATCCACGGCTTAGGGTGCATGGCATTCAGGGGTTGCGGGTCGCGGATGCGTCGATCTTTCCAACAATTCCAACCGGTAATACCAACGCGCCTGCCATCATGGTGGGGGAAAAAGCATCGGATATCATCCTCTCCGACGCGCAGCGATAAAAGGGCACCCTATGCAGCTGAAATCGATTGAAACATTCACCACCCCCGATGTCGGCTTTGTGCGCGTCACAGCCCAAGACGGATCGCAAGGCTGGGGGCAGGTGTCGACCTATCATTCGGACATCACCTGTCAGGTTTTGCACCGGCAGGTGGCACCACATGTGCTGGGGCAAGACACCACCGATCTGGATGATCTGCTCGATATCGTGGCCGAGCGTGAACATAAATTTCCGGGCTCGTATCTGCGTCGCGCGATGGCGGGCGTGGATACAGCGATCTGGGACATGCGCGGCAAACAGCAGGGTAAATCTGTGGCCGAATTGCTGGGCGGCACACCGGGTTTGATCCGTGCCTATGCGTCGTCGATGAAGCGCGACATCACCCCCAAGGACGAGGCCGCGCGTCTAAAGCATCTGCGCGACACCCAAGGGTTTGACGCCTTCAAGGTGCGTGCAGGAGCAGAAGTCGGCCGTAACAAGGATGAATGGCCCGGCCGCACCGAAGAGATCATCCCCACCATGCGCCGAGAATTGGGCGATGATGTCGATCTGCTGATCGACGCCAACAGCTGCTATTCCCCCGACCGCGCGATTGAGGTGGGGCAGATGCTGCAAGACAACGGGTTTTCGCATTTCGAGGAACCTTGCCCCTATTGGGAGCTGGAGCAAACCAAGCAAGTCACCGATGCCCTTGATATCGACGTGACCGGCGGAGAGCAGGATTGCGACCTGCCAACATGGAAACGGATGATCGACATGCGCGCCGTTGATATCGTGCAGCCCGACATCCTGTATCTGGGCGGGATCAGCCGCACATTGAGGGTTGTCAACATGGCAGCAGCCGCTGGTCTGCCTGTAACGCCGCATTGCGCGAACTGGTCGCTGGTCACATTGTTCACCATGCATTTGCTGCGGGCGATCCCGAATGCGGGCAAATATCTGGAATTCTCGATCGAGGGGCCGGATTACTATCCGTGGCAATATGATCTGTTCGTCGAAACCCCCTATGCGATCAAGGATGGGCAGGCTTGTGTGACGGACGCGCCCGGTTGGGGTGTTGATATCGCACCAGAATGGCTTGCCCGGTCATCCTACCAGATCAGCGAACTGGAATAGGGCGCAGGAGCGGGCGAAGGTCAGGTTTCAAGCAGTATCGGTTGTAAGACGGTCTCAAAACGCGTGCTTATAATTAACGTCAGCCCTTGGCCGTTCAGTTGGAGACCCGTCTGAAAATGGCTTTTTAAAATTAATGTAACAATTTTGAAAAAATCCGCGAAAACCGCCTTGCAGCCCGCGCTCAACAGAGATAGCACACCCCTGCGGGATGGAGCAGTCCGGTAGCTCGTCAGGCTCATAACCTGAAGGTCGTAGGTTCAAATCCTACTCCCGCAACCAGAATTACAGAACCACCCGCAGCCTAAGCGCTGCGGGTGTTCTTGTTTGTACCAAGCGAAAGTAATTCCGCTAATTCCCCAACCAAACCAATGCACATTTCACCACCTTCTTCGGTGAGCCGGATCTCTGACCCGCTCGGCTTTGGCGCGGTCTTTTTTGACAGAGCCAGCAAGACGATTGAACTCTTCCTGATATGCGCGGGTAAATTTTGCAATGAGGTCGGGATGTAGTCGCTGGTCCTTGAGGCCCGCAAGAACGCGTGTCCCCAAATCTGTATTGACGATGGTCAGTCGATTATCACAGGTGCCTTTGTTGCGTGCGTTGGTGCACCCATAGTAAGCTTTGCCGACGAGAGTGAAGCCACCGCCGCATTGGCCGCAGGTCAAGAGGCCAGAGAAAAGATGTCTGAGGTCCCCATAGATTTGTAGACGCTTTGCCTGGTAATTTTGGTACCAAGGAGAGACAGATATGAACAAGGGAATTCGATTTACGGATGCGTTCAACCAGGGCGCTGTGGCACAGGTCGTGGAGCGCGGTTCTCGCGATATGTGCCTCGGCAAATTTTGTTTGCGGATGAGTACGTTCGCGGGACTGTATTATGTTGATCTAGCCCCCTCAGACCAAGAGGTTAGTTTTCAACGGGATAAGCCGGTATCAGACCCTCTTCTCAGATAGAGAGAACGGCATAGCGCCGTTCGCTGTGGGCGTCAGGTCCGCCATCCACATCACGAAAAGGTGGGCAGGGCGGCGGGGCTTGGAGGTGCGGGGCACCCTACAGTATGCGTTTGCATCGTCTGTTTTATGACAGTCGGGCGTAAAGCCCGTTTTGGGCGCGTAGGTCGTTATGTGTTCCCGCCTCAACCTTATACCCTGCCTCCATCACAATGATCTGATCCGCATGTTTCACGGTTTCGAGACGATGCGCTATGATCAGGGTCGTGCGGCCCTTTGAAAGCTGCTCTAGTGCCTGTTGAATATCGCGCTCCGTCTCGCGGTCCAACGCGGATGTTGCCTCGTCGAGAATGAGGACTGGCGGATTTTTGAGAAAGGCGCGGGCGATGGCGACGCGTTGTTTCTGACCACCCGACAACATCACGCCACGCTCACCAACAACTGTATCGAGGCCATCGGGTAAACGCGCGACAAGTGTGCTCAACTGTGCGTTCTCAACCGCGGCACTCAGCTCTGCCTCACTGGCACCTAGCTTGCCGTACAGGATGTTGTCACGCAAGGTTGAGCCGAACAGGAACACGTCCTGCGACACCAGTCCAATCTGGGACCGCAGACTGTTCAGCGTCATGTCTGCGATGTCGGTTCCGTCGATGGTTATTCTTCCGCCGGTCGGATCATAAAACCTTGGCAACAATGCCAATAGCGTCGTTTTTCCGGCGCCAGACGGTCCGACAAAGGCCGCGGTTTCACCTGCATTTACTGTGAATGTAACGTTATGGAGGACTGGCAAAGGGCTGTCATAAGCAAAGGATACATTCTCGAACCGCACCTCACCGTTTGCTACCGGTACCGCGCGGGCGTCCGGGCGATCGCTTACGTCGCATTCGGTTGCCAAAAGCTCAACATATCGCTGAAACCCTGCGATGCCACGCGGATAGGTCTCAATCACGGCGGCGATTTTTTCCAGCGGGCGGAAAAACACGCTTACCAGCAGCAAAAAACCGACAAACCCGCCAGTGGTCAATGTCCCCTGAAGTACAAAGCCCGCGCCTGCGACCATCACCACAACCTGCACGAAACGCAGGCCCATATATTGTATAGCACTGGCTTTCGCCATGATGGCGTAGGCCGATAGTTTGGTATCGCGATATGCGGCATTGTCTCGGGCAAACAGCTCTTCTTCGTGGCGCTCGTTGCCAAAGGCCTGCACCACGCGGATGCCGCTGATCGCCTCCTCTAGCCGGACGTTAAAAGCCCCGACGCGCGCGTATATATCACGCCAAGAGCGGGTCATGCGCGCACCGTAAACGGCAACGACCCAGACCATCAGCGGAACAATCACGACGGTAATCAGAGCAAGGGTGACATGCAGATTTACCATCAACAAAAATGCCCCGACAAAAGTCATCACAGCAATGAAAAGGTCTTCGGGACCGTGATGGGCTACCTCCCCAATTTCTTCGAGATCGCGGGTGACGCGGGCCACCAGTTTGCCGGTGCGTGCACGGTCGTACCAGCGCCATGACAAGCGGGTAAGATGGGCAAAGGCGCGGCGACGCATTTCCGTTTCGATCTCAATACCAAGCCGATGCCCCCAATAAATCACGATCCCCATGAGAAGCGTGTTGAATACATAGACCATCAACAACCCGATTGCGGCCAGAACCGTCAGCCCCCAATCGCCAAGCGGCAAAAGATGGTCGATGAACCCGGTGATGGCGAGGGGAAAAGCCAGTTCGAGAAGACCGGAGAGAACGGCCGAACCGAAATCGATCCAGAACAGGCGTGTATGCGGTCGGTAGTATTCAAAAAATTGGCGAAGCATTGGGCTGGCTTTCAAATGAATGTATTTTCGGTCAAAGAGGGTGAACAACAGGGCTAGGCTGGGCATTGATGACCTGCATGGGCAAGCCATAGATACGCTGAAGGGCATCGGGGCTGAGCAATTCTTTCACCTCGCCCTCAAGCACGACACGCCCTGCATCGAGCGCAACGACATGATCGCAGAACCGCACAGCCATGTTGACGTCATGCAAGACGACAACGGCAGAGAGCGCGCCTGTGCGCACCGTCTGGCGTAACAGGCCCAGCACTTCGATTTGGTGGGCCACATCCAGCGCTGAAATCGGTTCGTCCAGCAACAAAGTCCGCGCGCCCTGCGCAAGCATCATGGCGATCCAAGACCGCTGTTTTTCTCCGCCTGACATGGTGTCGACAATCTGGTCGCGCTTGTCCTTCAGGCCGCATTGCGACATCGCCGCGTCAATCAGGCGGTGGTCCTCGGGTCCCAGACGCCCCAGAGCACCGCGCCATGGATAGCGCCCAAGCGCGACGAGTTCGCTCAGCAAAAGCCCCTCGGTTGGGGGCGTCACCTGCGGTAGAAAGGCAAGGTCGCGGGCAAAATCCTTTGTCTTCCAGTCCCGCAGGTCTTTCCCCGCATACTGGATGGCTCCGGCGCTTGGCCGGGTCTGGGCGGCGAGCATTTTCAGTAGGGTCGATTTTCCCGATCCGTTGCGCCCGACAAGCGCCGTGATCCCTGTCTCGACAGACAGGGACAGGCTATCGACAAGCCGCCGGTTGGGCACATCGAAACTGACGTTATCTAGCGTAAAAAGAGTCATGCATGTCTCCGTCCAAGAAGGGTTATGAACAGCCAGGGCGCGCCGATCAGCGTCGCAAAAAGCCCAAGCGGCAGATCATAAGGGTAGCTGGCTGTGCGTGCGCCAAAGGCTGCGAGGCACATCAACAGCGCGCCCAGACACCAGCTTGCGGCCAGAAAGGGTGCGGGACGCAACAGGCCAAGGCTACGCGCAATATGCGGGGCCATCAGACCAATGAAACTGACCGGGCCAACCAGAACGCTTGCCGCGCCGGTGGCCAGTCCCGTCGCAAGCACAAGGCCAAGCCGCACCCGCCCGACCGGCAACCCCACACCGCGCGCGACATCTGCGCCTAAGGGCAGGATGTCGAACCAACGAGAAACCAAAAGCGCCCCGCCCAAGCCTATCACCGCCATGACCGACAGGGCCAGCGCGCCGGAAACAGTGGCGCGCGCAGCGCTGCCTGCAAGCCAGCCCAAAAGCGACCAAGCGCGCGGATCGCCTGAGGCCATGATGGCGGCCAACAGCGCCGAAGCAAAAGCCCCAACAGCCAAGCCCGCCAGCAAAAGCCGCGCCGGGGCCATGTCGGCGCGTGTGGCATAGGCAGATAGAATAATCAGCGTGACCGCCGCCCCCGCAGAAGATCCTAATGCAAGGGCAAAGGACGAAGGGGCAGGAAACAGAAACAGGGTGGCGGCATAGCCCAACGCCGCCCCGCCCGTGACCCCAAGAACCTCGGGTGCGGCCATGGGATTAGCGGTCACACGTTGCAACACCGCCCCCGATAGCGCCAATAGCGCCCCGGCAGAGGCCGCCGCCAAAATGGCCGTGGCGCGCAGGGGAAGGAAAGTGGCGGCGATTTCACCTGAGATCATTCCCCACCCGTCCGGCCCACGGCCGCCAAACAGGCTTAGGCCTGTCAGGACTAGCGTCGCACAGATCATCAAAGCAACCCGTTGCCATGGGTGTTTGGCGCGCGGCGGCAGCGTATCATTGCGTTCGGTTTCGGGCGGTACGGTGTTGCGCAGCTTGGGCAGCAAAGCGATCAAAACTGGCCCGCCGATCAACCCGGTCAATGCCCCGGTTGGCAATGTAGGCCCACCAAAGGCCACAAGCGCCATGAGCCCGCTATCAACGACAGACAACAGGACCGCCCCGGCAAACGGTGACGCCAGCAGCACCTGCGTGACAGATCGCGCGCCAAGACGTCTTGCCAGCGCCGGAGCGGCCAGCCCGACAAAACCGACAAGACCAACCTCGGCGGTGACCATACCGGACAGGACCACCGCAAGCGTCAGCGCAGCAACCCGTATCAGGCCAACCCGGGCGCCCAGTGCTTTGGCCGTAGCCCCGCCAAGGCTGAGAACCACCAACGGACGCACCAAAAGCGCTGCCCCCGCTCCGCCAAGGATCAAAACCCGGATCAGCCGAAACACCCCGTGCCAACTGTCTTGTGACAGGGCACCACCATTCCAGATAACCAGCGACAGAAGGTAATGCCCTTGCCCCAAGGTGAGTGCCGTGGAGATGGCAGAGGCGAGCATCCCCACCAACATCCCTGCGATTGTCACAGTGACGGGCGCAAAGCCACGCCGGGCCGCAAGTGCCATGACGATCAAAGCCGACAGGCCACCGCCAAATAGCGCGACAGGACCGCGCCCAAACGCCAGAGCTTCGGGCCAGAGAAGGGTGGCGAAAACCAGCGAAAGCTGGGCACCGGAGGCAACGCCGAGCGTGGTCGGATCGGCAAGCGGATTGCGTAGGACCGCCTGCATCAAAGCGCCGGACAGGCCGAGTAATGCGCCAATTATCAGCGCGATCACCGCGCGTGGTATCAGGCCAAAGGCAAAGAAAATCTGCTCAGGCAAAAGGGCATCTGAATCTGCAAAGGGCAGAACCCATTGTGAAAAGGGCAGCGCATTCAACGCCGCGATACTCCACAAGGCAGCCGAGCATAGAGTGGCAACAAGAAACAGACGGCTCATTTGTGTTCCAAAGCTGTCACAAGGTGATCGGCAAAGCGCAGTGCCGAGGGCGCGCCACCAAAGGGTGTCTTGTCGTTCAGATGTAAAACACGTCCGGCGCGCACAGGTTTCAGAGCGGACCAGAGCGCGCTTTGCTCGATGGCCCGGCGTGCAGAGACGGGTAACGCCCCGACAACAACCAGTCGCGCCTCAGGAAAGGCGATAAGTTTCGACAGTGGTACGGGGGCGTTGAAGGCAAATTCAGTGCCGCCGCTCCAGGCATTTGAGAGACCGATCCTAGTCAATGCCCCACCATAGATGCTGTCGGTCCCGTAGATTTGAACATGGCGGGCGTCTCCGACCGTCATCAGAATGCAAGGCCTGTCCGCATATTCAGCGGCCCGTTTTGCCAATTGATCGAATGCGGTTTCGTACTCGCCACGGATCTGTTGGCCGCGGGACCCGAGGTTCAGATGCTCTGCCAAGGCTTCCATGGCGAATAGCACCTTGGGCAGGGTCGGTTCTTGGGGGACAAATAGCTGCCGCGTGTAAACCGGCGCGATACGCTCCAGTTGAGGCTCAACGAAACTGTAGAAATTAGAGGAGAGGATAAGCTCGGGGGCGACGAGGCTCAGCGCTTCGAGATTGGGGGTGCCACGAAGTCCGACGTCGGCACAGTCCTTTGGGAGTGTGACGGAAGACGCCCGGACGAACTGTCGCTTTTCTGCCAGTGCCACCAAAGGCAGATGCAAAGCCGCCGCCGTTTCCGCCATCGCCCAATCGATTGCCGCGATGCGCGGCTGGTTGGTTGCCCGCGCAGATGATGCCACAAGAGCCGAAGCTCCTGTGGCAAGAAACGCGCGACGCGTTAGAGGCATCAGAGGCTGTTTTACCACTTTTTGGAGAACGTCGCAGAGACCGTGCGACCGTCGCCGTAATAGGTGGAAAAATAGCCGACAGAAGACACATAGGCCTCGTCGGTCAGGTTGGTCACATTCAGTTGAAGCTCGCTGCCGTTGCCGAAATCATAGGATACGGCCGCGTCCAATAAGGTGACGGAGGCAAGACTATTGGTGTTGGCATTGAATGCGTAGCGCTCACCGATGTAACGCGCGCCTGCACCCACAGTAAGACCCGCAAGCGGACCATTCTGAACCTCTTTAGACGCCCACAGCTTGAACGTGTTTTGCGGTGTCAGGCCCAATTCATTGCCATTATTGTCACCGCTTATGATTTCGCTGTCCGTATAAGAGTAGCCGCCAGTTAAGCTCCAGCCATTCACAAAATTGGCACGGCCTTCCAGCTCAAGCCCGCGGATGCGGGATTTTCCGACCTGATCATAGACCCGCACCCCGGCACCATTCTGGACATAAACGGCACGGTTCTTTTCATCCAACTGGTACAGCGACGCGGAGAGGTAGGCGTCGATGGTGGCGGGCAAGTATTTTGCCCCGACTTCCCACTGTTCACCTGTCGTCGGATCAAGCGCCGTGCCGGAATCACCAGGTTCGGCAAAGCTTTGGAACGAGGTGCCGTAGGACATATAGGCCGAAACACCGTTGTCCCAAACATAGCCAAGGCTCGCTTGACCTGTGGTGGCACTATCGTCGCGCGTCAGATTGGTGCTGCCTGGATAGCTGCCGGAACCTGGAATGACGTACAGTGTTTCGGACTGACCCTCTGCTTTGTTTTGATCGTGACGCAGGGCCAGACCTGCGCGCCAGTTCCCAAACTCCAGCTCATCGCCAACATAGATACCAACCTGTTCCACGGTCAC
This sequence comes from uncultured Sulfitobacter sp., assembly GCF_964021855.1. Classification (NCBI taxonomy): domain Bacteria; kingdom Pseudomonadati; phylum Pseudomonadota; class Alphaproteobacteria; order Rhodobacterales; family Roseobacteraceae; genus Sulfitobacter; species uncultured Sulfitobacter sp. The sequence goes on from NZ_CAXHZD010000001.1 coordinate 1,239,682, forward strand.
GTTTTTATCAGCCGACCAGGTTGTGCCGTTCTGAACGGATGTGATGGGGGAATAATCAGGATTGGTATAATCGATGGTATCCTGACCGTAGTAAAAGATACTGGATGCGGTTTCCTTAAACCGGCTTACATCAAAACCAAAGGTAAGGTTGTGCAGCACATTTCCGGTGTAGGCCTCGCCCTCGAGCCGGATGTCGGTGGCGTAGGAGGTCACATCCTCGTCTTGCAACAATTGCGTGCGCGCCACATCGTTGCCTGTAACCGCCCCCACCGAGAGGTTGGAATAGGACCAGTCGAATTTTGTGACCCCCGTGTTGCTTACAAGCCGCCAGCCATTGTCGAACTCGTGGGTGATCTGAGCGCCCAGATTGAAAGTCTTGCGGTCGCCGTATTCCAGCGCTTCGTTGCCGAAATAGAAATCGCGCAACTGCTCGCTCGAACTGGTCCCCACCAGTGCACTCGGCACACCAGCCGGTGAATCCGGGTCATCATTTTGGAAGGACCCCATGAATTCAATCGTCGTGGCATTTGTCGGCAGATACTTAGCGGCAAAGCCCAGATAGCCACCGGGATTGTCATATTCGTCGATGCCCAAGACACGGTTGCCTGCCTTACCAACAACGCGATAGGCAAACTGATCGTTCACCACGCGGTTGGCATCTCCGAACGCATAATAAGAGCCGTTGCTATCAACTTGCAGCCCCGCCTCGTTTGTATCGCCATCAAACTGCGCACGTTTTTGGATCAGGTTCACAAGACCCGCCGGAGAGCCCGCACCGTAGAGCACCGAGTTCGGACCGCGCAAAAGCTCTACCCGCTCCATGCCGTATAGATCCAGCGAGGGCGCACCATAATCCGGCTTGGTCGAGCGGCTGAAATGCAGCCCGTTCAGATAGATCTGGTTTTGCAAATCCGCCCCGCGGACCGCGATCGAGTCAAACCGCGGGTCGGCACCATAGGCCTCGGTTACGACGCCCGCAGAATAGCCAAGCGCCTCTGACAGGTTGTTGGCCGCCGTGTCTTCGATCTGGTCCGTGGTCACCACTGTGATCGATGACGGCGTTTCCAGCAAAGAGCGTCCGCTTTTTGTTGAGGCCGTGGTCCCTGCCGCATAGCCCACCACCGGGCCGGTTGGGTCTTCTTCAGACTGAATGACAATCACGCCAAGGTCGATGGCGTCCTGTGCCTGTGCAATGCCAGCCGTCAGGGCCAATGCACTTGTGCCGAGCATAAGGAAAAATGTAAATTTCATGTTAGTTTATCTCACTGTTCATTTTTCCGAGTAATTAGATCAACTATTAAACGGGGTCTTGAACGTATCCGCCGTCATTTGTGCCAATCCGCTGGAAAGTGATCTCTTGGCTATCGCGCCGCCATTGCGAGGGCGGTAGGCCGACAGAGCGGCGAAACACCCGCGACAGATGGGCCTGATCGGAAAATCCAGTTGCCACTGCGATATCAGCCAGAGGACGCTGGGGGTCTGCCATCATTTTCTTTGCAGCAACAACGCGACACTCAGCGATCCAGCGTTGCGGTGAAACGCCAGCCGATTGTTTGAAGACCCGACTAAACCAACTCTCGGAAAGCCCCACCACCTTCGCAAGCTCGGCCACTCCGACTGATCGGGCCATGTTTTGTGTCATGTGATGCTCAATCGCAGCCATGTGCTGAGGCGGCAGGCCGCCGGATATTTGCGCATTGGCATCCAACCGTGGTTCAATCACTGCTCCCAAGAGCGCCTGCAACAACCCTTCCAACACGAGCGCCCCACGTTGGGGGGTCTCGACTTCGCGCGCAGCAAGGCGCGCCAGGGTCAGCAAAGCGCTGTCGTCAGGGGCAAACACCGCGCGTTGCGGGAGGTCCTGCACACCGACGGCCATGAGCCGCGCCTGCAATGCAGCGGCATCAAAATGGAAATCGATGTGGCTCAGGTGCTGCGCTTTGCCCAGCCTGCTCCAAAGCGGCACACCTGCCGGCACGAAAAACGCCCGCGTGCCAAGGCTGCCGATGGTGCCTTCCGCAGTTTTCAGGGCCATTGAGGGTGGCACCTCATCTAGAAAAACGACGAGACGCGGATCAGGCGCGGTATAAAAACCACCGCCGCCCTGATCCCCCGCGACATGCCAGACATCGGCAACCGCCCCCGAAAGGGACCGGAACCTCAAAGGTTTGATCGTGCGTAAATTACGCGTCTGTGCCTCCATACGGGGGAGGAACGCCCGCGGGATGCGCAGGGATGGCAGGGGTGCGGAGGGCATAATGATGACTTGGTAAGGTGTCTACTAGGATGAGATTATTCTTTCCTGACAAAAACAATAAGATAAGTCAATGCTGCCAATTATCGTGGTAAACGCATAAAGCAACAGACTTCTGAGAACGGCGGGCAGCATGCCCCCTCCGCGCGGCACTGCTGCAGACAGTCGCGCTTTGTGATATTCGTTGCAGGCCCGCGAGTGACTTTGTGACCCGCGCCCCATGTTCCGTCCAGCTTGCGCGGGTGAATGCAGACTTCCGCGCCGCCAAGAAGACGCTTGAAGAGGTGAGGTTGCTATTGGCCAAGATTGGCGGGATTTTAGGAGCCGATCTGTCGGGCAATATAAGCAAACTTCCAGACCTGGCTCGACGCCTCAAAATGGCGATTGGGGCGGGAAGTCTTTCACAGGAAAGATCCACGGAGAGCCGAGAAAAACGCGGGAAAAATAAAAACAACGATAATACAAAGAGTTGAGTGGTTCTCGCGCCATTTTCGCGGAGAAAAAATGATTACCCGCAGAAGATCGTTTTTATCTAATTTTTATGCCGCGGGACAATCCCGCCCCAAGCGGTAAATACACCAACCCAAAGGACCCAAAAATGAGCAACGTATGTCTCGGAAGTCCGTCAAAACCACACGTAAAAACCGCAACGAAGTGCCGATGAGCGCAGCAATGCAAGCCGCGATGTTTAAGATCGCGAATGTTGGCGCGGGCATGGCCACACAAGAGGACGCGACACAAATGGCCGTGCGCAAAGCGATTGCCGAAACGGTGGAGGAATGGATCACATTCCTAACCAAGAATGCTCGGGAAGCGGTCGATAATTTCTACTACGAGGTCTGCATGCTGGCGACCGCTGGCAATCGCCGCCGGATCGCAAAACACAGCCCTATGCCTGAGGGCGTCTTTGAGCGGGTTGAAGATGATCTGTGTGAGCAGAATGAAGAGGCACAACGCGAGGTGGAGCAGCATCAAAATGTGGACGATGACGCCAAAGAGCTGATCGCGCAATAACCGTCAGCCGCCGACAGCCAAGAAAGTTCGCCAAAGTCCAACTCCCCTTTCCGCAACCAAATTCATCGAACCCTCAGATTGTTGATATATGTCAGCGTCTGAGGGGTTCGTTTACCCCCCCTTACAGTAATCAGTATGTCGCCAAGCCCCTCGACGGTACGCTTACCAGCGCCTTTGTCACTTAGTTCGTCCACTTATTCTGGACCAGCAGAGATGTCAGTGGAAATCCCGCGATTTCGGGATGATCCGTGCGTTGCGAGGGTGAGAGGGCGCACCGTTGGGGAGCGGCTTGCGAACTTCATCTGCGCGCGCGAGGGGGACGTCCATAACGTCGTTTGAAAGCCGGTCCAGCGCATCGCTGCGATCTGCCAGCTTATGCGCCACGACATGGATCACCTCATCGCTACGCTGCACCATTCCTGAGATATGCATCAGGCGGGATTGCATGATGACCTTGCGAAATAACGCCATCACCTTGGGCCAAACAACCAAGTTGGCGACACCTGTTTCATCCTCCAAGGTGATGAAACATACCCCCTTGGCACTGCCGGGGCGCTGGCGGATCAGCACAATACCGGCAAGCGATACGGGTTGCCCGTTGCGCATCTGGGTCAGGCTGGCGGCGGGAACATAGCCTTGTCGGTCCATGCTGCGCCGGAAAAAGGCCATCGGATGGGTTTTAAGGGATAATCGCAGTGTCTGGTAATCCGCAACGACATGTTCGCAGGTGGGCATCTGCGGCAAGGCGAATGCGGTCTCGACCCCTTCGTCTTGGGCGTCTTGGAACAGGGGCAGGTCAGGCGCGTCGCGCAAGGCCCGCGCATCCCAAAGCGCCTGCCTTCGGTCAAGGACCATCGACCGGAACGCATCTGCCGCGGCAAGCTTGCGGATCGTGCCTGCGTCCAGCCGTGCAAGGGTTTTGATTTCCTTGAGGTCGCGAAAGGGGCCCCCGCGTGCTTTTACCAAACGTTCCGCCATCATTTGCGACAGGCCATCTATTTGTCGCAGGCCTAGACGTACGGCAAACCTTAACGGCCCCATGGGTTCGAGCGTCGTGTCCCAGTCGCTGAAATTCACATCGGGTGCACGGACCTCGACACCATGTTCGCGGGCGTCGCGTACGATCTGTGCGGGGGCGTAAAACCCCATCGGTTGCGCGTTCAGCAGGGCAGCGCAGAACACATCCGGATAGTGGCACTTGATCCAACTGGATATATAGACGAGCAGGGCAAAGCTTGCCGCATGGCTTTCGGGAAAACCATAATCCCCGAACCCCTTGATCTGGTTGAAACACCGGTTTGCAAACTCAGGGTCATACCCGCGGCCGATCATGCGCCCGACCATTTTGTCTTCCAACGCGCCGATTGTGCCACGAGACCGGAAAGTCGCCATGGCCTTGCGCAGCTCGTTTGCTTCTTTGGGGGAAAACTCGGCCGCGACCATAGCGATCTTCATAGCCTGTTCCTGGAAAATCGGAACGCCCAGCGTCCGGCCCAGAATATTTCTCAACTCATCGGGATCGTGGTCAGGGCCGGGGGATGGGTATTCAACTGCTTCTTTACCGCTGCGTCGCCGCAGATAGGGGTGCACCATGTTGCCCTGAATGGGGCCGGGTCTGACAATGGCGACCTGCACCACCAGATCGTAAAACTGGCGCGGTTTCAGGCGGGGCAGCATGTTCATTTGCGCCCGGCTTTCGACCTGAAATGTGCCGACGCTGTCGCCCTTGCACAGCATGTCATAGACCTTTGGGTCTTCCTTGGGGACCGTCGCCAAATCGAACCGCTGCCCGTGATGCGCTGCGATCAGATCGAACGCCTTACGGATGCAGGTCAGCATGCCCAACGCCAGAACATCGACCTTGAGAATGCGCAGCTCGTCGATGTCGTCTTTGTCCCACTCAATAAAACTGCGGTCCTTCATCGCACCGTTGCCGATGGGGACGGTGCGGGTCAGCGGGGTTTCTGTCAGAATAAAACCACCGACATGCTGCCCCAAGTGGCGCGGCATCCCGATCATCATATCGGCCAGCTTGATCGTGCGCGCAATAAGCGGGTCGCGCAGGTCAAGTCCGGCCTCTGCGGCTTCTTTTTCGCCGACTTCTCGGCCCATGCTACCCCAGATCGTCTTGGCCAAGGCCGATGTGATGTCCTCGGACAGGCCCATTACTTTGCCCACTTCGCGCAGGGCCATGCGGGGGCGATAATGGATGACAGTGGCGCAAAGACCGGCCCGGTCGCGCCCGTATTTGTTGTAGATGTGCTGGATCACTTCCTCGCGCCGCTCGTGTTCGAAATCGACGTCAATATCGGGGGGCTCAATGCGTTCCTCGCTGATGAAGCGTTCGAACAGCAGGTCGTTTTTGTCGGGATCGACCGCAGTGATACCCAGCACATAGCACACGGCGGAATTGGCGGCAGAGCCACGCCCCTGACACAGAATGGGGGGGCTTATCTCGTGTCGCGCAAATTGGATGATGTCGTATATCGTTAGGAAATACTGCGCGATGTCGAGCTTGCCGATCAGGGCTAGTTCCTTCTGCAACCCGGCGCGCACCTTGTCGGGTGTCCCCCCCAGATAGCGTTCTGCGGCCCCTTTCCAAGTCAGCTCTGTCAGATACTCTTGCGGGGTCCGGCCCGCTGGAATTGTTTCTTGCGGATATTCGTAAGACAGTTGGCGCAGGTCGAATGTGCAGGCATCTGCAACCGCGCGGGTGGCGCGGATCGCATGAGGCCATTCGGCAAAAAGATCGACCATCTGCACAGGCGATTTCAGGTGACGCTCCGCATTTGCGGCCAGTAGAAATCCAGCTTTGGTGATGGTTGTTTTGTTCAGGATGCAGGTCATCACGTCCTGCAAAGGGCGACGGTCCGGCGCATGATAATGCACGTCATTTGTGGCCAAGATCGCCAGACCATGCTCTTTGGCCAGATGATCCAACCGGTTGATCCGTGCCCGGTCGTCGCCGCGGTACAGATAGCTTGCAGCGACATGGCGCAGGGTGGGCAGGGCGCGGGTGAGGGTTGACAGTCTGGCGGCAAACTGGCCGAGGTTCTCATCCGGTAGAATGATTAGTTGGATGCCGTCTGCGTTGGCTGCCAGATCCATAAGGCTGATGTCGCAGGCCCCCTTTGACTGCCAATCGCCGTTTTTGTCATGCATCTTGCCACGCGATAACACTTCGCAAAGCTGCCCATAAGCGTCGCGGTCCCGTGGATAGGCCAAAAACTCCTCGCCGGTCACAAGCTTCAGACGCGCGCCGATGATGGGCCGCAGGCAGGCTTTTCGCGCTTCGGCATGAATGCGCACAACGCCTGCCATTGTGTTCAGATCGGCCACGCCAAGCGCATCATGCCCTTGCGCCCAAGCGGTCGCGCATAAATCCACGGCATCCGATGCCCCGCGCAGGAACGAAAAACAGGTGCTAACGCCAAGCTCGACAAAGGCGGCGCGTGGATTGGGGGTGAACCCGTCTGTATCAAGGGTGCGCCGGGGGCGCTGATTGTCCATCTCGGGCATTATGCGAACATCCCATGGATGAACCACCGGGGATCGCCGCCACGCCCGTCCTCATGCAGCCCCTCTCGGTACAACCACAGGCGTTTGCCAAACTGGTCCTCGATCTTGAAATAGTCGCGCAGCCGTGTGCCGGGGCGGTCTTTCCACCATTCCGGTGCAATGCGTTCGGGGCCGACATAGCGGGCAACCTTGTGGGTTTGCCGCCGCCAGATGAATTGGGCGGGGGGGCCTTCGGGAACGGCATAGACGACGCGCACCTCTTCTGGTGAGGATAGCAACCGGATAGGGCGTTCGCGGGGTAATGTCAGAGTTATATCCTGCGCCGTGTTCAGCGCAGGGGCCATCCTTTCTGCGCGCTCGGGCAGGTGACTGGCGTGAAGCACAGGATGCTTGACCGACCGATCTCCAAAACGGGCCACCAGACGGTCAATCAGTTGCGCAATCTGCAGTTCCTCGTCCGATCCGCCACCCAGCCGGTTCTGTACAATGGCGACGGGTTCAACCGTTTCTGCCTCCAGCGTGATCAGGTCAAAGCCAAAGCCGGGCTTGATCCGCTCCAGCTTGTCATCGAAAAGACGGGCGAGGTGGGCGGGATCGCGACTGGGCGCTGCAATGGCCGCCGCGATCGTGCTGACCTCGCCGTCGGTGCGGTAGACGCTTAAGGATAGACGACGGCAGCCCAACCCATGGTGGATCAACTGATTGCAAAGGTCCTCACAAAGGTCCGGCAGATAGGCCGTTGGATCTTGGATCGGTTCGGGCAGTGGTGTTTGCGCCTTGATCCTTGGCCGGGTCTCCTTGCTGGCGACAGGTTCGGCCAGATGCCCCATGGCCTGATCAAGCCTGAGCAGCGGGTTGGCGCGCAGGGCCTCGCGGGCAAAGCGGCGGGTCAGAGACAGGCGCGGCACATCGGCGATGGCACCAATGGTCTTGAGGCCGAGACGGCGCAGCAAGATCAGGGTGGCTTCGTTCAGGCGCAGCGCGGAAACGGGCAGGGGCGCAAGTTGGGTCGGTAATCGTTCGGCGGGGCAAATCGCTCTGACCTGCCCGTATCGCGCCAGCGCCCATGCCGCCCCCCATGTCGGCGCAACCGCCACCCGAGAGGTGAGACCCAGAAACGACAGGCGCTGTTCCATCTCGATTAACATGTCCGCCTCACCGCCCATCAAATGATCGGCACCGGTTGTATCCAGTATCAGCCCGTCCGCACCGTCCACGACTGTCCAAGGGCACCAGCGTCGCGCCCAGAGCATGAGGCGGTTCAGGGCAATCTCGTCCCCGGCGAGATCGGCGTATTCAACGCGCAGATCGGGGCAGGCGGCTTTGACATCCACGACGCGGGCACCAAGGTGGACCCCGACAAGGCGCGCCGGACGATTGGCCGCATGGATGATCGGGCCGTGCTGCCCCTCGCAGGCCAGAACAACGGCCACGTCATCGGGTGGCGCGGCGCTTTGCCTCTCCATCGTTCTTTGCCATCGGTCCATCGCGAAATGGGGAAGATATATCGACACGATCCGCCGCCCTGTCATGGGTTGCGATCCATGTGCCGGGCTGGGTATGGCGTGCGCGGAACAGTTCGACCTGCCAGCGCGGGTCGCCGGGGGCTTTGGGGTCGTGCGGATGGGGCAGGGACGGCAGCGATGTCACACGCCACCGGTTTCGCGCGGCGCTGAGGTCGGGCGATGCCGCGCGCCGGACCAGCCAGCAGGGTATTCCGTAGCGTTCTGCCCGTATCACCAGCCGTTTGGTGGCGGTGAAATCCAGTGCCTTGGGGTCGCCCCATATTTCGCCGATCACCGCGGCAAGGGACGTGCATCTGAGCCCTTCTTCCATCGCCCACAGAACATCGACGGGACGGTTTACATCGATACGGATGATGGGACGTTTCGGTAAACCCGGCAGGTAGGGGTGACCTGTCTCTTGCCGTGACAGTCGGTCTTGGACCCAGAAAACAGGGGCGCTGCTGACGGGAAGTTTGGACAGTAAAAAACCCAAACCTGCTGTATCGGTGGCCGCTGTCGGAAAAATTTCCGACAGCGTGTGCCATTGCGTCTGCGCAGGCCCCGAACTGGGCCCGTTGCTGAGTTTGCGTATATTTGTAGGTTTGCACGACACAGATGATTCCATATGTTCACTATATGTTCTAATTCAAATGTGGGGGTGTTGGCAACTTGCGATCCGGCAAGCCGTGCAGTGAAAAGGGGCTGCGCGCCGGGCAGGCAGCCTTGGGTTTTCGCTTGCGGGGCTAGAGTGGGACCCGCTTTTAGGGCGCATTGTCTTTCATGAATGGCAAGTCTGTAACCGTGACCTGACGGGGGGCACCATCTTGCACGATCATCAAATCATGTGGGTCATAGTCGCGGGCGGTCGAGATCATTCCGACACCGATGTTGCTGGCAAAACGGGGGGAGTAGATAAAATCGCTGAGCAGGCCGACAACACGCCCGTCGCTGGTTTTAATGTCCAGCGGATGGGCGCAGTTTTCCACTGGCGTGCCGGACAGGAAAAAGCCCGCGCGCAGTCGTTTTGGCCCCTCGTCTTTTATCTTTCGCAGGGCTGCTTTGCCGACAAAATCCGCCTCGGTGTCAAAATCAACGAGCTTTCCCAATGAAATCTCAAACGGGTTGCAGGGGTTTGTTTGCAAGCGGCCATCCGCACCGTAAGAGACCAACCCGCTCTCGATCCGCTCAAGGTCATTGGGGGCACCGGGGCGGATGCCATAGGGCGCGCCTGCCGTTTTGACGATGTTCCACAAGTCACACCCGCGCGCGCCATCTTGGAGGTACAGCTCAAACCCGCCCTGTTTGGACCATCCCGACCGTGCCAGTACCAAGGGAATGCCCAGCAATTGGGTTTGCTTGAACCCGAAGTATTTCAGATCCTTCACCCAGTTGCCAAACAGATCGGCAACCACGGCTTCGGCCTTGGGCCCTTGAATGGCCAGCGGCGATACGTCCGGCTCGAACACTTGCACATTCATGCCGCGTTCCGCCGCGATGGCGCTGGCCCATAGGGCGATATCGCTGTCCGCGATTGACAGCCAAAACCGGTCGGGGGCCAGCATCAGCAGCACCGGATCATTGATCAGATTGCCTGCGTGATCGCATATCGGGACATAGCGGCCCTGGCCAACCTTGGTTTTCGTGATGTCCCGCGTTGTGAGGTATTGCACCAGCTTTGCCGCATCCGGCCCTACGATTTCGACCTGCCGCTGCGCTGCCACATCCCACATTGCAACGCCATTCATCAGGCTGTCATATTCGGCCGCGGGGTCGCCAAAATGCGCCGGAATGAACATGTGATTGTAGACTGAAAAACACGCCACACCATCCGCGACAGTGGCATCAAAATACACCGATTTTCTATTATTGGGGCCAATGCCGATCTGATATGTCACGTAGGTACTTCCTGCAGTTTCTGCGCCATCCGTTTCGCCGGCACCATATGGTTACTTACTGCATCAAGGGGGCAAACTATTCAACGTTTTGGCAAAAGCTTGCAGGTGAATTATGGACCCTTTTAACATTCGCATTAGCGAAGCACTGCAAAGGCACGGGGGATACATCTGCCGCTAGCTGCGCTTAATCCGCGTTGAAATGATTGTCATAGTCGCTGACCAGCAACCGCGTGGGGGCCGCGTCCTCAACAATCCGGGAAAACCGGGCAATTGGTTCGTGAAAGATATTATCCGTCTCGTCATCATTGACGGTGCTGACCTCGCCAATCAACACATCCGCGCCTTCGCCCCAAAAGGCGTGCCAGTCGCCGGGGCGCAAGGTGACGCTTTGCCCGGGGGCAAGGCGCAGTTTGTCGCCAGCGTCGAAGGTCACCCATTGACCGTCGCACATCACTTGCCCCCCGGCATCGGGGTCCAGTCGCCCTGCGGCATTCGAGCCAAACAGTTCGACCACCAGCGTGCCACCGCCGCGGTTGATGATGTCTTCGGCTTTGATCTTGTGGGTGTGCATGGGCGACAGTTGATCCTGACGCGAAATAAGCAATTTTTCGGCATAGCACATGCCGCGGCCCGCATTCAGATCAGCCAGCACACCATTGCGCAATGTGAACAGAACAAGGCCCATTTCGTCAAACCGCCCCGCACCGTAATCGGTCACATCCCAGCCGCAGCGGGCGTCGATCAGATGTGCCGCACTGTGCCTGTGGGCGGTAAAATCAGCAGGCGACCAATCGGCAAAGGGCGGCAGCACAAAGCCGTGTCGCGCGATCATATCGCCCGCTTGGGCCACAAGGGTGTTGATGGTGGAACGTTTCATCCGCGATCCCGCTCGGACTGTGTTTGCTCGAGAGAGGCAAACTGCGTGGTAAAGAAATACTGGCTGAAAATCGGGCCGCACGCGGCCCCAAGCGCGCGTGCTTCGCCACCAATAACACCCTCTTCGATGGCGGGTAAAAGCAAGCCGCGACTGTCTTCTGCGGGCAGCTTGGCAGTGACGGCGGCGACCAAGCGGTGTCGCACATCAGGGGGCAGCGCGCCGTCAATCACCACGGCCTCAAAGTCGATGACCGCGCAAACTGACATGCACGCCTGTGCAATGGCATGGGCCGATCCGTCAATCCAATCCTCAACCTCTGCCGGATAGGCCGACCAATCTTGCGGCTGTTTCCAAAGATCACGGGGGTCATGTCCGGCTGTCGACAGGGCGCTTTCCAGAACATGGACCGAGGCCACATCCAACAATTGTTTGGTGCGCCCCGCGCGGTCGCCGACGCGCAACGGGCCAAATGCGCCAGCATTGCCCCTGTTGCCCTCATAAACAGACTGATTAAGAACGATGCCGCCGCCGATGAAAGTCGAGACGAAAAAATAGGCGTAGTCGTGGAATTCACGGCCACGGCCATAGACATGTTCGGCCCAGCAGGCGCTGGTGGCGTCGTTCAGCATGAACACCGGAAGGTCCGTAAAACGGGCAATCTCCTCGTGAAATGTCAAATCCTTCCAGGACAGAAATTCCTCGGGAGTGTTCCCATTCGACGCGCCCCATTTCCAAATCTCGAAGGGGGCCGCGATGCCAAATCCACACAGCTGCGCCGCTGCTTTAGGGCGAATTTCGACAAGCGCGTCGGCATAGCTTGTCGCCAAGAACTCAAAAATCGTCTGGGGGAGGGCGATCTCATAGGTCAGGCTGCGCTTGAACAAGGTCGCACCGCACATATCCATCACAATCAGATCGCAGCTTCGACGACCCAGCTTACACCCGATGGACAAAGCGCCCATCGGATTAAGCGTAATCGGGACAGACGGTTTGCCGACCTTGCCACGCACGGGTTTGCCCTGTTGCGTCAGCCCATCGTTTTTCAGCTTTCGCAAAATGACGGATACGGTTTGGGCGGACAGGCCTGTTAGGCGGGCCAGATCACTGCCGGGCATCGCGCCATGACGCTGAAGCTGCGACAGGACCAGCCGCTCGTTATGGTTGCGCAGTCCTTTTTGGTTTGCGCCGTGGCCCAAAGGACGTATCGCGGTGTAATCATTCATGCTGCGCGCTCAACTTATCCAAATCCATTTATAAAACTGCAGCGATATAATTAATAAGTCAAGTTTACTTATTAATTGACAGGCGCGGGGTTTAGTTGAATTTTAATCCTGTCGTCGCGGTTGATTCGCCGCGCTGTTTGAAATTCTGGGAGGAATAGCATGAACAAACTTATCGCAGGGACCGCATTGGGTCTGATCGCACTGGCAAGCACCGCATCTGCCGGCAGCCACGCCGTTTCGGCATGTCTGATCACCAAAACGGACACAAACCCGTTCTTCGTAAAAATGCGCGAAGGCGCAGAGGCTAAAGCCGCTGAGTTGGGCATGGAGCTTAACTCCTATGCTGGCAAGATCGACGGGGACCACGAAACACAAGTCGCCGCGATCGAGACATGCATCGCCAGCGGTGCCAAAGGCATTCTGCTGACGCCATCCGATACGTCCTCAATCGTGCCTGCCGTGCAGCAAGCCCGCGATGCAGGTCTGTTGGTCATCGCGCTGGATACGCCGCTTGACCCGATCGATGCCGCCGATATGACATTTGCCACGGATAACTTTCTTGCTGGTGAACTGATCGGCCAATGGGCCGCCGCCGCCTTGGGTGATGATGCAGCGAATGCGAAAATTGGGATGCTTGATCTGGCCGTGAGCCAGCCCACCGTTGGCGTTCTGCGCGATCAGGGTTTCTTGCAAGGTTTTGGCATTGATCTGGGCGATCCCAATAAATGGGGCGACGAAGACGATGCGCGCATCGTGGGCAATGATGTGACCGCCGGTAACGAAGAAGGCGGCCGCAAAGCCATGGAAAACCTTCTGGCCAAGGATCAGGGCATCAATGTTGTCTATACCATCAACGAACCTGCCGCTGCCGGTGCCTATGAGGCGCTTAAGGATATTGGCCGCGAGAATGACGTGTTGATCGTATCGGTCGATGGCGGTTGCCCGGGTGTTCAAAACATCGAGGACGGCGTTATCGGTGCCACGTCGCAGCAATATCCGCTGCTGATGGCATCAAAAGGGATCGAAGCAATCGCAGCTTTTGCCAAGGATGGCACAAAGCCACAAGCCAGCGAAGGCAAGGATTTCTTTGACACTGGCGTAGCACTTGTGACCGACAAGCCGGTTGACGGCGTCGAAAGCATCAGTGTCGCTGAAGGCAAGAAGCTTTGCTGGGGCTGATACAGCCACGGTAAAAATATAACGTCAGTCGGGCGGAAAATACGCGCCCGACTGAAACAGACGAAATGAGGGTGATTGCCACTCTCGCATTGGGGATTTGGGGGAGAAAACAATGTCCACCAGGGATAATTTCGAGGCCGCCGCATCAAGCGCCACGACAGATGTCGCGCATTTTGATGAGACCGGATCAGGCTTCGTTGGGAAACTTCACCACGCGTTACATGTGACGCCAGCGCTGGTGCCGCTTATCGTGCTGGTCGCGTCAATCGTGGTCTTTGGCGCGCTGATGGGGTCCAAGTTCTTCTCGCCCTTCGCGTTGACGTTGATTTTGCAGCAGGTGCAAATTGTCGGCATCGTGGCCGCGGCGCAAAGCCTTGTTATCCTGACGGCGGGGATTGACCTTAGCGTTGGCGCGATTGCCGTCATCTCCTCGGTCGTGATGGGGCAGGTGACCTTTCGCTATGGTTTGCCTGCCGAGGTTGCCGTTGTCTTGGGCCTTGCCTTTGGCACTTTGATCGGCACGGTGAACGGCTGGCTGGTCGCTGTGATGAAGCTGCCCCCGTTTATCGTGACGCTTGGCATGTGGCAGATCGTGCTGGCGGCGAATTTTCTATATTCCGCGAATGAAACCATTCGCAGCCAAGACATTGCAGCGCAGGCCCCCTTGCTTCAACTGCTGGGGACGAAATTCAAACTGGGCGGCGCGGTGTTTACCCTTGGCGTGATTTTCATGCTGCTCTTGGTGCTCGTGCTGTCCTATGTTCTGAAACACACCGCTTGGGGCAGGCACGTGTATGCTGTGGGCGATGACCCGGATGCGGCCGAGCTGTCGGGCGTTAACGTGAAAAGGACCATCATCTCGGTCTATGCCATCGCCGGTTTGATCTGTGGCTTTGCAGGATGGGCGCTGATCGGGCGGATCGGCTCTGTCTCCCCCACTTCTGGGCAGTTGCTGAACATCGAAAGCATCACGGCGGTTGTGATTGGCGGTATCTCTCTGTTTGGCGGGCGTGGTTCGATCCTTGGAACGTTCTTTGGGGCGTTGATCGTGGGTGTCTTTACACTTGGGTTGCGACTGGCTGGGGCCGACGCGCAATGGACTTTCTTGCTGATCGGCGTGTTGATTATTGGCGCTGTCGCAGTGGACCAATGGATTAGAAAGGTAGCCGCGTGATGGAACCGATGTTGAAAGCCCGCGGGCTGGTGAAACGCTATGGCCGGGTAACGGCCCTTGATAATTGTGACTTCGATCTGATGCCGGGTGAAATCCTTGCCATTATCGGCGACAACGGTGCTGGCAAAAGCTCGTTGATCAAGGCGATCTCGGGCGCTGTGACGCCAGACGCGGGCACCGTGACGCTGGAGGGCGAAGAAATCCGCTTCCGTTCGCCGATTGATGCGCGCAATGCGGGGATCGAGACAGTGTATCAAACCCTGGCCATGTCACCTGCCTTGTCGATTGCCGACAACATGTTCATGGGCCGCGAATTGCGCAAACCCGGCTTTCGCGGATCGGTCTTGCGGCAACTGGACCGCAAGCGGATGGAAGACATCGCCCGCCAAAAGCTGTCCGATCTGGGGTTGATGACGATCCAGAATATCAATCAAGCGGTCGAGACATTGTCGGGTGGCCAACGTCAGGGCGTCGCCGTGGCGCGTGCGGCGGCCTTTGGGTCAAAGGTGATTATTCTGGACGAACCCACAGCGGCCTTGGGCGTCAAGGAAAGCAGACGGGTTCTGGAGCTTATTCTGGAAGTCAAAAGCCGTGGTATCCCGATCATCCTGATCAGCCATAACATGCCCCATGTGTTTGAGGTGGCGGACCGTATCCACGTGCACCGTTTGGGTAAACGTCTCTGTGTGATTGATCCGAAAAACTACACGATGTCGGACGCAGTTGCATTCATGACAGGCGCTGCCGTGCCGGACGCGGCTTAGGGCGCACCCGCTGTGTTGGAGGCGTTGGCCCGTAAAATTGGCGCGGTGGCATATACCGGCAAGCGGCGTATCGTCGCTTTGGCCGGGCCGCCCGCTAGCGGAAAATCCACATTGGCCGAAACGCTTGAACGCAACGACAGCACCATGCAGGTCGTCCCCATGGATGGTTTTCATCTGGACAACGCCCTGCTGATCGAACGCGGTTTGCTAAGCCGAAAAGGTGCCCCTGAAACTTTCGATGTCGCTGGTTTCATCCACCTTATCCGGCGGTTGAAAACCGAGGATGATGTCGTGTTTCCCCGCTTCGACCGATCCCTTGATATGTCAATTGCGGGGGCGGGGATCATACGCCCCGAAACAACGACAATACTGGTCGAGGGTAATTACCTGATGCTGGACCAACCCGTTTGGCGGGACCTACGGCAGATTTGGGATTTGTCTGTCGGCATCGACGTCAGCCTGCAGGTCTTGGAACAACGCCTGCTGCAACGCTGGATCGACCATGGCTATACCCCTCGGGACGCGCAGGCAAAGGCCGAAGGGAATGATTTGCCGAACGCAAAGCTTGTGCTGGAAAGCGCATATCCTTGCGACATCATCATTGCCCAAGACCAGCAATCCATTATGGCATGACCGGCCCCAAGATCGGCAAAGGTGCATCCCATGGATGCCAACCCATAGGCTAGCCAGCCGCGCATTAAAAAAGCCTTAAGATTTCGCTGGCATCCGCGTATTTTCCCACTTATTTTTGTCGGGAATTTGATCAACGGGTCGGATAGCCGTTATTTTTGCGAGGGTTCTAAATGAGCGAACAGTCATCCCAAATGTCTGTGGTCCAGGACCATCAGGCTTATCTAGACGGCACACATGATTTTCAGATCGATATTGAGCGGCTGGTCAAAAGTGATCTGGTTCGGACGATCTTAGAAACGGTCATGTTGGCGACGAACGCGCGCTTTGCCGCCGTGGCCCGTGTCACGAATGACCGGTGGGTTGCATGCCGTTCGGTGGACGAGGTAAATTTTGGTATTGCCGAAGGCGACGAAATCGAAATTCAATCGACGTTTTGCCAGACTGTCAGGGACACCGGCGACGAGGTCATCTTTAATAATGTCGCGACAGACAAGGTTTATCGCGACGATCCTATCGCTGCAAAATTTGGCATCGTCAGCTATGCCTCGGTCCCTATTTACCGCAGTGATGGCAGCTTTTTCGGGACGCTATGTGCCATTGATACCGAACCGCGTGATCTGGGCGGTTTGCGGGCCCATGCGATGCTAAAGATGTTTGCCAATCTGATCGGGCGCAGCCTGTCGGCCGAGGAACGGATCGAGGCACAAGAGCTAGAGCTGGAGCACGAGCGCAAGCTGGGTCAAATCCAAGAGGAATTTGTCGCGATTTTGGGGCATGACCTGCGCAATCCGGTTGCCGCTTTTGCATCCGGTCTGCGGCTGTTGGGCAAAGAGCCGATGCCGGATAAGGCACGGTCGACGCTGAACCTGATGCGCGCGCCCTTGCACCGCATGAACGAGCTGATTGATAACCTGATGCTGCACGCGAAATCGCGGCTTGGCGGCGGGATCAATATCCGTTCGACCGAAGACGCGCCTTTGGCCGTTGCCGTCACCGAAGTTGTCGAAGAAATACGCACCGTGGCCCCTGAACGCCAAGTCGAGCTGGACTTGCGTTTTGACCGTCCGATCACCTGTGACGCATCGCGCATTGCGCAAGCAGTTTCAAACCTGTTGTCGAACGCGATGTCACACGGCGCACCGGGAACGCCGATCAAAGTGGTCGGCGAATGCAGTGCCGGTCAGGTCATCATCAGCGTCGCCAATCAGGGGCAGGAAATCCCGGCAGAGCTAAGAGAGAACCTGTTCCGTCCGTTCCAGCGCGGCCGGACGTCAGAAGGCGAGGGCCTTGGCCTTGGATTGCATATCGCGTCCACCATTGCGCGCGCCCATGGCGGGGCGATCGCGGTTGATAGCAATGCGGCGGGCACGGTGTTTTCGGTTCAACTGCCTGGTTAAGCCGTCAAACTGAAACATCCGCACCCGCCGTTAAACGCCCGTGTGAACCAGCGCAGGGTGACCTAGGCGCGGTTCCATTCACGGTCGCCCTTGGCATCTTTGACGCGCGTGGGCAGACCGATGTTATCAAGCAGTGAAAACAGCGGCTTGGGGTCCAGCTCCTCGACGTTCATCATGACCCCTTGGTCATAAGTGCCATCGGCGATCAGCATCGCCACGGCTACGGGGGGCACGCCCGCTGTGTAGGAGATACCCTGGCTGCCGACCTCGTTATAGGCGTCTTTGTGATCGGCGACGTTATAGACGAACACCTCGACCTCTTTGCCGTCTTTGATGCCTTTGACCAGATCACCGATGCAGGTTTTGCCTGTGTAATTCGGCGCAAGGCTCGACGGGTCTGGCAACACGGCCTTGACCACTTTCAGCGGCACGACCTCTAGACCCTCGGCTGTGACGACCGGCTGTTCCGACAACAGCCCAAGGTTTTGCAGGACCGTAAAGACGTTGATGTAATGATCGCCAAAGCCCATCCAGAACCGGATGTCAGCCTCTGGATAGTTCGCGGCGAGGGAATGCACCTCGTCGTGGCCGGACATATAGGCCTTTTGCTTGCCCACAACGGGAAGATCCCATTCGCGGCCAACCTCGAACATCTTGTTCTCTTGCCACGCGCCTTCCTGCCAGCTGTACACGGTGCCGGTGAATTCGCGAAAGTTGATCTCGGGGTCGAAGTTGGTCGAGAAATATTTGCCGTGGTCACCGGCGTTAATATCCACAATGTCGATCGAGGTCACTTCGTCCATGAACTCGTCCACGGCAAAGCGGGCAAACGCATTGACCATGCCCGGATCAAACCCAGCCCCCAAAATCGCGGTCACACCTGCGGCTGCACAGTCTTCGCGGCGCTTCCATTCATAGTTGCCATACCATGGCGGCGTTTCGCAAATCTTGGTCGGGTCTTCGTGAATGGCGGTGTCGATATAGGCGGCACCGGTTTGAATGCAGGCCTCAAGCACTGTCATATTCACAAAGGGCGACCCCACGTTGATCACGATCTGCGCGCCCGATTTGGTGATCAGCGCCGCGACCGCAGCACTGTCCATACCATCAACCTGATGCGCCTCAAAAACGCCGTCCTGTTTCATCGCCGCCTTGTCGTGGACGGTTTGAATGATCTCTTGGCATTTTGACAGGGTTCGGCTTGCGATATGCAAATCACCCAAGACATCATTATTTTGCGCGCATTTATGGGCCACAACCTGTGCAACACCGCCTGCGCCGATGATCAGAACATTACGTTTCATATATTCAAAAGACCTCTTTTTAGTGGGTTCAGGACAGTGCCGCGGCAAAGTCGTCATAGTCAAAGTCGCGCACCATGCGTG
Source organism: uncultured Sulfitobacter sp. (assembly GCF_964021855.1). Classification (NCBI taxonomy): domain Bacteria; kingdom Pseudomonadati; phylum Pseudomonadota; class Alphaproteobacteria; order Rhodobacterales; family Roseobacteraceae; genus Sulfitobacter; species uncultured Sulfitobacter sp. The sequence goes on from NZ_CAXHZD010000001.1 coordinate 1,258,501, forward strand.
TGGTTCCATCAAGCTCGCGGATTGCGATGCTGGGCATCTTGACGCCGTTGAACCAATTTTTCTTGACCATTGTGTACCCTGCAGCGTCTTGAAATGAAATGCGATCCCCGGCCCTTAGCGGCGCGTCAAATCGGAATTCGCCAAAGATATCGCCGGCAAGGCAGGATTTTCCGCAGATCATCCATTGGTGGTCGCCCACGTTCGGGGTGACCTTTGCAGGCTCGCGGTAGATCAGCAGATCCAGCATATGCGCCTCGATGGAACTATCAACGATGGCAAGGTTTTTGCCATTATGCATTGTGTCCAGCACCGTCACCTCGAGCGTCGCGGCACCGGTGATCGCCGCTTCTCCCGGCTCAAGATACACCTGCACGCCATAGGTCTGGGCAAATGCCTTAAGGCGCGCGGCAAGTTGGTCCAGCGGATAGCCTTCGCCGGTAAAGTGAACGCCGCCACCCAAGCTGATCCAATCCATACCGTGGATCAACGCGCCAAAGCGGTCTTCGATCAGGGTCAGCATATCGTCGAAACGGTCAAAGCTGTCGTTCTCGCAGTTGTTGTGAAACATCAAACCGCTGATTTTATCGCTGACCTTGGCGATCTCGGCCGGGTCATGTTCGCCCAACCGGCTAAAAGGGCGGGCGGGATCGGCCAGATCGAATTCGGATGTGGAAACGCCGGGATTGACCCGCAACCCGCGCACATGCCCTTGGGATACGCGATCGAATTTCGACAACTGACCGATTGAGTTGAAAATGATCTTGTCGGAATGGGCCAGCACCTGATCAATCTCGTGATCTGCATAGGCAACCGAATAGGCATGGGTTTCGCCCGGAAACTTTTCATGGCCCAAGCGAACCTCATACAGCGATGACGAGGTCGATCCGTCCATATACTCCGACATGAAATCAAAGACCGACCACGTCGCGAAGCATTTCAGCGCGAGCAGGCATTTGGCACCGGAGGCCGCACGTAGCTGTGCGATCTTTTCAAGATTGATCAGGAGGCTGGATTTATCGATCAGGTAATAGGGGGTCTGCACAGCAAAACCTTTCATTGGGTCCATGTCGTGCGCCTGGGCGCTGAGCCGAAGGAAATATAGAAACATCAAATGAATGATGTGGCGATATGGTACGTCGTTTGCCGCTTTTTCGAAAGGGGCGTTTAGCGGCTCTGCCTGATCTACGCAACGGTGAAAACTATTCAAATCCTTTAATGATCTGGCGGATGCACGACGGGGTCTCGTTGTCTTTTCTACAGCCACGCCCTTGCCTATGGGGTGGCCGAAACCTACTGCTAGGCCCACGGCCCCTTTTTTCCCCATCAGGTCAGACACAGCGCATATGCCCATTAACGTTCCTGCCAACCTCACCGGCTATGCCGCCGCGTGGAGCATTGTTTTTGTCTGGTCTTTTTGGCTGATTGTTAGTCGGGTCGCCAATAACAGTGGGCTGACGATCTATGATCTGGCCGCGTTCCGCTATGGTCTGGCGTCGCTGGTGGCTGTGCCGCTTTGCATTTACTACAAGCCGTGGCGGGGTCTGAGCCTTAAAAAGATCGCCGTTGTCTCATTTATCTTGGGGCCGATCTATATCCTGACCGTCTTTTCCGGCTTTAAATATGCACCTGCTGCGCATGGCGGGATATTCATGAACGGGCTGCTGCCCTTGATCAGCATCATTTTTGCCGTCTTTATCACGCGCATGCGGCCCGGATTTCGGCAATTGCTAGGGGCCGGCATGATCCTTGTTTCCGCGGTCGCGCTGTCCTTTGATGCAAGCGTCAGCAGCGGGGCAGACGCATGGATTGGCGACATCCTGTTTTTGATCGGCGCGCTGTTTTTCTCATCTTATGTCATCCTGTCCGAGCGGTGGCAGTTGGGTGCGATGCAGATCATTTTTTGTGGGACCATCGTGAACGCGGTTATTTATCTGCCGATATGGGCGCTTTGGCTGCCGTCCGGCATCGCAACGGCACCTATGGGGCCGCTGGTGCTGCAAGCCATCTATCAGGGCTTTGTGCCGAACCTGATTGGCCTTCTCTTTATCGCCTATGCCTCGCGAACGATTGGCAATGGAAACACCTCGTTCATCCTCGCGGCAGTGCCAGGGGGCGGGGCTATCCTCGGGGCGCTGATCTTGGGCGAAAGCCTAAGCCTGATCAGTGTTTTCGCGCTCGTGGTCCTGACGGTCGGATTGTTGATCAGCGTTCGTAAGCGCAAACCGCTGCCCGCCTGATAGGGGTGGCAACGGTGCATATGCGTATGTCATCGCCACCCGTATGTCAGACCGTTCAAAATGCCTTCAGACTTTCAGTAATTTTCGCCCGTACCCGCGCCGCCGCTTCGGCTTTGACCGGGCCAAAGCCGCGAATATCCATGACCAGCCCAGCGATGCGGGCAGCATCCTCTGCATTGCTGGCGGTTAGGCCTGCGGTAAGCGTTTTCAGAACCGCGCGATATTCACGGATCAAAGCACGTTCCATCCGGCGTTCCTCGGTATAACCAAAGGGGTCTAACGGTGTGCCGCGCAAGCGTTTCATCGTCGACAATCCGCGAAATGCAATCTGCATCCAAGGTCCAAAACTGCGCTTGATCGGGCGTCCACGAGCGTCTTTCGCGCCGGATAGCATGGGCGGGGCAAGGTGATGGCGGATGGTGACGTCGCCGTCAAACCGGTCCTTCAAACCCTCAATAAATCCTGTCTGGCTGTGCAGACGCGCAACCTCGTATTCATCCTTATAGGACATAAGCTTGAACAACCCCTTTGTGGCTGCCTCGGTCAGGGGGCCTGCTGCCCCGATAATTTCGGTCTCGGCTGTGCGCACATTTTTGATGGTCGCGCGGAAGGTGTCCGCCCATGCTGCATCTTGATACTCGGCCAGAAATGCCGCCCGACGTTGGATCATCTGATCCAGCGTCTGAACGGCACTGACGGGCAGGTTCGCGGCGGCCTCGACCGCCTCGCGGTCATGCACCACCAACCGCCCCCAGCCAAAAGCACGTTTGTTCTGCTCGGGTTTGACACCATTCAGATCGATGGCCTTCATCAGCGCGGCCAGAGAAAGCGGCACCAGCCCGGCTTGCCACGCGGCCCCCAGCATCATCACGTTGGCAAATACCGTGTCGCCCAACAGGGCCTCGGACAGGGCGTTGGCATCCAGCGTGTGCAAGCCTGTGGCATCGACGCTTTTGGATATGGCCTGTAGCCGGGTATCGGCGTTCAGATCGGCATCGCGGTTCTGCACCAGATCGCCGGTTGGCATTACGGCGGTATTCACCACTGCGCGCGTCCCCGCGTGATAGGTCGACGATGCTTTGGGCGATGAACTGACAACGATATCACAGCCGATCAACGCGTCGGCAGAGCCGGGCTCGACCCGCACCTGATTAACCTCTGCCGCGCTGTTGGCCATGCGGATATAGCTGATGACGGGCCCGAATTTCTGGGCGAACCCCATGAAATCCAGAACCGACGCGCCTTTCCCTTCGAGGTTGGCGGCCATGGCGACCAATTGCCCAACTGTCACGACCCCAGTGCCGCCGACACCGGTCACGACGATATCCCAAGGCTTTGACAGATCAGGCTGGATCGGGGCGGTCAGAGTTTGCGACAACCGGTCAAACGCTGCTTTGCCGCGCCCTTCGCCGCGCTTTAGCGTACCGCCTTCGACGGTCACGAAGCTGGGGCAGAAACCGTTGACGCAGGTGAAATCCTTGTTGCAGGTGTTCAGATTGATTTTACGTTTGCGGCCGAATTCGGTCTCTAGGGGTTCGACGCTTAGGCAGTTGGATTCAACGGAACAATCCCCGCAGCCCTCGCAGACCAGCGGGTTGATGACGGCGAATTTCTTGGGGTCTTCCATCTGACCACGTTTGCGCAGGCGGCGCTTTTCTGTGGCGCAGGTCTGCTGATAGATTAGCACGGTGGTGCCGGAAATTTCGCGCAATTCGCGTTGAATGCGGTCTAGCTCTCGGCGGTGATGCACGGTGACGGCACGCGGCAGGTCGGCGCGGTGAAACCGTTCGGGCTGATCGGAAACGATCACCACCTTCTTTGCGCCTTCAGCTAAAACGGATGTCGCAATCGCCTCGACCGAAATGGGGCCATCTACTGACTGCCCGCCGGTCATCGCGACGGCGTCGTTGAACAGGATTTTATAGGTGATGTTGGTGCCCGCGGCGATGGCTTGGCGAATGGCCAGTGACCCCGAATGGTAATAGGTGCCCTCGCCAAGGTTTTGAAAGATATGACGATTGCCGTTAAACTGCGATCTGGCCACCCAGTTCACACCTTCGCCGCCCATCTGGATCAGCGACGTCGTGTTACGCCCCATCCAACTGGCCATGAAATGACACCCGATGCCCGCAAGGGCCTGACTGCCCTCGGGTACCTTGGTCGATGTGTTGTGCGGACAGCCCGAGCAGAAATAGGGCGTGCGTGTCGCGCCGGGGATGTTGATCGGGTTGGGTGTGGGGCTCGCTTTGTTGGCCACGTCAGTCAGGTCAAGATCGGCAAAATTACGCTCCAACCGCTGGGCAATGTGGCGGGCCAGCATGACCGGGCCCAACTCCTGCGTCCACGGGATCAGCCGGTCGCCATTCTCATCGCGTTTGCCGACCATGCGGCGTGGTTTGCGGCCGGGGAAGTCATAGAAATGTTCTTTCAGCTGGCTCTCGATAATGCCGCGCTTTTCCTCGATGACCAGCAATTCGTCCTTGTCTTGCGCAAAGGCCAATGCGCCTTCATGCTCTAGCGGCCAGACCATGCCGACTTTGTACAGGTCGATGCCCAGCTCTGCCGCGCGGGCCTGATCAATGCCAAGCAAGCGCAGCGCCTCTAGCACGTCCAGATGGGATTTGCCGGTCGTGACAATGCCAAAGCACGCGGGATGGTTCCATTCGGCCCGATCAATAGGGTTGGCGCGGGCAAATGCCAGGACGGCGGCTTTTTTATGTTCCAACCGCGCCTCGATCTGCGGGCCGGGCAGGTCGGGCCAGCGGTAATGTAGGCCGTCAGCGGGTGGGGTGAAATCGTCGGGTGTGGCGAACTCTCGCGGGGGCAGCAGGTCAAAAGACATGCCGGATTCGACGGTTTCTGAGATGGCCTTGAACCCCACCCACATCCCCGAATACCGCGACAGCGCATAACCCCATTCGGCAAATGGCAGGAACTCTGCCACGCTCGCCGGGTTCAGCGTCGGCATGAAGAAGTTCATGAAAGCGACGTCGGATTGGTGCGACATCGACGAGGATACGCAACCATGATCGTCGCCCGCGACCACCAACACGCCACCATGCGGCGACGACCCGTAAGCGTTACCGTGTTTCAGCGCGTCGCCCGCACGGTCCACGCCGGGACCCTTGCCATACCACAGGCCGAACACCCCAAGACATTGCTTGTCGGGGTCGCTTTCAACTTGCTGTGTGCCGATCATCTGGGTCGCACCGAATTCCTCGTTCACGGCTGGCAGAAAGGTCACGCCTGCCTCTTGAACAAATTTGGCGTTACGCCCGATCTCAAGGTCGATCCCGCCCACCGGCGATCCGCGATAGCCAGAGACATAGCCGCGCGTGTCCAGCCCATTGTCCCGGTCGCGGCGCGCCTGATCCAGCGCCATACGCACAATGGCCTGCGTGCCGGTCATAAAGACCCGACCCGAGGTTCGCGAGTAGCGATCGCTAAGGGCGTAGTCTTTTAGGATAGGGGTTTGATCGGTCACGGGGCGGCCTCGCATGGGTGGTGATTGGTTTTGGTATAAATACCTCGGTTTGGCTGGGGGATGTGTTCAATCAGGTTGCTGTATTGACACTTGATGAATTGAACGTTTCAAATATACTCAAATCATGAATGAAATAACGCCGCTTAGCCCCGCCGAGTCAAAACTGCTTTCGATCCTGCAAGAAGACGCTTCGTGTAGCGTGGCGGACCTTGCCGAGGCGACAAACAGTTCTGCCGCCACGATCTGGCGCCGCATCCGTAGTTTGGAAGAACGCGGTATCATCGGCCCGCCGGTGCGTCTTGTTGATCCGGCCAAGGTCGGGCGCGGAATGGACGTCTATTGTCAGGTGCGAATGAAGTCTCAGGACGCCCAAGCGCGCGCCGCTTTTCAACAGGCCATTGACGCGGAGCCTGCCATTATTGAGGCGTATTCCGTCACCGGGGATTGGGATTACATGTTGCATATGGTGGTGCAGGATATCGCTGATTTTGAAGCGGTATTAATGCGCCGCTTGCTGGATCTTGACTGTGTTGCAGGGACGTCGACCGTGTTTGCATTGCGCCGGATTAAACACACGAGCAAAATTCCGGTCTAAGCGATTTTCGACGCTTAAACGTCGGCAATCGATGCCGGGGGCAGCGCCCTTCGAGGGGCGATCGGGCGCGGTTTGCTTGACCAGACCATGCGAACAGGCGCGCGGGCTGCGCAATTTTTCTATTCGCTTTTTGATGGCAATTTTAGGTGTCGCCCCCCAAAGAACATGTCTTTGTGAGGCCGTGTTTCACCAAAATTTAATAGGTTTGCGGGATGACTGCCCTATCAAATTCAGTCGTTTCGGCTTTTGTTTAAAGGGTGCCCGTGGTGAAGTCTTCAGAACCCCATATGGGGGGCGTTTCCATTTTACATATCGCCATCGTTTTGATGTCTTTGGCGATGACGATTGGCGCATATCTATATTCAAGGCATCAAGTTGATTTGCAGGTCGAAAACCGGTTTCATGCGGCGAAAGACCGTGCAATTGGCCTGATTGTCGATCGTATGTCGCGATATGAAGACGCGTTGTGGTCCGGCGTGGCGCATGTTGATGCGCTGAACGGTCAGACCAACCGTTTGGATTGGAAGGCCTTTGCGGGCTCGCTGAAAATACGCGAACGATATCCAGGGGCCAACAGCTTTGGCGTTATCTCTTATGTGGAAAGGGATGAATTCGCGCAGTTTCAAGCCGCACGTGCCGCCGAAGGCCCGGGTTTCGATGTCTATCCGGTGCATGATCAAGATTTCCTACTGCCGATTACCTATATCGAACCCGAAGACATAAACGCGGCGGTTGTTGGTCTGGACGTTGCGCACGAGACAAATCGCAGGGCTGGCGTTTTGGCGATCCGCGACAGTGGCACCGCCCAGATTACAGGGCCAATTGTCCTGACGCAGGACAGCGGTCACACGCCGGGTTTCCTGTTCTACACGCCGTTTTATCGTGGCGGAAAACCGCAAACTGTAGAGGCACGGCAAGAACAATTTGCGGGCGTCGTATACGCGTCCTTTGTCGTGCGTAAACTGGTCGAAGGCCTGCTGTCAAAAGACCTGCGCGAGGTCCGGTTCAGCATTCGTGACAATGACAAAATTATTTACGATGAACATAGCGACGAGGACCCTCTACACGACGACAATCCGATGTTTTCAGATACGGTTTCGCTGGATATGTACGGGCGCAACTGGGTCCTTGATATCCGCACGAACGCGGCCTTTCGGCAACAAAATGGTTCGGAACAGCCGACACTGATCCTGATCGGCGGATTGATTATTGAAATTTTGGTGTTCTCCTTGCTGGTGATGCTTGCGCGGTCTAACAGGCGCGCACAAGCTTATGCGCGTCAGCTTACCGTCGATTTGCGTTCAAAAACCGAACATTTGGAACGCGCAAATGCTGAAATCGAACAATTCGTCTATATCGCGTCGCATGACCTAAGGACGCCGGTACGTGGGATCGGGTATCTCGCTGATATAATCGAGGAAGATCTGGAGGAAATTTTTGGCCCCCTTGATGATCACGCCGAGATCAAAGGCCAGTTCAAGATGATCCACGAGCGGTTGAACCGGATGAATGACCTGACAAAGGGCATTATGGAATTTTCCCGGATTGGCAACTTTGAGGCCGAAGTCCCCCCCAGCATGAACCTCGAGGCGTTAATCGCCGATTGCGTCGTGGATATTTGTGTGGACGCTGCACAGATAAAGCTGTCCTCTGACGTCGATAAAATATCCTGCGACAGTTATAATTTCCGCCGTGTCCTCGAAAGTTTGATCACGAATGCGTTTAAGTATCACCCCGAACCGGATGCCGCGCAGATCGATGTGAGCGTCGAAGATCAGGGCAACCAGCTGAAAGTTTCAGTTCGTGACAACGGCAAGGGTATCTCGCCCGAGTTTCACGGCAGAATATTCGATGTTTTCCAGACCCTTCGGAAGGGGGATGAGCCGGAAAGTACGGGTATCGGATTGGCCATCGTGAAAAAAGCGGTGCAGCGTCATGGCTACAATATCGCGGTGTCATCATCAGAGAAGGAAGGCGCTGAATTCACGTTCTTTTGGCCCAATACCCAAACATCCGAAGACCCCGAGCTGAGTAAGGTTGCCTAATATGGCACGTCAAATGAACATTCTTTTGGTCGAGGATAACCCCCTTGATGCAATGATTGTCGAGCGGACGATTTCCAAAATCGCGCCGGGCACCTTTGTCGAACGGGCCGAAGACGGGATAGAGGCGTTAGAGGTGATTCAGTCTGGGAGGCTGCCTGACCCATTTATGGTTTTACTGGACATAAACATGCCCCGGATGAACGGGCATGAGTTTTTGAAAGAACTTCGGTCACACAGTGACGCATCAAGCAGCATCGTTTTCATGTTCACAACATCAGACAGCGTGCAAGACATCGAGCGCGCCTATGCCGAGCGGGTGAATGGATATATCGTGAAGCGGCACAATAAAGAGGGTATGAAGTCTGTTCTGGAAACCCTGCAAAGCTATTGGATGACGTGCGAATTACCCTGCCGGCCAGACGAGCGGAGCCTCAATTTGGCATGATCCGGTTAGGTGGCCTTTGTCACTGACTTGTTGATCGCAGGGGAGCGATGTCGTTGCGGATGTTGCCGCCCGCTCGACTAATGGGGCCGGGAGCCAGAACCCGCACGATACTACCCACGCCAACTCGGATGGTTAATGCGGTATCCCACTGCAATGCCAAACAGCTCAATCTCCGCATTCCAACATAATAACCAAACTCACACGTCCCTTGCCGACTGCGCGGGATGGTTCTTCGATGCTCCGCGGTGCCGGTTTACGACTTAACGTTGCGCGGTGTTTTGATCCATCAGCTCACAGCCCGCGTGGTTTTTTCGTTGACACATTGCCGAATGGCGGCAAGGATCGCCGCTAATAAATCCTGCTGAGAAATGTGAAAGTTTTGTAAAATCAACGATTTAAGTGCTGTTAGCGTTTGACAGGTGTTCAACTGCAGATGTAATGAATTCTGCGTAGAACGCGTGACAGGTGCCCGTGTCAAAGACCTTTAAAAACAAGGGGATTGACCGGATATGATGGCCGAAAAAATCTGGCTCTGGCAGGGCGTTAGGAAGAATACTTTTAGGGAGAGACCATGACATACTTCAAGCAGGCCGCCTCTGCGGTGGCGCTATTCGCGACGATGACTGCACCCGCTTTTGCCGAGTTTACACTTAGCGATCGTTACACCGATGCGGATGGTGATCTGATCGCGGATATTCCGGCAGATGCCGCTGATCAGATTGATCCGTCGACGCTGATTTTTGCTTATACCCCGGTTGAAGACCCAGCGGTTTACGCCGAAGTTTGGTCCGGTTTTCTGGACCACATGAGCGAAATCACCGGCAAAAAAGTTCAGTTCTTCCCGGTACAATCCAACGCTGCCCAGATCGAGGCGATGCGCGCCGGGCGTTTGCACGTTGCGGGCTTTAACACCGGTTCGAACCCATTGGCCGTGGCCTGTGGCGGCCTGCGCCCTTTTGCAATGATGGCGGCCGCTGACGGATCGTTTGGCTACGAGATGGAAATTATCTCCTACCCCGGTTCCGGCATCGAAAAAATCGAGGACATCAAAGGTAAGAAACTCGCCTTTACCTCCGAGACGTCGAACTCTGGCTTCAAAGCGCCTTCCGCGATCCTTAAGGCAGATTTCGACATGGAAGCAGGCCGCGATTTTGAACCTGTATTCTCAGGCAAACACGACAATTCGATCTTGGGCGTTGCGAACAAAGATTACCCTGCAGCAGCCATCGCGAACTCTGTCAGGGCGCGGATGGTGGAGCGTGAAGTGGTCACCGACGATCAGCTTACGACCCTTTACACATCGCAAACTTTCCCAACGACCGGCTATGGTGTGGCGCATAACCTGACGCCCGATTTGCAGGCCAAAGTGAAAGAGGCTTTCTTCTCGTTTGATTGGGAAGGGTCCGCTTTGGAAGAAGAATTCGGCAAAAGCGGCGAAGCGCAGTTTATCGAAATCGCGTTCAAAAAAGACTGGGAAGTGATCCGCAAGATCGACGATGCAAACGGCGTCGTTTACAACTGCCAGTAACTTTTTAGAAATTAACCAGGACAGGCGGGCGCAGATGCCCGCCTGTTGCATTTCGGAGCGTTCATAATGCTGAAATTGAAAAACCTGTCGAAAACCTACAAGACGGGTGACACGGCCCTGAGCGATGTGACGCTCGAGATCAACAAAGGCCAGCTTGTCGGGCTGATCGGCCCATCGGGGGCGGGGAAATCCACCTTGATCCGCTGTATCAACCGTTTGGTTGAACCCACCTCGGGCGAGGTGTGGTTGGGGGATGTCGATCTTGCGCAGTTGGGTCGTACAGAACTGCGCCATCAGCGCCGACGGATCGGGATGATCTTTCAGGAATATGCTTTGGTCGAACGCTTGACCGTGATGGAAAATGTATTGTCGGGCCGGTTGGGATATGTTCCGTTCTGGCGCAGTTGGTTACGCCGCTTTGAGGCCGAGGATATCCGCCGCGCCTATGAATTGCTGGACCGCGTTGGGCTGTTGCAACATGCGGACAAGCGGGCCGATGCCTTGTCTGGTGGACAGCGCCAAAGGGTCGGCATTGCCCGCGCCTTGATGCAAACACCCGATCTGCTGCTGGTGGACGAACCCACGGCCAGCTTGGATCCAAAAACCAGCCGTCAGATCATGCGTCTGTTAACCGAAATTTGCGCCGAACGCGGCTTGCCCGCTATCGTGAACATCCACGATGTGCCTTTGGCGCAATCCTTTATGGAACGGATTGTCGGCCTGCGCGCGGGTGAAGTGGTATTTGACGGCCCCCCAACCGACCTGAGCGAAGACGCACTGACCGAAATTTACGGCGCTGAAGACTGGAACACGATGGGCCGCGAAGATGACGACGAAGACAATACGCCGTTGGACGTCGCACAGGCCGCCGAGGTCATGGTATGAGCAGCTATCCCGGCACATGGCGGCGGCCACCACAAATTGTGTCAGACAAACGTGTTCGCATTGCCCTGCAAATCGGCGTGTTGGTGTATCTGGTACTGGCCCTTGGGTCGGTCGAGGTGAACTGGCAGCGCGTCTCCGAAGGGTTGGAGCGCGGACAACGGTTTATTATGGGCTTCTTGCAACCGGATTTCAGCAGCCGTTGGAAGGACATCAGCCAAGGGTTGATCGAAAGCCTGACGATGACGCTGACCTCAACAGTCGTGGGGGTGCTGGTGTCGATCCCGTTTGGCATCGGTGCCTCGCGCAATATTGTGCCGCGCCAAGTGTATGTATTTTGCCGCGCGGTTATTGCCATCAGCCGGTCGTTGCAGGAATTGATCGTGGCGATTTTTCTGGTGGCGATGTTTGGCTTTGGCCCCTTTGCGGGCTTTCTAACGCTGTCCTTCGCGACCATCGGTTTCATCGGTAAACTGCTGGCGGACGAGATCGAAGAGATCGACGAAGCGCAGGTTGAGGCGATCCGGTCAACTGGTGCGTCTTGGTTGCAAATGTTGCATTATGCGATCCAGCCACAGATCATGCCGCGTCTGATCGGGCTGTCGCTGTACCGTCTGGATATCAATTTCCGCGAAAGCGCGGTGATCGGGATTGTCGGCGCGGGCGGCATTGGCGCGACATTGAATACCGCCATTGACCGGTACGAATATGACAGTGCGGGTGCCATCTTGTTGATCATCATCGCCATCGTGATGGTGGCCGAATATAGTTCAAGCTATCTGCGGAAGTTCCTGCAATGACACAAACAATACCTCGTGAATGGGCGCACCGCGCCCCCGCCCAGCGTGCGATGCTATGGCTCGGTTGGTTTGCTCTGGTGGCACTTTTTGTCTGGTGCTGGCAGATTATGTCCAAGGATACGATCTGGGCCTTTGTCTGGGATGCCCCCGATCAGGCCTTGGATATTGGCAGCCGCATGATGCCCCCGAAATGGGCCTATCTGCCGCAATTGATGAAACCCCTGTGGGACACGTTGAATATTGCGACACTGGGCACTGTCGGCGGGGTCATCATTGCGATCCCGGTCGCCTTTTTGGCGGCGCGAAACACCTCGCCTTCCACCACGTTCCTGCGGCCGATTGCGTTGTTTATCATCGTGACGTCGAGGTCGATCAATTCGCTGATCTGGGCGCTGCTGTTGGTGGCGATTATCGGGCCGGGTCTGCTGGCCGGGATCATTGCCATCGCGCTGCGGTCGATCGGTTTTGTCGGCAAATTGCTGTACGAGGCGATCGAGGAAACGGACGCCCGCCAGATTGAAGCGATCACGGCAACCGGGGCAGGGCCTGCGCAGGTTCTGACCTACGGAATCGTGCCGCAAATCCTGCCCGCGTTCTGGAGCATCTCAGTCTTTCGCTGGGACATTAACATTCGCGAAAGCGCCATTTTGGGGCTGGTCGGTGCAGGGGGTCTTGGCCTTAAGATGAACGCATCCTTGGCCATTTTGGCATGGGATCAGGTGTTCGTGATCCTGCTGCTGATCCTTGCGACAGTGGTGCTGAGCGAATGGGTGTCGGCCCAGGTGCGCAAAGCGATTATCTAATCTGCGATCTCAGGTGGCGGCCCAAACCCGCCACCTGAGATATCCGCCCTGTCTAAGCGTTGACCACATTTTTGATAACAATCTGATCCATCTTGTCACCATGCAGGATCGATACATCACCCGTTGTTTCCAGAATGGCGGCGTGGACGGTCGATAGGTCTAACGCGTTCGCATTGCGAAGTTTGGCGATCAGATCGCTTTCGGACACGCGGGTTGCGCGTAGTGCATCATGCAGGATCACCCCGTCGCGCATCAGAAATACGGGGGTATTTTCCAGCGCGTTGCTGATTGCTTTGCTGCGCTGGCGAAGGATAGAGGCCCCGAATTGAACGGCAAAAAGACTGACCATCGCCGCCAATATCTGGACAAGCCCTGTCCAATCGTTTGCTTGGGAAGCGCCGGCCAAAAGCGACCCCATCGCAACGGTCATGACGAAATCAAAATTTGTCATCTTGGAAAACGACCGCAACCCGACGATGCGCACCAAAAGAATGATCCAGCACAGGGCAAAAGCGCTTAGAAAACCGCCGCGGGCGATGGCGTCAAGCATGGAATTGTCGAAAAACATCTGTCTACTCCTCTATTTTATAAGGCTCAATGCGCGGCCCCCTTGAGGGGCCTCAAACCTGCCGTCGCGCATATCACCATCCAAAAGACGATGTAGGGCAATCGGCCATGCCCGCCAGAGGGGCGGTTAAAACGATGGCGCAAGACGAAATTTGGCCCAATCCGGGTTTCGGCTGTAGGCTGCATCAGCGCGGAGGCGAAAAGCCCAAGTGGCTAATTGACTATGGGGCTTCGGCCTGAACGATCAGCAGATGATATAGATGCCATGTGGCATGGCCCAGCAACGGCAGCACGATAAACAGCCCTAGAAATAGTGGGACAAGCGATACCAATGTGAGCATGGCAATGAAAACCGCCCAGCCCAGCATGACGGGCAGATTGTGTGCGACATAGCTAAAACTGGCCGCCATCGCGGTGATGAAATCCACTTCGCGGTCCAGCACCATGGGGATTGCCAGAACCGTGATCATATACAAAACCAACGCGAATATCGCGCCTACGAGGGTGCCAACGGTTAACATGGCCAGCCCGTTGGGGGTTAAAAAAACCTCGGCCGAGGAGGAAATATTGGACATCGGGGAAAGGCCCAGGAACAGCGCAAAAATCATATGGCCTAGGAAAAACCAGAACAGAAAGATCACAATGCTGATGGCCCCGATCATCGGCAGGGACCGCTTGCGCTGCAGCATGACCACACCCAAAACATAGGGCACACTTGGTCGTTTTCGCGCCTGTAATTCGCGCGAAACCTCGTAGAGGCCGACGGCGATAAAGGGGCCAAGCAGTGGAAAGCCGAACACCGCAAGGACCAGCCAGAAGGTCGTTCCGGTGTGCCATGTAATCCATGCCATGATCCAAGCGGCGATCACATAGACGGCAGCAAATCCAAGCCCAAATAACGGCGCGCGCCGCAAATCCGCCCACCCCAGTCTAAGCGCTTGCAACAGGTCGGCGGTCGTAACCGCGCGGAACTTGGGCGCACCTGGGTGCATCATTTGATCGCTTGCGGTGTCGTTCACGGCTGGCAGGCTCCGGTCGGTTTCGATCATGCCACAGTGACAGCCCGCACGCGCAGGTATTTGACGTGGATCAATCTAAAGCCGGCACTTGAATTGGCGCGGCGCGTTAAGCAAGCGTGACAACGGGTGGGCCGCTTTGAAGGCTGCCGATGATCCAGCCTTGCAATCCTTTGTCCTGTAGCCGCTTCAGCGCGATTTCAGCCGCGGCTTGGGGAAGCGCGGCGAGCAGGCCGCCAGCGGTTTGAGGGTCGTGTAGTAACGGGTCGTCAATTCCTGCCATTGGCGCGTTCTCGCGGTTTGCCTGCAAAAGGGATGACGCGACACCAGCATCAGACAACGCGCGCGCGCCTTCGTAAATCGGGATGTTGGCGTGCGTCAATGTCGCGTGCAGACCTGACGCTTTGCACATCGCCAGCACGTGGCCAGCCAAACCAAATCCGGTGACGTCCGTCATTGCATGGGCATCGCGCAGGATATCGGCGTGTTGCGACTGCGGTTGCTCCATCATCGTCAGGGTTTTGGCGACGTCGCGACCTCGGGCGATACCTTGCATATGCGCCGCCATCATCACACCCGACCCGATCGGGCGCGTCAGGAGCAACACATCACCCGGTTGCGCGCCGGCAATGGTGATGGGCATCGTGTCGCGCGTACCGGTCACGGTGAACCCAATCGTCAGCTCGGCCCCCATCGTCGTATGGCCGCCGACCAACGTGGCCCCGGCGGCGTCGAAAACCGCGCGGGCTGTATCGGTGATTTCGCGCAGGGTGCGGGCCTGAAGGGGCGGGGACATGCGCGGCAGAATCAGGCTGGACAGGGCAACCTGCGGTCTGGCCCCCATCGCCCAAATATCGCCCAAAGCGTGGACCGCAGCGATCCGCGTCATCTGCACCGGATCGTGGACCATTGCGCGCAGGTGGTCGGTGCTGAGGACTTGGAACCGACCGCCGGGCAGTTTTATGATGGCAGCATCGTCGCCCACTCCCGTCACGACTTGCGGGTTCGCGCGCGTGTCTAGGGTCGACAGGGCATCTGACAAAAGTGCGCCGCCCACCTTGGCCCCGCAGCCACCGCACAGGGGTTTGTCTTGTAACATCTCGCGGGTGCCAAGTGCCGCGACTTCTGGAACCTTGGTGGGTTTCATCTGCGGCAGGTGATCAAGCTTGTCCATAAACGCGCGGTCGATGCGATCCTTCCAACGCCACAAGAGCGTGCCGGAAAATGCGACGCCGAATTTCTCGGCCATGGCAGATTTGCCGCCCAAGGAGATCAGCTTGAGGTAGTGGTTTTGCGGTTTGAAGGTTTTGCGGGGGCCACCGGTTAAGGCGGCACGCAGGTTATGGTGCAAAACGGGGGCGGCGCGGACAGCAAATACACCGGCCTTAGGGCGCGGAGCAAAGGGCATCGCCGCACAATCGCCCGCGGCAAAAACAGACGGATCGCCTTTGATACTTAGATCGGGCGTTGTCTCGATAAATCCGTCGATCAGGGGCAGGTCGGTTTTTGACAGCCATCCATGGGGAAACGCTCCTGCGGCACCAACTGTCAGGGCCGCCGCCACGGCTTCTTGGCCATCGAACAGCACCTGTGTCGCCTCAATACCGGTGACCCGTGCGTCGGTGCGCAGGGTAATGCCTGCCTGCGCCATCACGCTTAGCAATTTGCGCCGTGCCATATCACCAACGCCAGATATCTGCAGCCCGGCCTCGATCACGGTGACATTTGGTTCAACGCCCGCTTGGCGCAGCGCATGTGACATCGCCAGTGCCAGCTCGCATCCCGCGACCCCGCCACCGATGACGGCCACGGTGGGCTCGGCTGACCCGTCTTTGGCCGCAGCAACGAAATCGCGCCAGCGCTGCGCGTAGACATCCAGCGGCTTGGCCCCGACGGCATGTTCGTCAAAGCCGGGGATCGACATACTCGCCGTGATACCAATATCGATTGAGGCGACATCATAAGCGACAGGCCCCTGACCCTCGACCGTGATCAGCCGTGCTGTCCGGTCAATATCAGTCGCATGGGCCAAAATCAGCCGCGCGCCGGCAAAACGGCACAGACGCACCAGATCAATCTCGAGCGTGTCACGGCTGTAATGCCCTGCGACATGTCCGGGCAGCATACCGGTATAGGGCGCGGTCGGGCCGGGGTTGATCACGGTCAGCCGCGCACCGGGCAGCGGGTTCATCCCCCATTTGCGCAGCACCAAAGCATGGGCATGCCCGCCGCCCACCAACACAAGGTCTTGGGTCAGGGGAGCATCAGGCATATTCATGTTGCGCGCTTTCTGGATCAGGGCTGCGGCAGTCATATCGTGTTGATCCCCAAGGATCAAAGCAGCAGCCAGTGGTTGCAACCGAAAGTGAACTGCGTGACAAAGAATGCACAGCTCTTTGTCCCGCGATAAGGCCGATCTTTTTGACACTTCGCATTCTGCACACTGCCGACCTGCATCTGGATTCGCCTTTGCGCAGCTTGGCGTTAAAGGATGATCGCCTTGCCGCGCAGGTGCGTGATGCCAGTCGCCATGCGCTGGAAGCAATGGTGCAATATTGCATCGACGAAGACGTTGCGGCGTTCTTGATTGCGGGCGATCTATACGATGGTCAGGAACGCAGTGCCAAAACGGCGGCCTATCTGGCCGGGCAGATGCAGCGTTTGGCCGATGCAGGCGTGCAGGTGTTCTATATCAAGGGGAACCACGACGCGGAAAACCCGATCGCTGGCGAAATTGCATTGCCCGCGAATGTGCATGTTTTTGATGGCAAGGGGGGCATGGTCCAGCTGGGGGATCATCCTGTCTATATACATGGCGTCAGTTTTCGGGGCCGCCACGCGCCCGACAGTTTGCTGCCCAAATACAAGGCCCCGGTGCCAGGCGCTGTGAACATCGCAATGATGCATACGTCGCTGATGGGGGCGGCGGGCCATGACCCTTATGCGCCCTGTTCGGTGGCGGAACTGGCGCAGACCGATTTTGATTATTGGGCGCTTGGGCATGTGCATAAACGGCAGGTGCATGGGCAGAACCCGTGGATCGTGATGCCTGGCATGCCCCAAGGGCGCGACATCGGCGAGGCTGGCCCGAAGTCCGCCAGCATCCTAACGGTGCAGGACGGGCAAATCGACGTATCGGAATTGCCCACGTCCCTGTTGGAATTTCGCGCCTGCGATTGTGTGTTGGACGGCGTTGAAACAGATGATGACGTCCGCGATGCCTTGCGGCGTTGCCTGAAGGCCGAGGCGGGCAGGGGCGCTGCGATTTTGCGGCTGCGGCTGACGGGGCAAACCACGATGGCGTGGCGCTTGCGACAGCTGGCGGATTATTGGCAGGCCGAAATCGCGCATATGGCTGAAAACATCGGCGGGCTCTGGCTTGAGAAGCTTATACTAGATGTATCGCCGCCATCGGCCACGGGCACAGACAGCGCGGTGGACGAAATTGAACAACTGATGCACGAGGTCGCCACATCGCCCGCGTCACGGGAAAATCTGGGCAAGGAACTGGACCAGATGTTGGCGTTGCTGCCCGCGGAACGCCGTCGCGAACTGGTACCGGATGAAGCGGCGCAAGACGCGCTGCTGACCCGCCTGACCGATGATGCAATCCTGTCGATGGTCGCCAAGATGCGGGGGCAGGGCGAATGATGCGGTTGCGCCAACTGGATCTGTCTGCCTTCGGTCATTTCACTGACCGTACCATTGATTTTGGCGAAGCACCTGCCGGCGGATCGGATTTTCACATCGTGTTTGGGCCTAACGAGGCTGGGAAAACCACGTTGATGGAAGGGTATCTGCGGCTGCTGTTCGGCTTTCCGAAAAATGAACCCTATGCGTTCAAACACCAACGCGCGAACCTGCGCGTCGGCGGCGTGGTCGAGATTGACGGGGCCGCGCACAGCTTTACCCGACTGTCCAAACGCGAACCGAATTTGCTGGACGCACAAGGGCAGGTGACCCCTGATACGATGCTAACCAATGCACTGCGCGATCTGACGGTGGATGAATATCGCAAGCTGTTGTGTCTGGATGACGAAACCATCGAGGCAGGCGGCGAGGAAATTACCAAGAGCAAAGGGGATATTGGCAAGCTGTTGTTCTCGGCTGCGGCGGGGATCAGTGATCTGTCGCAGGTGTTGGAAGATGTGAACGAAAGATCGCTTGAGATTTACCGCAAGGGCGGGACGAAATCAGAGTTTGCGGTGCTGAAGGCGGAATTGGCAGAGGTCAATCAGCAGATCAAAGACCAAGACATAAGCGCGTCGGCCTACCGCGCCTTGCGCACCGAGTTGGAGAGCGCCCAAACGCTTGAGGCTGGATTGCGCCGCGAAGAAACCGATCTGGCCTTGCGCAAGCGTGAGTTGGAAAACCTGCTAGAGGCGCACCCGCTCGCCGCGCAACTGCGCGAGCTTGAACAGCAGCTTAAGCCGATCGCCCATTACCCGATGGCGTTGGACATCGACCCCGAACAACTGCTTGATCGGATGACCGAGCGCGTGGCGCTTACGGCGGCACAGGAACAAGCTGGTCGCGAGATGCAAGAGATTGCTGCGCGGATGGACGGGCTGATTGTTGACCCCGAAGTGCTCAATGCAGCGGATCAGCTGGGCGCGCTGGAAGAGTTGAAGAGCCGCGCGCAAACCGGCCTGCTGGATTTACCACGGCGTCAGGCCGAGCTTGACCAAGAAGAGCAGGAATTGCGCGAGCAGCTTTTGGGGATCGGTTTGCAGGCGACGGGGGATTTGGGCCGCTATGTTCTGGGGGAATCCGACCTGACGACGCTGGAGCGGTTAAGGGGCGATCTGACCGATGCAGAAAAGGCATGTGCAGCCGCCAATCAAGAGGCATGTGACGCGCAGGCCAAACTGCAAGACGCGGTGCGGCAGGCGGAAGACGCCCGCGCAAATGTGAGTGGTGACCCCGCTTTGGACCGGGTGGTTGCAACGGCAGACGCCGAAGATATTGTTGCGCGTCATAGCGAGGCCGAGCATAAGCTTGCCACGGCACGGCAGAGCAAATCCGATGCGTTGCGCAAGCTGGCCCGACCCGGCGTGAAGTTTGATATCGTACCTGATCTACAAGTCACGCCGGCCCAAGCTGAAAAACTGAACGCAGAGCTGACACAGGCACAGCGGGCCGCCGAAAATACATCGCAACAATGCGCGGCGACGCAGGCGCGTTGGGATCAGGCGCGAACACAGGTCAAGCTGTCGCAAGCTCAGCCTGATTTGGTTGATGATGCGGCTGCAAAAACCACGCGGGAAACCCGCGACAGCTTGTGGCGGGCGCATAAGGCCAAGCTGGATGTCACGACGGCGGATGCATTCGAGGCGGCCATGCAGACCGATGACGCCCAGACCAAACTGCGCGCAACACAAAGCAAAGAGATCGCCGAGAACCGGCAGGCGCAGCGCAACGAGATTGAGGCCCGCGAGGAACACGAGCAGACCAAAGCCCGTCATGATCAGGCAATGGATGCTGTGGAGAAGCTGGCCGCTCAGCTGGCCGACTGCTTGCAACAGCACGGGTTGCCCCAATCCCTACCCGCAGATGATTTCGCGCGGTGGGTCAGTGATGCCTATGACGCAGGAGAGGCTGCAGCACAGCTTGAGACGCTTGAGGCCGCGCAGGCTGATTTACAAGCGCAGGCTCAAGATCTGAAAGACACACTATATACTATATTAAATGTAGATGGCGGATCACTGTCCGGTTTGATGAAATTGGCCAAGGCCCAGCTTGCTGGACAGCAGGCACAGAAACAAGCGCTGGTCTTGGCCGAAACAAGCGCAAGATCCGCCAAGGCCGAAGCGGATCGCCGCAGCGCGGCCAAGGAACAGGCGCAAAGTAGAATGGATGCGGCGCGGAGCAAATGGGTCGATGCCGTCGCACACTATATACCAGACTTAAAAACGGACCCGCTGACGTGGGACGGCACCCGTACCCTGCGCGACATTGCCCAAACCGATAAAACGATCCGCAAACTGCGCCGGCAGGTCGAAACCATGTCTGCAAATATAGCCGAGTTTGAGCGCAGCCTGGATGAGATCAAGCTGGAGACAGCCGGAGGGGAAACAGCCCTCGAACGCTATGCCGCCTATCAACGGCAAATCGCCGACGCACAAGAGATCGCCCGCCAACGCCAAGAGCTTGAGGTGCAATACGCACGTCACGACGAGGCGGCCAAAGACGCGGCACATAAGATCAGTGTGCTGGATGATCAGGTGCAGCTTATCGCGCAGGTGTTTGATGCGACAATCCCGACGCAAACTCTGGAAGAGTTACGTACAGCAACAGCGGTCGCTCAAAATGCGATCGATCTGCGGACCAAGGCGCAAGAGACGCTGACGTCACTATTGTCGGTGTTGGGCGTGCCATCATCGGATGACGCGGCCAAGTTGCTCGACAATCACCCCGCCGATATGTGCCAAGTGGAACTCGACACCGTTACCCAAGACCTGTCGCGGACCCGCACAGCATTGGAAAGCGCGATTGAGAAACGAACGGGCGCGCAGATCGCATTGAACGGCGTGGGGGCTGACAGCGCGGTTGCATCCCTCGTCGCGCAAAAACGAACCCTTGAGGCACAGATGGAAGATGCCGTGCTGCGATATCTTGAGGGGCGGTTTGGCCATATCCTGGCCGAAGAAGCGATCCGCCGGTATCGCGATGCCCATAGAAGCGGGATGCTTGCAGCAACCGAGCAGGCGTTCAAAGACCTGACGAACGGTGCCTATGGTCAGCTGAAAACCGTACCGGCCCGGAACGGTGATATTCTACAAGCCGTCCAAACATCCGACATGACCCTGAAAGAGGCCGCCGATATGTCCAAAGGCACGCGGTTTCAACTGTATCTGGCATTGCGCGCGGCCGCCTATGACCAGATGGCGCAGAACGGGCGCATCCTGCCGTTCTTTTGTGATGACGTGTTCGAAACCTTTGACGAAGACCGGACTCGCGCCGCCTGTACGCTGATGCAACGTGTAGGACAGACCGGGCAGGCGATCTATCTGACGCATCACCAGCATGTGGTGGATATAGCGCGTAAAACCTGTGGCGATCAGCTGCGCGTCCACACTTTGTAAGGATCGGATGGGGCAGGGATGTGATTCCGGCCCAATGGCGTGGACGAGTCGCCGATTCCACTGCGATTCCACCGAAAGTGAATCGCCTAAAGGCCCGAAAATGACGGAAATCACAGCAAAACGCTGTTTCGGACTGCATATCTCAATAGCCCGACAAGAAAACGAATGCCTGAAACGCCAATAAAACAGGCTTTTGTGAAGGTTTTTTGACTAAAGATGAAAAATCCGAAAAAAGGGGTTGCGGGTATTTGGAACAAACCTTAGAACCCCCCTTACCGG